>CAXTIG010000045.1:0-57610 GCA_964244295.1 uncultured Cytophagales bacterium
GGCGCGGCTTCGATGACGGCGCTGGTGGTGTTGCTGGATGGGATGGGGAAGTGAGAGTGTCGAAGACACGAAACCCGAAGCGCAGCGATTGCAATCGTGGGTTCAGCAAAGCTAAATCGGTGCGAGCGGGAGATTAGACCGCCCCGTAGGGGCAAAATGTTGGTAGAAGTGGGTTCCGGGCCAGGCACGTGTGCCGTGGGTAGGCTACGATTGCGTACCTGCGGCACAGAGGAAAATCCCAATCAATTTCCTTCCCCGCCGCTGTGGAACAAGAAACGGCGGACTACTTTTTGCTATCCTCCCGTCCGGTCCTATTTTCCCACCACTCCCCGGTTTTATGCCTTCAACCAAACCCCTCGGCCTCGGCGTCATTGGCATGGGTGGCTTCGGGCTGTTTGCCACGCAGCATTTTTTACAAATCCCGAACACCAACTTAGTCGCCATCGCGGGTACGCACCGCGAAGCCGCCCAGCAAGCCGCCCGGCGTTTCGGGGCCGTGCTGCTCGAAACCATCGAAGAATTGGTCGAACACCCGGCGGTGGACCTGGTGTACATTGCCACGCCGCCGTTCCTTCACCACCAACAGGCCATGCTGGCTCTGCGCCACGGCAAGCACGTGATTTGCGAAAAGCCCCTGGCCGTCAGCGCTGAAGAAGGCCGCGAAATGATAGCCGAAGCCCAAAATCAGGGCAAGGTGCTGATCACCAACCTGATGCAACGCTACAACCCGCTGGCCGAAAAAGTGGGGGAGTTGATCGCTGAAAAATACCTCGGTGAGGTGCTGCACGGGTATTTTGAAAATTATGCCTCCGACGAGGGCCTCGCGCCCAGCCACTGGTTTTGGGACCGGAGCAAAAGCGGGGGGATTTTCATCGAACACGGCGTGCATTTTTTCGACTTGTTCGAAGGCTGGCTCGGACCCGGTCAGGTGGTGGCGGCGGAAACCACGAAGCGCCCCGGCTACGACGACCTCGAAGACCAGGTGCAGGCCACGGTTCGTTACGCCAACGGGGCGCTGGTCAATTTCTACCACGGCTTCACCCAGCCGGGCCGCCTCGACCGGCAGGAATTACGATTGCTTTTCGAGCGCGGCGAGGTAACACTCTCGGAGTGGGTTCCGACCCGGATGACTCTGCGGGGCATCGTCAACGAAGAAGAAACCCGCGCCTTGCTCGACCTTTTCCCCGGTGCTCGGCTCGACGTGTCGGCCAGTTACGTCGGGGCGGAGCGCCAGCAGCGGGGGCGGTTCAAGGACGTGGACGCGTTCCAGAAAATTGAACTCAACTACGGCGACGCCACCCACAAGCAACACCTCTACGGTGACTTGCTACGCGGAATGTTTCAAGAACAAACCGATTTCATCCGGGGTGTTTCCGACCAGCGCCGGATCAACGAGCTAAACGGCTACCGCTCCCTGCTTACCGCCACCGACGCCGACCGGCTGGCGCGGCAACTAGAGTTTGAAAAGGTGTAGGGTTTGAAAACCGTAAAACCCTGTTTTTTTTAGTCTAACACCAACTTTTCAATTCGTCCCAAACCCTATCAAGAATTCAAACAAGACCTTACGTTTTATGTCAACTGACTTCGTTTCCGCTGCCCAATCGGGTACGCTGACGCTTAACAACGATCTAACGGTCAACCGCCTTGGCTTCGGGGCCATGCGCCTCACCGGCGAGGGCATCTGGGGGCCACCCCGCGACCGCGCCGAATGCATCCGGGTGCTGAAACGCGCCGTCGATCTGGGCATCAATTTCATCGACACCGCCGACAGTTACGGTCCGAACGTGTCGGAAGAGTTGATCGCCGAGGCCTTGTATCCGTATCCTGACGACCTCGTGATTGCCACCAAAGGCGGACTGACCCGCACCGGCCCCAACCAGTGGCCGGTGGACAGCAGCCCGGCTCACCTGTCGGAAGCCCTGCGCGGTAGCCTGAAACGTCTGAAAGTGGACCGGATCGACCTCTACCAACTCCACCGCTTCGACCCGAAGGTGCCCGCCGAAGAAACGCTGGGGTTTTTGAAAGAAGCCCAGAAACAAGGCTACGTCAAGCACATCGGGCTGTCGGAAGTAAGGTTGGATCAGATTAAAAAAGCACAGCAGTTCTTCGAAGTGGCTTCGGTGCAGAATATGTACAACTTCGGCCAGCAGCGCTGGAACGAAGAATTGAAGTATTGCGAGCAAAACGGCATCGCCTTCATTCCCTGGTATCCGCTGGCCAGTGGCAACCTGGGGGCGCAAAAAGCCCTGCATCGCGTGGCCGAACGGCACGGCGTTTCGGAGTATCAAATCGCGCTGGCCTGGTTGCTGGCCGCTTCGCCGGTAATGTTGCCCATTCCGGGGACCTCGTCGGTCGGGCACCTGGAAGAAAACACGGCGGCGGCGGGAATCACGCTGACGGAAGAGGATTTGAAGGAATTGCCGTTGCCGGTGTAGGCGCGATTTGAAAAAGACGGCCCTGCGTCGTCGGCCCCAACTTGAGTGGGCCGACGACGCAGGGCCGTCTTTTTTGCTCAGTCACTCTACTTCCAGCACCAGCCCTTTCAAATAACTGCCTTCGGGGTGAAAGGCATTGACCGGGTGGTCGGGGGCCTGCGAAAGCTGGTGCAACACCCGAACGGGCCGCCCGGCTTCGAGCGCCGCCGCCACGACGGTGTTGTAAAATAACTCCCGATCCACAACCTGCGAGCAGGAAAATGTAAATAAAATCCCACCCGGAGCCAGCCGCCGGATGCCCTCGGCGTTGAGGCGTTTGTAGCCCTGTACGGCCCGGTGCCGGGCTTCGATGCTCTTGGCGTAGGCGGGCGGGTCGAGCACGACGAGGTCGTACTGGTGGTCGTGGGCTTTCAAAAACTTCAAGACGTCGTCGGTGAAGGACTCGTGCGGGGAGGTTACTCCAAAATTTGCCTCCAGGTTCCGGCTGGTCAGTCCCATTGCCTTGGCCGAGGCATCAACCGAATGCACGAGTTCGGCTCCCGCCGCCAGGGCATACACCGAAAATCCGCCGGAGTAGCAAAAGGCGTTGAGTACCCGCTTGCCCGGCGCGTAGCGGGCGAGCAGGGCGCGGTTGTCGCGCTGGTCGAGAAAGAAGCCGGTTTTCTGGCCGGTTTCCCAATCGATGAGAAAGGTGTGACCGTTTTCGCGGATGGGGTGGGGGAGGAAAATTTCACCGGCTTGAAACAAATAGCCGTTTTCAATTCCAGCCGCGTAGCGGTCGGGCAAGGTTTCGGCACTTTTGTCGTACACGGCTTTCAACTCGTCACCGAAGGCATTTTTCAAGGCTTCAACCAACGCCAACCGCTGCCGGTGCATCCCCACCGAATGGGCCTGGAGCACCGCCACGCCGTCGTACCAGTCGATAACCAGGCCCGGCAAGCCGTCGCCTTCGCCGTGGACGAGCCGGTAGGCAGTGGTGTCGCTCAGGTTGAGCAGGCCGCGCACGCGGCAGGCTTCGGTCAGTTTTTTCGCGAAAAATTCCGCGTCGAGGTTGGTAGGCTGGAAAGAAAGAATTTTAACGGCAATCGAGCCTTCGTGGAAATGGCCGGTCGCCAGAAAATTCCGGTGGTGGTCGAACACCCGCACCACATCGCCGTCGGCGGGATGGCCTTCGATGCTGGCGACGGCACCGGAGAAAATCCAGGGGTGAAAGCGGCGGACGAAGGCTTCCTTGCCGGGCTTGAGGAAGATTTTGGATTTCGGATTGGGGCCGCCGTGGATGCGGATTGCGGATTGATTTTCTTCGGGGAGTTGAATCGGTTTCATGTTCCAAAGATACCAACCTCGCCGGGGTCAATCCGCAATCCGCCATCCCAAATCCGCACTCACTCACTCCTCCGGCCGGGCCGAAAACAGCCGTTTCAGCCAGCTTTTTTGTTCGGTTTCTTCCGCTTTTTTGTCCTCATCCGAAAATTTAAAGGTCAGCAGCGGCGTCAAGTCGGGCTGGCCCGCCTCCACCCAGCAGGTAAACCACAGGTCGCCGATGAGGTCGATGGCCGCCCGCATTTGCCGCTCCACCTGCCGGTTGAGCAGGGCGTGGTAGCGGGCCGAAAATTCCTGGGAATAGACCTTCACGTTTTGTCCGTTACGCTCTTCGATGCCGTACTTGCGGCCTTCGCCGAGTTCAGTCGTGGCGCTGCGCTCGAAACTGAGCACTGAATCGAGGCAGGCGTGGGCCTGCCGAACCGCGCCCCAGATGCGCTCGTGGGGTTTTTCGAGAAACTCCGCCGTGCCCACGAAAAAATCGTACTGCGTGGCGTAGAGTTCGGGCAGGCGACTCTCCCAAAACCCGTGAATGCCCTGCTGGTTGGTGAATTGTCCGTTGTAGTTGCGCGTGGTGTGCAGGGGGACGTTGGCATCGGCCACGTAGTGGCCCAATTCCGCCGAGAGTTTTAGAATCCGCCGGGCGTCTTTTTCCCGAAACGCCTCCGTCAGTTGAAACCGCATCCGCTGGATGTGCCAGGGGGCAATGCCGTGTTTTTTCAGCGTGTCTTCGCCGTAAAACGCCACGGCTTCTTTCCAGAACGGTTTCGTCCAAACGCTGTCGCCGTAGGCTTCGAGGTCGATGAAGTGGCGCGGGGCCTCGTCGGGCACCGCGTAGCGGCGCTGGTCGGGGTTGGTCGAGGTGGCCATCAGGTACGGCAGGTGTTTTTTGTAAAACGGCATCATCTCGGCGGGCAACGTGAAGATAGCCAGCCGGTTGATGCGCTGGTGGGCGTAAAAACCCCAGTGTGGATTTACGATTTGTGAATTACGAGTTACGAATTGTGAATGGCCTGCCTCTGGCTCCGTAGTGTAGGCGGTCGGCCGTTGCCGCTTAAGCCCTACGCTACGGAGCCAGATTTTCGTAGAAATACACCGTTTTTCCCCCGTTAGGGAAATGATTTCGGGCGAACTCAACGCTTTTGAAACCGTGAGCAACGAGCTAAAAACCAGGGTAGAGAGGATGATTTTCATAGCATCGAGGGCAGAATCTGGAAATCAGCGTTTGACTTTTTGGGGGAAAGCCTTACCTTTGCGCACTCATTTCCGGAAACCAACTTTATTCGGGCAATAAAAAATGGCAAACCATAAATCGGCACTGAAGCGCATTCGGGCCAACGAAACCAAGCGCCTGCGCAACCGATACCAACACAAAACCACGCGGACGGCCATCAAACGCCTCCGTGCGACGACCGACAAAGCCGAAGCCTGGACGCTCTACCAGACCGTCGCTTCGATGCTCGACCGACTGGCGAAGAAGAACGTGATTCACAAAAACAAAGCGGCCAACAACAAATCGAAGTTGGCCCGTTTCGTCAATACGCTCGCGGCTCCTGCAACGCCTGCCCCTGCGGCAACCGCGTAAGCTTTACCGACGCTGGAATCTCAAACGCCTCACCCTTCCGGTGGGGCGTTTTTGTTTGGGGGAAAATGGCGGGTTTTTAGGAGACGGGCCAGAAAACTTAGCGAACGGTACGCCGACTGGGGCCGAAAGCGGGGAAGTTCGCCCGAAAACCACCTGTGTTCCATGGAAACCTACTCCAACCCGCTCGGCATCAAGTCCTGGGCCGAAGAAGACCGTCCCCGCGAAAAATTGATGTTGAAGGGCAAAGCGGCCCTTTCCGACGCCGAATTGCTCGGCATTCTCATCAACTCCGGCACCACCAAACTCACGGCGGTGGACATCGGGAAGGAAATTTTACGGAAAACCGACAACGACCTCAACCACCTGGCGAAGTTGAGCGTGAAAGACCTCTCGAAGTTTCCTGGAATCGGCGAAGCGCGGGCCATCACCATCGTGGCCGCGCTTGAACTGGGGCGGCGGCGGAAAGAAACTGAATCACGGGAAAAGCCTAAAATTACCTGCTCGCGCGACGCGTTCGACGTGCTGCGACCGCACCTGATGGACGTACCCCACGAAGAATTCTGGATTCTGGTGCTCAACCGGGCCAACCAGGTCATCCGGCCCGTGCAGATTTCGGCGGGGGGCGTGTCGGGTACGGTGGCCGACCCGAAGATTATTTTCAAAGCCGCCCTCGAACACCTCGCCAGCGCCGTCATTCTCTCCCACAATCACCCCTCCGGCAACCTCCAGCCCAGCCAGGCCGACAAAGACCTGACCCGCAAACTTAAAAGTGCCGGGCAACTGCTCGACATTCCCGTGTTGGACCACCTCATTCTGAGCGACAAAACCTATCTGAGTTTCGCCGATGAGGGATTGCTGTAAGCAACCCTGACAGCGGCCAACGGCCCTGTCAGCGGTTGTGCGCGTTTGCCGGATAACCGAACTTCGGCTACCGACCAGCCCGCAACCGCTGACAGGGCCGTTGGCCGCTGTCAGGGTTGCTACTTTTTCTCCGGCGGCCAGTCTTCGAAGCGCTGGCTGTTGTCTTTGCTGTCGAGCCAGCGGCCCGTGATGATGGAACCACCCAGCAGCGCAATGTAAAACAAAAGGACGAGCCAGGTCGGAAGTTCGTGCGGTGCAACGTCGAGGAAAAGCATGATAAACAAGTTACAAAATGAACCGGGTTGTGGCTGCAAAAATACGCCCCGTAATTCTCAATTCTCAATTCTCAATTCTCAATTTTCACAGCACCCCTTTCGTACTCGGCAGCAAATCCGCCTCCTTCAAATCCCGCTTCACCGCCATTTTAATGGCTTTGGCAAAGGCCTTGAAAACCGCCTCGATTTTGTGGTGTTCGTTCTGGCCTTCCACTTTCACGTTGAGGTTGCAAAGGGACGTGTCGCTGAAGGATTTGAAAAAGTGGTGGAATAATTCGGTGGGCATATCGCCCACGCGTTCCCGCCGGAAGTCGGCCTCCCACACCAGCCAGGGCCGTCCCGAAAAATCAATGGCGACTTGCGCCAGCGCCTCGTCCATCGGCAGCAGAAAGCCGTAGCGGCTGATGCCCCGCTTGTCGCCGAGGGCGCGGCGAAAGGCTTCGCCCAGGGCCAGGGCGGTGTCTTCGATGGTGTGGTGTTCGTCGATGTGCAGATCACCCTGCACCCTGATTTTCAGGTCACTACCCGAATGTTTGGCCACCTGGTCGAGCATGTGGTCGAAAAAACCGAGGCCGGTTTGGATGTCGGCGCGGCCTCGTCCGTCGAGGTTCAGGTCGACCACAATTTGGGTTTCTTTCGTCACCCGCTCCACCTGGGCCGTGCGGGGCGGCAGTTTCAGAAACGCGTACACCGCATCCCAATCCGCCGTGACCAGCGCCGTGGCTACCGCCTGTTCGGGCGAGAGGGACGGTTCTTCCGAAGGTTTGTTGGGTGGGTTGATTAAAATCGCCTTCGCACCGAGGTTGACGGCTAGTTGCGCGTCGGTCGTGCGGTCGCCGATGACGTAGCTGGCCGCCAAATCGTAGCCGCCCTTCAGGTAGTCGAGCAGCATCCCCACGCCGGGTTTGCGGGTGGGTAGGTTCTCCTCCGGGTAGCTCCGGTCGATGCAGACGTTGGTAAACGTGATGTTCTCATCCCCCAAAATTTTCAGCATTTTCTCGTGGGCGGGCCAGAAGGTTTCTTCGGGGAAAACCGCCGTTCCCAGGCCGTCTTGGTTGGTGACCATCACCAATTCGTAATCGGTTTCTTCCGCGATGTTCCGCAGGGCCGAGATGACTTTCGGCAAAAATTCCAGTTTTTCGAGGGAGTCGATTTGAAAATCAGTCTGCGGCTCGATGATGATCGTACCGTCGCGGTCGATGAAGAGGGCTTTTTTCATGGGAAGGGGAGCCGGAATGCAAGGTTTTCAACTTCTACACTTGTCATCCTGGAAGGACCCCGGCATGGAATGCTTGTTGGACTACCGTACTCTTTCCGGCACGGGGAACGGTAGGCCGACAAGCATTCCATGCCGGGGTCCTTCCAGGATGACAAGTGGTGGTGTAAAGGTCAAACAGGATAAGGTAAAATTCAATTCTACCCCCAAAATTTCGCAGCCAACGCGAACTTATCGGCAAAAAATACAATTCCAGATTGGGTGCTAAGAAAGATTTCCTTACTTTTGCACCCGAAATAAGACGGTACCCAATCCCGCACGCTTCTGATTCGTTCCCGCTGGCCGGAACGTTCCTCGCACTCTTCACCGAGTCTGACTCATCAGCAGCCACCGGGAAATCCCTTCGGGGACGTTTGGCACCGGTTGGTCTCACTAGTTTACCTTTTTTTACCAAGATTGGCATCCCTGCGTAGGCGGGGAAACGGGTTGTGGCTGTGCGTTCCGGTTGGGCAGGAGCGGGCTGCGGCGTGTTTTCGGCTTCGAGCGATGCCTCGAAATCACATGACAGAACTTAAATTTTCCGAACTTCCCCTTTCGCCGGAAGTGCAACAAGCCGTCGCCGACATGGGCTTTGAAACGGCATCCCCCATCCAGGCCGAGGCGATTCCCTTCCTGTTGGCGGGCCGCGATGTAATCGGTCAGGCCCAGACGGGCACGGGCAAAACCGCCGCCTTCGGCATTCCCATCATCGAGCGCGTGGACCCCGCCGCCAAAATGGTGCAGGCGCTCATCCTCTGCCCCACGCGGGAACTGGCCCTGCAAGTGGCCGAAGAAATGAAAAAATTGGCCAAGCACAAGCGCGGCCTGATTACCTCCGCCGTGTACGGCGGCGACAGCATCGAACGCCAAATTCGTGACCTCAAGCGCGGCGCGCAAATCATCATCGGTACGCCGGGCCGGGTCATCGACCACATCGAACGCGGCACGCTGAAACTCGACGCGCTGCAAGTCATCGTGCTTGACGAAGCCGACGAAATGCTCGACATGGGTTTCCGCGAAGACATCGAGAGCATTCTCGACGAAACCCCCGCCGAGCGGCAGACGGTCTTTTTCTCGGCCACCATGTCGAAGCCGATTCTGGCCCTGACCTCGCGGTACCTGAAAGACCCGAAGCTGGTGAAAGTGGTGCGCAACGAACTCACCGCCGACAACGTCGAGCAGCTTTACTACCAGGTGCGGCCCCAGGCCAAAATGGAAGTGATGTGCCGCCTCATCGACTTTTACCAACTCAACCAGGTGCTGGTTTTTTGCAACCAGAAGAAAAAAGTGGACGAAGTGGTCGAGGCGATGTTGCTGCGCGGCTACCAGGCCGAGGGCATCCACGGCGATTTGCGCCAGAGCCAGCGGACCAACGTGATGAGCAAATTCCGCCAGGGTGTGACCACGATTCTGGTCGCCACCGACGTGGCCGCGCGCGGCATCGACGTGGACGATCTGGACGCCGTCATCAACTACGACATTCCGCTCGACGAAGAATACTACGTTCACCGCATCGGTCGGACGGGCCGCGCCGGGAAATCGGGCAAGGCTTTCACCCTGGTGGTGGGCAACGAACGTTACCGCCTGCGCGACATTCAGTCGTACACGAAAGTGACCATCAACAAGGGCGTCATCCCCACGTTCGAAGACATCGTCGGCATTAAAAAAGCCCGGTTTATCGAGCAAGTGCAAACGGTCATCGAAGAAGGAGACCTCGGCCTGTTCGGCGACGTACTCGACCACCTGCACCACGCCGGCTTCTCGACCGAACAAGTCGTTTCGGCCCTGGCCAAAATGAACATGGGCGTGCAGAAAAGCGAAGGAGCCGACCTGAACTTGGAAGACGACGACCGTCGTTTCGGCGGCGACCGTCGGGGTGGCAACGACCGCTTTGGCGGTGGTGATCGTCGCGGGGGTAGTGGCGGCGACCGCTTCGGCGGGCGCGGCAACGACCGCTACGGCAGCGGAAACCGGGGCGGCAGTAGCAGCTACGGCGGCAATCGCGGCTTCGAACCGCGCCCCGGCGGCGACCGCTTCGACCGGCAAGGTCAGCAGTTCAAACGCGGCGGGGAAGCGGGCATGAGCCGGTTGGTCATCAACATGGGCAAAGCCTCGCACATCACGCCGAGCCACATCGTGGGGGCCATCGCGGGCGAAACCGGCCTGCCCGGTTCGGTTATCGGCCACATCGACCTGTACGACAAGCACACCTTCGTGGACGTTCCCAAAGAACACGAATCCACCATCCTCCGCGCCCTCGACGGCAACTCCATCAAAGGACGGCGGGTGAATGTGGAAGTAGCGAAATGAGATTTAGAGACAAGAGACAGGAAACAGGAAAAGCATTTCTTGTTTCTTGTCTCCTGTTTCTAAAATCTCAACACGAAGTGTTGCTTTGGCCCGGTTTTTCGGAAAAAAACGAGGCCGATGAAGAATAAATCGACGGTCAGACTGACCCGTGGGTGGGCCTGGAGGTATCTCCAGGCCTTTTCCATTTCCGGCGACCAGTGGATGTCGTCGAAGACGAAGAGGCTGTCGGCGTGGGCTTTTTCGAGGCAGGTCTCGAAGTAGCGGACGGTGGGTTCGTAGCGGTGGTTGGCGTCGAAAAAGGCGAAGTCGATGCGGTCGGCTTTAGCTACGGCAGGAGCGAGGGTTTCGTCGATGTTGCCGACGATGACCTCGACGTTTTTGGCCGTCATTTCCTCGAAGTTCGTTTGGGCCACGGCCGCCGTTTCGGGGCAGCCTTCGAAGGTGACGATGCGGGCCTGGGGGGCGGCTTTGGCGAAGTAGAGCGTGGTCAGGCCGAGGGAGGTACCCAGGTCGAAAATAATTTTTGGGCTAAACCGCCGAACGAGGCGAAACAGCAGCCGGGCGATGCGCCGGGGTTTTTCGGAATTTCGGGCGATGTCGCTCAGGCTGCGCTCGCGGTTAGGGTTGATTTTTGAGCCGGCTCCGTAGTCTTTGATTTTGATTTTTCGGCGGTCGGCAAGCAGGCGTTGGCGGAGATCTTCGATTTGTGCGAAAGCCGGGTCGATTCTTTTCGAGCGGATGATTTTCGTGTACAGCTCAAAAACGAAGGGGGAATGGATGCCGTGGGCGTTGGTGGAGCGGAACAGGTAGCGGAGGAAGCGGAGGAGCATACGAAAAAAAAGCTGTCATCCTGGAAGGACCTTGTTGGGGTACCGTTCAGTTTCCTGAAATGGGAACGGTAATCCAACAAGGTCCTTCCAGGATGACAGAAAAAAATAGAATTTTAGAAATCAATTCAACCGATACGGCACCACCATCGTGAATTCGGGCACGGCCACCCGGAAGCGTTTGCCGTCGATAATTCGCTCCATGAGGTAGGTGCCGGTCATTTTGCCCATCGTGGTTTTGAGGTTGCAGCCCGACACGTACTCGTGGGCTTCGCCGGGTTCGAGCACGGGTTGCAGGCCCACCACGCCCTCCCCCTCGACCTCGCGGATGGTGCCGTTGGAGTCGAAAATGGTCCAGTGCCGACGCAGGAGTTGAACCGTGTTTTCGGAGTTGTTTTCAATCCGAATCCGGTAGGTAAAAACGTAGTGCGTTTGCGCCGCACTTGAATACTGGGGCTGGTATTCGGTCAATACACTTACTTTCACGCCTTCGGTGGTGGCCGTAATCATGATTCAATCGAAGTTGGGTGGTGCAAAAAAACGTCGGAACGGGGCGGCGAAGTTTAAACGAAAATAGAGGTCGGTAGTTTATGAATCAATTCCGGGTTCCGAAAAATTTACGGGCATGGGTTTTTGACTGCTCCGGTCTATTTTTCGCAGCCTCATTCGCAAAATCTCTTCGCATGAACGTCAACATCGCCGAGTCCTGGAAAACCCGTTTGCAGGATGAGTTCGTAAAACCGTATTTTCAAAAACTGGTCGAATTCGTCAAAGAAGAATACACCACCCAGAAAGTGTACCCGCCCGGCAAACTGATTTTCAACGCCTTCAACCACTGCTCGTTCGAGGACACGAAGGTTGTGATTCTGGGTCAGGACCCCTACCACGGTCCCGGCCAGGCCAACGGGTTGGCATTTTCGGTGAACGAGGGCGTGCCCATTCCGCCGTCGCTGGTCAATATTTTCAAGGAAATCAAAGACGACCTCGACCAGCCCCTGCCCAAATCAGGTAACCTCGAACGCTGGGCCGACCAGGGCGTGTTGCTGCTCAATTCCACCCTCACCGTGCGAGCCAGCGTGGCCGGTTCGCACCAGAACAAGGGTTGGGAAACCTTCACCGATGCCGTGATTCAACACGTTTCCGCCGAAAAAGAAGGCGTGGTTTTTCTGCTCTGGGGAGCCTACGCGCAAAAAAAAGGAGCCGTCATCGACGACTCCAAACACTTGATTCTGAAATCGAAACACCCCTCGCCAATGGCCGCGCAGTGGGGCGGTTGGTTTGGCAACAAGCACTTTAGCCAGGCTAATGCGTATTTGAAGGGGAGGGGGCAACGAGAAATTGAGTGGTAGCTACGGACTTTAGTCCATAGGCCGTTACTGCCTCAGTCAAAGCCGAGCCGGTCTACGGACTAAAGTCCGTAGCTACCATTTAATCCACCAGCGAAAAAAGCCGCTTCCAGCGCACCTTGTTCAGCAAGCCGCCCTCCGAGTCGATGCTCATCCAGATGAATACCGCCTTACCCACCACGTGGTCGGCGGGGACGAAACCCCAGTAGCGCGAGTCGGCGGAATTGTGGCGGTTGTCGCCCATCATGAAGTAGTAATCCTGCTTGAAGGTGTAGCTCGTCACGCCTTCGCCGTTGATTTTCACCCCGGCATCGGTAATTTCCACTTTCTCGTTGCCATCGAAAAACTCGATGACATCGCGGTACAACGCAATGTTGGCGGCGGTGAGTTGGATGATTTGTCCCTTGCCGGGTACCTTCACCGGACCAAAATTATCGACGTTCCAGGCTCCAAACAGCGGGCTGCGGGGAAACAGCCGCCCTTGGTCGCCTTCGTTGCCTTTCGTTTCCTTTAGTTCTTCCACGCCGCTCACGAAATCCGATTTTTTGAATTCCTCGATGACCGCGTCGGGGGCCGACACGCGGTAGCCACGCTCGTCGTTGGTGGCGATGGTATCGTTGGTGTTGTTTTCCCAGGGAGAAAACGCATAGGTGGGCACGCCAAATTTGGCGAAGACCTTCTCCGAAATGACGCTGTTGGTTTTGATAAACCACTCCCGCTGCATCCCCACCGGGTTAGCCATCGGTTTACCATCGAGGTACACCTGCGCGCCGCGCACTTCGACCTGATTGCCGGGGACGCCAATGCAGCGTTTGATGTAGTTGGTGCGCAAATCAACGGGGTGGGGCTTTAAATTAGGCACCACATCACCATACTTGGCAATCATGCCGGGGTGTTCGAGGGGCACGTTGAACACCACCACATCGCCGCTTTTCACCGACGAAAAACCGGGCAGACGCAACTGCGGCAGTTGAACCAGATCGGTGTAGGAGGGGATTTCGGTGCCCCAAATCGTCTGGTGGGTGAGGGGCACTTGCAGGGGTGTTTTGGGCGTGCGGGTGCCGTAGTGGAGTTTGCTCACAAACAGAAAATCGCCCACCAGCAAGCTGCCTTCCATCGAGGGCGTGGGGATGGTGAAGGCTTCAAAAAACAGCCAGCGGATGAGCGTGGCCGCCACCACGGCAAACACGACGGAGTCGAGCCAGTCGCGGGCGGCGGATTTTTTCTTGCGGGGGCGTTCGGTGGGAACGGAGGTTTTTACGTCCTGAGCCATGCTGATTTACGAGGTACGATTTACGAAGTACGATTTAAATGCAAAGAACACAAAGGTAACGCGGCAAGCGTGGAGTTTTTTATGGGTGGTGGGTCAGGTGGTGATGTTAAGCAGTTCGCGCCGTTTGCTTTAGCTTACGGACTCAGGCCGTTTCCCCCAGTAGCTCATTCATCCCGAAAACACCCTGTTTCCCCACCAACCACTCGGCGGCGATGACGGCCCCCAGGGCGAAGCCTTCGCGGCTGTGGGCGGTGTGGATGATTTCGAGGTCGTCCTGGCCTGAGCTGTATTTTACGGCGTGGGTGCCGGGCACTTCGCCTTCGCGCAGGGCCACGATGGGTAACTCCGATTCGTCGCTTCCCGCGCCGAGCACCCAGGTTTCGTAGCGGGGCACTTCGGCCAGCAGGTCCTCGGCCAGCGTGAGGGCGGTGCCGCTGGGAGCATCTTTTTTGTGAATGTGGTGGGTTTCGGTCAGCCCCGCCCGGTACTGTGGCTGCTGGGCCATGAGCCGGGCCAGGCTGCGGTTGAGTCGGAAAAACAGGTTGACACCGATGCTGTAATTGGAGGCGTAGAAAAACGCACCGCCTTTCTCCCGGCACAGCGCCTCGATTTCGGGGCGGTGCTCCAGCCAACCCGTCGTGCCGCACACCACGGGCAAGCCCAGCGTGAGGCAGTCGCGGAGATTTTCCACGGCCGCCTCGGGGTGGCTGAATTCGATGACCACGTCCACCGTATCGGGGCTGAAACCGGTCAGTTCGGCGCGGTTTTTCTCGTCCACGCGGGCCACGATGTCATGGCCGCGCTCCAGGGCGATGCCTTCGATGACCCGGCCCATTTTGCCGTAACCGAGGAGGAGCACTTTCATTTTTTAATGAGTGAATGAGTGAATGAGTGAATGAGTGAATGAGTGAATAGACAGGACTGCACCAGTTTTATTCATTCATTCTCTCATTCCTTCATTCACTCATTGTTTTGCCAGTTTTGACGAAAAATTAAGGGTAAACGTGGCTCCCAGGGGGGCGTGGGTGAATTGGTTGCCGCCGCCGGGCGTGACGCGCCAGGAGATGCTGTCCGATTCGTCGAAGGTTTTCAGGTGGGCCGATACGTTGGCCTGGAGGATGTTCAAGGCCCAGAGCGCGCCGATGCCGATGTAGGTGAGGTCGCGCTGGCGGCGGTAGTTGTTTTTGTTCAAAATCACCCGGGTTTCTTCGAGAACGTATTCTCTGCCACCGATACTAAATTTAACCGTGGCCGCCGGGTTGGGAGCTACGGCAGGCACGGCGGGCGTGGGTGGGTTTGTCGTTGGGTCAGCGGGGATGGCCGGGCTACCGTAGCGTTCGGGGATGAGCCGGGCGTAGGCATCGAGCAGGATTTTGTAGCGGGTCTGGTTCCAGTAAATCGAATACCCCAGCGCCCCGAAACCCGCGTAAATAATCGGAATGGGCCAGTACTGCTTGATGTACGCCTGCCCCAGACCCGGCAGAATCAGCGAACGAATCGTGGCCTTGCGGGGGATAATTTTGAACGGTCCGCCGCGCGGCTGAAAAGTTGGCTTCAAGCTGTCGATGAGGGTAGCAGCACGGCGTGGACTGACGCGGAGCGAGTCGGCTACACCCGCCCGCAGCCGACTCGAATCGGCAGGTGATACCGGTTTTTGGGCCAGGGCCGTCGTCAGCAGGGGCAGCAGGCAGGTCGTCAGAAAAAAACTTCGCATACGGCACGAACGACTCCGTGAGCCGTTCCACAAGGTCAGAATTTGAGTACTTCCAGAATTCGGTCGAGGTCGTCCTGGGAAGTAAACGGAATTTTGATCTCGCCCTTGTTGCGGTCGTCGGCTTTGATGCTGATTTTCGAGCCGAAGTGCGAGGAGAGTTTGAATTGCAGCGTGCGCATTTCCTGCTTCAGCGTCTGGGTTTTCCGGGCCAACGGCACGGTTGCATCGCTGGTTTGCAACTCCCGGACGGCGTCTTCCACGCGGCGTACCGACCAGTCTTCCTCCACGATTTTCTTGAACAAACTCAACTGCACGTCCACGTTGTCGACGTTGATGATGGCGCGGGCGTGGCCCATCGAGATTTTGTTGTCGCGCAGGGCAGCCTGAATCACCGGCGGGAGTTTGAGCAGGCGGATGTAGTTGTTGACCGTCGTGCGGTTTTTGCCCACCCGGTCACCGAGTTCTTCCTGCTTCAGGCTGCACTCGGTGATGAGCCGCTGGTAGCTCAGGGCGATTTCGATGGCGTTGAGGTTTTCGCGCTGAATGTTTTCGATCAGCGCCATTTCCAGCATCTGCTGGTCGTCGGCGGTGCGGACGTAGGCCGGAATATGCGACAAGCCCGCCCGCTTGGAGGCCTGGAGGCGGCGTTCGCCCGAAATCAATTGGTAATGGTCGCGGCCCAACTGCCGGACGGTGATGGGCTGAATGATGCCCTGCGTCCGGATCGAATCGGCCAGTTCGTTGAGGGCCTCCTCGTCGAAGTGCGCCCGGGGCTGGAAGGGGTTGGTTTCGATGAAATTGACGTTGATGTCGTTCATCGAACTGATCATTTCCAGCGGATTCGGCTTGGCGGGACGGTTGGTCGATTCGCTATCCTGCAAGAGGGCACCCAGCCCCCGGCCCAGGCCCACGCGTTTTTTATTGGTGTTGAGTTCCAAAGTAGGGTACGGTTTTTCGGTTGAAAGGTATAGTCGAGAGTTTGAAGGTTTAAGAGGTTTGATGGTTTGACACCTCAAACCCTCAAACCTTTCAAACCCTCAAACCCCTTACTCTTGGGCCACGTAGCCATTCTTGGCCAGAATCTCGCGGGCCAGGTTGAGGTAGCTGATGGCTCCCTTCGAGTCCACGTCGTGGGCAATGGCGGGGACGCCGAAACTGGGCGCTTCCGAAAGCCGGATGTTGCGCGGGATGATGGTGTTGAACACCATGTTCTGGAAGTGGGCCGTCACCTCGCCCACCACCTGGTTGCTCAGGCGCACGCGCAGGTCGTACATCGTCAGCAGGATGCCCTCGATGGTGAGGGCCGTGTTGAGCCGCGACTGGATGATCTTGATCGTGTTGAGCAGTTTGCCCAGCCCTTCGAGGGCGAAATACTCACACTGCACCGGGATGATGACCGAGTCGGCGGCGGTGAGGCTGTTGATGGTGATCAAACCCAGCGAGGGCGAACAATCGACGATGATGAAATCGTATTCTTCGCGCACCTCCACCAGGGCCTCCTTCATTTTTTCCTCCCGGCTTTTAAGGTTAATCATCTCGATTTCAGCCCCCACCAGGTCGATGTGCGAAGGAATCACGTCGAGGTTGGGCATATCGGTGTGCATGATGATGTCGCTGGCGCGAACGCCGTCGACCATGCATTCGTAGATGCTGTTTTCAATTTCTTTGGGGTTGTAGCCCAGCCCGGAGGTGGAGTTGGCCTGGGGGTCGGCATCCACGATGAGGGTTCTGAATTCGAGGGCGGCCAGACTGGCGGCGAGGTTGATGGTGGTGGTCGTTTTTCCGACGCCGCCCTTTTGGTTGGCGATGGCGATGACTTTGCCCATGAGGTTGGCTTGGGTTACGGGAGGTCAAATATCCGCCATTGCGGGCGATTTTCAAGGTTACGTTTCACAAAAAAAAAGGCGTTTCACGGAAAAGGGAAATGTGAATTGTGAATTGTGAATTGGGGATTCAAAAATTCACAATTCACCATCTCACCACTCACCAATTATGACCCTAGCCCCACACCTGGGTGCCTTCGGTGCAGTTTTTACACATCTCGATTTCGGAACGCGAGCGAATCAGCGAAGCCCGGAACTGCTGGTACGGTTCCGAGAACCACAGATTTTTGAAGGATTGGGTTTTTAAATCACCCAGCCGGTGTTCGGCGTCTTTGTCGAAGCAGCAAGGCACCACCAGGCCGTCCCAGGTGATCACGCAGGAATGCCACATTTTCCAGCAATGGTCGAGAAGGCGGTTTTTGATTTGGTACGTTCCATCGGTTTTCTGGGCGTAGCGGCTGTAGCGGTCGATGGTTGGAATGAGCGGGTCGCCGCCTTCGTAGTCGTAAATCTGGGCGGTTTTCAGGCCCACTTCGTCCACGCCCAATTCAGCGGCCAGTTTTTTCACGTCGTCGATTTGGTGCTCGTTGGGCCTTACCACCAGAAACTGGAACACCACGTGGGGCGTCTTCGATTTCAACTCCTTTTTCCACTTCAGCACGGCCTTCGTGCCCTCGATTACTTTGTGCAGTTTGCCACCCACGCGGTATTGCTGGTACACGTCCTGGGTGGTGCCGTCGATGGAGATGATGAGCCGGTCGAGGCCGCTTTCCACGGTGCGGCGGGCGGCGCTGTCGGTGAGGTAGTGGGCGTTGGTGCTGGTGGCGGTGTAGATGCCCTTCCGGCTGGCGTACTGCACCATGTCCAGAAATTTGGGGTGCAAATACGGCTCACCCTGGAAGTAAAAAATCAGGTAAAGCAGCGTGTCGCCGAGTTCGTCCATCGTGCGGTTGAAGAGGTCGTCTTCGAGCATCCCGGTCGGGCGGGTGAAGGAGCGCAGGCCGCTGGGGCATTCGGGGCAGCGGAGGTTGCAGGAGGTCGTCGGCTCGAACGACAGCGCGATGGGCAAACCCCGCTGTACCGCCCGGCGGGTGAGTTTCGACCAGGCGTAACTACCCACTACGTTGAGGCCATTCCAGGCACGCCGGGCGGTGAGCTTGCCGAGAAAATTGAGGCCGTCAGTCAGATTGCGGTTCATTCCGTAAAGGTAAGCGCCGAAAGTTGGGGGCCAATCCGCTAAAATTTTTGTGACGTGTTTTGGCGTTGACAGATCACAGGAAAACTTCCACACCGGGGGTTCTGCCAAAAAGAACCACGTATAAACTGGAGTATTGTTGAATAAAATCTGGAATTCTGTCAAACAAAGTTGGTCTTCACCCGCGTGGTTTGTTGAATCATTTTTTGTAAAATCTTCGATTGCAGCCAGTTTGATTCCACAAAAACCGTTATTTTTACTTTCTGCAATTCGTCAGTCCTCCTTGTTCAAAGCGGAGTAACGCCTTGTCTGCCTAAGGTCCGCCTCAACCATTAACGCCATGAAACTGCAACGGAAATTTGTGTTGGTTGCCGAGGACGATCCCGACGACCGCCTTCTGTTGAGCGAAGCTTTTGAAGAAAAAGCGGGCGATGTACCCTTACACTTCGTCAATGACGGGGTCGAACTCATCGACTACCTCGTGGGCATCAGCGAAGGGCGCGGAACCTGGCCCTCGCTGATTTTGCTCGACATCAATATGCCCCGCATGAACGGCCTCCAGGCCCTGGAGCGCATCAAATCACACTCCCGGATGAAATCCATTCCCTGCGCCATGCTGAGTACCTCCGGCTCGCCCGACATGGTGACGCTGGCCTACCAACTGGGTGCCAGTTCCTACTTTCAAAAGCCCTCGACCTTTGAAAAAATGGTCGAACTCGCCGGAGTCATCTGCCTTTCCTGGCTCTCCCTGCCCCACAACCTCACCGGCATTTCCAAAGTGGTGCTGATCAATCAGTTGAACAAAGACGGAATCTAGCGCAGAGAGGACAGAGCATAGCGAAAGGCCGTTCTATTCGCTACTCTATCCTCTCACCTCTAATTTTCGTCCGTCAGCGCGTTTAGAAAGGCCACCAGGGCCTTTTTTTCGTTTTCAGACAAATTGAGCCGGTCTTCGGGCAGGGTTTGGTTGAGTAGGTCGAACCCCAGCCCCCGGCCACCGCCCCGGTTGTAAAACTCCACGACTTCTTCCAGTGTCTTGAAGGCCCCGTTGTGCATATACGGGGCGGTGCGGGCGACGTTGCGGACGGTGGGAGTTTTGAAGGCGTGGCGGTGAATTTCGGCTTTCGTGGCATTGAAACGCCCCAAATCCGGGTCAAGGCGGGCCTGATTCCAGTTGGGGTTGGTTGGTACGCCCAGCACTTCGCTTTCCGATTTTTCAAAAAATGGCGGCACCAGTCCGTTCGTCAGGGGCAGAAAATGGCAGGTGGCGCACCTGGCTTTTCCTGCAAAAAGATTGAAACCGTGTTTTTCAACGTCGTTCAACGCGCGGCGGTTGCCCCTCAGATACCGGTCGAAGCGGCTGTCGAGGCGCACCAGCGATCGTTCGTAGGCGGCCAGGGCGTTGCGGATGTTGAGGTCGCTGACCCCATCGCGGTAGGCCCGGCGGAACGAATCGGCGTAGGCAGGTTGCTGCCGAAGCGTCGCCACGGCCCGCGCCAGCGAACCGTGCATTTCGGCCCGGTTGCCGATTACGTCGGTGGCCTGGTCTTCGAGGTATGCAACCCGCGCGTCATAAAACAGGCCGCGTTGGAGGGCGACGTTGAGCAAGGTCGGGGCGTTGCGGCGTTGGGCACCGCCGGTGAGGGGCGCGCTGGTCGGCTGCCCGTCGGTGAAGGCCCGCGCTGGCTGGTGGCAAGAGGCGCAACTCCGTTGCCCGTTGCCCGATAGCACCGGGTCCTGAAACAGCCGCTGGCCCAGCGCCACCCGCGCCGGGGTCGTGCGGTACTCGGTGAGGGCCAGGTAGTGTTCGGGGTCGAAAGCCCCGGCCTCGAAGGGGCTGCGGGCGTTGGCCCGGAGGCCCCGCGATTCGGTGAAGGGTTGAATGCCCAGCGTCCGTTGCGCGTCGAGCAGGGTTGCGCTGAGCGGGTTGGCGACATTCGTTAAAAAACGGAGGCGGTCGAAGGTATTGAACGGACCGGTCAGGGCGATTTCTGCTTTCTGAAACAAGGTCGCCATGTGGCTCGCCAGCGCGGGGTTGGCTTTCCTCAGCCGGGTTTCGTAGCCGGTCAGATTCTCGCGGAGCGAACGCAGAGCCACCTTGCCTTCGGGCAGGGAGTGCAACGCAGCGGGCGAGTCGAAGCCCGTGACGCCCAGGGTGATGACGCGCACCACTTCCAGCCGGGCGGCGTCGAACACGTGCGCGTCGGTCAGCACGAGGGTTTCCGATACCGTTCGTAACCGCCCGACGTTGGAATGCAGGAGCTTCAAGGCCTGGACCAACTCGGCGCGGGTGGCGGGGTCGCAAGTCGGAAACAAAAATTCTTCGACCACCTGAAAGCCTTCGGGGGCCAACGTTTTGGAATCCTCTGCTTCAAATTCAGGAATAGCCGGGCCGTTGAGCGACTTGGCCGTTTCCGGAAAATAATAATCCGCCAGCCACTCCACTTGCTTGTAAGCCAGCCGGGCAGCGCGAAACTCCGCCTGCAACCGGGTCGGTTGCGCCCCGCCCTCCGCCGAGCGCAGCAGACGAGCCACCGCCGAATCGAGGGGAACGAGGTCGCGTTGAAACCGGACTTTTACGATGTCTGCCGCCGAAGGATTGGGTTTCCGCCACCGGCAGAAACCCAGCGCGACACCCGCCAGCACCAACGCAGGAAGGGCAATTTTCAGGTACGTTTTCAAGGAAAAACCGGATGCAAGAATTCCTGCCGGGCCGACCCCAGCAGGAATTTAAGCAATTGAAAGTGAAAAAGTTGACTTACCGAGGCAAGCCTTTGAGAATCAAAATCTGGCTGGCCTGCTGGTTGGATTTGTCGGAGGTCGATTCCTGGCTGCGCTTCACGCCGCCGTCCACACCGAGGTATTTTTTGCCCGTCCAGGTGTGGGGTTGGAGCATGAGCATAAACGTGTCGTCGATACCCGTCTGCGCCGAAATGTCCACCAGCGAACCGTACTCCCAGGTGCCGAATTTGGAACTTCCGCCCACGTTGTACTTGGCCGCGTCAGCGGCGGTACGGCGGTGGTCGAGTTCCGTAACGACTTTCAATTCGCCCGTGGCGATGTTGTACTGATACAGGTAGCTATCGTGGGTTTCGTCGCCGTAGCCGTTGGGGTCTTCGGCAGTGTACACAAAATTTTTCGTCACGCAGATGTTGTCCACGTCCTGGAACAGTTTGGCCTTTCCACTGCGGTCGTCGCCATCGAGCAAGACCTCAAGCTGACCCTTCAACGGGTCGCTGGCGTCGAGGTTGAGGCGGTACACCCGTCCGTATTTGGTGCGGGCGTTGTCGGCGTTCACGCCATCGAAGGGCTGCCCCGTTACGTTGAAATACAACTCCCGGCCCACGCCGTCCTTGCGGTAGTCCACGTCTTCCACCCGGCCAAACTTGACGGATTTCAGGTCGGTATCCACGCGGGTATTCTGCTGGGCACCCGTCATCGAAGCCAGCGGCGTACCGTCGGGGGCCACTTTCACAAATTCCACGTCGTACTTCTGGCCCAGCACGATGTCCTTTTCGCGCTGATTCAGGTCTTTGCGGCGCAGCACGTAGTAACTGCCATTGTCGAGGTCGCCGACGGTATTGGCAACGTACAAAAACACCTGACCGCCGTTGGCCCCGGAGTCGTCGTCGCCCACCACGATGACCGTTTTGCCGCTGTACGCCGTTTTGGGCAGGGGCAGGGCTTGCTCCGCGTTTTGGTGGCCCAGGCTGGGTTTGGCCCGCGAGGTACCGTTGCTGGTGGCCGGGTCGAGCGGGTTGATGGCGTGAATCATCGATTCGGCACTCGATTCCCCGCAGGTGAGGTACATCGGCCCGAAGCCGTGTTCCTCCGGTGTGGCGAGCGTGGCCGAACACAGTCGCCACTGGCCCCCGTCGGAGTTGAGCAGGTAGTCGCCTTTGGTGGGTTTGAAGGTTTTGTCGAGCGTGATGCGCGAAACGGCGAAATTGTCTTCGTTGTTGACCAGCAGCGTAAACGTGCCGTCGGCGTTTTTCAAAAGCCCTGACCCGTCAACGGCGCCGCCGAGGCGGTAGCTGGGCGAGGCCGCGAGCGAGTCGTCGGACGAAATCAGCGCGTAGGTCTGCACCGCCTCGAAGCCGGGTTGGGTTTTCAACAACACCGGCGTGACCGAGTGGCTTTTCAGCACCACGTCGGTGCTGGGGATGACGGGGCCATCTTCTTCATTTTTACAGGCGGCAATCACCAACAGGGCCGCGAGCGAGAGCGCAGAGAAAACGGGAAGTTTATTCATGGAGAACCTGGGAAGGGTTTTTTGAGAAATTTTCCACAAAAAACCGCTTCCCGTGTTACCCCAGTGTGAAAGACCGGTTACGAATTTGTTGGCATTTCGGGCGTCGATTTAACGAAAGTTTAATAGGTTCGTAACGAACAAATCCCCTCGACACCCCACCCGCACGATGACCCTCTCCGACGAAAAACTGGCCCAACTCGCCCTGCGCCTCACGCCCGGCGTGGGCGACGTGCTGTTGCGGCATTTGGTGGCGGCCTTCGGCTCGGCGGCGGCCGTGCTCGCCGCCCGACCCGGCAAACTGGCCCACGTGCGCGGCATTGGGCCGGGGCTGGCCCAGGCGGTGGTGCGCAAAACGGCCCTGCCCGAAGCCGACCGGGTGTTGGTGCGCGCCGCCCGCGAAGGCACCCGGATTTTGTTTTACACCGAACCCGACTACCCCGACCGCCTCCGCCGCCTGTACGACGCCCCGGCGCTGCTCTTCGCCCAGGGTCCCGCCGACCTCAACGCCGCCCGCACCGTGGCGCTGGTCGGCACCCGACAGGCGACGGAGTACGGCAAACGGATTTCGGAAGAAATCGTGGAAAGCCTCCAATCTTACAACCCGCTCATCGTGAGCGGGCTGGCCTTCGGCATCGACGTGGCCGCGCACCGGGCGGCCCTGCGGCTGGGCCTGCCGACGGTGGGCGTGATGGCGAGCGGGCCGGACGTGATTTACCCCGCCAGCCACGCCAAAATCGCGAAGCAGATGCTGGAAACGGGCGGCTTGCTCACCGAGCATCCTTTCGGCACCCAGCCCGACCCACGCTATTTCGCCGCCCGCAACCGCATCATCGCCGGGCTGGCCGACGCAACGATCGTGGTCGAATCGGCTAAAAAAGGCGGGGGCCTCATCACCGCCGAGTACGCTAACAACTACCACCGCGACGTGCTGGCCGTGCCGGGCGATTTGCGCCGCCCTACCTCCGAAGGCTGCAACGAACTCATCCGGCGCAACAAGGCGCTGATTTACACCGGTCCCGATTCGCTGGTGGACGCCCTGGGCTGGGACGGCGAGGGAAAAGTACCCGTCCCCACCGCCGCGATTCAACTTGATTTTTCGCAGTTTACGAACGACGAAAGCCAGGTGCTGGCCCTGCTCCACCAGAGTGGAGAAATCCATGTCGATGATCTGGCCTGGAAAACCAGCCTGCCCATGAGCCAACTTTCTTCGCTGCTGCTCAACCTCGAATTTCAGGGCCTCGTCCGCACCTTGCCGGGGAAGCGGTACGCGTTGGAGTAGAATACGTGAGTTGTGGAAGCTGAGTTGTGAATCACAAGTCACCCCTCGAAACTCACAAATCGTGTTTGGTACGTTGTGAATGGCGAATTTTAGGTTACAATTCACAACTCACCCTTCACCATTATTCCCTTGCCCGACTACTACCAACTGCTCGGCGTAGCGCCGACGGCCAGCGAGGCCGAAATCAAGGCGGCCTTCCGGCGGTTGGCCCTGCGCTGGCACCCCGACCGGAACGGGGGCGATGCCGCCGCCGAGGCGCAGTTCAAGACCCTCAACGAAGCCTACCAAACCCTCGGCGATCCCGAACGCCGCGCCCGCTACGACGTGATTCGATTTTACGCCGCCTTCGGCGAAACGCCACCCACGCCGCGTCCGCGTCGGGAGCCGCGCCGCCCGCCGCCACCGGGGGGGTACTCGCCCTTACGACCCGCCTACCAGGCACCGAATGCCGCCGAGTGGCGACTCTGGGGTCGTTGGGGCTTGATTCTCGCCGTTTTTTTAAGTTTGCTGGTTTTGGCCAAAGAACCCATCGATCGCTGGCACGGGGTGCTCGAATGGCAAGCGGCGAACCGCTTGCTGGCCGAGGGCGATACCACCGAGGCGCTGATTCAACTCAGCGAAGCCATTTTTCACCAGCCCGATCAGGCCCCGGCTTACCGGCTACGTGGGGAGTTGCTGCGCCAGCGCGTGGGGAGCGAACAACTGGTTTACCAGGATTTGAAAGCCGCCTTACGCTACGCACCCAACGATTCGGACCCCGACCTGCGCCTCGATCTAGGCCTGATTTGCCTGAAAACCGGTCGCCCCGACGAAGCCGAACGGCATCTCGACCGGGCCTTGTTACTCGACCCCCGCTTCGTACGGGCCTACCTGGCACGGGGGCTGGCGCGGTTGGAACAAAAAAAGGAAGTAGCCGCCTGCGAAGACTGGCACCAGGCGCTGGGCCTGGGTGAGGCGGCGGCGAGGGAATTGGTAGAAACCTATTGCAAGTGAAATTGTGAAGGGTGAGTTGTGAATTTTTAAATCACATTTCACCCTTCATCACTCCGTTTTGCAAACTCTCCCACCGTCGTTTCGGGCCGTCCGAGGTCGGCCCAGGTGCGGTCGGATTCGAAGCGTTCGGGGTAATGGTTGAGGGCTTCGAGGATGTGGGCGCCGTAGGCCAGTTTACGGCTGAATGCGCCCAGGAATTTTAACAAGCCCAGCGGGGCAGTGGCAACCGACAGCTTTTTTTTGGAGTAATTTTCGACGAAAATCCGGGCGGCGTCGGCGTAGGTCAGTTGCTCCGGCCCCTGCACGGCGTACTCACGGCTTTGCCCGACGGGCGTGCGCTGAAAAGCCGCCGCCACCTGCTTGCCGTAGTCGGCGGCGGCGATGAAGCCGAGTTTCACGTCCGATTTTCCGGCCAGAGTCAGCCACCGGCCCTGAATTTGCTGAAAAAACGTTTCCATGAACGTACTGGGGTAGAAAATCAGACTTGGGATTCCCGACGCCTTGAGTTTGCGTACGGCGTCGTGCTTCACGTCGAACACCCACCAGCGAAAGCCATTCAGACCCTGGTACCGCATCACGATACTCGACAGGTAGCCGATTCGCTGCACGCCCGCCTGCCGGGCGGCGGTCAGGAGGTGGTCGAGGCCCTCGGCTTCGGTGTGAAAATCCGACTCTTTTTCATCCTGCAACACCGACAAACTCAGGTACACCGCCTCCTGCCCGCGCAGCCCCGCCACGAGGCTGTCCGTGTTGCGCAGGTCGGCCTGCCCGATGCGGGCCATTGGAAACAGGGCGCGGGCCGTTTCGGGATGGCGGGCCAGGATCGTGACCTGAAAACCCGCCCGGATGAGTTCCTGCGTGACGGGCTTGCCCAGCAGCCCCGTCGCGCCGATGACGGCGATGTGCATTTTTAGTCGATAGTTGACAGTCGATAGTCACCAGTCTCGCATTTTCTAACGACTATCGACTGTTGCCTATCGACTGATTGCCTAAACTCCCCACCCCGCCGGATCGTTGCGCCACTGGGCCAGGGTTTCGAGTTGGTTTGGCTGGATGTAGTCGAGGTGGGCGGCTTCTTCGAGCAGGGCGGCGTAATCGCTCAGGCAGTGGAGGGTGATGTTCTTTTCTTCAAAATTTCGTTCGGCGGTGTCGAATCCGTAGGTGAAAATGGCCACCATGCCCAGAATGTGGGCTTCGGCCTCGCGCAGGGCATCGGCGGCGCGGAGCGAGGAGCCGCCCGTCGAAACGAGGTCTTCGATGATCACCACCCGCTGCCCGATTTCCACCTTGCCTTCAATCTGGTTGTTGAGGCCGTGTTTTTTGGCTTCGGGACGCACGTAAATGAAGGGCAGGCCGATTTCGTCGGCCACCAGCACGCCCTGCGGGATGCCCGCCGTGGCCACGCCCGCGATGGCTTCCACGTCGGGGTAGGCCGCCACGACTGCCGCGCTCAGGGCGTGTTTGATGAACGTGCGGACGTCGGGGTAAGAAAGAGCCAGGCGATTATCGCAGTAAATCGGCGAATTCCAGCCCGAACTCCACTTGAAAGGCTGGTCGGGACTGAGGCGGATGGCCTTGATTTCCAGCAACATCCGGGCGATTTGCCGGGCAACGGTGGGGTTGGCGTTCATGCGGCAAAACTACGCACGAAATTGCAAAGGAGGCCGGAGATGGGTTATTTTTGCCAACGCTACGTGGTTTTTGGTTTATGGTTTTTGGTTTACGGTTCATTGTTGCTGTTAAACCAAAAACTGTAAACCGTAAACCAAAAACCACTTCCCCTTCCCATGACCATTTTCATCAACGACCGGCCTTTTCGCCTGACCGACGCCGACCGGGCCGACCTGTTGCGTCAGAAACATGACTACGACGTGGTACTCGACGCCCGGCTGGAATCCATCCGGCCCGCCGCCTTGCGGGGTCACGCCTTGATTCTCAACGCCAGCCCGGCGACCGTCACCCGTACCCTCGCGCTGATGCTCGGCCCGGAGGCCGACGTGGTGCAGTCGCTGACGCTGAGCGTGGCCGATAAAAAAGAAGCGGAGGTCGAGATGAAAAGCCACTTCCGGGTGGTGAAAGCTGCCGGGGGCGTGGTGTTCGACGGTGACCGGATGCTGCTGATGTACCGCCTCAAACGCTGGGATTTACCGAAAGGCAAACTCGACCCCGACGAAAAATCACGCGCCGCCGCCGTGCGGGAAGTCGTGGAAGAAACCGGCGTGGAGGTAGAACTGGGGCCGAAAATCTGCACCACCTGGCACACCTACACCCACAACGGCAACAACGTGCTCAAGCGCACCAAGTGGTACCGCATGACCTGCCTCGACGACTCGCGGATGGCCCCGCAGTGGGAAGAACAAATCGAACGCCTGGCCTGGCTCGACAAGAAAGAAGTGCAAAACGCCCTGGTCGATTCGTACAGTTCGATCCGGTACGTGTTCGATTGCCTGTGGAAAAGCGAGCGGGTGGCGGGGTGATGCTGGATGCTGGATAGATGTTGGATACTGGATGAAAGACAAGATACTGAAAGAGAAGAAGATACAGGAAGCAAAGGAGTCACGCTGAGCGAAGTCGAAGCGCATGACCCCTTTGCTGGTCAAAAAAAATAAAGACGCTAACCGCTCCAACATCTGATTTTTCAAGAATCCAGCATCCAATATCCTGTATCCAACATCCATCCAGTATCTCCCAATCCCCCTTCCTCATGGGCATCACCATTCACTACGGCGGCCGCCTGGCCGAACCGGGCCGCATCCGGGAATTTACCGAAGAACTCGCCGACATCGGGCGGTCGATGGACTGGGAGACGCAGGTTTTCGACCATTCCTGGGAGGAACCCGTCACGCTCCGCATGAGCAACGATGGCGAACACCGCCGGGTCGTGGGAAATTCCGGGTTGAAGGGCGTTTCCATCCATCCCCATCCCGATTCCGAGACGTTTTTTTTTACGTTCAACGCCGAAGGCTTCCTCGATTACCCGACCCGGATTTTGCTCCAGATTCCGTTTTTCGGAGAAAACGGCACCCCGCATTTGTGGGGCAAAACCCAGTTTGCCGGGCCAGCCGTTCACATTCAGATGATCCGCCTGCTGCGCTACCTGAAGCGGAAATACATCCCCGATTTGTGGGTGACGGACGAAGCTGAATTTTGGGAATCGGAAAACGAAGCCACCCTGGTGGAACGAATGGACTTTCTCAACGGAGCCATCGACTACTTCCGAAATGGACTTTCCGACGGGCGTTCGCTGGATGAACTCGCCAGGGATTGGTGAGAATGAGCCGCACCTCAGTTCGCGGGGGATGGTTCCCGCAGGGTGTAGGGGAGGAATTCATCGACGTTGGCCCCGTAGCGGTGCAGGTCGCGGATGATGGTCGAGGAGATGGGGGCCAGTTCGGGTGAACAAATCAGGAAAACGGTTTCCAAACCCTCCACCAGGTGGCGGTTTACCTGGGCGATGCTGTTTTCGTACTCGAAATCGGTCGTGTTGCGCAGGCCCCGCAGGAGGTACCCGGCCCCGCAGTCGCGGGCCACGTGGGCGGTGAGGTCGTCGTAGGACACCACCCGCACGGGGCAACCGACGAAGGTTTCTTCGATGTATCCCACCATCGTTTCCAGGGAAAAATACCGTTGCTTGCGGGTGTTGTTGCCGATGCCGATGATGATTTCGTCGAACAACACCAGCCCCCGGCGCACGATGTCTTCGTGGCCTTTGGTAAACGGGTCGAACGAGCCGGGAAAAAGCGCGATGCGGGACATGAATTATTGAGTGATTGAGTTATTGAGTGAGGGAATGATTGAGCGGTCCGCCGCTGCGGTAAGGGAGTGATTGAGGGAGTAAAAAAAGGCGGGTGCATTTCCTCCTCACTCAATCACTCCCTCCCTCAATCACTCAATAACCGGAGTAGGTTGGCGTATTGGCTGAGGGGAACGTCGGCGAAGGCTCCGCCCGGTTCAACGGACACTGGCACCTCACCGACGCGGAGCCGGGGCAGGTAGCCCGCCAGTTCGCGGTGAACTTCGCCATCGGGCGTGATTTGGCCCCAGGCTTGCCCGTCGAGTTCAGCGGGGTTGATTTTCAATTCATTGAGCACGAACAGCACGTAGTACACCAAATCGATGGTGGCCTGGTAGGCAAAACGGTTGGCGTAGCACAGGCGACCGTCGTCGAGCAACACCAGCCCGACCGAGCGTTTTTCGATGCTGAGCAACACGTGCCGACCCGTTGCGGCAGCGCCGGTAACCAGGGAGGCGGCCAGGGTCAGGAGGGAGTCGAGTTGGTGGCTCAGGTGCAGGGCTTCGAAGGGATAGACGCCCAGCAGCCAGTCGTCGAGGCGGGCGGGGAGTGAAAAGACCGTCACGGCCTGCCAGTGCGGGTGTCGGGTAAAATGCACCTTCTCCTGGGTCAGCGCGCCCCCACGGGCTAGTTCGAGGTAGCGGGGGGCGTATTCTTTCTTAAACAGCGGCTCCGGCACTAGCGTGAATGACTGGTTGTTGACTACCACCCGCACCGCTTTCCAGAAATTACGCGTCAGCACGGTGTGGTTGCTCATCAGGTGGCGCACGTCGTGAACCGACGGCTCCTCGGTACCGGGGGAACCATCCAGCACGAATTCTTCCAACAGCCGAAACTGACCCGCCGTCGTGACCCCCACGCGCAAGTACTGGGCGGCGAGTTCGAGGGCGAGAATCGACTGCGGAATGGCAGCGGGCGCGAAGGCCGGATCGCGGCGGCTGAAGGCCGGCGTCAGGGCAGAATCGCCGAAGGCCTCCAGCACGCGGGGCGTAGCGGGCAGTTCGAGCAGGTTTTCGGGCGAGGGTTCCAAAGCAATGGCTGGTTGAAGGGTCGGGGCGGAGAAAGTTACGCGGTTTTTGGAAAAAAGGGAATTGGGGAAAAGGTAAAATGCCCGTCATTGCGAGGAGGGAGCGCAGCGACCGACCGGTACGCCGGAGCGGAAGCAATCCCCTCACGGAGACCAAAATAGCTGTATTCGAATACTTGCCCGAAGCTATTGCGGTCTTCGTGAGGGGATTGCTTCGCGCAGGCCCCCATCCCTCGCGTCGCTCGTGTTGGGGCCTGCGCTCGCAATGACGCGTTTTTTGACGCATTTTTTTGCCTCATTTCCTCAACAATTCCCCCCCCTTCTCCAACGCACTCGCCAGCCCGGAGGCATCCGAGCCGCCCGCCGTGGCAAAAAACGGCTGTCCGCCCCCGCCGCCCTTGATTTCCTTCGCCAGTTCGCGCACGATTTGCCCGGCGTTCAGGCCGCGCGATTGGACCAAATCGTCGGAAAGCAGGACGGCCAACTGCGGCTTACCGTTTGAAACGGAGCCGGAAACCATGTAAAACGATTCGCCCGGAAACTCATTTCTCAGATCGAACGACAATTGCTTCAAGCCTTCGGCGGAAACGTCGGCCACCCGTGCTTGCACGATTCGGATGCCGTCGACGTAAGTCGCCTTCGATTTAAGATCGGATTTTATCGTTTGTAACCGCTCATTTTCCAGCACCTCCACCCGCTTCTGCAACGCCGATTTTTCGTCCAGAAGCGCCTGCACCGATTTCAGCACGTCGGCGCTGCCTTTGAGCAGCTCGCGCAGGTGGTCGAGCGTGGCGGATTGTTGCTCCATCAGGCCGATGGCTTTTTCGGAGGTCAGCGCTTCGATGCGGCGTACTCCCGTGGCGACCGAGCCTTCGGAGGTAATTTTAAACAAGCCGATTCCTCCTGTGGCGGGTACGTGGGTACCACCGCAGAGTTCGACGCTGAAGGCGGGGTCGAAGGTGATGACCCGCACCCGGTCGCCGTATTTTTCACCGAAAAGCGCCGTCGCCCCCCGCTTTTTGGCCTCGTCGATGGGCACACTCCGCTCTTCGCCCAGGGCGATGTTGGCGCGGATTTTCTCATTCACGATTTTCTCGACCTTCGCCAGTTCCTCGTCGGTCATTTTGCCAAAGTGCGAAAAGTCGAAGCGCAGCACGTCGGGGCTGACCAGCGAGCCTTTCTGCCCCACGTGCGGCCCCAGCACCTGCCGCAACGCGGCGTGCATCAGGTGCGTGGCGCTGTGGTTGGACGAAATCAGTTGGCGGCGGCGGCGGTTGACGTGGGCCGTCACGCGCAGGCTGGGGTCGGTGAGCAGGTCGTAGAGCGCGGTTTCGCTGCTGAGGTGGATGCTCAGGTCGTTTTCTTTTTTGGTGTCTTCGATGTTCACGACCGTGGCCGAGTTGGGTCCGGTAAACGTGAGCGAACCCGTGTCGCCCACCTGCCCGCCGCTCTCGGCGTAAAACGGCGTCCGGTCGAGCACAATTTGGTACTGCTCGCCGTTTTTGGTACTCACCCGCCGGAATTTCACGACGTGAACCTCCGCTTCGATTTGGTCGTAGCCGACGAACTCGGTTTTGCCCGAATCCTGTACTTCAATCCAATCGCTGGTCGAGGTGGCGGCGTCGAGGCGGGAGCGTTGTTTTTGGGCGGCGAGGGCGGCTTTGTAGCCGGATTCGTCGATGTTCAGGCCGTTTTCGCGGGCGATCAGCGCGGTCAAATCCACCGGGAAGCCGAAGGTATCGTTGAGTTCAAACACCGTTTCGCCGTCGATCTCGCTCCGGCCCTGTTGCCGGGTTTCGGTAGTGATTTTGTCGAGCAATTTTAGCCCGGTTTCGAGCGTCCGTAAAAACGATGCTTCTTCTTCCCGAATCACGTTGCCCACGAAGTCCTGCTGGCTTTTCAGTTCGGGAAACACATCGGCAAATTGCCCCGCCAGCACCGGCACGAGGCGGTGGAGAAACGGCTCCCGGAAACCCAGGTACGTGTAGCCGTAGCGCACGGCCCGGCGCAGAATCCGGCGGATCACGTAACCCGCCCGCACATTGGAGGGCAGCAGTCCGTCGGCCACGGCGAAGGCAATGGCCCGGATGTGGTCGGCGATCACGCGCAGGGCCACGTCGGTCATTTGCTCACCCGCGCCGTGCGACGGACCGCCGTATGTTATGCCCGAAGCGGTTTCCAGCACGGCAATCGTGCCGCTGAACACGTCGGTGTCATAGTTCGAGATTTTACCCTGAATCGCCATGCAGAGCCGCTCGAAACCCATGCCGGTATCGACGTGCCGGGCGGGCAGGGGCACGAGCGAGCCGTCGGCGCGGCGCTCGAACTGCATGAACACGAGGTTCCAGATTTCCACCACCTGCGGGTGGTCGGCGTTGACCAACTCGCGGCCCGGCGTTTCGTCCACCTCGGCCTGGGGGCGCAAATCGACGTGGATTTCCGAGCACGGCCCGCAGGGACCCGTGTCGCCCATTTCCCAGAAGTTGTCTTTTTTATTCCCGAAAATAATCCGTTCGCGGCCCACGATGGGTTCCCAGAGGTCGTAGGCTTCCTGGTCGAAGGGCACGCCGTCCATTTCGTTGCCCTCGAACACGCTCACGTAGAGCCGCTCTTTGGGCAGGCCGTACACGCCCGTGAGCAGTTCCCAGGCCCAGTGGATGGCTTCTTTTTTGAAATAATCGCCAAACGACCAGTTGCCCAGCATCTCGAACATCGTGTGGTGGTAGGTGTCGAAACCCACGTCTTCGAGGTCGTTGTGCTTGCCACTGACGCGGAGGCATTTTTGGGTATCGGCCACGCGGGGCGCGGGCGGGGTGCTGTTGCCGAGGAAGAAATCCTTGAACTGCGCCATGCCCGAGTTGTTGAACATCAACGTCGGGTCATTTTTGGCCACGAGCGGGGCCGAGGAAACGATGAGGTGATTTTTAGACTGAAAAAAGTCGAGAAAGTGCTGCCGGATTTCGTGGGAGGTCATCGGGGAAACGGGAATCGTGGAAGGGGCTAACAGACTTGTTGGATAGGATAGCAGAACTCTGGAAGTCCTTCGTTTACAACGCCAACAGGCCGGGTTTCTCTAAAAAAAATGCTTGTCATTTCAGCCGGATTTTCTTTTTTTCGTGCTGAAAAAACGGCGTAAACCGATGGCAAAGGTAACGCAAATTGTCGGCCCGATGGAAAAGCTCCCCACCAATAAGCGATACTACTCAATTTCGGAAGTCGCCCGAATTTTTGATTTCAGCGTGCCCAAAGTGCGGTACTGGGAGGATTTCTTCGCCCTTAAAATTGATCGTAACCGGTCCAACGACCGGATTTTCACACAAAAAGATCTCGAACACCTCCAATTGATTTACCAGTTGGTGGAACTGAAGGGCTACACGCTCGAAGGCGCGCGCAACCACCTCAAAAACAAGGAGCATAAACTCCCACCGAACGCCGAGGTGCTCGATAAATTGCAAGGGTTGCGGGCCTTTCTGATCCACCTGCGCGAAGAAATGGCCGCCGTGGAGGCCGAGCAGGAAGGGCGAAAGGCGGCGTAACGGTAGCTACTGACTTTAGTTCGTAGCCTGATAATCAACCACAAAAAAGAAACCGCAGCGCGGGCACTCCCAATCGGAGTGCCCGCGCTGCGGTTTCTGGGTTTACCACGCTTACTTTTCAGCCGTTTCCGGCTTTTCAGCCGTTTCGATTTTCTTCGGTTTCTCGGCGGGACGGGTCTTGCCGTAGCTGCCCATGCTGATTTTCCCGCGTTTGGTTTTGCGATCGCCTTTGCCCATTGGAGTTGAGTTTGAAGTTTGAGGGTTTGAAGGTAAGGCAGTCAAACCAGCTTTCAAACCTTCAAACCCTCAAACTTCAAACTCACTTCCCGCTCACCCCCTCCGCTTTCTTCAACTTCCGCCCCAGAAAATCTGCCGAAGCCTCAAACGCCTCCAGCCAGTGCCGGTGGGTCAGAAAGCTGTGGACTTCGTCGGGAAACACGAGTTGCTCAGTTTCCACCTTGCGCTTGCGCAGTTCGCGGACGAGTTGGATGGTCTGGTAAAAATTCACGTTTCGGTCGTCGTCGCCGTGGATGACCAGCACCGGCGAGCGCCAGCCGTCGAGGTAGTGCATCGGCGAGGAAAGCAGGGCGATGCGGGCCGCTTCGGGGTGTTCGAGCGGGTTGTAGCCGGGCTGGAAGTTTTTGATGCTTTGGTTTTTGTCGTGAACGCCGTGGATGTCCACCCCCGCCGCGAACAGGTCGGAGGCCCGCGCCAGGCCCAGGGCGGTGAGGTAGCCACCGTAGGACCCGCCCCACAGCCCGATGGCGTCGGCACGTACGTCGGGGCGGCTTTTCAGGTACAGCCCCGCGCCGAGCACGTCGGCGAATTCACTCGCGCCGTCGGCCCCGTAGTGAATCGCTTCCCGGAAATTCAGCCCGTAACCCACGCCGCTGCGGTAATTGACCGACAGCACCACGTAGCCCTGGCTCGCCAGAAATTGGTTGAAGGCGTAGGCGTTGTGGTAGTAGCTGCCGTAGTGAAAACCCAGCAGCATTTGCCGCCGTGAGCCGCCGTGGAAGAAAATAACCGCCGGGTGGCGCTGCCCCTTCGCGCTCGTTTTCGGCAAAAACAACTGCGCCGGAATCGGCATCCCGTCGGAGGCGGTAATTGTGACCGCTTCGGGTTCAACCAACGCCTCGAAGCCCGCCGGAACCGGGCCGATTTCCTTCGTCGTTTTCCCAACGAACACGGCGGGTTGCGCGGGTCGTTTCGCACCCGAATGCAGAAAACCGAGGCTGCCGTCGGAAAGCAGAGCCGGGTTCCACTCGATGCCCGTGCCGGGGCTGAGGAGTTCGGGTTTGCCGCCGCTGACGGGCAGTCGCCAGAGGTGGCGGCGGTCGATATCGCCCTGGTTGGAGTTGAAAAACAAGGTTTTGCGGTCAGCGGAAACCGTCAGGTATTCCACCTCGAACGCTCCAGGCGTGAGCAGGGTGGCCGCGCCGCCCGCGACCGGAACGGCGTAGAGATGCGTCCAGCCGTCTTTTTCCCAGGGGAAAATCAGCCGGTCGTCGGCGGTCCAGACGAGTTGGTTGTCGGCGACGAGTTCGTGAAAAGCACTACCCGGCCCGGCCTCCGCCTGCCAGACTTGCTTCGCTTTGCCCGTGGCAGCCTCGGCCACCCAAATGCTCCAGGGTTGGGCTTCGCGTTGGGGCGTGAAAATAATCGGCTCCCCGGCGGGAATCCGCAAAAACGCCAGGCGCTGCCCATCCGGTGACCAGACTGGTTCGGCGTCGGAATCGACGCTCGGCTGCATGAATTTCAGCGAGCGGGTAGCAAAATCGTACACGCCCACGAAGGCGTGGTCGCCCCGGTTGCTGACGAAGGCCAGCTTCGCCCCGTCGGGCGACCAGCGCAGGGCCGAAGCCCCGCCCCGAACCTGGAACAGTGGGCGCTCCTTGCCCTCGCCCGCCACCGCCCGGATGTACACCTGCCCCCGCCCGATGAGCACGAGGCTATCGCCCTTCGGCGACACGGTGGGCGCGGTGCCCAGCGTGAGGCGCTGGGCCGGTGCGCCATTCACCGACACGCTCCAAATGGCCCGTTCGGCCCCGGCGGGGTGGCTGGTGGGGTTCGGGATTTCGCCCGCCCGGTTGGCGGCTCCGCCCCGGCAGAAAAATAAGGTTTGCCCGTCGGGCGTCCATTCCAGTTGGGTGAGTTCCTGGCCGTCGTCTTCGGTGAAGGCGGTGAGTTTTTTCGGCGTAAACTCCGGGGACTGGGCTACCATCACGTTACGCAGACCGCGCTCGGCTTGCACCCAGGCCACCCGATTGCCCGCCGGGGCGGCGGTCAGTTCGGTGGGGAAGGGGGCGGCGAGGAGGTTGTCGAGGGAGAGCGGGGTTTGCTGGGCGAGGGCAGGAAGGACGGGAAGGAGTAGGAGGAAAAGTAGGTATTTTTTGACTGCGTCGAATTGGAGCGATTTCATGGGAAGGGGGTGGGGGACAGTAGGTTCAGAAGCTAAGTTGAGGATTGAGGGGCAAAAAAAGAAGCGCGGCTGGGGGCGGCGCTTCTTTTTGGAATAGTGGTTATATCTGTTCGTAAATGATAAGTTCAGTAGCTGTCCTCTGGGTTAAGTATTTCTCGGAATGTAATGCTATGTTGCCCTCTACTTGCTGAAACGATAAATTATTAAAATCTCTATCCCATAAAAGTAGCAATTTGCTATCATGAATCTCCGTCAGAAAAATATCTCCATCTTCAAAAAAAATAATATTTGAAATTACATTTGCTCTGTTCTTAAGAAATATTTGCCCTTCTAACTCTATAAATTCGGGCTTTGCGATTTTATGAGACATCTGGTAAGTTTTGAAGTATTCTATTGAGTCAAATTTCGGTAAAAGTTCGATTCTCTCTAATTTAGGTAAAGTCCAAGCGACATATTTGCCATGATAAGCACCGCCTACGATATATTTGCTATCTGGTGAAAACGCTGCAATATCCATTCCGAAATTATTTTCTATGTCATTGTACATGATTTCTTTATAACCTTTGACATACGTGGGATGAGCCCAAAGCGTAGCTTTTTTATTTTTATTCAAATCAAAATACTGCGATTTTGTCGAATAAAAATAGCAAACCATATGTTCGAGTGACTTCGAGAAACTACACAAATGATTTGATTTACTGTACTCGTATGTATTGATAATCTGACCTTTGAAATCCAATATAACTATAATAGAATCGCCCCTTTTAGAAATTATCCATTCTTTGTTTGTGATAATTTTAAAACAATCACCTTGCTCAATAACTAAAGAGCTTTCAAGTTTCTTGTCTAATGAATAAATTAATAAATTGTTCTCGTAGAGAATAATGTATTTTTGTCTTTGACTTGAGAAAGCGATGTCTTTAATTATATTGATACTTAATTTCCCGTTTTTTGGAGTTGGAATTTTCAGATCAAATTCAATCAATTCATTTTGAGAGGTTAGAATAGAGTTGTTTATATAAAACTCATTTGTCTCAGGGATGATACCTGAGTTTGAAAAATAAAAGTATCCGTTTTTAGTTTTGTTATCAATTTCTTTTTCAAAGAGAATCTCACCCTTTGAATTAACTTTAATGATTTTGTTGTCATTTATCAGAAAAAAAACTTCGCCGTGTGAGTTGATATAAAATTCCTTTATCTCAAACATTGAAATATCAAGTCTCAAGCATTCAATAAACTTGGTTTTCAACGAGAAGTGAAATTTCTCCCCTTTAGATGGAGTTACTTCTATTGAACGATTGAACGGATTTGTATAACTTATCTGGGCTACTGATTGAGCAGCCTGAATGAATTTATTAAAGCGCTCAATGTATAAATTGGCTTCTCGAGCAGAGGTCTTTTGTTTTTGTTCTATTTCTTCGAGATAGTAATGGTATGTTTTAGTTAATTGAATCTTAGCTAAATCAATATATCCTCCATAAAATAATAAAAATGTATGCTCCAATGGGTATTTTCTGCTTTCAAATAGTTTAATTATGTCGGATTTTTTAAGCAAATCTGATACGTAATCAGGAATTATGGTCATTAATTCATTAAATGAAATTACGTTTAATGGATTTTGATTTCCATTCGTTAATGCAAGGGTGACATTTTTCTTGAATTTCTGAGCAGCAGTTGGATTGTAGAAATTTTCTAAATCAAAATCGTCAAGTGATAATTCAATTTGAGAAATTATAGGTTCTGAATTAGCTAAAGGCTGAGAGCCTTCGCCAATCTTTTTAATGTACCATTTTTCGAAATCCGGGATTTTTATACTCGATGAAATAGTAAAAAGTAAAAACAATTGATCTGTGCGTTCGTCAAATCTCAGGGGTGAATGAGGATAACGTAAATAAATTATTTGATTATAATCGTTATCTTGCCGTAAAAAATACTGCTTAGATTTTAAATACTTGAATTTGTACTTCACTAATTCAATCTCTAGTAAACCAGCTACCTTGTTATAAACTAAATCCTTAATTTTGCTTTCTTTGATCATGGAATATAAAAATAAATTTCTGATTTGAAATATAAATCTCCGTAACAGTTGTTCTACCGTCTCAGTCGGTGTCCTCACCTGACACTTAGCTACCCAAGCCTGTTTCGGTCGGTGTCATCGCCGACCGAAGGCACCGCAAATGAAAGCGTTTCCAGGTACAATTCAATCGCCTCACGGATGTTAGCGTTGGCCTCTTCGAAGGATTCACCCTGGGAGTGGCAACCCTTCAATTGCGGGCAGTAAGCGAAATAGCCGTGTTCGTCTTTCTCAAAGATTACGTTGACGTGGTATTTCATACGTTTACTGGTTTTAAATTCTACTCTTCTCCCACACTCCGTAGAAACTCTGTAACCAAGTCTTGAGAAAGACGAAACTTCAATTCAGTTTGCAGACGTTCAATCGCCGGTTTTACAACCGCGATGAGATTAGCTTGTTTAGCCTGGCGAAAAATACCCAGGGTACCAATCGGTGTCAAGCCCATTTCCACGGCAACGCGACGGCCTTCCCTTTCATCAATCAGCACCGATTTAGCCCCCAATTCCTCGCCAGAATGAGGGCCTCTGCTTCGCCTAAATCAAGGCAGGAAAGCAGTCGTCGAACCTGCTCGGAGCGACTAATCGCATGGGTGCGTAACCACGAAGCCTCCAGAAGTACTTCAGCATTTGGGTAGAACCAGCGCAACTGTTGAAGTTCAACAAACACCGCATTAGGAACGATAACTTTCCCAAACAAAACAGGCAATACGTCGAGCCGGTCGAGTTCTAAAAACGCGACCAACGGCTAAGTATCGCTAATGATTATCATGAGCAGGAAAAAGACGGTCTAACGTTTTCAGATCGTCTTCGTAATCTTCCACACCATACCCGTAATCCATCGAAATACCCCGCTCGCGCAGCAAAAAGTGAAACTCAGTTTTGCTTAGCCCCGCGAGGCGAATGGCCGACAGCAAGCTGATTTTCTGTTGCTGATACAGCCCAATAGATAGTTCCCGAAGCACTTCGGCTTTTGAGGTTCCTTCGAGCAGTTCGTTTTCAATCGTCAGTTCCATGGTATGGAAAGTCTTTTTGCTTCGGCTCCGGTCGGTGAAGATACTAACCGGGCTTAAACTTAACTTATCAAGGTCAATTCGTGCGGATTTTGAATCTGAAGTCCTGCGATATTTTTAAAATCGTCCCTGTTGCGCGTCAACAAGGTAAAGTCCTGGACGAGCGCAGTGGCAGCAATAATGGCGTCTCCCAACTTTAGTTTTCGATAGGTTTTCCGCAGGATGATGGTTTGCTGGGCAACGCGGTCATCCACGTAAAACATACGGGCTGTGTTTAGAAATGCTTCCAGCTTTTGCATTCCCTCTGGAGTACCGTTGAAGCCCAGCACCTCAATTCGCGCCACGATGGAAACGTTTAACTCCGCGTTGACGAGGGCATCCACCGCTAATGCCGCTGGCTGGGGCAAGTACTCACCCACGTAATCAATGACGGCGTTTGAATCCATCAAATAGCGCGGTCCCATTCCTGGCGTGCTTGTTCAACGTGTTGACGAAGTTCCTGAGCCATTTCTTTGGAAATAGAACCCCGAAAATCGGAACGCTTCACCGGCTGACTGGTTGGCTCCGTCCTCCCGACGGATTCGAACGAAATAGCATCTTCGGGAATAGCCAGTTTTTCGAGTAAATCCGCAATCTTCTCGCCCGGCTTCGCGATGCTATTCGGTTCATCTCGTTCTACCTTCACTTTCGCCCGCACCAGTTTGGCTACCTCGCGGAAGGCGGGCAGGTACTGTTCCTCGGTGTCGATGATGATGCGCATAACCGGTCTTTTCGCGAAAGCTACAAAAAAAGAGGATTGGCGCTTAACCAATACTCTTTTTTGCGTGGGGAGGTCACCCTGAGCGGAGTCGAAGGGTGTGCGGTGGGTACCGGAGTCGGCCCTCGCGCACCCTTCGACTCGTGCGGAGGGCCAGCGCTAACCAGCCGCACACCCTTCGACTCCGCTCAGGGTGACTGCCTCCGCTTGCGTTGACACCCCGGCTTTTTTCAACTACACCGCCACCCCATACAACTCCGCCTTCTGCGCTTTCACCCGCTCGTCGCTGAGGTAGTCGTCGAAGCTCATCAGCTTGTCGAGGCAGCCGTTGGGGGTGAGTTCGATGACCCGGTTGGACACGGTGTGGGTCAACTGGTGGTCGTGGCTGGTGAGGAGGATACTGCCCGAAAATTCCTCCATGCCTTTGTTGAGCGCCTGGATGGATTCGAGGTCGAGGTGGTTCGTCGGCTCGTCGAAGAGCAGGGCGTTGGCCCCGGAGAGCATCATTTTGGAGAACAGACAGCGCTGGCGCTCACCCCCGCTGAGCACAGTGCATCGCTTGAGGGCTTCCTCGCCCGAAAACAGCATCCGGCCCAGGAAACTCCGCACGAAGGTTTCGTCTTTGTCCACCGAAAACTGCCGCAGCCAGTCCACCAGGTTGAGGCTGGGGTCGCTGAAGTAGGTGGTGGCGTCGTTGGGCAGGTAGGATGTCGTGATGGTCACACCCCACTTGAAGGAGCCGCGCGTGGGCTGCCGTTCGCCCGTCAGGACGTCGAACAGGGCGCTCACGGCGAGGCCGTCCTTGCTCAGGAAGGCGATTTTGTCGCCCTTCGCCATCGAAAAACTCAGGTCGCGGAACAGCACCGTGCCGTCTTCCAACGCGTAGCTGAGGTGGTCGACGCTCAGAATCTGGTCGCCCGCCTCGCGCTCGGACTTGAATCCGATGAAGGGGTACTTCCGGCTGCTGGGCTTGATGTCTTCGATGGTGAGCTTGTCGAGCATTTTCTGCCGGGCCGTGGCCTGTTTGCTCTTGGCGACGTTGGCCGAAAAGCGCCGGATGAATTCCTCCAGTTCCTTCCGCTTTTCGTCGGTTTTCTTGTTCTGGTCGGATTTCTGGCGGGCGGCGAGCTGGCTCGATTCGTACCAGAACGTGTAATTACCGGCGAACAACTGAATTTTCCCGAAGTCCAAATCGGCGATGTGGGTGCAGACGTTGTCGAGAAAGTGGCGGTCGTGGCTGACGACGATGACCGTGTTTTTGAAATTCATCAAAAAGTTTTCCAGCCACAAAATCGATTCGATGTCGAGGTTGTTGGTCGGCTCGTCGAGCAGCAAAATGTCGGGATTGCCAAACAGCGCCTGGGCCAGCAGCACCTTCACCTTGTCGGTGGGATTCACGTCGGCCATGAGCGAGTAGTGCAGACTTTCGCCGATGCCCAGGCCACCGAGCAGCGCGCCCGCGTCGGATTCGGCCTCCCAGCCGTTCATCTCGGCAAATTCGGCTTCGAGGTCGGCGGCGCGGTTGCCGTCGGCTTCGCTGAAGTCTTCTTTGAGGTAAATCGCGTCTTTTTCCAGCATCGTTTCGTACAGACGCTGGTTGCCCATGATGACGGTTTGCAGGACGGGGTATTCGTCGTAGGCGTTCTGGTTTTGCTTCAAGACCGACATCCGCTCGCCCTTGTCCATCGAAATGGAGCCGCTCGTGGGGTCGATGTCGCCCGCGACGATTTTCACGAAGGTCGTTTTCCCGGCTCCGTTGGCTCCGATGAGGCCGTAGCAGTTGCCGGGGGTAAATTTGAGGTTGACGTCTTCAAACAGCGCCCGCTTGCCGAAGCGGAGCGAAAGGTTACTGACCGTGAGCATGTATCTGATTTTGAGATTAAGACCAACGAGTGAGCGGTAAAAAACCGCCGGTTCTCCGGCGGTCGTTCCCGGCGCAAAGATAGCGATTTCGGGTGGGAAAGGCAGGGGGGAAGCGGGGGCGCTTCACGATGATGAGTTGACCGTGGCGGGCGTCACACAAATTTAGCGCAGCGTCACTTGCGTCTATCTGCTTGGCGGTTTTTAACCGGTTTTCGGTCAGGAGACACTCGCTTCCGCTACTTTTGATGCATGGAAACCGGCATTTACATCCCCCTTATTTCAGACTATGGTTTCAAAGCCACCTTCGGCAACGAAGCCGACGATTTGTTCCTGCGCACGGCCTTGCAGGCTCTCATCAAATCAGCGATACCCATTCGGGAGGTAAAGTTCGACAAAAACGCTTTCGAGGCGCTGACCATCGACAGCCGAAGTGGGATTTTCGACTTGTCCTGCACGGACGAAAAGGGCACCCAATTTATCGTGGAAATGCAGTTGGGCTACGCGCCCCATTTCGTGCAGCGGATGAAATTTTACGCCCTGCATAAGTTCAATACGCTGGTTGAGCGGGGCGAGTTCGACTACGCCAACCTGCCCAAGCTCTACGCCATCGCGTTTCTGGAAAAAAGCATTCTACCCATGGCCGATTACCACACGGTGGCTAACCTGAGAAGCGAACTAGGCGAAATCATCGACCATCAGATGACGTTCATCCTGGTAGAATTGGCTAAATTTGACAAGTCGGTGAGCGAAGTAGAATCAGACTTGGAAAAACTGGTGTACACCATGAAAACACTCCACACGACCGAACCCACCCAGTACCCCGCTTTCTGGGACGAGGAATGGCTCCGCCGGGCCATCGAGGAGTTGGACACACGCCGGATGACCCCCGAAGAGCGGGCCTACTTTGCCCGCGTGACGGCGGCTAACGCCGAGGCAGTCAAGGCCGAAAAGCAGCGGATTAAGGAAGCAAGGGCAGAGGCAATGGCGGAAGGAAAGGCGGAAGGAAAGGCGGAAGGAAAGGCGGAAGGAAAGGCGGAAGGAAGGGCAGAAGAGAACCGGGCCGTGAAAGTGGAAACGGTTAAAAATGCGCTTCAAATGGGTTTAAGTGTCGAGCAGACAGCTAAACTGGTGGGAGTTTCGGTTGAATTCGTAGAACAGGTCCAACAGCACCGCTCGGCCAATTGACTGTAATTGACCCTGTTTAGGGTTTCGATAAAATGGCCGTCCCCAGGGGCTATCATCTCTCCTTCGTCGGAATGGTAATTCGGGGATTTCTCTGAATCCCCGAATGAATTCCTCACTTCAACAACTCCTCCAACGAATACACCCGCCCGTTTTTCACCGTGTATCGCACGTTCATCGCGTCCTGAATGCGGCGGAGCGGGTCGCCCAACACGAGACTGAAATCGGCGAGTTTACCCGGTTCGAGGGTGCCGAGGTCCTGGCCTACGCCGACGTGTTCCGCCGCCCAACTCGTTGCCCCGCGCAGGGCCTCGAAGGGTGTCGCGCCGCCTTCCACCCAGTTTTGTAACTCCACGTGCAGGCTCAGGCCGTAGGGCACGAAGGGCGAGTCGGTGCCGGTGGTGACGCGCGCCCCGGCGTCGAGCAGGCGCTTCACGTGCTGGGCGAGATTCTTGAAATTCAGGACCGCCCCCGGCGAAAGACGGAGGAGTTGCTGGCGGCTCACTTCCAGGCTGTTGCGGTAGGTTTCGGAGAAAAAATGCCGGAATTGCCGGTTGCTAACCAAGCTCGTATCGCGCTGAAGCTGGTAGAAAAATCCGCCCGACAGCGAGATGGTCGGGGTGATGTTCATGCCGGAACGGGCCACGATTTGCCGCACGTCGTCGTAGCTGCGGCTGGTGCCGCTGAGTTTGGGCGAATAGCCCCGCCGACTCGTGCCGCTGGCGTGCTCGACGGCATCCACGTTGTACTGGCTGGCGGGGTAAATCTCGTGCGAACTGACCGGAATGCCGATGCCGTGGGCCAGCGTGGTGGCGAGTTGCTGGAGGCGGTCGGGCAGGCGGACGTAGGTTTTGAAGAGGTCGTAGTCGAGGCGGCGGGCGCGGTCGAGTTCGAGGCGAAGTTGGCCTTCGCTGCGGATGCTGGTGGCGAGGCCGTAGTACAGCCGGATGCCTTCGTTGAGGTTTCCGGTAAAAAACTCGCGCGGGCCGGGGCGCACGCCGGAGGCCCAGGCTTCGCGGCGTTCGAGGGCGTCGTAGGGGTCGGAGCCGGTTTCGCGCAGGCTGGTGATGCCGTAACTGAGCCAGAGCCGACCCAGTTTTTCGCCCGAAAACGCGGTCTGGTGGGTGTGCATTTCAAACAGCCCCGGCAGCACCGTCAGCCCGGAGGCGTCGAGCAGGCGGCCCGGTCGCCCGGCGCGGTGGGGTTCGATGGCCCGGATGCGGTGGTTTTCGACCAAAATATCCACGTTTTCGCGGTAGCCGTTGGTTTTTCCGTCGAACATTTTCCCGGCGTGAATCACCAGGGTTTGGGTGGGAATCTCGGGGCCGTACTGAAAATCGAGCGGGATGGCTTCGATGCGGCCCGTGGCGAGGTCGAGTCGCTTGAGCGTGTCGATGGCGCTGAAAAACAGGCTTTTGCCGTCGCCCGTCCAACTCAGGTTGTCGGCCAGGGTGCTGGTGCGTTGGCGGGGTTGTCCCGCTTTCCGGCCTTCGGGCGTGACGGGCAGCGTCCAGAGGGTGCCGTCCATCACGTAGGCGACCTGCGTACCGTCGGGACACCAGGCCGGGCCGTTGCGCCCCCGGAATCCGAAACTCTGGCCTTCGGCGGGTTTGAGGTGCTGGTCGGTTCCGCTGCCGTCGACGGGGATGAGCAGAAACTCGTTCAGCCCTTCCCGAAACCGGCTCGAATACACCTCGAGTGAGGCCACCGCAAGAAATTTTCCGTCCGGCGACCAACCCGGCAAGCCAGGGGCGAACAACGACTCGTGGATTTTTTTCGGAATCGGAAAGGGCTGGTCTTCGCTCGCGGGCAGGTCGAGCACGTGCAGCGTGCCGCGCCCCCAGGCGTTGCGCGGGTCGGACGTGTAGAAGGCGAGGCGCTTGCCGTCGGGCGAAAAGGCGGGGAAATACACCTCGTCGGGCAGGCGGGTGAGGGGGCGGTCTTCGCCGCTGGCGAGGTCGCGCAGCCAGAGGTTGGTCACGCCCGAACGGTCGCTGACATACGCCAGGAATTTCCCGTCCGGCGACCAGGCCGGGTCGGCTTCCACGAAGGCGTCGTGGGTGAGGGCTTCCGGGCGCGGGTTTCCCAGGGTGAGCACGTACAAATCGCCCAGCGCGGCGAAGGCGATGCGCGTACCGTCGGGCGACACCGTCGGCCCGCGCAGGCCCTTGACGGGCCGGGGGTTTTGCGAATCGAAATCGTAGGTTTTGCGGACGTAGGGTTTGCGCCAAAGCGACACGGTGGCCGAGAACGGGACGGTTTCGGGAACGCCGGTTTCCACCCCGATTTTCAGCCGTTTGATGACTCCGTCGGCCACGTACACCAGCCGCCCGTCGGGGCCGAAGCCGGGGCGGAAGGGAAACACGTCCTCGTCCGCCGCGCTCAAAATTCGGGGCGGCGCATCGGCGGCGAGGGCTTTGGCAACCAGTTGCGTCTGTCCCTGTGTGCTGACTTGGAGAAACAGCGTCTGCCCATCCGCCGACCACGCGGGCGGGCCGAGGGGCGCGGCGCTGGCCCAGACCAGCCGCTCGCGGCCGCCTTCGAGCACGTACAGGCCGGGGGCTTCGGGGCGGTTGCTGGCGTAGGCGATGCGGGTGCCGTCGGGCGAGTAGGTCGGGCCGGATTCGGTGCCGGGGTTGGTCGTCAGGGCGCGGGTTTGGTGGGTAGTCAAGTCCAGTTCCCACACGTCGTAGTTGCGGTTTCGGTCGGAGACGAACACCAGTTTTTTCCCGTCGGGCGACCCGTGCGGTTCGCGCTCGTCGAACTCCCCGCTGGTGTGTTGGCGCAGGTCGCGCCCCTCGCGCCCGATGCTCCAAAGGTGGTAGGTGCCGTCGCGGAAGGCGAAGTAAAAAATCCGTTTCCCGTCGGGCGACCAGGCGGGTTGGTGGGCGTCGTCGCGGGAATCGGTCAGGGGCCGGGCCACGCCGCCTTTTGTCGGCAAGAGCCAGACGGTGCCCTGCAAGGAAAGGGCGATTTCCCCAGTGCCGGGGGCGACCGCTGCCGCCATGTTGGTGCCTTCGGTCACGGTGATGCGCAGGGAATCGGACGCGGGTTTTTGGGCGAAAAGCCCGCATGAAAGCAGGACGAGAAGGGGGAAAATGGGTTTCATGGGAAGGAAGAAAAATCGGAGGTGGGCCAGCGTTCGGTAAATTACGCGGGCGTCGTCGGTTTTTTATTTATCCAACTCATTTTCACCGTGAAATCCAGCCTCCTCGCCCGCCTCCAGGCCCAACCCGAAGCCCTCGGCCCTCTGTTGTTCGGGTTGACCGAAGCACAGATTCAGGCGCGCCCCCAGCCGGGCAACTGGTCCATTTTCGAAAACCTGGCGCATTTGGCTCGTTACGAGGCGGTGTTCCGGGAACGAATCCAGCGGATGCTGGGGGAAGAAAACCCGACGTTTCCGCGCTACGTGGCCGACGAAGACCCTGGTTTCGCGGCCTGGTGCGCGAAGTCGTTTCAACGACTTTCCCAGGAAACCCGCACCCAACGGGCCGACCTGAACCAGTTTCTGGCCGCCCTCAGCCCCGCCGAACTCGCCCGCACCGCTCAGCACCCGGTGTACGGACCGATGACCGTGGAAGGCTGGACGGAATTTTTTCTGCTTCACGAAGCGCATCACCTGCTGACCATCCTGAAACTCGGCGGCACCTGGCGGCAGACTGGCCCGGCGATGGGAGAGTACAGCACGGGGGAAGCCATCACGACCGTCCTCCAGCAAATCGGCAACCGCCTCCGGGTGCGCGTCTTCGGCCTCTGCCGCGATGGCGACCGCCTGCTGCTGGTGCGCCACCGGGCGTTGCTGCACGAAGGCTCGTTTTGGGAAGTGCCCGGCGGCGGGGTCGAATTCGGCGAATCACTGACCGAAGCCGTGGCGCGGGAGTTTCTGGAAGAAACCGGCCTGGTGGTACGGGTGGGGGAGATGCGCTTCGTCAGCGAGTTGCGAAACGGGCCGCTGCACGCGGTGGAATTGTTTTTCGAGGTTTTTTCCGAAACCACCGCCGCCGTACTCGGCCACGACCCCGAACTCGACCACCAAACCATGCAGGAACTGGCCTGGCTTACCTGGGAGGAGATTGCGGCGATTCCGGCGCGGGAGAAACACGCGGTGTTTAGCCGGGTGGGAGGGCTGGATGCGTTGTTCGGCGCAGGGGGATTTTTGGGCTGAATCGCGTATAAACCCTCCATTCGTCGGCGATACGGAGGAATTCTAAAAAAATGCCCTGCCCGCGCCACTCTCTGTGAGAAGAGCGGGAAAACGAAGCCATCCCAGTCGTCGCGTACTCCTGCGGCGAACGTAGTGGTTGTACTACCAAGCAACGGGTGGCGGACGCATCACTTAGTGACCAGCTAACCCTATTTTTGCCAATTGGTATCAATAGTCTGGCAGATGACTGACCCGCCGTTTCGGAACACCCGTTTAGCGTGGTCATCAACAAATACCCATTTCATGAAAATCTTGTTAGTTGAGGATGAGGAGCGATTGGCCTCTTTTATCCGTAAAGGAATATCGGCTGAAGGCTACGAAGTCGAGGTTGCTTACGATGGACGTACGGGACTGTCCTTGTTTCGTAAGGAAGTATACGGCCTCATCATTTTGGATGTTAACCTTCCTCAGATAAACGGTTTTGAGTTGTGCCGGCTGATTCGGTTAGAGAATGAAGCCGTACCCGTGCTGATACTCACCGCGCTGGATAGTTTGGCGGATAAATCGGACGGCTTTAACGCCGGGGCTGACGATTTCCTGGCCAAACCGTTTGAGTTTCAGGAATTGCTACTACGGCTCAGGGCGCTGACGCGCCGGAACGGCCTGAAGCCGAAACAAATACTCCGGCTGGCCGATCTGGAACTGAACCTGGATTCCAAAACCGTGACGCGTGCGGGCAAGCGCATTGACCTGACTACCCGGGAATACACCCTCATGGAATACCTGATGCTCAACAAAGGGAAAACCATTTCTCGGGTGGACATCAGCGAACGGGTCTGGAGCCTGAATTTCGATACTAATTCCAATGTGATTGAGGTGTACGTCAGCTACTTGCGCAAGAAGATTGACAAAGGGTTTTCGCCCAAGCTGTTGCATACCGTCGTTGGGATGGGGTATGTACTCCGCGAAGAATAAGATTCCGCCGTAAGGGCCGAACCCCGTACTCTTTCCAAACGCTTGAGCCGACTTTCCCGGCAGCCCCATCCATGCTTATTCGGAATCGCCTGACGATCATTTTCATGCTGCTGGCTACGGCCATCCAGGTCACACTCGCGCTGCTGGTGCTGTATTTCTATTCCCTGTACCGACAGGAGGAGTTTTACAGCCGGCTGGAGTCAAAAGCCCGCGTCGCTGGCCGCGTACTGATTTCGCGTCGGCACTTGCACGATAATTTTTTTAAAAACATGGTGCGCACCGACCTGCTCACCATCGTAGAGGAGCAAATCAGTATTTACGACAGCCAGCACAACATGGTGTTTACCAACCGAACCTTAAAAGAATCGGAGTATTACAAAGAAAAAATTCCGCTGCTCACCACCGACTCCTTAGTTGAGTTTAGAAGCGGTCATCTTGAGTCTATTGTGATTACGTACCGCGACCGGGAGCAACTCTTTTACATTTTTGCCTCCGGCTATGACCGGATCGGCTTCGCCAAGCTGGGTACGCTGCAACAAATCTTGATACTGGCTAATCTACTGGGGTTTACCTTGATCGTACTGGCGGGTTGGTATTTCTCCGGGCGGGTGTTGAAGCCCATTTCTCAGATAGTGGATGAAGTGGAGCAGATCACCGCCATGGATCTGCACAAGCGAGTGCAGGAAGGGAACCGCCGCGATGAAATCGCCCAACTCGCCATGACCTTCAACCGGATGCTTTTCCGACTCGAAGATGCGTTTGTTTCCCAGCGCAGCTTCGTCTCCCACGCTTCTCACGAGTTGCGCACTCCGCTCACCAACACCCTGGGTACACTCGAAACCTCCCTGCGGTACGACCAGAATCCAACCGACTGGCGCAGCAGCATGGAAGTAGCCGTTGAAGAACTGAAAAAAGTGATTGCCCTGACCAACGGGTTGCTGGGTTTGGCCAAAGTCACCGACGGACCGGTTGCCCTGGTGGCCGTTCAGGTGGACGATTGCCTGCTGACGGCCATCGAACACGTGCAAACCAAGTATCCGGGCCGGAACGTGCCACTTCAGTTTACGACCAACGAGGAGGGGTCGTTTACGGTGAAAGGCAACGCAACACTCCTGACAACGGCCTTTTTGAATGTGCTCGACAATGCCTGCAAATATTCCAGCGAAGCGGTTTCCGTTGAACTGCAAGCGGCGAAGGAACAAATCACCGTGACCGTAGCCGACCAGGGGCGCGGCATCGCCGAAACTGATACCGCACACATCTTCGATCCATTGTACCGGGGGAGCAACGTGAGTGGGGTGCCTGGCTACGGCATCGGCTTGGCCGTGACTCAGAAAATCATCGATTTGCACCAGGGCATCCTCCAAATTACTTCGCAGGTCAACCAGGGTACCACCGTGACGATTCGTTTACCCGGCCCTGCTTAACCAGGGATGCTGTTTTTCTAATCTCGCTTTAAGGTAGACGTATTTACTTGGCGTTACTCCATTATAACCCAATATAGTACAATCCCTAAGGATAGTGGCACCCGTTACCGTGCCTTGAGCTGCGGTCAGACGTTTTATCAAGTTGCTTTCTTAATTTATTTAATTGTATTTTTTCAACAAAGCCAGTTCTTCTGGCCAATGAAATACGCTGCGGTTTATAACCTTTTTAATATCTTCTAATTTCCCTCTCATTTCAGCTTAAGGTCCCGGTGCTTGCTTTGTGCCATCAAAAACAGACGCAAGCGATGCAACGGCGCACTTTTCCCCTGGTTTTGCTCTACGGTTTTGGCTTGGCACTGGCACTTTCCCTGGTGTTTAATGGCTTTTTGCTGTACGAGCAAAGCCATCAGCAACGTCGGTATACCTACGACTTAGGCGGCTCAGGGCACCCGGTCGATTACATGGCTTGGCAACAGCAGCTTTCGGATTGCAAACAAGCCAGCCAGCAAAAAGACAGTCTGATTCACCGGTTGGAGCAAGTCCCTGAACTACTTCCGGGGCCGGGGCTTTCCGTTCGGCGCAGCCCATCAAAATGAGTGTTTTCAATCCTACAAATCTCTAGTATTCAGCCATGTTATTTAAAAAGCGTAAAAACAGAATCACCCTGCTCCTGAGCGTGTGGGTCGTGTTGTACAACACCGGCTGCTCAACCAAAGCGGAAGAAAAAGAGGAAACAGCGAAATACTTGGTTACCAGTCCCTTGAAAAGAGATACGACGGTTACCAAGGAATACGTCGCGCAGATTCACTCCATTCAGCACATCGAGTTGCGGGCACTGGAAAAAGGCTACCTGCAAACGATTTTTGTCGACGAAGGGCAGTTGGTCAAACAAGGGCAGCTCATGTTTCAAATCATGCCCGTGATCTACAACGCCGAACTACAGAAATCGCAGGCCGAAGCCAACTTCGTGGGGCTTGAATACCAAAACACCAAGCGGCTGGCCGACAGCAATATTGTCTCCAAAAACGAGCTGGCTCTGGCAAAGGCTAAGTTCGACAAGGCAAAAGCCGAAGTGTCCCTGGCCCAGACGCACCTGCAATTCACCCAAATTAAAGCCCCATTCAGCGGCATCATGGACCACTTTCAGGTGCGATTGGGCAGCTTGATCAATGAAGGTGATTTGCTGACGACGCTCTCGGATAACAGCAAAATGTGGGTCTATTTCAACGTGCCCGAAGCCGAATACCTCGACTATAAAACGCACCATAAAGACAACCAGGTGAATGTAAACCTGATGATGGCAAACAACGAACTGTTTCCTTACCCCGGCATCGTGCAAACTATCGAAGCCGACTTCAATAATGAAACCGGCAACATTGCTTTCCGGGCCAGTTTTCCCAATCCTAAAGGTCTCCTGCGGCACGGAGAAACCGGTAATATCCGCATGACGGTACCACTGAGAAACGCCCTGATCATTCCGCAGAAAGCCACCTTCGAAGTGCTCGAAAAGAAGTATGTGTATGTGGTGGATAAAGACGACGTGATTCGATCCAGGGAAATCACCATTGCTGCCGAAATGCCGCACATTTTCGTGGTACAGGCGGGCCTTAAAAAAGAGGATAGGGTCCTTCTGGAAGGCTTACGCCAGGTACGCGAAAACGAGAAAATACACCCCAAATACGTGGAGCCGGCTGAGGTCATCGCCCATTTGGGTCTGTACGCCGAATAATCAACGATTCAAAAAATCGGACGGCACGCATCCCGGCAGGAACGGAAGCCGCCAGCAACGGCCGACTGTCGCAACGGCGGAGATGCACCTTACCGACCGTGACCATCGCGCTCCGCGCCGAAGCAGCAACTACTATGTTTTCCAAATTCATACGCCGACCCGTATTCGCGATTGTCATATCGGTCATGATCGTCTTTGTAGGCATCCTGGCGATTAAGCGATTACCCATTTCTCAGTTCCCGGATATTGCGCCCACAACGGTTAATATATTCATTGCCTATCCCGGCTCCAGTGCCGATGTACTGGTAAAATCCACGCTGATTACCTTAGAACAGGCCATCAACGGGGTTCAGGATATGCGGTACATCGCGACCGATGCCACTAGTGCAGGTGAGGCCACCCTCCGGATTATTTTTGAACCGGGTACCGACCCCAATGACGCCGTTATCCGGGTGAAAACCCGGGTGGATCAGGTCATGCCACTCCTGCCCGAACTGGTGCAGCGGGAAGGAGTTATCATTACGCCCATCCAGCCCAGTATGCTGATGTATGTCAACCTCTATTCGAAGGAAAAGAGCATTGATGAAAAATTTCTGTTCAACTACGCTACCGTCAAAATGATCCCTGAAATCCAGCGGACCAAAGGGGTGGCCAGGGCACAAATCTTGGGTAGTCGGCGCTATGCAATGCGCGTTTGGTTAAACCCCGACCGCATGCGGGCCTACAACATCTCTACCGAGGAAGTGATGAAGGCCTTAGGGGAACAAAGTATTATTGGTCGGCCGGGCCGGCTCGGTCAAAGTTCTGGCATAGCGGCCCAGTCGCTGGAATACGTACTCACCTACAAAGGGCGGTACAACAAGCCCGAAGAGTACGAAGGCATCATCATCCGAGCCAATTCGCAGGGGGAAAGCATCCACCTGCGGGATATCGCCCGAGTGGAATTGGGTAGTGAGTTTTTCGATATCTACTCCAACCTGGATGGTCACGCGTCGGCCGCCATTGTGTTGCGGCAAAACTACGGCAGTAACGCCAGTGACGTAATTAACGAAGTGAAAGCCAAGCTGGAGGCCATGAAAGGCTCCTTTCCTCCGGGCATGGATTACAAAATCAGTTATGACGTATCGCAGTTTCTGGATGCGTCAATCGAGCAGGTCATCCATACGCTGCGGGATGCCTTCATTTTGGTTGCCCTGGTTGTGTTCATCTTCCTAGGTGACTGGCGGTCTACGCTGATCCCGATCCTCGCCGTTCCGGTATCGCTGATTGGGGCGTTTTTCGTAATTCAGGCGTTCGGGCTGTCCATCAACCTGATTACGCTCTTCGCCCTGGTGCTCGCCATTGGTATCGTAGTCGACGACGCGATTGTGGTGGTGGAGGCCGTACACGCCAAAATGGAAGAAGAACCCTATCTAACTCCCTTCGGGGCGGTTCGGAAAGTGCTGGGTGAGATTAGCGGAGCCATTATTGCCATTACCCTGGTGATGGTGTCGGTATTCCTGCCCATTTCCTTCATGTCGGGTCCGGTCGGTACGTTCTATCGTCAGTTCTCGATTACGATGGCCAGTTCCATCGTGATTTCAGCCCTGATCGCCCTGACGCTCACCCCCGTATTGTGCGCCATGTTGCTGAAAAACCACCATGCACACGCCCGGAAGAAAAACCTGCTAACCCGGGGGCTTGACCGTTTCAACCGGGGATTTGATAAACTGACCGGACGCTACGTGGGTCTGTTGAAATTAATCGTCCATCGACGCATCGTTACGTTCGGCGTATTACTGGTTTTCGGTTTAGGGATTTTTTATGAGAATCAAATCCTACCGGCGGGTTTTATTCCAAACGAAGACCAGAGTACTATTTACGCCATTATCCAGACGCCACCGGGTTCTACGCTGGAAAAAACCAACCAGGTTTCCCGCAATCTCCAAAAAATCTGCGAGGAAGTTCCTGGCATTGAATCGGTCTCTTCGTTGGCCGGGTACGAGATCATGACGGAAGGCCGGGGCTCCAACGCCGGTACGTGTCTGATCAACCTGAAACCGTGGTCGGATCGGGATCAGAATGTCAAGGAAATCATGGAAGAGTTGGAGGAGAAATCGAGAAACCTCGGGGCTACGGTCGAATTCTTCGAACCACCGGCCATCCCTGGCTTTGGTACGTCGGGCGGTTTTTCGATGCGGTTGCTGGATAAGACCACCGACACGGATTACCACGAATTCGATAAAATCAACCAGCAGTTCATGGAGAATTTGGGCAAGCGTAAAGAACTCACGGGCTTGTTTACCTTCTTCGCCGCCAATTACCCGCAGTACGAACTGGAAATTGACAACCAGTTGGCCATGCAAAAAGGGGTGTCGATCGGCAAAGCGATGGACAACCTCAATATTCTGATTGGCAGTACCTACGAACAAGGGTTCATCAAGTACAACCAGTTCTTTAAGGTGTACGTGCAGTCTGACCCCAGCTTCAGACGGCTGCCCTCCGATCTGTTAAAGTTTTTTGTGAAAAACGATGCGGGAGAAATGGTGCCCTACTCGTCGTTCATGAAGCTAAAAAAAGGCCAGGGGCCTAATGAAATCACCCGGTTCAATCTCTACAATTCAGCCGCCATTCAGGGCCTACCGGCCAAGGGCTACACCACGGCCGACGCCATAGCCGCCATCCGGGAGGTTGCCAGCCGCACGCTGCCAAAAGGGTACGACATCGCGTTTGAAGGCCTTTCCTATGACGAAGCGATTCGGGGGAATGAGTCGCTGTATGTGTTCCTGATTGTGCTGGCCTTCGTCTACATGGTGCTGGCTGCTCAGTACGAAAGTTTTATCATTCCATTGGCCGTGGTGTTTTCGCTGCCGGTTGGGGTGTTCGGGTCGTTCCTGGTGCTGAAGCTGATGGGGCTGGAGAATAACATCTACGCCCAGATCGGTCTCATCATGCTGATTGGTCTGTTGGGAAAGAACGCCGTGCTGATCGTGGAATTTGCCGTTCAAAAGCACAAGCAGGGCGAAACGATTCTATCCGCAGCGATTGAAGGGGCAAGAGTTCGTTTCCGCCCGATCCTGATGACCTCCTTCGCCTTCGTGGCCGGATTAATCCCGTTAATCAGTGCATCGGGTGCCGGAGCGATTGGTAACCGTACCATAGGAGCTTCTGCCTTAGGGGGTATGCTGTTCGGAACCATTTTCGGGGTCATCATCATCCCCGGATTGTATTTCATATTTGGCAGTCTGGCCGATGGCCGCAAGATGATCAAAGATGAAGAGGAGGATTCGCTGACCGAAAATCTGGTCCATCAATTAGACGCTTTTCCCGTAACCGAAGAAAGCATCGACCATGCGTAAGAAAATTATTCATACCGGCCTCGGAATAGCCTGCATGACGTTCGCTTTAACGGCCTGCAAAACTCCGTCGTTGGTTACAAGAACTGAGAACCGGACGGTTCCGGTTAGTTTCAGTACCTCGCAAGATTCCACCAACACGGCCAAAGTGCGGTGGCGGGAGTTTTTCACCGATACCAACCTGGTGGCCCTGATTGATACGGCGTTGAGAAATAACCAGGAACTGAACATGACGCTTCAGGAAATTGGGATTGCCCGCAACGAAATCAGAGCCAGACAAGGGGAATACCTGCCCTTTGTTGGCCTGCGAGGCGGGGCTGGGGTGGATAAGGTGGGCCGGTATACACTCCTGGGGGCCACAGAGGTTGCCACCGAAATCAGACCCGGCAAAGAAATCCCCGAGCCGTTGCCCAATTACGTTGCGGGTGCTTTTGCCACCTGGGAGGTTGACATTTGGCACAAGCTACGCAATGCGAAAAAAGCGGCGATCAACCGGTATTTGGCCAGCGTTGAAGGGAGAAACTTCACGGTTACCAACCTGATCGCCGAAATTGCAAGTTCATATTACGAACTGCTGGCACTTGATAATCAGCTTACTATCGTACAGCAGAACATCGAAATTCAAAGCAATGCCCTGAAAACAGTACGGATACAGAAAGAAGCCACCCGGGTGACCGAACTGGCGGTACGCCGATTCGAAGCCCAGGTGCTCAACACGCAGGGGATTCAGTACGGCATCCGGCAGCGCATTGTCGAAACGGAAAACCGGCTAAACTTCCTGGTGGGTCGGTATCCACAGCCCATTCCCCGAAATTCGGCGACGTTCAACCAGTTGGTGCCCATTCCCGTCCAGATTGGCATCCCGTCGCAGTTGCTGGCCAACCGTCCGGACATCCGCCAGGCCGAACAGGAACTGGCCGCCGCCAAGCTGGACGTGAAAGTGGCCAAAGCCCGGTTTTATCCTTCGTTGGGAATATCGGCCGGTATTGGTTACCAGGCGTTTAATCCCTCGTATTTATTAAAAACGCCCCAGTCCATGATTTTTTCGCTGGCTGGCGATTTAGCCGCTCCCCTGGTTAATAAGAACGCGATCATCGCCACGTACTACAGCGCCAACGCCAGGCAAATTCAGGCGGTTTATAACTACGAACGGACCATTTTAAACGCGTACGTCGAGGTAGCCAATCAGGTTTCAAGGATTAGTAACCTGGAGAAAAGTTACGATGTGAAATCGAAAGAAGTGCAGGCACTCACCCAGTCGATCACCATTTCGAGTACCCTTTTCAATTCCGCCCGGGCCGATTACATGGAAGTGCTGCTGACCCAGCGGGATGCGCAGGAGTCAAGGTTTCAATTGGTTGAAACCAAGATGCAGCAACTGAATGCCGTGGTCGCCATTTACCGGGCATTGGGTGGCGGATGGAACTGACCACCGGACCTGAGCCAATCGATGGCCCGCTGCCTATTTGTCAGCACGGCTGAACAGAAAGAAACCGATTTCGGCGGGCTTGTAAGGATTTCGCCTCTCGCAATCGCTTGTCTCTGGCGCGTAGTGGTTTATTCACGCGTTTTTGCGGCCTAAAGCGTCTGAACTGAAAGCGTAAATGGCTTAGGATCTGACGCGGGTTGGTAGAACAAAGTAATTCACAAACGACGACGCCCCAGCGGGATTTCGATACGAGTCACTCGCCGGAGGCAAGCGACAGCGGGGCAAGGGGACATCTTACCAAAATAAGGGCGCTCTGTGACAACTTCGGGATGCTCTCCACCTACTCAAGGGCGCACGCTGACAAAGTAAGGGACGCTTCTGACACCCTGAGGGCGTACTCCGACAGCCTCAATGTGGTCGAAACCATGTGGGGTCGGGGTCATCCTGAGCGAAACGGTCCGCCGTTGCGATCTGTGCAACTTCAGACTTTCAGCGAGCCACGGAACGCCCTGGCACCGTAGTAAGACTCTGCCCCGTTGTGATACACGAAGACCTGGCCGTAGCGAAAATCAGCAAAGAGGGCACCGCCGAGGTCTCTGATCTCAGCCGGTGTTTTTATCCAGCTCGACGATTTCGCATCGAACGTTCCCAGGTCCTGCAACTCCCGGTATTGTTCTTCCGATAAAAGCTCGATGCCCAGGGCCGCCGCCATGTCCATTGCATTGTTTACAGGCTTGTTTTCTTTCCTCGAATCCAGCGCTTCGCGGTCGTAACACACACTTCGGCGGCCTTTCGGACTTTCCGCTGAACAATCATAAAAGAGGTAGTCGCCCGTCGCCTCATCCTGCCCAACTACATCCGGTTCACCGCCCGTTCGTTCCATTTCATGGAGCGACCACAGGCCTTCCGGATTCACTTCCAGCCTGGCTTGCACGTTCGCCCATTCAAGACCGTGATGGCGACTCCTGTTTTTCTCAAAACGGGCTTTCAATGTGCTGAGTAGTTCCTCCCGTTGTTCGGGTGACAACTCCTTTTTAGTTTCTATTGCCATGATTCGGTTTTAATTCACGAGCGACGACTCGGCCTAGGTTTTAATGACGAAAGCCTGTAATTCGACAATCTTGCCGTCGCGAAAGCGCCAGACGTCGCAGTACGAATAAGGCGTTGGCTTTCCGTCCTCGTCTTTCAGGGTTATCTCGCCGATTGCCGTGAGGAAATCACCTTCGGCGATGAGGGTAGTGGTCGTAAACGTTGGCGGTTCCAGGTACACCGTTTTCATGTATTGACGAACGGCTTCCTTTCCTTTAAGAATCTTGTCGCCGACAAACGTCCACTCCACGTCTTCGGCGCAGAACGCCAGGAATCCTTCGTTGTCGCCTTCAGCAATAGCCGCGTTGCCCTTTTCTAAGATTGCTTTATGGTTCTCTGACATCTGAATCTCCCTCTGTTTAAGTGGATGCAAAAGGAACGGTTTCTCTACCGGCGCAACCTATCCAGCCGATAGCCGCCGCACAAGCTGTTGCAGTGCCATACCTCGATAGCTTCATTCTCAAACTGCCTTCTTCGATCAAGTAAAATGCCACTCGACGCAGCTGAACTGCGGCGTTATTCACAATTATTGGTTGCAAAATTCTTTCGCAATCGCTCGCATGATGCGAGCGATTGCGGGATAAGAATGTTTGCAAATCTGTTCTAGAGCGGCTTCGATTTTTGCCGGTAAGATGTCAGTATTCGCCTTAACGTAGTTACAGATTACGTCGAACTGAAGATTACGAATGACTCAACAAAATTTTTACGTAATTTTAGAATCATTACGCTCCGAAGAATTATAATTTAGATGCAAATCAATCAAATTGAAATTGTATTCATCGTCAAGATTGGGGGTGTGAAGTTCTAGAAAACTTTTTCTCAAAGCATCTGCAGTAATGTAATTATTTAAAAACATAAATGAAATTATTCCAAACCTATAAGCATCTTCATTTTCAAATCCTTGATCAATAAATTTTTGAAACAAGGCTGCTGATTTTTTATAATTTCCCTTATGAAATAAATATACTGCTCTATTATAATTGTTTACAGATATTTTCAAATTAATTAACTCAATTATTAGAGTTGTTGCGACGAGCGAAATAAATATTAAATTTGGCTATGAATTTTTCGAC
>CAXTIG010000046.1:0-13991 GCA_964244295.1 uncultured Cytophagales bacterium
GTCCTCAGGCAGTTTGGTGGAAAATACACGATTACTTTTGCTTGACCCCTTAAAACAATCTGTCGGGTGCTGGTTGTAGACGCAGTAGCAATGGGGCGGTCATTCGCTACGGTTTGTAGCCATTCCCATTTGCCATTAATTCTGACAGATATTGGGTCAGGGTCGGCTCCATTTCCCAAAATTCCCCAACATCCTTGTGTCGCCCAACCACTCCCGATAAGGCAGACAGCGATAAAAACGCGGACTGTTTTCATGGCTCAGAAAGGACGGGTACCAATCCAAACCCGCATCCAGTTGTCGTACAGTTCGCCTTGCAATCTGAAATCGTGCCAGGCGTACCAACCATTGGAGTCACCTCTCCAACCCCAATTTAAATGGTACCGAGTCATCGCATACGAGTTGCAAATTCCGGTTTCAGCGTCCCAGCGATACCAGCTATCCATGCGGTAGCCGTCGCAAACCCACATATGCGCATCGTCGAAAACCTGATTTTTTGCCCCCGCCATCACGAGAGGATGGCGCTGAAACAACTCGAGGTACACGTCGTTGAGGTGGTCGTAAAAATTCAGAATGTCACCTCCCCGCGAATAACCAGCCAGACGAAAGGCCCGTGATACTTTTTCAGGATTCGTGTAAGTCTGACAGCCCAACGCGAAGTAGTGAGAATCTGCCCACTCGCCAGAGTCTTTGAGCAACGAGGCCACCTCGATTTCGGCGTTGGTCAATCCATTACACCCCGAGGTAACCTGGTTAGGCATCGCATCGTAGTGAAATTGGGTCACTCCGTCCCGGCTGAGGGTCGGGAAACGATAAAACCACATGACTTGAGCGATGGCAACGGGGCCACAACCAGCGGGCGCTTTCCCACAAGCTCTGCAGCCCCGCGCCGGAGCAAAAAAAGTTATGACCCGCTCCCTGGCCCCCGGAAAGTTCCGTAGTAGGCGAAGTAGCCAGCAAAATTCCGGTGTCGATGTGTTCGCCCGACGTGGAGGAGCACCACTCAGGATCTTCGCCTTCGTAGGTTACCCGCCCGCCCCGCTTTTTAGAAAGCTTGCTTTCGTATTCAGCCCAAAGGCTGGTCACGATGGGGGCGGCTTTGGCCTGCTTTTTAGCTTCACGAACCTGTTTCTTAACCACGTCGATCCACAGCTTCACCCCGTCTGGTAAGGCAGTCAATGAAAACGTACCCCGGTCAGCGTAGGCGAGTTCCGGGATCAACCGGCGGTCAGCCGAAACAAGCGAAAACCCTTTGCCGTTTTTGAAGTGGACGACGTGAAAAAATTCTTCGCCGTTTTCCTTCACCGTTTCTACCTTTTCGACAATCTCATCATCGTCCAAACCGGTGGTCAGCCGGGCGTTGGCGGGGGCTTCCTTCAGCGGCGTTACCTTGCCATCCTGCAAAAACGAGCGCACGGCTACACGGATGGCCGCATCGGTTGAAACTGCAAACGGATCGGAAGCAGAGGGATCCTGCTTGGCAACTTCGTTGCGCTCGCAACGAGTTAGCACCAGAGCCAGGGTAATTAGAAGAAGAGGGCGGGCGAACGCGATTAGCGTTCTGGGGGGGGGTGTTCTCATAACACTACGTTTTTTGGGGTTTGGAAATGGAAGTTGGCGGCCTAACTACCGCAAATGCAGCGCAGGCGGATCGAGAAATAATTGGGCATCAAATTAGAATTTATTGTAAAAACCCAGGTAACGCTGTCCATTAATTTTGTATGAATTCTAACGTATCCTATCGGTAGAACTCAGTAGTAGTTGGTTTCGTAAATTGCACTCGAAAAAGAACTTCACTGCACTCTGACAACAATCGCCCCCTTCCGTTTGCGTAATCCTTGTACTATTCCGACTTTTGCCCCGGTCTTTCTTTTGAAAAACAATGTTGGAATCCCTGGGCTACGGAGCCGGACTGCTGACCACGATGGCCTTCGTGCCGCAGGTGGTGCAGATTTACAAAACCAAATCGGCCAAAGACGTGTCGCTGGCCATGTTTCTGCTGTTTACGCTGGGCGTGGCGCTGTGGCTGGTGTACGGTATCATCACCCACTCGTTTCCGGTGGTGGCGGCCAACGGCGTAACCCTGGCGCTGTCGGGGGTGATTTTGTACTTTAAATTCCGCTACAATTAAGGTTGGTTTTCACGCTTGAAAAGCCCTTCTCCTGCCGCGAGGGGCTTTTCGATTTTCCGCCTGTTTTTGGGCCAAAAACGGCTTTTGGTCCTCTCCCGCCCAGCCCGTACCGGGTGCTCGTTTATTTGTTCCAAAATCAGTCTTATCTTTAGCACCGGTTGCGCCTTTGCCCACTCGATGACGTATGATTCGACTGCTACGCCTGGTTTTTTTTGGTATCCTTTCCAGTAGTCCGGTTCTGGCCCAGAATTTATTCTACGGCGGAACGATGTGGCGTAGCGAAACAGGCAACGTACTGGCGTCCCGGGGGCCTAACGAATTTCTATTTAAGGGGATGGTTTTTACCGACCCCAGTCTTGCCAACAGTCTTCCGGCCCGCGTCGCACTCCGGCTTTACGCCAAAGGCAGTAACCAGCTCCTCGATTCGTTTGAAGCCATAAAACTGCCGGGAACCACGACCTTACCCTCGGAATTGTGTGGTACGTTTCGTAACGGCGAGGTACAGGCTACGAGCTACCTCAGCCGACCGGTTACGCTTACGCCCGCCCAGATGACCAATCCCGGCGGCTACTACGTGGTGAGCGACCCCATTGCTCCGCGTTATTCTGCCCTGCAAAACGCCGCTGACCCCAACGGCAATCCCTTCGTTTTTTACTACGAAATCAATTCCCTCCCGGCTAACCTCGATTTTTCAAAACCTGAATTCGATTACACCCCGGCCCTGACCCCGACCAGCCCCGTGGCCGAGTGGGTGTGCAAAAATCGCCCGACTACGCTGGGGCCGGCGTTTCGCAACCAGCCTTTCGGTGGCGCTACCCCGGCGGGTTGGGAGGTGCGCTTCCGGCCCGCCGATTTAGTCACGGCCCGGCTTGGCGGCCCGGCTTTGCCCGTCGCCTGGCAGGGCTTCTCAACCAGCAACCCGTTTCCCAGCAGTGGGGGCATCACGCCCCCCGCCACCGCAGCGGCGTGGTCGTTTAAGCCCGCCGGATCGGGCCTGTACGTGTACACCCTGGCGATGGATGTGTTGAAAGACGGACGAAAAGTGGGCGAAGCCCGCTGGGAACACGTTTTTGAGGTAGTCGATAACTGTCCCGACGATTCTAAGGCCAGCATTTTCATGGCCGACGCCGCCGCCCCCAACGTGGAGATCGTCGGGGCGGTGTGCGAGGGGAAAACCGTCCAACTCAAAGCCCAGAGCAGCGCAACGGGCCTCCGCTACCAGTGGCAACTCGGCGGGGCCGACATCAGCGGGGCCAACGGCGCGGTGTACACCACCACGACCCCCGGCAGTTACACCGTCGTTACGTCCCGGCCCGATGCCTGCCCGGCCGAGTCCACTTCCCCCGCCGTAGCCGTCAGTTTCACGCCCTGCACCCAGGCCGGGCAGGTGCTGCTCAAGGGCGGGCAATTGGAGGATTCCAACGTCAACGCCGAAGTAGACCGCACCATGTACCTCAAGGCTACCTATTACACCACCGTGACCGGAGGTAGCCAGTTTCCGACCGAAATTCAGGCTGGGGTGTATCGCAAAAGTGATCAAGGCCGCGTGAGTACCCTCACGCTGACTCGTAGCACCAATTTGGCCCGTGATGTGAAGGCTTACGCACCCCTCTGCACGGGCGGCGATTCGCTTAAGGTATTAGCGGTACCCTACCAATTCAATTTTACTAACTTTACGCCGTTACAATTTGCCGATCCGGGCGGATACTTCATCGCCACTGCTCCGATTTGCTGCCGCCAGCCGCTCGACAACCTCAGTGGGGCTTATGAGCCGATGGTGCTGCGGATGGACCTGGCCCAGGCCAACCAGCTTACCGTTACCGTCCCTAACAGTTCGTACTCGCCCACGTTTACCCTGCCCAGCCTGGTGGAAACCTGCATGGGCAAGCCCGTTACGCTGAGCAACATCACGACCCGCCCGGCCAACTTCAGCAGTTTGACGTACCTCCTGACTCCGGCGCTCATTCCGGGCACGGGTGGGCCATCACAGCCAGCCGCCTACGCCAATGGTGGCTACACATCCACGCAGTTTTGGGGCAACCCCGCCGGGGGCCTGAGCATCGACGCCAACACGGGCACCATCACCGGCACGCCCACCCGACCCGGTACCTACGCCTACGTGGTGACGGTGCAAGCGAAGCAAGGCAACCGGGTGGTGAGCGAAATTCGCCGCGAACTGCATTTGGTCGTGAACGAATGCCGGGTAAACACCATCCCGACGGTGAAGCTTTCGGAAACCGGCCAGCCGTCCCGCCCCGGTCGAAACCCAATTTGCAAAGGTGAGACCGTGCAACTCAACGCCGGGAACGTGGCCCGTGGCTCCACCCTGCAATGGCAACTCAACGGGATAGACATCGTCGGAGCCACCGATTCGGTGTACGTGGTGCGCAATGATCTGGCGGGCAATTACTCGGTTACGGCCAACAACCCCGTGGCCTGTCCCGTGAAAGTGCGCTCGGATTTTTTACTACTTAAGATCAACGAACTTCCGACGGTCAGCATCCAATCACCTGCCAACGCCTTTTGCGACGGGTCGGCGCTGATGCTCACCAGCCAAACGACCACAACCGTCCCTAGTTACCAGTGGCTGCGCGACGGTCAGCTTATCACCAGCGCCACCATTGCCGGGTATTCGGCCAGCGAGCCGGGCCGCTATACCCTACGCGTGTCCGACCCCATCGGGTGCCAGGGAGTTTCGGCCCCGCTGAACATCATACGCAATTCTTTACCTCGCACCGTCGTCACGGCCTCGGCCCGGGCCATTTGCGCCGGGCAGTCCGTACAGTTGTCCGTAACCGCCCCCAGCCCCGGATTGGCTTATCAATGGCTCCGCGACGGCCAGCCGATTTCCACCGCCACCACTACTGCTTACACGGCCACCGTCACCGGGTTGTACACCGCACGCGCTACGGATTCTGGCACGAATTGCGCGGCGGAAGCCTCACCAGTTAACCTGGCCAGTAGTGCATCACCGACCATCCGCATCAGTGCCGATTCTACCCAGCTTTGTCCCGGCAGCACCGCGTCACTCCGCGCCAGCGACGCTTCCCTGACCACGTACCAATGGCTCTTCAACGATGTTGACCTGAGCGGAGCTACTGCTGCTACCTGGATTACCCAGCAAGCGGGTCGTTACGCCCTGCGGGTCAGTAACGCGGCGGGGTGTCTGGCCATGTCCGACACCCTGATTCTGAGCAGTGTCACGCCGATTTCGGTGGTGATGCAACCGCTCGGTACGATCTGCGGCCTCGATCAGGTACCCGTTACGCTGTTGGGTAGTCCAGCGGGAGGGAGCTTTTCCGGGCCAGGCGTGAGCGGTGACCGCTTCGAGGCAAAAGCGGCGGGCTTCGGTACGCACACCGTCACCTACACGGTACGCAACGCGCTAAGTTGTCTTAGGGGTACCGACCGGCAAGCCACGACCGTAGCCACCGTTCCAACGGTAAATTTGGGCCGCGACCGCACCTTTTCGCGCGGGGGTACCCTCCGCCTCAACGGCCCCGTGGCACCGGGCTACCAGTACACTTGGTTCCCCCCCACCGACCTGAGCGACCCCACCCGCCCCGACCCGCTGGCCTCGCCCACCGTGACCACGGCCTACCGCCTGCGCGTGACCAACGCCGAAGGCTGTGCCGCCGAAGACACCATTTTGCTCCGCTACGAGCAGCGGATTTACATCCCCACGGCCTTCTCACCGAACAACGACGGCCTCAACGATGCCTGGGAACTGCCCGGCATCGAGGAATACCCCCAGGCCGAAGTGGCGCTTTACAACCGCTGGGGCGAAGAAGTCTTCCGGTCGCAGAACGGCTACCTCCAGCCCTTTGACGGGCGTTACCAGGGCCAGTCCCTGCCCGGTGGCACCTACATTTACGCCATCCGCTCCGCCCCCGGTGAGCCGTTGCTGCGGGGGTCGGTGACAATTTTGCGGTAAGATTTTTTTCGCAAAAACTTCCGTTCTGTCATCCTGGAAGGACCTCGTTGGACTACCGTAAGCTTTCCTTGAAGGGAAACGGTAGTCCAACGAGGTCCTTCCAGGATGACGTTTTTTATGGGGTGATTTTTAAGGAAAGGGCCGGTTTCATCAATCAAATCTGTCTCAACTGACCTCACTAAAATTTCCTAAATAGTATGCTTGCATACTATTTTTAAACTCCCTATCTTTCGCCCCATATTCGCATCGCGATTCAATCTAAAACCGACCGTAAGCCATGCTCGTAACGGAAGAGAAGAAAGCCATCAAGGGCGGGGAATTTCTGATTACCGAAACCGACGCCAGCCAGGTGTTCATCCCCGAAGAATTTACCGAAGAGCAACGCATGATTGCTCAAACCTGCCAGGAGTTTCTCGACCGTGAGATTTTCCCCCGCGCTGATGACATCGATTACGCTAAGGACACCACCCTGATGGTCAGTCTGATGGACAAAGCCGGGGAACTCGGCCTGCTCGGCACCTCGGTGCCCGAACAGTACGGCGGCTTCGGGATGGACTTTAACACCTCGATGATCGTGGCCGACTACATCGGCGCGGCGGGGTCGTTTGCGGTGGCGCTGTCGGCCCACACGGGCATTGGCACGCTGCCAATTTTGTACTACGGCACCGACGAACAAAAAGCGAACTACCTGCCTAAACTCGCCACCGGCGAGTCGAAGGCCGCCTACTGCCTGACCGAACCCGACTCCGGCTCCGATGCCAACGCGGGCAAAAGCAAAGCCACCCTCAACGCCGAAGGCACCCACTACCTGCTCAACGGGCAGAAAATGTGGATTTCCAACGGGGGTTTCGCCGACGTATTCATCGTGTTTGCCAAAATCGATTCGGACAAAAACCTCTCGGCCTTTATCGTAGAAAAAGACTTCGGCGGCATCACCATGAACGCCGAAGAGCGCAAGTTGGGCATCAAAGGCTCCTCGACCCGCCAGGTGTTTTTCAACGACTGCCCCGTGCCCGTTGAAAACCTGCTTTCAAAGCGCGAAGGTGGTTTTAAAATCGCCGTCAACATCCTCAACATCGGGCGGATAAAACTGGCCGTATCGGGCGGCGTGGGCGCGGCGCGGATGATTTTCAACCACGCCGTCAACTACGCCAACGAGCGCAAGCAGTTCGGTACGAGCATCGCCAGCTTCGGAGCCATCAAGTTTAAACTGGCCGAAATGGCGTTGAGGATTTTCGCCACCGAATCGGCTTCGTACCGCGTCGGACAAAACATCGACGATGCCGCCAACGCCCTCATCGCCAGCGGAATGCCCGACGCCGAAGCCAAGCTGAAGGGCGTCGAGCAGTTTGCCATCGAGTGTGCCATGCTCAAAGTTCACGGCTCGGAGGTACTCGACTACGCCGCCGACGAAGGCGTACAAATTTACGGCGGGATGGGCTATTCGGCGGAAGCGCCGATGGAACGCGCCTACCGCGATGCCCGCATCAACCGGATTTTTGAAGGCACCAACGAAATCAACCGCCTGCTCTCGGTGGATATGCTGCTGAAACGCGCCCTGAAGGGCGAATTGAACATCATGCAGCCCGCGATGGCCGTGGCGAAAGAAATCATGAGCATCCCCGATTTCTCGACCGACGAGGCGGAAGGGCTATTTGTCGCCGAGAAAAAAGTGTTGAAAAACCTGAAGAAAGCCATCCTGATGACGGCGGGGGCGGCGGTGCAAAGGTTCATGCAAAACCTCCAGGCCGAGCAGGAAATCATCATGAATGTGGCCGATATGCTCATCGAAACCTACGTGGCCGAATCGACGCTGCTGCGGGTGGAAAAACTCATCGGGATGCGGGGTGAGGAAGCCGTTTCCCTGCAAAAAGACGCCGCGCTGATTTACCTCCACGGAGCCGTTGAAAAAGTAAACAGCGCGGGCCGCTCGGCCATCACCAGCTTTGCCGAAGGCGACGAACTGCGCGGAATGCTGATGGGCCTGAAGCGCTTCACGAAAATTGAGCCGATGAACCTGAAAGACGCCCGCCGCCGGATTGCCGAGGCGGCGATTGGGGAGAATACGTATCCGTTCTCGTGAGCGGTAAGCAGTAGAGGTGAGAGAAAAAGCGGCTCCGAGTGTTTGGAGCCGCTTTTGTTTTCGCTGTCATCCTGAGCTTGCGAAGGACCTTTTGCGGTAGACTCCCGACTAGTTGGAAGGTACTGCGAAAGGTCCTTCGCTGCGCTCAGGATAACAGCCCGGTGAGGTGACGGGTAGCCATCGCCCGGTACCGCCCTACCTCCGGCGCGGGCAAATCGGTTTCTTTGGCGGCTTCGTCCCAGTGGCGCATCCGCAGGCTGAGGTCGAAGTACGGAGCCAGTTCATAGGCGCGGGCTTCAGCCTCACTCATCACGCCGCCCTGAAACACGAGCGTTTGCTTGCTGGCTTCCGAGAGCTTTTCAAAATAGTCCGCGAATTGAAAACAGAGGTAGCGCTTGGCCTGCACGTGCTTGAGCACCAATTGGGCGATTTTTTCGGAAAATCCTTTTTCCCGCAAAAATGCCGCGCCAATTTTTTCATGGCTCAAGTGGCCGTAGCCAGCCATGTCGTCGCCGCTGCGTTGGGGCAGAAAATGGCCCACATCGTGCAGGAAGGCGGCCAGCACCACTTCCTCGTCGTAGCCTTCGGCTTCGGCGAGTTGGGCGGCCTGGCCCATGTGTTCGAGCAAACTGACGGGTTCGCCGACGTACTCTTCCGCCCCACGGGCTTCGTAAAGGTTGAAAATGGTTTCGACGGTGGTTGAAATTTCCGTGGTGTGCATGGTCGGTTTGTTACCTTTTTATCAAGGATCGGTTTAGCATTTTTTGTCATGCCTCCTAAAGTCGGCATAGCAAGTTAGTTTCGTTCGGTTTTCAGTCATCCAGAACAGCTTTCGAATCAAAAAAAGGTGTCAAAATCTTACTCCCACCGTCACCCACAAACTCCGCCCCACCCCGTTGATACCCGACCCGTGCGTACGATAATCCCGGTTCGTCAGGTTTTGGGCGTGAAGATTGAGCAAATACGGACCCGAATCATACCCTGCCAGCACGTTGAGCACCGCCCAGCCGGGCGTGCCGCCCTTCGGGATTCGGTTGTCGTCGCGGTCGCCAGCAGCGAGGCGGTCTTGCTTGTCGGCAAAAACCACTTCCGGGCGCAGAAAAAATCCGTTGCGGCGGGCTTCCAGGCCCAGCCGCCCGTTAAAGGGCGGCACCCGGCGCAGCGGCTCGGCTTTGGTTTCGTTCTGGCCGTAGGCGTAGGCGGCTGAAGCGTAGATTTTCAGCAAATCCAAAACCTGAATTTCCGTTTCCAGTTCCGCCCCTCGAATCAGGGCGCGTTCGGTATTTTCCTTGCGGTACACGGGTACGCCCCCGATTTGCTCGGTACCGACCCGCACCCGCGTGATGAGGTCGCGGAGGCTGTTTTGGAACAAAGCCAAGCTCGCACTCACCCGCCGCGTGCGGAGTTTGTAACCGAGTTCGAGGTTGACGGAGCGTTCCGGTTTCAGGCTGGCGGTGGGCAGTTCGTAGCGAAAATCGACGATGCCGAGCGTGCCGAGGTCGTCGACGTTGGGGGCGCGGAAGCCGGTGTTCAGCGCGGCGTACAGCCGGGAGCGTTGCGAAAGTTCGTAACCCAGCGAGGCGTTGCCCACGAGCGCCTTCGGCTGGAGGTTGACCTGGCCGAGCGTGGCGTCGTCCACGTCGATGGAAAAGCCGTTGAATCGCCCGCCGAAGCCCAGTTGCCAGCGCCCCAAGTCGAGTTGGTGCAGCGAGTAGAGCGCGTAGTTGAGCACGGTGGAGCCGTCGGGGTACAGGCCCCGGCCCGTGGTCCGCTGGCCGGTCGAGGTGTTTTCGTCCACGCGGTCGCTGTTCACCCGGTCGTGGTACACTTCCAGACCCGAGTTGGCCGTCCACTTGGCGGCGGGTTGGGAGGTCACGTTCAGACTCAGGCCGAGGGTGCGGACCTGGTCGGTTTCGGTGCGGCGGCTAGTGCTGCCGTTGCGCTGCGAAACCCGGCCCTCGCGGGTGGCTTGGTGCGAAACGGTCGCGGTGAGTTTTCGGAAGGCCCGGTTTTCGGTCGTCGTTTCCAATCGGGCGTACGTCAGGTTACGGCGCTGGGGGTCAAATTCGTTGAGGGCGAAATTTTCGAGCCGGTAGCGGTAGTACACCGGTACGTGGCGTTGTTCCAAAAATTGGTGCGCGAGTGAAAACACGGCATTGCGGCCCAGCCGGGTTTTGATTTTGGCATTGAAGGCCCGCTCTTGATAGCCGCTGGGGCGCTGCCGCCCGGTGGTATCGCCGCCGATGAGGTCGCCGAAATTCCGAAGCGTCACGCCGACCGTCCCGGCCCAGCGGTCGTTGCCCGCCGATACCTCACCGCGCCCGGCCCCCTCCATCCCGCCCGTCGCCAGCCGCCCCAGCAGGCGGGCCTCGACGCCGGAGTTGAACTCCGGCTCACGGGTGAACAACTGAATCGTGCCGCCGAGCGCGTCGCTGCCGTAGGGCACCGAGCCGCCGCCGCGCAGCGCCTCGATGCGGTCGAGGCTGAGGGCGTCCACGGTGTTGAGGTACTGGTTGGGGCCGTAGCGGAACGTGCTGTTGTTCAGACGAATGCCGTCGATGAGCGTGAGGGTTTGGTTGCCCGTCAGCCCGCGCAAAAACGGCGAACCACCGCCGTGCGTGGTTTTCTGGACAAACACCCCGGCGATGCCCGCGAGCGCTTCGGGGGTACTGCGAGGCTGGTAGGTGCGGAAGGTGCGTGCGTTGAGCACGTTGACCGAGCCGGGCGTATCGAAGGCGGTTTGCTCCGAGCGCCGGGCGGTCACGAGCACCTCGTCGAGTTGGGTGTCAGGCGTCGTCCTCGTCGTCGTGCTGTCCGGCTTCGGGGTCTGGGCCAGCAGGCCGCTCGTCGTCAAACAAGTCAAAAAAATCGCCAAAGGCGTTTTCATCGGGTTCTTCATCGTAAAATTCGCCGGGGTCGACCGGGCGGCGTTGGGTGGGGGGAAGGAAAAAAAGAACCTCACCCCCGGCCCCTCTCCTGCTGGGAGGGGTGAAAAAAACTTCCAGGCAGGCTCCCCTCTCAGCAGGAGAGGGGCCGGGGGTGAGGTTCTACGGGGCGGTAAAATTCTTCACGGCTTCTTCTTTTTCTTGTACAACCTCGGATTGGCCTGGTATTCCCGCGCCGAGCGTTCTTTTTCGTCTTCTTCGGCGCGGTCTTGTTTCAGGTAATCGTCGTCGTCGAGCACGGGGCTTTCTTTCAGCGCCTTCCAGTCGAAACCCTCGTCAATCGGCGTGAGGGCTTTTTTCGGGTCAAAAATCCGGGCGTCGACCGGCACGGCGGCGTAGGGCGTGAAGTCGGGTTGGTCGGTGAAAAATTCGCTGAGGTCCGTCGCGCCAAAATCGTACTGATTCAGGCAGGGAATGCCCAGCAGGTTCCAGAACGTTTTGAACAAACTCCCGAAACTGTAGTGGCCTTTGGCGATGAAATTCTTCTTCGCGTAGGGTGAGTACACCTGCAACATACTGCGGTGGGCATCCACGTGGTCGGTGCCGCCCTGGGGGTCGTCTTCGGTCACGAAAATCGCCATGTTTTTCCAGTACGGCGTGCGGCTCAGGAATTCCACCACCCGGCCCAGGGCCAGGTCGTTGTCGGCCATGTAACTTTCCCGGAACGGAAAACCCGCCAGTGGCCGCTCGCCCGCGCCGTGGTCGCCGGGTAGCATCAGCGGCAGGAAGCGCGGCATTTCTTTGCCCGACCCCGTAAATTTTTCGGTGAATTCCTGCATGAACACGGTGGCCCGGTACTGGTCGGGAATCGCCATGTTGTAAGTTGGGAAGGTGCGCGAGGTGTTGGCAAACATGGGCGCGGGCAGGGGGTAGTTGACCGTGTACACCTCGCCGCCCACTTTCATCGTTGAGTCGCTTACGCTGCCTTCCTGCTCGGTGGTGAAACCGAAGTTGTAGAAACTCACGCCGTGCCGGTCGAGGTGTTCCCACATCGAGCCGTCCTGGTTGTAGTCTTCGGGGTAAAACGTGCCGGAGGAGCCGTTGAAGGCGAATTTTCCCGGCGCTTTCGAGTCGGCGTTGAAGTTGCGCTTGCCGCCGTAGGCCGCCGACACGTGCGTTTCCATCCACTCGTTGGGGTACACGTTAGCCAGCCAGCGGTGCCCGTCGGCGGAATGGTCGGAGTCGCAGTAAAAATTATCGGCGGTGCCGAAGCGTTTGGCGAGGGCCAGGTGGTTGGGCATGACCGTCACGCCGGTCACGCGGGCGGAATTGCTGCGGTTGGCGACGCTGACGTTGTAGCCGAAGCGGGCCAGGGCGGGGGCGCCCGCGCCGTTTTTCAACTGGCCAAAGATTTCGTCGTAGGTGCGGTTTTCTTTGGAGATGAAGACGAGGTATTTGAGGGAATCGCCCTTAAAAACCCCACCCAACCCTCCCCTGCTGGGAGGGCTTTTCTCGCCTGGTAAAGCCCTCCCAGCAGGGGAGGGTTGGGTGGGGTTTTTCTCAAACCTAAAATTATACCCCACCACCCTCTCCGTCTCCGCCTTCAGCGCCGCGTCGGCGGGAATGTCGAGCACCGTCACGGAGCCTTTCATCAAACTGCCGATGTACGCGCCTTCGGGACCGGCTTTGAAGCCCTTCCCGGCGTTCGGGCCGGAGCCGTAGCCCTTCGCGTTGGCCACAACCAGTTTTTTCCCGTCGGGACTGACTTTGAGTTTGGAGGGAAACCAGCCGACGGGCAAATGGCCGAGTACGCTCAGCGTGGGCACGTCCACCACGGCGACAGCGTTGATTCCTGATTCGGCCACGTAAAGCCGCCGCCCGTCGGGCGAGAGGGCGAGGCCGAAGGGAATCGCGCCCCGGTAGCGGCCCAGGCGCGGGTCGAGTTGAAGTTCAATCGTCTTCACAATTTCCCCCGCCTGCGGGTCGAGCACCGAAATATTATCGTTGTTGCCGTTGGAAACGAAGACGTAGCGGTCACCCGCCACGACCGAGTTGGGGCTACTACCGCCCACGGCGGGAATGCCTTCGACCATCTCTCCCACCAGAATCCCAGTTTTTACCTTTGCCGTGACCTGCCGCGTGGCGGCGTCGATAGCCCAGACCGAGAACGACTCGGGCACGTTGGGGTCGCCAAGGCCAGGAATTTCCAGCGAATCCGTTTTCAACCCCTCGCGCATCTCCTTCGAGCCATAGGCGAAGGGCGGGAATTTCATCGCTGTTTCCTTCACCCGTTTCCGGTCGATGCCTTTCGCGAAGTTGTACTGAAACACGCCGACGTTGGCGACGTACACCGTTTTTTCGTCGGGCGAGAGCGTCACGCCGAAGGGGTAGCGACCCGTGGGTACGTTGGCGGTGACTTGCCGGGTTCTGGTATCCACCACCAGCAGGCGGAAGCCGATTTGGTCGACGGCGTAGAGCGTTTTTCCGTCTTTCGTCAAGACCAGATCGCCGAGGTAGCCGTCGGAATAATCCTGGTCGTTGAAGGTTTTGCTGCCGGAAATTTCGCCGAGTTTTTTGCCGGTGTTCAGGTCAAAAATAAAAATCTTGTTGGTCGTCCCGCCCGCCACGTACACGACCCGGTTGTCGGGCGAGACGGCCAGGCCCATGAACACGGCGGCAAGCAAATCGTCGTCGGTTTTGGGGGAATTGGGAATCTGAGTAATCGCCGGTCTTCCCGAAAAGATGTTTTTGAGAATGCTGATGCTGAACGGATTCGTGCCCGAATTGGCGGTTACGACGGTTTTCCCGTCGGGGCTGAGCGTCAGGCCGTAGGGGTGCGGCGCAATGCGGTAGGTACGGCCTTTAGGTCGCACGATTCGCCCGTTCGGAATCACTGTCTCGCCCGCCGGATTCACGGCGGTGGGACGGTTGCCAGCGGGGGCAGAAACGGTGGCTCCGACC
>CAXTIG010000046.1:14091-57153 GCA_964244295.1 uncultured Cytophagales bacterium
CTCCGACCAGAGGTCGGAGCCACTTTTTCCAGAAAATCGCTTAATCCCTTCAAATCATCCGCGCCGATGAAATCCACGCGCAGGTCGGCCAGGGTTTGGTAGGCCAGCGGGGTGTCGGGCGTGGCCCAGAAGCGGACGGGCTTGCCCACGGCGTGGAGCGAATCGACGAAGGTTTTGACCTTCTGCCGGGCTGGTTCGGAGAGCACTTTTTTTCCGTCCCAAAATCCGCCGATTTCGTAAAACGGGGCGCTTACCACGGCGACGCGCTTCAGGGCTTCCGGGGAATACGCCGTTTTACGCCGCCCGTCGAACCACAGGATTTCATCGAATTTTCCAAAGTCTGAGGTACTGGGCATACTGCCGCTCACCACGAGGCGGACAGCGTTGGTTCCGGTGAAAACTGCCCGGTGCGGTTGCAGCACTTTTTCCAGCGCCCGCAGGGTTTCACCGCCGGTTTTTAAATCCACCAGCAGGTAAAGCGGGGCCGTGGGATTTGTTTTCCGCCAGGCGGCCATCGGTTCGAGGTAAAGTTTGTCGAGTGTCCGCGCCGGGCGGATGTCTTTTTTGTCGTGGGCCACGAACAGCGTGTCGTCGACCAGCCACACGTCGGCTTCGATGGAGCCGAAGCCCAGTTCCGCCGCCTCGTGAAAGGGGCGCGGGTGAACGTAGTCGTTGTGGGCGTGGGCGACCGTGGAGGCGGTTACCGTGGATGGAGCAGCCGGCGATTGAGCTTGACTGGTCAGAACGCCGACCAGATGTGCCAACGCAGTTAGCCAGTACCACTTTTTGCTTTCACCACCCCGCGTTGTCATCCTGAAAGGACCTTGTCGGCCAATCCTGGGACTTCGGGAATCGCTCCGGTAGGTCAACAAGGTCCTTTCAGGATGACAACGCGGGGTGTTTTTTTTGCGAAGCATTACTTCGGACAGGCCCGGTTGAAGAGCGTTGTTAATCATGGCTGGCAGCGTAATTCAGAATTACAAAGGAAAAAGAAAAAGTGGCGGCGCAAGGCTCCGCCACTTTCTGATGGTCAAATTCACTTAACCAAAGCAAACGCGTTCTGTTGTACATAATGTACTTAACTCATTTTTTTAAAAACTTCTTTCCTGGAAAGATTTTTCCATCTTTCCCCTTTAAAAATAGTATGTGTGTTCCAGCAGGTAAATCAGAGATCGGTACCTGCCTGGTATTATGAAGCGAAAAGTTTCCTTCTATTTTCCCATCCACATTTCTTATCTCGGCTTCTTGAACTTCCGCATCTTCATCAGAGTAGATGTTGATGAATTTTTCGGTAGGGTTTGGGGAAATGACTATTCCTTTGCTTTCCTCATCCGAAGCTATCTCTCTTGATTCTTCCTCTATCACTTCTACTAAACTCGTTTCGTTATGCGAAATTCCACAAAAATCAGTGTAAGAAACACTAAAATATGAAGAACCTGTGTTGTTGGGAAGTAGCGTAGCAAAACTACTCATTGGGGTGCCATAATAACTTAGAGCTACAATCGAGGGATTGCTTACACTCCAAGTCGCATTGTAACCTTGTATGTTATACCTAGCGCTTTTATAGCGAGGAATAACAAATTCACTGCCCGAGATTCCAGTGTATCCCTGTTCACGATAGAAGTTCTTGGAAGTGCTCGAGTTGGAAACAGGACAGTTGGAATTCACTACCGAAACATTTAGTGTGAAATTCCTGGCAGTTGGAGATGAAAAGTCGTAAATAATTGTGTTTGAGTTACTAGAAATAATGTTGTGTCCAACACTATTACTCCAGTTATACTGGCTTACTCCAGGAACAGAGGGAACAGAAAACTGACCTCTATTCTCTACACATGTGAAAGTAAAATCGCTGTTGATTTCACCAACTTGAGGCGAACCAATGTAAACCTCATATTCTCTCTCTGCGGATACAGACCAAGCAATTTGAATTTTTTCCGCATGAACTTTTAACTTCCCAATTCCAATAGAATTATTCCATTGAATTGTGAGGGTAGCTCCAAAAGTGTTGTCTAGTGAACCTGAAACGGATAGTACTGTGCCATTTTCCACTTCGTAGCCCACCAAAGAAACTGATTCATAATCACTCACACCGGCTTGGCAAGCAAGACCGCAATAACTTGTTTGAATTGTGTAAGTTTCAATTCGATTTGGGCAGCTTAAAGCTTTTCCAGTAATTGACAAGCTTACGTCACTGTATGCACTAAATGAGTAGAAAATCAGTGCAAGGGTAAAAAGGGTAAATTTGAGATTTTTCATGGTGGAAATGTTTGAAAACTCAGTTAAACGGGTCGAGATACAGGTGCTATTTTAAAAGCCAGATATCTGAATTGATGTCGTCCAACTTATTTCCGAATTGTCTTTGTAATGCTGCTTCGTAATTGGCGGCATTGTACACCCGCTCGGAGGAAGGGTACTGCCAGCGGCGCGGAATCACGCCGGAGTTGCCGGTGCCTGGCCCGCCTTTGGCGAAGTTGGCCGGGAAACCCGTCCGCCGCCAGTTCATGAAGGGTTCCATGCCCGTGTTCATGAACTGGGCGAGGTATTTTTGAGTCAGAATCTGACCCAGTCCTTCGGCCGTGTTGCCCGCGTACTTCACGGCGGGTTGAGCGAAGTACGTGTTGGCATCGAATTTCACCGTAAAGCCCTGCGGGGTGGCTTTGCCATTATCGCGGAGTTCGAGCGTTACCGCGTTGTCGCCATTTTTGATTCCAAAAAAGTCGAAGTCAGTCTGGATGCCTTTTTTGTACGCTTCTTCGGCGTTGCCATTCGCCCAACCCCGGTTGATGCCTTCAGCCAGGACGAACTGAAGTTCGGCGTAGCCGATAATTATCGTCGGTTCGGGTGCGTAGTTGCGGTAGTAACGGTTGCGGTTGATGAATGAGAACTCGCCCTTCCCGGCTTTTGACGACATTTCATCCAGGCTTTCCGCTGGGCTGGCCCCCACGTAGGCGGCATGGTCGGTGGCGGCAGTGCCTTTTTTCAACTGTGCTTCAGCGGGTTCGGCCACCACAAACAGGCGGGGGTCTTTGTACTGCTTGAGCAGGTCGATGTGCGTAGCCGACATCTGCTGGCGCGTAGCATCGAAGCCGAAGTTATCGGGATTGATGGGGTACTTGTTGTAGGTGGCGTTGTAAGCGAATTGCAGGTTGTCAGCAGCGGAAATCATCAGCGGGAACTTCGTGGGGTTACTCATTACCTCGGCGAAGCGCGTTTTCACAGCCAGTTCGGCATCGTCGGCGCGTTTGCTCAGACTTATCAGCACCCGCAGTTTGAACGTGTTGACCACTTTTTGCCACTTGCGGAGGTCGTTGCCGAGGTAAATGTCGCCCTGCAGGGTGTTGTCACCAGTGGCGACGAGTTTGGTAAAGTCGTCGTTGGCCTCATCCAACCACTTGAACACCTGGACGTACACCTCCTTCTGAGTAGTGTACTTAGGAGTGCTGTTGCCCGTGCCTTGTAAGGCCTCTGTCAGTGGCAAGTCACCTACGCGTTGGGTCATCCAGACGTAATAGTACGCTTTGAAAAATTTACCCAGCGCCGCGTAGGAATTGAGGTCTTTGCCGGTTTGTTTCTTGGCTTCTTCTTCCATTTTGATCACGTTTTTAAGCGTGATGTACTTAAACCCGGTCGAAGTCCAATCGTATTCGTTGTTGCCGTAGTAGTTGTAATTGATGGTGTAATACTGGTTCTGGCGCTGGTCTTTATTCCAGGAACCTTCGTACATATCCACCAAAATACCGCGCAGCACGAGGCTATCCGGTGCTTCGGCGGGTACGTTCGGGTTTTGCTCGAGTTCGTCGATTTTTTTGCATCCGCTCAACAGTAGCAGGACGGTGGCAAAGAAGAATACGTTTTTCATGGCTTTTTTTCAATGCCCGTTTCTCGTTAAAGAAAGGAGGCGTAGTGTTTTTGTCAGAACGTTAAATTCACATTCACCCCAAACCGCCGGGTAGTAGGAGTTTGCAGAGAAGAACCCCGCTCGTTGTAATCGACGAACTGCTCCACGTCAAGGTCTTTTTTAGCCGCGAAATAAAGCAGGTTACGGCCCACGAGGGCGAAACTCGCGCCTTTGATAAACCGGAACCGGCCTTGCAGGGCACTCGCCGGAACCGTGTAACCGAGCGTTACTTCACGGAGTTTGGCAAAACTGCGGCTCATCATGTTGCCTTCGTTGGAATTGTAATAGCGGCTAATCCAGTCTTGCAGGAACGTCTGGTAGGTGGCACTCATGGGTTCAAACTTCAACTCTCCGTAGTTAAGCACCTTGCCGTCGGTGTCGTACTGCACCGTACCGCTGGTGAGTACTACGCCGGGGCCAACCCACGACCCTTTGTAGTTTGGCGTGTTTGCTTTTTGATTCTGGTAATCGAGGAGCCGAACGTCGCCCATGGCACCCTGCACGGTTTCGATGTGCCGCCCACCCCGGAAGGTCTGCTTCTGGATGTAGTTTTCGATGACCCCGCCTACGCGCCCGTCCACCTGCACATTGAGGAAGAAGTTACGGTAAGCGAATTTGTTAATAAACCCGTAGGCCCAGTCGGCATTGGTGTTGCCTAAAAACTGGCTGACGGGGTTGTAAATGGGTCGCCCGCTTTTGTCATTGACGATGTTGCCCTGGGGATCGCGGAGGAAGGCGCGTCCGAAATATTTATCGAGGCGGTCACCCACTTTATAAAACTGGTTGAGGCTAGTCTGGCTCCCGTAAATTTCTTTCAGGCGTTCCTGGTAAGTGCTCCAGTTGAGGGTCACGTCCCAGTTTAGCCCGGTGGGACTTTTCAATACCGTTCCCGTCAGGGCAATTTCAAATCCGCGTTTGGTGGTTTTGATGCCGTTGGTCGTCAGGGCGTTGTAGCCGGTGGGGTCCGGTAGAGTCAAACCGAAGATGCGCGGCCCGTCGAGGTAATTGAAGTACGCCAGGTCGAGGCTGAGGCGGTTTTTCAGGAACCGGATTTCCGCCCCCGCCTCGAAGTTGGTGCGCGACGAAGGTTTCAGATTAGGATCCACGAGCCGGTTGGAGTAGTACGCCGCTGCGTCGTTGTTGTAAGGACGCGTCACGTTGTAGGCCACCGTGGTACCGTAGCTGGGACCATCATAGGGCGAGGAAAACGACTGCCCGTATCCCAGAGGGTTCCCTCCACCCAGGGCGTCGAAGGCGGTTCCGATGCTCGACTGCACGAACGATTCCTTCACGTTGGCGTACGAAGTGCGGAGTTTTACGAATGAAATCACCTCAGGAAATGCCACGTAATCCGACACGACCGTGCTTAGCCCCGCCGAGGGGTAAAAGTACACATTGCGCCCAGCGGGCAGGGTGGAGTTTTTGTCCCAGCGCCCGGTGAGGGCCACGTTGGCGTACTTACCCAGGGTGACATCGAGGCTGTATAGGGCGCTCAGCACCTGCATCTGCGAGTTGAAATTGGCCGCCCGTACGGGATTCCGCGAGTTGTTGAAGTTGTATACACCGGGCACGTTGAGGTAGTCGGTGCTGGCGTAGTTGCCGGTGTAGCGGAAGGTGCGCCCGGCTCCACCCACCACAGCTCGCACGGCAATGTCGCGGGCAAAGGTTCGGGAATAGGTCAGGAGCAGGTCGGTATTATTTTCGAGCAAATCTCGGCGGTCTTCGCGATAATCGCCCCGGGCTTCTTCGCGGCCATAACTGGTGGCTGAAAAGGGCATTTTTTCGGTACGCAGCAGGCTATAGCCCGTTACCTGACTGCGGGCTTGGAGTTGCAGGTTGTCGTTCAGGTCAAACCGCATCAACGCGTAGCCGTTGTATTGATTGTTGTAATGACCGCGCAGCCATTCTTTGACCACAAACCAGGGGTTGTTGTACCGTTGGTATTCGGCGTAAATCTGCTGGATACCCTCCTTGCCGGGTTGCCAGAGTTGCTTCATATCGTCAACGTTCCAATCGGCTCCACCCCAAATTACCGTGTTGTAAATCAACGAGTTGGGGCCATAATTTACGTCAGGATAGTTATCAGAATACTGACGGCTGAAGTTGAAATTCGATTCGAATCGTACGCGTTTGGAAAAGCTCTGACCAAGCGTAGCGCTAAACGTGGTGCCGTTGAGGCTCGTGTTGGGCAGTAGTCCGCGCTGATACTGATGGGTAAGTCCGAAGCGCAAATCCGTTTTTTCGGTACTTGATGCCACCGCAATGCTGTTTGTGCTCAGGATGCCCGTTTGAAGAAAGCGTTTCAGATTGTCTTTCCCTCGGTTAATCCAGGGTGTGCCTTGGCGTTTGCCGGTGGCAGGGTCAACCGGGCTGTCGTACTGCGGAAGCAATTGACCCTCGAACTTTGGCCCCCAGACGTCGTAGTCGCCGTCGTTTAGCCCACCGCCGCGTCCGTCCACGAAGGAGTACAGTCCGTGGTCGCCAGGGCCGTACTCATCCTGCACTTTCGGAATGGCGATGAAGCCGCTTTCGGCCATCTGGCTGCTATTGACTTCTACCGAAAAACCCCGCTTGTCTTTCGTACCTTTTTTGGTAGTAATCAAAATCACCCCGTTAACGGCCCGAGACCCGTATAAGGCCGACCCCGAAGGGCCTTTCACGACTTCAAACGCTTCGATGTCGTCGGGGTTGACGTTGTAGGTGTCAGACAGAATTGGCACCCCATCCACGACGAACAGCGGGCGACCGCCCCGAAGAAACACTTGAGGAGCGCGGAGGATTTCGGCACTTGCCCCAATGTTGAGGCCCGCCACTTTCCCAACCAGCGCGTTGATGGGGTTGGGTTCACGGGCACGAAGCAGGTCAGCGCCTTTTACCCCCTGAGAAGCGTAGGTCAGGTCGCGTCGGGCCTTCTGAATCCCCAGTGAGGTGACCACCACCTCCGAAAGTTGATTGGCATCTGGCCGCAGCACTAGGTTGAGGGTGGTCTGGGTACCTACGGCCAGTTCCTGAGTGGTGTAGCCGATGAAGCTAAACACCACCGTGGCGTTGTCTGGCACAGTTCCAAGCCGGTAGCTCCCGTCGGCCCCGGTGGTGGTGCCCCGGTTGGTGCCTTTTACCCGCACACTCACGCCGGTAAGCGGTTGGTTGTCGTCAGCGGCGGTCACGGTGCCCTGAACGGTGCGGTCCTGGGCGCGGGCCTGCGGGGAGCAGGTCAGCAACAGCGCGGGGAGGAACATGGCGGTGCAGCAGTAGGTAAACAGCCGCGCCGCTTTCTGTAGAAGGTTTTTCATACGTCGTTTGGGTAGGGAAATTTTCCGACCGCAAACGTCGTGTTTTGGTTTTAGGTGGGTGTTTCTTGAACGTGAAGGAATTGTGAAGGTTGGGGGTGGGATGTTACGGGGGTGTTACGAAGCAACCCGGACAGCGGCCAACGGCCCCACAATGGAAGTGCTGTCAGCGGTTGCGTCTCAGCAGGTACCCGTCACCACTTCAACACCTTCCGCCGCACTGCCGCCTGTCCTTCGGCCTGGAGTTCGAGCAGGTACAGGCCGGGAGCCAGCCCGTTGGTGCCCCAATCCAGTTCGTGCTGCCCGGCTTCGCGTTCGTCCTCGGCCAGGGTTTGCACCCGTCGCCCCGTTAAGTCGTACACGCTCAGGCGCACGGGGCCGCGTTGCAGTACCTGATAGCGAATTTGGCTGCCGCGCTCGGTGGGGTTGGGCCAGACTTCGAGCGAAGTGGGGGTTAAGTCCGGCTCCGTGCCCGTGACCAGGTAGCCCGCGTTGACGCGCTCGTCGAGCCAGGCCAGACGCTGGCGCAGCCAGTTTTTCATCCAGGTCACTTCCTCCGCGTAGGTTTTGCCGACGTAATAATTTGGCCAGACGTAAGTGCCCAGAATTTTCCAGCGCTCAAAATTTCGCGACTGGCTTTCGCCCAGTAGCGTGGCGCAGGAATCCACGAAACGGTTTAGGCGGGTGTCGCTCCAGGCGTCGGCGCGGAGGGTTTTCCAGCGTTGGGTGGCTTTGCGGGCAAAGGCCGGGTCGCTGAGCAGGCGCTCCCACCAGGCCGGAGCTTTGAATCCGTCTTCGTACTGCTGCCCGACTTTCAGGGGCAGCATCCCGTCGTTGACCCGGTACTGCCAGCCCTCGGGTTTCCAGCCGTCGTAATAATCGCCGTTGCCGAAAGCGATGTTGTAATCCCAGGCGGGTCCCATCGTCAGTTTGCCGCCCTTCGAGTCGCGGTTTTTGCTGAAAAAGGCGCTCAACCGGTAGCCGTCTACGTTACGGGTCAGTTCGGTGAGCAGGAAATAATCCACGAAGGAATCCTCGTCGATAAATTTCCGAAAACCCTTGTCCACGTCGCGGTAATCGGGGCCGTAGATGGCCGTTTCGAAGGCATCGACGTAGGTTTTGATGTAGGCAAATTGCTCGTTCGTGATGTCTTCCAGCTTAGGATATTCTACCTGAAACAGCGGGCTGAAGGTCGAGCGCGGGTCGGGTTTGAAGAGGGAGTTCCAGCGCTTTGCGGGGCTGCCGCTGGTTTTGTCGATTTTTAGAATGTACCCCCCCGTGAGCGCATCGCCGGAGTTGTCTTTCGGCTCTAGTTTTGAAATATCGACCCGGGCCTTGTCGCGCTTGATGCGCTCCTGGAGGATGTACACACCCTGGTAGAGGCTGTCTTTCAGCACTTCCACGTACTTCGTCCGGCTGGCGTAGCGGCCCTGCTGCCGGGCCAGCCAGTAGGCGAGCGGGTCGCGAATCAGGGTTTTGTCGTTGTAACTGGCGTTGAGGACCCAATCCGCTTCGGCGGGAAAGCCGAGCAGACTCACCGCTTTGTCTTCCCCCGCCGCGTCGCGGGTTTCAAAACCGTAGGGTTTTTTGGGGAACATCTGCGACGAAGCTCCGCGAATTTCAATGCCCGCCGCGCCCCGGTACCCATTCCAGGGGTCGGTGAATGCGTTGCGCTTGCCAGGGCCGTTGTCGACGATGCCCAGTTCCACGGCCACCTTTGGCTCGTCGAGGATGACGGCCCCTTTCGTATTGATGACGACGATGGGGAGGTTGGAGGACTGGAAGGTTTGGGCGAAAACGGGCGGGGCTATCGCGCCGAGGGCGAGGAGGAAAAGTTTTAAAGGCTTCATATCGGTGTTAAAGGCGGTCGTTGGCAGCGAGCCGTTTTGCAAAGGAAAGCCGTTTTAAGCCGGTTTCAAGCCGTACGTTCTCTGCTGTCATCCTGAGCTTGTCGAAGCAGACGCCGCGCGGGGCCTTTCAGGGTGACAGCCAACACCTTTACCCTTCACCAAACCACCCGCACCGCCCCCCGCCGGGTAAACGATTTTCCTTCGGAAAAAGCGGGGCTGTACGCTCGCAACTGATACGCGTAGGTCCCCGGCGGCACCCGAATGCCTCCCACCGTCCCGTCCCAACTTTCCAGGCCCGATTCGGGCAGCGCCTGATCCTCGGCGCGGTACACCACCTCGCCCCAACGGTCGAAAATGCGCAGGTCGAAACGGGCAACCGAAGCGCCCTGAATCAGAAAGGTGTCGTTTACCCCGTCGCCGTTGGGCGTAAACACGTCGGGAATAGCCAGTTTGAACGACGGCGGCGGGCAGTTCGATCCGACCCGGACGGAGTCCAGAGCCTGACACCCGCCCGCCGTTCGCACCCGCAGGGCGTATTGCCCGTAGTCGCTCACGGTCAGGGTGGGGGTCGTGCCCACCAGCGCGCCGTCCTTCGTCCATTCGTAGGTACCCGGCTCCGGTGGCCCGGCGTTCAGCACGACGTTGAGGCCGTTTTCAAAACAAGTCTGGAGTTCGTTTTGGGGGAAATGAACCGTCGGGTTCGGGTTCAGCGTGACCGTCAGGTCGGCCCGGCTCTCGCAACCCGTCCGGCTGCTGAGAACCGTAATCGGGTAACTGCCGCTGCGGGTGGCGGTGAGGGTGGTGCCCTGCCCGGTGCCGCCATCGGGCGTGATCCAGCGGAACGTATCCCAGTCAGTCGTGGGCCGCAGGTCGACCGAAAGCCGGTCCCCGCAGACCGTCCGGCTGGCCGAATCGAGGCGGTACGGAGCCGGAACGTCGAACAGTACTGTAATTTCTTTTTCCAAAAAACAACCCGCGTCGAGGGGCGATGTCGTGCGCACCCGGTAGGTCTGCCGTCCCGCAGGCCCCAAAAGCCGGAACGAATCGAGCGCGGCCAGGGCGGACGTGATGCCCACGCCGCTCCACGCTACGGGGGCCGTGGCGCGGGCTGCGAGTTGAAAGGTGCCGCAGGCAACCGACGCGGCACGGGGATCGAGTTCGAGGATGGGCACCGGGACTTCGTTGGAAAGCACGGTTCGGTCGAGGCACTCCGTTTCGCGTACTTTCAACTGGTGCATCCCCGCCCGCACGGGCCGGTACGTGGGGCTGGTCGCGCCGGGGATGAGCAGCCCGTCGCGGTACCATTGAAAGGTGAGGTGGTTGGGATCGAGGTTGGTGAGTTGGGAGGTCAGTAAGAATTCGTTGCAAGTGCGCCCGTCCTGGCGGGCAATGGCGAGGCTGGGTGGGAGAATTGGTGTTTGCAAAAACGCGAAGGGCAACCCCAAGCCCGATTTTTTCCCGTCCAGAAAAACCCCCTGTTCCGTCCAGCCACAGCCGGAACCCGCCGCGTTGGGCGCGGCAATCACGCCCAGATGCCCCTCGCCGACCCGCGCTACGTAGATTTTGCCGTCCGGCCCGCCTTGCAGGGCACCGAGTTCCGACGAGGTCGGGAAGGTGACCAGGGTGTTCAGGCTGGCCGTTTCAAGTTGATGAAGCGTCCGCCCCGCCGAAAGGTACAGCCGCGAGCCGTCGGGCGAAAATTCGACGCCGTAGGCCCCGGCAAAGGCCGGACTTTCCCACTTGCGGGGGTTGGAAATCACGCCGGTTTTGTCGTTGAAATCAAATATTTCCACGAAACCCGGCTCGGTCGCGGTTGGCCCCGACACGGCGGCGGCCAGTTTTCGCCCGTCCGCCGAGGGCTTCAGGTAGCCCCGGTACTGCCCTGGTTGGTACGAACTTCCCAGCCGGAACAGCGTCGGGCTGGTGACGAGGCCGTTGTCGTTGATGAGGTGAACGCGAAAGGTGGCGCTTTCTTTTTCGTGCAAAATCAGCCAGTAATTCGACTTGTTGCAATGCGGGATGATCGTCAGTTTTTCGGTCGAATTGCCGGAAAGCGTCTTGCTTGGGGCTGCGATGCCGCCCAGCCCGCCCTGCAAGGTCATGTCCACCAGCCTGTACTGAATCCCGGTAGACTGGGTACCGTCGGCCACCGAGAAGACAAAATACAACCAGGACCGGTTGGGGTGGGGCACGATGAGGGCCGCCTGCGTGCTGCGCGGACTCCCGCCCAGGCCCGTCGCACCGGGCATCAGGGCGTGATTGCGGTTGTAGATTTTATCGCCGTCGGTGTAGAAAAGCAGGTTGCCCGCCAGATTCGACACCGAAGCGCAGCCTTCCGGCGTGTTCAACTGCCCGTCGGTGAGCGCCTGCGGACCCGCCCCGCCGAAGGTCAGCCCGGCATTTTGACCAAAATACCAGACGTTGCCGCGTGCAGTCGGTTGGGCAAGGGAAACGGAGTACGTCCAAAGCAGGACCAGTAGTGGGAGGGCGGCGCGCATAAAGTCGATGAAGAGCCGTGAATTCTGGCCTGACCCGAAACGAAGGGAAAAGGTTGGAAGAAGGGACAAAAAAACCTGCTCCGGTGAATCGGGGCAGGTTTTTTTGTGCAATCAAACTGGCTCAGTGAATCACTTTCAGGGTTTTACTTTCCCGCCCGGTGCTTACCCGCAGCAGATACAGCCCCTGAGGCTGGCGGGCGAGGTCCCATTCCAACACCTGCTCGTCGGAGGCCCGTTCTATCCCTTGCTCCCGCACGGACTGCCCCGTGCCGTTGAACAACACCACCCGCAAGACTTGCCCTTCGGCGCCCGTCACGGCAATCCGCAACCGCCCCTCCGGCGAGGGGTTGGGGCTGACCCGCACCTGCAACCCAGCCGCTTCGGGAGCCACTTCCCGATTGCTTCCCCCGCAGGTTTTTACCTTAAAATTGGCACTCGCCGCGCTGGTCCCTGCCGGATTGCTGCTCACCACCCGGAGTTTGTAGCCTGTCCCAGCAGGCGTATTTGCCGGAATCACCACGTTGTTGAGCGCCCCCGGACTGACCGTGCCCGGAATCGAAACGAAGTTGGCCCCCGTGGCATCGGACAATTCCAGCGTGAACGTATTGCCCGAAAAGAAGGGGCAATTGCTGACGGTGAAACTCAGCCGCACGCTCTGCCCGGCGCATTTGTTGTCGCCGCTCACGCTGGGCGTACTTGAAAATGCAGGCTGGTTGACGGTGAAGGGCGCACTCACTGCCGAGTACGCCGACGAACCCTCGGCGGTGGCCACGATGCGCACCCGGTAGCTCGTGCCCGTGGGGGTGTTCTGCGGAATGCTCACCGTGTTGATGCCCGGCGTGACCGTACCAGTCAGCGTAACGGGTGCAGCAAACGAGCCGTTTTTGTCGGAAAGCTCAACGGTAAACGCGTTGCCCGCCGGGAAGGGGCAGGTGGTTCCCAGGGTGAAACTCACTTTTACGTTGCCCCCGGCGCAGGCGGGCGTCAGGCTGACGGTGGGCGTGGAATTGAAGACCACCGGCTTGACCTGAAACGGCCCGCTCTCGCTGTTGAAGGCCGGGTTGGAGGAAACCACCCGGATTTTGTACCCGCCGCCCGCCGCCGTGCCCAGCGGGATGGTGAGCGAATTGGCACCGGGGGATACACTGCCTAAACCAACCGGGGAGCCAAACCCACCACTGGCATCGGACAGCTCGGCGCTGAAGGTGGCATCGCCGGGGCAACTGACGCTGAAGTTGAGGGTGACATCCTGCCCCGCGCAAACGGGGGCGCCCGATACGGTGGCCGGACTCAACAGGCCCGGCCCTACCAGGGTCGTGGCGGTTTTGCCGATGAAATAAAAGGTTTCTTCCTGCTGAATCGTCAACAACTCGAACGTATTCGAACCCGCGACGGCGGCACTGAGGCCGACCAGCAGGGGATTGCCCTCCGTTACGAAACTATAATCCAGATCCGGGACACCGTTCAGTTTAAAATCCACCCGGTAGTAGCCCGCCGGGAAGGATACCCCATTCGTCGTGATCGATGCCTGAAAACTGGTGGCTTCGCACACGGGCGGCAGCGACACCGTGAGGCCATCGAAGGGCGTGGTGGCTGCCAACACCAAATCCATCGACGTCGCCCCCTCGTTCCCGCTGGCATCGGTGGCCATGAAGATCACTTTGATCGAACCCGTCCCGGCAATGGCCGATCCAGGCGTGGGGGTTTGCGTGAGCGTAAAATCACAGTCTTCGTCGTCCGTGACCAGGCTCCGCAGGTCGGGCATGATGGTCGTGGACTTGATCGTGACCGCATCGGGCGCGTAGAGGACAGGGTCCACGTCGTCGGTCAGCGTGACTGTGATCGAGCAGGTGCGGTCGTCGACCGAATTCGTGATCGTCACGATGGTCTGACCCGCACCCAGGAAGACGTTGGGGTCACTGCTCTCGTCGGGGTTTATCGTGAACGACGCGGGCACGAACGCCGGAGCCGGCGTGCCGCTGGAGAACGAGTACGTAAACAGGCACCCCTCGCAGCCGTACGGATACCCCAATCGTACCACCCTGCCGCAGGTCGTGGGGGGCGTGTTGACCGGCGTACCAACGTCGGTCGTGCTGATTTCGGAAAAAGAAGCCTCCAACTCATATTGGCAGACCTCTTCGACCGCTGCGGCGCGGACGGGCCGCAGCGGCTCGGCGGGATTCGAAGCAGTCACGAGGGGGGCTACGTCGGCGTGGCGGCTTTCCCGCTGGGCGGACACCAGCCCAAACAGGCTCAGGAAAAGAAAGGGTAAAAAGATTTTCATGGTTTCGAGGTCTAAGGGATTGCCGAGGAGTAATCAGTTGACAAACATAGGAACTAACTCAAAATTTCCGAAAGCTTGCCCGAAAAATCAGGGGGATTTTCCCGTCGCCACGTCGTCGTTCACGTTTTCGTCGCCGTCGAGGTCCGCCAGCACCGCCAGCACCTCGCCAACCGGGCGGCGGGCGGGCAGGGATTTGGCCAGGAAAAACGCCTTTTCTTCCTGGGGATTCAAGGTCGCGGCCAGCGTTTCGGCGGCGTGGAACGTACCCCCGACGAAGCTCCGCAGGGTCAGGCCACTAACGGGCGTCGTGCCCGAATTGACCACCCAAACCCGCACCCGGTCGCCGACGAGTTCCACCCGTTGACAACGGACGTTGGTATACGCGCCGAAGCCGCGCAGCGAGTCGCTTTTTTCGATGAGGTAGCTGTACAGCCAGAAATGCGACTCGGTGTGCGACCCGTCGTTGTAGGCCGAGACCAGGAGGTTTTTGTAGGGTTGAATCTGGTAATCGAGCGTGAGGACCCCGGCGTGTACCGGCAGATTGACCGTGAAGGGCCGCACCTCCTGGCCGGGGCACCAACCCGCCCGGCTGTACATCGCCGAGCCTTTCTGGCCGGAGCAGGGGTTTTTGGCGCAATCGTTCCGCCAGAGCAGGTGCGGGATGACGGTGCTGTCGGGTTGGCCTTCTTTTTTCAAAATCAGCCGGTGGGTTTTGCGGGCAAATTCCCCAGCCCCGTCGGTATTGCCCTGGCCGTGGCCCGTGATGGTGTGGTGGAAGGTGAGTACCCGCGTGTAGGGATTGGGCTGAATCCGTACGACCGGCAAGCGCGTGGAGTACCGATCATCGCCGTACACCAGTTCGTCGGTCTGCCAAAGCGGCCTAAGCCGGTGGTAGGGATGGGGATTGGGACCGCCTTCGATGAATTCCAGCGAGACCGTAAGCCGCCAACCCTTCAGGGTGAAAGTGTGGATGAACGATTCCAGTTGGCAATTCCCCCGCAGCACGCTCCGGAAATCGGTCACGTCGAAGGTCCAGGGGCCGCAGGGCACGCCGTAGGGCGTGATGAAGCGGCTCAATTCGTACTGCTCGCCGTTTTTGAGCAGGAAAATCTGCCCAATCCGATCCCATTCGTCACAGCCTTTTGGGGTACAGGCTACGCTGACGTGCATCAGAATCCGGCTGTAGCGGTGGTTGTCTTCGGGCAACACCACCCGCCGGAACTGAAACCATTCCACCGCGCCCGCGCCGAAATCGTGCAGGACGTTGTCGAACACGGTGACCACCGGCCGGGTCGAACCTGGTGCCGGTTTTCGATACTGCGCCCGGGCCGTGTCGTTGCGGGGCCAGGCATCGCCCGGCAGGGCGGTAAACACCTCCAGACGGCTCGAATCGCCCGGCAGGCAATCCAGCGGCACGAGGGTGCGGTGGGTGGTACTGGCTCCGGCGTCGAGGGGTTTGCGCAGGGTGTCGCGCAAAATTTCCCGCCCATCGAGGCGGTATACCAGCGGAATGGTTCCGACGGCCTGCGTCCCGTAGTTGCGCAGGGTAAGTTTGACCCGGCGCGGCCCCTGCCGGGCCGTAAACACGTCCGGCCCCTCGATGGCCTCGACACCCACGTCGGTGGCGATCGGGGAATAGCCCGGTGCCCAGGCAGTGCCTCGGCTGGGCTGAAATTCTGCCTCAATCGCGTTACTCACCTTGTTTTTGGGAATCGCGCCGTCCTCTTTTTGAATCGGAAAATAGGCCAGCAACCCCGGCTCATTGCCCCGTAGGGAAGTAGTTCGGTCGCGTTGAATTTCGGCCTGGCTACGGGCTTTGTTCCAAATCCTGAGTTCGTCGATGGCTCCGTTCATACCCCGTTCCTCGAACCCCCCGGTGTTACCCACCTGCATCGGCTCTTCGCTGGGTACGTAACCGGGCAGCACTTCCGAATGCCTCACCTCGCGCCCATCGACGTACAACCACACCTTCGTTTGCTGCACCACCGCCGCCACGTGATACCAGCGGTGGGTGGCCAGGCAGGGCGGCGAAACGAGGGCCTTTCCCGCGCCCCGGATGTAGAGCATGAGACCCAACTGCCCGGCTCCGCCGGGTCGTCCCCCCGCCGCGAAGGCGAAGCCCCGCCGTGGTTTCCGGTCTTCCGTAACCCGGTCTTCCGTACTCAGGATGGTGTTCTCAAACCAGCCATTGCGCCAGTGGGGCGAATAAACCCAGGCTTCGATCGTAAACGAGTCGGGCGACAGCGCGTTTACGCTGTTTCGCAGCAGCAACCGGTCGGCTTTTCCCTCGAACCGCAGGCTTTGGGCCGCCAGCCTTCCGTTGGTTCCTGCCCCGGCAAACGGCAGGAGAAACAGCAAGAGGAGTTGAAAACTTTTTGGTGAAAATGACCGCATACGACGCATTGGAAATGAAGGTAAAAAGGTAGGACTTACGCACTGAACCGGCACGTTTCCTTTTAACAGTACAGACTTACGCAAAAATTTTGAAAGGTGTAACTCGGCCCAGCTGCGAAAAATTGATTCGTAAACCCAACGTATCGATGCGACCTGCGTAGGTCCATTGCTGGCGTCGGGGAGTGGGCCAATGAGGGCCAGCAACACCAGCAGGCGCAAGGGCCAGGTTATTTCTGGAGAACTCGTACAGCGGTTTCATGGTAAAAAAAGGGCTGAAGGTTGAAAAAGTGACCGGGCCTCGCTACCGGGGAACGCCGAACACAACGCCCCGGCAGCCGACCCAAACCACACCCCAAACCACGCCCTTATCCTCCTGACAATCCTGCCAAAAACCCTGAAAATCCTGCCAATCTTCGCCTCGGCTGGGTCGGCTCACCCCGATTGCCCGCCCCGCCGGGCATTTTCCCGGCAAAATACCCGTGGCCCGCAACTGATTTACTCAGGGCGGAGAAATCGTCAGGCTCGCCACGTCGTCGCTCGCGTTCTCGTCCTCGTCCTCGTCGGCCTCCACTAGCACCGAAATCGCGGCGGGTTTGCCAACAGCGGGGGGCAGGCGTTTTTTGAAAAGGATGACCCGTTCCTCGTTGACGTGCAGGGCTTCCTCGATTCGCTCGCGGGCGTACAGTTGGCCGTTTACGAACCAATGCAGGGTGACGTGGCCCATCGCTTCGGTGCCGGTGTTGGCGATGCGAACCTGGAGTTGGTCGCCCGTCAGGTCGATTCGCTGGCAGGCCAGGTTTCGGGAGCGGGCAAAGCCCCGCAGCGAGTCGCTTTTTTCGATGAGGTAGCTGTGAATCAGAAAATTCGGCATACCGGGGTAGTCTTTGGGAATGTACGGGCGCTGGTTTTGGTAAATTGGCAATTGGGTAATTTGCTGATTAGCATTTTTCATCTCAAAATCCCAAGTACCAATTTACCGCGACGGCGGCCCGGCCGGTTACTAATTCCCAACTACTTACCAGGAGAAAAGAGAACGTTTAATCGTTCCAGAACCTAGCTAACCGACTACTGAACGATGAGGTTTTACCAACCGGACGTCCGAAGCTAAGGGGCTACTTTTTAGCAGCCAACCCAGGGGCTAAAAAACAAAAGCGGCCCCGTCCTGACTACTCGGGACGGGGCCGCTAAATGGATTCAGGAATTGCGCCAACCCTCCCTCAGTGTAGCACTTTCACGGTTTTGCTTTCTTTTTCCCCACTCACCCGCAGCAGGTACAAACCCTGGGGCTGGCGGGCAATTTCCCACTCCAGCACTTCTTCTTCGGCGGCCCGCCCAATGGCCTGCTCCCGCACCGCCTTACCCGTGCCGTTGAACAAGGCCACGTTTAAACGTTGCCCTTCGGTGCCACGAATGGCGATGCGCAACTTGCCTTCCGGCGAAGGATTGGGACTGACGCTCACCTGCAAGCCCAGATCGTCGGGAGCCGCCTCCCGGGTATTGCAGACTTTCACTTTGAAGGCGTTGCTCACGGTGCTGGTCACCGTCGGATTACTGCTTTTAATCCGCAGTTTGTAACCCGTCCCGGCGGGCGTACCCGCAGGAATCACGACGTTGTTGAGACCCGGCGCGACTGGGGCCATCAGGGTGGTTGCCGCGCTAAAGTTCCCGCTGGAATTAGACAGTTCCACCGAAAAGATGTTGCCGGGAAAGAAGGCGCAGGTCGTTACGGTAAAGTATACCCGCACAGCCTCCCCAGCGCATTTGTTGTCGAGACTGACGGTGGCTGCTCCCGAAAAGCCCGGCTGATTGACGCCAAATGCGGCACTCACGGGCGAAATCAACACCGTAGGGGCCGCGTTGTACACCACGCGGACGCGGTAGCCACTCCCCGTGGGGACTGTTTCAGGAACCGTCACCAGGTTCGTACCCGGACTGACTACGCCTAAACTGATCGGGCTGGCAAAGCTACCCGCCGCATTGGAAAGTTGGGCAGAAAACGTGTCCCCGCTGGGAAAGGCACACGGCGTAGTTTTCACCGTGAAGCTGACCTTAATCTTCGCACCAGCGCAGGCCGGCGTTTGACTGACGGTGGGCGTAGAGCTGAAATTTCCCGCTAATCCGGTGACGCTGAAGGCTCCGCTTGTCGATGTCAGAACTGGGTTGGTACCCACTACGCGAATTTTGTAACCAGTACCGGTTAGGGTAGTAGCCGGGATTGTGACCGAGTATCCACCGGGGCTGACGCTGCCTAGACTCACGGGCGCGGCGAAGCTGCCCGAAGCATTGGAAAGCTCGGCCATAAACGTGGAGTTGGTCGGGCAGTTGACTCCGAAACTCAACGTTAGAGGAAGTCCGGCACAGACGGGTCCAGCCGTACTCACACTGGCCGCCTGGGTGAGAATCGGGGTAATGATGTTCACTACTTTACTGTCTGAACCCGTACACGATGTGTACACCGGATCGGTGTAGGTATACACGACCGTATGGGTAGTGGCCGAAAGCTGGGAAGGGTCGAGGCTGGTCGCGGAGATGTTATCGATGGTGAAACTGCCCCCCGTTGGAAAGGCCGTGCCCGCCAGAGTAATGGGGCTGGCGTTCTGGCAATAACTGTCGGCCAACCCGGTGATGTTCACCACCGGTGACTGGCTGATCACGATGATAGCGCTGCCCGCCATGGTTCGGGCGCAACTGCCCGTACCTGTGTTCGTTGCGGTCACCGTGTACGTATCCGCTGCAACGATGGGACCAAACGAAATGGCGTTTCCTGTTCCAGGTACGGCCGCCCCAACGGGGCCATTCGACGAATTCTTCAACTGGTACGAGGTTCCCGAAATAGAACCGCTTAACCCGATTGGTAAGCCGGCGGCCCCGCAGTACGTGCCACCGCCCGTAATACTGTACAGGACGGGGCCAACATTCCGGTTTGAGCTACTGATTACTGAACCAGATCCCGTACATGAAGAGGTGTAATTTACCCGAATCCGGTAGTTAGTTCCACCGATGAGGTCGGTGGGGATAGTAACCGTAGCTGACCCTACGATTGGATAAATCGTAATTGGCGGATTAGTTGGAAGATTAGTCGTGGTCACCGTAAAGGTACCCGAGCCAATGTTGGTGCGAACGTCCGTATTGAAATTAGCCCCACCACTGGCTATATCAACGGTAAAGGTACCCGTTTCTCCAACACAGTTCGGAAAATTACCGCCACCGATTCCGACGGTAACGGTTCGACCCGGACAAATACTACCGGTTGAAGGTGAGGTTATCCCGGAGAAGATCGGAACCTGAGCCTGAGCCATAAAGGCGCTTAGTACCAGAAATAGGGCCAGCCAACGGCCAACCAGAATTGACGTTGGGCGGGGTCGCCCAAGAAAAGCTAACCGGGCTGGCGAAAAATTGAAACGCGTAGAAGTTTTCATACTGACAGAGTTAGAAGTGAAAAAAGAAAGGAGAGAACGGGGAAAACAAAACAAGCACCGCAACCCCTGACAAGTCGGAGCGCGTGGTACGACGCGTAACCAGACACGTCTGAAAAGCCTTGGAGGAAACCAGTCAGTGGCGTATCGTACTAAATCGGGCGGGTTGTTGGCACTTATCCGTCCGTGCGGGTGAGGAGCCGACGTGGAAGTAGAACCGAGTGGGTAGAAAATTTCATGGCAGAGGGTAGAGGTGGCTAAGAATGGGCTAAATCTAATGGAATCTTTTTTCAAAATTGAAAGATCATTCGGTAAAATCTTTTGACTACACGTACTCTTTGAAAATCAACGAGATAGTCCGCCTGGGCTATCTTATTGATTTTCAAAGAAGACCGTTTAAAATCAATGCAGCCCCTTCCGGGTTTTTCGGCTTCCCCAATCGCTTGCTGTACGGTTTGCCCCAACCGTTGAACAACGCCACCCGCAAGGCCAGCCCTTCGGCTTCGGTCACGGTGATTGGTAAACGTCCCTCCGGCGAGGAATTCGCGCTATCCGCTACCCGCAGGTCAAGCTGTTGCGGGGGTCACTTGCCGATTGTTGACGCAGGCTTTCCCCTTGAAAGTACCGCTGCCTACGCTCATTCCTACCAAATTGCCGCTCAAAGGGCCTGCGCAACGAAGTCCTCTACGTCGCGGACAACGATTACGACCACGGGAGTTTCTAGCTTCCAGGCGACTTGTCCTACACCCAAATTAAGCAAGTGGCACTTCGTAATCGGGTAATTTGGTAATTGGTTTTTTAAACAACCAACTCGCTTTCACCAAATTAACCAAGTACCTAATTTACCCAATTACCTCTACACGGCTAGTTAATTCAAGCAGACCTCCAACCTTCCGACTTCCCCGGCATGGGCGGTTGGGTCTCCCGCGCGGGCCGCAGTTTCCGCCCGAAATACCCCACCGCCCCCGCCAGCATCAGCAGCGAAAGAATCGCCGAACCGTAGGCAAAGCCAGTGTAGAACGTGAGCCAGGACACCCGCACGTCTCCAAAATTTTTGACCAGCATCACGGCCACGCTGCCCAGGTACCCGGCAAAATCGGCGAGGTAGAGCACGAAGCCCACATTGGCCCGCTCCGGGAGCAGGGCAATGAGGCGATCAAACAGCATCCCGTTGTAGGGCACGTAGGCCAGGTAAATGCCCATCCCCACGGCCACCATCCAGCCCAGCGGCGAGAGCCAGCCCTGCCCGAAGGCCCAGGTCGCCAGCGGCACCAGCAGCGTGCCCAACCCGATGAAGGCGAGGTTGGCCTGGAAGGCCCGGCGGTTGTCTTTGATCAAAAACAGCAAGCCCACCGCCGCCGTCACGATCACACCCACCCAGGTTTCGCTGACGGCCAACACGCCGGGCGTGGTGACGCCGAGTTCGGCCCAGAGTTCGACCGAAAAGTTGTCGCGCACGTCGCGGAGGATGCTCACCAGCACGTAAAGCCCGACGAGGGCGAGCAGGCCGGGGGCCAGGGCGCGGAAAAAGCGGCGGCGGTCGGCGGCGGTCATGGGCGGGCGCGGGGCGCGGGCGGCCACGTCGGCGGCGTCGGGCGGGGGGGCGGTTTTGAGGGCGTACACCGACACCAGCAGCAGCGGCACGAACAGCAGCCCGGCCACGGCGGGCATCGAAAATTCGCTCAGGCCCAAATCGACCACCAGCCAGCGCCCGATGGATTTAACCACCCCGGAGGCCACGATAAAACTCATGCACAGCCCCGCGCCGAGCAAATCGGTGACGCGGCGGCCTTCCAGAAACCCGAACACCAGCCCGTACACCATACCCAGCGGCAGGCCGTTGAAAAACAGAAAGGGCCAGTTGTAAGGCGGCGGCACGAGGGCGAATCCGACGAGGGCCAGTTCGGAAATTCCGATCAGCGCCAGAATCCGCAGGGCGCGCTGGGCAGGTTTGGTTTCGGAAATCACCTTGATACCCAGCCCTTTGGAAGCCGCGTAGCCGAACACCTGGGTGATAACGAGGATGATTTTGTAGTCTACCCCCCAGAGGCTCAGCCCCTCGAAGGTGCCCGCCGTGACGGCTTTACGGAAGGCGTAGGCGCAGAAGTAAGTGGAAAACGCCGCCAGCGTGAGCCAGAGGGTGAGCAGCGGGCGTGGGGAGGGGGGCATGGGGAGGGGGTCAGGAACTTCTCGAAAGGTGGAAAAACTTTCGGGAAGTTTGGCCCGGCAAGGAACCGGCCCCGGCAGATTTCACGAAAAATTCACACGCCCCCCGGCCGTTCAACGCAGCAACTGCACCCAGCCTTTCAGCGAACGATTCAGGGTTTCGTTGCGGAGTTCGTAATAATACGTGCCCGCCGACAACCCGTCTCCGGCCCATTCATTCCGATACGCTTCGCTCTGGTACACGGACTTGCCCCAACGGTTGTACACCTGCAAGCGCCAGGGCGAGAGTTCGATGTTTTCGATGGCAAAGGTCTCGTTACGCCCGTCGCCGTTGGGGGTAAACACATTGGGCACTTCACCGGGGCAATCGGCCACTTGCACCCGGATCGTGTCAGCCAGCGAGCAGTTGACCGAGGGAATCCGTACCGAATAAATTCCCGTTTGTGAAACCGTCAGCGTGGAATCGCGGGAACCGTCGCTCCAGACGTAGCGCGAATCGGGGTAGTCGGGTTGCACCACCAGGGCTTCACCCCGGCACAGGGTGGTATCGGGCGGCAGCACCACCGCCCGCTCGACGCGAACGCGCACGGTAATCGCTCACCGCGCAACGCCCCACCTGCGCCTGCACGGCGTAGGTGCCGGTTTGCCCGACCGTGTACGTGAGTGACGTGCTGCCGTCCTGCCATTCGTAGCGCCCCGCAGCCAGCACGGGCAGACGGAACGTGACTTCCTGGGAGGGGCATAACGTCGTGTCTTTTCCGAGGTTGACTACGGGTAGGGAAGTAAGTCCGGCCTCTTCGACAAGCACGTCATCAATCAGGTAGTAGGGTGTATTTCCGATTCGGCCCGTTGGCACAGGCGCAATAACGGTTTGGGTGTCATTGAAAAAATTGCCGATAGTGAGGTACTCGTAGGCTTCATTGGCAGTGAAACAACCTTCGATTTTTTTCCATTGGCTGGGATCGTTCAGAACCGTAGGTTCGTTTACCTGGGGGTAGACATCCAACAATCCGGTATTCGTATTTTTTTGAGGTAATAATGTAGGGTTCTTAGAAAAAAAAGCCCCTAAATTAGAACTTCCATCGCCTGAGATTGGGAGTAATAGAGCATAAAATTCAACCCTATAAACAGTACCTTTTTTAAGTGGTTTTATCAAATGAACCTGCACATATTCACGATAAACTACTGGAATAACAGACTGAAAAGTATTTTTAGTTGTTGTAAAAATCCCAGCACAGTACTTTCCAGAATGCGGGCGAAATCCTAGACGATTCGTATTCTGAGGACATTCAGAATTTAATGAATCTTTAGAATACCAAGCATCAGTACTACCACCAGTTGGCGTGTACCAGTAAAAAAAATAGTCGCTAATATTCTCAACTAATGAATCTACAGGGGTATAAAACAAAAATCTACAAGGCTGTTTTTTACTCCGCTCAAAATCCGAATTTGGAACAAGATTTTGACACAATGCCTGATTGAATATCAAACATGAAAATAGACTAGATAAGAAAAGTTTAGTTGCAAAAATCATAGAAATAATCAAGCCCTACCAGGGAAAGAAAATATTTTCTTTCCCTGGTAGGGCTTGAAATAAAAATTTACTCCAAATTAAGGTGGGCAGCTTTGAGATAACCACCGATATTGACCTGTACGTAATACTCGCCTCTTTTTAACTTGGAAACGTCGAACTCTACATAGTTTTTACTTTCAAAGTACCGATTTGTTTTGGCAGATTCAACATTAAATGTTTTTACGGCTCCTCCTTTGTCGTCAAAAATTATGATTCCCTGAACGAGATCTTCGGCATATTTTGCTTCATCGAATTCTACCTTCACAACGGATTTAGCGGGATTTGGATAGACCCAATACCCAGGATACTCGGAGTTCTGTAAATAATACGTGTACGATTGACCTTGCCCACACCGATTGTTGGTCGAGACCCTAACCCGGACAAAGTTGCTCGTCGATACGTAACACGCGAAGGAATTCGGTTGAATGTATCCGGTTCCACCATCGATCTGCCAGGTTACACCAGAACTTGTTCCTTGAATACTTGCTGCTAACTGTGCGGAACCGTTGATGAAGTTGAGTGATTGTGAGGACGAACCGTTTACTGTCGGGTTACTTAGGGTTGGAGCGCCTACCCAGAGCGACCCATAACTTTGAGTATTAATTGAATAACCACAGAGACTGTATAAAGCAGTGACCGTGAGCGAGCCAGCATTCCCATTCGTAACACTACTTGGACTAGTTAAAGTAACTTCATCATTTCCGAGGGTTAATGGATTTTCCTGGTTACCATTGGATGGTCTGGTAAATAACCAATTCGTTGGGGCAGTGTATACATACGCGCAATGAAGCAAACAACTTGCCGGATTGGATGGATCTCCAGGGTTATATGCAATGTAGGGTTTTGAAGTTACTATAACTGGCTCATTCGGTCCACAGGCAATTACAAGACCGGGTGAGGCGGGAATTGGTAAAGCCATTTGCACTTGCAGGAACACATCTGAGGCCAAAAAAGGAATATATCTGGTAACTTTTACGTGAATTTAGGCCGAGCCGATGTCATTAGAATTAAATGTTACCGTAAATTGACCGGAACTCGGAACAGTACCCGAAGTGAAAGGTTGTGAAATGGGGCTACCAAGGCGAACGAAATATTGAACCAAGTTAGCATCGAAAGGAAGATTGGATACAGTGTAAGTATAGGTTCCTTTCGGGCAAACGATCCCTGGTCCATTAACGTCGGTGGCGGAGGCACTCACCGCAGTGAGTAAAATTCCTGTAAGCAATGCAAGGGTACTTGTAGAAGTTCTCATGGCGGTTTTTGGCGGTTTAGAAAAGAACTTGTGTCAAATCTAAACGACTGTATTTTTCATGTCAAGAAGAATAGTGTATTTTAATAAAAAAAATTCACATTTTAATTCAATCTCTTGAAAGTCACTAATTTACTTTTGAACGCTCCCTCAACGACCCGCCCAGCCCCGCCGCTTCTGCCGCCCTCGCTTCCCAAAAATTTCACAAAACCATAACACCCCCGCTGCCCAAAACCCGGTAGCTTTGGCCCGCTTCTCACCCCCACTCTTACGTCATGGCTTCCATCCAACTGATTACCTTCGACATGGCCGGCACGACCGTCCGCGATGAGCACGAAGTCGAGCGTTGTTTTGCCCGGGCCGCCGCCGAAACGGGCCTCGTCGTGAGCGACGAGCGGATCCTGGCCCTGCAAGGCTACTCCAAAATCGAGGTGTTTCGCCTGCTCTGGGCCGAGCGGATGGGCGAGGATCACCCCGAACTGTCAGAAAATGTGGCCGTATCGTACGATGCCTTCACGCACATTCTCGAAACGCACTACGAAACCCAGCCCGTCCAGCCCACCGAAGGGGCACTGGACACTTTCGCCTTTTTGCGCGAGCGCGGCGTGAAAATCGCCCTCACCACGGGTTTTTACCGGAAAGTCACCGACATCATCCTGCGGCGGCTAGGCTGGCTCGACGGCCTCGACGCGCAGTACGTCAACCGCTCCGGCGAGGCCCTGATCGATGTTTCGGTGGCCAGCGACGAAGTGACGGCGGGTCGCCCTGAGCCGTACCTGATTCAGCGGGCCATGCAGTTGCTCGGCGTGACCGACCCGCAGCGGGTCATCAACATCGGCGACACGCCCTCCGACCTGAAGTCGGGCCTGCGGGCGGGCTGTCGGCTCTCGCTGGGCGTCACCAACGGCACCCATACGCGGCAGCAACTCGCCATTTTCCGCAACGACGGCCTGCTCGCCAACGTGGGCGAAATCCGGGACGTGCTGCGGCGGCTGGCGGAAGGGAAGAAGGAAAAGGGGGAAGGAATGCCGGTGTTTTTTTGAAGATTTCTGTTAAGCCACGCCTCCCCAGCGCGTCATTGCGAGCGGAGGCGTTCAGATTTCGCTTCGCTCGTCTTGTTTGCCTCCGCTCGCAATGACGGGGGCGGGTAAGGTTTTTTATTTTTTTTCCCAAAAAATGCACTACCACCTCGTCGTCGTCGGGGCCGGGAACCTCGGTACCTTTCACGCCTACCACGCGCTCAAGCGGGGCCTGAATGTGCTTTTGCTCGAAAAAGACGCCCAGCCCAGCGAGGCCACCGTACGCAACTTCGGGCAGGTGATCCCGTCGGGGATGGCTTTCGACGGGTGGTTTGAGCGAGGGCGCGAGTCGGCGCGGTTGTACCGAAGTTTGCAGGATCGAACGGACGTGAGTGTACGCACCAATGGTTCGTACTACGGCGCCTCGGATGCGGATGAGTTGACCTTGCTCGCAGAACTGGCCGTTTTGCTCCGCGAACGCGACTATCCCTGCCAGCTTCTGACCAAAGCCGACTGCCTCGCCCGCATCCCGACGCTGAACCCGGCCTACGCGGTGGGCGGCTTGTGGGCGCAGGAAGACCTTTCGGTGGAACCCCGCCTGCTCGTGAACCGGGTGCGGGAATTACTGATTCGGGAAATGGGCCTCCACTACCGCCCCAACACCGCCGTGGTGGGTTGCGAGGCGAACGCCGGGGGCGCGGCCGTCCGCACGGCGGGGGGAGAAACCTTCCGGGCCGACCACGTGGCCGTGTGCAACGGGCGGGATTTCAACCTGTTGTTTCCCGAACTTTTCGCCGAAAGTGGCCTGAAGGTGGTAAAACTCAACATGATGCAGACCGTGCCGTTGCCGGGCGTGGTTTTACCTGGAAACATCTTGTCGGGTCTGAGCATCCGGCGCTACGAAAGTTTCGAGTCCTGCCCCTCGCGGCACCGCATTCAGCCCCCCGACTGGCAGCGACCGTACCTTGACGGCGGTATCCACATCCTCTTCAAACAAGCCCCCGACGGCTCGGTCGTGATCGGCGATTCGCACGAGTATGCCAGCGTAAGCGACGCGGCCAGCCTCGACTTCGCCCTGCGCAACGACTTGAACGAACTGATTCTGGCCGAAGCCCAGCGGATGATGCGTTTCCCGACCTGGCAAATCCAAACCTACTGGGCCGGTTACTACGGCCAAACCGCCGATGGCGGGGCTTTTACTCAAACCATCGACGGGCGCATCCACATCGCCACCGGCATCGGCGGCAAGGGCATGACCACCGCCCCGGCGTTTGCGCGGGAGTGCGTGGAGAGGATTTTCAGGTAACCAGTTTTCAGTTAAAAGCAAAACTGAAAACTGGTTACTCCACCACCAGTTTTCTCAGCACCGTTTGCCTTTCGGTTTGAACCCAAAGCAGGTACAACCCGCCTTGCAGACCCGTCAACGAGAGCGTCAATTCGGCGGAGTTGCTTCGCGCTTCGCGCAGGGCTTGTCCGCTGAGGGTGAGCAGGCGTACCGTCGCGGGTCGGGCGTTGGCTAACCGCACCGTGACCCGCTCGCGGGCAGGGTTGGGAAACACCCGGATGTGGGCAGTGGGCGGCTCCGTAGCGGTGACGACCGGAGGTTGGACAACAACTGGAGGTTGGACAACAACTGGAGGTTGGACAACAACTGGAGGTTGGACAACAACTGGAGGTTGGACAATGACCGGAGGTCGAACGCGGGCCAGAGTACGGGCGTTGGTTTGGCGGTAGGGCGATTCACTGGAGTCGGACACGGCCCGAATCCGGTACCAAAACGCCGTGCTGTCGGGCAAAGAGCGGTCGGCGTAACTCGTTGTGCCTCCCTCAACGCGGGCCAGGGCCTGGAAGGGTCCGGTCGGATTGGGCGCGCGTTCGAGTTCGTAGCGACGCGCTCCGACTACGGCGTTCCAGCGCAGGCGAAGGAGGCGCAGGGAGTCGGCGCTGGCCGTCAGGGTAGTTACCGGCGGCAAAGCGGACTGGAGCGCCACCGTAAAACCCGCTGCCCGTCGTCCGCGCTCGTTTTTGAGCACCGGTCCCGCAAAAGCGGGCAGGTGGACGTTGTCCCAGGACGAAGGCAGGTATTGCAGGCGCCCCGGCGCGGCGGGTTCGGCCAGCCGCAGCCAGATCCGGTTGCCTTCGGCCCAGCCCGAATCCACCCGCACCGGGCGTTTGTCGAGTAGAAAAAAGGCTTTCACCGACAAAACCGTCCCACCCGCGCCCGCCCGGGAGTCGAACAGCGTGTCGCGGGGCCAGACCATGCGCTGACCTTCTTCAAAAACCAGTGAAATCAGGCGACGGGTCGAATCGGCAAAAAAGACTTTCCTGACGTTGGGGGAGCGAATCTGGAGGGTATCCGTGCCGCCGTAGAATCGCTGCGCCACGAGCGAGAATACCTCGCGGGCCACCTGCAAATGCCCCGCAACAGCGTAGTGAATCCCGTCGTAGCCGGGCAGTCCGACCGTGGCCAACACCGTCACATCCGGGAAGATATCCTGTGTCTTTCGCTGGTAATCGAGAATCTGACTGGCTGATTCAAACGAATGGGCGAGCAGGTTGTTCTGAAATACGTAAATCTGCTTCAGGGCCGGGTAGTCGGCCCGCCAGTTTTTGTACAACGTCGGAAAAAACAGCGGGTATTTTACCCCGCCCGGGTCGCCGGAGGTCTCAGCTTCGCCCTGCCGCCAGAAGAGGGCCTTGACGTGCCCGTCCAGGCCCGCCTTCCGCACCCGGTAAAGCAGTTTGCCGTAGCCAGTGTTGAGATCGGTAGGGTTGGCCGGATTGCGGTACGCGTGGTAGTCGAGGGGACTTCCCCCGAAGGCCCCGTTAATCATGCACACGGGCACCCCGTACCGCTGCGCCAGGCTGCGCTGGAGTTCGGTGCCCCAGCTTCCCACACCGCTGTTGTTTTCGTTGGAATACGTCCAGAGCGTATCCTGGGGGGCGTAGGTTGTGCCGAAGTCGGCCACCCCGAAGGTGCGGCCGTAGCGATTCAGGGTTCGGTTGTAGTAATCGTAGCCCTCGCCCAGCGGGTTGGCGTTGGATTGCCCGTTGATCAGGTAGGCATCGCCGCAGAGCAAGCCCTCGCGCCGGGCCAGGAGGAGGGAGTCGCCCCCCGTTGTAAATCCGTACACGTCCACGGCGTATTCGGCCAGTTCGGCCCGGAGCGTCCCCGTCAGGGTAAAAGCGGCCCGGCCGTTTTCGTAGGCCAGTTCGCGGCGTTGGTAGGCGCTCAACGCCCCGTTGCGGAGCAGGCGAAGCGCTACCCGCTGGTAGCCCGGCGTTTGGAAATACCCACTAACGAGCACCTGAGCGGTATTTTGAGTATTCCTCGGAAAAAACTGCAACGAAGCCGGGAGTTGATCGAATACCACCAGCGCGGCCTGACCGGCGGCTGAAAGACGGGAAAAGAAAAGTAATCCTACCATCCAGTAGCCGTGTTTCATTCGTTTCGGAGTTGATGAAGCTACAAATCTAACCGCGAATGCCCATTCGGAAAAGCAGTTCAGGCTTTTCCGAATGGGCATTTTTTGAGAAACCGCCTTCGATTAGTTCATCGTCGCCCGGCCCACGTACACGCGGCGGTTGGGGTCATTTTTGCCTTTGAGTACAAAGGTATCCTGCCAGTTGTTGTAACGCACCTTCACGCTCAGGTCCTGGGCATCGTTGGTCGAGTTGTTGTAGCCCACCACCAGGATTTCGTTGCCTTTCACAATGGCCCGCACCGTGGGCCGGTTGCCATTGCGAGCCTGGTAGGTGTTGTCGCGAGACCAGGTTTGGCCACCGTCGACTGAAATTTCGGGGATGAGTCGCTTGAAGTCGCCCGTTCGCATGTCGTTGTGCCACGACATCCGCTTCAAACCCGCCAGGAAATATTCGCAGGCCTTGAAACAGGCGCTGTACACGCCGGGGTGCTCGCCGTCGACCGTGTAGCCGTGGGGAGTCCAGACGATAAACGCCGAGCCGTAGTAGATGCCGAATACCGCCATGGCTTCGGCCATGTCGTTGCGCAGGGGGTAATCGAAGTGGGTGGAAGCTGGACCGGGCGCGCTGTCGTGAAAGGGATACCAGAGGTTGATAAACCCGGTAGTTCCCCGGGACTTTTCACTGTTTTCAAACGAATTCAGGTACGAGTACAGGTACTGCCGGTCCTCGGCGATGTTGGCCTGAATGGCCTCCTCAAAATCAGGCTCGTGGTAATAGTAAAAGCGCCCGTTCCGGTAGGTGTTGACGTGCGCGTAGTAGCCCGCCGAGGCGTAGTCGAGCCAGTTGCCCACCTCCAGGGCCTCGCCGCAGTTGTAGCCCCAGGGCCAGCGATTGGCCGTGGTGGCCTCGGCCAAATTCGGATTGAGCAGGTTGTGGTCGGGGTCACCCGGGGCGAGTTCGATGTACCCTACCGTAGCCCCTTCCATCAGGTTGTACCGTTTGATCTGGCGCACCATCTGGCAAACCCGCTCGCCGTAGGCATTGGCGTACCGACCCAAAAACTGGTCTTCGGAGAGGTTGCCTTCCGGCCCGCCCTGACAGTAAATGCCGTTGTCGACGGTGTTGCGAACCGGCAATGACAGCAGGGCATCGTTACCACGGGTATCGCTGGGGTGACCGGAGCGGTACTCGCTCAGGTACTGCCCGTCGGAGTAGTGTCCCTTCGCCCCCCGAATGGCGAAATTACCGTTGTTCATCACGTTGCGGGCGTAAAGGTTACCGCCGTACAAGGCCCGGTTTTCAAAATCGAGGTACACCAGATCGATCGGCGTTTTGCCTTCGTTGACGCCCAGGTATTCGCGTTGGCCCCCGTAAAAGCCGCTCATTCGCCCAATCAGCTCATCTGAATTGTCGGAAAACGGATCCGCCAGGCCGTTGCGGTGGTTGTACCAGTTGTCGACGAAGTACGTGCCTTCCAGGGAGTTGACGTACTGCATGACGGCCCGTTTTTTGGCTGGGAGCGCCCGCGCGTACGCTTGGGGGGTTTTGCTGACGCTCTGGTGGGTCACCCCCCGATCGAGCATCAATTGGAGGTCGTTGCCTTTCGCAAACGATTCCCACCACAATTTCTCACCCGGAGCCAGCGAAAACGGCCCGAATTTTTCCCAGCCGATGTAACTTTTTCGACCCGGCTCCATCGGAATAAAGGGCGTTTCGGGCGTACGGAGCAGGCGATTGCCCTGACCGGAGCGCTGAGCCAAGCCCGGCAGAAGCAGGCTACAGAATCCAAAAAGCAGCAGGGAGTACCGTAGGGGTCGGTTCATAACAAATTTCGGTCTTTCGATAGGGTGTCAGCCCCCGCCCAAACAAAGACCGTGCCTTTTTTTGAGTTTAGAGTTTTCAGTTTAGAGTTTTCAGTTTGGAATCTATTTTAACTCAAAACTGTAAACTCTAAACTGTAAACTTTTTCCCATGACCGTCCGCCCTGCCCTCTTGCTCCGCCGCGCCGGGGCTTTGCTCACGTTGCGCTACCGCTACGGCTCCGCCGACGTGTACGGCCTGCCCGGCGGCAACCCCGACCCCGGCGAAATCCTGGCCGAAACCCTCGTGCGTGAACTGCGCGAAGAACTGGGCCTCACCGTGCGGGTGGGGGCGCTCGTGCTGGCGGGAGAAGTACTTTTTCCCGGAAAAAAAGCGGTGTTGCACTGCCTATTCGAAGGCGAAATGGAAGCGGGCGAACCGGTGCTCAATCCCGCCGAAACCTCGGCGCTGGAGGTGGTGTGGTTGCCCCTGAGCCAGTTGCCGACGTTCAACCTCTATCCTAATGTGGGGGGGGCGTTGCAGATAGCCCAGCCCGGCGAGTACATTGGGCGAATTGACCAGCCGTGGTTTGAATGAGTGAGAAGTCAGAGGTGAGAAGTAAGAAGAAAATGCAACGGGTATTTTTTCCTCTTACGAAGCTGTTTAGGATTTAAAAAAAGTTGATAAAAGGGCGTGGGGTCATCCTGAGCGGAGTCGAAGGGTGGTGCGGCAGGTTAGCGCTGGCCCACCGCACCACCCTTCGACTCCGCTCAGGATGACCCCACGCCCTTAAAAAAACAGAAACCTTAAACGGCCTCTACTTCTCACTCGCTTCGCACCAACTCCACCGCGACCGGCCCCGGCACCTCGCGGCGAGGTTCAGCCCGCTGGGCCACGTAGGCGTCCGCACCCAGTTTGCGCAGCATCCGGTAATGCGATTGCAGCGCCGATCCGAAGGTGGGTTGTTCGATGTAGGGTACGCCGAATTCGAGGGCGGTTTTTTTTACGATGCTGGAAATCGCCGGGTAGTGAATGTGGCAGACCTTCGGAAAAAGGTGGTGCTCAATCTGCATATTCAGTCCCCCACACAAAAAATTGACTATCCAGCTTTTCCGGGCAAAATTGGCCGTGGTCTGCATCTGGTGGATGGCCCAGGCTTCCTGAATGGTTCCCTGCGCGTCGGGGGCGGGGAAATCCAGGTCTTCCACAATGTGCGCCAACTGAAACACCAACCCCAGTACCAGCCCCTGCGCCAGGTGCATCAGCCCGAAACCCACCAGCAACTGCCACCAGCGCAGGTCGAGCACCAGAAACGGCACCACCAGAAAACAGACGTAGTACAGGATTTTGTAAAAAAACAGGTTGAAGTACTCCTTCCGGGGGTGATTCCGGTTATCGTGCTGTCCAATTTTTTCCTGGAAAAACTTTTTGTAATCCTTGCGCAGCACCCACGACAGCGAAGCCAGCCCGTACAGCAGGAACGCGTACCAATGCTGGTAGCGGTGCATCCGGTTTATTTTTTCGTCGGGGTCGAGGCGCAGCAGGCCGGGGGCCACTTCGAGGTCTTCGTCGTGGCCGTGGATGTTGGTGTAGGTATGGTGGATGAGGTTGTGGGTAATCCGCCAGACGTAGGGATTGGCCCCCAGCATATAAAAACTGGCGCTCACCAGGCGGTTGACCCGGCTGCTGGCCGACAGCGACCCGTGCATGGCATCGTGCGAGACGTTGAAGCCGATGAACGCCCCGAACATTCCCAACAAGACGGCCAAACCCAATTGAATCAGGAGGGGAAACTGGTTCGCTAAAATTAGAGCGTATAACCCGACGAAGCCCGTCAGAAAAAAGGCGATTTTGGCCCACATGGCCCCGTTCGCGTGGGAGGAGATCGTCTTTTCCTCAAAATAAGCATCGACGCGTTTCCGGGTGGTGGCAAAAAACTCCGTGCGCTTGCCCGGAGCAAACTTTACTTTTTTCGACATGAGAAGGGGTATTGCACTGTGGTGATTAGGTGGGTGCGCCCCGGCGAACCGGTTGTTTTGGGAGGTAAGTTTACGAAATAAACCGGGAGCCAACGCACGCCGCCGGGCCAATTTCTTCTTGGCTAACGACAAATCGCCGTGAATCGCCTCTCAACCACGCTTTTTTCTGATTCACCCGTCAAACGAAACGTTCTTTTCGGGTGTGGTGTGGTTTTGCGCTTATCTTGCAAAACCATGAAAGCGCTTCTACTCCTCCTGTTGCTGAGCGGCCCGGTGGCCTGGGGTCAGTCGGCCCCGCCCTGCTCCTGCCGCCGGAATTTCGACCGGATGGTGGAATTGATCACGGCCAACTACGCCGGGTACTCCCATAAAGTAACGCCCGCCACCCGCCCGCGCCTCGATTCGCTCACCGCCGCCCTGCGCACCCGGTCCGACCGGAGCACTTACTCGGCCTGCCAGGGCGTGCTGACCGATTGGTTGAATTTTTTCAAAGACGGACACCTCCAGGTGGCGACCGACCTCGACGCCCGCCGGGAGCCGGAAAAAGTGCGGGCGCTGTTTTCGGATTGGGAACGCGTGCCGCTCGACGAGCCGCAGTTTCGGGCCTACCTCGACAACCCCAACACCACCAAACTCCCCCTCGAAGGCATCTGGCGCAACGAAGACGGCAGCTACCGCCTGGGCCTGATCCGGGGGGCCGAAGCCGACCGCCTCAACGCCTTCGTACTCGAAGCCGACAGCGTGTGGTGGCTGCCCGGTCAGGTGAAAGCCCGCCTGAAAGCCCGCCCCGACGGCACCTTCCAGACCGACTACTTCATGCGCGACCACTCGCCCAACCCGGTGGTGGCCAAACCCGTGGGCGACGGCCTGCTCGATTTGTTCGGCACCTGGCACCGGCTCTATCCCAACCCCGTGCCACCCCCGGCGCGGGCGGTGCAGGCCAGTGGCACCAGCCCCGACGGCTACCGCTTCACGATGCTCGACGACACCACCGCCCTCTACCGGATTCCCTCGTTCGACGGGGCCTTCAAACCCCTCATCGACAGCCTCACCGCCGCCCACGCCGCCGACCTCCGCCGCACCAAACTGCTTCTGCTCGACCTGCGCAATAACGGCGGCGGCTCCGACCAGAGTTTCGAGTCGCTCACGCCGTACCTCTACACCAACCCGGTGCGCATCGTGGGCCTGGAACACTACGCCACGCTCGAAAACGTGAAAAAGTACGACCAGTACGCCAAACTCATCAAGGGCCTGGACGACAAGGAATTGCAGTATTTCGACCGCCTGAAGAAAAAGCAACTGAAGCGGCTGGGTAAGTTTGTGACTCTCGGTAACCGACAGGTATTCACCGAGCGCCACCGGCGCGTACTGCCCAACCCCAGCCGGGTAGCCATCCTCATCAACCGGGGCTGCGGCAGCACCACCGAGCAGTTGCTGCTGGCCGCCCGGCAAAGCCGCAAGGTGACGCTCTTCGGCGAAAACACAGCGGGCGTCCTCGACTACGCCAACATGTACTTCACCGACCTGCCCTGCTACTCGATGAGCCTGGGCTGGGCCACCTCCCGCAGCCTCCGCATCCGGCGCGGCGAAGGCATCGACAACGTCGGCATCCCGCCCCAGGTGCGGGTTCCGGAGGCGGAAAAAGACTGGGTGAGTTTTGTGAGGAACTACTACGCGGGGAGGTTGTGAGGAGTAAAAACTCCGCTCGCAATGACGGGTTCGGTAGGCGTTCGTTGCCTACGCATCGGTTTCAATTTTCCACTCTTCCTCAGTACCGCCTCAACAACTCCAACATCTTCCGATCCAGTTTTTGGCCGCGAAACTCTTCGTACGCCACGTCGGTTCGGCCGCTGTCGAGGATTCCGAAGGACCCGTCCAGGTTCCAGAGCGACCAGCCCCAGCCCGCTTGTTGCCAGAGTTGAAGGTTGTCTTCCATCCAGCGCAGGACCACGGCGTGGGGCGTTTTATTGTAAGCGCCCCACTCACCTACGTGGACGCCCACGCCTTTTTCCTGCAAGTTCTGCCAGGGTTGAATGTAGGTTTTTCGTAAAAAATCCTGGTCAATCACCGCGCTGGGCTGCGTCAGCGGCCAGGTTGGTTCGGGCCATTGATCCGAGCCGTTCACCCAACTGGCCCGGTAGTGGCTCACCGGCATAGGGTTGTAGCCCCGCGTGCTCTGGGCCACGCCGAGGCCGACCAGACTCAGCACCGGCGTGGTGCCCCAGCGCAGGCCATCGGCCACGATGAGCCGGTCGGGACTGACGGCCCGGATGGTTTCGACCAGCCGCCGCACCACCCGCACGTAGTCGGCTTCGGCGATGGCGGGCGGCTCGTTGATGAGGTCGAAACTCAGGTGTTGGTTGGAAACGCCCCGGTACCGTTCGGCGAATTGCCGCCACTGCGCGCAGGCGGCTTCGAGGGCGGGTTCGTCTTTCCAGAGCAGCATCGGTTCCAGTTCCTGGCGGTTGACGCAATAGCCCGGAATGCGGTGTAAATTGAGGTTGATGTGTACGTCGTGCGCCTTGCCCCAGGCCACGGCCTGGTCGATGTGGCGGAGTTGCGCCTCATCCATTTGCGTCCACACCGCCGGGTCGGGCTTACTCCAGCAGTGGTACGACATGGGCAGGCGGGCGAAATCGAAGCCCCATTCCTGCATCAGCGCGAAATCGTGTTCCCGAAACGGTTTGGCGCGGGCCGGGTCGAATTTGGCCAGCAGGTTGAAGCCCCGCCAGCGCGGCAGGCGCTCGGCGCGGGGAAGTTTGCTCGTGGGGCGAACGCAACCCGTGCCGAGGGCGGCGGTTCCGGCGAGGGTAGTGGTTAGGAAGGTGCGGCGATTCATGGTTTCCGGGTTTAGAAGCTGTTTGCGTTAGCAAAATAGAAGAAAATCGTTATTCTATGTTTGACGTGTCGAAGGGCCTTTGTCCTTCGTGGCGCTACCAACCAGCAGGCCGGGATTCGTCATGGGTCGTCGTAGGCCGTTCAGCATACGGGTCGCTGGTTATTTTTTCTTCAGTGGTCGCTGAACGTGAACAGTTCGATGGGGCGTTGACCCCGCATCCAGAATCGATACGTTTCGACCGACTTTGGTTTCACTCCTTTTCTTTTTTCTCGGATGACTCCGCTTCTCTACGTAGGTGTCGATGGGAGCAAAGCCTCCTTCCATGCCGCCCACCAGGCTCCCACCCTGGGCTGGCAACAGACTGTTTTTTCAACCCCTCCGCCGACTTCGCGGCCTTTCAGGCCTGGCTCCCAGCGCCAAGTGGTCATGGAAGCCACCGGGGCCTACCATCTGCCCCTGGCGAGTTTTCTCTTCGAGCAGCACTACCCCTTGAGTGTCATCAACCCACTCTTCAGCCGCCGCTTTGCCCAACTACGCGGCGAGCGAACCAAGACCGCTGCGACAGGAATTTCTGTACTACGCCGCTGGGTCGGTGGTGGAGCAGGTGTCGGGGCAGGCTTGGGAGGATTTCACGCGGCAGTGGATTTTTGAGCCGCTGGGCATGAAGGCCACGCTGTTCGATGATGCGCAGATGTTGAAGCAACCCGATCACGCGGTTTCGTATTTTGAAAAACGCGACACCCCGCTGCTGCGGCCCATTCCCTTCACCAAAAAAAGCGTGTACTCCGTCGGGGCCATCCCATCGTCTCGAATCTCGACGAGCTTTCGCACTGGCTCATTGCCCAAATGAAGGGGGGAAAGGGGGAAGGCAAACAAGTGATTCCGGCGCGGGTGATTGGGGAAACGATGGCCCCGGCCATGCCCGTGAAAAACAACGGGATGCTGACGAAGGGTTACACCGAACTTCTCACGCCGGTGTACGGCATGGGCCGCTACACGGCTTCGTACCGGGGGCAATACGTCACGTACCACGGCGGGGCGCTCGACGGCATTTACTCGCAGGTATCGTTGATGCCCTGGACAGCACCGGGGTGATTACCTTCGTGAACGCCGCCCACGGGCGGCCCCTGACCGATATGCTGGTTTTTGCCGCTTACGACCGGCTGCTCGGCCTGCCGCCCGTGCCCTGGAGCGAGCGGGCGCTGGGCGATTACAAAAAAGGCAAGCAAACCGCCCGCGAAGCCCGCAAAAAAGCCAACCTTGAGCGCGTGCCCAACGCCAAGCCCTCGCATCCGCTGGCCGAGTACGCCGGCACCTTCGAGCATCCTGCCTACGGCAAGGCCGTCGTCAGCGAAAGCGGCGGGAAACTGACCCTGGCCTTCCACGGCATCACGCTGCCCCTGGATCATTACCATTACGACCGCTTTCAACCCCCCGACGACGAGGTGTACAGTCGTTGGCTGCTGCCCTACGAAACCAATGCGCAGGGCAATTTGGACAAGCTAAAAAATCCCCTCGACGAGCAGGAGGCGACCTTCATACGCAAGCCCGACACCCGGCTGTCGGAACCGGTTTTTCTGGCTAAACTCACCGGCAGCTATGAGTTTGAACGGCACTGTAATTCGGGTGACGGAAAAAGACGGGCGTCTGCAACTACTCCAACCCGGCCAGCCGCCCTACGACCCGGAGCCGTACAAGAGCACGACCTACCGGCTGAGGCAGTTTTCGGACGTGACGGTGGACTTTGTGGTGACTGAGGTGGCATCCGGGCTGAAGGTGAAGGACAGTTCGGGGGAAGTGGTTTTTTCGCGGAAATGACTTCCAGAAAGGCATCAACTTCCTGGAAGTTCAGAACTTCCGGGAAGTTTTCACTCTCCCACTCCCACGCCATCCTTCACCTCGAAGCACAGCGAAGCGGCACCCAGCAAACCAGCATCGTTGCCCAGCGTGGCGCGGTGAATTTTCAACGCGTCGAGGTAGTAGGGCGTGAGCCAGTAGTCGAGTTGGGCCTGCACGGCGGGACCAGTTACGTCACCTCCCGGCTGGGTACGGCGCTGGGTTCCAACGTCATCCGGCAGGATAATTTTCTGGTTAACGCCACCTCCCACTTCCGCCTCCGGTGGGTGGTGCGGCCTACACTACGGCTCATAGGGTATTTCACAGATCGTATACTAACCCAACTTGCACATTTGAATTGATGAAATCGAAGCCAAAAGAACTGAAACTCCTCGCGTCGTATTTATTGATTGCCCTAAAATAACCGGCCTGTATCCCTAATCGGCTCCATTGATACAAAAGCCGTCCGATGATGCCTGCTTCAACCGCCGAAGATTCTGTCCAAGTTGATTTTTCCCCAACCAAAAGATTAACTTCCGGTCCAACGGTGGCACTCAATCTCCTGTTCAATTTCACCCCGAGCGTGGGAGTCAATCCCAGGTAGTGATACGTGTTTTTAATTCGCTCGCTCCCCGGAATGTCGTTGCTAAATTGTCCTTTGTTTTGGTAGTTCATCTCGAGTTGCCAAAGAAATGCGCCGGATGTTTCTTTTCGGAAGTAGCCTCCGAGGTAGAATCCAGGCGCCGAGGTAATGCCAACGATGCCGAGTGGATTTGATCCCGTCTTTTTCACCTGCGTAAACGAATGCAGGTATCCGGCCCTGATTCCGTAACTTTTCAGGTTTTGGGATTGTGCCGTTAAAGGCAAGCTCAGAATGGATAAAAGGAGGAGCGATTTTAGGTTGCTTTGCATTAAAGAAAAGTTTTCCGTTTTGTTGACTATCTGATTTATTTCAATCGGTAGATTTTCCCATTTATCCCGCCCAGTATGCCCGTTCCGCCATTCACATTGGTAAAAACCGGACTATATTCGGCGAAAGGATTATTCAACGTACCGTCGGGATTTGACACGCGATTTTGGTAGGCGACGATGGCTGATTTTAGGTACTGGTCATAGGTTTTACTTACTGAGAAAACATACACAAAAAAAGCTTCTTCGCTTTGCTTAATCTCAATCTGGTTATTCACCGTAAAAACAACTTCGGGATTGTTGTTTTGGGCCACAAGAACAGGGTCAAGCCGGGCGTATTCGCCGTAAGATCGCTGACCGTGAACATTGTCGAAAAACGAATTAAACTTATCCAATAACTCGCTACGGCTTAGAATGATGGGGGATTTTGTCAACAACCTCAACGGGTGGGCAGGGTCTTGGAGATCCAATTCACGTTTCTTGATGTAAGCCGCAAACCAGACGACGCGGTCCTCAGACGCAAAGCCGTCTGAAAAGGCCAATTTAATGTTTTCGTTCTGATTCGGATTTTGCGGGTCTTTACCCGTTAACGACACGCGCATTTCTGGTGCTTTGGGTACCACGTCTTTCGCCTCAATTGGATCGAACCCCGGTGCAGCAACCCGAATCAAATACTCAGACGAAACTTTCGGTTTTAGTTTACTAACGTATTTCCCGTTGGCAGTATACCGCAACGTATCGATTTTGCGACCGTTCTCGAAACACTCCACCAACGCGTTGGGTACGAACAAAGGCTTGTCGCTTTCGTTGGCCGGAAGTGTGGCGGACACTTGCACGGAAATCAGGCTGTCGGGATACAAAGTTCCGTTTAAAACGAGTTTTTTTTCGTAGGCGGGAGAAGGCAAATCCTTGACTTGCACACAGCCACTAAAGGCCAAAAAAACCCAACACCAGGATGTCAAATTCTTAAAACTCATATTGGTAGGTGATGGATGGAACTACCGGGAAAAGGCTGAACTGCTTTAATTGGTTTTTTTCGTAGTACAGATAAAAGGGATTACGCCGATTGTAAAGGTTGTAAATTGAGAATACCCAACTTCTTACGTTATCGCCTCGCATTTTCGAAGTTTTATAGCTAATGTCCATCCGGTGATAAAAAGGAGTTCGGTAGTTGTTGCGTTGACTAATGTCGCCAAGTTCGTTGAACGACTGCTGGATGTAATCAAATTTGCCAATTTGAGTTTGGAAAGAGGGCATGACCCCTTTGTAAACCGAGGATGGCAAGGTAACGGCGTTGCCACTGCTCAAGATGAAGTTCGCCGACAGGGACTTTGTTTTGGAGAGCGTATGGGTGAGCAGCAAAGCGATGTTGTGACGCCGGTCGTAGCGGTAAGGAAATGGCTTACCTTGATTCAGGTCAGCAAAAAGCCGGTTGTTCCAGGACAGGGTGTAACTCAGCCATCCTCGGGTCCGGCCCTGTTTCTTTTCCAACATCATTTCCGCCCCGTACGATTCGCCCCGCCCAACGGTCACTTTACGCTGCCAATCCGTGTCGTAATCGCTCAAAAAAGTGCTGCCTTCCCGGTATTCGAGTTGGTTGGACATTGATTTGTAATAGACATCGAGCGAAAAATCGAAGCCCAAACGCGAAAGCAGCCGCGCGTACCCAATCGAATACTGGGTGGCCGCCTGTGGAGACAACTTTCCGGTGGACGGCACCCACAGATCGGTCGGTAACCCTAAGGAAGAGTTTGTCAGGAGGTGGATGTACTGAACCGTCCGAGCGTAGCTTGCTTTGATAGAAGAACGGTCACTGAGTAAATATCGGCCTGCCAGGCGCGGTTGCACCGAAGGATACGCACGGCCTTCAACCCAAAAACTAGCGAAGTGAAGGCCCGCATTGACCTTGAGTTTTCCCCAGGTGATATCGTCTTCCACATAAGCACTGGCTTCAAGCGCACGAAGGACGGACCCGCTTCGGAAGGTGGTGTCCGTCACGCCGGTGTTCGTTCTGAGTTGCTGAATTTCGGGTGAAAATGCGTGTCGTATTGCTGAAATCCCGAATTTCACCGAGTGCGCCGAGTTCGGCAGGTAGTCCATGTCAAGCCGAAGCGCCCAGTCGCGGATACCCGATGCGGCCCGGCTGAAAAAATTGTTGTTTTCGGCAAAGTACCGCGTCGTCAAACCGTACTGGTAGTTCGCGTAGTACGCGGTCAGGTTGCTGAATAGTTTTGAGTTGACGACCCGGTTCCAGCGAATCGTTCCCGTCTGGTTTCCCCAAGCAAAACGGTAGTTGTAATTCACGTCGTCCGAAACGGTATTGTTCGTGAAACGGTCGTTGCCCAGGTAGGTACTGACGAAGATTCGATCTTTGGCCGTAGGCGTAAAATTTATTTTCGCGTTCAAATCGTAGAAATTATACGAAACGAATTGCTCGCTGTTGGTCAGTTTTTGAATCGGGGTGATGAAGGCATCGAGCCACGTTCTGCGTGCGGCAATCATGGAGGAGGATTTTCCCTGTTTTACGGGACCTTCAAGAATGAAGCGGCCGGCGATGGGGCTGAGGGCGAACAAGCCTTTCTGTTCATTGGTATTCCCTTCTTTCATGGAAATATCGATCACCGACGAAAGGCGGCCACCGTAACGAGCCGGCAAACTGCCTTTATAAAATTCGATGTTGGAAAGGGCATCGGTGTTGAAGATGGAAAAAAAACCAAACAGGTGGTTGACGTTGTACACCGGTACGCCATCCAACAGAATCAGATTTTGATCCGGGGTGCCACCCCTGACGTTGAAATTGGCGGTTCCCTCGGCACCGGCCTGCACCCCCGGCAGCAGTTGCAAGGTTTTCAACACGTCGTTCTCACCTAGTAAGGCGGGAGTCTTTTTTACCAATTCAGTGGAAATTTGAAACCGTCCCGTCAACGGACTCAGATGCCGGTCCTCGTCGCGTTTGGCGGTCACGGTGACGTTTTCCAACTCCTGGCTGCCTGGCAATACTATCAAAGTGAAGGTCGTGTCGTTGCGCGAAGGCCTCAAGTCGAAAGTGCTTTTTTGATATCCAACGCAGGTGACGGTGAGCTTCCCTTGCGATTGAGGAACCCGGAGGCTGTAAAAACCGTAGGTGTTCGTTTGCACTCCAGCTTGATTGGAATACGAAACGGAGGCGTTCGCGATGGTTTCTCCCGTGAGTTTATCTTTGACAAACCCATTGATCCGGCGCGTTTGTCCCCTCACGAACAAGGGTGCCAGCACACCGAGCAAAACGCACCACACAAATCCCCTTCTCATTTCGTTGCTTGTGTAAACCGGGACTGGCATTGCCAGTCCCGGTTTGGGTTCTCATCAGATGTTGCACTGGCAATTGCCGTAGTCGTAGAACACGCGGTGGTAGCTTGACCCCTGGTCTAAGTAGAAATCGATCGGAGTATCGCTTGGTGCGGTGTCGAGTGGGAATTGATAGCTCCGTTCGTAACGAAACTCAAAAATGAACGTGATTAAGTTTTGGGCCGGGTACTTGCCCGTGTACGTGTAGGTGGTGCCGATTTGCGGCAAACTCCCGGTCGGAATCGAGGGACTGACGGTAAATTGCGCGTAGGAAGATGCAGAGGCACTGCCATCGAAGTCGGAGTAGGCGTATTCAGTGCCAAATCCCGCCGGGGAATATCGGTCGAAACGCAGGATTTTGAACGCGCCACTCGAACCCTGGGTGCTGGTTTGGCGCCCGTTCCAGGAACCGAAAATGCCTCGCTTGTCGGTTCTTATTTTCATGTGAACCAGGCTTTCCAGCCGGTAGTTGGAAACGTATCCACCGGGGCATACCGCACACGGAGCATCCCCGACGTACGCCACTTCGTTGATCGACTCTTCGTAGCCAATCACCCGGTGAGCGGCCGGACTTCCCGAAGACCCTTCGCACGCACGACCGTAGTTTTGTGCTACGCGACCGTTACTGAGGGGAACAGAGTGAATGGTGACTTTCGTCACGTAGATGCCGTCTTTCGGGTTGGACACTTCGTAGCCGTCCAGTTTTGCGATTTTCTTCGGATCGCCGTCTTTGACAGCTTTCACGGCGGTTCGTTTGAACTGGTAAACGATGTCGCCGATCTTGAGGATACCGTCAACGTTCACCAGGCTGGCTTTCTTGTCCCGCCCGATGTTCATTTCGATGCCATCGTTCGTGTAGCTCAAGGCCTGGGGATAATTTTTCACCGTTTGCGGCGTCTGGTGGCGGCCATTCTGGAAGAGAATGGGATTGCTCGCGACGGCTTTTTCCTCGGCTTCCACGAGTGCCTCGTCTTCCTTGACCGCTTGCTCGAAGAAGGTTCTCAGCGAGACAAATCCTTTTGATTTTTCCCAATTGATTCGTTCGGCCCGTGACAATCGGTTGAGCGCCAACAGTGTGTTGTCATACTCTTTCCAATCCTAAGGAACCGAATACGAAGCGAGTTCTGCTTCTTTGTTGGGAGCCAACTCGTTGGGTTTGCAGGCGGTCAGCCACAGGGAGGCGCTCAACGCCAGATAACCGGTTGCCTTCACGCAGTGATAGGTAATTTTAGGGGATTTTATACCTTTGATGTAAGACGTTGTTTAAAATTATGTTTCACGGACTTTTCGAGCCATCAGCCGGATCATC
>CAXTIG010000047.1:0-55023 GCA_964244295.1 uncultured Cytophagales bacterium
TCGTCCCATGAGACGAAAATACAATAACCTAAACTAATTTACAGCAACTACTTAAATCGGCCTTTTTGGCTAAAAGTTGCGTTACTTTCGGGCAAAAGCACCGTTTCAACCATGCCCCTACCTAATGCCAAAACCCCGGCACTGCCCGCCAAACTCAACCCCCTCCAGTTGCATATGCTCCGGGTGTTTGAGCGCAAACTAACCCGTAAGCAGGAGGCCGAGGTAAAGAAATTGATTGCCGATTTCTTCGCCCAACTCGTGGATGACCAGGTGGACGAACTGCTTGCCACTGGGAAAGTTAACTTACAGGACCTCGAACGGGTCGGACGCGAAAGCGACCGCTTCCGGCTCAAGCGCCACCGCCCGGCATGATTGTAGTCATCGACACGAACGTACTGCTCAACTGCATCCCCCGCCAGGCTAAAACCCGCTGGCTGTTTGAAGCGTTGCGGCGGGGTGCCTTTCGGTTTGCGCTCTCGACCGAGATTTTGCAGGAATACGTGGAAGTGTTCGGGGCGTACTATTCGCCGGAGGTAGCCGAAAACGTGGTAAACCTGCTCCTCAACCAGTCCAACCGGATTGAAACCAGCGTGGCCTACCGCTGGAACCTGATTGAGGATGACCCCGACGACAACAAGTTTGTCGATTGCGGCGTGGCCGCCGGTGCCCGGTACGTCGTGACCCGCGACCGGCACTTTCGGGTGCTCGACCGGCTCGGTTTCCCGCCCATTGACCGCATCACGCCGGAGGCATTCAGGAAGTTGCTTTGAAACGTAATGGCCCTATTGGGGAGTCGTTGACGAGGGAGAAGTTTCATAGCATTCCGAAAATAAGAGCGGGGTGCCAGTGTTACGAATAAAAAAGGTAACACTGGCACCCCGCTCCATTTCTTTCCCGCTCTGAGCAGTTTCCATTCTACCCGAAACAGGTTACCAATATCTGTTTACAGCCCGTTTGCAACGGTTTACAGAATGTTTGCATCTACGGGATGCAAACAAGGAGAGCATACCGGCATTCGCTACGCAGACGAACAACCCGACAGTCCGTTTCCCAGGGCGTCTTTTAAGGAGTTAGCCATCGGCATCGGCAATCATTAAGCGGACATCCGACCTCCCAACCATTAGACACCGGTACGCAGAACCCGCAACGGTTTCATCGGTCGCGCAGTTCATTCCGTATCTTCGCCTTGCGTTTGCCCTTCCCGGCGTGGGCTGCTGGCGTTTCCGTCCTCGATTCAGATGCTTGACTGTGGCTTGGGACTTTGGATTACGGATGTCCTTTGGAGGCGGGTCCGCTCCGGCTCGGCGGCAGATGCTATTTCACAGTCCGGTTTTCACCAAGAATAACCGGGACAACAAAAAACCTGATTTGCTCTGGCACCGGGAGACAGCCTCCGGCACCACCGATAACCCTTTGCTCGGTTTACCTTTTCAGGAGTCGAAACCCGTGGAAAAAAAGGGTAGGTCGCGCTCCCAGGCCTTAGGACAGAGTAAATCAGATACTCCAAAGGTAAACGCAAGGTTTGGAAAACCAATGGCTTAGGCTCGGCTCGGTGGCAGATGCCAATTCCTACTCTTATTGTCAGCCAGCGGGTACCCCCGCCGTGAAAAAGGAGCAACACGGCGGGGGCCTGCCTTCCTTGCCACGTTACGAAGCGGAAACGTAACGGCCCCCCTCGCAGCACTCTATACAGGCCCATTCTATCTGTACCTTGATGGCTGCAAACGCCCGTTTGCAGCCTGTTTACGCCCTGTTTGCAGGTATTTACAACGTTGTATACAAACGGGGTCGCCACCGGTCTTCTTTTCAACTTTTTTTCGACGCTTGCTGAACAGGTTCGCTCTGTCTGGTGGCATCATTTCTTAGGTAAGTGCTTGTATACCAGATGTAAACATTCGTTTGCATCTGTAAACAAGGGCTGTTTACGCCGTTGCTCCCGGAAATGCCATTTTCCCCCTAAAAAGGCTCTTTCCAGGCTGGAAACGCTGTTTTCCCCCGAATTCCGTCGCCTCCTCAAAAAAAGTGCTGTTTGCACACTGCACACAAGTTGTAAACATTTGGATGGGCGTTTTATTCATCACTAAATTCCCTTCGTTTTTCTCTCTTTCTCTCAAAACTATATGACTATCAAAAAGTTAAATCGCCAACTCGACGCACTCCAGCGGGACCTTCAAACGAACCTGCGCCAGCGACAAAGCCTACTCCGATCCGATGAGGAGGCCGACACCGAAGCCGTTGATGCCACCATCACCGACCTAAAAATTCGTATCAATCGCATCCGGGCAACAGTCGGGCAAAAACAGAATCGCCGTAAGTCCGTCTGGAAAGTGATCGGCAAAGCCACCAGTGCAGCCAGTAAATTGCTGGCAAACAGAGAGCGCAAAAAACAAACGTCGGTAGAAGGGTTGTATGGCTTTCACCCTCACGAGCTAAGCGGGTTTCGCCCCTTGCCCAAGAAGGTGCCAATGGGCGAACATGGTACCGAATGGGAAATAGCTAATAACCCAGCGACCGGCATGGCTTGTTGTGTGCATCACGATGGGTATCTGACGAACCTCAACGGCGACGTGGCCGGGTTTGATGCAGGCCTCGCCGGTATCTTCGACGTGGATATGCCGAAAGCATACACGAGTCCGTTCAGAGGGTACTACTCCTATTTTTGATCATGCCCTCCCACTGCCAGCACTGCGAGGGGCCGCTCGGTGAAGCGGCTCCCGCCCACCGCAAGTTTTGCGGCGATGCCTGCAAACAGGCCGCGTACCGATTACGAAAAGCGGAAACCGAACCTACTGATGAGAAGGCCCCGGATGGCTCCGGCTCGGTGCTGATTGCGCTGGCGATTGGGGTAGGGCTACTTATTTTAGCAGGCCGCTAAAGTTGACCAGGCTAACAGCCCCCGCAGGAAAGGGTTGGGATGATTTCCCAGCCTTCTGCCTGCGGGGGCTTGTGCGTATAGGCTGAATCGTAACGTTGTTACCATGTGTGACGAGTTTCTTATAGCACTTCTAATCTGGTATCAGATCTTTAATTTTGGTAGTTTTTTATATCTGGGTATAAATGTTAAGTCGGGATAGATGCCATAAATAACAAAATCTTGAATCTCAGATTCAGAAAAGCCAAATTGTCCACCTATTTTTTTTGCTATATCATTATCAAGTTCAACTGATCGATTAATTAAACGAGAAAAAGACAACTCCTTTTCAATAGCGGCAGAAAAATTTTCAATCTCTTCAATAACTTCAATAACCTTCACATTATCTGCTACTTTGGCAGCAAATTTAAATAAATCACCATGATATTTTATAGCTCTGACGATAACACTTTTCTGGTATATATCAGGCCAGTAACCTGCCACACCCTTTTTTATGGTACTTTGATCATATTCGTCTAACAATAAGTGAAATTCATCAGTAAGAATATTACTCACTACAATTGACGCTTCTGCTTTTAAAAGTTCGTTGGCTTTGTTGAAAGCTAAATCTTGATTAGCTTTTTCATAGTATGCTAAATATTCTTCTATTCTTTTTACTGTGGATTCTAAAACTATCACTTCATTCCTTAATGTTTGAATATCATTTAATTTATACTCATCCCCCTCTTCATAGAATAATGGCTTCTCGTTTGATGTGATTTCCGTAATTGGAATATTCAATTTTTCAGAAATTGACATTATCTGCTCATTTGTCAGCAAATGCCCTGGTCGTTCAAGATAAGCATAGCTCGACCTAGGCAATCCCATCAATGCCGCCGCATCTGCTTGAGTTAAACTCAGCTTTCTTCTCGCTTCCCTCAGTTGTTCAGCGGTACCCATAGAATTTAAGATAGTGATTCTAAATGCAAGAATCTCCAAAAAAGTAAGAATTCCAAAAAACTCTAATGATTCTAATTTATTTCCAAAATACTAATGGTATTTTTTGGAAATTCCAACAACACTTTAGAAATTTGCCAAACATTAAACTGAAAAGTAATGGAAAATACTCAAGCAGTAACCCCGCTATCGCGGCAGATTGGTGATTATCAGGCAAAAACCAAACTCGTATTTAAGCCGACAAAAGCCTTTTATGACAAGGAGGGGGTTGGCATTAATCGGATACGTTTTTGGCAATTGGTAGAAGGTAAAAAAACTCCCCTACTATCTGAGGCTCAGAGGATTGCTGCGTATTTCAAAGTAGATATTCAGGATATCTTTCAATGAAACCTTTGAATGCTTTAGCACCCAAAACCCACGCGTACGGGCCGCAACGGTGCCCGGCAAAACGAAAAATGCCCCCTGAGTGCGCTAACACTCAAGGGGCTAAGACTTTCACTTACAAACTTTTACAACAATGACAAACGTACCAAATTCAGCCCAAACTCCCCAACCGTTCGCTCAATTTCCCAAATGGGTGATACCACTCGACCGGATGAATAGGAACCCCTGCTTGGTCGGCGACAATCTCACCGGCCTGATTTACGATCTTCAGCCTTTGCTGCAATTCTTCGAGGTTTTCAACCACGGCGAAAACGAGAATTCACCCACAAGAGGAGTCGCAGGGTGGTTAGAGTCGGTGGCCGACGAATTTTCGTACCGGTTGGAGGGAGAGGAATCGACGTTTAACGTGGCCGATTATGCCGAGATGATTCGTAGGGCGAACAAGGCTGCGATAGCCTTCACGGCCATGCTACCCTGTTACTTAGATGTATCGGACGATTTGGGCGACGACGAAAACCCAAACGAATTAATGGTCGAAAAACTGAGCGAAGAGCGATTCCAGTTGGAGCGTGCGCTTGAGCGTGCGAAAGCGGCGGAAGAACAGGTGAGAAAAACCCTCGCTCAATTTACTAAGTAGGTATGTACGAGAAAGACCCGGCTGGTACCGGGTCTTTCTCAAAGTTCTTTTGGGCAAATCGCCCTCGGAAACTCCATCTCCAAAAAACTCAATTAATCTAACAGCCCTCAAAAACAGTGAGAAACCACCAAACCAATTGAGCGATGCAAAGTAAGCAAAATCCTGGAACTGGCCGCAATCCGGCCCTCCCCGACACCGCCCGCTACTGGCAAACCCTCCCCTTGTCCGACGTACTGGCCGACATCTTCGTCCGCCTAGCACCCGCCACTTCAGTACCCGCCCAACGGCTGCGGCCATCCCTACCACCGCTCCGGCGCAGTCCCCGCAAACGCTCGGAGGTTTAAGCCCTTGCCTCACGTATTTTCTTCCCAAGAATCTCCTCTCCACAATGAACCTCAGTAGTTCCCACCTCGATACCCAATTTTTCCTAAGGCCCAACAACGATGGGTCAACCGGTAGTATCTACGTCCGGGCCGTGTACGGCTCGACACGCATCGAAATCGGTTCGACGGGTCTCCGGTTGCCCCAGAAATTCTGGGATGCCAGACGCCGCTGCGTCAAAGCCTCTTACCCTGATGCCGAGGCCGTCAACTACGAACTCGACCGTTGGCGGCTCCGCATCGATGCTGCCCGGCTCGACCTGCTGCGCAAGGGTCGGGAAACCATCACGGCGGGAAGCATCAAAGCCCACCTGCTCAGCGACCAAAACGGCCCGCTCACCATGACCGGCCTACTGGACTGGTACATCGAGCACCGGAAAAAAGAGGTGCCGATGCGCCTGGCTAAAAGTAGCCTCGATGCCTTCGCCCGGCGGGGGCGGTCAGTCAAAGCGTTTTTGACCCATGCCCGCTTGACCCAGCAACTGGCCGACGAATTCACGCCCGACGTAGCCGACCGCCTGGTTCATTTCCTCTCGACCGAAAAAGGGCATTGCAATGCCTACGTCAACAAAATTCTGGACGTGGTGCGGGCCGCGCTACGGGCTGCTGCCGATGCCGAGCGAATCAGCAAAAACCCCTTGAAGAAGTACGCCGACCTGCCCGAAGGCGACCCCGACACCACTCACCTCACGGCGGAAGAAATAGCCCGTTGCGAGGCCCTGACCGACCTAAGCCCGGGCCTGGAGAAGGTGCGGGATTTTCTGTTGTTCTGCGTCGAGGCCGGAACGCACTACGCTGACTACGCCGGTATCCGCAAGCAAGGCCGCATCGAAAACGACCCCGACGGGAGCCGTTGGCTGGTGAGCAAACGGCAGAAAACTAACAAGCCCATCGAGGTGCCCGTAACGCCCCGCATGGAGCGCCTGGTTGAGAAATATGGCGGGCTGGACGGACTGCCTCTCCTGGCAAATGCACAGCTCAACGCGTTCCTAAAAGTGATTGCTGAAAAGGCAGGAATTACGAAAAACGTCACGACCAAAATAGGGCGAAAGTCGTTTGCCGATGCTCGGCTAAACCACGATGCCCTAAGCGACACGGCCACTGCTACCATGCTAGGCCTGACCTCAACTGCCTACTTGCAGCACTACGGCACCGTGCGGCGTGACCGGCTGAAAAAGGAACTCAACGCCCGGCGCAATCAACTTAAGTAAAGGATTCATGGCCACCAACACCACATCGGCTTTAGACTTTGAGAAATTTTTCGTTGAAAGCCGAATTACCCACAAAACCATCATCCCCCCCCTCGTCCCGGCCATCACCATCGGGGGCGCGATTTTCGTCTGTCAAGGGGAGGTGGGCATCATCGCCGGACCACCCAAATCGGGAAAGTCGTCCGTAGCTACTAACATCATGAGTACCGCCCTGGGTGCGTCAGAGAGCTTGGACACCCTGCAAATCCGCTGCCTACCCGCCAACGGAAAGCCCATCGCCTTCATCGACACCGAGCAGCATCCCCATTACACGAACGCCCTGCGCAAGCGGGTGTGCCGCGACGCAGAATTAGCTAACAACCAAGAACCTGACAACTTTTACCTGCTCAACGTCATGCCGTTGTTACCCAAGCAGCGTCGGGCTTTTGTACTCCACCTGCTCGACGTGAAACTACCTGGCATGCACCTGTGCATCATCGACGGCCTGGCGGACCTGGTCAGTGACCCCAACGATACGGACGAGTCCTTTTCCCTTTTTGATGAGCTGATCAACCGGGCCCGAGTTCATCAAACTGCCATTGTCTGTATGATTCACGACAACCCCAACAGCACCAAGATGCGGGGCAACCTGGGTTCACAGGGCGAACGTAAAGCGGCTGGGGTGATTGCAGTGAGCAAGGACCGGGCGAAGGGCATTCACAGCATCGAAACCCGCCTCCTGCGTGGAAGTGGCGACAGGGATAAAATCTGGTTTCATTACTCCCCCGAAGCCAGCCGCTTCGTGCAGGTTGATCCTGGCCGCATCGCTCACCTCAAAGTGCTCGACGGGCGCAAAGCCCTCGACCTGGTTGGCATGAACAACCTGGCCAAGGCATGTTTGGAAGGGGGGTCACTCAACTACAAACGTTTGGTGGCCGCTCTGATGAGCAAGGGTATGACCGTCATCGGGGAGAACATCAGCGAGAGTACCGCCAAGCGCCGAATCAATCAGATGGTGGAGGCCGGGGTACTAGCCAAAAACGAGGGCAACGCTTACGAATTGGCCGAGGAACAGCTTCAGCCCGCCGACGTGGTAGAAGACGATGTTCCATTTTGAGAAATTCTACCGGTTCGTGGCCCCGTCCCTGCATAGGTTCAAGGTTTAAAGTATATATAAGGTGAACCCTGAACCCTGAACCTTGCTGGTAAACCCCATTTTTCGGGCCTCTCTAAGGAGTTTGGCCGCTGAAGGAAAAAGAGGGTTCACCCGTGAACCTGTCATGTAAACCTTGGTGAACCCTGGATGTAAACCCAACTGAACCCCTTGAGACAGTGTTGTGGCAAGCGCATCGTAAACCTTCAACCGTTGAATCAGGAAATTTTGTTTTTACTCCATTTTATCCCAGAAAACGAAATATTATTCGGTGCTGGAACACCAAGGTTCAGGGTTCACGGGGTTCAAACCTATGTACCCACCCCGTGAACCCTGAACCTATGAACCCAAATTATATTCGGTTTGACTCTTTCTTAAATTCATGCTCACGCCCGAACAAATTCAAGCCGCCAAACGCGTCCCTTTAGTTGATTACCTGGCCAGCCTGGGACACTATCCCATTACTTCGACGGGGAGGGAATTAGCCTACCGTTCCCCCTGGACCCAAGAGCAAACTCCGTCTTTTTTCGTCCATCCCGGTAAAAACGTCTTCACCGATTACAGTGGTCAGCAAAGCGGGGATGTCGTTCGCTTGGTTCAGCACCTGACCGGATGCAGCTTCCCGGTCGCCGTACAGTTTCTTCTTAGTTTTGATGGTTCATCGCAGGCCCCGGCTTTTTCTTTCAGCGGCCCCCTCCCTGACACTACCCGCAACGTACCCACCCTCACCGTTACCGACGTGCGACCGCTGACCCACCCGGCCTTGCTTGGCTATATGGCTGACCGGCGAATCCCTGAAGGACTGGCCTTGAAGTACTGCCGTCAGGTTCATTATCAGCAACGGGCCGGACAGTTTTTCGGGGTGGTGTTTGCCAACGACGTGGGCGGGTGGGAACTGCGAACGCAGCGGTTCAAAGGCTCGTCGGCTCCGAAGGGAATCTCGACGTTCGAGGTAGCTGGAAGTAACCGAATTTGTTTGTTCGAGGGTTTTTTTGATTTCCTCTCGGCGTTGACCTGGTACGGATTGGCCCGACCCCGCTACACGTCGATTGTGCTCAACTCAACGGCCAATATCAAACAAGCCTTACCCGGGTTGAAAGCGTCCGCTCAAATCAATTGTTTCCTCGATACCGACAAAGCTGGCCGCGCCCTGGTCGAACGGCTCCAGCGCGAGGGCCTGCCCGTCGTGGACTACTCAACCGTGTATGCCGGTCGGAAAGACTTTAATGAAATGCTCTGTGAGAAGTAGTGGAACCTTTCCCGGCACAACGTTGAACACCCGTGGCAGCACGTCGCGGATTGGCGGCAGTGTGTCTAAAAGAAAACGACGTAACTAATTGTATTTCAATTAGTTACGTCGTTTTTGCAGAGGGAGAGGGATTCGAACCCCCGGACCTTTGACAGTCAACGGTTTTCAAGACCGCCGCAATAGACCACTCTGCCATCCCTCTGGATGGGGGCACAAAAATAGGGGAGGAGAGGCAGCAGACAAGAAACAGGAGACAAGATTTCCTCATTTTCTCGTTTCCTGTTTCTTGTCTGCTGCCTCTCTCCAAAACGCTTCCTGAATTTCCCGTACCCGCACGTTCATCCGGGGTCGTTCGCCTTCACGAACTGACGCAACCGCTCCATGAAACGCGGACTCTGCCCGATTAGCTGGTTTAAAAAACGCCCTAACTCGTCAGCGCCGAGAGCAAATCGGCCTGGGTCAGGATGTGAACACCCTGGGCATCATCTCGGACGAGGAGGGCCTTGTTTTCGCGGTCGATGAGTGAGGCGAGCGTGTCCACGGTGCTGTCGAGGGCCACGAATTTGAAGGGTTTTTCCATCACCTCGGCCACGGGCCGCTCGCGCAAATCGGGGCTTTCGATGAGCAGCGACAAAATCGTGGATTCGTTGAGACTGCCCACGAAATGCCCACCCTCGTCCACCACCGGAATCTGGGAAATGCCGCTCTGGTTCAGCAACCGGATGGCCTCGCTCACGCGCTGCGTCGGGGCGAGCGTGACCAGCCGCGCCGCGCCGTTGCGCCGCCGGACGATGTCGCGGGCGGTGGCGAAGGTGCGGCTTTCGAGGTAGCCGTGGTCTTTCATCCAGGCGTCGTTGTAAATTTTGCCGAGGTAGCGGGTACCGTGGTCGGGGAGGAGGATGACCATCACGTCGTCGTCGCCGAGGTGTTCGCGGGCGTATTCGAGCGCTCCATGAACGGCCGTGCCGCAACTCCAACCCACGAACAGGCCCTCTTCCCGCGCCAGCCGCCGGGCCATCAGGGCGGCGTCTTTGTCGGTCACTTTCAGGAAGTGGTCGATGAGCGTGAAGTCCACGTTTTCCGGCAAAATGTCTTCGCCGATGCCCTCGGTGAGGTAGGGGAAAATCTCGGTTTCGTCGAACACGCCCGTTTCCTTGTATTTTTTGAACACCGAGCCGTAGGTGTCCAACCCGACCGTGACCACGCCGGGGTTTCGTTCTTTCAAAAATTTGGCCGTGCCCGAAATCGTCCCGCCCGTGCCCACGCCCGCCGCGAAGTGGGTGATGCGTCCGTCCGTATCGCGCCAGAGTTCGGGGCCGGTGGTTTCGTAGTGGGCGGCGGTGTTGGCCAGGTTGTCGTACTGGTTGGGGTAAAACGCGCCAGGGATTTCCTGGGTGAGGCGCTTGGCCACCGAGTAGTAGCTGCGCGGGTCTTCGGGTTCCACGTTGGTGGGGCACACGACCACGTCGGCCCCCACCGCCCGGAGGATGTCAATTTTCTCCTGCGACTGCTTATCGGCCATCGTAAAAATGCAACGGTAGCCCCGCGCAATGGCCGCCAGCGCCAGGCCCATGCCCGTATTGCCGCTGGTGCCCTCGATGATGGTACCGCCGGGCCGGAGGTGCCCCGCTTTTTCGGCGTCTTCAATCATCCGCACGGCGATGCGGTCTTTCACCGAATTGCCGGGGTTGAAGTACTCGACTTTGGCGAGAATTGTGCCCTTGATGCCCGCCGTCACCCGGTTGAGTTTCACGAGCGGGGTGTTGCCGATGGTGTCGGTGATGTTTTGGTGGAAGTTCATTGTGAAGCAAGGTTCAGAAATGCGGTAATCTGGTCGTGAAAGTGTTTGAAGCTGCGGGATTGGGTGGCGAGTTCGGCGAAGTCGGCTTTTTCGCCGATGGCCGAAGCGACCCTAACCATCTGTCGTTCGTCTGGGTCGGAGGAACCGTAAAGCCGGATTTTCAAGTCTTTTTGTGTCGGACTTTCTTTACTGTGGTTGGCTGGGCAGGTGGTACCATCCACTTTATGATATTGGTACGCCAGCCAGGATTCGATGGCCTGAACCGGAACGAAAAGAATAATTTTCTTGCTGTATTTTCTCAAAACGAACTTCAAAGCGGCTTTCAATTTTTTGAGTTCGGCAGCGTGAACGGGTTGGTCAGTTTCGTGGTCAGGTGCGTCGAGGTCTATTCCGGCGATGAACAGAAAATGATTTTCATCCTGCATCGCTGCAAGACATAACTTTTCGGCCTCAGCCAATACCTTGGATTTACTCGGTTGCTTCTTTAGTAAATCAAGTTTACTACGGACGAGTTGAATGCCGAACGGGACTGCTAATCGACTCAAGTAGATTGGAATAAAGGCATACTCTGCGTAGCCTTCAGCAACGAGGGTGTACACCTGTTTTTTCATAAGACATCTTCAGGGACACCACCAAGAATTCCGTACATCCAATTGTCTCCTAACTCAGACGTGTAGTCAATTTCGGGTAATCCGTTCTCCCGGCTTCGTTGGTGCGAAGGCTCGATGATATCTTTCTTTAAATTACGTACCTCCGTAGCCCCCTCTTCATTTTTGTCGAAAACAAAGACGGATTCGGGGCGATTTGAGAAGTAATTCAATACGTGTTCGTTGTGCGTAGTGAGGATGATTTGAACGTCTTTCTCTTCAGCTAATTGGAAAATGAAGTTCATGACCTCGTGAATGCGGCGGGGGTGAATGCCGCGTTCAGGCTCCTCCAAAAGTAAAATTTTCGGAGGTGTTGGCTGGTGGACTATGCACAGCAATGCGAGAAAGTATATTACACCCTCAGAAACCTCGTCTGCCCAAAAAGTATTATTATTTTTATCAAAAAACTTTAGGCTCAATTTTACCCCTTCATCGGTATTGACTGGAGGAGTATTTATCTCTATTAAATCACGAACACAGTTTTCAAAATCTCGCTCAATAGATTCAAATACTTTTTTTGAATAATTTGTGCGAATCGAATTAAGAAATGCAATCAAATTTGAACATTCATTATCAAGATTTTCTGCTAAAGTTAAATGTGAAGGTTGAATAATTTTGTTAGGATTCGGTTTATAAATTATTATTTTTCCTGCTTCGGAGAAAAACAAGGACTGAAATTTACTTATTTCCATGTCTTCATGATTACCAATTCGCTTATTTTCTTCAGTTACAAATAATCTACCCCTTTGAATACCCACCGATTCTGGAGTGAAAAAAAAGATTGATTGCGTATATCTTCTGTCTGACACGTATTCCTGTCCTAACTGTATTAAATCAAATGATAAATCCATTTCCAGTAAATCATCGACACTTTTTCCATTTATTCTAAACTTAACGCTTTCAATTAATTCTTTATCTGATGTAGCCGTTTGAATAAACTCCAACGCCTTCAAAAAATTCGTCTTCCCCGAGTTATTCGGCCCGATGAGCAGGTTGACTTTCTGGAGGTCGAGGGTGACGTCCTTGAGGCTTTTGAAATTCTGGATGGAAACGCGCTGGAGCATGGCTGTCGGACTGGTTGGCGTTGCAAGACTACGAAAAATCCCCCTGAATTTCCTGACACAATTCCACCAGCACCCCGCCCGTGCCCTTCGGGTGGAGGAAGGCCACGAGTTTATTGTCGGCACCGCGCCTAGGTTCTTCACTGAGGGGCGTGAAACCCGCCGCTTTCAACCGGGCTAGTTCGGCGCGGATGTCGGTCACCTCAAAGGCGAGGTGGTGGATGCCTTCGCCGCGTTTCTCCAGAAATTTGGCAATCGGGCTGTCGGGGCGGGTGGCGGCGAGGAGTTCGATTTTGGTTTCGCCGGTTTTGAAAAAAGACGTGGTCACGCCTTCTGTTTCCACGGCCTCCTGTTTGTAGGGCGGTACGTTGAGCAGACTGGCAAACAGGGCGTTAGCAGTTTCAAGGCTCTGCACGGCGATGCCGATGTGTTCGACGTTTTTCATTCTGGCTGAGAAAGTTTAACCGCAGCGGGCGCGGAGGTTTTGCGCAAAGGTCGCGGAGGAAAGGCAGGAAGCCGTACCTTCGGGAAACTTTTCGGGAGTATCGAAAGTTAGCCGAACTGAAGACTTTAGACTGTAAACTGAACACTGAAATGGTCACCGTCAGCGAGCAAGCCGCTCAGAAAATCATCGAACTGCGCCAGAAAGAGGGCCTCACCAGCGACTTCAACATCCGCGTGGCCGTGGAAGGCGGCGGTTGTTCGGGCCTGATGTACAACCTCGACTTCTCAAGCCAACCCCAGACCAACGACATGGTTTTTGAGGACAAGGGCGTGAAAATCATGGTCGATAAAAAATCCATCCTCTACCTCGTCGGCACCGAACTCGATTTCAGCGACGGCCTCAACGGCAAGGGCTTTCAATTCAAAAACCCCAACGCTAGCCGCGTGTGTGGTTGCGGAGAAAGCTTCGCCGTGTAAGATTTTTGCCTTCCCACCTATGCAAGGTCGGCCCGGAAACGGGTCGGCCTTTTTTGTTTTTTAACCCGGCTGTCATCCAGAGCGCAGCGAAGGACCTTTCGCGGTCACTAACCAACTGGCTGGGCGATAGGGGCGAAAGGTCCTTCGCTGCGCTCTGGATGACAGCCGGGTTTGTTTATTCCTTCACAAACTTCCTCACCGTCTGCCGCTCGCCTTCCCTCACGTTGAGCAGGTAAACGCCCGGCGTCAACTCGCGGATGGGCAGGTGTTGCACCAGCTTAGGCTGGTCTTTTCGGGGGTAAAAATGCGTGAGCCGCCGCCCGCCGAGGTCGCTGATTTCAAGGGCAACTTCGCCCCGGTAGTCGTTTTCAAGTTGAAGAATCAGCGTTTCCGAAGTCGGGTTGGGGTACACCGTCAGCCAGGGGTCGGATAGTGTGGGTTCGAGGGCGGTGATGGCGCTGACCGCCGCGTTCCATGGCGTCAGGTTGGGTTCGAAGACGGTGACCTTTTCGCTGGTGTAGACGTGGAATTCGCCGGGTCGGAACGTTAACTTCGGTGGGTTGGCCGGGTCGACGAGGCGGATTTCCGGCCCGCCGAAGAAGTCGTACCAGGTTTGCGGGGTACCGCTGCCGGTCGGAAACGCGGTGCTGATTTCCTGCGCGGTGGTCGAAAAATTGGCGAGTACCCGAATCCAATTCGTCCCGTCGCTGACGCTCAATTGCTGCACGGCCCCGGTTTGGCTCAGCGAAAAGTCGGTGCCCCGCGCCGCCGCCAGCGTTTTTTTCAAGCGAATCAATTCCGAATAAACCTTGTAGAGTTTCAGCCGGTCGGCATCGCGGTAGTACTCCCAGCGGATGGGCTTGCGACCCGTGCGGCCATTTTCGTCGATGGACACGTCGTAGCCCAACTCACCAAATTGCCAAATCATCTTCGGGCCGGGCGTGAGCAACAGCAGCGAGGCGGCAGCTTTGGCGCGTTCTAGTCCGGTTTTCAAGGTTTTGAGGTCTGCGGTGGAGGCGTTGCGCTGGGCGTCGAACAGCAGGCGCTCTTCGTCGTGGCTTTCGGCGTAACCAATCACGGCGGGTTTAGCAAAACCCCGGGTTTTGTATGAAAGGCGATCAAAAGTACCGCCCGTTCCTTTCAGGGCCGCCCGGAAATCGCCATTCTGGTTGCCCCACACCAACATCCCGGCGTTGGTTAGTTCCAACTCCTCGCGGTCTTCGGCGAAGTGTTCCAGAATTACGTAGGCCGTCGGGTCGAGGGCGCGGATGCGGTCGTTGAAGCGATTGAGGTTGGCGATGCGGGTGGCGTCGTAGAGGCGGAACTGGCTGTCGTTGCTCGTTTTTTTCTGGGTAAATCCTTTCGACAAATCGAACCGAAACCCGTCCACGCGGTAGGCCGTCAGCCAGTGTTCGAGCACCCGACCGAAGTAGTTCCGGGCCAGGTCACTGTCGTGGTTCACATCGAAAAACACGTTGAAAGGGTGGGTTGCCGCCTGGTTGAACATCGGGCTGTCGGCGCTGGGTTTGCTGCCGTCCCAGTACATTTTCACGTAGGGAAATTCGTAATCGGCGTGGTTGAACACCACGTCGAGCACCACGGCGATACCCGCCCCGTGGCAGCGATCGATGAAGGTTTTCAGCGCCTGCTCGGTGCCGTAGGCTTTGTCGGGCGCGAGAAAGTACGTGGGGTTGTAGCCCCAACTGTCGTTGGCCGAAAATTCGTTGACCGGCATCAACTCCACGCAATTCACGCCGAGGCGCTTCAGGTACGGAATCGTGTCGATCAGGGCGGTGTAGTTGCCCGCCGCCGTGAAATCGCGGACAAGGAGTTCGTAAATCACGAGGTTGTCGGAGGTTGGGCGCTGAAAGGCAGTCGTTTGCCAGGCGAACGCCGATTTGCCCGGCTGCAACACTGACACCACATTGCCCCGTGCTGCCGTCGGGAAAGGCTTCGGATTTGGGTAGGTGCTGGCGGGAATGCTGGCATCGTTTTGCCGGTCCAGAAGTTTTTCGGCGTAGGGGTCGCCGGTCGGGATTTGCCCGTCCACGAGGTACTGGAAGGCTACTTCCCCGCCCGGTGCCAGGCCGGAAATGGGGAGCCAGAATCGCTGACCGTCCGGCGTTTTTTTCATCAAAAACTCGGCCCGGAGTTCCCAGTTGTTGAACTCGCCGAGGAGGTACACCGATTTTTTACCGGGGGCCAGCAGCACGAGCGTGGCCGAACGCCCGTCGGCGGCGTAGGTGATGCCATCCTTCAAGCCAGCCGGTAGCGCTTCCACCGTTGGGGCGGGCAGCACGCTGAACGTGAGCGAGTCGCGGGCGGTTTGGCCGTTGGCGCTGGCCGTGATGCGCAGTGTGCGCGGGGTCGAACTGGCCGGGCCAACGGGCACGGTGGCCCGAAGCACGGTGTCGCTGACGCTGGCGATGGGCTGCCCGTCGAGCGTGAGGCTGAGGGTAGCGCGGGTCGAAGCCATTGCCAGCACGCTCAGGCTGCTGCCCGCTTCGGGAGCGAGGTTGTTTCGGTTGGGAGAAAAAAAGGCGACTTGCACGGTGGGAAGGTAAAGTTCAAAAGTCACGTCTTCGGTTTGGGCGCTGCCGTTGCCGCTTTTCACCAACGCGCCCATCCAACGGAGGGTTTTGTCAGTGCCGAGTTTCAAAAAAGCGCGGGGGGTGAACCGGATGCTCCAACGGTTGGCTCCGAGGGGCGTCAATTTGGCGGGGGCGAAGGCTTGGTTGAAACTGGTCTGGGCATCGAGGGTGTACTCCGGGGTGCTGCGGTTGGCGGGGTTGGCACCGCCCCAGGCCCAGAGGTATACATCGTCGCTGCGGTTGAGGAGCGCGGCGGCGCGGCCGTCGCTGGCTTTGCTGAGGTCGAAGACGAGGGTGATTTCCTGGTCGGCGCTGGGGAAGGCCGGGTACGTTGTCAGGATTTGCCCGAAAACGAAAGGGCTGAATGAGAGGAAGAGGAGGAAAAGCAGCGGTTTTCTGAGTCGTTGTGATTTCATGGGCGGGTTTGTTGGGATGACGGGCTGAATTTGTTGGTAAAAAAACGGCAATCCTTCGCGGTTTACAAACGGGAGTTTAGCGAAGCTGGATCCTCAGCGGATTACAAATCCGCTACTCTTGGCGACCGGATTACAAATCCGGACGAGTCGGACGAGGTTAGAAACGGCTTCAGTGTTTCGTAAACCCGGTGAATGGGCAGGCCCATCACGGTAAAATACGAGCCTTCGATGCGCTCGATGCCCACCATGCCGATAAAATCCTGAACCCCGTAGGCCCCCGCTTTGTCGAAGGGGCGGCAGGTTTCGAGGTAGTAGTGGATTTCAGCATCGCTCAGTTCCCGGAAAAAAACGGAGGCCGTATCGGCAAACACCTCAAACCTACCCTGGTGCAACACGCAAACGCCCGTCGTGACCAGGTGTTTGCGGCCGGAGAGGGTGCGGAGCATCAAAAACGCCTCGGCGGCATCGGCGGGTTTATTCAAAATTACCTCGTCCACCCGCACGACCGTATCGGCGGTGAGCACCAGCGCCGTTTGGGATTCTTCCAGAAAGGCAGCGGCTTTTTGGCGGGCCAGAAAACCGGGTACGTCTACTGAAGGCAGGTCGGCGGGGAAGGTTTCCTCGGTGGATTTCACGCGAACCTCGAACGAAAACCCCGCATCGCGCAGAATTTGTTGCCGCCGGGGCGAGGCCGAACCGAGCAGGAGGGGAGAGGATAGGGAAAGCAAGGGAATGGAGAATGTCATTGGAAAACCAGCCAAATTAGGGGATTCGGGCGAAAAGACGTTTTTTTGAAGGTGAATCCTACTTTTTGCATCCAACTCGCCACGCCCGCCGACGCCGACCTGCTCGTGGTCCTGGGGCGCCAGACCATGCGCGAAGCCTTCGGGGCGGACAACACCGAAAAAAACCTCGGCATCTACCTCGATTTGGCCTTTACCTCCGAAAAAATTCGGGACGAACTCCGCGAGGCCCGCGTGACTTTCTTTTTAGCTAAACACGAAAACGAGGTGCTGGGTTATGCCACCTTACGGCGTTCCGGCTTTAAACCAACCCGGCTCCGGGGAAAACGGGCGGTGGAATTGCAGCGAATTTACGTACTCCAGCGCGCCCAGGGGCTGGGCCTGGGCCGGTTTTTGATGGAAACCTGCCTGAATACCGCCCGCGCCGAAGGTTACGAAACCCTGTTTCTGGGGGTTTGGGAAAAGAATTACCGGGCGCAGGCGTTTTATCAAAAGCTTGGTTTCCAGCGTTGCGGCTGGCACTACTTCCAGTTTGGCAGCGAGCGCCAGCGCGATTACTGGATGAACATCGAACTCTGAGAAAGATAGTATGAAACAACCGCTACTTCGCCGGATCGTCTGCTTCCATCTGCGCGGCCAATCCGGCGGAGGGGGGCCGGACGTTTCGGGAGAAAAGGGCCGTCTTTGGGTTTTACTTTTCATTTTTCATTTTTCACTTTTTACGTTCACCGCCCTAGCCCAGGTACCGGGGGTCTCGCCCAGCGATACGACCAAACCCGTGGAGCGGGAGTTTATGACCAAAGTCAAACCCGCCGAACGCGACAGCGCCTACATTCGCGACAGTACGTTTTACACCAACCTGAAGCGGCGGATGGAGAAACGAGGCTTTACCCGTGACTTATACAACTTCCTGTTTCGCGACGTATACAACACCAACGCCCTCCAGCAGGAGGTCGATACGTTGGATCAAAATCCCTTTCTACCCTACGGCGGACGCGTGATTCGCCGCATCATCGTCCGGCGGCTGGAGGTGTTCGGGCCGAGCGTGTACGATACCCTGCGCAAACCCGGTAGCTGGTTCGAGCGGGTCGGCAACCGGTTGCACACCGACACCCGTGAGTCGGTCATCAAAAAATCGTTTCTGCTTTTCAAGGAAAACGATGCCCTCGATCCCGAACTGCTGCGCAACAACGAGCGCCTGCTGCGTAGCTCCAACATTTTCCACGATGCCCGGATCGTGATCATCCCCGAACCCCGCGACCCCCGCGTGGTGGACGTGCTCATTCTGACTCAGGACGTGTGGTCGCTCAATCCGGAAGGCGGCGTGGGGGGATTCAACAATGTTCAACTCACCCTCGAGCAGCGCAATTTCCGGGGGCAGGCTCACACCTTTACCAATGGCTTCGCCTACGATGGCAACGTGCCCGACAGCATCGGGCGGAAGTTTGAATTTTTCAGCAATTACCGAATCCCGTACATCGCCCGGACGTTCGTCACCGGAGAGGCATCCCTGGTTTGGAAACGCTACCAGCGCTCGGTGGGCCTGTCGGTGTACCGTCCTTTCCTCACGCCCGAAAGCAAGTGGGCCGGATCGGCCACGTTGAGCTATAATTCCGTCCGATACCAGGTTTTTATCGATTCGCTTACCGTTCAAACCCGGTTGGTTCCGGTCAATTATGCCCTGGGGGATATTTGGATTGGCCGGGCGTTTAAACTGGATTTTCTGCAAGGGGTCAGCGACGATTTCAAGCGCCGGAGCCGGTTGATTGTGGCCCTGCGCGCCACCGGGTACAAATACACGCGTCGCCCGGAGGTGAGCGACAATGAAAATGAATTGTACCAGAACTCCCGCTCCCTGCTCTTTAGCTTGGGTTTCACCAACCGCGATTACCAGCGGGACCTGCTCATTTATGGCTTTGGCCGCACCGAAGACGTGCCCGTTGGCTACCTGGCTCAGATCGTAATTGGCCCCGAAAGTGCCGAACTCGGCAGCCGCACCTACTCGGCTTTTCGGCTGGCGCGGGGTGGCTACCTGGGCCGCAACCGGGGGTACCTCTACACGCTCGTCAACTTCGGGGGGTTTTTCCGTCGGGGTGGGGCCGATCAGGGGGTCGTCAATGCCGAGGCTACTTATTTTACGCCCCTGATGCACTGGGGGCGATCTGATTTCCGGCATTTTTTTAATCTTCGCTACACGGCGGGCTTCAACCGCTACGACTACGAATTCATCAACATCAACAACCAGAATGGCATTACCGGCATCAGCAGCGACTTGCTGCGGGGCACGACGCGCCTCGTCGGCGGAATCGAGTCGGTCTTTTTTACCCCCTTCAACCTCATCGGGTTTCGGATGGCCATTTTTGGATTTGCCAACCTGGGTTTTGTCAGCTACTCCAACAAAGACCTCTTCAACGGCCCTCTGTATCAAGGCTACGGCTTGGGGGTGCGGTTGCGGAATGAAAACCTGACGTTCAATACCCTGCAAATCCGGCTAGGATATTACCCCAACATCCCGAACCTGACCAATCGTTTCCGGGTTGACTTCAGCGGCGAGACCCCGCTGCGATTCAATGATTTCAATTTTGACCGCCCTGAGTACCGTTCGGATGGGTTTCTAAATTCGACGCGGTGAGGGAACTGGCTGGTCGCGTGGGCGTAAACCAACTTTTTGAGAATCCAGCACCAAACTAGTTTGTAAAAAATACATTGACATTTAATGTAGATACATTAAATTTGCATCGTTTAGCAAACAAGTCAGTAGCGTGTCCATCGAAAAAGACATTCAACAGGGGAAGAACTTCCGGTCAATACACCAGAAAGCGGTCGTCAATCTAATGTACACCCACGGCTGGCTGGCGGCCCAGCAAGCCGTGGTGCTGAAACCCTTTGGGCTGACTCCGCAGCAGTACAACGTGCTGCGGATTCTGCGGGGAAAAGCCCCGGAAGCCACCACCGTCAATGCCATCATCGAACGGATGCTGGACCGGATGTCGAACGCCTCCCGGCTGGTGGACAAACTCGTGGCGAAGGGCCTGGCCACTCGCACCGAATGTCCTAACGATCGCCGGGCTGTGGACGTGAAAATCACCGATGCCGGGCTAACCCTCCTCGCCGAACTCGACGAACGCCAAACCCAGTGGGAGCGGGGCTTCAGTGCCCTCAATGCGCAAGAAGCAGAGCAACTCAGTCACTTACTCGACAAACTACGCAATTCACCGTAATCTTTTTTTCCTTTCGTTAAACTTTAATTCAAAAATCAATTATGAACGTACGCACCATTTTAGCCGGTTTCGCCATAGCCTCCTTATTCGCCGCCCCCACGATGGCCCACACGGGCAATCCCGCCGCCAAACCCACGACCTATACCGTCAATGCCGATAAAAGCACGATGGCCTGGCACGGTAAAAAAGTAACTGGTGAGCACAACGGTACGATCAACATCAACAAAGGCAACCTGATTTTCGACGGTACCAAGTTGACCGGCGGGACGCTGGAAGTGGACATGAAGAGCGTGAAAGATCTTGACCTGACCGATGCCGGGTACAATAAAAAATTGACGACCCACCTCCTATCGGAGGATTTCTTCAACGCCGAAAAATACCCGACGGCTACGCTGAAAATCACGAAAGTGACGCCCAAAGGCGGCAACGACTATGACGTGGCGGGTACTCTGACCATCCGCGACAAAACCAATCCAGTGAGTTTTCCCGCCACGGTAAAACTCACTGGGGGCACGGCTGAGGTTTCGGCCAAAGTAGTAGTCGACCGCTCGAAGTACGACGTGAAGTATGGCTCGAAGTCGTTCTTCGAAAACATCGGCGACAAAATGATCTACGACGAATTCGACCTGACCGCCAATCTGGTGGCGACGAAGTAAGTCGTAAGCGCCTCCCTTACCTGCTGTCATCCCGGAAGAACCCGCGCGGCGTCCGCTCGTTGAACTACCGTTCCCGCTATCGGGAGGAAAAGGGTGGTTTGACGAGCGGACGCCGCGCGGGTTCTTCCGGGATGACAGTTTTTTTTGAACTCTTCAGCAGTCCCGGCCAATCATTCGACCCCTCCCGACCCCATTTTGCCCCGAAATTTCCCGACAAACGTTGTCCCATAGCGCCTGGAAAACCCGAAAACGCCCGGTTGGTACGGTGTTTTACCCCTGCCAGTCGGGAACGCTCCCGTTTTTCTTCAACAAACAAAACTTTAAAATCATGAACAAACTCACTCAAACGGCAGGATTCCTGCTCGTACTGTTGGTAAGTGTCGTGAGCTTGTCGGGCTGTAAAGACGACGACGATGATGTAACGCCACCCCCTGGCAGTGGCAACACCATAAATGATTTGATCGTGAAAGATTCCAGCCTGACGTTGCTCGAAAGTGCCATCATTCGGGCCGGTTGGGAGGATACGCTTCGCAACGGCAATTTCACGTTGTTTGCTCCGACTGACTCGGCCTTCCGACGGGCCAACATCTCCGATTTCAACGGATTCTCGCCGGATTCACTCCGGAGGATACTCCGTAACCACATCGTTACGACCCGGTACCCGGCCGCCGACATTCCGACGGCCAACAACACCGAACTTACGACGTTAGGCAATGGTCGGGTGTACGCAACCAAAACAGCGGCTGGAGCGGTGTTCGTCAACGGCATTCCCGTTACCGGAACCGAGGTTTCGGCGGACAACGGCATCATTCACCGCATCAACGGCATTTTATTGCCTGCGCTGGGTAATCTCTCGCAACTGGCCGCCCGCGATTCGTCGTACAGCCTGCTGGCCGCCGCCGTGGCCCGTGCCAGTACCAGCAACGCCGCCCTCGGTACGGCGCTGACCGGTACGACTCCGTACACAGTGTTCGCCCCCACTAATGCGGCGTTCCGGGCGGCGGGTTTTGGCTCGACCAGCGCCATCGCCGGTGCAGATTCTTCCACGCTGGCTTCGATTTTGGGAAACCACGTACTGACAGGGCGGGTGTTTGCCTCTGACCTGAGAACCGGGGCGGTGCCGACCGTCGGGGGAAGCTCCGTCACGTTTGCCCAAAGTGGCACGGGGTACACCATAGCCGGGTCGGGGAATGGTTCACAGGCGGCCGCCATCGCGCCTACGAACAGCGTAGCGACCAACGGCGTATTTTACAGCATCGACCGGGTGTTGCTTTCAGCACCCTGACGTTCCAGGAATTGAGAGAGGATGAGGAGGATGAAGAAAAGTCCCTGCCGGTTTCGGCGGGGCTTTTTTGTTAAAAAAACAGGGGCAAGCCATTGGCCCGCCCCTGTTTGCGCATCCACAAAGCGAAGCGCCGCCGGTTAAGCGGCTTTCGCTCCCATCTTACTTTCTGTTGCGAGGTAATTGGGGAATCAGGTAACTAGTTACTATTCAGAAAATTACCCAATTACGCCAATTGGTGAAAGGCTTCACCAAAAACTTGCATTTCGGTCATGGTGCCGAGGCTGACGCGGCACCAGTGCTGTCCGGCAAATTCCCAGTTGCGGATGGCCACGCCTTGCTTGGCCATTGCCTCCACGAAGCGTTTGCCATCGCTGCGGAGCGGAAACAGCACGAAATTGGTGGCGGAAGGCAGGGGTTCGTAGCCTTTTTCCCTCAAAATCTGGTAGAGATACGCTTTGGCTTCGGCATTTTTGGCCAGCGCGTACGATACGAACTCCGGGTCGAGGTAGCTCGCAATGGCCCCCTTCAGGCTGGGGGCGCTGATGCTCCCGCCCCCGGTGCAGAACTGACCGATTTGGCGCACCACCTCCGGCTGGGCCACCAGGTAGCCGATGCGCAGCCCGGCAAACCCGTGAATTTTTGAAAATGTGCGAGTGATGATCACGTTGGCTCCTTTTGCCACGAGCGGCAGCAGGGTCGAAACCTTCGGGTCGGGGGCGTAATCGAGGTAGGCTTCGTCGATGAAAACGGGTTTACGCTTCGAAATTTCTTCGCAAAAACCCGTCAACTTCCCGGCGGGGGACAGGATGCCCGTGGGGTTGTTGGGGTTGCAGAGGTACACTAGGCTGGTACGGTCGCTGACGCGCCCGGCCATGCGGTCGAGGTCGTAGTCGTAGCTGGGCAGCAGGGGCACTTTTTCGTACCCGACACCGAGGGCGGTGGCCGTGCGGAGCAATTGCAGGTACGTCGGGTCGCCGCCGACGATGTGGCTGCCCGCTCCACCTTTCATCGTGAAGGCGAGGGCTGTGGCCATGAGTAACTCGCCCGAACCTGCTCCGAGCAACACATACTCTTCGCCAACGCCCGCCTCCCGAGCGATCATTTTTCGGAACGTCGCCATTGCCTCTCGCTGGTACATAAAACCCGTCGGAATGGCCTCGGCGATGGCTTTCTGCGCTTTGGCCGAAGGGCCGTGCGGGTTTTCGTTGAGGTTGAGCCGCGCCCGGATGGGCGTACCCGCCAGGTGAGGCAGGCCCACCTCGGCGGCTTCGGCGGGTTTCCAGGCATCAGCCAAGCCGAAGCCTGCGGCCAGCGCGGCGGTGGATTTCAGGAGGGTGCGTCGGTTCAAAATTCTATGGTTCGTAAAGAAAAAAGGAACTCGTCATTGCGAGCGAGGCGAGAATTTTCACCCTTCGCTCGCAATGACGCCGACGGGGAGGTTACTTCGCCTGCACCTTCGAAAGACGAGTGAATGTCACGCCGTCGAGGGTGCCGGTCCAACTCAGGGCGGCACTGGGAGTTTTGGGAGCCTCGAACCCGAGATCGGTTGATGCCTTTGAAAATTCGGCCCAAGTCTTGGAAAAAGAAACTTTGCCATTTGCATCGGTCGTGGCCTCACCAATGGTTACTATGACTACTTTACTAGTTTTGGGATCGGTGACGCGTTGCAACAGGGTGATCTTCAGGTTGGGCACGGCCACCGAGTCGATGCCTTTTTTGTAGTCGAGCAAATTGGTTTTGTCGAGTTTCAGTATCCGCGCCCGCAGGGTGACGGAGGCGCTGAGGGCGTACAACGCGGTGGGTTCACTCGAAAAATCGCTTTGGTACGGCGCGTCGACAATCTGCACCAGTACCGGCGAGGCCTCGAAGGGCACGAGCGGATCATCGACTTTTTTGCAGGAACTGACCGCCAAAGCCACGCAAAGCGCGAGGAGGGCGGTGGGGGTGAGGAGTTTTTTCATGGTAGTGATTTATTTTTCTGTCATCCTGAGCACTGCCCGCAACGGAGTTGGAAGGATCTTGTTGGCCTGCCGAACAACCGGCTGTAAGCTAATATTGGCTCATCGGATAGCTATTCGGGAGTCCAACCAGGTTCCTCACTGCGTTCGGAATGACAGGCTTCGTTTTTTGCCAACTGCTTACTGCTGCTGCCAACTCTTATTTTTCCGCCCACCAGAGTTTGGTTTTGAAATCGTCGGCCCCGGCGTTCATCGTCACGCCTTCGTCTTTTTTGGCTTTGTTGAGCGAGGTTTCCGAGCCGGGGTACTTCAGGCGCGTGGGTAACACGCCGTCGTTGACGAACACCGCGCGGGGGTCACGGGCGGGCAATACGGGGAATCCCGTCCGGCGGTACTCGGTCCAGGCTTCGATGCCCTGGGCGAAGAGCGCGATCCACTTTTGGTCGATGATTTTCTCCCGGCTTAGGCTCCCCACTTTTGTCAGGTAATCCGCCGGGGCCGTCACGCCGTACTGAGTCATCGAGGCGGCGATGCCTTTCTCGAAGTACTCCTGAGCTTTCGCGACCCCTCCGTCGATGTCGCCGTCGAAGGCGGCTTCGGCCAGGATGAAGTTCAATTCCGACAGCGTCATGATTACCTCCGGCGCGTCAGCTTTGGTAAAGGCCGGCCCGATGGTGGCGGCGGTGGAAAGGTAGGTCGTGGCGATGGCGTCGGGCAGCCCGTTGGGCACGCCCAGCCAAACCCCTTTTTGCTGGGTGCCGTACACGCCGAGGCGCGGATCACCCAGGGCGACAAGTTTGTCTACCAACGTTTTGCTCAGGTTCCAGTCGGTGCGGCCGTCCTGCACCATCACCTGGTTCCACTCGTTGTTGGAGGGCAGCACGGTGGTGCATTTCAGGGCGGCATTGTCGGCGTTGGTCGTGAAAAGGGGGAATTTTGTCGGGTCAGCCAGGATTTCCTTCATGATGGCCTTCGACTCAGCCGATTTCTTGGCCGCCTGCCGGTTGGCCAGCCGCAGCCGGAGCGAGTTGGCGAACTTTTTCCACTTCAAAATATCGCCGTTGTACAGGATGTCGCCCGCAATGGCCGGACCGGTCACGCTGAGTTTTTCGTTGGCCAGTTTCAAATCGGCCAGCATTCCGGCGTACACCGCTTCCTGCGAATCATACTTGGGCGTGTAGGCGGGTTCGGCGGCGGTGCCCTTCAAGGCTTCCGAGTACGGAATCGCCCCAAACAAATCGGTAAGCAGCGAAAATACCCAGGTGCGCATGACCAGCGCTGCGCCGTAGTAGTTGGCGTTGGGGGCAGTTCCTTTTTCGTCGGTGGAGGTGATGATGCGTTGAAAATTCAACTGGGAGTCGTTGTAGAAACTCTGCCAGTTGTTGAGCAGCACGGCCTCCGACACGGTGTAATCGTCGCCCTCGTTGGCATAAATATTCCGGCCCAGGTGCTGAACGTACAACTCGGCCACGTCGATGTTGAGCCGCTCGAAGCGGGTGCGGCTGCCCCAGTACCGGTCCACCGATTTTTCGATGGCGTAGGTGAGCAGGTACTGCGGACCGATAGCCGTGGGGCTGTTGGGGCTGACGTTCATGCCGTCGAAACTCTTCGTACAGCCCGACGCGACGGCGATGCCCGTGGCGAGGAAAAGGTTTTTTATGGAAAAGATTTTCATGTTTTTTGATTTCGACTCCCCCCTTAAAACTAAGGAGGGGTGTGGTGGATGGTGCGCTGGCGGGGGTGGTTGGGTGGCGGATGAAGGCACTTGGCCGGTAACCGAAACCACCCCGTCCCTTCGGGGCACCCCTCCTTTATCAAGGAGGGGAATCGTTGGTGTCGTCTTTTCTCAAAAACCCAAATTCAAATTAAAGCCCAAACTCCGCGCCGAGGGCAGTTCGCCGTAGCCAAAGCCTTGCTTGTTGGAGCCGTTGGAGTCGATTTCGGGGTCCTGGTGGGGGTGGTTTTTAAACAACATCGCCACGTTGCGACCGACGATGGCAATCCGGGCGGTTTGCAAGCCAACTTTCTTGACCAGAAAAGTTGGAACCTGATAGCCGAAGGCCACCTCGCGGAGTTTCACGTAGCTCGCATCGAAAATGGCCGCTTCGTGGTAAGTACGAGGGTTGTTGTACCCCACGTAGGCGTTGGCCGAGGCGATGGTGCTGTTGGGGCTGAATTTCACGGTCGTGCTGCCGTCGGGGTTGGTCGTGGTGAGGGCATTGACGCCCTTGCCGATTACGCCTTCTTCGCGTCCGATGGCCGTTTCGGCGTACTGACCCGTCCAGCGGGCGTTGGCGGTACCTTCGTCGTAGATCGAGCCGCCGATTTTTGCATCGACCAACGCCGTGAGGCTGAAGCCTTTGAAACTGAAGGTGTTGCTAAATCCGCCGGTCCAGTCGGGTTGGATATTGCCTAGGATTTTCTGGTTGTTGTCGCGGATGGGCAGGCCGTTGCTGCCCAGGATAAGTTGGCCGCTGTACTGGCCGGAGGCATCGTAGTAGGCCGCTTTCGGGTCGCTGCTTTGCACCCGGGCGAAGCCGTAGCCGTAGAGGGTACCGTAGGCTTGCCCGGCGCGGGCTTCAAGGGTGAGGCCCCGGCGCTCGTTGAGGGTGTAGGTGGTCAGGCCCTCGGCCAGTTCGATGACCTGGTTGCGGTTGCGAGCGAAGTTGAAGGCCACGTCCCACTGGAAGCCGTTGCCCAGTTTCAGGGGCGTTCCCGAAATCGTCAGTTCGATGCCTTTATTCACGATTTCACCGGCGTTCAGAATCCGGCGGTTGTAACCGCTGGATTTCGAGATGTCCACGCCCAGAATCTGGTTGCGGGTGTTTTGCTCGTAGTAGGTGGCGTCGATGCCGACTTTGCCTTTGAAAAGCCGCACGTCTACGCCGAATTCCAGACCGGTCGTGGTTTCGGGTTTCAGGACGCTGTTGGCAATGGTGGTGGCTTCGTAAAATTGGGGGAGCGCGCCGTTCCAGGAGGTGGTGCTGGCCGGGAAGGTCTGCGACAGTTGGTACGGGTCGGTGTCGTTGCCCACCTGAGCGTAGCTGGCGCGGAGTTTCCCAAAGGTCAGCACGTCGTTTTTGATGCTCGGCATGAGGTCGGTCAGCACCGCACTGAGCGAGGCCGAAGGGTAGAAATAGCTGCGGTTGGAAGCGGGCAGCGTCGACGACCAGTCGTTGCGGGCGGTTACATCGAGGAAGATGGCGTTGCGCCAGCTCAGGTTGAGTGCCCCAAATACAGACTGGGTTTCCTTGCGCTGAATTTCGCTGGTAATCTGATTCTGGCTCGGTACCGCATTGCTGAGGTTGTAAAGCCCGTCTACTACCAACTGCCCCACGTACATGTAGTTGTTTTTGTAATAATTGCTCCGCTGCACGGCTCCAGCCTGGGCGCTCACGGCGAAATCACGGGCGAAGGATTTATTGAAGGTGAAAATCACGTCGGTGTTGGTTTCCTGCCGCCGCGATATCCGCTCTTCGTACCGGCCCGGCGTGGTGTTGCCGTTGCGGGTGCGCTCGAAGTTGACGATGTTGATAAACGTCTGGGTGAAGAAATCCGTCCCGGATCGGAGCATCACGCTGAGTTCGGGCAGGATTTTGTAGGTCAGGGCTACGTTGCCCACGAGCCGGTCCTTATCGTCGCCCGAAGGGAGTTTTTCCTGGATGTAGTACGGGTTGGTGAAGAACGTGTGCTGCCAGTTGGGCGGGTCGTTGTCGGGGGTTTTGCCCGGCACGGCACGCTGAATGTGAGTGCCGACGTAGTCGCGCCAATTGCGCTCCTTCACCCAGTCGGTTTGCCGGTGCGACCAGATAAATTCCTGTCCGCTGGTGAAACTACGGTTGCCCGCGCCGCTTTTCACGTATTCACCCGAAAGCGTCACGCTGATTTTGGGCGTGAAGTTGTAGCCTGCGTTGATTTTGTAGTTGTTGCGGTGGTAATCGTTGAAATACATAATTCCCTGCTGATCGAGCCGACCGAGGCCGAGGCGAAAAAAGCCTTTGTCGTTGCCACCCGAAATGGCCACGTTGTTGGTCCAGGTGCTGCCGGTTCGCCAGAAATCCTCGTAATTATTGGGGCTGGGCGTGAGCGGAGCCACTTCTTTGCCGCTCCACCAGTGCCGCACCAGGCGGCCGTCGAGGGGGCCACCCCAGCTTTCGTCGGTACCTTCGGTGCCACTCAGCGGGGCCAGCGGGCCGTAAGCCGCGCGGTACTGGGCAATTTCGGTGGGATCGGTGATACCGCCGCTCCAGCCGTCGTTGTACCAGGTGCGGTAGCCGTTGCCACCGCCGTAGGTATTCTGAAAATTGGGCGAAATCCAGGGGCGTTCCGCCGTGAAGTTGGTGCTCACTTCCACGCCGATGCCTTTGGTACCCGCGCCATTTTTGGTCGTAATCAAAATGACCCCGTTGGCCGCCCGCGAGCCGTAGAGCGCGGCGGCGTTGGGGCCTTTCAGCACCGAAATGTCCTTGATGTTTTCGGGATTTACCTCCGAAATGCCCGAACCAAATTGCTTGTTGAACGCCTGCTCGATGGGCACCCCGTCGATGACGATGAGCGGTTGGTTGTTGCTCGAAATCGAAGAAGCCCCGCGAATCTGAATCGTGGAGCCGCCGCCCGGTCCGGAGTTGGCGTTGATGCGCACCCCGGCGATTTTGCCTGAGAGCGCGTTGGCCACGTTGGAGGGCCGCACGTCGGCCACCGCTTTGCCCGAAATGCTTTGCTGGGAAAACCCGAGGGCTTTTTTCTCTTTTTCAATCCCAAACGCCGTCACGACCACCTCGCTGAGCTGGTTGGCATCGGCTTTGAGCGTCACGTCGAGCGTGCTGCGGTCGCCCAGGTCGAGTTCCTGACTGAGAAAACCGATGTAGGTGACTTGCAGGATTTTACCGCCCGTGGGTACGCTGAGTTTGAAACGCCCTTCGGCGTCGGTACTGGTACCGGCAGTGGTGCCCTTCACGAGTACCGAAGCGCCCGGTAGCCCCGCGCCGTCGTCGCCCGACAGCACGCGGCCCGTCACCAACCGATCCTGGGCTTGCGCCAGTCCGACGGTGAGGAGAAGCAGGAAAGAAATGCGTACGAGTTGTTTCATGAGTTTGGTTAAGGGTAAAATGGGAGAAAGAATTTGGTGGAGTTTCCAGTCTTGAGTTTACAGTTTTCAGTTGCAGTAACATTCGTAACTGAAAACTGTAAACTCAAGACTGGAAACTCAACAAATGCGCTTCCGGCTGCAATCCGCCCGAATTGGGCCGCATACAATCCGAGGCGGACGCAGCCGGGAAGCGCCTGAATCAAGGGCACCGGAAGGTGCCTTTTTTCAGTTTTTTTAAGGGATCGACGCGGAGGGATTGGGCAAAAAATGCTTTTTCCACACTTTCGCGTCTGCTTCCTTTTCCAGTAAAGAGGTTACTCGTAATAAAACCAGCGTAACACGGTACGATACACCACCCCGCCGCTTTTTGAGCGAACGCAATAATTATACGTCAACGCCTCCGTCCAGCAAGTGGACACTTCATGCTGATTTCGCGGTTGTCCCAAGTGCAGCCTGAACAACCGTTTCATCCAACCAAGCCTGAACCTTTGAATGATTCAATCCGCTTGGCTTTACAATAGTATAGGTGAAAATCGGAAAAGCAAAATTGTTAGTATGGTTTTTAGGCTAAATCGGTACAAAATTTTGTAAAAACCGAATTATGAAGAATTGATTTATTTGTACGATTAAATAAATTATAGGTAAGATGCAAGACCATCTGAAAAATGAGTTTCAAAATATTTTCTGAAATGATTCATGATTTCTGGGAAAAAGAAAAAAATTTAGGAGAACTGATTTTGGCTTGGTTCCCGATCCAGTCAGTTCGAGTGCGCCATCAAAGGAGGTAGGTTCCTGCCTGAGCGCTCGGGTATGGGCCTGGTTGGATGAAAGGACCCATTCCCGCCTGGGGCGAAAAAAAAGGGTGAGTTGTGAATTCACAACTCACCCCTCCTAACTCACAATCGCTCAAACCGCCGCGTCCGTTTGCCCGAAAAACTGCCTGGCGCTATCAATCGACTCGGCGGGAGGAACCTCGCAGGGGTAGCCGAAAAGGCATTTTTCCTTGATCATGACGGCCACTTCGGTGGGCACGAATTCTTCCCAGCCGGGTTCGGCGGTTTTAATCATGGCCAGCACCTGATCGGAGATGATCCGCAGATTTTGCTTGTTGAAATTCCGAATGTCTTCCAGTTTGTTATTCGTAATCAGGTAGTTGTACAAATCACGCTGGGTGTAGGGCAGTTGAACCTTGAAGCAGTTCAGCAACTGCCCGTCTTTCAGCGCCGGATACACGTACAGTTTTACTTTTCGGCTAAACAGTGTAGCGAACGATTCGAGAATCCCCCCCGCCAGGTTGGCGTAGTGGCCTTCGTCGAAAATGTACTCCAGGTTGGGAATGCCCAGAATCAGCCCGATTTTCAGGCGGGTCAGTTTGGCGAGGTACGACACGAGTTTGTAGTATTCGTGGTAATTGGAAATCATCACCGTCTGGCCCAGCGAACCGAGGATGTCCACCCGGTCGAGGAAGTCTTTTTCGTCGATGTCGTCGCCGTCCTGGAGGTTTTGCAGGGTTAGTTCGCAGATCACCACCACCCGCTGCGGGTCCACGTCGGGGTCTTCCAGAAACTGCTGGGTGCCGTTTTGGAGCATGTCGATGTTGACGTGCGTCACGGGCCGGAAGCGCCCGCGCAGCACGGCGATGTGCTTTTTGTACAGCACCTCCGAAGGCTGCATATTTTTCCCATCGGGACCGAAGAGGGCGGCGTTGGTAAAGCCGTGTTTCACCAGGTACAAACTCATCAGGCGGTTGTCGACTTTCCCGAAATCCGGGCCGTCGAAGCGCACCATGTCCACCTCGATTCGCTCGGAATTGAGATCGTCCATGAGCGAGCGGAGCAGAATTTCAGGCGAATGGTGGTAGAAAAAACAACCGTACACCAGATTGACGCCAATGATGCCTAGCACCTGTTGCTGGAGCAAATTGTCGTTGTCGAGCATCCGGACGTGGATGACGACGTCGTTGGTCGGTCCGCCGGGTTCCAACTGAAAACGCAGACCCATCCAGCCGTGCGACTCGTTGGTTTTCTGGTAATTGAGCGTTGTGACGGTATCGGCGAACGCGAAGAACAGGGTGGAGGCCCCGCGTTTTTCCGAAAGGCGCACGTTGAGCAGGTTGTACTCGCGGGCGAGCATTTTCAGCAGCCTCGATTCCACCACGTAGCGACCCGACTCCTCGGGGCCGTAAATGGAATCGGAAAAAGTCATGTCGTAGGCCGAAATTGTTTTGGCGATGGTGCCCGACGCGCCGCCCGCTTTGAAGAAGTTGGCGGCGACTTCCTGCCCGGCCCCGATTTCGGCAAACGAGCCATACAGCCGGGGGTCGAGGTTGACTTTCAGGGCTTTCTGCTTCGTACTGACGGTTTCGTAGGTGGAAATGGCCATGAGAGAAACGAGTGTTGATGCGTTGAAATTACGGGAAAGCCCCGGCCTACACAAACCACAAGCTTGCCAAAAAAGGGATGCCGTCCCGGATTCAACGCTTTTTTGGGGTGATTCCAGTGTGAAACGAGTGCTCTTGTTTCAAAGCAGCCTTCTCACCCAAATTCAGAATGGGTCACGCTATTCCGTTGCCGACTCATCCAGAGCATTCCCAGGGCGCCCAACATCAATCCTCCGCTCAACAGCCCAATCGTCGGGGCCGGTATAAACGACAGCGCCCAGCCCGACAGGTACGCCCCCACCACATCGGCGAAGTTGACCAGCGCCATGTACGTGGTAAACTGCGACCCTTCTACGCCCGGTCGGCAGATGGCCATGAGCGCGGGCATGGCGGCAATGCTGAAGGCCGGATCGACGGTGTACCAAATCACCAGCCCCACCTGCGGAATGCGACTGCCCGGCCAAAATTCGGCCAGGCCGTTGAACACCACCAGGAAACTGCCGACGACCGCCAAAATGCCCAGCATCAACCGGCGCGTCCCGAAGCGATCGGCCAGCACGCCTCCGACCAGAGCCACGCCCAGGGCCACGAGGGTTCCGTAAATTCCCGAAAAAACGGAAAGCTCGGTATCCCGCCAGCCGAGTTGTTGAATCAGGTGGACGTTAAATGCCCGGATGAACAGGCTGTTGGCCAAATACACCAACAGGATTGGTCCGAAGAACCACCCACTTCGCCGGGAGAAAAGCCCACGGGCCAATTCACCGAACAACCAGCGGAAGGAATGATTCGGCCAGGACTGCTCCGGCGTACGAATCTGTTTTTTTCCAACCAGTCGGGGCAACAGGGTATCACCCGGCCGTTCACGAATGAAAAACGTAACGAGCGTCAGGCCCAGCAGCAGCGCCGATTGCACAAGGGCGGCGGTGCCGAAGCCGTAGGCGCGCAGCAAAAACGCGAAACTGGCTGCCCCCGCGCCGATGCCCGTGAGAAATCCCCCGCGCATGAAGGCGTTGACGCGCCCGCGCTCCGAGTCGGGAATGACGCTGATGGCCATCGCGTCTACGCTGGCATCCTGCACCGAGGCAAACACGCTGTGGATGAAAAACGCCGCGCCCAGCACCCCCACCTGCGCCACGGGATCCCGCACGAAAAGCACTCCAAACGAAGCTAAAAACGACAGGATTTGTGCGCCCAGCACCCAAGGTCGCCGCCGCCCCATCGTTGAGCCTTGAAACCGGTCGATGAGTGGCCCCCACACGAACTGGAAGCTCCAGGGCAGCCCCACCGTGGCCGCAAACCCACCGACTACCGCCGGGTTGACGCCTTCGGCGGCGAGGTAGTTGGTCAGGGCCGTGAGCGCAAACCCCGCCGGGAGGCCCTGCATGACGTAGAGGTAGAAAAACGTGACGTAGCGAAGTGGACGACTTTGGCTGAGAACGGGGGAGGGCAGGCGCATACCGGGCGAACGCCTAAAAAAGTTTGCCGGGAGTGGGTAATTGGGGAGTGGGTAATTGGCTGTTCGACAACAAGGTATTTATTTTTATTGCGCTACCCCAATTACCCACTCCCTATTTACCCATTTACCTCAGCGTCACCGTCAGCGAAGTCCTGGTATAGGCCGAAAAACAACCCAATCCGCCTTCGAGGTTAGTCGGAATCAAAACCGGTTCACTGAAAGGCGTGGCCTCCGTGCTGGTCGCTTTTTCAACGGCTTGGTGGTAGCGGGCGTAAACTTCCTCTACGTGGAGAAGCGTGGCTTTTACCGTGGCTCGTTGGTAGGTGCCGCCGAAGCTGCCCTGCGGCTCGGTGGTGGTCAGAGTGCCTTTCGTTTCGAGGGTCGTTCCGCCGGTGGTTTCGCCCGCAACCCAGGCGCTCAGGTGGGTCGAAGACCCAAACGACACCGGCACGCTTTCCAACTGCTGGGCGAGTACGGCCTCTGCCCGGCAGGCGGCGCAACCTTTCACAAAAACGAAGGTACCCGCCGTCTGGAACTGGCCCTTCCCGTCCGGCGCGTCCTGCCAGGTGTAGCGAGCAAAAAACCGCTTACTCCCGTCGGCGGCGACGCTCGAATCGAGCCGGACGTTGCGCAGGGCCACCGGCTGGGGCACCGTACAGGAGCCGCTCACCCGCTGGCCGTCGGGCGTTTGCACGTCGAGCGAGTAGCGGTGACCACTCAAGACGGGCCATTTTTTTGCGTCGGCTTCGTAACGCCCGCGCTTGGCGTTGAATCGCAACACGACGGAGGTACCGCCGTCGGAAAGGGTCACGCTGGCATCGGTCACGGCGCTACCGAGCAACGTGCCGCTTTCGGCGATGGCCTGCGACCGGGTCACGCTCACGCTGAGCGTCGTATCCTGGGGCGAAATAAAGCCGGTCACGATGAGTTTATCGGCTCCGGCGAGCGCCTGGGGGGTCACTTCTTCGCGAAGGCTTTGTTGACAACCCGTCAACGCGAACATGGAAATAGCAGCAAAAGCGAGGGCTTTCATGGAAATTTTTAAGGAAAAGGTGGGATTGAGAACGTTAAAGTTTGAAGGAATAACTCAGCGATGGAATGGCCGAGAACAGCGAGTAGCGGTACAGCACGGTATGGCTGGTGTTGGCCCCCGCGTCTTTTTTCCCTTCCAGGGCGTAGAAAAAGGGGTTGCGGCGGTTGTAGGCGTTGTACACGCTCAACTCCCAGATTCGCTCCCGGCCCGCCCGCTGGCGGATGAATTGCAGGCTCAGGTCGAGCCGGTGGTAGGCTTCGCCCCGAAAGCCGTTTTTTTCGGAGTACTCCCGAACGGTTTTGGGTTTCGTCGTTCCCAAAGCGGCGTCGTTGAGGTTCACGGCGTAGCGTGCCACGGGCACGGTCAGGGCCTGGCCGGAGCCGTACACCCAGGTGCCCGACACCCGAATCCGGGGCGTTAGTTCGTAAATTCCCACCAGCGACACGTCGTGCCGCCGGTCGTGGCGGGGGTGGAAGGGCTGGCCGTTGTTCAATTCTGCGAATTGCCAGGTCGTCCACGAGAGCGTGTAGCCCGCCCAACCGCTGAAGCGTCCGCGCCTTTTCTGGAGCAATACTTCGGTGCCGTAGCTCTGGCCCCGGCCCGCCGTCACGTCGTCTTCCCAGCGGCTGGCCCCGGCCTTGTTTCCGGTAGGGAGCAGGGAAGAGGCCCCTTCGCGGTAGCTGATGAGGTTGGTCATGGTTTTGGCGTAGCCCTCCAGCGTCAGGCTCAGGCCCGTGCTTTCGCCGGTTTTGGTCAAAAAATCTTTGGCAATGCCCGCCGCCAGTTGCTCGGATTGCTGGGGCGGGAGGCGGTCGGTGCTGGGCACCCACAGGTCGGTGGGCAGGCCGGTGCCGGTGTTGCTGAGCAGGTGGACGTACTGGTTCATTTTGGCGTAGGAACCTTTCAAAGCCCAGGCGCGGGGCAACCCGTAGGCCAGCGAAAGTCGGGGTTCGGGACGCAGAAAATGGGTGCCGTTCTGGCGGTAGTCGCTCAGGCGCAGGCCGGGGTTGAGCCGCAGGCGCTCGCCCAGTTTCCACTCGTCTTCGGCGTAAATTCCCGATTCCAGCGCGGTGATTTCCTGACCGCTGCTCAGCGTGGCCGTGGCACTGGCGACCACCACGGCGCTGGGGGTGAAGCGGTGCAGGGTGCTTTGTAGCCCCATTCGCAGTTGGTGCGGCCCGGCGTACACTTCCCAATCCGTTTTGACCGAAACGTCCCGAATGGATGACGCGTAGTGGAGTTGGTACACTTGACTGGTTTTGTCAGTCAACAAAACGGCATCCTGGTTGGACACGTTTAACTCGTAGCCACTGTACAGCAGGGCGGTGTTGGTAAAAAGTTTCTCCGAAAAAACGCGCTTCCAGCGCAGTGAGGCGGTGGTGTTGCCCCAAGCCAGGCCCGATTTCAGGCGGGCCTCGTTGGCGGTGCGAGTACCGACAAACTGGTCGTGGCCGGTGTAGGCGCTCAACGAAAGCTGGTCGCGATCGCTTAAGTCGAGCGAAAATTTGGCGTTGAGGTCGTAAAAACTGGTCTGGTCGGGGCTGCCCTGGGTACTTTTCTTCGCCAGTTGCTGGGTGAGCAGACCGTAGTAACTGTAGCGACCCGACACCAGGAACGAGGCCCGGCGACCGATCGGCCCCTCCAGCGTGAGCCGCGAGGCAATCAGGCCCACGCTGCCCTCGCCGTGCAGACGCTCGCGGTTGCCGTCTTTGGTGCCGAGGTCGATGACCGACGAAAGCCGCCCGCCGTACTGGGCCGGGAAGCCGCCTTTGGTCAGGCTGACGCTTTTCAGCACGTCGCCGTTGAAGACCGAGAAAAAGCCGAACAAGTGGCTGGGGTTGTAGACGACGGCCTCGTCGAGGAGCATCAGGTTTTGGTCGGGGCCGCCGCCGCGCACGTACACCCCGGCGTTGCCTTCCGAACCTTTCTGCACGCCGGGCAGGAGTTGGATGACTTTCAGCACGTCCTTCTCGCCGAGCAAGGCCGGGATTTTTTTAAGTTGCTCAACCGAAATCGAGATACGGCTCATGGTGGTCTGGTTGCTCAGGCGCCCGGCATTGCCCGTGCTGCGCACCACCACTTCCGTGAGTTCGGTACCCGGCGTGAGGTGAATTGTCAGGTTTTGCGAAGAACCAGAAACGACGGTCGTCACGGTGGCGTACCCGACGAAGGAAAACGAAAGACGCAGGCTATCGGTGGTCGCCACGGTCAGCGAAAATGACCCATCGCTGCCGCTACGGGTGCCTTGCCCCAGACGGGCGGCCACGTTGACGCCCGCCAGCGGCAGTTCGGTACCCGCTTCCCGGACGAATCCGCTAATTTTATACGTGGTTTGGGCGAAAGCACCGGCTACGAAACCGGTGAAAAGTACGTTGAGCGTAAAAAATCGAATGACGTTTGGAAAGTAGAAAAACCGGGCCATGTTTTGCCTGCTGTTTAAATGCGGTGCAAAAGTGGCGGAGGACCGTCGCAGGCTTTTTTCTTTTCGATGAACTGCAAAAAAAGGGGGATTTTCAGCGGAAACCGCCCGTTTCGATGTAGCGACATTTGTTTTACTTTTGCCTACCGCCATGTTCTTCCCCCCCCCGCCCTACGCCCTTGACCGCGCCCGCCTCGCCGAGATTTACGGGGGCGATGCTGCCTATGCCGCCGAGTTGTTCACCCTATTTTTAGAAGTCGTCTGGCCCGAAATGGCCGTGATGGAAACCCACGTGGCCCAACAAGACTGGCCCGCCCTGGGCCGGGCCGCCCATAAGTACACACCCTCACTGGGCATGGTGGGCCTGTCCGTATTGGAAGAAAAAATGCGCCGCATCGAAGTGGAGTCGAAAATTAACCCTCAACCGGAGCAGTTGGGGCCATTTTACCGCCAGTGCGCGCTGGAAATCGCGCAAATGATTCCTACCTTGAGGGTCGAATTACAAAGATTACTTTTTCAGGCCAACCCTGGTTCCGCCAACCCATGACCCTGACTTGTATCGTTGTCGACGACGAGCTGATGGCTCGCCGGTCGTTGCAACGCCTCTGCGAACAACACGAATCGCTCGAATTGCTGGCCGTGTGCGAAAGCGCCCGCCAGGCGCAGGACATCCTCGCTACCCAGGAAGTCGATCTGATTTTGCTCGACGTGGAAATGCCCGAACAGACGGGGTTTGAGTTGCTGGCCCAACTGGCCTTCGTTCCGCAGGTGGTGTTGATTACTTCAGAAACCAAGTACGCCTTCGATGCCTTCGAGTACCAGGTAACCGACTACCTGAAAAAGCCCATCACCCCGTCCCGCTTCAAGCTGGCGATCGAAAAAGTGCTCGATCTGCACCGGCGTAAAAATGCCGCCCCGGCCGAGCGGCACGAAATCTACATCAAACTGGAGGGGCGGTACCTGCGCCTGCCCTTCGACGACATCCAGTTTATCGAAAACACGGGGGATTACGTGAAAATCTTCACCGGCAAGCAAACCCACCTGGTGCATACGACCATGAAATCGCTGGAAGAAAAGCTGGGGAGCCAGTTTTTGCGGGTTCACCGCTCGTTCATCATCCACCTCGGCAAAATCGTGGACATCGAAGAAAACAACCTCGTCGTGGGCGGGCGGGTCATCCCCATCAGCCGGGCCAACAAGGCGGAGTTAATGAATCGGTTGAATTTGTTGTGAGAAATTTCCGCCTGTTCGGGTCAAAACCGGGTGCATGCTTTTCGTCGCCAATGCTTCCGGCGGGTAGCCTCGCTACTGAAACATTGATTTTCACGGTTCAAACCCCGGCAAATCCCCCATCCGCTCCAACCCCCGCTCCGCCACCCGAAAGCAAAAATGCTCCAACCCGTTGCTAATTGCCAGGTGCGGGGCGTTCACGCTGAGGTTGTAGCGGGCGGCCTGGTCGAGTACGGCGGGCGTGAGTTTCACGTCGGGCGCCTTGCATTCGAGCAACAGGAACGGTGCCCCGGCGCGGTCGTACACCACGAGGTCGCTGCGGCGGGCAAGACGGTTTACGCGCAGGCCCCCTTCGATGCGCATCAGCGCGGGCGGGTAGGCGTACTGGGTCAGCAGCAGGTGGATAAAGTGCTGACGCACCCATTCCTCGGGCGTGAGCACGAGGAGGAGCCGCCGCCGCAGCAGGCACTGAATGTGGGCCTTCCCCCCGATTTCCGTAAGTTTGCAGTCGAACGAGGGGAGGGTTAGCGGGGGAAACAAGCGGGTTTGAGAGTTTGAAGGTTTGAGGGTTTGAAGATACTAATTCAAACCCTCAAACCTTCAAACCTTCAAACCTTCAAACCTTCAAACCTTCAAACCACACAGAAACTTGAAAACCAAACAGGAAATCGTCGAAAACTGGCTACCGCGCTACACGGGGATGCCGCTGGAGTACTTCCGGCCCTACGTGTTGCTGACCAATTTTCACAACTACGTCGAGATGTTCGCCGAGAAATTCGGGGTGCCGGTCAACGGGGCCGGGAAACCGATGCAGACGGCCTCGGCGGGCAACATCACCATCATCAACTTCGGTATGGGCAGCGCGATGGCCGCCACGGTGATGGACCTGATCTCGGCGGTGAAACCCAAAGCGGCGCTGTTTTTGGGCAAGGCGGGCGGACTGAAACGGCACACGCTCCTCGGCGACCTCGTGCTGCCCATCGCTGCTATTCGCGGCGAGGGAACCAGCAACGACTACATGCGCCCCGAAATTCCGGCGCTGCCCTCGTTCCGGCTGCAACGCTCGGTGTCGTCGATGATCAAAAAACACAACCTCGACTACTGGACCGGCACCGTGTACACGACCAACCGCCGGGTGTGGGAGCACGACGAGGAATTCAAGAAATACCTTCAGGAAATCCGGGCGATGGCGATCGACATGGAAACGGCCACGATTTTCACCGTCGGGTTTATCAACGAAATCCCCCACGGGGCGCTGTTACTCATTTCCGACAACCCGATGATTCCCGACGGGGTGAAAACCGAAGAAAGCGACCGCCGGGTAACGACCAATTTCGTCGATAAACACCTCCAAATCGGCATCGACGCCCTCGAAGAACTCGCCTCCTCCGGCGAGTCGGTGAAGCATTTGCGGTTTGAGTAGGCTTTGTGAGAAGTAAAAAGTAAGAGCTGAGATGTTGAAGCGGAAATCTCTGCTTTTCACAGATCAGCTCTTACTATTTACCTCTCACCAGACTCAATTACAATAATCCCGAATGGCCGTATACGCGGCGGCGTAACCCAGTTCACCCGACTTGGAAAGGTCGAGGCAGCCGCCGTTGGCGTCGCCCTGGCTGTGGAGGATGATGCCCCGCACGTAGTACGCTTCGGCCATTTTCGGGTTGAGCAAAATCGCATTGGCGCAGTCCTGAATGGCCCCGGCCTGGTCGCCGGTTTGCGAGCGGGTCAGGCCGCGCGTAAAGTAGGCCGAGGCAAAGGTGGGGGCCAGTTCGATGGCGCGGTTGTAATCGATCATCGCGTTTTTAGCATCCCCGGCGCGGCTGCGACTCAGGCCCCGGGCGTAGTACGCTTCGGCGCGGTTGGCCGACAACTCGCTCATGTGGCTCTTGTTCTGAACGGCGTTGCGCAGGTTATCGAGAATGTCTTTCGAGATGGGACCGGAAAAAGCGGCTTTGGCAATCACCGGGTTGTTGAATTCCACCGCACGGGTGAGGTCCTGCTGGGCTTCTTTCAACATCCCTTGCTGGCTCCGGGCGAAGCCCCGCCCGTAGTACGCCGCCGGGCTGTTGGGGTCGAGGTTGACGGCCTGATCGAAATCGGTCAGCGCGCCCTTGCTATCGTCCATTTGCCCTTTGGCGTAGCCCCGGTTGTACCAGGCGTCGGCATCCTGGGGGTTAAGTTCGATGGCCTTCGAGTAATCGGCCACGGCTCCCTTGTAATTGGCCAGTTTCAGGTTGGCCAGTCCCCGGCCCGCGAAGGCTTTAGCTTGCTTAGGGCTGAGGTCGATGGCCTTCGTAAAGTCGGGAATGCTGCCCGCGTAGTCGTCGAGTTTGAGCTTGCACACCCCCCGCGAGTAGTAGGCCTGCACGTTGTCGGGGCTGAGTTCGATGGTTTTGGTAAAATCCTGGAGCGCCGTTCGGTAGCCTTCGAGTTTGCTGCGGCTCAGGCCCCGGTTGTAGTAAGCCTGGGGGTCGTCGGGGGCGAGTTCGATGGCGCGGTTGTAGTCTTGCAGGGCGGCGCGGTGGTCGTCCTGCCTGCTTTTGCTGTTGCCCCGCGCCAGGTAACTCAGGGCGTCTTTCGAGTTGATTTCGATGGCCCGGTCGAAGTCGAGAATAGCCCCCCGGTGGTCGCGGAGGTTGGCTTTGGCCCAGCCCCGGTTGTAGTACGAGGGGGCATTGTCGGGACTCATCGCGATGGCCTGGTTAAACGATTGCAGGGCGGCGGTAAAATCGCCCGACTTGCTTTTTTCAAGCCCTGATTTAAAATAGTCTTCGGCGGTTTGGGCCGTGGCTACGTCATTTCCCAGCGTGACCAGCAGCAACGCGGCGGGCAACAGGAAACCGGTTCTGATTCGTGCAAAAGCTAAACTAGATGAAGTGAGAAAAAATAAGTTCATGGGCGATTTAGGCAGGTAAAGTAGGTTGGGAGGTCGGAAAGGATTTCAAAAATGCAAAAAAACCGTTAACCCCGGTGCCGGGAGCAACGTTAAATTTTGCCCGCCACAACGAAAGAAGCAAAAATACGTGGCGGTGGCCGGAACTAACTCCGTGGGCCTGAGGACTGGGTAGCGCTTCGGGCTGAAATACTTCGTCGAAACCGCTAACTAGTGACCGGATTAGGGCGAAGGATACTATTTTTGCTCGAAATTAAAGGGAAAGTTGGGCGTAAATTAAATAAATGCCGGATGACAGGATTGCCAAACAGTAAAAAAACAGGTAGTGGGTATGGTCAAATTGGGGTGATTGCTGCTCTTTTTTTTCCGATTGGCTGGCTGGTTTACACGGTGTGGCGGTACGCGCTCAACGTACCCATCGAAGACGATTTCTTCTGTCTTTTTGAAGACTGGCATCACATCGCCGATTCACCCGGTGCCGCCGCGAAGATCACCTCGGTGGTTAAGCAATACGGTTTTACCGAACACCGCCCGGCCGTGATACGCCTGATGGCGGGTACGATACTCACCGTTACCGGTCAGATCGATTGCCGGGTATTTATCGCCCTGGGGGTAGGGTGGCTGGGGTGGTTGTTGTGGGATTTCTACCGGTTTTTCCGCCAGCAATTGGGCGTATCACTCGTCTATTTTATCCCCGTAGTTTGGCTGTTTATGCAGCCGCAGCATCTGCACCGGGCGCTACTGTGGCCCAGCTCCCACAGCATCAACGTGCTGGTGATTCTGGTTGGATTCTGGATTTTGCGCGCCCTCGCGTTTGGCCATCGGCCCGGATTTTGGCTGGCTTGCGCGCTGACGGTCGTGGCCCCGTTCGTGATGAGCCACGGGCTGTTCGTGGGCTGGTTTGGGGTGCTGCTGCTGGCGTACCAGCGCCGCTCCCGCGCAGCGCTTGCGTACGGGGCGTTGGTGATTGGTCTCACGGTGGCGTATTTTGCCGGGTATCATTCCGAATTTACCCCAAAATACTCCGAAGGAATCGGGCAGTACGTGTACCGATTTACGCTCCTGCTCGGTGGTTTTGTCAACGTCAACGAAGTCGATCACGCCCTGCGATTTTCATGGTTCAGCGTCGGTGTTGGCTTGCTGGTGTTGGGTACGTACCTGGTGCTGTCGTGGCAAGTGGTTACGGGTTCGCAACCCCGTGACTCGCCGGTGGCCCGGTCTGAGCAGTTTCTGGTGGTGTGCGGAGGCTGGTTGTTGCTCACCCTTCTGGCACTGACCGTCAGCCGCTTTACGTATTCCGAAGAAATGTTTTTGCAAAACCGGTATTTGATTCTGCCCGTTGTGCTGGCGTGTTTGGTGTACGTCTGGGTCATTAAAAGTGCCCCCCCCGCGCTGCGTCGTGCGGTGGGGCTGGCCAGCGGGGGCGTGGCCATCGTGCTCTGGGGATGGCACCAGTACCAGGCCGTGTATAGGCTGGATCGGATGTACGATACCCTGACCGCCAGCGCCTTCGAGGCGCAACGGTACGGAACCTGGGGAATGTACCACACGCAGGACAAGTACGAAGCGCGCCTCAAAAGCGTCACCCAGGAGATGCGGAGGCGCGGAGAATACCAGTTTCCGGCTGCTGGGTTCCCCGTACACCACTCCCAATTGCGCGGCGATTCCACCGTTCGCCGCACGCCGGTTTTCATCCGCGAGGTAGCACCGCAGCGGGTAACGGAGCTAACGAGTCAAGGCATTCCCTTGCTGGAAAAGGACCGAGTCTTTTTTCTGTTCGATTCGCCGGAACGGATGTACCTGTTGCCCGCACAGCGCAAACCGGGGGGCCACCGCAAGTACCTTTCTATGGGACAGCGGTATCACGCAACCGACTTTGGGCAGCGCGTGGAGTGGGGGCGTCTGCCAGCCGCTACGTATTCCCTCTGGCTGGGGGTCGGGCGGCAAGGGCAGTTCCGATGGTATCCAACCGATCAACGCCTGCGGCTTCCTTGACTTTGATCACGCTCCCTCCAACCATGCTGCGCATTCTGATTGCCGACGACCACCGGCTGCTGGCCGAAACCCTGGCCGAGTCGCTCTCCGCCGACCCGGACTTCGAGGTGATTGGCCTGGCCAATCATCCCGCCCAACTCCAGCCTGCCCTGACCCGCCTCGCGCCCGACTTGCTGCTCCTCGACCTGTACTTTGGCGACGAGGTACGCGACCTGAGTCTGGCCCGGCACCTGCGGGCGGCTTTTCCCAGCCTGAACATCGTGCTGCTCACCGGCGAAATTCACAAAACTGCCTTCATCCGCGAAGCCTATCAAATCGGCCTGGCGGGCTACCTGAGCAAATCGACCCCGACCGGCGACCTAAAGACGGAACTGAAAAAAGCGGCGCGGGGCGAGCGGGTCTTCAGCCCCGACGTGCTGAAGGCCCTCTTGCCCGACCAGGCTCCCCCGAAACTCACCCCGATGGAATCCGCCATCCTCGACCGGATCCACCTGGGCATGAAACGCGCCGCCATCTGTGAAGACCTCGGCATCCGGGCACCCAGTACCTACGATACGCACACCCAGCACCTGAAGGAAAAATTTGGGGCTAAATCAACGAACGAATTGCTGAGGAAGGCTACCGAAATGGGCTGTATCTGACCGGCAGTTCGGGCAGGGGAACCTCGTCGGCGACGGATTCGCCGACGAGGTGCGCATGCGGCACCCGAATGCGCACCGTGGTACCCACGCCCGGAACACTCTCCACGCCAAACGTACCCCGGAGTTTGCGAACCACCAACTGCCGGGTGCTACCGAAACCGTGCCCTTCGCGCCGAGTCCGGGAGTCGAAACCCCGCCCGTTGTCGCGCATGAGCAGGTGCAGAGTGGTCGGCTCCCAGACCAGTTCGAGCCAGGCGGCCGAAGCGGCGGCGTGGCGCACCACGTTGTTGAGCAGTTCCAGCCCAACCAGGTACAGCTCAAACTCCATTCGTTCCTCCAGGCGACGCTCCTCGCCGGTCGAGCTAAACTGAATCCGGGTGGCCTTCAACGAATTGAAGTTAGCCACGCTCTCCTCCAGGGCGGCCCGCAGGCCCTGCCGGTCGAGTACTTCGGGCAGCAGGCTGCGGGCCAGGGTGCGGAGTTCGCGGTCGGCTTCGTCGAGGCGCTGCGTCATTTCTTCAAAAACGTTTCGTTCAGTCGGGGTAAACCGGGCCTCGCGGAGGGTGCCCAGTTTTCCTCTCAAATACGTAATCGTATTCCCAAACAAATTGTGTAACACCACCGAAAGCCACTCGCGCTCTTCCTTGCGGCCCCCCAGGTGCGAGCGCAGCAAGTCGATTTTCTTCCGCTTTCGCTCCTGCCGGAGGCTTTCGGCAAACCCCAGCGACAGCAGCATGATTTCGCCCACCGAACCCAACTGCACGGCATTGTGGACGAAAAAGTAAGTTCCCGGTAGCCAGCCCAGCCGGTTGAGCAGTACCAGCACCACCCCGCCCAGGAACACGCCCGTGCCGAGCAGGTAGTAAACCGAGGGCCGGTACCCCTGCGCCATCCGCCAGGCACTCGTGCCGAGCAAACTCAGGTACAGCACCAGCGGCACGAAAAAATTGAACGCCAGTAAAACCCAGTTGGGTACGCCGAGCAGCGTCAGCAGCGCGAAAAGCAGCACGTTGCCCACCCACACGCCCGTCAGCAGACGGCCCAGCAGGGTGCCTTCCGGAACTTTCAGGCCCAAGCGGTAGAACCGAAGCACGAAAACGCTGCCCAGGGCCAGGATTCCGTTGAGCAGCGTGAGGTACTGTTGCTGCCAGTACGGGTGGTACACCAGCACGAAACGCTCGGCGAAATTGCCATTGCCGCGCAGCAACTCGCACCATCCGAACGAAACCAAATACAGGCTGAAAAACAGGTAGCCCGGATCGCGCGTGTAGAAAAAGAAAATCAGGTGGTACACCGCGATGATGCCCAGAAACCCGAAATAAAACCCCAGCCAGAGCGCAAAATCAGTCGATTCCCGGTAAAAAGCCTGCTGCTCGTACACGTTGAGCGGGAAAATTTTGCTGGCCATGCCATCGGCGCGCAAGTACACCGTGCGTACCTGGCCCGGCAGAATGCGCAGCGGAAAAACGTAGTGGGGGGTGGGTAGCGGACGGTGGGCGGCCCCCCGGGCGTTGCCCGCCAGGGTTTGAGTCAGGAGGTGGGTCCGCTCGTCCAGCACGAACAAATCCACGTGGCGGAACGGGGAGTAGCCCAGTTCGAGCAGATACCGGCGTTCGGGGTCAGTACCCTCGTTGCGAAGTTGGGTGCGAAACCAGAATACCGAAGGCGAGTACCCGAACGAGGGGGTCTCGGCCCGGCTCCGCCGGAAGTTCGGGCTGCGCAGGGCCTGGGCCAGGGTAAGGGTTCGGGTGGAGTCTTCGAGGTAATCCACCTGGGGGCCGAGGGTGTAGCGGGATTGCCGATCGTGAAGTGAAACGACGGGTACCTGAGCCAGGGCACTGCAAGCCCCGGCAAGCAGGCCCGGCACCAGCCAGCGTAAGCGGTTCATGAGAGAGGGGTAGTGGTGTGGCAAATCGGACGAACAACGCGTGAAAAATCGGGAATCAACCGAGCGGATTCAGCAACCTCCTGGCCCGATTCCGGGCATTTTTAAGGGAAAGCAAGGACTCGCTCCGGCTATTTTTAGTTTCCGAAGATGCACTCTTTCGTCGAATCCGTTCGGGCAACTTCACGAAACCCGGTTTTTTCTCCACGAAACCGCCCTTTTGCTCAACGAGGAAAAACGGGTAGCGGAAATTGCTACCCGTTTCTTAAAAACTTGCTACCAAATCGGCTGAAAACCTGGATTGAAAATGCCGGTCTACCGCCGGAGTTTTGGGGTGTACTCTGACCGGCCCCCTCCGGGAAGGCCCGGTGGAGTGCTTTCATCTTTTCCCCCTTCAATCTCTCCTCCCATGTTCAAGTCTATCCGCATTTCTGTCCTCAAAAAAGGCGCGTTCCCGGTGTTACTGGCCGCTGCTCTGGTGCTGAGCGGACTTTCCGAAAGTCGCGCCCAGGCCTTCGGGAGTGGTACCAAATTCATCAGCGCCGGGCTTCGACTACAAAATTATTTTACCCCGATTTTCGCCTCCGCCGAATTTGCCGTATCCGAAAAAATTGGCGTGGGTGGGCAGTTTTGGTTTGCTTCGCGGAACGGGGTGAGCATTTTTGCCCCCGGCGCATTCGGCAACTACCACTTCCCGATCAACAACGAAAAGCTGGACGTGTACGCCGGGGCGGGGCTTAATTTCTGGCGGGTTTCGTACCGGGATTATTACTACGGGTACTCATCGGCGAGTACGACGTTTACGACCTTCGGAATTCAGGGCGGTGCGCGCTACTTCTTCTCCGACAACTGGGGTGTATTGGGCCAGCTCAACCTCGACTTCGTCTCGAACAGCAATTATTACGACGATGCCAGTAGCACCAACGCCGTGCTTACCGTCGGGGCCACCTACAAATTCTAACCACTCTCAGAGCGCCCCGGCGTTCCGTTCGATCTTGGGACTGAACAACCCTTTTACCCGACACCCCGCCGGGGTTCCTGGCGGGGTGTTTCTCCCGTTGATTTTTACGAACCGGGCTTCGCCGGGCCAGTGAAAGGTGGGCTACGCCCAGCAGTTAGTTTCCCAACTTTTATTTTTTCAAATCCAAAATCCCTCTCCTTGATATGAAAATCCCTACGGTAGTTCAACGACACCTTTTTGCCACGGGCGGCCTGCTGGCCGTGGTCTTGCTCACGGGCGCTTGCAAAAAAAACGAGACCGTGGACCTATCGAAAGGTTTTTCGGTGAAAGTCCAGGAAATCGTACCCCAGAAAATTATGGATGACCTCCGGGCTAAAGGCTTGGTTATCAATGAAGGCCAACAACCTGCCACGTTGGAGGGAATCTACGTGATTAGTCCCAATACCCTCAAGGCGTCGACGCAGACCTCCGACGTCGCTGGCACCACCTACACGACTCAGCGCGTCCGGTTGTACAATCAAAACAGCACCGACCAATCCATCAAACTGGATTGGAAAGAAAGCGTGTCGGGCGGGAACGGCATCGGAGGCTACGTGGCCGGCAACGGGAATCTGTTCACCGTTTTTACCGAATCGAACGACACCTACGGGGCAACGACTACCTACAAAACCCTGCGGGTGTATTCGGGCGAACTGACCAGCGCCGGAATCAAAAACCTGCAATGGGCTTTTTACGTCAAAGAAAAAAATGACCCCGGCAACCAGGTCCTCCCCGTGGGTACGACGCGCGTATTCAGCGACGGCGACAACCTGGCCGACAAAGCCACCACGTTCCGATTGGCAGCCCGGCAGGAAAACGCGTCCGCGACCCGCGAGTCGACTTCGGGCGAAAAGCCTTGAATCCGGGTTAGGCCCGTTCGGATGAATGGCCCCGAACCGGTGCCTGCGTAGTCCATTTTCTGCCGACGCGCTACCCTTGTCCTTCTCTTTACTCAATTTCCTTTTTCGTGTATGAAATCATTCTCAGTGACTCCTCTCTCAGTGACCCTTTTCGCGCTTCTTTTGTCGAGCGGCGTTTCCCAGGCCCAATCCAGGGGCTACCGGCCGTTCAAATTCGATATCACCACGGGCTACTCCCGGTTATCGGATGCCGGAGACCTCAGTGGCGGGTTCAACTTTTCGCTCGAACCCAAGTTCAACATCACCGATCAAATCGCTGCTGGCTTGAAGGTCGAGTTTGCTTTTTTAGGGTTAGCGACCAGTGGCAGTGAGACCCTGTTGGCCGCCACCCAGGGCACTCAACTAACGGGTGAATACTATTTTGGCGAAAGCACCGTGCGCCCCTACGTGGGTTTGGGACTGGGCGTATTCAAGAATTACATCTTCTACAGCGACAGTGATACGGACGAAAGCGAGGTGTACACGGGGGATAGCCAGTTTGGGTTTTCGCCCCGCGCGGGCCTGCAAATCGGACACTTCCGCCTCGGGGCCGAGTACAACCTGGTGAAAGATGCCAACTATTTTTCGGTAAAAATCGGAGCCACCATTGGCGGTGGGCGGAAGTAAGCCTTCCAGCAATACGGTACCACGTACACCGTTCCGGGTTACCGGGGCGGTGTATTTGTTTGAAGGCGAGCAGCCTGAGTTTTTGCCATCCCAGAGTAAGAACCGCGTTGGGTACCGGTAAATAAATCCTTGAACGACCATTTGAATTTAGACCGAACAGTCGCTATTTTTCACCCCTAAACCTCAGCTACCCACTGCTTTTGTCCAAAAACCCCGTTGCTGTCGTACGCCACTGGTTTATCCCCTCTCCAACGACCTTCCCATGAAACACCTCTTCCACGCGTCAGGCCGACTTTTTCCTTTCCTTCCGGAACCCACTCCGCCGCTATTTTTATCGATTCCTACGGGTGGTGGGCAGGCGGGTGCATCCTTTTTTAGTCCAAAGACCACGACTCTTCTTTTGCGCTGAACCAGTCTGCTTACTTCACAACGGCCCAAAACAAGCCGGTTTTCTGCTTAAATCCAGTTCTAATCCCTCCCTTCCATGCGATTTTTTACCCTGCTTCTGTTTGCAATTGTCGGTCTCGGAGCCTGTCGTAAGACGGTGACGATTGAATTGAAGGACACGAAGTTTTCGGCGGACATTCGGCGAATTATTCCACAAGCGCTTATCGATACCCTGCGCAAAAAAGGAATGCCCGTTTACGAAGGACTGAATCCGCCGGATCTGGAAGGGATTTACTTCGTAGCACCCCTCGTGCTGGTGAGCCCCTACGGACCGCAGGATGGACTCAAACCGGGCCATCGGTTCCTGGATTACAAATACCGCCTCTACGCACAGGATAAAAAAGCCCTGACCATCAAGGTTGATCTCAAATCCACCAACACGCCCCCTTCCGAAACGGCCACGGGCGTTGGGGGTTACCTGGCGGGAAATGGCAATTTCTTCTCCCTGTTCATCGAAACCAACGGCATCGCCAACGGAATTCAAAACCGGCAAATCAAAACGATTTCCGGGGAAATCACCCCGGCGGGGATCAAAACCTACTACGAATCCCTGCTGGTGGCCGACAAACAGGGGGATGAAGCCAACACAAAGGTGATCCCTGTGGGAACCGGGCGCGTCATTCGCGACCAGGATGGCCTCTCCGAGCGGGTGGCTACGTTCAGTCTTCCGCCGGGGCTGGGCCAACAATACCCCCCGCTTGGGTCGGCCTCGGTTGGTATCCACTAAGTTCGTCCTTTACTCCCTCCTTCTCGTATGTTACACTCTACCCGAGTTCTGATTTTTTTCAGTCTGCTGGCCATGAACGGCATCGCCCAGGCCCAGACCAATTCTACCGACGTTCTCCACAAAACCGATCGCAGTACCATCCTCGGACGGATCGACGAGGTAGGTGAAACCGAGGTGATTTACTTCGACGCGGCGGCCCCGGCCGTAAAGAAAACGATCGCGAAAACACAGCTTTGGAAAATTGTTTTTACCGATGGTAGCCAAGAAGAATTCAACGAACCCCGCGCCGTAGCCGGGCCGCCGTTGTCGGGCGGCGGCAGTCGCCCCGACCTGATCGTACTCAAAGGCGGCGACCGGCTCATCGAAGCCAGGGACGTAGTGGTCGATGGCAAAAACCTGCGCTACCACCGCGCCAGCGATCCGAGCGGGAAACTCCAGACGATTGCGCTCAACAAGGTGCAGGGCATCCGCTTCGCCGACGGGCGCGAAGAAAAATTGGTGGCGGTGGTCCGTGAAAAAACCACGAAGGTGAAAACGGCCAAAACGAAAACTCCCAAAGAGAAAACGGCCAAAGCGCCGAAACCAAAAGCCCCCAAGACCACGGTTCCGAAGCAGGTGGCGAGTAAACCAAAAACACCCGCCGCCGAGAAACTTCCCCGCCCGGCCAGTGACCCCCGCTCGTTTTACCGAATCAACCTCACCGTAGGCCCCGAACTGGCGTACTTTCCAAGCGGTCTGAACAAAGACTGGGTGAGCGACTCGGTGGGCCTGGGCCTGCAACAAAACCTCGGGTTCAGCCTGCGCTTCGATTACCGGGTAGCCCGCCCCGTGGCCATTTCACTCACGGCGGGGTATTCAGGCTGGGAACTCGTGCGGCGGTATACCCTCAACGGGGCCGACCAGTACCAGGAAACCCAGAAACTCACCCGGATTCCGCTTCAGTTGGGGGTGAAGGTGTACCTTGTCAAGGGGCTGTACCTGATGCCTGAAGGCGGGGTCAACCTGCTAATGAGTTCGATCAAGACCAGCGAAGCCCACCCCAGCCCCCAGAGTACCAGCACCACCACGACGCCCATCACCTACGGAGCCAGCCTGGGCTACGAAGCGCACCTGGGTAAGGCCCTCGTGGAATTGAGCGCCCGCTACCAGATACTCGACGTGAAAGACTTGAACCTCAACACCCTGGGGCAATCGTATTCCAACCAGGTGCAGTTTGCGAGTGTGCGGCTGGGCATCGGGTTTAGCGCCCGTAGAAAATAATGGGGTCCCTCTTTTCTTAAAAATTATGAAAGCAATTTTCCAATTCAAAAGCACGGTGCTGGTAATTGCCCTCGCGTTGGGACTTGCCCTCAGTTGCCGCAAAACGGTAGAAATCCCCGTTAACTGCCCCCCCAACAGCCGATTGGCTCCACCCAAACCGGCGACGAATAACCTGAGCGGGAACTTCCCCAATCTGGCCATTCAGTCCGTTGGAAATAGGGCAAGTTTTGTAATGACAGGAATTTTTGATCCTCAAGCGAAAAGTTTTTTAGAGTTGAAAGGCAGCGCCCGTTCCGACCAGAATTTCTGGCTCGAAGAAGACGGCAACAGCCGGGGCGTGGAGGTTCGCGAACTGGCTAACACATCGACCACCTTACCACTCGATGTGGTGTTCATCGTTGATAACTCCGGGAGTATGTCTGAGGAATCCGACAGTGTAGCTTCTCAAATGCTACGCTTTACTAATTTTTTGCTGAGTAAAAAACTTGATGCGCGGTTTGGTTGCGTGGGCCAGTTTGGCAACGTGCGGGGTGCTCTAAATCTGAACACCATGGCCGCTCTCGACAAGTACCTGACCGGTCGCGGGCAGCGCGGCACCTCCCGTACGGTGGGATTCGATGGTCCCGATGCCGTTGATTTGCAAACGAAGGCCAAAACGTTCCACCAAACTGTAACTGCCGAAAACAGCATTGTTGCCATGTTTTTCGCCGATCAGCATTTCGCCTGGCGGCCAGGAGCGTCGCGGGTGTATATCGTCTTTACCGATGACGTAACGTATCCAGGGTCCAATGCGACATTCAACAATATCAATTTTCAGAAATCCTGGAAGCCCGACCAGGGTACTGCCCACGTGGTTTTTAGTCTCGACAATGGCTACTGGAAGAGCGCCGTACCCGATACCGCTGTTCGGGCGCGCTGGTCGGCGGCGTACAACCGTCCCTGGGAATTAGCCCAATTTACCGGCGGTACGGTAAAAGTAATTCACTCAGACTGCCGCGACCTGTCGCTCATCGACCTGCCCGTCACTCAGGCGCTCACCAGTTCATACCTCGTCGAATTCTGCTCCTCGGATGCCACGAAAGAGCACGCTCTCCGACTTACTCTCCGCACGGCGAACGGAGCTTCCGACGGCTCACGTACCTACAGGCTCACGTACAAACCCAAGTAAATTGTGCGATCTCTGCTCCCCGACGACTCAGCAACGAAGGAGGCTATCCATCAATCCTGTTCACCCCATGAAAAACCGAGTACCGTTTGTCGAATTGAAATGCTGGCTGGCCGGGTGCTTGCTGGCGTTGTCGGTGGTGCCCCGGCTCGCCGCCCAGGATGCCCTGTACCTCCGGGACCAAACCATCGTGAAGGGTGCCCTCGCCGAGATTAATGACCAAAAAGTGGTCATCCGGGTGCCTAAGGGTGACAACACCCTCAAGCGCTCCTACAAACCGGAGAGCGTGGTACTGATTCTTAATCAACTCGGTCACTGGCTGTGCGGAACCGAGCTACTGGCCCTCAGCCCCGAAGCGCGCGCGGCCCGGCTCGATGCTTTTCTGAGTGGCGACGCCGTCACGTCGGTGTACGACGTGATCCTTAAGCGCAACCCAGTGGGCGTGGCCACGGGCACGATTTCCTACGAAAGCAACGAAGTCATCAACTTTCGGACGCCTACCGGCGGGGAGGCCTCGATCAACAAGGCCGACGTCACGGCGGTGTTTCGTCGCACGGGCGTCCACAGCATCGAAGCCGCCGACGCCTCGAAGGTGTGCGAGGAAGCCGAGGCCATTCGGGTGGCGCTGGCTTCGACCGCCCCGGCAGTGAGCCGGAATCCGGGGGGCACCCGCCCCGCCGGTGGAAACCAGCCTTCGGGTAGCACCCGCGCGCCCAAATCCGATCCGGCTCCTGCCAATCCTCCCGCGAGGTCAGAGCCGACGTCCACCCCGGCAGCGAGCGGAAAAACCCTGACCCTGTCGGAGGAAGAGTACCAGCGCAACAGCGACCGCGCTCTGCGAAAAGTAGAGGAATTTTCCAGCTACCTCAGCGTGATTGTGGACAAATCCCTCGACGCGGAAACCAAGAACAAAGCCATCGACCAGGCCTGTTCGCTGTTTAAACCGGGGGCCAGCATCCAGGTTTCGTCAACCTCACGCGGGGGAGCGGCTAATTCCTACCGCATCCGGGAGTACCTGATCCGGCTCAAACTACTTTCCTACAGCCAGGTCAACCTCACGTGGAGCAACGTTCAGTTTGTCGAAAACCTCACCCAACGCGCCGACGGCAAATACTACGGCATGATCCGGGGCGAGCAGCGCTTCGAAGGCTTTGGCCGGAATGGAAAACTCAAGTACGGCGACGTGACCGAAAAAAACGTGGAAGTGATGCTCCAATCCTACCAGAAGCGGGTCGAAGGCGAAGTAAAAAACCGCTGGGACATCCTGCTGGGCGACGTGGGCGTGGTGGCGACGCGGTAAATCCGGTCGTGACTTGACGTTGAAAAATCCGGTCTTCCTCCTTGCGTTTAGCAAGGAGGAAGACCGGATTTTTCATTCAACTAACTCAGGCGGCTTCAATACCGGCCCATTTCCTCATCCACGTAGCACCACAGCCAGCGCTCGCCCGGTTCAGCCGAGGCTACGACGGGGTGACCACTGGCGTGGAAATGCTGGGTGGCGTGTTTGTTCGGGGAGGAATCGCAGCAGAGCGTAACGCCGCAATGCTGGCAGGTACGCAGGTGTACCCATCGGCTGCCGGTTTTCAGGCATTCCTCGCAGACGTACCCCCGCGCCGATTTCAGATCGGTCAGTGCGCTCAGGTGGTCGCAGGTTTTGGGCCGAATCATGAGGAGACAGGAGGTTTTTGGGTGAAAGAGGCAAAAGGCGCTTTGATCAGAAAAAACGGGTTGTCCTGGCTCCGGCCACCCGGCCCGACGAAGGAGGGATCTCGTTGAGACCTCGAAGAGGTTAGCTTGACGTTAGCTATTTACGTAGGGTTCAAATGAGCCAGGTTGAACGGGGTTACCGGGTGAGTTTATTTTCGGACATCCGATTTTCAGGCGGATGTCCGAAAATAAACGGGTTCAAGTAGCACAGCGGCCCTGAAGCCCAGGCAACCGACCATCGACTGGCTAAAGTCAAGCTAAAGGCATACGTCACACACCAGACAAAGCGCCGTTCTGTAGGCTGGCAAGCAACGTCCTGCACGCTGTTCCGGATGGTGTCCCCACGCTGCCACGGCGCAGCGTGCTGGCCAACGGCTCAATGCCCCCGGACAACCTGCAACCTTTCCACCTTGCGCAGGTTCGCCTCCAGTCGCTCCACTTGGTTCATCGGCACGAGCTGGTCCTCGGCGCTCTGGTCCAGTACAACGAGCCGAGGAACTTTGCCTTCGCGCACCCGCTCGCTATGAACCGTAAGAAACAATGGTGAGCCCGATGATAGAAGCCAGATAATCGTTTTTACGCCCGAAGCAATCGGCCAGAAACCCAGTGAGCAGAACCCACCTTTCGAGCGGGTTTTACTGCTGTGCCCGGTGGGCGACAATCTCCGCCACCAATTCTCCTTCGGGCCGGCCGCGCAGCCGCTGGTAGTTCAGCTCAAACAGCCAGGTGGCATACGCCGCATCGGCGGCGGTGCGCACGGCAAACTCCGTCCAGCCCCGGTACGCGGTGCCCCCCCACTGCATCGGCTGGGCCAGGCCTCCGGCCACTAGCGCCTGCCCCAGCACGGGGCTGGTGGCTATGTGTACGTCGCCGCTGAGGTGGATATGGCCCAGCTCTTCGTCGCCCACGTAAAAATCGGCCCCGTCCACCACCTCGCCCACCCAAAAGAGGTCCCAGTGAGCGGCAGCAATAATGCCCGGCCAGCCTTGAATGGCTTGTGAAACCGGTTCGAGCATAGTGGTCAGCGTAGGGGTCGGGGCCAGGGGGCCTTTATCAGCAAGTTTCATGGGGAGAAATTAAAAAGAGAATAAGAAGATGGAAAAACGCGTGACGAGTCCGCTTACTTAAAATCGGCGGCAAATTCCTTGGCGAAATCTTCCACCTTGACCTGGCCCATCGCGTGGGGCGGTTGGCGGTCGTAGTCCTGCCGCAACGCGCCGTTGTGAATGCTGGCTCCTAATTCAACGTAGCTGGCGGCGACGTGGGCCGGAATGCTGGCTTGCTCCAGGCCGCTTTGGGTTTGCTTGTCGCTGAAGGTCAGCCATTGCAGTTCCGGCTTGCCAATGGCGGCCCCTAAGATGCGGGCCGTTTCGCTGGCCGTGCGGTCGTCACTAGCCACGTAGCGCACACTGTGGCCGGTAGCAGGCCGGGTTAGCTCTTCGGCGGCGGCGACGGCAACGTCGCGGGGGTGCGCCCACACAATTTTATCGTTGCCCCCGTAATTGCTGCCAATCAGACCCATTCCCTTTATCATGCCCGCAAAGCCGAACAGGTTGTAGTATAACGAACCAGGGCGCAGGTGCGTCAGCGCGACGTTAGGCAGCTTATTTAACAGGCCCTCGACTTGGTGCGAGCCGAGGATGAAGCCGGTGCCCCGGTCCAAATCTGCTCCCCAACTGCTCAAATGCACCACGCGCGGCACGCCCGCCTGCTCGATAGCATGGGCGTAGCTGCGGCCCACGTTGCGGTAATGTTTAAGCACGTCGGGGGCAGCCATGTTAGACGGCACCATCGCATACACGGCCTCGGCGCCGGCAAAGGTGGCGGCCAGGAACGCCGTATCCTCCAGGGAGCCGATGGCGGCGGTTGCGCCTATCGCCTCGATGGCAGCTTGCTTGTCGGCCTTCCTGCTGATGACCGTCACGGCGTGGCCGTTGGCGACTAATTCCTTGGTGAGCGGCTCGCTGATGTTTCCCAGCGAACCTGTTGCGACAATTTTCATGATGATTTAAAGTTAACGCGAACTATGGGATAGCGAGCGCCTAACTACTTGACTAATAGAACATGAG
>CAXTIG010000048.1:0-53547 GCA_964244295.1 uncultured Cytophagales bacterium
AGGCAAAATCAGAGGTTGTAAAATGTTGATTTACAGTTAAAAGACAAGTCTAGTAGTATACTTTCCTTACAATTATAACTGACTCTATTTATCGTATAATAAAAGCAAGGGCTATGTCCTGACATATAACGATCTATTATGATCTACATGATACAAAAGATTAGTTCTGATTTTTGGTAAAAATTTTTGATAGTCCTAAGAAAGTAATGATAGATAGTAGTGAACGACGAAAAACTGGATGGTGTTGGACGTAAAGCGTTACTTTTTTGGAAAAGGAAAGACTCAACCGCACCAGTCGGGCAGACAGATCACGGATCGGCGGGTGGCGCAGATTCCTTTTTATCACCCCCCCCCGTGCCTAGTTGAAATCCGGCAGTCGGCCCTGACTCAGGGTGCCTACGGGTACTATAGACTCTTGAATGATCAGACTCAAAAGACGGGAGGGCTGGCCGACACGCCCCCGGTACCTCTGATAGGAAACGTGCGCAACTTGGGTGACGAGCGGGAAAATGTTATCGGCTATTTCACGGCTTCGGGCGTTTCCCCGATGCGCTACTGGCTCGACCGGCGCAGTAACACGGGCACTGCCCCCGGATTATTCGTTGCTCTCAACGGTCGGGAGCCAAATCGACAAACCGGCAGTCCGGTACGTGGTCGTCCACCCTTGGCCGTCTGTGTGTCCAGTACCAATCGGACGCCCTTGAAACCCGAGGGTTGGAGGGAGTAAACGAAAAGTTTTCAATCTGAAACCTGTCCATGCCCGCCTTCCCCCACTACCCCCAACTCGATCAAATGGACTGCGGCTCCACCTGCCTACGCATGGTGGCCAAGCACTACGGGCGGAGTTTTACGGCGCAATCGCTGCGGGAAAAGGCACAAATTGGCAAAGAAGGCGTGTCGCTACTGGGCATTGCCGAAGCCGCCGAAGCCATCGGGTTTCGCACGCTGGGCGTAAAAATTCCCTTTGAAAAATTCGCCGCCGAAGCCCCGCTGCCTTGCATCGTTCACTGGCGGCAAAATCACTTCGTGGTGGTACATCGGGTGAGTGGAAAGTTGAACGTTGAAAATGGAAAGTTGGGGGAGTGGATGCGGCGGGTTTGGGGCGGCAAGCAGGCACCCAACCCTGATTTGTTCACGCATCCGCCCGCTTCGTTTGAGTTTCTCAAAAACGAAGAAATCCTCTTCCAAACCCCGCCCGCCCCCCAACTTTCCACTCTCCACTTTCCACTCAAAAAGGGACGGTTCACGTCGCCGACCCCGCCAAAGGGCTGATTGCCTACACCGCCGGGGAATTCTGCGAAGGCTGGCTGGCAACCCAGCAGGGTGGGCGCGGGGAGGGGGTCGTGCTGCTGCTCGAACCTACGCCCCAGTTTTTTGACCGGGAAGACGAAAAACCAGCGGGTTACGGCTTCGGGCGGGTGCTGGGCTACCTGAGTCAGTACCGGGCTTTGTTGCTGCAATTGCTGCTGGGCTTGCTGGTGGGGAGTGGGTTGAATCTGCTGTTTCCGTTTTTGACCCAGTCGGTGGTGGACGTGGGCGTGAATACCCAGAACCTGCCCTTCGTGTACCTGGTGCTGGGGGCGCAACTGGCGCTGATGGCCGGGCGGCTGTCGGTGGAGTTCATCCGCAGTTGGATTCTGCTCCACATCAGCACCCGGCTCAATTTGAGCATCCTCTCCGATTTCCTGGTCAAGCTCATGCGCCTGCCCGTGTCGTTTTTCGACACCAAGCAATTCGGCGACCTGATGCAACGCATCGGCGATCACCACCGCATCGAAGCCTTCCTGACCGGGCAGACGCTCAACGTGCTGTTTTCGCTGTTCAACCTGTTCACCTTCAGCATCGTGCTGGCGCTGTTCAACCTGAGCATCTTCGGCGTTTTCGCCGGGGCGAGTCTGCTCTACGTGGGCTGGGTGGCGCTGTTTCTGCGCCAGCGCCGTAAGCTCGACTACCGCCGTTTCGACGCTTCGGCCAAAAGCCAGAGCGCCCTCATCGGGCTGATTCAGGGAATGCAGGAAATCAAACTGGCCGGGGCCGAGCGCCCGCTGCGCTGGGGCTGGGAGCGGATTCAGGCCCGCCTGTTCCGCCTGCAAATGCGGGGTTTGGCCCTGAGCCAGTACCAGCAGGCGGGGGCGTTTACGCTCAACGAAGGCAAAAACATCGTCATCACCTTTCTGGCGGCGCAGGCCGTCATCGCCGGGCAAATGACCCTGGGCACCATGCTGGCCGTGCAGTACATCATCGGGCAGTTGAACGGGCCGGTGGAGCAGTTGGTCGGGTTCGTGCAGGGTTTGCAGGACGCCAAAATCAGCCTCGAACGCCTCAACGAAATCCACACCCTCGACGACGAAGAACCCACCGACCGCCCCCGCCTCGACCGCCTGCCCGCCTACGAAAGCCTCACGCTCCGCAACCTGAGTTTCACCTACCCCGGCGCGGGCAACGAACCGGTGTTGCAAGCCCTGAGCCTGACCATCCCTGCCCGCAAGACCACCGCCATCGTGGGCATGAGCGGCAGCGGCAAAACCACGCTGCTGAAATTGCTGCTGCGGTTTTACGAACCGGCGGGTGGCGAAATAAGCCTCACCCCCGGCCCCTCTCCTGCTGAGAGGGGTGCCTTGAAATCCGTTCGGATTTCCCCCCTCTCAGCAGGAGAGGGGCCGGGGGTGAGGTTGCACAACATCAGCCACACCCATTGGCGCAGCCAGTGCGGGGTGGTCATGCAAGACGGTTTCCTGTTTTCCGACACCATCGCCCGCAACATCGCCGTGGGGCAGGAGCGGATCGACGTGGAGGGCCTCACCCACGCGGCGCGGGTGGCTAACGTCGAAGAGTTCATCGAATCGTTGCCGTTGGGTTACAACACCAAAATTGGGGCCGAGGGCAGCGGCATCAGCCAGGGGCAGCGCCAGCGAATTCTCATCGCCCGCGCCGTGTACAAAGACCCGCAGTTCCTCTTTTTCGACGAAGCGACCAACGCCCTTGATGCCAACAACGAAGCGCAGATTTTACAAAATCTGGAAGAATTTTTTCGGGGCCGGACGGTGGTGGTCGTAGCGCACCGGCTGAGTACGGTTAAAAATGCGGATCAGATTGTGGTACTTGACAAAGGCCGGATTTCTGAAGTGGGGACGCACACGGAGTTGACGGCTCGACGGGGGATTATTGGCGGTTAGTAAAAAACCAGTTAGAGATGGATAGTTGAAAAACAACTCAGGGATTTCCCCCCCCCAAAAAATAAAAGAAAAATCCCTGAAAATTTAGGGTTTTCCAGTTGGAAGCATAAATTTTTTTTTATACTATTGCAGTAGCCAAAGACGAAACTCCAAAATGGAGATGGGATGCGGAGGCACAACTAACTATGTTAAACAAATTTAAAAAGTATGCGCTCACTCGTGAGCAGCAGAAAAAAGTGCAAGGAGGAACATATGGTTGCCACTACTATGATGCTGGAGGCAACCATATTGGTAGCAATTGGCACAATTGCTCAACAGCACCTGCCAATACCGCCAGATGTGTTTGCTGGGAGCATACAACCACCTAGTGTTTCATGAAAAAACTCTTCCAAGACTCGGCATTGGAAGAGTTTTTATTTTAACAATAATAAAGAGAATCCTTGAAAATGAAGACTTTACATTTATTTTATTTACTTGCAGTACTGTCAGCCTGCTCTGATGGTAGAAAGGAAGCTAAGAAATTTTCTACTAAAGAAAAGAATGCAGAATTTGTCGATTCATTGACTATTCATCAAATATTCAATAGTACAAAAATAGATGCTTCAACTATAAACTTTGCAGCAAGTTGTCGTTCCTATTTATTGAATGACAGTCTGTCATATTATATATCAAATCAAATGGGAAAATTCGTAGATACGACCTCATTAAGTATGTCAAAAGTTAGTAAAAATTTAGACAAACCACTTATTTACAGAAGACTTTATAGTAAAAGTCATTTTGACAGATTATTAATTGAGCTATATTTACCTAGCCCTGATTTAGAAATTGGAAGTATCAATTTAATTGGTGAAGACACCTTAATTATTGGCATAAGTGGTTGCAAGTATTCAGATAAAATTAAGAGTAGACACTCAGGCTTTAGGATTTGTAAATTAATTTGTAGAATACAAGTGCCGGATAAAGAAAGGAAATATAAAATTTTTTTCACCCCTGCTCCCCATGATTCTGTAACGTTACTACAGCCTGTATCTTCCCCTTGGGCTTCAAAAGAGGGATGGAAATACAATTAACCTTGCAAGCAGATGAAGGTTTATTACCCTGAAATTCGTTCCGAGGAAGTCCAGGAACTCATCGCCCGCCCGCCGCGCTGGCTGCTGCGCTGGGGCATCACGCTCGTGGCGCTGGTGCTGGCGGGCGTGTTGACGGGGGCCTGGGTCCTTCGCTACCCCGACGTGGTGCGGGCTTCGTTTAAACTCACTTCGCTCAACGCCCCCAAAGCCGTACTGACCCGCAGCGAGGGCAAACTGGTGCGCCTGCTGGTGAGCGACCACGCCACCGTGCGGGCCGGGCAAGCGCTGGCCTACCTCGAAAGCACGGCCCGCCACGAGGATGTGCTGCGGCTGATGGCCGAGTTGGAACGCGCCGGAAACCTCGCCCGCCGCGACCAGTTGGAAGGACTAACCACGCTGCACCAGCACGACTTCCACCAACTCGGCGAATTGCAATCCAGTTTCCAAACCTTCGAGCAGGCGCACATTCAACTCCGGGCGTACCTGGCGGGCGGGTTTCACAGTCAGAAAAAAAGGCTGTTGCAGCGGGAGGTGCGGGATTTGGCCGCCCTCGCCGCCAACCTCGGCGAGCAACGCGCCCTCCAGCAGCGCGACCAGCAACTGGCCCAGGATGATTTTGAGGTGCAGCAACGCCTGGCGAACGACAACGTGATTGCCCCGCTGGAATTGAAGCGTGAAGAAAGCAAGCGCCTCGCCCGCGATTTTCCGTTGCAGCAAACCGGCGCGGCGCTCCTCAACAACGGCGTGGCACAGCGGGCCAAACAAAAAGAAATTCTGGAACTCGACCAGCAGGTGGCCGAGCAACGCGACCAGTTTCTGCAAACGCTCAACACCCTACGCAGTGCGGCGGAAGCCTGGAAAGCGAAGTACGTGGTGTCGGCTCCCGTGGCCGGGCGGGTCGTGTTTCCCTCGTTCGTGCAGGAAAGCCAGCACCTGACGCTGGGGCAGGAGTTGTTCTACGTCGCTCCGGCGCACACGGAATTCTTCGGTGAGTTGCGGGTGCCGCAGCAAAATTTTGGGAAGGTGAAAGCGGGGCAAACGGTGCTGGTGAAATTCAGCGGCTACCCGTTTCAGGAATTCGGGGCCGTGCGCGGGCGCATCGAGTCCATCGCCGAAGTGCCCGTGCGCGACAGCGTGTTTCTGGCTAAAGTGGCGTTACCAGCGGGCCTGACCACGAATTTTGGCAAAACTCTTTCTTACAAAACGGGCCTGAGCGCCTCCGCAGAAATCCTGACCGACGAGACGCGGTTGCTGGAAAAGCTGTTTTACAACCTGCGCAAAATCACGGGTGCCCGGCAGTAGACGGTCGATTTCTGTAGCTTATGAAAGCCCGGTTCCGCGTTGTGGAGCCGGGCTTTCTGTTTGCCTACCTTTGTCCGAACTGATAGGCTCTCGCAGGAAATACAAACGGTAGGCAGCCTCCTAAACCATGCAAAATTTCATCAGAACCATTGCCCTCCTCGGCGTCGTCACGGTGGCTTGCCAACCCAACTCAAAAAAAGAAGCAGTTACGGAGAAAATCGACTACCGCCCGGCCTATCATTTCACGCCCCCCCAAAACTGGCTCAACGACCCCAACGGGTTGGTGTACCACGACGGCGAATACCACCTGTTTTACCAGCATAATCCGTTTGGCATGAAGTGGGGTCACATGAGTTGGGGCCACGCCGTGAGCAAAGACCTGCTCCGCTGGGAACACCTGCCGGTGGCGATACCCGAATTTACCGAAGGGGGGAAAACGACGGCCATTTTTTCGGGCAGCACGGTGGTGGACGAGGGGAACAAAAACGGCCTGTGCCTGCCGGGTACGAAAGACTGCCTGGTGGCGATTTACACCGGCAACGTCACGGCGGGCGACAAACACCTGGCGCAGTACCAAAACCTGGCTTACAGCGCCGACCGGGGCCGCACCTGGACGCAGTACGCCAAAAACCCCATCGTGGACATTGGCAGCAAGGAATTCCGTGACCCGAACGTGTTTTGGTACGCACCCCGGAAAAAATGGGTGATGTCCACCGTCAAGGCCACCGAACACCGCGCGGCGTTTTACGAGTCGAAAGACCTGAAAACCTGGCGCTTGATGAGCCACTTCGGCCCCGTGGGTGACACGACGAAAGTCTGGGAATGTCCGGCGTTGATGCCGGTGCCGATTGAAAACGAGTCGGGCCGGCCATCCGGGGGAAAATCAAAGTGGGTGCTGTTTATCTCGGCGGGTCACCCGCAGAGCGGCTACGTCGGGATGCAGTATTTCGTAGGGGATTTTGACGGGACGAACTTCAAACTCGACCCGGCCCATCCGAAACCCATCGCCACGGCGGCGAGTAACCGATTTGCCGGGTCGGTGGTAGATTGCGGCAAAGATTACTACGCAGCTATCCAATTCAATGGTTTACCCGCAGGTCAAACCGGCCCGCTGATGGTGGGCTGGCTCAACAACTGGGCCTACGCCAACGACCTACCGACAAAGCCATTTAACGGGGTCTACTCGGTGCCTCGGCAAATCAGCCTCCGGCGCACCGCCGCCGGTCTGCAACTGATTCAACAGCCTGTAGCCGAACTGCGAAAGGTGGAACAACCGGCCTTCAGCATCAAAAACCAGGCGATTGACGGCCGCTACGAAGTGCCATTCACGGGCGACGCGTTCGACCTGGAACTGACGCTGAAGCCCGGAACGGCCAAAACCGTGTTGCTGGCCTTGTTTGAAAGCGAGGGCGAACGCACGGTACTCCGCTACGACGTGGCCCGGCAGGAACTGGCTTTCGACCGCACTCAATCGGGCAACGTGGCGTTTCACCCCCAATTTTCCAGCGTCGAAACGGCAAAGGTGGCGCTGAAAGATGGCTCGCTGAAACTCCGCCTGCTGGCCGACAAATGCGTGGTGGAGGTATTCGCGCAGGATGGCGAGGCGACGATCACGGACCTGGTTTTCCCGACTAAAAACGAAGGCAAAATCAGCCTTACGGCGGAAGGCGGTTCGGCGCAACTGCAAACCCTGCAAATCAACCGGATTACGCTGCAAACTCCCTGACAGCGAGGTTTCCTGAGAGTGGGTTCAGGGGGCGGGTTCGGGCGGAAACGTTTCGAACCCGCCCCTGAACCCGCGCTTTTTGGCTGCCTGATCCCAAAGGCTGGGTTCTCGCGGAAGATTTTCAAAAAAACTTTTCGGGAATGGCTGGCATTCAAGCTCGTTTCTGCTACTTTTGCACCTCGATTTTAGGAAGCCCCGCTCGTCGCACCTCCGTAACCGGTTGGCAAAACTGCACGGAAATCGCATTTGAGTTTAGATTGGGGTTAATGCTTCTGAGGAAGGGCTTCGGCCCGAACCCAGAATGTCAGAACTGTTACTGGCTCGCCAGTGGTCTGAATGCCCGGACCGGAGAGTTGAGTAGTAAGCTGACAGGAAAAAGGTGGCACCGACCTCTGGTCGGTGTGCTGCGTTTCAAGCACGCGGTTCTCCCATTCTTCTTCCCGTCCACTTCACTCTTCTTCTTTTCCCGGCTAACTGACTGAGTTCCGCAGATTTTTTGCGTCTGAGTTTGGGGACTCATCGCGAAAACACTACTTTTGCGGCCCGATTTAGTGAATCGTTTTCGGAGGTTGCCCTTGGTTGGGCGGTCCACAGTGTTTAACACCACCAAGAAAATGTCTGGTATTATTGGTAAAAAAATCGGCATGACCAGCCTCTACAACGCCGACGGCACCGCCGTTCCGTGTACGCTGATTCAAGCCGGGCCTTGCATCGTCACGCAAGTCAAAACCGTCGAATCCGACGGGTACAACGCCGTTCAGCTTGGCTACGGCGACAAAAAAGAAAAGAACACTACCAAGCCCCTGCAAGGCCACTTCAAAAAGGCCGGCACCACCCCCAAGCGCAAACTGGTGGAATTCAAAGAATTTCAACAAAGTCTGAATTTGGGCGATACCGTCGCCGCCGACCTCTTCGTGGAGGGCGATTTCGTGGATGCCATCGGCACCTCGAAAGGAAAAGGGTTTCAGGGCGTCGTGAAGCGTCACGGTTTTGGTGGGGTGGGTGGTCAAACCCACGGCCAGCACAACCGAGCCCGTCACCCCGGTTCGATTGGAGCCTGCTCGTTTCCTTCGCGGGTGTTCAAAGGCCTGCGCATGGCGGGCCGGATGGGCAATGACCGCGTGAAGGTGCAAAACCTGCGCATCCTGAAAGTGATGACCGAGCAAAACCTCATCGTGGTGAGCGGCTCGGTACCGGGTGCCAAAAATTCGTTCGTCATTCTCGAGAAATAAGAACATGGAACTCAGCGTATTCAACATTTCCGGGAGCGAAACGGGTAAGAAAGTGACCCTCTCGGACGAGGTGTTCGGCATCGCGCCGAACGAGCACGTGATGTACCTCGACGTCAAGCAGTACCTGGCTAACCAGCGCCAGGGAACGCACAAAGCCAAAGAACGCGCCGAAGTGAGCCGTTCAACGCGCAAAATCAAACGCCAGAAAGGCACGGGCGGTGCCCGCGCCGGTTCGCTCAAGTCGCCCCTCTTCAAGGGAGGTGGCCGGATCTTCGGTCCTCGCCCCCGCGACTACTCCTTCAAGCTCAATAAGAAAGTGAAAACGCTGGCCCGCCAATCGGCGCTGGCCTCCAAAGCCCAGGACGGTGTGTTGACGGTGATCGAAGATTTCAGCTTCGACTCGCCCAAAACCAAGTCGTACCTGAGCCTGCTCAACGCCTTTTCGCTGGCCGATACCAAAACCTTGCTGGTGCTTTCCGAAGCAAACCAAAACGTGATGCTGTCGAGCCGTAACCTGCAAAAAGCGCAGGTGGCTACGCCGGAGCAACTCAACACGTACACCCTGCTCAACGCCGACCGGGTGTTGATCAGCGAAGGGGCCGTTTCAAAAATCGAATCGCTTTTTAATCAACAATAAGCATGGGCATTCTCATCCGGCCACTGCTGACCGAAAAGTACACGGCCCTCAACAACGTGGGCAAGTACGGCTTCGAGGTCGCACTGAACGCCAACAAGGTAGAAATCAGAAAAGCGGTTGAAAAACTGTACGGGGTTCGCGTGGAAGAGGTGAAAACGATGCGGCAGATTGGCAAGAGCAAATCGCGCAGCACCCGCACCAAAGTCACGGCGGGCAACACTCAAACCTACAAGAAAGCCATCGTCACCGTCGCCGCTGGCGAGGTGATCGATTTCTACGAAGGAATTTAAATGTGCGAATGTGCCAATTTCCAATGTGCGAATGAAAAACATTGGAAATTAGCACATTAGAAATTAGCACATTGGATATCTCCCGCTCCCGGCGGGTTGAACGAATCAGGCGGCGCTGGCAAACCGGGACATAGCGCCGCCGCAGACGTAACCCAGAACATGGCAGTTAAAAAATTCAGACCGACGACACCGAGCCAACGTTTCCACGTCGGCCCCTCGTTTGCCGACATCACGGCCAGCAAGCCCGAAAAGAGCTTGACGGCCGTGTTGAAACGGACCGGTGGTCGCAACGACTCCGGGCACCGCACGATGCGCTACATCGGGGGTGGTCACAAGCGCAAGTACCGCATCATCGACTTCAAGCGTGACCGCACCGACAGTCCGGCGGAAGTGCTGACCATCGAGTACGACCCCAACCGCTCGGCGCGCATTGCCCTCGTGCAATACGCCGATGGCGAGAAGCGCTACATCCTGGCCCCGCAGGGCATCACGGTGGGTCAAAAAATTCAGTCGGGCAGCGACATTGCGCCGGAAGTAGGCAATACCCTCCCGCTGCTGTCCATCCCGATTGGTACCATCGTTCACGCCATCGAGCTGAATCCGGGTAAGGGTGCCGCCCTGGCCCGTAGCGCCGGAACCTACGCGCAGATTGTGGGCCGGGAGGGGAAATACGTGATTCTGAAGATGCCCTCCAGCGAAACGCGCCTCATTCTGGGCGTGTGCCGGGCCACGGTGGGGTCGGTATCCAACCCCGACCACATGAACGAGAGCAAGGGGAAAGCCGGTCGAAGCCGTTGGTTGGGCATCCGTCCCCGCGTTCGGGGCGTAGCGATGAACCCCGTCGATCACCCGATGGGTGGGGGAGAAGGCCGGGCTTCGGGTGGACACCCACGTTCGCGCAATGGTCTGCTGGCGAAAGGCAAAAAGACCCGCACTCCGCAGAAGGCATCCAATAAATTGATCATTAGCAGAAGGAAGAAATAATGGCACGTTCGCTCAAAAAAGGACCCTACATCGACTTCCGCGTTGACAACAAAGTTCAGACGATGAACAACGCGGGCAAGAAGTCGGTCATCAAAACCTGGTCGCGTCGCTCGATGATTTCGCCGGATTTTGTCGGCCATACCTTCGCCGTCCACAACGGGAATAAATTTATTCCCGTGTACGTCACCGAAAACATGGTTGGGCACAAACTGGGTGAATTCGCCCCGACGCGCAACTTCCGTGGTCACGTGGCTAAGAAAGACAAAGGCAAACGATAAAAAGGTTTGAAGTTTAAAGTTTGAGGTTTGAAGTGGCCGCCGCGCGGTGGTTTCAACCTCAAACTTCAAACCTCAAACTTCAAACCTGAAACTAACCAATGGAAGCAATCGCCATTCTCCGAAACGTACCCACTTCGCCGCGTAAAATGCGCTTGGTGGTTGATCTGGTGCGCGGGCAGAGCGTCAGCAAGGCCCTGGCTATTTTGAAATTTCAACCCCAGCAAGGGGCACCGCGCCTCGAAAAGCTGTTGCTCTCGGCGGTCGCCAACTGGCAACTGAAATACGAAGACCAGGTGAAACTGGAAGAAGCTGACCTCTACGTGAAAAGCATCTTCGTCGACGGTGGCCCCATGCTGAAGCGCCTGCGCCCGGCTCCCCAGGGTCGCGGTCACCGCATTCGCAAGCGGTCGAACCACGTCACGCTGGTGGTAGCCAGCAAAACCCCGGCAACGGCCGTTACTGAAGACCAAAACACTGAAGCATAACAAAATGGGACAGAAAATTAACCCCGTTGGTCTGCGACTTGGCATCGTCCGTGGCTGGGATTCAAGCTGGTACGGCGGCAATACGTTCGCGGAAAAACTGGTCGAAGACGAGCAAATTCGCAAATACATCAAAGCGCGTATCTCGAAGGGGGCCATCTCAAAGGTCATCATCGAGCGCACGCTGAAGCGGATCACCCTCACCATCAACACGGCCCGTCCGGGCGTGGTGATTGGCAAAGGCGGTCAGGAAGTCGACAAGATCAAGGAAGAGCTGAAGAAAATCACCAAGAAGGACGTTCAGATCAACATTTTTGAGATCAAACGCCCGGAGACGGATGCCAAATTAGTCGGTGAAACCATCGCGCAGCAACTCGAAGCCCGGATCTCGTTCCGCCGGGCGATGAAGCAATCCATCGCTTCGTCGATTCGGGTGGGCGCTCAGGGAATTAAAATCAAACTGTCGGGTCGCCTGGGCGGTGCCGAAATGGCCCGTACCGAGCAATACAAGGAAGGTCGTATTCCGCTGCACACCCTACGGGCCGACATCGACTACGCCCTGTCGGAAGCCCAGACGGTGTACGGTAAAATCGGTATCAAGGTCTGGATTTTCAAAGGCGAAGTGTACGGCAAGCGGGATTTGACGCCTAATGCCTACGTGGCAACGAGCAACGCCGGTGGCGATGCCCGTGGTGGTGACCGCAACGATCGCCGGGATCGCAACGACCGGGGCGGGGATCGCCGGGGTCGGGATGGTGGCGGTGATCGCGGTGGCGACCGTGGCGGACGCGGCCCTGGTCAGGGTGGCGGAGGTCGGGGTGGTGCCGGTGGAGGTGGTGGCCGTGGTGGTGCTGGTGGCGGTGGTCGTCCTGGTGGCGGTGGCGGCGGTGGTCGTCCCGGCGGTGGTGGCGGCAGTCGCCCCGGTGGTGGTGGCGGTGGTGGCCGTCGATGACAGCCAACAGTCGGTAGTCTTCAGTCGTTAGACTGACCTATTCGACTAATTACTAACGACTAACGACTTTTCTGTCATGTTACAACCCAAAAGAACCAAGTTTCGCAAAACCCAGAAAGGGCGCGTGAAAGGGCTGGCGACCCGGGGCCACGAAATTTCCTTCGGTTCGTTTGCCATCAAATCGCTCGAACCCGGTCGGATTACCGCCCGGCAAATCGAAGCCGCCCGTATCTCGGTCACCCGCGCCATGAAGCGCGAAGGCCAGGTCTGGATTCGGATTTTCCCCGACAACCCGATCACCAAAAAGCCCGCCGAAGTTCGGATGGGGAAAGGAAAAGGGGCACCCGAATACTGGGTAGCCAATGTAAAGCCCGGCACCATTCTGTTTGAATCGAACGGCGTACCGCTCGAACTGGCTCAGGAAGCCCTGCGCTTGGCCGCTCAGAAGCTGCCGCTCCGCACGAAGTTTGTCGTTCGGCGCGATTACCAGGAAGAAGCCGAATAACGCTTAACCCTCCACGGTGATGAAAAACAAAGAAATCAAAACGCTGAGCGTCGACGACCTGCAACAACAGGTAGCCCAGGAACGGGAGGCACTCGACCGGCTGAAGTTTGCGCACGCCATTTCGCCAATCGAAAATCCGATGCGCATTCGCACCTCGCGCAAACAAATCGCCCGCTTGATGACCGAAATCTCGGCCCGTCAACGTCAACAATAACCCGCTGACGAAGCGAAAACAACTTCCAATCATGGAAATCGAATCGAGAAACCTTCGGAAAGTCCGCGTCGGACGGGTTCTGAGCAGCAAGATGGACAAGTCGGCCACGATTGCCGTCGAGCGCAAAGTGAAGCACCCGATTTACGGAAAATTTCAGAAAAAAACGACCAAGCTGATGGTCCACGACGAAAACAACGAGTGTGGCATCGGTGATACCATCCGCGTGATGGAAACTCGGCCCTTGTCGAAAAACAAGCGCTGGCGGTTGGTTGAAATTGTAGAAAAAGCGAAGTAAGAACCGTTTACGGTTTTTGGTTTACGGTTTAGGGTTGAAAGTCATTTTAACCGCAGCGGCGGACCGTCAAAAACCAAAAACCGATAACCAAAAACCAATTTAGACCATGATTCAGCAAGAATCCAGACTCAGCGTGGCGGACAACAGCGGTGCCAAAGAGGTGCTGGTCATCCGCGTGTTGGGTGGTACCGGCAAACGGTACGCATCGGTGGGCGACAAAATCGTCGTGACCGTGAAATCGGCGCTTTCGTCGAGCAACATGAAAAAAGGCACGGTGTCGAAAGCCGTCGTGGTGCGCACCCGTAAGGAAGTACGCCGCAAGGACGGGTCGTACATCCGCTTTGAAGACAACGCCGCCGTGTTGCTCAACAACAACGACGAACCCCGTGGCACCCGCATCTTCGGCCCGGTCGCCCGCGAATTGCGCGAAAAGCAGTTTATGAAAATTGTTTCACTGGCTCCCGAAGTTCTCTAAACGGGCGCTGCTCCGAAACCAACGATGGCAACGAACACAACTAAAACGCCGAAGCGACACGTCAAATCCGGTGATACCGTGCTGGTGATTTCCGGCAACGCCAAAGGACAATCGGGTAAAATCACGAAAGTGCTGATTGATAAGCAACGCGCCACCATCGAGGGCGTCAACCTAGTCACCAAGCACGTGAAACCCACCGCGACTAACCCGCAGGGCGGCATCGAACAGCGCGAAGGTTCCATTCACCTGAGCAACCTGAAGGTAATCGACCCCAAAACCGGCGAAGCCAGCCGCACGGGCCGCAAGCTCAACGACAAAGGCAAGCTCCAACGCTTCAGCAAAAAGTCGGGCAATTTTATCTAAGTCGGCAGTTGATAGTCAATAGTTGATAGTAAACTAACGACTGACGACTAACCACTATCGACTAAACTCCGTGGGTCGGAAATCCACAAACCAGTTGAACCAATGGCAGCTCCCAGACTGAAAGAAAAATACCACAACGAAGTGGTCGGTGCCCTGAAAGAAAAATTCCAGTTCAAATCGGTCATGCAAGTGCCCAAGCTGGAGAAGATTGTCATCAACAAAGGCATCGGCGCGGCGGTAGCCGACAAGAAACTGGTGGACGTGGGCGTCGATGAACTGACGACCATCACGGGTCAGAAAGCCATCGCCACGATTTCCAAGAAAGCCATCTCGAACTTCAAACTGCGCGAAAATATGCCCATCGGGGCCAAAGTAACCCTCCGGGGCGTGCGCATGTACGAATTCCTCGATCGCCTGACGACCATCGCCCTCCCCCGCGTCCGCGATTTCAAAGGCATCAGCGACAAAGGATTCGATGGCCGGGGCAATTACACGCTGGGCGTGAAAGAGCAGATTATCTTCCCGGAAATCTCGATCGACAAAGTGCAGAAGATTTCGGGGATGGACATCACGTTCGTCACCACGGCCAAAAACGACGAAGAAAGCCTGGAGTTGCTCAAAGCACTCGGAATGCCCTTCGCCAACCAGAAGAAGCCAGTTCAGTAGTTTTCGTGGCGGGTCAGCCGATACCGGATTGACTTTTTGCGAAAACGATTCATTCATACAAATTCAAGCCAGCAAACCAACATGGCAAAAGAATCCATCAAAGCCCGCGAGCGCAAACGGGAAGCCACGGTGGCCAAATACGCCGCCAAGCGCAAGGCCCTCAAAGCCGCCGGTGACTACCTCGCGCTGGACAAGCTGCCGCGCAACGCCTCGCCGGTTCGCCTCCACAACCGTTGCAAACTGACGGGCCGTCCGCGTGGGTATATGCGCAAGTTCGGCATCTCGCGGGTCACCTTCCGCGAAATGGCCTCCGATGGCAAAATCCCCGGTGTGACCAAGTCGTCCTGGTAAGATTAAGTTTGACAATTCGTTACGATTCCCTACTTTTGCAGGCCCGTTTTGAAACGGGGTATGCGAACAACGCATCGAAGCCATGACAGACCCCATTGCAGACTACTTAACCCGGGTGCGGAACGCCATCAAAGCGCGTCACCGGATAGTGGAAATTCCTGCTTCCAACCTCAAGAAAGAAATCACGAAAGTGCTTTTTGAGAAAGGATTTATCCAGAATTACAAATTCGACGAAAGCACCGTGCAGGGCATTATCAAAATCGCTCTGAAGTACAACCCGGTGACCAAGCAGTCGGCCATCGTCAACCTAACGCGCATCAGCAAGCCCGGTCTGCGCAAGTACACCGGTTCGACCGAAATGCCCCGCGTACTCAACGGATTAGGCATCGCCATCCTTTCGACCTCGAAAGGCGTGATGACCGACAAAGAAGCCAAATCGCTCAACGTGGGCGGCGAGGTGCTGTGCTACGTTTATTAATTGCCATCGAGCCATGTCACGAGTAGGAAAAAAATTAATTACGCTGCCGACTGGCGTGTCGGTAAACGTTGAAAACAGCCTGGTCACGGTGAAAGGCCCGAAGGGTACGCTCATCCAGGCCATCGACCCCGACATCACGGTGAACGTGGAGGGAGCGGAAATTACCGTCCAGCGTCCCACCGAGCAGAAACGCCACAAGGCACTGCACGGACTGTACCGGGCCTTGGTCAACAACATGGTGGTGGGTGTGAGCACCGGCTACCGGATTCAACTCGAAATCATTGGGGTGGGGTACAAAGCCAGCAACCAGGGCAATGTGCTCGAACTCAGCCTGGGTTATTCGCACGGTATCTTCCTGGCGATTCCCGACGAATTGAAATTGTCGACGCTGACCGAGAAAGGTCAAAACCCGAAGGTCATTTTGGAGGGCATCGACAAACAACTCATCGGTCAGGTGGCGGCCAAAATCAAGTCACTCCGCAAAGTCGAACCGTACAAAGGCAAAGGCATCCGGTTTACCGGCGAAGAAGTTCGCCGCAAAGCGGGTAAAGCAGCCGGGAAGAAATAAAATAGTCGATAGTCTTCAGTCAATAGTCGACGGTAAACTGACAACTATTGATTGTCAACTAACAAGTGGGTCGGTCATCCACACCTCAAGGTACCTTAGTCATGTCAACCAAAAAATTAGAGCGGCGGGTGCGCATCAAGCGGGCTATTCGCGGTCGGATTTCCGGAACCCCCGATCAGCCCCGGTTGTCGGTGTTTCGTTCCAACAAGGCGATTTACGCCCAACTCATCGACGATACGCAGGGCATCACGCTGGCGAGTGCTTCGTCGAAAGAACTCGAAGGCACGGTGCCCAACACCGTAGAAACGGCGAAGACGGTGGGCCAGAAATTGGCCGAAAAAGCCGTTGCGGGTGGCGTTTCCAACGTGGTTTTTGACCGCAACGGCTACCTCTACCACGGCAAAGTGAAAGCATTGGCCGAGGGTGCCCGTGAAGGAGGCCTTAAATTTTAATCACGACTATGTCTCAGCTTCATACCGTACGCCCGACGAAATACAACGAGGCGGATTTGAAAGAAAAAGTCGTTGCCATCAACCGGGTTGCGAAAGTAGTGAAAGGCGGACGTCGCTTTAGCTTTTCGGCTATCGTGGTGGTCGGCGATGGCAACGGTGTGGTGGGTTTCGGGTTGGGCAAAGCCAACGAAGTAACCGACGCCATTGCCAAAGGCATTGAAGACGCTAAGAAAAGTCTCGTTCAGGTGCCACTGCTCAAGCACACGGTTCCCCATGCCATGGAAGGCAAATTCAGCGGCGGATTCGTACTGCTGAAACCAGCCGCTCCCGGTACAGGCGTCATCGCCGGTGGTGCCATGCGGGCCGTGCTCGAAAGTGCCGGTATCCGCGACGTGTTGGCGAAATCGAAAGGGTCGTCGAACCCCCACAACGTGGTGAAGGCAACCATCGACGCGCTCTCCAAAATGCGGGCACCGCACCAGGTTGCTTTCCAGCGCAGCGTGAAACTGGAGAAGGTATTCAACGGCTAAACGGGTTTATGGTTTACAGTTTACGGTTCATGATTGAAAGACAGCGGAACCGAGAACCAAAAACCGAGAACCGAAAATCAATCAGGTCATGGCGAAAGTGAAAATTACGCAGGTCAGGAGCACGATTGACCGCCCCGAAGTTCAGAAGCGCACCATCCAGGCGCTGGGCTTGGGTAAAATCAACCGGAGCGTGGAAGTGGAGCACAACGCTTCCATTGCCGGGATGATTCGCAAGGTGAGTCACCTCATTCAGGTTCAAGAATTGTAAAGCAGACGGAATCCGTTCGTTGGGTTTTGATTTGCATAAACCGATAGTGTCATGAATTTGAGTACGTTGAAACCGGCTCAAGGGTCGATTAAAGTTAGAAAACGGGTGGGTCGCGGGGCCGGTTCGGGTTTGGGTGGTACCTCGGCCCGTGGTCACAAAGGCGCTCAATCGCGCTCTGGTTACAGCCAGAAGCGGGGTTTTGAAGGTGGGCAAATGCCGTTGCAACGCCGGGTGCCGAAGTTTGGCTTTAAAAACATCAATCGCGTCGAGTACAAAGCCATCAACCTCGACACCATTCAGGCGCTGGTTGAAAAAACCAACGCGACGGTGGTGAACGTGGAACTGCTCCGCACCAACGGGCTGATTGCCAAAAGTGACCTCGTCAAAATTCTCAACCGGGGCGAATTTGTGGTCGCCGTTGAAGTTCAGGCGCACGGTTTCTCGGCTTCAGCGGTGGAAGCCATCGAAAAAGCGGGTGGCAAGGCGACCAAGCTGTAAAGGGTGTTTGTGAACTTGAGTGAATGACAGGGAATCTGATTAGCCTCCGCAATGGAAAAACTCATCACCACCTTTAAGAATATATTTTCGATTGAGGAGCTGCGTACGCGGATTCTCAATACCCTGTTGTTTATCACTGTGTACCGCCTCGGCGCGTTTATCGTGCTGCCCGGCGTGGACGCGACGAAACTACAGGAGGCGCAGGGAGGCTTGCTGGGCTTGCTCGATACGTTCCTGGGAGGGGCCTTTTCCAATGCATCCATCTTTGCGTTGGGCATCATGCCCTACATCTCGGCGTCGATTGCGATTCAACTGCTGACCATCGCCCTGCCGTACTTTCAGAAGATGCAGAAAGACGGGGAGTCGGGACGGAAAAAGCTGAACCAGATTACCCGCATCCTGACCATTTTCGTCACGACGGCCCAGGCCATCACGTACACGCAGTCGCAGATTGCGGCGGAAGCCTTGATGGTCGACCGGGGATTTTTCACGTTCTATTCGACGGTCATCCTCGTGGGCGGAACCATCTTCTGTATGTGGATGGGCGAACGGATTACTGACAAGGGCATCGGCAACGGTATTTCGCTGCTGATCATGATTGGCATCGTGTCGCGGTTTCCGCAGGCCATCATCCAGGAGGGCGGTTCGCGGGGCACGTCGGGGGCCTTGATTTTCATTATTGAGTTGGTGGTACTCTACTTCGTCGTAATGGGGGCTGTGATGCTCACGCAAGCCGTCCGGCGCATTCCGGTGCAGTACGCGAAGCAGGTGATTGGGAACAAAGTCACGGGGGGACAGCGGCAGTACATTCCGCTGAAACTGAACGCCGCCGGGGTGATGCCCATCATTTTCGCGCAAGCGCTGATGTTCGTGCCGAACTTGGTGGGGAATCTGTTCGCCGAAAAAAGTGATTTTGCCGCCTCGATTGCGCAGGCGTTCGCCGACTATACGACTTGGCAGTACAACCTGCTGTTTGCGTTCCTGATTATCGTGTTCACATTCTTTTACACGGCTATTTCGGTGAATCCTCAGCAAATCGCCGACGATATGAAGCGTGGCGGTGGATTCATTCCCGGTGTAAAACCCGGTCTGGCTACGTCAGAATACATCGGAACAATCCTCGACCGCATCACGTTGCCCGGAGGTATCATGCTGGCAGTGGTGGCTATTTTACCGGCCATTGCTAACCTGTTCGGGATGAGTCGCGGCTTTGCCCAGTTTTTCGGGGGAACCTCACTCTTAATTCTGGTTGGGGTGGTGCTGGATACGTTGCAGCAGATTGAAAGTTACCTGCTGATGCGTCGCTACGAAGGGCTGATGAAATCGGGCCGGGTCAAAGGAAGAACTGAAAGTGTCACAACCGTCTAAGAAATTACTTTTCCTGAAGTCGGACGAGGATATTCAAAAAATCCGCGTCAGTGGTCAGGTGTTGGGCAAAGCGCACGCCGAAGTGGCCCGGCTCATCGAGCCGGGAGTAACAACGAACGAACTCAACCGCGTGGCGGATGAATTTATTCAGGACCATGGTGGAAGCCCTTCGTTCAAGAATTATTTGGTTGGTAAAAACCGGTTTCCCGCTGCCCTTTGTATTTCGGTTAACGATGTCGTAGTCCACGGGTTTCCAAGCAATTACCAACTGAAAGAAGGTGATATCGTTTCGATTGATTGCGGGGTGTTGTTGAACGGATTTCACGCCGACAGCGCCTACACCTACCCCGTCGGGGAAGTAAAGCCGGAAGTGCGGAATCTGTTGCGCCGAACCTACGAATCGCTTTTCCAGGGCATCGAACGGGCCGTGGTGAATGGCCGGGTCGGCGACATTGGCAACGCGATTCAAACCTACACCGAGTCATTCCACTACGGGGTGGTTCGCGAACTGGTCGGTCACGGGGTTGGAAAATACCTGCACGAAAGCCCCGAAGTTCCAAATTACGGACGGCGGGGTCAGGGGCCGAAATTACAGGAGGGCATGGTGCTGGCCATTGAGCCGATGATTACCCTCGGTAAAAAAGGCATTGTTCAGGAGAACGACGGCTGGACCATCCGCACTGCCGACCACCTGCCCGCTGCGCACTACGAACACACCGTAGCCGTGCGAAAAGGAAAAGCTGAAATTCTGACCACTTTCGAATACATCGAAGCGGTGTTAGCCAGCCGAAGTCTGGCGATTGCTTAAAACGAATGGCAAAACAAAACTCCATCCAAACGGACGGAACGATACTCGAGGCGCTCTCGAATGCGATGTTTCGGGTTCAACTCGAAAATAAGCACGAGGTGGTCGCGCACATTTCGGGGAAGATGCGGATGAACTACATCAAAATCCTCCCCGGAGACCGCGTCAAACTGGAAATGTCGCCCTACGATCTGTCGAAAGCACGGATTGTTTACCGATACAAATGAGTTTTCAGTCTACGGTTTTCAGTTGTTTACACTGAACCATTTTAACTGAAAACTGAAAACTGAAGACTTAAAACTGTATTTCCATGAAAGTAAAGGCCTCGATCAAGAAGCGTAGCGCGGAATGCAAGATCATCCGGCGCAAGGGGAAACTCTACGTGATCAACAAGAAGAACCCGAAATTCAAACAACGACAAGGTTAATCTAAAGCTATGGCGAGAATTGCAGGGGTTGATATTCCCGACAAAAAGCGCGGAGAAATCGCCCTCACCTACATCTACGGCATTGGCCGTAGCACCGCCCAGACGATCCTGGATAAAGCCGGTATCAGCCGTGATAAAAAAGCGGTTGAATGGAACGACGACGAAGCCAGCGCGATCCGTCTGATCATTGGTAACGAGTTTAAAACCGAAGGTGCCCTGCGCTCGGAAGTGCAGCTCAGCATCAAGCGGTTGATGGACATCGGTTGCTACCGGGGCCTGCGCCACCGGAAGGGCCTGCCTGTTCGCGGTCAGAAAACCAAGAACAACTCGCGTACCCGCAAAGGCAAGCGCAAGACGGTTGCCAACAAGAAGAAAGCGACTAAATAAGAATTAGGAATTAGGAATTAGGAATCAGGAATTTGAAACGCCTGATTCAACCAATTCTTAATTCCTAATTCCTAATTCCTAATTGAAAAATGGCTCAGGCAAAACGCAAAGACAAAGCGAAAAAGCGGGTGGTGTCGGTTGACCCCGTCGGTCAGGTACACATCAAGGCCTCGTTCAACAACATCATCATCTCGATCACCAACAACGCCGGACAGGTGATTTCCTGGGCTTCGGCGGGCAAGATGGGCTTCAAAGGGTCGAAAAAAAACACGCCCTACGCCGCCCAAACCGCTGCCGCCAACGCCGCCCAGGTGGCCCACGAGGCCGGGATGCGCAAGGCAGAAGTGTTCGTGAAAGGTCCCGGTTCGGGTCGTGAATCGGCCATCCGCACCATCCAGAATTCGGGCATCGAAGTGACGCTCATCAAAGACATCACCCCCTTGCCCCACAACGGCTGCCGCCCTCCCAAGCGCCGTCGGGTCTAATTTTTCGCCGAAATTTCAGGCACCGTGTTGTTGGATTGGTAATTATCCTTCACGGGCTTCTTTAATCGACCAATTACCTTGTCGGCGCTACATCACCGGCAACTCAAATCCTAGCAAAAATGGCACGTTACACGGGTCCCAAATCCAAAATTGCCCGCAAGTTCGGGGAGCCGATTCTCGGCAACAGCAAAGCCCTCAGCCGCAAAAACTACGCGCCGGGGATGCACGGCAAAGGCAAGCGCAGTAAGAAATCGGAATACTCGCTTCAATTGCAGGAAAAGCAGAAGATGAAGTACACGTACGGCATCCTGGAACGTCAGTTTGAAAATCTCTTCCACAAAGCGGCCGTCAAGGACGGAATCACGGGTGAAAACCTGATTCGTCTCTGCGAAGCCCGTCTCGACAACACGGTGTACCGCCTGGGCATCGCTCCGACGCGTCGGGCCGCCCGGCAGTTGGTTTCGCACCAGCACATCATCGTCGATGGTGAAATCGTCAACATTCCTTCGTATTCGCTCAAGCCGGGTCAACTCATCGCCGTGCGCGAAAAATCGAAATCACTGGAAACCATCACGAGCAGCTTGTCCGGCAAAAACACCAAGCGCTTTAGCTGGCTGGAATGGGACAATGGGCAATTAGCGGGTAAATTTATCAGCTACCCCGAACGCGATCAAATTCCCGAAAACTTCAACGAGCAGGCCATCGTCGAATTGTATTCGAAATAAGCCAGCGGCTGGAAGCCCTGCGGTGGCCGGGCAGAAGGACTGACTTGGTTTTCAGAACTTTCCCCACCCGCATTCGTGTTACGTCTGAACCTTGATTTTACCCAAAATCAGGGTTCAGACTTTTCTACAACTAAGCTAAAACGTTTCCCATATGTCCATATTAACGTTTCAAATGCCCGACAAAGTTGTCATGGAAAAAGCCGACGACTTTCGCGGGACATTTGAGTTTAAGCCCCTCGAAAAAGGGTACGGCGTCACGATCGGCAACGCACTGCGCCGGATTTTACTCTCTTCGTTGGAAGGCTACGCCGTTTCGTCCGTGAAATTGTCGGGGGTTCTGCACGAATTCTCGTCCATCGAAGGCGTGATGGAAGACGTAACGGAAATTATCCTCAACCTCAAGCAGGTGCGCTTCAAGCAAGCCTCGGAGGTACTGGACAACAAAATCAACGTAAAAATTAAAAATCAAACGGTGTTCAAAGCGGGCGACATCGCCAAGTTTACGCCGTATTTCCAGGTTCTTAATCCCGAATTAGAGATTTTTCACCTTGATGACTCGAAAGAGTTTGAAGTGGAACTCATCGTGGAAAAAGGACGCGGCTACGTGCCCGCTGACGAACCCCGCAGCAACGAACCCGCCTTCGGCTACATCGCCATCGACGCCATCTACACGCCCATCAAAAACGTGAAGTACAGCATCGAAAATACCCGCGTGGAGCAGAAGACGGATTACGAAAAACTGGTGCTCGACATCGAAACCGACGGGTCGATTCACCCGGAGGAAGCCCTGAAAGGAGCCGCGCACATCCTGATTCAGCACTTCATGCTGTTCAGCGACCAGACTATGACGTTTGAAACCGCGAAAGCCGAGGAAGACAACGTGGTGGACGAGGAAATGCTGCACATGCGGAAAATGCTCAAAACCTCGCTGGCCGACCTCGACCTCTCGGTGCGGGCGTACAACTGCCTCAAATCGGCCGACGTGCGTACGCTGGGCGATTTGGTGAAGCTGGAAATTTCGGACATGATGAAGTTCCGCAACTTCGGGAAAAAGTCTTTGACCGAACTGGAACAACTTGTTGCTGAAAAAGGCCTCACCTTCGGAATGGATGTGGTGAAATACCGCCTCGAAGAAGACTGATTTTAGTTATTGGTTACTGGTTACAAGTTATTGAAAAGCAATCAATGACAACCGTTTGCCAATGACCAACCCCATCGAAAACGCAGCCATTTCGATTTTTAATTAACCAATCTCGTAATAGGTGAGCAGGCAGGAACGGCTGCCCCGGCCCGCTTAACCGCAACTTACGAACCATGCGTCACGGTAAAAAAGACAACCACTTAGGTCGGACGACCTCGCACCGCAGCGCCATGCTTTCCAACATGGCCTCGTCGCTCATCCTCAGCAAACGCATCCAGACTACCCTCGCCAAAGCGAAGGAACTGCGCAAGTACGCTGAGCCACTTATCAATCGCTCGAAAGACGACACCACACACTCGCGCCGGGTCGTGTTCAGCTACCTTCAGAACAAGGAGGCGCTGAAAGAACTTTTCGGCATCGTGGCTGAGAAAGTCGCCAGCCGCCCCGGTGGCTATACCCGCATCATCAAGCTGGGTAATCGTTTGGGTGACAACGCGGACATCTGCCTCATCGAACTAGTGGATTTCAACGAAACGCTGCTCAACGCGGCCACCGAGAAGAAAGCTACGCGGCGTAGCCGTCGGGCGGGTTCGGGCAAGAAAGCCGATGCAGGCGTCACGACCGCCCCGGTCGTGGCCGAAACGGTTCCCGTCGCCACGGAGGCTGCTCCGGTAGCGGAAGAAGAAACGTTCGCCGAAGAAGTTCCCGCCGAGCCGGAAACCCCGGCTACGGAAGAAACCACCGAAGAAGGCGAGAAAAAAGAAGCGTAATCACGATGAACCATTGACGCAAAAAAGGGCTTTGACTTTCCGGTCGAAGCCCTTTTTTTGCCCTTTCAAAACGGTCTTTCAACTTCACTCCATGAAACAACCCCAACCTGCCCTGCTGCTGCTCGAAGACGGCACGGCGTTTCGCGGCACGGCCCTCGGCAAAATTGGTACCCACGGCGGCGAAATCTGCTTCAACACCGGCATGACGGGCTACCAGGAAATCTACACCGACCCCTCGTACTACGGGCAGGTGATTGTCAACACCACCGCGCACATCGGCAACTACGGCGTGATGCTGCAAGCCGAGGAAGAATCGTCGAGCGTGAAAATCAGCGGGATGATTTGCAACCAGTTCTCGCCGATTCACTCGCGAAACACGGCTGATTTCTCGCTTCAGGAGTATTTCGAGCGGGCCAGCATCGTCGGCATCTGCGACGTGGACACGCGTCAATTGGTGCGGCACATTCGGGAAAAAGGCGCGATGAATTGCATCATTTCCTCGGAAATTCTCGATGAGCAGGCGCTGATGCTGGAGTTGAAAAAAATCCCGCCGATGGACGGCCTGGAGCTTTCTTCGGAAGTATGCACCCAGGAAATTTACGAAGTGGGCGACCCCAACGCTTCGTTCCGAATTGCCGTACTCGACTACGGCATCAAAAAAAGCATTCTCAAAAACTTCACCGAGCGCGACGGCTACTGCCGGGTGTTTCCGGCCAAAACCACCGCGCAGGAAATCGCGGACTGGAACCCCGACGGCGTGTTTATCTCCAACGGTCCCGGCGACCCCGCCGCGATGGACTACGCCGTTGAAACGGTGAAAGAAGTCCTCGAGACCGGTAAGCCCCTCTTCGGCATCTGCCTGGGCCACCAGATTCTGGCCTTAGCCAGCGGAATTTCAACCTACAAAATGCACCACGGCCACCGGGGCCTGAACCACCCGGTGAAAAACCTGCTGACCGGCCGCTGTGAAGTGACGTCGCAAAACCACGGATTCGCGGTGAGCGGGAAGGAAATCGAAGCGCACCCCAACGTGGAAGTTACCCACATGAACCTCAACGACGGCACCATCGAGGGCCTCCGCCGCACCGACCGCCCGGCCTTCTCGGTGCAGTACCACCCCGAAGCCTCCCCCGGCCCCCACGACGCGCAATACCTCTTCGACCAGTTTGTGGAAATGCTGGGGGTGGAAGTAGGAGCCTGAGAAAGGCAGAATATCGAATAAACAACAAGGAATATCGAAGGAAGAAGGAAAGACATTTCACTTCAACATTCGATATTCCTTGTTGTTCATTCGATATTCTTTCTGCTGTTCCTGTTACTCCAAAATCCGCCCCTCCACCCGAAACGGATCGGGATCGCCGTAGAAAAGTTGCTGGAAGCCTTCGATTTCGTAGCTGCTCAGGTGGCCGTTGGCGGTGCTCAGGCTCAGGGTGCGCTCTGATTCGAACAGGTAGTTCCGGGTGCGTAGCGTCGCTTTCATTTTCAGCAATTCGCCGGTCTGAGGGTCTTTGATGATTTCCAGAAACTGCACTGGCAGCGTTTCGCCCGACTTCAGGCGGTACGTCGTCGTGGTTTCCGATGCTTTTTCTTCGATGTAACCGCCTACGTTGGCGGGCTTGTTCAAATCCGCTTGCTGGAATAACTCCAGTTCTTTCGCCCAATCCACCGTTCGGTTCTGCACCGTTTCGGGGCGTTCCTCCACGGATACCGTCTTGCTGAGGGGCGGTTTTTGAACAGACAGGTAGGCAATTTCCCCGTCGAGAAACGATTTTAAATCAAAGTACGCAGTTACCTGCCGCGCCTTTTGGGGCTGCGAGCAGGCGGTGAGGAGCAGGGCGAAGGGAAGGTATTTTTTCATGGCAACTGTTTCCCGTTTGCTTTAGCTGACGGACACCAGGCGGGTTCTTACAACAAACTTTCCCCCGTCATCTCCACGGGTTTCGGCACGCCCATCAACTCCAGAATCGTTGGCGCCATGTCGGCCAGTTTGCCGGATTTGATGGGGTTCCGGTATTCCGCATCCACCAGAATGCAGGGCACCAGGTTGGTGGTGTGGGCGGTGTTGGGGCTGCCGTCGTCGTTGACCATGTACTCGGCGTTGCCGTGGTCGGCGATGATAATCGTCGTGTAGCCGTGGGCGAGGGCCGCATTTACGACGGCCTGCGCGTCCCGATCAGCAGTTTCGCAGGCCCGAACCACTGCCTCGAACACGCCCGTGTGGCCCACCATGTCGGGGTTGGCGAAGTTGAGGCACACGAAATCGACCGCGCCTTTTTCCAACTCCGGGATGATGGCGTTGCGGATGTCGTCGGCGCTCATTTCGGGCTTCAGGTCGTAGGTCGCCACTTTCGGCGAGGGGCAGAGCAGGCGGCTTTCGCCCCGAAACGGTTCTTCCCGTCCCCCCGAAAAAAAGAAGGTGACGTGCGGGTACTTCTCGGTTTCCGCGATGCGAATCTGCTGCTTGTCGTGCGCGGCCAATACCTCACCGAGCGTATTTTTCAGGTTACTGTCGTCGAAAATGGCCTGCACTCCTACGAAGTCCTTGTCGTAGGACGTCATGGTGAGGTAGTGCAGGTTCAGCTTCGTCATGCCCTGTTCGGGGAAATCCTGCTGGGTGAGCGCCTGCGTAATTTCGCGGCCCCGGTCGGTGCGGAAGTTGAAACACAGCACCACGTCGCCGTCCTGAATCCGGGCCAGGGGCGAGCCGCCGGCGTTGGTCACGATGAGCGGCTTGATGAATTCATCCGTTACGTTCTCGTCGTAGGAAGCCTGCATGGCCGCCGGGATGTCCTGCGTGGGAGTGCCGATGCCGTTGACCAGTGCGCCGTAGGCCAGTTTCACGCGCTCCCAGCGGTTGTCGCGGTCCATGGCGTAGTACCGGCCCGTCACGCTGGCAATCTGCCCGACGGTGGCGTTGAGGTGAATTTGCAAATCAGTCAAAAAACCCAGGCCCGACTTCGGGTCGGTGTCGCGCCCGTCGGTGAAGGCGTGGACGAATACCTCGCTCAAACCCGCCTGCTGGGCGGCGGTGCAGAGCGCCTTGAGGTGGTTGATGTGCGAATGCACGCCCCCGTCGGAAACCAGCCCGATGAAATGCACCGGCTTGCCATTCTGCCGGGCGTAGGCAAAGGCTTCGGCCAGCGGCGGCTCCTGCCCGATGGTGCCTTCGGCGGCGAGTTTGTTGATGCGCACCAGGTTTTGGTACACCACCCGGCCCGCGCCGAGGTTGGTATGGCCCACTTCCGAGTTGCCCATCTGTCCCACGGGCAGGCCCACCGCCAGGCCGCTGGCTTCGAGCGTGCTGTGCGGGTACACGGGGTAGAGCGAGTCGATGAAGGGCGTGTTGGCGGCGTGGATGGCCGAGCGGGATTCTTCGCCGGTCTTGGGAATGCCCCAGCCGTCGAGGATGAGGAGGATGACTTTTTTATTCACAACAAGGGAAGAAAGAAGATTACAAAATTTTGTACGCGTCGACGATGGTTTGCAAAACGCCCAGCAGCGTGGGCAAGTCGCTCAACTCGTAGCGGGTGGAGTCCACGTAAATGATGTCGTTTTCCAGTTTCAGAAAAACCCAGTCTTCGCCGGTGGTGCTGCACCCGTACAGGTACGGGACGGGGTGGTGGCGGGCTTCGTTGTACACCCTGGCCCCCAGCAGTTGCGCCGCGCACTGGTCGATGCCCAGGTCGATGTCTTTCTTTTTTGCCTCGACAATGGCAAAAATGGGGAAGTTGATGGAGTAAGAACCCGTCTCACGGGCTAACAAAAAGTCACACTCACCCACTAAACCAACTTGCGCGTCGGCGTTGAGGCGTTCGCCGGAATACAGAGTGAGGAATCCCGAATTCCGTTCAATCAATTCCACCAGAATCGGCGAGACCAGTAGTTCGGAACGGGCTTTCTCGGTTCGCAGAGAAAGGCGCTGCCCGTAACGGAGTGTCTGGTTGAGCCAGGGGCTTGGTTCAACGGGAGAGATGGCTCCGAACAAACTTGTTTTGCGGTTGACAATCCCAAACGTGGCCGTCAAATCGTCAAGTGTAAAATCGGTGTAGGCCATAATCTGCGGGGAGTTTGGATTCTAAATTATGCCTTTTTATCAGCCAGTTCAACAATTCCTCGTTGCAACGCCGCACGATTTGGTACACCTCCTCAAACGCAGTCTCGTCTTCGTAAAACGGGTCGGGTACAGCGGGAATGGAACCAGCGCCCCGCTCCGGGTCGAATTTTCGCAGCAAAAACACCCGCTCGTCGGGCGGGTAGGTACCCGTGGCGCGGTGGGCGATGGCCCGGCTGTTTTTCAAATTGTCCTCGTCCATCCCAATCACGTAGTCGAAGCGGCGGAAGTCTTCGCCCATCAGCAGGCGGCAGTGGTGGGTGAGCGTGAGGTCGTGGCTTTCGGCGTTGCGCCGGGTGCGGGGGTCGGGCAAATCGCCGAGGTGGTAGCGGTGCGTAGCCGCCGAGTCGCAGGTAATTTTGTCGGCAAGGCCGGCCTCGTCCACGAGTTGGCGAAACGTCGCCTCGGCAATCGGCGAACGGCAGATGTTGCCGAGGCAAACGAAAAGAACGGAAAACATAGAGTTGAGAGTAGAGAGGATAGAGCAGAGAGGATAGAGAAACGAAATGCCTTTTGCTATGCTCTCTACGCTATCCTCTCTACTCTACTTTTCTAGCGGTTCATTGTTTTCGTCGACGATGACGAAGATTTCTTCACCGGGTTTTTTCATCAGGTATTTTTCGCGGGCAAACTTCTCGGCCAGTTTGGGCGTACCCATCACCTCGCGGCGTTCGCGCTTCACTTCGTCAATCTGCTTGGAATAAAAAACCGCGTCCTGCTCCAATTGGTGGAGTTTCCACTGCATCCGGCCCTGCGTGATGAGGTCGTTGGCATCGAAAAAGAGCATCCACACGAGCAGCCCCAGGCCCGTCAGCCAGTAGAAATTAAGCGAACGGAAGCGCTGGAGCATGACACTGAGTGACTGAGTGAGACTGAGTGACTGAGTGAGACTGAGTGAAAAAGGCAGGCGGTCCGCCGCTGCGGTGTATTTCCTTTTCACTCAGTCTCACTCAGTCACTCAGTCACTCAGTTAAAATTTAAGTCCCGGAAAGTACGCCGTTTCGCCGAGTTCTTCTTCGATGCGAATCAACTGGTTGTACTTCGCCATGCGGTCGGAGCGGGAGGCCGAGCCGGTCTTGATTTGGCCGGTGTTGAGGGCCACGGCCAGGTCGGCGATGGTCGAATCCTCGGTTTCGCCGGAGCGGTGCGACATGATGGTTTTGTAGCTGTTGCGCTTGGCGAGGTTCACGGTGTCGATGGTCTCGGTGAGCGAGCCGATTTGGTTCACTTTCACGAGCACGGCGTTGCCCACGCCCGCTTCGATGCCCTGCTGGAGGCGCTTCACGTTGGTCACGAAGAGGTCGTCGCCCACCAACTGGCAGCGCTTGCCGATGGCGTCGGTCAGGATTTTCCAGCCCGTCCAGTCGTCTTCGGCCAGGCCGTCTTCAATCGAAATGATGGGGTATTTTTCCACCCACGACTGCCAGTACCCGGCCATTTCGGCGGGAGACAACTGCCGACCGTCGGATTTTTTGAAGGTGTACAGGCCCTTGTCGGCATCGAAAAACTCGGAGGCGGCGGGGTCGAGGGCGATGAAAATTTCTTCACCCGGCTTGTAACCGGCTTTCTCGATGGCCTGGATGACGGTTTCGATGGCCTCTTCGTTCGACTTGATGTTGGGAGCAAAACCGCCCTCGTCGCCCACGTTGGTCGAGTAGCCCTTCTTTTTCAACACGCCCTTCAACGCGTGAAATACTTCGACGCCCATGCGGAGCGCCTGCGAGAAACTCTCGGCTTTAGCGGGCATGACCATGAATTCCTGAAAATCAATCGAATTGTCGGCGTGCGAGCCGCCGTTGATGATGTTCATCATCGGCACGGGCAACGTGTTGGCATTGACCCCGCCGAGGTAGCGAAACAGCGGCAAACCGGCTTCCTGCGCGGCGGCTTTGGCGACCGCCAGCGACACGCCCAGCACGGCGTTGGCTCCGAGGTTGCCCTTGTTGGGGGTGCCGTCGAGGTCGATCATCAATTTGTCGATGAGGTTTTGTTCAAAAATGTTGATGCCCAGCAGTTCGGGATAAATGACCTCGTTCACGTTTTCAACGGCCTTCAACACGCCTTTGCCCACGTAGGTGCTTGCGTCGTCGTCGCGCAGTTCGACGGCCTCGTGAACGCCCGTCGAAGCCCCCGAAGGCACGGCGGCGCGGCCCAGAAAGCCGTTGTCGGTGCGCACGTCGACCTCGACGGTGGGGTTGCCCCGCGAGTCGAGGATTTGCCGGGCGTGAACGTATTGGATGGTACTCATGTCGGAATGAATGGATTAGGTTTGAAAAAACTTGGGAAGGAATGCGGTTTTTGCGCCGCAAAATAACGCAAATTCGGCGGGACTAAGCCACCCGGCCCGTATCTTCCGTCCAACTTTTACCGAAACCACGCTGTGAAAACTGCCTTGTTCCTCGCCCTACTCGCCTGCCGCGCAGCGGGCACGATCGCCCAGCAAGCCCTTCCCGTGGCCGATTTTGACCGTCTGCTGAACGCCACACCAAAGCCGCAATTGCTCGACGTGCGCACCCCGCCGGAATTTGAAAAAGGCCACCTGCCCAACGCCCGCAACCTCGACTGGCGCGACGAGGAGTTCAAGTCCCAAGCTGCGAAACTCGACAAAACCAGTCCCGTGTTCGTGTACTGCCAGGTGGGCGGGCGCAGCCGATCGGCGGCGGAGTGGCTGCGTGAGCAGGGATTTCGCACCGTGTACGAATTAAAGGGCGGGTACGTGGCCTGGGCAGAGGCAAGGAAAGCGAGGACGCGGTAGGAAGCCAAGAAAACCAGCGGAACTCTTGCCCGTTTGGGATTTCGGTTAACTTTGTGCCGCTCAAAATCCGGCCACTTCCCATTCTTTCTAAGCCGGAATCCTGTATGGAAGACCATAAAAAACACGTCGATAAAGTCTCAGCGGCGGGGTTGCTGGTGGCGCTCGGAATCATTTACGGCGACATTGGCACCTCGCCGTTGTACGTGATGACGGCGGTTATCGACAAGGCCGTCATCACCGAAGACCTGGTGTTGGGGGCACTTTCCTGCATTTTCTGGACCCTTACCCTTCAAACGACCGTTAAGTACGTCATCCTCATTCTCCGGGCCGACAACCGGGGTGAAGGGGGGATCTTCGCCCTTTATACCCTCGTGCGCCGTCACGCCCGCTGGCTTACTATCCCGGCTATTTTGGGCGGTTCGGCCCTCCTGGCCGATGGCATCATCACGCCACCCATTTCGGTGGCTTCCGCCGTGGAAGGGCTGAAAATTCAGTATCCCCACCTCGATGCCTACATCATTCCCATTGTCATCGGGATTCTGACCCTTCTGTTTCTGATTCAGGCCCTGGGGACAAAAGTCGTGGGGCGCTCGTTCGGCCCCATCATGTTCGTTTGGTTCGGGATGCTGGGTGTCCTGGGCATCATCTGGGTTTCGCGCGACTGGACGATTCTGCGGGCGATAAACCCGTACTATGGCTATGAATTACTTTTTGAGCGGCCCGGCGGGTTTTGGCTGTTGGGGGCCGTTTTTCTTTGTACCACGGGAGCCGAGGCCCTTTACTCCGACCTGGGCCACTGTGGGCGAAACAACATCCGGGTGAGTTGGGTGCTGGTGAAAACCTGCCTGCTGCTTCAGTATTTCGGGCAAGGGGCCTGGCTTATTTCGCAGGCCGGGCAAACTCTCGACGGACGCAAGCCCATTTATGAACTCATGCCTGAGTGGTTCCTGCTACCGGGCATCGGCGTTGCCACCATTGCCGCTATCATTGCCAGCCAAGCCCTGATTTCGGGTTCGTTTACCCTCATCAGCGAAGCCATTCGGCTCAACCTCTGGCCGAAAGTGCGGTTGGTTTTTCCCTCCGACCAGAAAGGGCAGTTGTACGTACCGAGCGTCAATTTGCTGCTTTGGATGGGCTGCGTAGGCATCGTGTTGTACTTCCGCGAATCGTCGAACATGGAAGCGGCCTACGGATTGGCCATCACCCTGACGATGCTGATGACCACCGTCCTGATGTCGTATTACCTCTACACCCACCGCTTTAATATGTGGGGCGTGTTGTTGTTTCTGGCTGTATACCTGACCATCGAAGGCTCGTTTCTGGTGGCTAACCTGCTCAAATTTACCCACGGCGGTTGGGTGTCGCTGGTCATTGGAACGACCATCGCCTCCGTGATGGTCATCTGGCTGCGGGCCTTCAACATCAAAGCCCGCCTGACGGAGTACGTCAAACTCGACCAGTACATCGAACCACTGCGCGAACTGAGCCACGATGAAAGTATTCCTAAGTACGCCACCCACCTGGTGTTTATGAGCAACGCCTCGCGCACGAGCGAAATCGAGTCGAAAATCATTTACTCCATTTTTCAGAAACGCCCCAAACGTGCCGATATCTACTGGTTCGTCCACGTGGACACTGTCGATGACCCTTACACGATGGAGTACAAGGTGAACATCATTGCGCCCGACGACGCTGTGAAAGTGACCTTCAAACTCGGTTTCCGGGTGGAACAACGCATTAACCTCTACTTCCGGCGGGTCATTGAAGACATGGTGAAAAACAAGGAGGTCGATATCACCAGCCGCTACGAATCGCTGAGCAAGCAAAACGTCATTGGCGATTTCCGGTTTGTCGTGCTCGAAAAATTTCTTTCCTACGAAAACGAACTGCCTTTCTTCGAGCGCATTACGATGGAGGCGTACTTTTTTATCAAGTCGTTCACCAACTCCGAAGACAAGTGGTTTGGCCTGGATAGCAGTTCGGTGAAAGTCGAGAAAGTGCCCCTCATCATCCGCCCCGCCGAAAACGTTCGATTGAAGCGGATTCACGCCTAAAAAAAGCCCCCCAACCCCCGAAGGGGGCTTAAAAAACGTTCAGCAACGTAACTCCCCCTTCGGGGGTTGGGGGGCTTTTCCTATATGCACCTGTATAAAACCTCCTCCGGTCCAATTCTCCAGTACGACAACTTCGCCTACCAACTCGAAGACGAGTGGGATTCGCTGCTCGTGCGCGACGATTTGGCCGGGTACCTGAACGCCGAACAAGCCCGGCTCCAACCCGTCGGCGGGGCCGAATGGCTTTCCGCCCAGGCCTTCGAAGCGCCCATCGGTAGCCAGGAAATCTGGGCCTCGGGCGTGACGTACCAGCGCAGCAAAATGGCCCGGATGGAAGAATCCGAGGCCTCCGGCGGGGCCACGTTTTACGACAAAGTCTACGACGCTGAGCGCCCCGAACTGTTTTTCAAAGGCAGCGCCCACCACGCCGTAGGCACCGGCGGCGGGGTCAACATCCGTAAGGATTCGACCTGGGACGTGCCCGAACCCGAACTCACGCTCGTGGTTTCGCCCTCCGGGAAATTGATTGGCTACACCGTCGGCAACGACATGAGTTCGCGCAGCATCGAGGGCGAAAACCCGTTGTATTTGCCCCAGGCCAAAGTGTACGACCGCTGCGCCGGGTTGGGGCCGGGTATTTTCGTGACCGACGAGCCACTGTCACCAACGACGAAAATTGAGTTGCTCATCCACCGCGACGGCGAGGCCGTGTTTTACGGCGACATCACCATCGACCGCATCAAACGCCGCTTCGACGAACTCATCGGTTACCTGTTCCGGGAAAACTCCTTCCCGACGGGCGTGTTCCTGATGACCGGCACCGGCATCGTGCCCGACCACCCCTTCACCCTCCAGGCCAACGACGAAATCCGCATCACCATCGAGCGGATCGGGACGCTGGTGAATGTTGTAAACGCTTAAAGTAGCGGGGTCACCCTGAGCGGAGTCGAAGGGTGTGCGGTGGGCCAGCGCTGACCTGCCGCACACCCTTCGACTCCGCTCAGGGTGACCCCAGTTCTTTCCCAAAAAATAAATGGAATTAACCGGACACCACTTCCTCGGCTCCTCGCGCTCCGCCGAGGGACAGCCAACTTTTCAGGGCTTCAACCCCGCCACCGGCGAGGCCCTGCCTACCCATTTTTACGAAGCCACGCCCGCTGAAGTAGGCCAAGCGGTCGAAAAAGCAGCAGCGGCGTTCGCCGTTTTTCGTAAAAAATCGGGCGTTGAAAAAGCCATTTTTCTCGAAAAAATCAGCGAAGAAATCGTCGCGCTGGGCGATGAATTACTTCAGATCGCCAGCCTCGAAACCGCCCTGCCGCTGCCCCGCCTGACCGGCGAACGGGGCCGCACAGTGGGTCAGCTAAAACTCTTCGCCGATCTGCTCCGCGAAGGTTCCTGGGTGGATGCCCGCCTCGACACCGCCCTGCCCGACCGTCAACCCGCTGCCAAACCCGACCTGCGGCAAATGCAACGGGCACTTGGCCCGGTGGGGGTATTTGGCGCGAGCAATTTTCCGCTGGCTTTTTCGGTCGCCGGGGGCGACACGGCTTCGGCGCTGGCCGCCGGGTGTCCGGTGGTATTTAAGGCGCACCCGGCCCATCCCGCCACCTGCGAACTCGTGGCCGGGGCCATCGTGCGGGCCGTCGAAGCCTGCGGCCTGCCCGACGGGACATTCTCGCTCGTGCAGGGTGCGGGTACCGAAGTGGGGATGGCGCTGGTGCAGCATCCACTCGTGAAGGCCATCGGGTTTACCGGCTCGTACCGGGGCGGTAAGGCACTGTTTGATGCCGCCGTGCGCCGCCCGGATCCGATTCCGGTGTACGCCGAAATGGGCAGCACCAACCCGGTTTTCATCTTGCCCGGTGCCCTGCGCGAACGCGGCGCGGTGCTGGCGGCGGGGCTGGCGGGCAGCATCACGCTGGGCGTGGGGCAGTTTTGCACCAACCCCGGCGTGTTCGTGGTGCCGACCCTTTCCGAAACGAGTGATTTTGTGAAAACCGTTGGGGAAAAACTCAGCGCCACCGCCCCCGGCGTGATGCTCACGAGCGGCATCCGGCAAGCCTACGCCAACGGCATCGGCAAACTGGGCCTGGTCGGCGGCACCGAGCGCCTCACCCTCGCCGAACTGACGGGCGAACCCGGCACGGTTACGCCCCAACTGCTCCGCACGACGGCGGCGGCGGCGCTGGCGAACCCCGAACTGACGGAGGAAGTCTTCGGCCCCTCGTCGGTGGCCGTCGTGGCCGACGACAAGGCGCAGACGCTGGCGTTCGCCCGCAATCTGCACGGCCACCTCACGGCCACGCTCCACGGTACGCCGGAGGATTTGGCCGAATACGCCGATTTGATTGAGATTCTGGAAACCAAAGTCGGGCGGCTGATCATCAATGGCTTCCCAACGGGCGTGGAAGTGGCCTCGGCGATGGTTCATGGCGGTCCCTTCCCCGCCACGACCGACTCGCGCAGCACGTCGGTCGGCACGGCGGCGATTTTTCGCTTCACCCGGCCCGTGTGTTACCAGGATTTCCCGGAAACGCTGCTGCTTGATGAATTGAAGGCCAACAACCCGCTGGGTATTTGGCGACGGGTGGATGGGGCATTGACGAACAAACCGGTTTAAGATTTTTAAAAAAGTGGAAAAAAACGTTGTCACGCTGAGCTGGTCGAAGCGCCTTTTGATTGTGAAAAAGGCGCTTCGACCAGCTCAGCGTGACAACGTTTTTTCATGAAAAGCGAAATCCAAAATACCTTCAAGGTCTTCAGGGAGAGGTTTTTTTAATGCCTTTTCCCCTTTCCTTTCTCCCAAAAACTATGAACATCCTCATCACCGGTGGAGCCGGGTTCGTTGGCTCCTCGCTGGCGGTTTCGTTGAAAAAGAATTACCCAGCGTATCAAATTTTCGCCCTCGACAACCTCAAACGCCGGGGTTCGGAATTGAACCTGGCCCGACTCCAGAAAGCGGGCGTGCAGTTCGTCCACGGCGACATCCGTTCGAAGGAAGATTTTGATGCCCTGCCGCCGGTGGATGCCGTCATCGAAGCCTCCGCCGAGCCTTCCGTACTGGCCGGGCTGAACGGGACACCCGACTACCTCATCAACACCAACCTGCTCGGTACCATCAACTGCCTCAACTACGCGCTCAAGCACCGGGCGGCGTTCGTGTTTCTGTCCACGAGCCGGGTGTACCCGATTAAGACGATTGAAAAACTGAATTTTGTCGAAGCAGAAACCCGCTTCGCCCTCGCCGAAGAACAGCCCGTGCGGGGCGTTTCGGCCCAGGGCATCGCCGAAGATTTTCCGCTCGACGGGGCGCGTTCGCTCTACGGCGCGACCAAACTGGCCTCCGAACTGCTGATTCAGGAGTACAACGAATTTTACGGCCTGAAAACGGTCATCGACCGCTGCGGGGTGATCACCGGACCCTGGCAAATGGGCAAGGTGGACCAGGGCGTGATGGTGCTGTGGGTCGCCCGGCATTTTTACGAACAACCCCTGGCCTACATCGGCTACGGCGGCACCGGCAAGCAAACCCGCGATATGCTCCACGTCGCCGACCTCTACCGGCTGGTGGACTGGCAACTCCACCACCTCGACGCCGTGAACGGGGAAATCCTGAACGCCGGGGGTGGGGTGGCAGTGAGCGCTTCGTTGCAGGAACTGACGAAACTTTGCCAGGAAGTGACCGGCAAGACCATTCCCATCAGTTCGATTCCCGAAAACCGCGCCGCCGACATCCGGCTGTACGTGACCGACAACTCAAAAGTGACGGCCCTGACGGGCTGGGCACCGCAAATCGGAATGAAGCAAATCGTGACGGAAATTCACGACTGGATTGGGGAGAATGCCGAGGCGCTGAGTTACGTGCTGAAATAAAAGGTGGCACCGACCTCTGGTCGGTGCTCGCGTTCCGGCAACGCACCTGGCTACCTGGCTGACAACCAAACGCCGACCGGAGGTCGGCGCCACCTTAACGGCCAATCGCCACCCTTCGCAAAATCGTCTCAATGACCTGCGGCGTGGTGATGCCGTCGGCTTCGGCTTCGTAGTTGAGCAGAATGCGGTGGTTGAGCACGTCGGGGGCGATTTCCTTGATGTCTTCGGGCAGCACGTAGTCGCGGTCATCGAAATAGGCCAGCACCTTCGCCCCCAAGTTGATGGCGATGCTGGCGCGGGGCGAGGCCCCGTATTGGATGTACCGGGCTTCGTCTTTCAGCCCGTACTGCAAGGGGCGGCGCGTGGCAAACACCAGTTCGATGATGTAGCGCTCCAGGGTTTCGCTGATGCCAATCTGGTTGATTTCGTGGCGGATGGCGAAAATGTCTTCCCGGTTCAGGATGGGTTTTATTTCGTACTCGAACTCCATGTTGGCCATGCGGCGCATCACTTCGAGTTCGTCGCTTTTTTCGAGGTAATCCACGAACACCTTGAGCATGAAACGGTCCACCTGGGCTTCGGGCAGGGGGAAAGTGCCCTCCTGCTCCACGGGGTTTTGGGTGGCCATGACCAGGAAAGGCTTGTCGAGCGGAAAGGTCTCGTCGCCGATGGTCACCTGACGCTCCTGCATGGCTTCGAGCAGGGCCGACTGCACTTTGGCCGGGGCGCGGTTGATTTCGTCGGCCAGGATCAGGTTGGCAAAAATCGGCCCCTGTCGTACTTTGAAATCATCGAGCCGCCGGTCGTAAATCATCGTACCGATGAGGTCGGCGGGCAGCAGGTCGGGGGTGAACTGGATGCGCTGGAAGTCAAGGTTGAGCACCTTTGCCAGCGTGTTGACGGTCAGGGTTTTGGCTAATCCCGGTACGCCTTCGAGGAGGATGTGCCCGCCCGTAAACAAGCCCACCAGCAGGCGGTTGAGCAGGCGTTCCTGCCCCACCACGACCTTGCTCATCTCGGCCAGTACCTGCCGGACTTTGCGCTGCAACTGGGGGGATGTTTGAACGTCGGCCATGCAAAAGATTCGTTTGGCGAGGCCGAAAGTAGGTTTTTCCGCCCGAAAACGCAACTTGAAGAAGGAGCGAGGAGTGAGTAAAAAGGCATCTTGTTTTTCTATTCACTCCTCGCTCCTGACTCCTCGCTCCTTCTTTTATTCACCATTTCCTAAAAATCACGTACACCGCCAGCACGATGAGCGCGAAGCCGAGGAGGTGATTCCAGGCGAGTTTTTCGGTACGAAAAATAAATACCGTCGTCAGCGTAAATACCAGCAGCGACACGGCTTCTTGAATCGTCTTCAACTCGAACATCGAAAACGGCCCGCCGTTCTCGCGGAACCCGATCTTGTTGGCGGGCACCTGAAAAATGTACTCGAAAAAGGCCAGTCCCCAACTAATGAATATCACCGCCCAGAGGCCCAGTTTGGCGAGCGTCGGGTAGTTTTTGAACTGCAAATGCCCGTACCAGGCCAGGGTCATAAAAAAGTTGGAGAGTATTAGCAGGCCGATTGTGTAAAATGCTTTCATACGTTGGTTGGGCGGGGTGTAGCCCGCCAGAAACTCTTCACCAAACCGCCCGCACGAAACGGTCTTTCCCCGATAAGTCCACGACCACTTCCGCCGAAGTAAATCCGGCTTCAGCAAACACCGCCGCCGTTTCCACCCCGAACCGTTCGTTGATTTCTACGAAAATCAATCCACCGCTCACCAGGCTCGCCGCGCCCAGCCGGGCGATGGCCCGGTAAAAAAGGAGCGGGTCGTCGTCGGGCACGAACAGGGCCAGGTGCGGCTCGTGGTCGAGTACATTGGGCCGCATGGCGGCGGCTTCGGCGCGGGCTACGTAGGGGGGATTGGAAACTAGAATTGAGAATTGAGAATTGAGAATTGAGAACGGTTCGCCGCGTGATTGAGAATTTAACGCATCCTGCTGCTCGAACTGCACGTTCGCGCCGAGGCGTTCGGCGTTTTGCCGGGCTACGGCGAGGGCATTTTCCGAAATATCCCAGGCCGAAACTGCCGCGCCGGGCAGTTCGAGCGCCAGCGTTATGGCAATGCAGCCGCTGCCGGTGCCGACATCTAAAATTGAGAATTGAGAATTGAGAATTGAGAATTGAGAGTTGGGAATTTTGTCAATTACCAAACGTACTAATTCCTCCGTCTCAGGCCGGGGGATGAGCGTGGCGGGCGTGACCCGGAACGTTCTGCCGTAAAAAGCTGCCTCGCCCAGCACGTATTGCAGTGGTTCGTGCGCCCGGAGGCGGGCCAGCAGAGGGTGCCAGTCGGGTTGGGGCGGGAGAGGTTTGTCGAGTAAAACGTCGGTGCGGGAAAGGTGCAGGAACTGGTCGATCAGGCGGTAGGCAATGGCCTGCGCTTCGGGGCGGTCGTAGGCTGGAGAAAGCTGCTCCGTCAGGAAGCGAAAGAGGGCCTGGGCGGTACTCACTCGGCGCGGCGCTGGGCAATTTTTTCGAGTTCTTCGACATCACCCAAATCTTTGGCGCGACCCGTACTCCGTTTTTCACGAATCAAATCGTTCAGGTGAAGCACCCGAAACGGAACGCCGTCGAACTCGGTTGGCACGGCCCTCTGAAAGCAATCGTTAAACTCCGAGGCGCGAAACGCGTGAAGTTCTTCTCGTGAATCCAATTCAAAACTGCCTTCGCCAAATTGAAAGGAACTCCAGTCGAAAAGCAGCGGACTGTCTTTTAGAAATTCAGCCCCGGCAACGTCCGCTTCGCGCAAAGCCCTCACCAGCCGCTGGCGATTTTCGCCGCCGCGTTCTACCCAAACGTCCAAATCATGCGTGGTGCGGTTATGGCCGTACATTAAGCCCGCGAATCCACCCACAAGGAGGTAACGGACACCATGTTGGTTGAAGGCACGCAGTAAATCTTGTACGTCCTCGCTGCCAAGATCCATGTTGCGGGGTGGATGAGGGGATTGGTGTGGTAGAACTTGCTGGCTACCTGCATGAGTCGCCTGAAGGCCCTCAGGCGGGAGGTCGCATCAATAACGGTCGGGGGCATGGCCGAGAGCATTCGTCAATCCTTAATTTCCTCGTAATCCACGTACTCCCCACCCCTAAACGAATCTTTCCGGGCGGGCGGCGTATCTACCTGAGTGCGGCCCTCGCGGCGCTGGGCGGCGCGTTGCTGCTCGGCCACCTGCCGCTGGGCTTTACTGACCTGGTTGCTGATAAAAAACCGCAACGCCAGCCGCAGCAACGGCGGGACGAGTACGAAAATGAGGATGAGCGTGAGAAGAAACTTCATAGTAGAGTAGAGAGTAGAGAGAATAGAGTTGAGAGGATAGAGAAAACATTGGAACCAATGTCTTTTCTCTCAACTCTATTCTCTCCTCTCTCTACTCTTAAAAAGTTTAGTCGCACAACGCGGCTGCGTTGGGATTTGTTGCAAAAGTAAACATCGTTTCAATCTGTGAAACGGTAGTACGGTCGACGGATAGCGAAAGCGTTTGAATTTCAGACCGATGCACCCAGCGTACCTCGCCGATGTCGTGGATGTCGGTCGTAATTTCACCGCCCGTTACTTCGCAGCGAATGAAAAATTTGTACACGTACCAGGGCTGCGGCGGGTGCGGATGCTGTTTTTTGTCAAACACTGCCAGCAACCGGAGGGGCCGGACGCTGAGGCCGGTTTCTTCCTGTACTTCCTTCACCGCCACCTCCGAAGGCGAATAGCCCACGTCGGCCCAGCCGCCGGGGAGGGTCCAGCGCAGGCCGTCTATTTTTTCCTGCACCATCAGAATTTCGTCGGTGCCACGAAACACCACCGCCCGGATGTCTACCTTCGGCGTTGGATATTCGCCCTGCCCGGCGGCGAAGAGCGGGGCGATTTTTTCGATGGGTTCGTCGGTCAGGTTGCTGAGCATCTGCACGCTGAGGGCGCGAATTTCGGCGTAGCGCTCTCCGTCGTAGGCGCTCTGAGCGTAGGTGAGGCCCGCCTGAGCAAGGGCGTTGAGGCGCTGGGCGATGCCGAGCCAGTCGGTGGGGTGCATGGGGGCAAAAGTAGCGCGGATAACGTTTTCGGCTCAAACCAGTTGCCTCCTTTTTTCGTAAACTACCCGAAGTTCACGCTCGTATGAAACCTGTTTTTACCAAAAAAAAAATCTGGAGACCCATCGTCCTTGTGCTGACGTTACTGCTCGCCGGATCGGCGTTGCGGGCGCAGTCGCGCCTCCCGACGGGCTACGCCGAACTTGGTGGGCTGGCTTCCTCGGCGCGGCAAACGCCGTTCTGGCTACGGGCCAACCAGTTCGGCACCGTGCCGGGCGAGTCGCCAACCGGGACGTTGCGCTTGGGGGGCCGCCTCGACTACCGGAGGGATACGCTACCCCGACAGCGGCGGTTCGACTGGGGTTTTAGCGCGGAAGTCGTCGGCAATGGAGGGGCCACGCGGCAACTGCTGCTGCCCGAAGCCTACGCCAAAATCCGGTACGGTATGGTCGAACTCTGGGCGGGCCGCCGCCGGGAAGTGCTCGGCATCCTGGATACCACGCTGACCTCCGGCGGGATTTCCTGGTCGGGCAACGCGTTGCCCATGCCGAAAATTCAACTGGCCGTGCCGGAGTACCTGCCGCTGAACTTTCTCGGAAGTTTTGTGGCTCTGAAGGGATTTTACGCCCACGGCTGGTATAACGCGCCCTACATTCGGGGGGCGTTTCTGCACCAGAAAGCGCTGTACGGGCGGTTCGGCAAGCCCGCCGCGCGGTTGCACCTGCACCTGGGCCTCGTTCACCACGTGCAGTGGGGCGGTCAGGCCGACTACTTGAAAACCAGTCCCTTCGCCGTAAACGGCAAACTCACCACCGACCTGGGCGACTACCTGCGGGGCGTGGTGCTGGGCAAAATTTCGGACGAACAACGCAACGGTCGCTACACCGGTTTCGACGGTGAAAACCGCATCGGCAATCACGTGGGTCACTACGACATTGCCCTCGACCTGCGCCTGCGCGGCAGTTCACTGCTTTTTTACAACCAGCATCCGTTCGAGGATACCTCCGGGCTGCTGTTTCTCAACCTGCCCGACGGGCTGTACGGCCTACGCTGGCGCAACGAGCGCGGTGGTACGGCGCGGTTTCAACTGCGGCGCGTGCTGCTGGAATGGCTGTACACCAAAAACCAGGCGGGGTCGTCGTTCGATATCGCGGGGTCACGCTTCAAGGGGGGCGACAATTACTTCAACCATTCGCAGTACGTGGAGGGGTGGTCGTACTTCGACCGGGCACTGGGTACGCCCTTCCTGCCACTGGCTTCTGAGGTAGTTCCGGGGCTTCGCGCCGGGTTTTTTTTCCCCAACAACCGCGTCGAAGCCTACCACGCCGGAGCCGAGGCGCTGCTCGCAGGGCGGGTGTTGATGGGGCTTAAGCTTTCGTACAGTCGAAATTTTGGCACCTACTCCGTGCCGTTTTCGGAAGTCGTTCCGCAATTTTCTTCCCTGCTCGACGTGCGGCTTCCCGTGGACTGGCTGGGTGGGGCCGACCTGACGGGCCGGGTGGCCTGGGATACCGGGCGGCTGTACCCGCCGACTTTGGGGGCGTTCCTGGGGCTGCGGAAAACCTGGAACGCCGGGCGGTCTCGCTAAAAAAAATCAAAAAATTCTTGCCGGGGTAAAACCGCGATGAAGCGGTTGCCGTAAATCTGGGCGGTTGACCGGCCCGGACGACTCCGTCGCCGTGTGTCCAAACTGCCCGCCTTCCCGATAAAATCAGTCTGGTTTATGGCGCTAAGGCCCTATCAACCCGCTGGTTGGTACGCTTTTTTGCGAAACACGGTGCTCTTCTTCCGGGAAGTGATTAACCCCGTTTTCACGGGTCAGTTCTTTCGTTCACCATCTCAATTTTTATCAATCAACTCATGCCTATCGAAAATTCCCGGAGTGCGCGCCTCGCCGTCCTCCTGACCGCCGCCACGTTCGCCGTCGTTTCGGCTTGCACCGACCACCGGGTTCCGCCACAGCCCCGCCCCGCCGGGGTATTTTACGGCCTGACCAGTGGCAACCAACTGCTGACGCTGAACACCCAGAGTTCCGAAACCGCCTCGGCCACCGTGTCAGTTACGGGTTTACAGGGCGGAGAAAACCTCCTGGCCATCGACTTCCGTCCCGCCACGGGGCAGCTTTACGGCCTGGGCAGCAGCAGCCGGATTTACGTCATCAACCCCGCAACGGGCCTGGCGCGGGCCATTGGGGGCCAATTCTCACCCTTGATCAACGGCAGTGTGGCCGGGTTTGACTTCAACCCAACCGTGGATCGCATTCGTCTCGTCACCAACAACGGCCAGAACCTGCGCCTTAACCCCGAAACGGGAGCGGTGATGATTATGGACGGCCCCATCAATGGCGGCGTGGGCGGTACCCCGTCCATCGGGGCTGTGGCTTACACCAATAGTTTCGCCGGAGCCAGTACCACCGTACTCTACGACATCGACCCCGTAACCGACCGGCTCTACAAGCAGGATCCGCCTAACGACGGGAAGCTGGTTGACGTTGGTCCGCTCGGCCTGCCCATCACCAACGTGGGCGGCTTCGATATTTCGCCCGACAACAGTGGCTCCATCGCTTCGGTGGAATTTGACGGAAAATGGGAACTCGATTACATCGACCTGGCCACGGGCAAAGCCCAGAAACTCGGCGACCTGCCGACGGGGGGCGTCATTGGCCTCGCCATTCCGACCAACCCCGTGGCCTACGCCGTGAGCGAATCGAACAGCCTGCTGATTTTCAATCCGACCAACGTGGGTACACCTGCTTCGAGGCCTATCACTGGGTTGGTGACAGCGGGTGAAACCGTCCTGGGCATCGACTTCCGCCCGCTCAATGGGCAACTGTACGCCTTGGGCAGCAGCAGCCGGTTGTACACCATCAACGCCTCGTCGGGGGTGGCTACGCCGGTGGGTTCGGCGGGGCTATTCACCCTCGCAGGCACCGATTTCGGGTTTGATTTCAACCCCACCGTCGACCGCATTCGGGTGGTGAGCAACACGGGCCAGAACCTGCGCCTCAATCCCAACGATGGCACGCTTTCGGCCACCGACGGCAACCTCAATCCCGGTAGCCCCAGCGTAACAGCGGCGGCGTACACCAACAACTTCGTCCCGATTACCCCTCCCGGCTCCACAGTGCTGTACGTCATCGACAGCAACACGGACAAACTCTACCGGCAGATGCCGCCCAACGACGGAACGCTGGTGGAAGTGGGCAACCTGAACATCAACGCCGAAGCGGGCAACGGCTTCGACATCGGTGGTACCAGCGGCACGGCCTACCTGCTGGCCAAATTCAGCCTGACGTCGAGCATTTACACCGTTGACCTGAACACGGGCGCAACGACGAAAGTGGCTGATTTCCCGATGAACGTGCGGGGAATGGCGGTAGGCCTGGGCTTCTGAAAAGCGGCCTGACCAAACGCAAAGCGGGCGTTCCGACACTGGTCGGAACGCCCGCTTTTTTTGAAAAACACGCTTAGAAAAGCTGCCGGATGTCGAGTTGCAATTCGGTCAGTACGGTTGAAGTAATCGGGAACGAAGTGCCCTCGTCGATGTCGAGTACCGAGGCGACGCAGAACGACTCGTAGCGGCCCGCCTCCGCGAGTACATACACTTCCACCGTCTGATTCTGCGGATCGACCAGCCAGTACTCGGGAATGCCAAAGCGTTCGTAAATGTCCCGTTTTTTGAAGCGGTCGATTTTCACCGACGATGGTGAAATGATTTCCACCACCAAATCCGGCGCACCCCGGATGCCGTCGCGGGTGACGAGGTGCTGCTTCGCGGTGGAGACGAACACCAGGTCGGGCTGGGGGGCGTTGTACTCGTCGAGGGAAACGTCGAGGGGGGCATAAAAAACCTCACCCAAGTTTTTTTCGGTGACGAGGGTATCGATTGCACGGAGCAGGAGCCTGGAGAGGCGCTGATGTTGAGGCGAAGGAGAGGATTTCTTGTACATGGCACCGTCGAGGAGTTCGTAGTGGAAACGGTCGTCTTCGTCGAATTCCATTTCCCTGAATTCCCGGTATGTCAACTTCTGGAGGGCGAGGGCTTCCATCGGCAAGGGGCTGAGGTGTATCCAAAAATACGATCGAAAGTTTTTAGTTTACGGTTTCCAGTTTTCAGTTGCTGCACTGAAAACTAAAACGCCATCGGGTCCCAGGCCACGCGGGTGTTGTCGTGCCAGGTGTTCATGGCGGCCATTTCTTCACTTGTCAATTCAAAATCGAACACCTCGAAATTTTCCCGAATCCCCTCGCGCCGCACCGACTTCGGAATCGTTACCAAGCCCTGCTGGAGCGACCATCGCACCAGCACCTGAAAGGTGGTTTTGCCGTGCCGCTCGGCGATGGTGACCAGGCGCGGGTCGGTTTGCTTTTGCCCCCGCACCAGTGGCGCGTAGCCTTCGGGCTGGATGCCTCTGGCCCGGCAATAGTCCACCACGCCGGGCGGGTTGCAGTACGGGCTAAACTCAAACTGATTGACGGCGGGCGTGATTTCGGCGGTTTCTAAAAGTTCGTCCAGGTGCGGTGGGTAGTAGTTGGAAACGCCAACAGCGCGGACGCGGCCTTCGGCATAGAGCCGTTCGAGCGCCTGCCAGGTCTGGCGACGCGTTTCCCGAACGGGCCAGTGAACGAGGTACAAATCCACTGCGTCCAGTCCCAGCTTTTCGAGGCTGCGGTCGTAGGCTCGGAGGGTGGACTCGAAACCCTGGTCGTCGTTCCAGACTTTGGTGGTGAGGAACACCTCCCCACGCAGCAGACCACTCGCCCGCAGGGCCGCGCCTACCTCGCGCTCGTTGCCGTAAATGCTCGCCGTGTCGAGGAGGCGGCAACCCGCTTCAAGCGCCCACTCCACGGCCTGCTGGACTTCGTTGTTGTGGCGCGGGGCGTACACGCCGAGGCCGAGAAGCGGCATTTCGACGCCGTTGTTGAGGGTGATGGTGGGGAAAGACATCGTTGAAAAGCGTTTGGGCGAAGTAACGACCCCCACCCGAAAGTTTCTCTATCTTTGGTTATCAACTGACGAATAAAGCCATGCTACCAGTCATCGAAGCGTTGCCCGTTTTCAAGACTGTCGAGGAATTCGAGCGGTGGGACCGGCGGCATTCGATGGATGGCAATTACGAATTTGTTTGGGGAAGGTTGATTCGGAAGGAGTCCGTTAAGCAGACGGAGGCATACCTGTACGCGTTTCTGTTCCGACGTTTTTTTCAAACGACGGCTTTCCAACGCGGTGACGTACTGATGGCGAAAACGGATTCGTACGTAGATGAATTTCGGAAGCGAATTCCTGACCTGACGTATTTTTCAATGAACCAGTTGCAGGCCATTCGCGAGGGAAACCGGGTCGGCACGGTGTTCGCCATCGAGATTTTATCTTCTACCGAAACGCACGGGGATGTCTTGGAAAGGCTGCAAGATTACTTCGACGGCGGGGCGCAACTGGTCTGGTACATCGCTCCGAAACGCCAAAAAATCTACGTGTACACCTCCCCGGACGAATCGAAGGCGTACAAAGGCAGCGAGATGATTTCCGCCGCGCCCATCGTGCCGGATTTTCAGTTTGTGGTGGGGGAGTTGTTGGCGTGAGTCGCAAAAAAAGGAAACCCCGAACTGCTTAATGGGCGGTTCCGGGTTTCGCTTCGAACCAAACACAGGCATACCATCGATCTGACTTGGAAACCTTACAATGGTTGCAAATCAAGTTCGAACCCTGGTAAAACGTCTTCCCCCCACAACACTGATTCCTGAAAGGCAATCGTTTCGACCTCCCGCTCCGGGTGATACACGTAGGCTTTCCGCTCTTTAGGATCAATTAGCCAGCCCAACCGACAGCCGTTCGATACCCATTCCTTCATCTTTCCTTTCAAACTTTTCAGCGAATCGGTTTCTGAACGGAGTTCAATTACAAAGTCTGGACAGAGTGGCGGAAATTGTCGCCGTTCTTTTTCGCTCAGGGCTTCCCATCGCCCCCGACTTACCCAGGCAGCATCGGGTGAACGCATAGCAGTGCTGGGCAAGCGGAATGTGGTGGAAGAATCGAACACCACGCCGGTTTTCGACAGCCGATTCCAGTAATTGAGTTGAAAATTGATTTCCGAGTTACGCAACCCGGTCGTTCCTCCGGTGTTTGGCATGAGAATCAATTGCCCCTCGGCGTTGCGTTCAAAGGTTAGGCTGGGGTTGTCAAGGCAGAAATAGTAAAATTCCTCATCGCTAAACCCCTCCACGTGTCGGAACGAGAGCGTAATGGCTTCCATCGCTGCGTTGGTTTTCTTTTTCTCAAATCTACAAATAGCCAGTCGAAACCTAAAAAATCTGCTTCCAAGCGGCTGTTCCTCAGCGGCTGTTCTTAAGCAGGTAATCCTTACCGGCTGTTCCTCAGCGGCTCAAGTACAAATTCCGCTCCGAGTACACCTGCCGGAAGTAGTCGTCGCTGAGGTCGTCGATGAAGTAAATCGCTTCGCCGGTGGATTTCATTTCGGGGCCGAGTTCCTTGTTGACGTTCGGGAATTTGTTGAACGAAAACACCGGCACCTTGATGGCGTAGCCTTTTTTCACCGGCTTGAAATCGAAATCTTTCACTTTTTTGTCGCCCAGCATCACCTTCGTGGCGTAGTTGACGTAGGGTTCCTGGTAGGCTTTGCAGATAAACGGCACCGTGCGCGAGGCGCGGGGGTTGGCCTCGATGATGTACACGATTTCGTTTTTGATGGCAAACTGAATGTTGATCAGCCCCACCGTACGCAGCGCCAGCGCGATTTTGCGGGTGTGCGCCTCGATTTGCTGAATCACGTTCTCGCTCAAATCGAAGGGCGGCAGCACGGCGTAGGAGTCGCCGGAGTGGATGCCCGCCGGTTCGATGTGCTCCATGATGCCGATGATGTACACGTCTTCGCCGTCGCAGATGGCGTCGGCTTCGGCTTCGATGGCGTTTTCGAGAAAGTGGTCGAGCAGGATTTTATTACCGGGAATGTCGCGCAGGATGTCCACCACGTGCTGTTCCAGTTCTTCTTCGTTGATCACGATTTTCATGCTCTGCCCGCCCAGCACGTAGCTGGGCCGCACCAGCAGCGGGTAGCCCAACGCCCGGCCCACCTCGGCGGCGTGGTCGGCGGTATCGACGGTGTCGAATTGGGGATAAGGAATGTCGTTTTCCTTCAGCAGCGTCGAAAAATGCCCCCGGTCTTCGGCCAGGTCGAGCGCTTCGTAACTCGTGCCCAGGATTTTGATGCCGTATTTGTGGAGTTTTTCGGCCAGTTTCAGCGCCGTTTGCCCGCCGAGTTGCACGATCACACCCTCCGGTTTTTCGTGCTGGATGATGTCGTACACGTGCTCCCAGAACACGGGTTCAAAGTACAGCTTGTCGGAAATGTCGGGGTCGGTCGAGACGGTTTCGGGGTTTGAGTTGATCATGATCGTCTCGTAACCCGCCTCCTTCGCCGCCAGTACGCCATGCACGCAGGAGTAGTCGAACTCGATGCCCTGCCCGATGCGGTTGGGACCGGAGCCGAGCACGACCACTTTTTTGCGGGGGCTGGAAACGGATTCGTTGGCCTCTAACTTCCCGGAAGAATTCCATTCCGGGTTTAACCGGTCGGCGCTCCGATTCCGGGAAGTTTCGTCCTCCGCCGAAAACGTCGAATAGTAGTAAGGCGTCTTCGCCTCGAACTCCGCCGCGCAGGTATCCACCAGTTTGTAGATCCGCTTGATACCCAGTTCGGTACGTTTGTCGTACACCTGGCTTTCCTTGCAGTCGAGCATGAAGGCGATTTGCCGGTCGGCGAAGCCTTTCACTTTCGCTTCCTGCATCAACTCCCTCGGAATCGAGTCGAGGGTGTATTTCGCAATCTCGATCTCCAACTGCACCAACTCCTCCACCTGGTAGAGAAACCACTTGTCGATTTTGGTCAGCTTCTGAATCGTGCGGAACGAAATGCCCGCCTTGAACGCGTCGTAAATGTGGAAGAGTCGGTTCCAGCTTGGGTTGGCGAGGCTTTTCAGAATCGCGTCCTGGTCGGTGAGGCCCTTGCCGTCGGCCCCCATGCCGTTGCGCTTGATTTCGAGCGACTGACAGGCTTTCTGGAGGGCTTCCTGGAAATTCCGCCCGATGCCCATCGCCTCGCCCACCGACTTCATTTGCAGGCCCAACTGCTTGTTGGCCCCTTTGAACTTGTCGAAATTCCAGCGCGGCACCTTCACGATGACGTAGTCGATGGCCGGTTCAAAAAACGCCGAGGTGCTGCCGGTAATCGGGTTCGTCAGTTCGTCGAGGTTGTAGCCAATCGCCATTTTCGCCGCGATTTTGGCAATCGGGTAGCCAGTGGCCTTCGAGGCGAGCGCCGACGATCGGCTCACCCGGGGGTTGATTTCGATGCAGATGATGTCGTCGTTTTCGGGGTTGACCGAAAACTGGATGTTGCAACCCCCGGCAAACTGCCCGATGCCCGCCATCGCTTTGATGGCGAGGTTGCGCATTTGCTGGTAGAGCGTATCGGGCAGGGTCATGGCCGGGGCGACGGTGATGGAGTCGCCGGTGTGGATGCCCATCGGGTCGAAGTTTTCGATGGAGCAGACGATGATGAAATTGCCCGCGCCGTCGCGCAGCAATTCCAGTTCGTATTCTTTCCAACCCGAAATACTCTGCTCGACCAGCACCTCGTGAACCGGCGAGGCGTGCAAGCCCCGGTTGAGCAGCTCGTCAAAGTCTTTGGCTTCGTTGGCAAACCCGCCGCCCGTACCACCGAGGGTGAACGAAGGCCGAATCACGAGCGGAAACCCGATCTCCTGGGCGATTTCCTTGCCTTCGAGAAACGACCGCGCCGTGCGGCCCTTGCACACGCCGATGCCCAGTTCGAGCATTTTGAGGCGGAATTTCTCGCGGTCTTCGGTGGTTTCGATGGCCTTGATGTCCACCCCGATGATGCCCACCCCGTACTTTTTCCAAACCCCCGCCTGCTCGCAGTCGATGGCCAGGTTGAGCGCCGTCTGGCCGCCCATCGTGGGCAGCACGGCGTCGATGGGGCGGCCCATCTCCTGGTGTTTCTTCAGAATTTCAACGATGGATTTTTTCTCCAAGGGCAGCAGGTACACGTGGTCGGCAGTGACCGGGTCGGTCATGATCGTGGCCGGATTGGAGTTGATGAGGGCCACTTCGATGCCCTCTTCGCGCAGCGAGCGGGCGGCCTGGGTGCCGGCGTAGTCGAATTCGCAGGCCTGGCCGATGATGATGGGGCCGGAGCCGATGATCAGAACGGATTGAATCGCGGGATTTTTGGGCATGACTGGGAAAGACCGGACGGCAAGCCGCCGAAGCGTGGAAAAAATCACGCAAAGGTAGGGGAAGCGGGGAAAATGGGAAGGGCAGGCGTAAAAAAAGCGCGGCCGCTTCCCCGACGTTTACTGCTTGCCCGTTCACGGGGAAAGGCCGCTGGGATCAGTGCTGAGGCTCGCCGGGGCGCGAGTAGTTGGAAGGTGGAGCCGCCTTCATTTGCGAAATTGGATATCCAGAAAAGCCGCCAACTTGTGGTGCGGATATCCTGAAAATAAACAGGAAGCAATGTTTGGAATTGGCAAACTAAACCTACACTTTTCGCAAAGTTAATTCCCTCTTAAAACCGCCCCCGCCAAACCCCCTTTCTGCCCGCCGCGTTTACACGCCCCCGTTTCACGCAGTTTTCAATTTCCTTGCTATGAAAAAGCCGTTTCTGCGCCTTCCGGGGCTGCTGAGTGTTCTCGCTTTGCTTTTATTTTCTACCTGCCAAAAGGACAAGCTTCCGCCAGAGACGCAGGAAGGGAAGAATACGTTTGGATGTAAGATCAATGGGAAAAATTGGGTACCAGACGGTGGCCCAGGGTTTGCGGGCGCTAAACCGATTTCAGGAGGGTTTGTAGTCATGTATGATGAACAAAAAAAGGAATTCGTCGCAATAGAAATTAAGGCAAATTCAAGTAATGGGGAGACCGTCGGTTTCTATCTAAGTACTCATTTGATAGGAAATTATGATCTAAATGCAGATACTCCAATAAAACCGTTTTCATTCACACCTAAAAACTATGGATTGTATTTTTCCGAATCTAAATCCCAATATGTAACTAATTCCAAAGCAACTGGTATTGTTACAGTTACTCAATCTGGTCTTTCAAAAACGGGCATTATTTCTGGCACTTTTTCATTTCGCTGCTCCAATGTTAAGAATCCTAATGAGACAGTAGAGATAACCAACGGTCGGTTTGACATTAATGTAAGAACGCTTCGCTAACCTATTAACCTCTCAATCTCTAATTTCTATGAAAAAGCTTTTACTGACGCTGCTCAGCAGCGTAGGGCTGTGCTTTGCCCTTTTCGCTCAAAGCGAGTACACCAAAGCCGTCGATGAGGCCCTGAAAAATCTGGATTTATCGGGGGTAAACAGCGGTATTCTTTACGACCGGGTGTTCCCTTCGGCTCAACTCAGTACCTTTTCGGCCAGCGATACGTCAAACTACGGGCATTTTCTACAGGCTCACGCCGAGTTGTACAATGCCACTTATTCCCGAAACCTGCACCTAAAGCCTGAACAATTCAAGGGCTTGATCAAGGAAAGCCACCGAAACGGTATCATTCCAGTTGGCATATTGGCTTCGGCTTTTCACAAACTAAACTTTGATGCCCTGGAAGACGATGGCTCAGGACATTACCGCGTGAAGCCTGGATGGTCAGGCCCAATCGTTCAACTTCAGCAAAGCAATGTCGCGGCGCTGCTTGGAAAGGCAACTTTCAGTGGTACGGTTAAACTGCAATTGCCCCGTTGGTCTGCCTTAACCATGAACCGGGGAGCAGCCATTTCGTTTGTACAAGTAAACTTTGGTGGAGAAACCAAAATCCTGATTCCGGGTGGGTCGGTGGTCGAGTTTCGCCCGACTTCGACGGGGAATCAAGTGCTGGTAATGACCGTCCAACTCAGCAACGGTACGTCATTTACGACTCGATCTGCCATTCAGGTAGCGGTTGCTTTCTGCGAGATATGTCGCCCGATCAATCCATTTGACCCGATCTACCTCGCTCAGTTTCCGAGATTTGATTTTGCCCGCATCGATTCTACCCGGATAACAGCGGATGTTGCCTTTCAAGGCTATAAAGAGCAGTCTCCCGGTTTTGGGCAGGGCGATGTAATCACTTTTTACGCGGAAGGTCGAGACAAATTACAAAAGCCAATCATCATTCTGGATGGCTTCGATCCAGAAGATAGCCGTCCCGGTCATTACGGAATTTACGGCGATAAATTAACGTATTTGGACGGAATTGATTTACGAAATCTTGGGGATAATCTCCGACGAGGTACCAATGGTTTTGAAAACAACAAACACGATGTCATTATCCTCAACTTTCCGGTTTACCGAACGAGTTCGTGTCGAATGGAGGAAGTATGCACCCGCCGGGAATTCGGCCAGACCAAAGACCAGGTCTTTTGTCTGGAAAGTCAAGTGGTAGAAGTTTGTAGCGATGTCGAGCGGGATGGTGGTGCCGATTACATCGAACGCAACGCAATGGTACTGGTGAAGCTCCTTCAAATGGTGAATCAGCAGTTGCAGGTCAATGGTTCTTCAGAGAAAATTGTACTTGTTGGTCCAAGCATGGGTGGGCTGATTTCCCGGTACGCCCTGCGGTACATGGAGACCCGCAGCATGAATCACAATACCAAACTATGGGTGTCGTTCGACAGCCCGCACCTTGGAGCGAATATCCCCATTGGCGTACAATCGGCGGTCGAGTATTTCGTCAATGGCTTGGGAATCGAAAGTGCCAGAGGCGGGCTTGGCCGCTTGAGTTCCCCAGCGGCCCGACAAATGCTGCTCCACCATTATACTGCTTATGCAAATCCGCCAGCGGGAGTTGACCCGGAAATTCCAACCGGTGCGCCAGAATTTCGGGCTCGATTCGTGAAGTCTATCGACAGTCTCGGTTTCCCACAAGCTCCTTGCCTACGCAGCATCGCCCTCAACAACGGTAGTAAAAACGGGACAGGTCAGGGTTTTCCTGCCTGTGCAGAAGCCTTGCGAATTCGAGCCCGGTTAACAAATTCTGGTGCGTTAACTTGTTTGGGTGTTGGATTTGGGACTGGTACAGGAATAGGATGTTTATTTGGACCCGTCGGTTGTTTTGTGGGGGGTCTTCTTGGAGCTTCATCCTGCGCTGCTGGACGGGATCGCGTGCTGGAAGCGCAGGTATACACAAGTCCAGCCAACACAGATCGGTGTTTGGTAATGCGAAAAACCCTGACGGTTTTCGGTTTTGGTCGGGCCGAACGTTATGCCAAAGGACGGGGGGCTAATCAAGGGAGTCTTGATTTATTACCCGGCGGCTGGTTCGATGTCTTGGAAGTAGTCGCGAAAGAAAGTCGGGATGATTATTGGCTATATCGGATAGAAGCCTTCCGAAGTTTCCCCCACCCCGCCTTCATTCCTACCGTCAGTTCCTTTGCCCTCAACGATTTCAGTAGCCGAAACTGGGCCAGTGCCGTCAATGATTTTAACCTGAACAACGCACGGTCGAGAACGCCCTTCGATGCCATCCACGCCCCAGACGGGAACGAAGACCACGTCACCGTCACCACCGAAGGCGTTAATTTTCTCAAATTGCAATTGGGGTATGCCGACGAGCAGCAAACCTGCACTCCCCCCACCGCCCCCCCGGCTGCTACACCCTCCAAGCCAAGCACTCCAACAAATTCATCCAGCCCGAAGGGGCCAACGCCGGTGCCCGCCTGCGGCAGCAGGATGCCACCGGGCAGACGAATCAAATCTTCAA
>CAXTIG010000049.1:0-47388 GCA_964244295.1 uncultured Cytophagales bacterium
GGCAAAATCAGAGGTTGTAAAATGTTGATTTACAGTTAAAAGACAAGTCTATTGAGCATTAAACTTTTCCCCATGCCCCATCCCTTCCACCTAACCCACCAGAAAGCCCTCGTTACGGGCGGCACCAAAGGCATCGGCGAGGCCGTCGTGCGGCTGTTTCTCGGCCTCGGCGCGGAGGTTTTTTTCGTCGCCCGAGATAACGACTTGCTGCAAAAGCAGTTGGAAAGCTACCGTGAAGCGGGGCAGCCCGTCGAGGGACTGGCCATCGACCTCAGCCAGCCGGGTGCGGCGGTTCGGCTGGTCGAAACCGTGCGCGAACGCTGGGGCGGGCTGGACATCCTGGTCAACAACGTCGGTACCAACATCCGCAAACCCACCGTGGCCTACACGCCTGAGGAGGTGAGCCGGGTGCTCGACACCAACCTGCGCTCGGCTTTCGAGCTGTGCCAGGCGGCGTACCCGCTGCTGAAAGTTTCGGAGAAAGGTTGCATCGTGCAGGTGTCGTCGGTGGCGGGGCTGACTCACGTGGGCAGCGGCTCGCCCTACGGCATGAGCAAGGCGGCCATGAATCAGTTGACCAAAAACCTGGCCGTGGAGTGGGCACCCGACGGCATCCGGGTCAACGGCGTGGCCCCCTGGTACATCCAAACCCCGCTCGCCAGCCCCGTCCTGGCCGACCCGGAGGCCCTGCGGCGCATCCTGAGCCGCACCCCGATGGGCCGCACCGGGCAACCCGACGAGGTGGCCGGGGTAGTGGCCTTCCTCTGTTCGCCCGCCGCCAGCTACGTAACCGGCCAGACGCTGGCCGTGGACGGAGGGATGACGGTGATGGGGAATGATTTCCGGTAAACTCGTCGGGCAACTGGCGGAGGCCGTGTGGAGGGCCGTCCGGCGGGTGGCAATTTGTGTACTCCACCCCCCTCAGACTGTGCTCATAAAACCTTTCTTTTCCAAAACCTACTTTTACCCCTTACTCAACCTTCCGAAAATCATGGCTTACATCATGGTCGATATTGAAAGTGACGGCCCTATTCCGGGAGATTATTCAATGATTTCTTTCGGAGCCGTTTTAGTGGATGAAAAGCTTGACAAAACGTTCTACGGGCAACTCAAACCCATTTCAGATAAGTTTATTCCAGAGGCGCTGGCTGTTTCGGGATATTCGAGAGAACAGGTCTTTGGATTTGATGACCCAGAGTTGGTAATGATGGACTTCAAACAGTGGATTGACAAAATATGTGAAAGTAGACCGATTTTTATTAGTGACAATAATGGGTTTGACTGGATGTTTATATGCTGGTACTTTCACCACTTTATCGGAAGCAACCCATTCGGCTTCAGTTCGCAAAATTTAGGGAGTCTTTACAAAGGAATGGAAAAAGATATGTCAAAGACTTTCAAGCATTTACGAAAAACAAAATATACGCATCATCCGGTTGACGATGCAAAGGGGAATGCCGAAGCTTTGTTAACAATGAAAGTAGAGTTAGGCCTTAAAATAAAGTTTTGACGAAACAAAAGCGGCACCGAAGAAAACCTCGGTGCCGCTTTTGCTTTTCCAGAGATCAGATTTTCACCAAAACACCGTGTACAGCACCACCAACACCGCCACGACAATCGACGCCCCGATGCTGAATCCGCGCGACACTTTGAACATAGCCGCGTCGATTTCCAAACCTTTCGGGTTGGACTTGCTTTTCGGGTCGGCGAGGGCCAGTACCACGATGCCTGCTACACAAAACAGATAAACCCAGCCCATGCGGTCGAGGAAGGGCACGTCGGGCAGTACGTTGTGAAGCACTACTGCGGTAATTGTACCGCCGATGATGGCGAAAAGTGCCCCGGCGGCGTTGGTGCGTTTCCAGAAAAAGCCCATGGTAAAGGCCGCAAACACGCCCGGCGACACCAGCCCGGTCATTTCCTGAATGAACTGGAATCCCCCTTTTTTGTCGATACCCATGAACGGCGAAATGGCACAACCCAGGATGATGGCCACGAGAATCGTCCAGCGCCCCACTGTGACGAGGCCCTTCTCGGTGGCGTTGGTGTTGATGTATTTTTTGTAAATGTCGAGCGTGAAAATCGTCGCGATCGAGTTGGCTTTGCCCGCCAGCGAAGCCACGATGGCCGCCGTCAGGGCGGCAAACGAAAGGCCCTTCAGGCCCGGCGGCAGCAGATTGAGCAGTACCGGGTAGGCGCGGTCGGGGTTCAGTTCGCCGTTAGTCAGCATCTCTTGCTGAAAAAGGCCCTTCTGAAACAGCGTGTAAGCCGCAATGCCTGGCAGCACCACGATTACTGGCATCAGTAGTTTTAAAAAGGCGGCGAAAAGCAAACCGGTGCGGGCCGTTTTCAAATCGGCCCCCAGCGCCCGCTGGGTGATGTACTGGTTGCAGCCCCAGTAGTTGAGGTTTACGATCCACATCCCACCGATGAGCACCGTCAGGCCGGGCAGGGCGTTGTAGTACGGCTCGCCTTTCTTGAAAATCATGTGGAAGTGGTCGGCGGAAGAGTCCAGCATCTGGTCGAACCCCGCCAGCAGGCCCGTGCGTCCGTACTCCGTCGAAACCAGCGAGATCGCTAAGTACGTGGCAGCCAGGCCACCCAGGATGAGGAAAAACACCTGAATGACGTCGGTGAAGCCAATCACTTTCATCCCGCCGATGGTGATGATGAAGGCAAACACGGCCAGCCCAATCATGCAGGTCCAGAACCCGATGCCGGAAATGGTCGACACCGCCAGCGCCCCCAGAAACAGAATGGAGGTGAGGTTGACGAGCACGTAGAGAAACAGCCAAAAAATGGCCATGATCATCGCCACCGTGCCGTTGTACCGCTGGGTGAGGAATTGCGGCATGGTGAAAATGCGGTTTTTCAGGTAAATCGGCATGAAGAAAATCGCCACGATGAGCAGCGTGGCGGCAGCCATCCACTCGTAGGTGGCAATGGCGAGTCCCATCGTAAACCCGTTGCCCGAAGCCCCGATCATTTGCTCGGCGGAAATGTTGGAAGCAATCAGCGAGGTACCGATTGCCCACCAGGTAAGGGAGCCTTCGGCCAGAAAAAAGTCGGTCGACGCGGTGGCCGATTTTGCTTTTTTGCGCTGGTAAATCCAGTACCCATAGCCGGATACGATGACGAAATACACCAGAAAAACCAGGTAATCGAGGGTTTGGAGTTTGGACATTTTTAGGAGGTTTGAAAGGTTGAAAGGGTTTGAGGGTTTGAAGGTTTGAAAGTTTGAGGCGTATTGTTTCCCTCAAACTTTCAAACCTTCAAACCCTCAAACCTGATTATATCGCTTCCGCAGCAAGTCCATCATGTGTTTGTTAATGGCCCACTGGTCGGCCACGGGTTGGCGGGTGTAGGGGAGGGTGGGGAGGTAGGCGGGCGGGCCGAATTCGGGCGAGATGGTGGCGAAGGGCACGTTGGCGGCGCGTCGGGCGGCGATGATGCGGTCCCACCAGCCGAGGTGGGCGTTCAATGCCGCTTCCCACTCCGGGGCACGGGGGTCGTTCACCTGCGGGCCTTCCTGAAAACCGACGCGGGCGTGGAGGTGGAAACAACGCGGCAGCACCTGGTCGAGCCGGGCCTGCTGGGGTTTTTCACCCAACAACGACTCCGACACGCAGCACCAGTGGGAAAGATCGGCCACGAGTTTAAGGTCGGGAAAGGCCTCGACCATCTGCACCGTCGGGCCGGAGTGAAAGCTGAACTTGCCCCGGTGGATTTCGTGGTACACCGGAATACCCAGTTCTTTTTCCAACTCAAAACCCCGCCGGATGACCCGGCTGTTTTCCTCGAAACTAAAAAAATCCCGACCCGTGTGCGAATTGATAAACAGGGGCTTGGCCCTGGCCGCGATGCGGAGAAATTTCTCGAACTGTTTCAAGTTTTCGCCCACCTCGTCGGCCCCCGCCTGCACTTGCAGCGTGATGACTTTCAGGCCGTGGTCGGCCAGGAGGCCGCGCCAAGCGGCTTGTTCCTGGGCATTGTCGGGAAATACCATCTCGACGCCATCGTAGCCCGCGTCTGCCACTTTTTTGCAAAAATCAGCGGGCGACAGGGCCTCGCTGCCCCAGCGTGGGCAGAAGAAGAGAACCGGGATTTGGGCGGCAGGATGGGCCAGAGCGGGAGCGCCGGTAGCCGCCAGCGAAGCCAGCCCCAGCGAGGAGGTTTTCAGGAAATCAGAGCGGTTCACCGAAGAAGAAGGGCAGAGGTGGGTAGGTATCGGGGCGAAAAATAGGGAAAATTGTCTGAACCGCGATTGGCCTGGATTTGAGGATTTTCACGATGGCTGATTTCGGTCATGATTTTTACCATCCTAAAAATCCTTAAATCCAGGCCAATCGCGGTTCAGACAATCAATACGCCCGCGCAAAAATCACCCGTTGCGTCGAGGGTTTTCCCGAAAACACGCAGGCCCCGGTTTCTTCCGGTGCGTCCAGCGGGATGCAGCGAATGGTGGCTTTGGTGGTTTCTTTGATGGCCTCCTCGGTTTCGGAAGTACCGTCCCAGTGGGCAAGCAGGAAGCCGCCTTTTTCAATCTGGTCTTCAAACTGCGCCCAGGAATCCACCTGGTGCGTGTTGGCTTCCCGGAAGGCGAACGCTTTCTGGTAAATGCTCGCCTGGATTTCGTCGAGCAGCGCGGCGATGCGTTCGGCGAGGCCGTCCATCGGTACGGTTTGCTTTTCCTTCGTGTCGCGGCGGGCCAGTTCGACCGTGCCGTTTTCGAGATCGCGGGCACCGAGGGCCAGGCGGAGGGGCACGCCGCGCAGTTCGTACTCGGCAAATTTCCAGCCCGGTTTGTTGGCGTCGGAATCATCAAACTTCACCGAAATCCCTTTGGCTTTCAGGCTTTTCAGCAACGGAGCCACGGCTTCACGGACGGCCTGCAACTGCTCTTCAGCCCGGTAAATCGGCACGATGACCACCTGAATCGGGGCGAGTTTGGGCGGTAAAATCAAGCCCTGATCGTCGGAGTGGGCCATGATGAGCGCGCCCATCAGCCGGGTCGATACGCCCCAGGACGTGCCCCAGACGTGTTCCAACTGGTTTTCTTTGGTCAGGAATTTTACGTCGAAGGCTTTGGCAAAATTTTGCCCCAGAAAGTGCGAAGTACCGGCTTGCAGCGCCTTGCCGTCCTGCATCAGCGCTTCGATGCAGTAGGTTTCTTCGGCCCCGGCGAAGCGCTCGTTGGCCGTTTTACGACCCCGAATCACGGGCATCGCCATCCACTCCTCGGCGAAGGTGGCGTACACCTCCAGCATCTGTTCGGTTTCGGCGACGGCTTCGGCGGGCGTGGCGTGGGCGGTGTGGCCTTCCTGCCACAAAAATTCCGTCGTGCGCAGAAAAAGCCGGGTGCGCATTTCCCAGCGCACCACGTTGGCCCACTGGTTGACGAGCAGCGGCAGGTCGCGGTACGACTGAATCCAGTTTTTGTAGGTGCTCCAAATCACCGTTTCGGAAGTGGGCCGGACGATGAGTTCTTCCTCCAGTTTGGCCTCCGGGTCCACGATGACGCCGCCGCCGTTGGGGTCGGCCTTGAGGCGGTAATGCGTCACCACGGCGCATTCTTTGGCGAAGCCTTCCACGTGACTGGCTTCTTTCGACAAATAGGATTTGGGGATAAACAGCGGAAAATACGCGTTGACGTGGCCCGTTTCCTTGAACATGTCGTCGAGGGCGCGCTGCATTTTTTCCCAGATCGAATAGCCGTAGGGCTTGATGACCATGCAGCCCCGCACGGCGGAATTTTCGGCCAGGTCAGCCCGTTTGACGAGTTCGTTGTACCATTCGGAGTAGTCTTCGGATTTGGAGGTGATGCCTTTGCTCATGTAGTCGTAAGTCGTAAGGAGTAAGTCGTCAGCGCGTTCTTTCGACGGAGGATTCAGTTTAGAAAGAAGGCTGTTAAAATCTGTTAATTCCCGAAAACGGGCGTTGCAAAGATAGGTTTTTGGGGTAAGTTTGTGACAATTCGGGGGCAGTTCGCCCAATTCAGGAATTGCCCTCGAATCGACAGGTTTTTTAAACCGTATAACTCATGAACTCGAACCTTTTGCCCAAACTTCTGACGGTGGCCATGTTAGCCAGTGCCTGGGGGTGTAGCAGCCAGAAACAACTGGTGTATGACGACCTCTACTCCGGGGCCAGCGACGTGAAAACAGTCGCGTACAGCAATAAACGCAGCAGTACCGACAACGTCACGACGGAAAGCATTCTCCCGAATGGCTCGTCGCGGGAGCAACAAGCGGGTAGCAGTGATTACTACAATCCCGAACTCAGCGCCGGCAATTACAAGAAAAACCAGGAAGGGTACAGCAGCGACTACGACGCGGGTTATGCCAATGGCTACGCTAATGGCCAGAATACCGGTGGCTGGGGCAGCAACTACGGCTACAACTCCTGGAATAACCGCTACGCTGGCTGGGGTGGTGGCTTTGGCGGCTACAACGGCTGGAATTCCTGGGGCAACAACTGGTTCTCGCCGGGTCTGAGCATCGGCTTTGGTCGCCCCTGGGGTTGGGGTGGCGGGTTCGGTGGTGGATTTTACGACCCATTCAGCCCGTTTGGCTACAACAACTACGCCTTTGGCAACCCGTATTATGGCGGATACTACGGCGGCTACGATGCCTTCGGCTTTCCCCGCACCCGGATTTACAATAACTACTACAACTACGGCAACGGCGGTTACGTAAACAGTGGCAATTCGGGGCAGAACAACTCCGTTCCCACGCCTTCGCGCAATCGCTACACCCGGTCGCAGTCGGCTTACAACTCGGATTTTAACAACTCGACCAGCACCACGAACCGGGGCGGTCGCCAGAGTTACAACGACGGCTCGACCACCACGAGCAGTTCCGACTACTACTCCCGCCCGCGCCGCGACGGAGGAACCTACGGCAGCCAGTCGTACAGTTCGGGTAATGCCAACTCGTACAGCCGACCGGGTTCGGGAAACAGCACCAACAACACGTACAACAACTACAGCCGCCCAGGCAACAACAGCAATAGTTACGGCAGCGACAATTCCTCGTCCAACCGCAGCTATTCCAGTCCAAGTCCGTCGCCTTCGTCTGGCGGAAGTTCTTCGGGTGGCGGCGGGGGAGGTGGTCGTTCGCGGGGACCGCGTTGATCCCGACTTAACTTTTTTTAACTGATAAACCCCGCCAACCTTTTGGGCCTGGCGGGGTTTTTTCGTTAGTTCGGTAAGGATTTCAGAGTGGCAAGCCCAACGTGCTCAAGTTGGTTTTATCCCGAAAAATTCTGAACTAATTTACTCGTCCACGAAGGTTGAGTCGCTGAATTAACCTTCCTTTTTTCAAAAACATGACTCGTTTCCGTCACCTGCTGCTGGGTTTGGGGCTGGCTTCTTCCGCCCTGGCCCAGGACAACAATTACGACGCCCTCGCGCGCACGTTCTCCCAAACCGGCCCGGTGGGTTCGGCTCGTTTTCAGGCCCTCGGCGGGCCACACGCCGCCCTCGGTGCCGATGCTTCCACGCTCATGGGTAATCCGGCCGGGCTGGGTTTTTACACCCGCTCGGAGTTTAACCTCACGCCGGGCATTGCCCTGCAAAATAATTCTTCCGATTACCTCGGCACGTCGCGCAACGACAATAAAACCAGTTTCAACCTGGCTAACCTGGGCGTCATTCTGGCGGGCAATCGCAACAATCCCATCGGCTACAGCCGCTGGCGGGGCGGGGTCATTGGGCTAGGCTTCACGCGCAGCTACGGGCTGAACAATTCCATTGCGTTTGGGGGAAGGAATAACCAAAGTTCGATGGTGGATTTTTTCGCCGAAGAAGCGAACCGGGAAGCGCAGAATTCCAACGTGACCGTCCAGGATTTTCGTGATGACCTGAATGCCAACGGAAATACGTTTGATTTCCCCACGTCGATGTACTACTACGGCTACCTCATCGACCCCAATTCGCAGAATGGCTCGCCGTATTCCGGGGCCGAGCAGGGAAAATCCACCAACCAGACCTTCAATTTCAATTCCGACGGCTCCACTAGCCAATGGACTGCCGCCTACGGAGCCAACTACGACGATAAAATTTACCTCGGCGCGGCCATCGGCCTGGCCCGGATGAACTACACCACCACGAAGACCATGCAGGAAGCGTTTATAAACCCAGCGCAGATTGCCAGTTTTTCGTATGAACAAACCCTGAACACACGGGGTAACGGCTTTAACCTATCGTTGGGAGCCATTTACCGGCCCACGGATTTTCTGCGCCTCGGTGTCTCCTTCAACACCCCTACCTGGTTCAACGTCAGCGAAACCACCGAATCGAGCCTGCGGGTGGATTTGGCCCGGCCCATCGATGTGGCGGCGGCGGGAACGACCGACCCCGGCCTGACCAACCTGCTCAACACCCTAAGCGGTGCGGGCTATGGTATCCAGACTCAGAATAATCGAATTGTAATCAACTCGATTCCGGCGCTGGCCGTAAAACCCTTCGATTCCAACTACCAGTTGCGGACACCCTTCAAGGCCAACGGGGGCGTAGCCTTCTTTTTTGGCAAAAATGCCTTCGTTTCCGGTAACGTTGAATACGTGGCTTACGAGGGAATGCGGCTGTCGTCGAACGACGATAACGCCGACGGCGGCCTGAGCGATGGCACCTATACCAATGATGTGAAACGGGCGTACCGAAACGTGGTCAACTTAAAAGTCGGCGGCGAATACCGGATTCAGAACATCTCGCTCCGGGCCGGATTCAGCTATTACCCCGACCAGTACAAGCAAACCTTCGACAACCTCGACCGCAGCCGCAGCATTTATTCTGGCGGGTTGGGCTACCGCACCGATAAGTTTTACGTCGACGTGGCCGCGCTGTACGGCACAAGCGCCAGCGCCTACTCGCCCTACGTGCTCAACAACACGGCGGATTACGCGTCGGCCAAAATCAATAACACCACCACGCAGGTGATTTTGTCGGTGGGGACGTATTTTTAGTAACTGAACTTCCCGGAAGTTCAGTTACTAAAAATACCTCAATGCCTCCACCAACTGCTCCACCGTCGTTTCGCCCGACACGATGAGATCGGCCTGGCGGTAGATGGGCAAGCGGTTTGCGTAAGTGGTTTCGAGGGTAGCCGTGAGTTCGGCGGGGTCTTTCTGACGGTACAGCGGACGGTCGTCTTTGCGGGAGCGGAGCAGCCGCTCCACGAGGACAGTCAGCGGCACGTCGAGAAAAATACTCAGGCCGTTGGCTTTGATAAAAGCCAGGTTGTCAAAAAAACAGGGCACGCCGCCCCCGGTCGAAATCACCTGGAGTTCGGTGGTGGGCAGGCTTTTCAACACGGCACTTTCTACTTTTCGGAAATAATCTTCCCCGCGCAAGGCGAAGATTTCGGGAATGCTGAGGCCCTCGCGGGCTTCGATGCGCTTGTCCATGTCCACAAACGAGCACTCCAGTACCCGCGCCAGGCCCCGGCCCAGCGTACTTTTTCCCGAAGACGGCATTCCCAGCAGGTAAATTGGTTTCATAAGCCAACTCCGGAAACGAGGAGGGTTTGGGAAGAAAAACGCAACGTGGCGCGCCCGTCGGCGAGGCGCAGCACGCCCACCCGGTACGTGCCAGGGCGCAGGGTGCCACTCAGGGCCGAACCGTGGAAACCGCGCCCGTAGAACCGGCCCGTGCGCAGCACGTTTTGCCAGGTATTGCGGCCCTGCCAGGTGCCCACGAGGTACGTGTTTCGGTCGGATTTCAGCACGATAAATTGGTCGCCCTCGCCTTCCTCGCTCGTAAAATCGAACTGCCCAAACCGCCGGATGGCGTTGGGTTCGGGAATCACCAGCGTGTTGGTGGCGACGCCGATGCGTAGCGTCGAATCCACGTGGCTGACGGGGCGCAACAAGGCCGGTTCCGCCGCCGACAGGGGCGTTTGCGGCAATGGACAAATCCCCCGCCGGATGCCCGCCGCGTAGGTCGAACGGATTTCGACGTTGAACGGAGCCGGGTACTGCACAAAGCTTTCGTTGTAACGCCAGTTGAAAGCGTCGGCCCACTGGCTGTTGCGGCGGTAGGTGAGGGGAGGAGTGGCCCCAAACTGCGCCAGTACCCAAAATGCCCCACCAAAGATCAACACGCTGACCAGCAACCAAACTCGCCCCCGCGCCGGGACGACGTGCAACAGCGTCAGGTAAAACACGATGAAGGCAAACGCCGCCATGTGAATGTACCGCACCTGCACCAGCCCCTGCAAGCCACTCCAGGAGCGAAACAGGCTGGTGATTAGGGCGGTAGCAAGCAAAACGGCTGCGCAGCCCATCAGGAAAAACTGGTCGGTTTTCAGGTAGCGTTGCCAAACGGAGTTCGGGGAAGTTTTTGTCAGGAACCCCCAGATGGCCCGCAGGTTGACCACGGCGAGCACGCCCGTCACCACGAGTCCGACCGCGATGGGCCGCGTCAGGTCTCCGGGCTTGAAGGCATCGGCGAAGGCCCCGACGAAGGCAAAAATTCCTCCCAAAAATCGAAGCGGATCAGCCAGGCTACCCGCCGGATCGCCGTTTTGGCCTTTGGTGTAGCCGAATCCGAAGAAGAAAAACGCCACGACCGCCAACGCCGCCAGCCAGGCCAGCAGCGGGACCCAGCGGCGTTGCAGCGCCAGCACCACCGCACCCCAGGCGAAGCCGAGAATTCCGTTGCCGTGGGTAAACACTGCCACCACGGCCACGACCATTGCCCCGACGAACGCTGCCCGACTGGGCCGGGCGATGAGCACCGCCCCCAGAAACAGCCAGAAAAACACGCAGTACTGCTGAAGAATGCTGATCGTCCAGGTGAGGCTGTCGTACGATTGGGGCTGAAACAAAAACAGCGCGACGGGCAGGAAAAAAACGAATGGGAGCCGTTGTTCCGGGAGCCGTTGCTCGGAGGAGCTGATTTTCCGAAAAGCCCGGTAAAATAGGGCCACGAATCCAATCACGGTCAAATCGCCGAGCCAGGTCAGCGTGAGCCAGTTGATGCGGCCTTCAATTTTATAATCCAGCCAGGTGTAGAGCCGGGGGAAAATGATGCGGTGCTCGTTGTGTTGCACGGCCATGTCTTGCAGCATGGCACCGAACGAAAGGCCGCGTTCCTCCGCCCAAACCACGTTTTTCAAGAGATGAAAATCGTCGGCGAAGGGCAAATCCACGGCGTAGGTGGCGATTTGCCAGAAGTGCAGCCCGGCCAGGGCCACCACGACCAGCACCGCCAGGCCGTTGACAAATGCCGAACGCAGCAGTTTTTCCATCGAAGTTGGTTAGGATTTCGGTTTTTAGATGCGGGGGTCACCCTGAGCGGAGTCGAAGGGCGTGCGGCTGGTCAGCGCTGGCCCACCGCACGCCCTTCGACTCCGCTCAGGGTGACCCCGCAGGATTCGGCCATTTTTTAGTCGGCAACGTAGGTCAACACTTCTTCTTTCGTGGGCACGTCGAGGTAACTCCACTTGCCCTTCACCACGCCGTCGCGGAGTAGCCAGAGGCCGGGGTTGGTTCGGCTGATGGTTTTTGCCACCTTGAAATCGACGAAAAAGTACGGTAGGGCCAGTTGGTGTTCGTGGCGAAAGGCCTCGAACTCGGCCTGGGGGGAGGAAGTCAGCAGCAAGGGCGTCACGGCGCTGCCTTCGAGGCTGCGGGCAAGGGCCTTGATTTCGTCGAGGGTACCGAGGTTGGCGTGGTGAACATCCTGGACGAGGATGAACAGTTTTTTACCCCGAAAACTTTCTTCGGTAAAATCGGTCGAATCGTTCCAGACCCGGTAGTCGGTGATTTTGGGTTTGGCCCCTTCGTTGAGCAGCACCATTTCCTTGAATTTGTAGGTCGTATCGGTGGGATACTGGTCAAATTCTTTGGTTTCCTCGCCTTTGGTCAGGATGTACCGGAAGCGCAGCGGCTCCGACGGCTTCATGTTGCGCGGAATACTCTGACCGACGGCGTAAGCCAGACCGTCGTAGGGCGGCAGGTGCCGGATGGCGTACACGCCCAGGCCCAAACAGCCCAGCGCCGCCAGTCCGACCAACCAACCCGTGCGGGGCCGGGCGAAATCGTTCCGCCGCCAAAGGATGACGAGGATGAGAGCGAGCAGGATCAGGTCTTTCCAGAACGAAGTCCAGGGCTTGAGTTTGATCATTTCCCCGAAACACCCGCAGTCGGTGACGGCGTTGTAAAAGGCGGAGTAGAAGGTCAGGAAGGCGAAAAACAGGCAGAGGACGAGCAAAAACCAGGACGTGCGGCGCAGGTTCCACTGCACGAGCAGGGCCACACCCGCCAGCACTTCGAGCGAGCAGAGCAGCACCGAAAACCAGAGCGCCCCCGGTACGAGCGCTTCCCAGAACGGGGCGCTCCAGGCCCAATCCTGGGCGAATACTTCAAAATATTCTTCGAGTTTAATCTGGGTACCGACCGGGTCGTTGAGTTTGATGAGACCCGAAAAAACAAACACCGCCCCGACGACGACGCGGCAAACCTGGGCAAGAAATTTCATGGGGCAAAAGTAGAAAAAAGGTGGCTCCGACTTCCAGTCGGAGTTCGACCACAGGTCGAAAGTTACCGGGTGGTGCGGGCCCTTTTCGACTTGCGGTCGAACTCCGACCAGAGGACTACGCGTCTGCGGTCGGAGCCACCTAGTTTAATTTTATCAAACAAAAAACCGCGTAGTTGATGATGTCGCGGTAGTTGGCGTCCACGCCTTCCGACACGAGCGTCTGGCCCGCATTGTCCTCGATTTGCTTCGTGCGGAGGAGTTTCATCAGAATCAGGTCGGTCATCGAGCTGACCCGCATTTCGCGCCAGGCTTCGCCGTAATCGTGGTTTTTAGCCAAGAGCAACGCGAGGGTTTCGTCCACCTGGGCGTCGTAGCGGGCGGCGAGTTCGTCGGCAGGCAGGTCGAGGCGGGGGTCGGCGGCGAGGTCGAGTTGGATGAGGGCCATCAAACTGTAATTGACCAGCCCGACGAATTCGGCCCCCACGCCCTCGGCCACTTTCTGCACGCCCGTTTCCTGAAGTTGCCGGATGCGCTGGGCTTTGATAAACAACTGGTCGGTGAGGCTGGGCAACCGCAGGATGCGCCAGGCCGTGCCGTAATCCGCGTTCTTTTTCAAAAAAAGGTCCTTGCATCGCGCCACGACTTGGCGATATTCGGCTTCGGTTTGAGACATCTTTCAAGGTACCTGTCATCCTGAGCGTAGCGAAGGAACTCGTTAGACCCCCGACCACTTGGCAGGTCACCCAGCGGTAGCCTACTGCGGACTAATCGGAGGGCCAACGAGATCCTTCGCTACGCTCAGGATGACAGAAATAGGAAAATAATGCCCGAAATTACCGCCTTTCGCCCAAAAACCACGCTCAACGTGCGCGGAACGCTCGTCGATCTGCGAACGCCCGCCGTGATGGGCATCCTCAACGCCACGCCCGATTCATTTTATGCCGAAAGCCGCGCCCAGGCCGAGGACGAGTTGCTGGCGAAAGCCGACCAAATGCTCGCCGAAGGCGCGACCTTCCTCGACGTGGGCGGTTACTCCACCCGCCCCGGTGCGCCCGACGTGAGCGAAGCCGAAGAAACCGAGCGGGTGCTGGCGGCCCTCGAATCCCTGCACCGGCAGTTTCCCGAAGCCTTGCTTTCGGTGGATACCTTTCGGGCCAGCGTGGCGGAAAAAGCGGTGGAGGCGGGAGCCGGGCTGGTCAACGACGTGGCGGGCGGCAGCCTCGACCCGGCCATGTTTGCCACCGTGGCCCGGCTGGGTGTGCCCTACGTGCTGATGCACCTGCGCGGCACGCCCCAGACCATGATTTCGCTGGCGCACTACGAAAACGTGACGCTCGAGGTTATCGCCGAGTTGAGCGAAAATATGGCCCAACTCCGCGCGCTGGGCGTAAACGACCTGATTCTCGACCCCGGTTTCGGCTTTGCCAAAACCCCCGCCCACAACGACCAGTTGCTGCGTGAGCTTCCGGCCTTCCGGCTTTTTGAATTACCTTTGCTCGTGGGTCTTTCCCGCAAATCGGGCATCTGGCGGCGGCTCGGCATCACGCCCGCCGAGGCGCTCAACGGCAGCACCGTCCTCCACACGGCGGCGCTACTCGGCGGAGCGAGTATCCTGCGGGTGCACGATGTGAAGGAGGTGGTGGAGGCGGTGAAGCTGGTAAACTATTTGAAAAAATAACCCCTGCCATCGCGTCATTGCTTCGCTCCGGTGAATAATTCTCGCTACGCTCGCTTTATTCACCTCCGCTCGCAATGACGCACTCTGTTTTTTTATGGACTACTACTTCCTAAACCACCAAATCCTCCCCGCCGACGAGGCCCGGCTGCACGTCAGCGACTTGGGACTGCTGCGGGCCTACGGCATTTTCGACTACTTCCGGGCCATTGAGGGGCAACCGGTTTTTCTGGAAGACCACCTTGACCGCTTCGAGCGCTCGGCCCAACTGCTGGGGCTGACCATTCCGCTCAGCCGCGAGGCGTTGAGAAACCTGGTCGATGAACTGGCCCGGCTCAACCCGCACCCGCTGCTGGGGTTCAAGTTCGTGCTCACGGGCGGCTACTCGCCCGACGGCTTCGGCCCCGCCGCCGAGCCGAATCTGGTGGTGATTCCGAAACCGTTTCAGTTTAAAGAAGCCCCCGGCGGACTGCATTTCATGACCGTGGCGCACCAGCGGCAACTTTTTGAAGTAAAAAGCCTGGATTATTTGATGCCGATTTTTACCCTCCGAAAACAAGCCGAAATCGGGGCCGACGACGTGCTGTACCACCACAACGGGCTGATTACCGAATCGTCGCGGAGTAATATTTTTATCGTGAAAGACGGTGTCGTCGTCACGCCCGCCGAGGGGATGCTGCGCGGCATCACCCGGCAGCACGTGTTGCGCCTGGCGGCGGAAGCGTTTCCAACGGAAGTGCGGGCCGTGACCCTGGCCGAAACCCTCGCCGCCGACGAGGTGTTTACCACCGGCAGCACCAAGCGGATTCTGCCCGTGACCCGGATCGACGGCCAGCCGGTGGGCGATGGAAAACCCGGTTCGATTACGCAAAAACTGGCCGCGCTGTTTCTCGATTACGAACGCGAGCGTCTGGCGGCGGTTGCGTTGAGCCGCTAAGTTGACGACATGGTGTATTCCGAACTTTCTTTCCTGTTGAAACGACTTTTTTTTGCCACCTGTGCCCTGCTGGCGGCATTGGCGCACCAGGCGTGTAGCCAAAGCGAAGCCCCGGCGAGTCCCGTTCCCCCCCAATTTTCCTGGCCCGACCGGGGCTGTGATTCCACCCAACGGGTGAGCAGCATCACCGCCTTCGACCTGGTGCAGCCTTTTTACCCCGACGACACCCTCGCCGCCGGATTGGCCGAGGAAGACGTGCCCGTGCCGATCCGGGTTTTCGCGGTCGTGATCGACAGCCTCGGAAAAACCCGTTGGGCCAGCCTGGGGGCCGATTCCCTGCTTCAACCCCGGTTGTTGAACACGTCCACTCCTGTGGCGGACTGGGAGCCGCTCCGGCTGAGCTTGCCCGAACAAACCTACCTCCGGGCGATGGTCGACCAGCCCAAGTACCTGTTCCGGCGTTGGGAACCGCTGCTCACTGGCGCACGCAGCCAGTGGCTCGCCAAACGCGACTCGCTGCTCGATTCGCTCAAAAAAGTGTATCCCACCTACACCCTGCGCCTTCTCAACGACCTCCGCACGGCAGGGATGCAGGCCAAATTTCTAAAACGGGGCAGTTCCAACGCCCCCCTCTCGCAGCACCAGTTCGGGCTGGCCGTCGACGTGGGCATCATCAGCAAGGGCAAACTGCTCAAGGGCTACAACACCTACGCGGCCATTGGGCGGCTCGCCCCGCACTACGGCCTCACCTGGGGCGGCACCTTCGTGGGCTTTATCGATCCCAATCATTTTCAGGCGGTGAAAAACTCGGCGGCGATGGTGCGGCAATTCCCCGAACTCCGGTTTGAATTTGAACCCTACCGCCGCCACTACCTGCGGCGCGTGACCCAAAAAGTGGCCGAGGGCAAGGAAGACGAAGTGCAGGACACCGAAGAATTATTGGAAGTGATGAACCAACTCCGTCACCAGCAGCCCTGCCCCTGCGATTCGGAAGCCGTGGCGGCGCCCTCGGTGCTGGAGACCGTCCAGGCGCAGTTGCAGGCGGCGGGCTACCTACCCGCCCGCGACGTGCTGCTGCTGGGCCACCTGCCCAGTCAGACCCTCACCGCGACCCGGGGCACCACCCGACTGACCTACCGACTGGGGCGTTGGCGTTGAGGAATGGAATTTTAGGTAACATTGCGCCGGGTTCGGGAGTTGGGTTTTCCGTAAACTCCGAAACCCGATCCTAAACCAATTTTTTTAATCCCCAAACCAACCAAGTACCATGGGACTTATCTCGTTCATGAAAGGCGTCGGTGAAAAACTCTTTGGCAACAAAGACGAAGAGCAGAAAGCCGCTGCCGCCGCCCCCGCCGAAGCCGAACCCCTCCGCGCCAGTGCGCTGCTCCAGAAAGTAAAATCGCTGGGGCTGGTTTACAAGACCCTCACCGTCCGCACCAACGGCGATACGGTGACGATCCAGGGCGAAGTCGCCAAGCAGGAAGACGCCGAGAAAATCGCCCTCGCCGTGGGCAACATCGAAGGCGTTCACATGGTGGACAACCAGATGACCGCTGCCGAACCCCAGGATGAGTCGCAGTACCACACCGTGGAAAGCGGCGACAGCCTCTCGAAAATCGCCCAGCGCTACTACGGCGACATGATGAAGTACCCCTCGATTTTCGAGGCCAACAAACCGATGCTCAGCGACCCCGAAAAAATTTATCCGGGACAGGTGCTGCGGATTCCGAAGTTGGACTGAAAGACGATTTTTAACGAAAAAGCCCGTCCCGATTAATCGGGACGGGCTTTTTTATGGATCAAATCCAGCAATTCAAGCGACCAGAAGTTTCACTACAGCAACGAGCGCGGCCAACTGTCCCACCCAAAAAATAAACATCCATTTCAACATCTCCGACTTGTTCTCCGCTAGTTTGGTCTCCAGTTTATAAATGTCTTCTTTCGTCGACAGCACGTCTCTCTTTTCGTTGATTTTCTGATCCGTCTTCTGATCGAGGTATTCGATGATCGTGGAGGCTTCGGCCTCGCCCAGTTTATTTTTAAAAATCTCGTAGGTCTTCAGTTCTAGGGTTGTCATGGCTGGGGCATTGGTTTAAGCAAGTATACACAAAAACGAGAAAAAAAGTTGAAGAGATACCTTTTCAATGAATCGTTTCACCAGTTCCGGTTGTAGCATTTTTGGAGCCGCTTTAAGTAAAGCGCGTGCAGTTCCGCCTCGCTGGCGTCGGGAAACCGCCGCCGCAGGCCCTCCCGAAACAGCGATCGGGCAAACTCGGTCAACTCGAATGCCTTCGCGACCCGCTCTTCGGGCGTCATTCGGCGCAGGGTTTCGAGGTAAATGCGGTGGTTGGGTTGGGGTTTCATCGGGATAGAATAATCGGACGCTGGAAGGTACAAAAAAGACCGCGTTCCGAAGAGCGCGGTCTTTTCGACTAAGAAGCTGTTTGAGTTAAGGTTTTGGAAACGAAAATGAGGGATTTTGAACGGAAACGGCGGTTGCAAAACCGGAGTTTAGCAGCGCTAAATGAGGATTTTGTAACCGCCGTTTCCGTTCAAAAGCACCATTTGCAGTCCAAAATCTTAACTCAAACAGCTTCTAAAGGCTGTCGACTAAAGACTGACAACTTTATTTCGCGTACGCCACCGAGCGCATTTCCCGGATCACCGTCACTTTGATCTGGCCGGGGTACTGCATTTCTTTTTCGATTTTCTGCGAAATGTCGTAGCTCAGTTGCCCGGCGCGTTCGTCGGTCACGCGGTCGGAATCGACGATGATGCGCAACTCGCGGCCCGCCTGAATGGCGTAGCACTTGTCGACGCCCTGGAAACCCAGCGCCAGCGACTCCAAATCGCGCAGGCGCTGCATGTAACTTTCCATCATTTCGCGGCGGGCACCGGGGCGCGAACCGCTGATGGCGTCGCAAACCTGGACGATGGGCGAAATCAGGCTCGTCATCTCAATTTCGTCGTGGTGGGCACCGATGGCGTTGCAGACCTCCGGATTTTCCTTGTATTTCTGGGCCAGTTCCATGCCCAGGATGGCGTGGGGCAGTTCGGGCTCTTCGTGCCACACCTTGCCGATGTCGTGGAGCAGCCCGGCGCGTTTAGCGAGTTTGGCGTTGAGGCCCAGTTCGGCGGCCATCGTGGCGCAGAGTTTAGCCACTTCGCGGGAGTGCTGGAGCAGGTTCTGGCCGTAGGAAGAGCGGAAGCGCATCCGGCCCACCATCCGGATCAATTCGGGGTGGAGGCCGTGGATGCCGAGATCGATGGCCGTGCGCTCGCCGATTTCCACGATTTCGTCCTCGATGTTTTTCCGGGTTTTCGCCACCACCTCCTCGATCCGGGCGGGGTGGATGCGCCCGTCCTGCACGAGGCGGTGCAGCGAAAGCCGGGCGATTTCGCGGCGAACGGGGTCAAAGCCGGAGATGATGATGGCGTCGGGGGTGTCGTCGACGATCACCTCCACGCCCACTGCCGCTTCGAGCGTGCGGATGTTGCGACCTTCGCGCCCGATGATTTTGCCCTTCACGTCGTCCGATTCGATGTTGAACACCGACACGCAGTTTTCGATGGCCTGCTCGGCGGCGGTGCGCTGGATGGTCTCGATCACCACCTTTTTGGCTTCTTTCGTGGCGGTGAGTTTGGCCTCTTCCACGATGTTTTTTACGTAAGCCGAAGCCCGGCTTTCGGCGTCGGCTTTTAGCGCATCGACCAGTTGCTGGCGGGCTTCGTCGGCGGTGAGGTTGGCGATTTTTTCCAACTGCATCACCTGCGATTCGAGCAGCTTTTCGGCTTCTTCCTGCTTACGTTTTACGCTTTCCTGCTGCTGGGTGAGGCCGGTTTTGAGTTTGTCGTACTCGTCTTCCTTGCGCTTGGTTTGTTCCTGTTGCTGGCTGAGCTGGCGCTCGCGGTCTTTGATGCGTTGCTCGGCATCGCGGAGTTTTTTCTCGTTTTCGACGTGCAGGCTCCGCTTGCGGTTGCTCTCTTCGTCAAACTCAGTTTTCAGACGAAGGAATTTTTCTTTGGCCTCCAGGATGCGGTCGCGCTTGAGGTTTTCGGCGTTGATCTCGGCGTTTTTCAGAATTTCGGCGGCCCGGGCTTCGGCCTCCGCTTCTTTCTGGCCGGAGGCTTTGGCAAACACGAGCCGGTAGGCAAAGGCCCCGACACCGAGGCAAATTAACCCGGTGATTATCAGTAAAATGGGGGAAACGGACATGGCATGAGACAGGGGGTTTTATGTGAATAAAACACGCCCCGGCAACTTCTGCCGAACGGGAAGCGAGAAAAGGTGCGGCTTGCAAAGAAGCAGCGGACTCAGTCACTCAACACCGACTTAGACAGGGCATCGAGATCGCCCAGTTTGTGAAACAGGGTTTTCTGTAATTCCCGGTGCTGTTCGTCGAGTTTCAACACTTCAATCATGCACTTGACGGCCACCATCGCCAGCAAATCCTGCCGGTCGGAGTAGCCGACTTTCTGGTAACTGAGTTTTTGTTGTTCTTTTTTGAGTAGTTCGTTCAGCATTCGGGCGGCGTCGCGGGCGTAGGTTTCGTCCTGAGCCGGGATGCCCACCATGCGATAGGTTCGTTCGGCGACCGAAATGGAAATATTCAGGGATTCGGCCATAACTCAAAGCGCGGGGGAACTACTCAAATAAGCAATGCACTGGTCAATTTCTCGGATATATCGATCGATTTGCTCCTTCAGTTCGGCTGGATTGTCGGACGTGCGGTAATAGTTTTCCACAAGTTTACGGCTTTTGTCCGATTTGGGAAAGGGACGCACCGGAATTGCTTCCTTTTTTTGGACTTCCCGAAGTTGAAGTTGCAACGCCCGGTTCTGGCTCTTTAGCTCATTGGCCTCCTGCACGGCGGCAGCCAGGCGGCGGTTGGCGAGGGCCAGTTCCTCGATCAAGCGCCGCATTTTGAGTTCGACGGTGGCGAGGCGGGTCAGGATTTGGAGGTCGGTGGGAGAGGACATGCACGCAGGAAATTGGGAATTAAAAATTTGGAATTAGGAATTTTCTTCATCCTCCCCCTCAGAATCGTTGCCGTCGCGAGTGGTTTTGATAATACTGGCAATGATTTTCAGCAGATCCTGAACATCAGCCAAAATTGATTCGGCTTCGTGAGGGGTTAGGTAATCCGTATCCCGAAGCAACCGTAGCCAATACCGGGTTTCGCGAGCCTCGTGGTAGGCGATTCCCATTTTTGAGACAAAATCCTTACGACTCCGACCGCCTACCGCTTCTTCAACGTTGGCTCCAATTGAAGTGCCCGATCGCAACACCTGTTTAGAGAGAACGTATTCTTTTTTAGTTTCGGAAACGTGCTGATACAGCCGTACAATCCGAACGGAGAATCGATACGATTTCTCAACTACTAAGTTGTCCTCACGCATGATAGGATTGAAATTAATTCCTAATTCCTAATTTTTAATTCCCAATTCTATTTCCGAATCACCGCCCCCAACTCCCGCTCAAACCCACTCATCAACCGCTGCATTACTTTATCAATCTGGGCCTCGGTGAGGGTTTGGGTGGGGTCTTGCAGGGTGAAACTGACCGAGTACGATTTTTTGCCCGCGCCCAAAGCCTCGCCCTCGAACACGTCGAACACGTTGACCCCGCGCAATAACGTCCGCTCGGTGCGCTCGGCCAGCCGCTGAATGTCGCGGAAACGGATCGTGCGGTCGAGCACCAGTGAAAGGTCGCGGCGCACGTCGGGAAATTTGGGGATTTCTGCAAAAACCACGTCCGTGCTGGACAGTTTCAGCAGCGCCTCCCAGTCGAAATCGGCGTAGAAAACGGGTTGTTTCAGATCGGTCAGGCTGGTTAGTTTCCGATTGACCAGGCCCAGACTCACCACCTCTTTTTTGTTGAAAACATACCGCAGGCCGTAGGCAAACGGGCCAGTGCCCGGCTCCAAGTCCTGAGTCTCGAATTGCCGGATGCCCAGGCGAGTGAGCACCTGACCGACGGCATTAGCCAGGTCGTGAAAGGCCACCGGGCGGCTTTTTTGCTGCCAGGTTTCGGCGGCGGCTTGGCCCGTCAAAAACAGCGCCAGGTGCTGCCGTTCGCGGAACTTGGTTTCGCCCTGCCGGTGGTAGGTTTTCCCGAATTCAAAAAACTTCAAATCCCGCTGCCGCCGGTTTACGTTGAAGGCCAGCGCTTCCAATCCCGAAAACAGCAGCGATTGCCGCATCACGCCGAGGTCTTCGCTGAGCTTGTTCAGAATCTCCACGTTTTCGGCCTCCAGCCCCAGCGCGGCGGCGTAGGCCGGACGGGTGAGCGAGTTGGTAAAAATTTCCTGAAAACCCGCTCCGGCCAGGGCCTGCGTCAGGCGGTACTGAAGTTGGTTGGCATCGCGTTCGGCAAACTGAGCCAGAAAATCGGTACGGAGGCTGGGCGAAAGTTCGACGTTGTTCAGGCCGTAAATCCGCAGAATTTCCTCCACCACGTCGGCCTCGCGGGTCACGTCCACCCGGTAGGGCGGCACCGAGGCCGTGAAGGCGTCGGCGTTGTTACCCCAGACTTTGATGTCGAGGCTTTCGAGGATGGTGCGGATGCGTTCGTGGTCGAGTTTTTTGCCAATCAGCCGGTCGATGTTGCGGTAGGTGCATTCGATCTGCCCGTTTTTGGCCGGGTTGGGGTAAAAATCCGTCACGTCCGAAGCGACTTTCCCCCCGGCCACTTCCTGAATCAGCAGCGCGGCGCGTTTGAGGGCGGTGAGTTTGGCGTTGGGGTCGGTGCCGCGCTCGAAGCGGAAGGAGGCGTCGGTTTTCAGCCCGTGCCGTTGGGCCGTGCGGCGGATGGATTCCGGGGAAAAGTACGCGCATTCGAGGTACACCCGCGTGGTGTCGGGCTGAATGCCGGAGGTTTTTCCGCCAAAAATTCCTGCGATGCCCAGCGGCCCTTCGGCGTCGCAAATCATTAAATCCTGGGCCGTCAGCGTTCGCACCACCCCGTCGAGCGTAGTGAATTGGGTGCCCTCCGGCACGTAGCGCACGACGATTTGATGGCCGCGCAACGCATTCCAGTCGTAGGCGTGGAGGGGCTGGCCGCTTTCGTGGTTGACGAAGTTGGTCACGTCCACCACGTTGTTGATGGGGTGGAGGCCAATGGCCCGCAGGCGCTTTTGCAACCATTCCGGCGAAGGGCCGATTTTCACGCCGTCCAGCGTCACGCCGCAGAAGCGCGGGCAGGCGGCGGGTTCCTGCACGCTGACCTGAATCGGAAACGCGTTGCTTTCAGTCTGAAACCGTGCGACCGAGGGCAGGGTGAGGTCGCGACCCAGCAAGGCTTTGAGGTCGCGGGCCACGCCGACGTGCGAGGCGGCGTCGGCGCGGTTGGGCGTCAGGCCGATTTCGAGGCGGTGGTCGGCTTCGAGGCCGAAGTAGGTGGCGGCGGGGGTGCCGTTGGGCAAGTCGGTAGTCAACACCAAAATACCCTCGTGGCTGCTGCCGAGGCCGATTTCGTCTTCGGCGCAAATCATGCCCTCCGAAGCCGCGCCCCGGATTTTTGCTTTTTTGATGACAAATGGTTCGGCAGGCGTTCCTGCTCCGCCCGTCGGGTACAGTTTAGCGCCGACCAGCGCCACGACGACCCTCTGCCCGGCGGCCACGTTGGGGGCACCGCACACGATGGGCAGCGGCTGCGGGCCGCCCACGTCCACGGTAGTGAGGCTGAGTTTGTCGGCGTCGGGGTGCTTTTCGCAGGTCAACACCTGACCGACCACCACGCCTTCGAGTCCGCCGGGCACCGCTTCGAGCGGCTCGACGGCCTCCACTTCCAGCCCGCTGCCGGTGAGCAGGGCGGCGATCTGGTCGGGCGATTCGGTCAGGGAAATGTACTGGCGGAGCCAGTCCAGTGAGATTTTCATGCGGGAAATTCAAACGATCTTGAACGGGCAAAGGTAGGGGAAATTGGAGAACGGGCCGAAGCCAGCCGGCTGGAATCCGACCCGATTTTGGTTACTTTTGTTGAAAACCAGGTCATCCATGAACGCCATCGAAAACCCCACGTTCGACCAAAAACAGGTGGACGTTGAACAGGTCGTCTCTTTTTTTCAGCAACTGCCCGTTGAGTTCAAAAAAGCGGTCGAGCGGGTAATTCAGGCGGCTCCTGAATTGGCCGAAGAAGCCGAAATCGAATCGGCGGCGACGCAGGACAATGGCAGTGAGTTCTTGTCTTCGGAAGAAGTAAGCTACTACCTCAACCTTCCCGACCATGCGGCAAGGTGAATTTTGGCTGGTAAATTTCGACCCCAGCTTTGGGCACGAATACCAGAAAATGCGTCCGGCGCTGGTGGTTGAAAATGACGACTACCTGGCCCTGGGAAATCTGGTTACGGTGGTTCCCGTCTCTTCCCAAACCGACAAAGCAACGTTGCTCGACGTGCCGGTGAGGCGTGACGAAGAGAACCGGTTTCAGAAAGATTCACTCATCAAAACGCGGCAAATCAGCACGTTCGACAAACGAAGATTCGTGAAACGGATTGGGACTTGTCAGGAAAGCGTGTTGGATCGGGTGCTGGCAAATATCGCGCTTTACCTCCAACGGTAAGTAAACTTTGAAGCTGTTTAGGGTTTCAAAAAAGTCGGTAGAAACCGTGCGAGGGTCACGCTGAGCGGAGTCGAAGGACGCGCTTCGACTCCGCTCAGCGTGACCCTCGCAATCAAAAAAACAGAAACCCTAAACTGCTTCTTTACTTGCAATACCGCCGCACGTACCGCGCCGCCGTTTTGTCGCCCAGGGCGGCGAGGTAGCGCCACTCGGCGCAGGCGTTGTCCAACTGCCCGAGTTGGTAGTAGGTGGCGGCCCGATTGAGGCGGATGCTCAGGTTGCCGGGTTCGAGGGCCAGGGCCTGGTTGAAGGTGGTCAGGGCCTCGGCGTAGCGCTTGCGCTGAAAGGCGCGCAGGGCTTCCTGCACCAAGTCTTTCGCTTTCAGTTGCTGGATTTCCGCCAGCGTCAGGGGGCGGTCTTCGGGCAGGCCGTAGGGAAATTCGTAGTTGACTTGCACGCGGGCGGGTCGGCTGTTGGCGGTGGCGGGGGTCCAGAGGGCGCTGGTAGCCCGCATGGCCCGGAGCAGGGCCTCGTTGTAGCGCGGGTCGGTGCTTTCCACGATGGTCGGGTTCTCGACCTTGCCCGTTTTCGAAACCATGAAACTCACCCGGAAGCGGTCGCGCTTGGGTTTGCCCTGCTGCCGGAAGGCGTCTTCGATGAATTCGTAGGAGTTTTGGTAAGAGTCGAAAAACGTTTCGTTGCTGCCCCGGCCCTGGAATTTGGGAAACACGTACTCGTTCATCACGTAAAACGTATCGCCGTCGAAGCGCAGGTTGGGCACGACGTACTTCCGAAACATGTAGTTTTCGTAGCTGCCTTCCGAACGGGCCAGGTAAATTTTGAGGCGCCCCCCCACGGCATCCGTAGAAATTTCAGTAACGGTCAGTTCCACCGGCGAGAGTTTCTCGATTTGGTAGGCCGTGCCGCCGCCGGTGCGGATGCGCTGCCCGTCGGTGGTGTAGGTGACGCTGGTTTTGCGACCCTGGGTGTAGAGCGTCAGCCGTTTGGCGTCGAAGACGAACACGAGGTCGCTTTTCTGTACTTCGTCGTCGCTCATCACCGCTGCGCCGCCGCGCCCTTCCACGCGTTTAGCCACCCAGGTGCCCGCGAGTGATCCCGTTGGTGCAGCCGGTGTGGTGCCCGTGCGGGCCGTGACTTCGTCCTGGGCCGAAGCCAGCCAGGGCAACCCACTGAGCAACAACAGAACGGCAAAAATTTTCATGGAGAAGGGCAAGCGGAAAGCGATGTTGAGGCCGACAAATTACGGATTCCGGGGTATAACGAAAATTTGTTAACAGAAATTAACGAGCCAGGTGGCTCCGACCTCTGGTCGGAGTTCGACCGAGGTCGAAATGTGTTCGCTTATTCCTGACGCGACGTTTCGACCTGCGGTCGAACTCCGACCAGAGGTCGGAGCCACTTATTTTTCCCGCACCACCCTAAACCCGATGTTCGCCCGTTCGGTTTGCGGCGGCTCGTTGGCCGGGTCGGCGAAGTCGTAGGCGCTGAAGCCGTAGGTGCCGGGGCTGCCGTCGGCTTTGGTGTACCACTCGGCTACGTTGCCGCCCAGGTCGTAGAGGTCGGCCTCGCCCACCTGCACGGCGGCGAAGGAGCCAACGGGTTTGAGCAGCGTGGTTTTCAGGCCAGCCAGTTTTTCTTTCAAAACGGGTACTTCGTCGAGCGTCAGCGCGTAGCCCGCCCAGTGGTTGAGGGTGTTTTCTTTGGCGGCCACGGCTTTGCCTTTGTCGTGGAGCGCTTTCGCTTCGCGGGCGTTGGGAAGGCGGTAGGTCTGGCCGGTTTTTTGGGAAAGCCATTGGCAGTAGGCCTGGGCTTGTTCGTAGGAAATGTTACTGGCAGGCTGGTCGGCTGAGGCGAATACGTTTACCAACGGAAAACGCTTGTCTTCCTTCTGGCTTTCCCGAAAATCCCCCCACTGCCGCCGGGTGACTTCGTAGCGCCCAATGGCAATGCTGTCTTTTTTGATCGAAACTACCTCCGCTCCGACGCGAGTGATGCCGTTCTCGTCCCGACCCAACGGCATCCCGACGGCTCCCGTCGCCACACCCGCGCTTTTCTCCCGCTCCAGCAGCACCGCCAGCGGCGAATCCTTTTTAAACGCCTCGTTGAGCGTGTCCCGTTTCCCGAAAAGGTATTTGTCGAACCAGGCGATCTCCTCCTTCATTTTCCGCAGTTGGTGGGTCACTTTCTGCAAGCTGTGCGGCTGGCCCGGAAACCAGAGGAAGCGCACGGGGGCCTTGCCGATTTGCTGGAGCGCCCGGTAATATTCCCAGCCCTGGTCGCGGGGCACCTGCCGGTCTTCGCTGCCGTGGAAAATAATCGTCGGCGTTTTGACCCGCTCCAACTCGAAGAGCGGCGATTTACTGATGTACACCTCGTTGTAGGTTTTGCCGCCCACGTTGTCCCAGGGTGCCCCGCCGAAGTAATGCTGGTCGAAGGTGACGCCAAACTGACAGGTGCCGAAGTCGGAGGTCCAGTTGACGTCGCCCGCCCCTGGGGCGGCGACTTTAAACAGCTCCGGGTAGCGCACGGTGAGCATGGTGGTCAGGATGGCCCCGTTGCTCCAGCCCTGCACACCCATCGAATCGCGGTCGACGAGGCCCTTCGCGATGAGCGTTTCCACGCCCTTCGTGATGTCTTCGAGTTCGGGGTCGTAGTAATTTTTAGCGATGGATTCCACGAAGGCTTGCCCGTGGTTGCTCGACCCGTGGTAGTTGGGTTTCAGCACGAAGGCCCCTTTTTGGGCCATGAGGTTGGGAAAAGAAGCCCAGGATTCATCCCAGTCGTCGCCGTCGTAGCCCGCCGGACCGCCGTGAATGCTCAGCACGAGCGGGTACGCCCGGCCCGGCTGGTAGGCCGTCGGGTAGTAAAGAATGCCCGTCACTTCCTCGCCCTGCCAGCCTTTCCAGCGCAGCACCTCGGTTTTGGCGATTTTTTTTGCCGAAAACCCACCGTTCAGTTTCACCAATTCGCCCTGCGAAACAAGCGAAACCGTGCCTTTTTTGGCATCCGCCAGCAAGCGCCCGACGTGGACTTGCGGTGGCGTGGAGGCCGTGGCGTAATCGAAAAGCGCGGTGGAGTAGTCCTGGGAAAGCAGGATGGGAGACACGCGTTCGGCCATCGCAGCGGGTACCGACACGGGTTTCACCGTCCAGCGTTCAGCGTCCTTCGCTTTTTCGACCAGCGCCAGTTTGTTGGTCGGGCCGTTGGCGAGGCTCACCAGCAGGCCGTTACCCACGCGCAACGTGGTGCCCGAAAGGCCCCAGTCGTGGGCCAGCGGCACGGGCGTAACCCGGCGCGTGGCGAGGTTGAAGTAGCGCAGGGTGCGCACCCCGGCCCCGTTCCAGAGGCTGTCGTTGGTTTGGTTGGTCGAAAAATAAAACCCGGCGTGGTCATCGGTGAAGACGAAACTGCCTGGGGCCTGCTGGTTGGCGAGAATGACCGCATTCGTTCCGGCCTTCAAATCCCAGAGCCGGATTTCGGGCCGGGGCTGGCCGTCGGCCCCGTAGTGCGGCGAGCGGGTGTGGGTGCTCAACACCCAGGCCCCGTCGCGGGAAACGGCGTAGCCCGCCACCGGGAAGCGGCTGTCGGCGGTGACCCGCCGGAGGTCTTTCGATTTCAGGTCGAGGGCAAACAGGCGCCGGGGTTTGAAGTGGGCCGTGTCTTCGATCACCTGCACGTCGTCCTTGCGGTCTTCGGCTTCTTTTTCGTACAAACTTTTCCCTTCCTCGGCCACCAGCAGCAGGGTCGAATCGTTGAGCCAGGCGGGGTTGGCGGGGGTATTTTCAAAGGTTTTCACCTCGTAGGCTTCGCCGCCCGCCGGGGCGATGGCCCAGAGTTTCTTGCCCTTGTCGCGGGCCGAGAGGAAATAAATCAGCTTGCCGTCGCGGCTGAAAAGCGGGCTGCGGTCGGCCTCGTCGCCCCGCGTGAGTTGGAGCGTGACGAATTTTCCTTTCTCTTTTTGGTCGAGGCGGGTCAGGAAGAGTTTGGTGACGAAGGCGTCTTTTTCCTTGTTGGCCGTGCGCTTGGTCCAGACGACGGTTTTGCCATCGGGCGAGAGGTCGAAGGCGGTGGCGGCTTCGGCGTTGACGATGTCTTCGGGCGTCCACTGGGCGTGGGCGGTCAGGCTGGCGAGGGTCAGCAGGAGGGGGAAAAGGTGGCGCATGGGGGGAGCGATGTTGGGAGGAAGAGCAAGATACGAAAGATTGCCCAGCGGTCGGACGGCTTTTTTGCCGTCCGACCGCTAAAAAACAGCGATGAATCAATCAGAATAGGAGTGCAAAATAGTCGTCGCGCAGCACCTGATGGGATGTTTCGTAAAAATGAAGGTGGTTTTCGGGCAAATCGAGTAACAGCCGTGTTCTTGATTGATTGCAAATTGTTCCGTTGCGAAATCCGCAATAATCTTTAAACGAACTGAACGGCCAGTTTTCCATCTGACGGACTAACCCAGCCCGCAATGGGTTTTGGTGTAAGTAGTGGAAACAGGTCAGGGCGTGCTCTGGCTCAACGAGGCATTTCGCCTTCGTGTGTTGCTGAAACAGGGACCCGGTTCGCTTCTCCTGCTTATTGATCGCCTGCGTGTACGAACTCAACAGGCGCTGAATACCGGCATTCAGCGCCTGTTCTTCTAAGTCGGGTTTCGTTTCAAGCATCAGATGGAAGTGGTTTGGCATCAGACAATACGCCAGCAGATCAGCGTGGGGAAGCACGTAGTCCCTGATTTTCTTCAAAAAGAAAAGGTAGTTGGCGTAGCTGAAAAAGAGGAGTTGTTGGTTATTTCCCCGATTGTAGCTGTGATAGAGGGAGTTGGGCGCGAATTGCATAAGAGGAGGCCAACGGCTTTGCTGCCATTTGCCGCCTCTAAAAAACAGCAGTTGGTCTGTTCTACCAAACCGGTTGATAGTTGGTGGTTAGCGGTCGGACGGCGAAAAAGCCGTCCGACCGCTGGGCTACTCCTTCCTTACCAGCACCACCTGCGCCCGGTCGGCTTTGGCGATTTTCCGGCAAAAATCGGCGTAGGCGGCGTAGTCGGCGGGTGGGTAGGTGGCCCGGTGGCGGAGCATCCGGCGGGTGTAGGTCAGGGTGCCGTCGGCCACGCGCACGGCGGCTTCGTAGCTGCCAAACTTCGAGTCGATCCGCAGGGGGTCGGGCTGAAATTCCACCCCCAACCCCGCCGGTAATTTCACCGTAACCGTGTCGGTATCGACGAAACCCAGGTCAATTTCAAATTCGGTCGTTCGAGCGGTCGGCGCAGGGATGGTGTTCCAGACCGAGAGCAGGTTGAGCGTCAGAAACAAGCGCGAACCGCTGCGCGAGGCGCACTTCCGGATCGTCAGCGCGAGGGTTTCCGTTACCGAAGCCAGGCGCTCGGCATCGTCCTGAAGCGCGAAGGCGGTCAGGTCGAAACTCGGCACGGCGATGTGTTTGTACAGCCATTGGCGCTGATCGTCGCTGCCAAGCTGGTGCTTCACCATCCGGCGCGTGTCCTGTTGCTGCCCGGTGTAGCGGGTGATTACCTCGGCGCTGGCGTCGCCTTCGGGCGAGAGCGTGAGGCGAACGCGGCGGTGCTGGGCGTTGTCGAGGGCGGCGTAGCGGGGCGTTTGCACCAGTTTTCCCCCTTCGGGCGTGACGAGCAACGCGTGGCGGTTGCCGGTGAAACCACCCGCGTAGCCCGTCGGCGTGTTCTGGCTGGTGCATTCGAGCCAGAGGGTGTCTTTCGGCAGCGGTACGCAAAGCACCATGTGGTTGAACTGCACCGCCGGAAAATCGGGCAGCACGTCGGGGGCGTCGTCACCGGCGCGGATCACGGCCAGGTGCGAGGGGATGCCGATGCTTTTCAACATCGCTTTGGTGTAGTTGGAAAGCGCCTTGCAATCGCCGTAGCCGGTTTGGGCCACGGTCGTTGCCGGGAAGGTCTGCCAGCCGCCGATGCCCAACTGGATGCTGATGTAGCGGGTGTTTTGCTGCAAAAATTCGTACACTTTCCGCACTTTGGCCGCCGGGTCGGTCAGGCCCGCCGTGAGGGTTTGCAGCCGCTGGCGGAGGGTTTCGGGCAGGTCGTCGCGGTCTTTGTTGAGGGTGTACAGAAACTGACCCAATTCCTGCCAGGAGCGCAGCGTTCCCGCGTATCCGTCCACTTCAAACGCGCTCGGGGCGGTGAGTACCCCCGGCCCCAGGGCGGCGTAGGCTGGACGCAGGGCCTCCTTCTCGCTGGCGGGCAGCGCGTTTACGGTCCAGTGGTAGCGGCGTTCGGTGGCACTGCTGTCGGTTTTTACCGCCGCGACGCCGTTCAATTCGCGGAATCGCAGGGGCAGGTTAAGCGGCACCACCACCCGGAAATCGCTGCGTTCGAGGGCCAGATCTTTTTCGGTTTGGGGAAACCAGCGGGGGTAAAAAAGCAGGTTGCTCGTACTGGTTTCGTAGTCGAATTCGACCGTAAACGGGTAGCTGGCGTAACGAAACTGCCCGACTTTCATCCGGTTATCCTCGAAAAGCGATCCTTCCGACACGGCGCTGAGGTCCTGAATATCGGCTTTTTTCAAGCGTTTCAGTTCCTGGCCGTTGGCGTCGTAGAGGTGCGCCTCGAAGGCCGTCACTTTCGTGAGTTTATCGTACCCTACCGCCTGGGTGGCGTGGTCTTGCCCGGATTCGTCGAGGATGGTAATCGCGAGGTGAACCCGCTCGGTGGCGCGTCCCGCCGATTTGACCGTAAACGTGGTTTCGTGCTGGCGCACCACCGCGTGGGCACCCGCCCGCAAAGCCGCCGGAATGGCACTGGCGGCGTATTCGGGCTTGTCGTCGGCGGCGAGGGAGGGGAGGGCGAGGAGGGTGAGAAGTAAAAACTTCATGGAGGCGGGTTAGAAGAGGATAGAGTGGAGAGTAGAGAGGATAGAGAAAGGCATTTTTTTCTCTCATCTCTCTACTCTTTTTTCAGTACCACCTGCTCGGCGTGCTTTGCCACGATTTTATCGAAAAAGGCTCGGAGCGTGGGGTATTCCTCGCCCGTGAAAATGGTTTTCCGGAGCGTCAGGCGGCTGTTGATGACGAGTTGGTTGCCGGTTTGGGTGGTCGAGAACATAAAACGGCCGTCGTTGTTGGGCAGGGTCAGGCTGAGGGTTTTGGGGGCTTCTTCCACGGCGTAGCCTTCGGGCAGGGTAAACGTGACGAGGCAGGTTTCTTCGAGGGGGGCACCAAAATCGACCGGAAATTTCCGCGTCGGGCTTTTAAACGGATTCTCGCGTTGAGCGCCCAGCAGCAGGGGCGTGAGGTAAAAGCGGCCCACGGTCTCCTGCCCCGACCCCTCGTTTTTTAGCCCGCACCGCAGCAGCAGCAGGCGGTGCAGTGAATCGGCGTTTTCGACGCGGGCCTCGCTCAGGGTGTAGTCGGGGAACTGGGCGGGCAGGCTTTTCTGGAGAAACGCGGGCCAGCCTTCGGCCTGCACCTGCGTCCGGCGGCGCAGGGCCTCGTAGCCCCCCAGCGCGGTTTCGGCGGTGCCGCTCAGGCTACCATCGGCCTTGAGCGTGAGGGCGAGCGTGTGAACCGAACTGGCGCGTTGCCGGGGGCGGAGGCTCACCCAGCGCGGGCGGCGGAGGTGGATGAGCCGCCCGGTTTCGTTGAGGCAATCGAAAGGCAGCATATCCGGGGGCAGCAGCGGACTGGTGGCGTCGAGGAGCAGGTCGCGCCCGCCGGCGCGGGTGAGCGCCACCACGTGGTTGAACCAGGAAAGCAGCGGGTAGTCGGTCGGGATTTTGCCGTGGGCGCGGGTGCTCAACACCACCGGGTGCGCCTCCAGGCCCGCTTCGCGGAGCAGGCCCACCAGCGTGAGGTTCAGCTCCCCGGCGTTGCCGGTGCGGCGCTCGTAGGCGGTTTTCAGGCTGGTTTCGGTCCAGATGCGGTGTTCGCCGTTCCAGGTCAGGTGCCGCTTGAGGTGTTCGTGAACGGCGTTGATTCGGGCCAGGGTGTCGGGAAATTGCCGGGCGAGCGATTGGCCCAGGTCGCTCAGAAAATTGGTTCGGTTGAGCGCCCCGCCAAACGTTTCGTCGGTGAGCAGGGTACGGTCGAGGTCTTCCCACTTCTGGCTGAAGGTGCGCGGCGACTGGCCGGGCAGCGACACCCGCACCAGTTCAAAACGCACTTTAGCCACGTAATCACCCGCGTTGGTCAGGTAGGGTTCTTCGTGCAGCGCGGGCAGGTTTTGCATCGCCCAGTGGTAGCGGACGCCCTGGCCGAGGGTGGGCTGGGATTCATCGACCACGAGCGACTCGAAGCCCTGAAACAGCACCCGGTACTCGAAATTGGGCGGTAGCGAAAGTTCGTAATCACTCCGCCGCACGGGAATGTCGCGCTGGAAATCGTAGTCTCGGATTTTGAAAACGAAATCCGAGACAATCCGGTAGCTGAATTCCACCACGCTGCCCTCGCGCACGTCGGGCAGGGTGAAGCGTTTGACGAAATACCCCTCGCCGAGTTTTTCCTCGAACACGTCTTTCGTCCCCAAACCCACGTACTGAATGCCGCCCGTGCCGTCGGCGTTGTGGGTGCGGCCTTCCACGTCGCGCACCGATTCTTCCTGCCCGGCGTGCTGGCGGTAAAAAACGACCTTCACCGTGGCCCGGTCGTAGCCCGATTTTTTCAAAATCTTGATGCGCGTGTGGCGGGTGTAGTTGACCTGGTAGGAGCCGTCGTCGGCCTTGTCGAGGTAGGCCCGCCCGTAATCGTGCAGCACGACGGCCTCGGCGCTGGTGTCGGCGGGGTAGCTGCGGGTCAGCACGTCGGCGGGGGCCAGGGGCGGAAGGGGGTTGGTTTGGGCCTGGGCCGTCAGGGCGAGAAAGAGGCAGGCGGAGATAAGTTTCATGGGAAGGGGGTTAGGGAATAGAGTAGAGAGGATAGAGTAGAGAGATGAGAGAAAAAATCTGCATTTCTCTCATCTCTCTACTCTATCCTCTCTACTCTTTCTTCAGTGCCACCTGCTCGGCGTGCTTCGCTACGATTTGGTCGAAAAAGGCTTTCAGGTCGGGGTATTCATCGGGTAGAAACAGGGTTTTGTTGATGGAAAACCGGCTGGATACCTGAAGCTGGTTGCCCGTGGCGCGCACCGAGTAGGTGAAGCGCCCGGCGTTGTCGGGCAGCACGAAGGAGGCGCTTTTGGGCAACTCTTCCACCGCGTACCCTGCGGGCAGCGTGTACATCCCCACGAAGGCTTCGTTCATCGGTGCCCCGAAATCCACCGGGTACTTGCGCTGCTCCTGCCGGAAGGGGTTGGCCGTTTCCCCCTCGGTGAGCAGGGGTTTGAAATACATCCGGCCCCCGGCCACCTGCACACTTTCGCGCAGGGTGAGGGCACAGTTCATCGCCAGTGGTTCCGAGGGCTTGTCGAGGTTGGTGACGGTGAGTTTTTCAAAATCCCAGGTGGGCCGTTCTTTTCGGAACGTGGCCGTAAACGGCTCGTGGCCGTCGGTGAGCAGGTCGCGGCGGACGTCGGCGGCGGCGTAGCCCTGGTGGGCAAAATCAGCTTTCCCCGAAAACGTCCCCTCGGTATCCAGCGCCAGGGTCAGCACGGCATTGCGGGCCATCCGCTCGGTGGAAGCCAGTGAGATGAAATCGGCCCCTTTCTCGCTCACCATCCAGCCGGTGCCGTTGAGGCAACGCCGGGGCAGTGCGCCGGGCTTGCCGGCCCGGTCGGTAGCGTCGAAGAGCAGCCAGCGGTCGCCCACGCGGGCGGCGGCCACTACGTAGTTGAATTTGCGTGCGTTGGCGTTCCAACTCAGCACCCGGCCGTGGTCGCGGGTGCTCAAAATGACCGGGTTGGCCTGCGCCCCGGCTTCGCGCAACAGGGCCACGAGCATCAGGTTGAGGTCGGCGGCGTTGCCGGTGCGGGCTTCGTAGGCTTTTTTGAGCGAGGTTTCCACGTACTTGGTTTCCACGCCGTTCCACTTCATTTGTTCGCGCACCCAAGTGCAGGCCGCCACGGCGCGTTGGGTCGAATCGGCTTCGGCGGCCAGGATACGGGCCGTTTCTTTTAAAAATCCCCGCTGGCGCAGCGCCCCGCCGAAAGACTCGCTTTTGAGCAGTCCTTCGTTGAGCGATTGCCAGTTTTGTGAAAAATCCCGGTACATCGCACCGGGAATCTGCACCCCGGCCAGGTCGAATTCAATCCGGGTGAGGTAATCGTCGAGCGTGGTGATGTACGCCTCGGGCCGCACGGCGGGTACGCTCTGGGCGGCAAAGTGGTAGGCGTAATCGCTGCCTTGCTTGCCCTGCTCGCTGATCGCCAGCCGCTCGTAGCCGAGGGTGTTGAGTTTGAAGTGAAAATAATCGGGAATACTGAGCCGGTACTCGCTCCAGGCCACCGGAATGGCGCTCTGGAAGGTCCAGTCGCGGAGTTGCCACCAAAAGCCGGAGCTAATCACGTAGCTGTACTCGATGACGCTCCCCTCGCGCACGTTGGGCAGGGTGAAGCGTTTTTCAACCCAGTTGTCTTCTTTTTTATCGACAAAAACGGACTCTTTTTCCAGCTTTTCTTTTTTCACCTGGCCGTTTTCAAGCGAGTAAGTATAAGCCCGGAGGTTTTCGATGCGCTCCTGGTCGGAATTGTTGAGTTGAATCAATGGAATCCGCACCGTGGCCCAGTCGTAGCCCGCTTTCTTCAGAATTTTGATGCGCGTGTGCCGCTCCGTGAAGAGTTGCAGCCCGGCCGTGGTGCTGATTTGATAGTACGTTTTGCCCACGTCGAACAGCACCACGGCCTCGGCCGAGGTATCGGCGGGATAGAATTTGGATTGAAGCTCAGCGGGTTCGACCTCGCCAAATTTGATTTTGGGGGCTTGGGCCAAAAGCAGCGTGGGCAGGCCGAGGAGTACCCCGGCCAGGAGAAGGCGGTAGGCGTGTTTCATGCAGAAGGGGGAGAATCGGGATGATATCCCCAAACAAGCAAACCGCCGTCAGGATTGCAAACGGGTTGCCGAAAAAAATTACAAACTTCCCGGAAGTTTAGAACTTCCGGGAAGTTTTTACCGGCCTTCCGGGAAGTTCCACCATCAATGCCCCTCCAACGCTTTCTCTCCCGCCGCCACCGCCACCTTCAAATGATTCTCAGCGGGGGGAATCGGGCAGGTGTACGTGGGGTTGTAGGCGCAGAAGGGATTGTAGGCGCGGTTGAAATCGAGCGGCAGTTCGTCGCCGCTCACCTCGCTCAGGGGCACGTCGAGGTAGCGGCCCGCGCCGTAGCTTTCGCCGCCGTTGGTCATATCCTTGAAGGGGACGAACAACTGGTCTTTTTCGGCGCTGCGAAACACGAGCAGGCGGTAGGTTTTCCCGTCCAACGTAAAAATGGCCCGGCCGTAGGGCTGGTAGGTCTCCGTTTCGCCCCGCGTCATCTGCACCCGGTACGGCGGACCCGCGCTCAGTTTCTCAACGGTGGCCGTTACCCGGTAGGCCGGGTCGGGGTCGAAGTACCGCAGGCCGGTAAACGTGGCCCGGTCGGGGAGGGGCGAGTCGGCGCTTTCCCGGAAGAACTGGTCTTTGTCGCGGCGGCGTTCGAGTTCGGCCCGGCGGAAGGCGGCGGGATCGACTTCGGGTGCTTTTTCCACCGAATCGTACAGCGTGTAGGCAACGATGGCCGCCACGACGGCGAGGACGAGCAAACGAATTTTTCGGTTCATGGAACAAAAATAGCCCCCCGACGCGTCATTGCGAGCGGAGGCCCTCAGCATGAGCGGAGCGAAGGGTGAGGGCCGGAGCGTGGCAATCCCCTGACGGAGACCGAAAGAGCAAAACCAAGTACTTCCCCTGAGCTACCGTGCGACGAACCGGAGCGGACGCCCCGTAGGAGCGCTTTCCGCTTGGTCTCCGTCAGGGGATTGCCGCGCTCCGGGTGAAAAAAATTGTTTCACTCTTTTTTCACCCTCCGCTCGCAATGACGCGCTGGGGAGGGTTTTTAGAACTGAAAACCACAAACTGAAAACCCACAAACTGACCATGTTCACCGGCATCATCGAAGCCCTCGGCGAAGTAACGGAAATCATCCCCGACGAAGGCACCAACCTCACCTTCCGCCTGCGGGCACCCTTCGCGCCCGACTTGAAAATCGACCAGAGCCTGAGCCACAACGGCGTGTGCCTGACCGTCACCGACGTGAGCGGCGACGCGTACACCGTCACGGCGGTGGACGAAACGCTGAAAAAAACTACCCTGCGCGACCTGGAAGTGGGTAGCCTGGTCAACCTCGAACGCTGCCTGGCGGCCAACGGGCGTTTCGACGGGCACATCGTACAGGGGCACGTCGACCAGACGGGGCGTTGCACGGGTATCCGCGACGAGGGCGGAAGCTGGTTGTTCGATTTCGAGTACGACCCGGAGGCGGGCAATTTTACCGTCGAAAAAGGCTCGATCTGCCTCAATGGCGTGAGCCTGACGGTGTTCGATTCGACCCAAACTTCCTTCCGGGTTGCCATTATTCCTTACACCTACGCCCACACCACCTTTCACCGGCTCCACGTAGGGGATCTGGTCAACTTAGAATTCGACGTGGTGGGTAAGTATGTGCGACGTTTGATAGAAATGCAGCGATGACCCGTACTTTTTTGGCAACTTTTCGAGAAAAAGTTGGGTAAAGCCCCAAACACGTCGGCTTTATAAAGGCACCGAGGGAAATCCCGGTGCCTTTTTTCGTCTAAAACCTTTTACTAAACCTTATGAAGAAACTACTACTTGGTCTGCTGTTGCTACTCGGCGGACTGGTTGGGCACGCGCAGGACCGCAACGTAAGCGGGCGCGTCACGTCGGGTACCGACAACGCGCCGCTGCCGGGGGCGAACGTGGCGCTGAAAGGCACTTCGCGCGGTACCACCACCAACGCCGAAGGGCGGTACACGCTCAGCGTCCCCTCCTCGGGCGGTACGCTCGTCATCAGTTCGGTGAGTTTCCTGACCCAGGAAATTACCATTGGCTCGCGCAGCACCATCGACATCACCCTGGCCGACGACGCCAAGGGCCTCGACGAAGTGGTGGTGGTGGGCTACGGCACCCAGAAAAAAAGCCAGTTGACGGGGGCCATTTCGTCGGTCTCGGCGAAGGAAATCCAGGAACTGCCCATCACCAACGCCCGGCAGGCCCTGCAAGGCCGCGCCGCCGGGGTGGATGTGATTCAGACGGGGAGTAGGCCCGGTCAGGGCGTGACGGTGCGCATCCGCGCCCGGCGTTCCATCACGGCATCCAATGATCCGCTTTATGTGCTCGACGGAATTCCGCTGGCGGGTAATATTGACGACGTCAGCCCGAGTGACATCGCCAGCATGGAAGTGCTGAAAGACGCCAGCGCCACGGCTATTTATGGTTCACGCGGAGCCAACGGCGTGGTGCTCGTGACTACTCAGCGCGGTAAACCAGGCAAGGCTACCGTGAACTACGATGCTTACTATGGTGTATCAACACCACTGAGTTTGATCGATGTGATGGATGGCCCCCAGTTTGCCGAGTACAAGCGCGAATCGCGCCGGGCAGTGAATGCGGCTAATGGGGTACCCCTTTATCCCGCCGGGGTAGACGCCACCGCCGACAGAAACCTTTTCGAACCCGTTGAAATCGACGGCATCGCCACGGGCCGTACTACTGACTACCAGTCGTATCTACTCCGCACAGGCAGTATTCAAAACCACCACATCGGCGTAACGGGCGGCAGCGACCGGACGCAGTTTTCGATTTCGGGCAACTACTTCAACGAAAAAGGGATTATCATAAATCAGGATTTTACCCGGTACAACTTCCGTCTTACCCTCGACCATCAGATCAATAAGCGGATCCGGGTGGGGGGCACTTTTATTGGGGCGTATAGCCTCCAGAACGGCGAAATCTTCAATCCCTACGGCGGAGCTTTGCAGGAAAATCCGCTCGGCAAACCCTACGACGACAACGGCAACCTGATCTTCCTGCCCACTTCGGACGGGCTACGAACCAACCCCATTGCTGAGGTAGTTCCCGGCGCGCAGGTCGACCTTAACAAGCGGGTACGTATGTTTACCAGCCTGTACGGCGAGTGGGAAATTATCAATGGGTTAAAATACCGGGTGAATTTCGGGCCTGACTTCACCAACCGCCGCGTGGGCCGCTTCACCGGTAGCCGGACCAACGCCCGGCGCGGCGGCGACCCGACGGGTTTCACGCTCTACGAATACGGGTTTAACTACACGTTGGAAAACATCCTGACGTACAGCAAGACCTTCGGGCTACACAATCTCAACCTGACGGCCCTGCAATCCATTCAGCAGGATGATTTTGAAGGCGGTACAATCAGCGTGACGGGGATTCCCGCCGAGACGCAGCAATTCTACAACCTGGGCCAGGCCACCACCATCAACGGTATCGGCACGGGTCTCACGCAGTGGACCCTCAACTCGTACATGGGTCGCCTCAACTACGCCTTCAATGACAAATACCTGCTCACCCTCACGGCCCGCTACGACGGTTCGAGCCGGTTTGGGGCTAACACCAAATACGGCTTTTTCCCGTCAATGGCCGTGGGTTGGAACATCAGCAGCGAGCCGTTCCTGAAAAGTGTAACCTGGGTGGACTTGCTGAAACTTCGCTTTAGCTACGGATCGACGGGCAACACGGCCATCAACCCCTACCAGACCCAAACCCTGCTCGGCCGCACGGCCTACGCCTTCGGTACTGCGGCGGCCTACGGTTACCGCCCCGGCACCATTGGCAACTCCGATTTGCAGTGGGAAACCACCACCACGGGCAATTTTGGGTTGGATTTCAGCCTCGCCCGTGGGCGCATCTCTGGCTCGCTGGAAGTGTACCGCGCCAATACGACGGACCTGCTGCTCCAAGACCAGTTGCCCTTTACGAGTGGTTACGGAAACGTGCTCCGTAACGTGGGCAAAACCCGCACGAACGGGGTGGAAATTACCCTCACTACCATTAACGTGAATTCCCGTAGCGGTTTCCGCTGGAGTACTGACATCCAGTGGGCGCGCAACCGCGAGGCCATCCTGGAACTGTTCAACGGAGCGGTGGACGACATCGGCAATTCCCGCTTCATCGGTCAGCCCATTTCGGCGTACTTCGATTACAAGAAAATTGGGATATGGCAAGCCAATGAGGCCGATGAAGCCGCCAAGTATCAGCGCAAGGTGGGCGAAATCAAGGTAGAAGACAACAACGGAAGGGATGCCAACGGCAACCTGACGGGCCTGCCCGATGGCAAGATCGACGCCACCGACCGGGTCATCATCGGTTCGCAGGTGCCTGACTTCACAGCGGGGATGACTAACCGCTTCAGCTACAAAGGCATTGACTTCTCGTTTTTTCTTTTCGCCCGCGTGGGTAGCACCATTCGCAGCCAGTTTCACACCAGCTTCAACTCGTTGGCGGGGCGGTACAATAACCTCGACGTGGATTACTGGACGCCCAATAATCCCACCAACGAATTCCCCCGGCCTAACCAAAGTCAGGAGGCTCCTCGGGACAACTCCACCCTGCAATACTTCAGCGGCACCTTCCTGAAAGTGCGCAACATCAACATCGGCTACACGTTCCCCGATGCCCTCATTGGTCGGGCGAAGCTTAGCGGCCTGCGGATTTACGCCAGCGTTCAGCAGCCTTTCAACTTCTCGGAATATCGCTCAAAATACAAGGGCATCGACAACGAGTCGTTCGACGTGGTCAGCGAAGGCCAAACCCCCGCCGTCAAGCAGTTTACGTTTGGGCTTAACCTGAAATTCTAAACTCGTTTGAATCGCAGCGGCGCTCCGCCGCTGCGATTCAAACAAAAAAATCACCATGAAAAAACTACTTTCTCTTCTATTCACCCTCGGTTTGCTACTCACGGGACAATCCTGTCAGAAAGTGCTCGAGGAGATGCCCATTTCGCAGGTAGGTGCCCAGTACCTTGACACCCCAGCAGGCTTTGAAGCCGCTGCCCGGGCGGCCTACACCACGCTGCGCGATTTCTACGGCCGGGAAATTGGCATGAACCTGACGGTTTTTGGTACTGACACTTACACAATGGGGGCCGACGGTTCCTACAAGTACATGAATCAGTACCTCTCGCAGTTCGACGGGCGGGTAGACATTCTGCGCGACCTCTGGAATAACTTCTACATTGGCATCAACACCGCCAACCTGGTGATTGACGGGGCGGCTACAATTCAGGGGCTTGACGCCGCGATCGTGAAGCGCCGGGTAGCAGAGATGAAATTTCTCCGCGCCCACCATTACTTCGTCATGGTGCAAACCTGGGGACCAGTAGCCCTGCAACTCAAAGGCAATACCGAACCGGCTAAAGCGTTCACCCGTGCTCCGGTAAAAGACGTGTACGCGGCCATCACCGCCGACCTCGAAGCCGCCCTGGCTGATTTACCCAAAGCGACATCGGGTGCAGACTATGGCCGGGCAAATCAAGGTGCCTGCGAGCACCTGCTGGCCCGCGTGTACCTGACCAAAGCCACCTCGGAGGCCACTGCCGCCGATGATTATTCGAAGGCAGCTACGTATGCCACCAACGTCACTAAAAACTATGGCTACGCGCTCTTGCCCGACTTCGCCAGCGTATTCGCTCAGGGGGCCGGTGAAATCAACAGCGAGGTGATTTTTGCCACCCAGTACACCTCCGACCCGCTCACCAACGGCCCCGGCAACCAAACCCACCTGTATTTCGGGATGGAATACGACACCCAGGCCGGGATGCGGCGTGACGTGCAAAACGGTCGCCCGTTCAAGCGCTACCGCCCCACAACGTACATGCTCGAAACGGTGTTTGCCCAAAAAGATCGGGTGAACGATTCGCGCTACAAAAAGACGTTCAAAGACACCTGGTACAGCAATAATCCTACGAAAACGACCCCGAGTATCGACGACTCCAAGTCATCGATATCCGTGGCGGCGGGCGATACGTCCATTTTCATTCCTGGTTTTGAAATCTCAAAGGCCGACCGCGCCAAAAAGAAATACCAGGTACTGGTGCCGAGCCTGTACAAAGCCAACCTGTTCCCCACGCTCCAGAAATTTCTCGATCCGCTGCGCCCCGACCTGACCTACGAGCAGGGTAGCCGCGATTTCCTGATGTTCCGCCTGGCCGAAACGTACCTGATTCTGGCCGAAGCGCAACTGAAACTGGGGAAAACCGCCGAGGCCACCGAGGCCATCAACGTGGTGCGCCGCCGCGCTGCCTGGCCGGGCAAGACAACGGCTAATGAAATCACCGCTGCCCAGACGACGATCGATTTCATCCTTGACGAACGCGACCGCGAACTGGCCGGGGAAATGTTCCGCTGGTTCGACCTCAAGCGCCTGGGCAAACTTGTGGAGCGGGTGAAGGCCAACAACCCCGACGCGCAAGCCATTACGGATAAATTCCTGCTGCGCCCCATTCCTCAGGATCAAATTGACCGGACGACGGACGGCGTGACCAAATTTCCGCAGAATCCGGGGTATTGATTTACTTTAATTTTAATTTGTAGGGGCAACCGCAAGGGTTGCCCGGAGCCTCTCAGACGAGAACGCCTCGGGCAATCGCAAAGGTTGCCCCTGCGTTTTTTCTGGATGAATCAGTTACCCCCGCGCCGGATTTGCCTTTGGTAAACCACCGTGCTAACCGCCCCGGCGTTTTTGCCCTTTGATTCTGGTTGTAAAACTGAACGCCCAAAGTAGGGAATTCGTAGTTTCCCGCTCCCAGCCGCCCGACGGGGCGCTCGCAATTTTTCCCCGCCGAATGGGTAAATTCACGCCCCCTTTTTTCTTTGTCAACAAAAAACCAACCCCGCATGAACAAACCCCTCTGGCTGACCCTCTGCGCCGGATTCCTCGCAACGGCGACGCTCGCCACACCTCCGAAAGCGGCCTGGGTCAACCTCTTCAACGGCAGAGACCTCAAGGGCTGGAAGCAACTCAACGGCAAAGCCAGCTACGAAGTCAAAAACGGCGAGATCATCGGCACGACCGTTGCCAACACGCCCAACTCGTTTCTGGTGACGGAAAAAGAATACGGCGATTTCATTTTTGAAGTGGAACTGCTGGCGGATAATTCCATGAATTCGGGCCTCCAGTTTCGCAGCCTCTCCAAACCCGATTACCAGAACGGACGCGTCCACGGTTACCAGGCCGAAGTCGATCCTTCCGACCGCGCCTGGAGCGGGGGCATTTACGACGAAGGCCGCCGCGATTGGCTCTACATTCCCAACCAGAACGAAGCCGGCAAAAAAGCCTTCAAACGCGGCGAGTGGAACAAGTACCGCATCGAAGCCATCGGCAGCGTACTCCGCACCTGGGTGAACGACGTGCCCGTGGCCTACCTCGTCGACGACCTCACGCCCAAGGGCTTCATCGCGCTGCAAGTGCATTCCATCGGCAAGGACGACCAGCCCGGTAAGCAAATCCGCTGGCGTAACGTCCGTATCCAGACCGAAGGGCTGCAACCTCGGCCCCTCGACGGTACGCCCGTCGTCAACCTGGTGCCCAACACGCTCTCGCCCCAGGAAAAATCCCAGGGCTTCAAACTGCTTTTTGACGGAAAAACCACCAACGGCTGGCAACCGATTTTCGACCCCAAAGCGCCCTTGCGCCGGTGGTCGGTGCAGGACGGTACGCTGACCGTCGGGAAATCGGACGGCTCCGAAACCGGTAACGACATCGTCTATGAAACGCCGGTTGGCCCGGCCTTTGAGTACGCCTTCGACTTTAAATTCAGCGAAGGCGGCAACTCCGGCGTGAAGTATTTCGTGGACAAAAAATACAGTCCCGGCGGTAAATCAGGCGTTGGCCTGGAATTTCAGGTACTCGACGACGAAAAACACCCCGATGCCAAAATGGGCCGCGAGGGCAACCGCACCCTCGGCTCGCTCTACGATTTGATTACCTCGAAAAAAGTGGACAAACGCTTCCAGAGAAAAATTGGCGACTGGAATCAGGGCAAAATCATCGTCTACCCCGACCAGCGCGTCGAGCATTGGCTCAACGGCTACAAGGTGGTCGAGTACGTGCGCGGATCGCCGGAATTTAAGGCGCTCGTGGCCCAGAGCAAGTACAAAAATTGGGACGGCTTCGGGCAGGCACCGCAAGGTTACCTGCTGCTGCAAGACCACGGCGACGCGGCCAGTTACCGGAGTTTGAAATTTCGGGAATTGAAGTAAAAGGTGGCGCCGACCTCCGGTCGGCGTTGCAGTCGTTACCAACGAATCATTTTCAGGAAAGTACTCCAACCTTTAAACTGCGCCGACCAGAGGTCGGCGCCACCTTTATGGAAAATCGCCGGGAATTTCTCAAAAAATCAGTGCTCGCCACGGCGGGCCTCAGCGTGGGTGTCAACGCCATGAGCGCGACCAGCTACCGCAAAATCATCGGAGCCAACGACCGCGTCCGCGTGGGTGTCGTCGGTTTTTCTGATCGCCACCGGTCTTCGCACGTGGGGCCGTTCAAGGACATGGCCAAGAAGATGAACTTCGAAATCACGTCGGTGTCCGACATCTGGAACCGCCGCCGCGACGAAGGCAAGGCCTACCTCGAAAAAGAACTCGGCGGTACCGTGACGGCCTACCGCAACAACGACGAGATGTACAACGCGAAAGTCGTGGACGCGGTGTTTATGAGCACCGCCGATTTTCAGCACGCCCTGCACACCATCGAAGCCGTGAAAGCGGGCTGCGATGTGTACGCCGAAAAGCCCCTGGCCGAAACCATGGAAGACAACCGCGCCGTGCTCAAGGCCGTGAAAGCCTCGGGGAAAATCGTGCAGATTGGCTCCCAGCGACGCAGTGGCGAGAACTACTTTGCCGCCGAAGATTTCATCAAATCGGGCAAATTCGGACCGATTGTGATGGTCGAATTGGTCTGGAACGTCAACCAGCCCGGTCGCTGGCGGCGGCCCGAACTCACCAAAGACCTCAAGGAAAGCGACGTGGACTGGAAACGCTTCCTGATGAACCGCCCCTTCGAAGCCTTCGACCCGCGAAAGTACTTGGAATACCGCCTGTTTTGGCCCTACTCGTCGGGCATTCCGGGTCAGTGGATGTCGCACCAAATCGACACCGTCCACTGGTTCAGTGGTCTGCCGCACCCCCGAAGTGCCGTGGCCAACGGGGGCATTTATCAGTGGAAAGACGGCCGCCGCAACCCCGACACGCTCACGGTGGTGTTCGATTACGGTCCGGCTAATGATCCCACCAGTGGCTTCCAGGTGCAGTTTACGAGCCGGTTCAGCAACTCTTCGGGCGGCACGAAGGAGATTTACTACTCCAACGGTGGCGAAATGAACCTCGACACCAACCTGATTTCGCCCAGCGGCGGGATGCGGGCGGGCGAAGCCAAAGCGATGGGCCTGCAAGCTAACCTGCTGCCCGAAATCAAACTCCAGGGCGTCAAGGTGGAATCGGGCGCCAACACCGGCGGCGACTCGCTCACCTACAACCACATCAAAAACTGGATGGAATGCGTGCGCAGCCGCAAGCAGCCCAACGCCCCCATCGAAGCGGGCTACCAGCACAGCATCGCCACCATCATGGCCAACGCCGCCCACCGCACCGGTCAGCGCGTCACTTTCGACGATAAGACGCAGGAAGTGATGGCGGGTGGGAAGGCGTTTAAGTATGGCGAAAACGCCTGATTGTCGATCCCTTTTCATTAGTGGCGGCCCTGCTTCGGCGGGGCCGCTTTTTTGCGGCTACCTTGTCGCAACCTGGGGTAGAACCTATAGCCGTTCTCCTCAATCTTACTGTCAAATTCTACATTTTTACGGCTGGAATTCAGTGGAATGGGAGTTGAAATGAGCTGGGAGAATTCATTCAACAAACCTAAAAACAGCCATGAAAAAAATATCCTTCGCGTCCGGCCTGAGGTTGAGCGAGCCGATGGGGTAGGTTTGACCGCCACGAACCACTTCCGTGAGGGTGTACGTTCCCGTGATGCGGGCCGAGAGTTTGTTGGAAGGCGAAGGGTCGTCGCTTTTTTTGCTGAAAGCCAGGCTAAACAGGGCGAATACCAGCAGGAAGGAAAAACGGAACGATTTGATGGGATTGAACGAAGTTTTTATGAGCTTGACTTGGTTTGAACGTTGAACAGGGTTGAAAAACTGGAAAAAGAGAGGGATGAAACTTACTTGGCACCAATCAGCACGATAGCCTGCTGTGCTCCGGCGGAATTGGTGAGGTTGACTTTCAGCGAGACCACGTTTTTCCCGTAGCGGCCCAGGTTGAAGCCATCTTTGTTCAGTTCGACTTCGCCGTTGCCAGCGTCGGTCAGGATGACGTTGTCCACAAAACCCTGGGTGCGACTGGTCGCCACTTTGAAATCAAAATTCACTTTTACGGTCGTTTCCGTGAGCCGGTCGATGATGGCCCCACCCGTGATGTTGCTTTGCTCGATGGGCGATTCCTTGCCGTCGATGATGACGCGGGAGAAGGCGTAGCTACCCGAAACCCGCACCCCCAAATCAGGGTTTACCTCGTCCGACGATTTGCTGCACGAAGCCAGCATGAATGGAACGGCAAGGGCGATGAGGAAAAAACGAAGCGTTTTCATGGAAAAAATTGGTTTGAAAAAAGTGGAGTACGCTACTATTGACCCATTCAGGGCACTTTGGTGTAGAGGATGCCGTCGAGCACCATGCCGAGGTGGCCCTGCTGAACGGTGGGTTCCTGTTCGACCACGAACCGCACCGTGGCTCCCCGCCGCGACAGGGTCAGGGCCGAGGCTTCAATGCGCACCGTGGCGCGGTTCATCAATTGGGCGGGCCGGGTTTCTCCCCGGCGAACGAGTTTGACGCAATTGCCCAGGCCATTGTCAAAAATTTCGACGAATGAGCCGGTCGACGTTTGCCAAAACCCCGCGTAATGCTGGTGCTCAGGCCGCAGTGCCGGGCGGCGGAAACGGGCCAGAAGAAACGTGAAGGGGTTCATGACGAGGCTGGTAACGAGTGGAATATCAGTGCATTTCCAACTGACGATACAAAGGTGGGCTGGCGTCGGTGGGCAAAACGAACCGACCCTGACGAGTAACCGTCAGGGTCGGGTGAAGTGCGGAAAAACAAAGGGAATGGGAGAGGATTGGGTAAATAGGGATTGGGTAAATGGGGATTGGGTAATTCAGGAACGGGGAACACTCACTTACCTGAATTACCCAATCCCCATTTACCCAATCCCTATTTACCTACAAAAGAAACAGCCGCTCCTTGAGGGCTTCCTTCGCCGAGCGGCTCACGGGCAGGGGCTTGCCCAGCACGTACACGTAGCCGTCTTCGTAGCCGTCCACCTTGTCGAGGTTGACTAGAAACGAGCGGTGGATTTTGAAAAAATCCTCGGTCGGGAGTTTGCTCTCGATGCTTTTCAGGGTGGCGTACACCACAAATTTGTCCTTCGCGGTGTGAATGACTACGTAATTTTCCAGGGCTTCGAGCCAGAGAATATCCGCGAGCGGTACGCGCTGGTACTTGGCTCCTTTTTTGGCAAACAAAAACTTGCGGGCCACCCCTTCGGCTTCCAGTGCGGCGGCGAGAGTCGGCTCCGGCAGGTCGGATTCCGGGGCCGGGTTGAGGATGAAGGTCCAACCCGTAGTCGTCACCTCGTCGAGCGAAATACGGGCCACCTTCACGGACAGCGCCAGTTCCCGGCCCGTGGCCGGAAAAAAGCAGTGAAGGGTTTCGGTGGGGCGTTCCTGGGGTTGGGCCAATGCTTCGGTCCAGTTGATACGCTGCCGGGTCGGGGTGTAAAACAGTACCACGTCGCTGAGCCGGAGTGGTTGGCCCGTCGGCGTTACGCCCGCTAATTCGCTGGCGGCTTTGTTCATCAATTCGACTTCAAACAGCGCCGTGGTAACCAGCAGAATTTCAGCCAATCCCGAAAAGGCCCCGCTCAACTGGGCCTCGCGGCGAGTCAGTTCCTGGTCGCGCTCGTGTTTGTAGAGCGCAATTTCCACGGTCGTTTTTAGGTCGTGATCGGCGAAGGGTTTCACGATAAAGCCGTAGGGTTCGGCGCGTTTGGCCCGCTCGATGGTGGGGCCGTCGGAAAGCGCGGTCAGAAACACCACGGGCCGCTGGAGTTGCTCCCGCACGAGTTGAGCCGTTTCAATGCCGTCGATGGGGCCGTCGATGTTCACGTCCATCAGAATCAAATCCGGCCTCTCCCGGTGGGCGGCTTCCAGGGCGGCTTCGCTGTCCGGCACCACGTCGACTACCTCGTAGCCCAATCGCTGAAGCGTCCGCCGGATTTCACTGGCAATGATGAGTTCGTCTTCGACGATGAGGATTTTTTTCATCTGTGATTGGGTAAATGGGTAATTGGGGATTGGGTAATTAGGGACTGGGTAAATAGGTAATTGGCGGTCTTCCCGAATTACCCATTTACCCAATCCCCAATTACCCAATCCCCAATTACTGCTCTGCTTTGCGCTGTTTCAAAAAAGAGATGTAACCGTTGAGCAGCTTAAGAATTTTAGCGTAGTGAAGGCGGTGGGTGGTCAGTTCCTCAGTGGGAATGAATCCCTCGTCGTGAGCACAAATAAGATGGTCCATGCATTCGGTGAGGGAACCCCGCGCCTGGCGGCAGAATTGAATATTTTCCTGGAAATGATACCGTCCGTACCCCTCGGCAATGTTGGCCGTCGTGCTCCGGGACGCCCGAATAAGTTGGTCAACCAACCGGTATTTTTCATCTGGCGGAAATTTGAAGAGAGTGTTCAGTAAAGTGTGTCAAGTATGCAATCGTTAACTTGACCACCCA
>CAXTIG010000050.1:0-45493 GCA_964244295.1 uncultured Cytophagales bacterium
GTAGCGATAGAAAGCCGCTAAAATACACGAAAATATCTGCTCACCCCCTTAAGAATCTGAATTACAAATAGTTAATGAAGTAGTTTAGGATATCAAGGGGACTTGTCATCCCGACGCAGGAGGGATCTCGTCAGCCTGCCAGACCCTTTGCCGGTAGTCAAGTGTTCGGTACCCCAACGAGATCCCTCCTGCGTCGGGATGACAAGTCCCCTTCTTCAAAATCCCAAACAGCCTCAATTATTGAACATTATTTTCCTCTACCCCACAATCATCACCCCACCCCCGCCGTTGCCTTGCTGCTGGGGCCGGGGGGCGTTTTTGAGGCTGTCGGCCATCGCACGGAGGCGGCGTTCTTCGGGCGAAACGGTGGGGAGGGGCGCTTTGGCCCGCGAGCGTTCGGGGATAAAACGCGCCCCGCTGGTGTCGGCGGGGACGGTCAGGTACACTTCGGCGTCGGGGGTGAGGCCCGCGTACACCAGGGCGTCGGTTTCGTTGACGGCCCCGACGCGGATTTGCTGGCGCACCAGCCGCCCGTCCTGGCGGGTGAAGACGTAACTGCCTGCCTTTTCGTTGTTGATGGCTTCGAGCGGAATGCTCAACACGTTGGGGTAGGTGCCCGCCCGCACCCGGCAACTGGTGGTCATCGAGGGGCGCAGGTCGGGGTCTTTGGTGAGCACGTCCACCACCACCTCAAACACCTTCGATTCCTGATTGGGTCGCTGCTCGCCCACGTTGGCCACCTGAATAATCACCCCCCGGAGTTTTTTGGCCGGGTCGGAATCCAGCCCGATTTCGACCGCCTGCCCGAGTTTAATTTTCTGAATGTCCACCTCGTTGACGTACGACACCACCTCCATCGCGCTCAAATCGGGCAAGGTTGCCACGGTGGGGTCCCAGGGTTGCACTTCGCTGCCCACGCCTTTTTTGCGCCCGTTCCATTCTTTTTCGTAAATCAGCATCCCGTCCTCGGGTGCCGTGATGTTGAACTTGGCCACCAGGCTGTTCAACTCGTTGAGCTTGTTCTGGGCTTTTTGCAAATCGGAGTTGATGATTTGCACCTTCGTCTCGGCCTGGGCCACCTTCGTTTTGTAGTTCTGGGTTTTCTGCTCGTAGGTTTTCTGGGCTTTTTCGAGTTCAATCGCCACCCGGCGCTGCTCGGCGGTGGCTTCGTACACGGACTGGTCGCGGGTGAGGCGGGCCTGCTCCACGGCAAATTTCAGGTTGTACAACTCGTCGCGGGCGTCGCGGAGGGTGAGGGTAGTGTCGAGTTTGGCCTGGGTCATCTCGGCGGTTTTTTTCTGCACCTCGATGTTGGCCTCGCTCATTTTACTCATCACCGGGGCAGGATCGAGCCGGGCCACGAAGGCCCCTTTTTTTACGGAAGTGCCTTCGGGAATGAGTTCCGAAATCTTCACCCCGTTGTACACCTGCACGGCCATCATTTCCGGGCCGGGGCCGTTGATTTTCACTTGTTTTTTGGCACGAAGTTCGCCCGTGGTGGTGATGGTGATTTCAAACGCGCCCTTCCGCACGCGGGTGGTCAGGGCGGTACCCGCCGGGGCGGAGCGGCCCGTAAAATACCAGGCTCCGAGCAGAAGCAGCAACACAACGGGGACGGCGTAAAGCAGCCAGCGGCGGGAGAAATTCCGGGTCGGAGCGGGAGGCATGAGGAGGTTCGGAGGGTTAGGCCGCGAAGTTGCAAAGAAGCAGAGGGAATTCCGGCGGGGGTAGCCCCCGGCCTGTTAATAAATCTTAAAACTTTAGTTGTAACTGCTGTTTTGCCAATGAACGCCTTCCCAAGCCCATCATTGCGAGCCACAATGGAATTGTGGAGGTTACCGTGGTTAGCCCCGACGACGCGCGTAGCCTACCCCACCACTTGAAGACCTCGCTTTCCGGCAAAGACCAATTCGTGGTTAGCCCCGGAGCCACTTACCAAACGCTGCTGATGCCCCCCCAAATGCAGCAAGTCCTATCCCGACTGTTGGCGCGCTGACTGGTTCTGTAACAGCCTTTTTAAACTGGATCGAGCGCTGCAAACGGGAGGAACGAGTGGAGCCGACGAACCAGGAAAAGCCGGGAAACTTGGCTCGCAACAACTTTAAAGCCGACTCGGCTCACCCGGCTGTCAGTACTCAAAATTCGCCAGTTCATCCTTTTCCCGCTTCCCGAAGGCCCGTTCCATTTTTTTCCGGTCGAAGTCGCCTTCGTGGTTGGAGAGGAAAATCGTGGCGACGCCGTTGCCGATGAAGTTGGTGATCGAGCGGGCTTCGCTCATGAACCGGTCCACGCCCAGGAGCAGCGCCAGTCCTTCGATCGGAATCACCTGAACGGCGGATAGGGTGCTCGCCAACACGATAAACCCGCTGCCCGTCACGCCCGCCGCGCCTTTGGAAGTGAGCATCAGGATGCCCGTCACGGTCAGGATTTGGCCCCAGGTCAGTTCGACGTTGAAGACCTGCGCCAGAAAAATCGTCGCCATCGAGAGGTAAATCGTGGTGCCGTCGAGGTTGAAGCTGTACCCGGCGGGCACCACCAGCCCCACCACCGGGCGGCTGCACCCCATCCGTTCGAGCTTGCCGACCAGCCCCGGCAGGCCCGACTCCGACGAACTCGTGCCGAGCACGATCAGCAATTCTTCTTTGATAAAGCCCAGGAATTTCCAGAGGCTCACCCGGTAGTAGGCCAGCAACGCGTTGAGCACGCCGAAAATGAAGAGCGCCATCGTGCAGTACACGGTTAGCATGAGTTTGCCCAGCGGCAGCAGCGTCGCCAGCCCAAACTTACCCACCGTGAAGGCCATCCCCGCAAAGGCTCCCAGCGGGGCGAGCACCATCACGATTTTCAGGATGCCGAAAAACACCTTCGAGAGTTTCTCGAAGGTAGCCGTGAGCGCCACGCCCGCGCTACCCGCCCGCGTGAGCGCCATGCCAAACAGAATGCTGAACACGAGCACCTGCAAAATATCCCCTTCGGCGAAAGCCTTGACAAAGTTGGAAGGGACGACGTGCAGGAAAAACTGGAGCCAGTCGAACTCCCCCGCCGCCCGCTGGTAGGCGCTGATGTCGCCGCCTTGCAGGGCCGAGGTGTCCAGTCCCGCCCCTGGTCGGATGAGTTGGGCCACGCCGATGCCGATGAGCAGCGCCAGCGTGGTGACGACCTCGAAGTAAATCAGCGCCTTCCCCCCCACCCGCCCGACCCGTTTCAAATCGCCCATGTTGCTGATGCCCAGCACGATGGTCAGGAAAATAATCGGCGCGATCACCATTTTGATCAGGTTGATGAACGCATCGCCGAAGGGCTTCAACTGGCTGGCGGTTTCCGGAAAAAAATGCCCGACCAACACGCCCAACGCAATGGCCGTGAGCACCTGAACGGTGAGGTTGCGGAAGATTTTCATGGCGAAGCTGGGTTTGAGGGGGGAAGATGGGAAAATTTTTCGGACGCAAAAAAACCGGACGCGGGTGAGGCATCCGGTTTAGTTACCGGGTCGAGGGGCTGGGTCAGGCTTTCCGCCCAAACACCACGTCCTGAAATTCGTAGAACTTCTCCCGTCCGCACCAGTTGCCGTACAGGGTTTTTTCGAGAACCAGGCCATTTTTTTGGTAAAGCCCCTCGATGTAGTCGAGCGGATACCCCGTGGTGTCTTCGGGGTCGTTGGTGTACTTGGTCCAGTAGGTCTGACTGGTTGGTTTAAGCACCAATCCCTGGCTGGTCCGGCCTGATTTCATTCCCTCGATGGCGTCGGGCACCATCAAAAAATAGGTAATACAACTCACACCGCCCGGCTTGAGCACGCGGGCCACTTCGGCGAGGTAATTTTCCACGTCGGCGGGCAACATGTGGGTGAACACCGAATTGAGAAAGACGAGGTCGAAGGAATTGTCGGGGTGGGGAAAACGGTACTCGCTGGCTTTAAACCGCCCGCCGGGGTTGTAGTGCAGGTTGTACACGTCGGAATGCGTGAAGTGAAAATGCGGCAAGCGTCGGTATTTTTGGCGGCACCAGTCCACGCCCGCCTTCACGATGTCGAAGCCTTCGTACGCGCCGCCCGCCGCCGGGTTCAGGAAGGTACTCAGCGGCAGAGCCACCCGGCCCATGCCGCAGCCCACGTCGAGCACGCAGTGCCGGGGCTGGAGGCCGCCCTCCACGATCAGGCGCTGCAACACCTGCTTGCCCACGTCCACGAAATCGCCGTTGCCGGTGAAAATGGCCCATTCCGGTGGGACGGGACCGTTGAATGGACTGTGAAGAATAAACTGGTAAAAGGTTTTCTTTAGAAACGGTTTGAGCGCGTGGGGAATCAAAAGCCGAAGGTTCATGAAAGCAAAAATAAGTTGAAAATCGAATCGATGGCCGGAGAAAACAGGAGGGGGGCTGACCGTAAGGGTCAGCCCCCCTCCTGTTTTCTCCGGCCCGGTCACGTAAAAATTACGGCCTCCCCAGCAATTTCTTCATCGTCTTCACCAAGCCCCTCGGCAGCATCCCGGCCACTTTCACGATGGCCTTGCTCACTTTGGGCGGGATGACCACGTCGTAGCCTTCGTGCTCCTGTGCCAGGGCCTCGCCCATGTACTTGTTGGTCACTTTCTCGCCCGTGCGGATGTCGGTGATTTGGCGGATGAAGGTGCGGTTGAGGGTCATGTCCGAGAGCAGCGGCGTGTAGTACACGCAATCCTCGAAGTAGTAGTGCGTCACCTGGCTCCAGCGCGTGGCCCCGGCCTGGGTGATTTTCTCGCCGCCGTGGAGCAGGTTGGCCGCCCAGATGAGCGCCTGGCCTTTTTTCAGGTTGAGAATGGCCTTTTTCAGGTTCATTTCCTGGATGGACACCTCGATGAAATTCTCGTACTGCCGGGAGTTGTGGCCGTAGGCTTCTTTTTCCGAAAGACCCGTCGAACCCCGCAGGTTCATGTCCACCATGTCGAAAAAGGGCAACTTGTGGCTTTTCGGGTAGTAGTGGAGCGGCCCGTTTCCGGCGTGAATGTCTTCAAACGCCACCCAGACTCCGCACATGAAGCGCTGGGGGACGCTGCTGAAGTGAATCATGTCGGAGTGGGTTTTTTGCTGGGTACCCACGTTGAAATTGAGCGTTTGAAACGGAATCGGCCCCCGGCGGTAGAGCGTCTGGAGCACCTCCAGCACGTGGGGCGCGGTGGCGATTTCCTTCACGTGCGGCTCAAATCGCCAGGCGTCCTGGATGCGGGTTTCGGTCTGGGCGGCAAACTTAGGCTCCAGGGCCGCCCGCGCCGCGTCGATGGTGGCGAGGGGTACGCCGGGGTCGAACACCACGTAGCCGTTTTCGGCGTAGTCGCGCACCAGTTGCTCCATGTCGGGGCTAAGGGCGGCTTTCTGGAGTTCGCTTTCAAAAAAAGGCGACTCCGTCCAGGGGATGTTCTTTTTGAGTTCGTCGAGGGTTTTTGTCGGGCGGTCGAGGGTGGACGTTTCCATGCCAAAAAGAAGAGTGATGAAGGTTCAAAGTAGCCCATTTTTGAGGAGTTACGCAACCCGTTGGGGAAATTGGGGGATTTAAAACGGCCCCCGCTCCCGTCATTGCGAGCGGAGGCCACCGCAACGAGCGAAGCGAGGGGCGGGGGCCGGAGCGAAGCAATCCCCTCCCGGAGACCAAACGGGAGGCGCTCCTCCGGTCCGTCGCACGGTGGCTCAGGGAGAATACTTGGATTTAGCTCTGTCGGTCTCCGGTAGGGGATTGCTTCGCTTCGGGTGAAACGTTTCGCTCTGCTCACCGTTTCACCCTCCGCTCGCAATGACGGGGGGCGGGAAGATTTTTTTACCTGCTATTTCCTTGCGTAGCTTCACACCCTCAATCCTCTACCCCATGAACAAACGACTTCCCTTCCTCGCCCTGCTCGGCCTCGCCGCCTGCCAATCGCCCGACTCCCCCGTGAACCAAACCACCCAGGCCGACTACCCGACGCCACCCGTCGCGCCCAAAACGCCGCAAACTTTCACCGAACACGGCTACCAGCGCGTGGACGATTATTTTTACCTGAAAGACAAAACCAAGCCCGAAGTCATCGGCTACCTCAAGGCCGAAAACGCCTACGCCGATACGGTGCTGGCCCACACGAAGGCGCTCCAGGCCACGCTGTACAAAGAAATGCGGGGGCGCATCAAGGAAGACGACCAGTCGGTGCCTTACCTCGAAAACGGCTACTACTACTATTCCCGGCAGGAAAAGGGCAAGAACTACAACGTGAATTGCCGCAAAAAAGAAAGCCTGAGCGCCCCCGAAGAAATTTTACTGGATGAAAACGCCGAGGCGGCGGGCAAGGGCGCGTTCGTTTTGGCCGGGTTCGACGTGAGCGACGACAATTCGACGATGGCCTTCGCCAGCAACTTCACCGGCTCCTACGCCGAGTACACGATTCGGTTCAAAGACCTGCGTACCGGCCAGTTTTTGCCCGATAAAATCGAGAAAGCCAGCGGGAGTTTCACCTGGGCCGCCGATAATAAAACCGTCTTTTACACCACCGCCAACGCCGCCCTGCGCTCCAACAAGGTATTCCGGCACGCACTGGGCAGCACCGGCCCCGACCCGCTGTTGTACGAAGAAAAAGACGAGTTGTTCAACGCCTACGTGGGCCGCACCCGCAGCAAACGCCTGCTGCTGCTCAGTTCCTCAAGTTTCACCTCGTCGGAAACGCGGGTCTTGCCCGCCGACCAGCCCGGCGGCACGTTCCAGGTGTTTTTGCCCCGAAAAAAAGACGTGCAGTACGACCTCGACGACCACGGCGACCGCTACTACCTGACCTACAAAGACCCGCAGGCCAAAAACCGCAAGGTGTTCAGCCTGCCCCTCGATGGCTACGCCAACCGCGCCACCTGGCAGGAGGTCATCGCCCACAACCCGGACGTGAAAATCGAAGACGTTTCGGTGTTCGAGAAATTCCTGGTCGTGCTGGCCCGCACCAACGGTTTGCTCGAAATCCGGATTCGCGATTTGGCGAGCGGGAAAACCCAGGCCGTCAATTTCCCCGAACCCGTGTACGCGGTGTATCCCGGCAACAACCCCGAATTCAAGACCGGCAAGGTGCGCTACGGCTACACCTCGCTCAACCGCCCCTTCACCACCTTCGATTTCGACGTGGCGAAGGGCACGAGTGAAAAATTGAAGGAGCAGGAAATTCCGAGCGGTTTCGACCCCGAAAAATACGAGGTGAAACGCCTCCTGGCCCCAACCAAAGACGGCGTGAAGGTGCCCATCGCGCTGGTGTACAAGCGGGGCCTCGACCTCGACGGCTCCAACCCGACGCTGCTGACGGGCTACGGTTCGTACGGCATTTCGTCGGATGCGACGTTCAACCGCAACGCGTTCAGCCTCATCGACCGGGGTTTCGTGTTTGCCATCGCCCAGATTCGCGGCGGCAGCGATTTGGGCGAAACCTGGTACGAAGACGGGAAGCTCCAGAAAAAGATGAATTCCTTCACCGACTTCATCGCCAGCGCCGACTATTTGATTTCGGAAAAATACACCTCGCCGAAGAAACTGGGCATCCTCGGCGGCAGCGCCGGGGGCCTGCTGATGGGCGCGGTGGTGAATTTACGGCCCGATTTATTCCACGTGGTCATTGCCCAGGTGCCCTTCGTGGATGTCATCAACACCATGCTCGACCCCAACCTGCCCCTCACCACCCAGGAGTACGAGCAGTGGGGCAACCCCACCGTAAAGGCCGACTACGACTACATCCGCACGTACTCGCCCTACGACAACCTCAAGGCCCAGGCCTACCCCAACATCCTGGCGACGGGCGGGCTGAACGATTCGCAGGTGGGCTACCACGAACCCGCCAAGTGGGTGGCGAAACTCCGCACGCTGAAAACCGACAAAAACCTGTTGCTGCTGAAAATCAACATGGAATCGGGCCACGGCGGGGCCACGGGCCGCTTCAGCTACCTCGAAGAAGCCGCCTTCCGCTACGCGTTTTTGCTGGATCGGATGGGAATAGCAGAGTAGAGAGAAAAGAGGATAGTGGACAGAGGATAGAAATAGGCAGCCGCGCCAGCGGACCATTTGGCTTTTATCTATCCTCTGTCCACTATCCTCTTTTCTCTAAAATTTCATCGTCAGCGTGGTGTCGCGCTCGTAGGTGTCTACCTGCACATCGAGGCTGCCGGCGGGTTTGGTCAGGCGGTTGCGGACGTTGATCCGGTCCCAGAACAGCGCCTTTTCTTTGGCCAAATCGAGCAGTTGCATTTCGCCGTTGGCTCCGCGCAGTTCCACGAAAAGACGGGTGCGCTTGGAGGTGATTTCGGCGTATTTCTTCGAAACCTTCGCGTTCTGCCAGGCCAGTTCCCGAATCTCGGTGGGGCTTTCGATGATGACCCGCTGCGGCCCGCCCATGTTGGCGAACGTGTCCCAAACGGCGTAAGCCAGGAAAGCCACTACGGCCAGTGGCACCAGTTTGGCGGTCAGATCATTGCCCCAGTCGCTGCTACTGGGTTTTTCGCGCACTTCTCCGGCTTCGGCGCGGGCGCGGCGCTTTTCGGAGTTTCCACCGCCGCCGAAGAGCGGAAATTTCATTTTCTGGTGCGGCCGGTGAATGGGCCGGTAGTGTTTGTTGGGTTCGTTGGTTTCCATGAGAAAAAGCCCCCTAACCCCCGAAGGGGGGATTTTTTAGATTGGCATAAAATCCCCCCTTCGGGGGTTAGGGGGCTTTTTTTAGCAACACCATTCGGCCTCCGGCTTGTTCCGTTGGCAACATTCTCCGGTTGCCTTAACGAACGAGTGCCGGGAATGAACTAAATTTGTAGCCGCCGATTTAACGAATTATCCCCATTTTGCCGACTTGGAGCGTTATTGAAATTCCGGCAAAATAGATTAAAAACGCGTAAGTCGGGGCGACCGTCGCCACGGCTTACGCCGCTTGATTCAGACCAGACACACCATGCTCAATTTTCTAACCAAAGGCATTTCCCGAATGTTCGGCACCAAGTCGGAGCGCGATATCCGGGAAATTTTGCCCTACGTTCAACAGACCACCGCTGAATTTGCCAAACTGGCTTCCCTCAGCGACGACCAGCTTCGCGCCCAGACGACCGAGTTGAGGGGCCTCATCGCCGACCGCCTCCGTGACCTCGACGAGCAAGTGGCCGCTCTGCGCCAGCGCCTGGCCGATGAGCCGGAGATGGACGTTCACGAAAAAGAAACCGTCTTCAACAGCCTCGACAAACTCGATCTCGACCACAACAAGGTGCTCGAAACGGTACTGCTCGAAATCCTGCCCCGCGCGTTTGCCATCGTGAAAGAAACCGCCCGGCGGTTTAAAGAAAACGGCCAACTTGAAGTCACCGCCACCGTCCACGACCAGTTTATCGCTGCCGCCAAACCCAGCGTCACCATCCAGGACGACCGCGCCGTTTGGTCCAACCAGTGGACGGCGGCGGGCAACCTCATCACCTGGGACATGGTTCACTACGACGTGCAGCTCATCGGCGGCGTAGTGTTGCACCAGGGAAAAATTTCGGAAATGGCCACCGGCGAAGGAAAAACGCTGGTTTCGACCCTGCCCGCCTTTCTCAATGCCCTCGCGGGCAAGGGCGTCCACATCGTGACGGTGAACGACTACCTCGCCAAGCGCGACTCCGAGTGGAACGCCCCGCTGTTTGAATTCCATGGCCTCACCGTCGACTGCATCGACCGGCACGAACCCAACACCGACGAGCGCCGCCAGGCCTACCTCGCCGACATCACTTACGGCACCAACAACGAATTCGGCTTCGATTACCTGCGCGACAACATGGCCCGCACGCCCGAGGAAATGGTGCAGCGCAAACACCACTACGCGATGGTGGACGAAGTGGACTCGGTGCTCATTGACGACGCCCGGACGCCTTTGATTATCAGTGGTCCCGTACCACGCGGCGACGAGCAGGAATACGTGGCCTTGAAACCGCGCGTTACCAAACTCGTAGACGCCCAGAAGGCCATCGTGCAGGGAATGCTCATCGACGCGAAAAAGAAAATTGCCGCCGGGGACAACAAAGAAGGCGGGCTGTCGCTGTTTCGCGCCCACCGGGGCTTTCCCAAAAGCAAGCCCCTCATCAAGTACCTCAGCGAAACGGGCATTCAGGCCGTGATGCGGGCGACGGAAAACGAGTTTTTGCAGGAAAACGCCAAGCGGATGCCCGAAGCCGACGCGCCGCTGTTGTTTACGATTGAAGAAAAAAACAACCAGGTCGAGCTCACCGAAAAAGGCATCGACTTCCTAACCGGCGAAGACCAGGACCCGGCTTTCTTCGTGCTGCCCGACATGGCCATCGACCTCAACGCCATCGAAATCAACGCGGAGCTTTCCGAGCACGACAAGCTGCTTCAGAAGGAGGAACTCATCCGCGATTATTCGATCAAAACCCAGCGGATTCACACCATCAACCAGTTGTTGAAAGCCTACGCCTTGTTCGAGAAAGACGTGGAGTACGTCATCATGGACAGCAAGGTGAAAATTGTGGACGAACAGACGGGCCGGATCATGGAAGGCCGCCGCTACTCCGACGGGCTGCACCAGGCCATCGAGGCGAAGGAAGCCGTGAAGGTGGAAGACGCCACCCAGACCTACGCCACGATTACCCTCCAGAATTACTTTCGGATGTACCACAAACTCTGTGGCATGACCGGTACCGCCGAAACCGAAGCGGGTGAATTCTGGCAGATTTACAAACTCGACGTGGTGGTGATTCCCACCAACCGCTCCATCGTCCGCGCCGACGAGCAGGACAAAGTCTACAAAACCGTGCGCGAGAAGTACAACGCGCTGGTGGATGAAATTCAGGAACTGGTCAACAAAGGCCGCCCCGTGCTGGTAGGGACAACCTCGGTCGAAAACTCGGAAATTCTGAGCCGGATGCTGGGCCTGCGCAAGATTCAGCACCAGGTTTTGAACGCGAAATACCACCAGAAAGAAGCCGAAATTGTGGCCGAAGCCGGAAAATCGGGCACCGTGACGATTGCCACCAACATGGCCGGTCGCGGAACCGACATCAAGCTTTCGCCCGAAAGCCGGGCGGCGGGTGGGCTGGCCATCGTCGGCACCGAGCGGCACGAATCGCGGCGGGTGGATCGGCAGTTGCGCGGGCGGGCGGGCCGCCAGGGCGACCCCGGCACGAGCCAGTTTTTCGTGAGCCTGGAAGACAACCTCATGCGCCTGTTCGGCTCTGAGCGCATCGCCAAAGTGATGGACCGCATGGGCATGGAAGAAGGCGAAGTGATTCAGCACTCGATGATTACGTCGAGCATCGAACGGGCGCAGAAGAAGGTGGAGGAAAACAACTTCGGCATCCGCAAGCGCCTGCTCGAATACGACGACGTGATGAACTACCAGCGCGACGCCATTTACAAACGCCGCCGCAACGCCCTCTACGGCGACCGCCTCGCCCTCGACATCGCCAACACGCTCTACGACGTGTGCGAAGAACTCGTTGCCAACGCCGAAGCCAGCTACGACGAACTCGAAATCCGCACGCTCGCCGTGCTGGGCATCGAGCCGCCGTTCAGCCGGGCGGAATTTGCCACGTTGAAACCCGCCCAGCGCACCCAGCAACTCAACGACGCCACCGAACGGCACTACGCCGAGAAAAACAAGGCCATTGCCACGAAGGCGCTGCCGGTTTTCAAGGACGTACTCGCCAGCCGGGGAGCTGCCGTGGAAGAAATCGTGGTGCCCATTTCCGACGGCATCCGCCACGCCTACGTGGCCGTGAACGCCCGCAAAACGGTGGACACCGGCGGGCGACTGCTGACCCAAGAAATGGAGCAGTTTATCACGCTGAGCATCATCGACCAGGAGTGGAAAGAACACCTCCGCGAAATGGACGACCTGAAGCAGAGCGTGCAGAACGCCGTTTTTGAGCAGAAAGACCCGCTGTTGATTTACAAATTCGAGTCGATCGAGTTGTTCAAGCAGTTTGTCAACAAAGTCAATTTCGACACGACTTCGTTTTTAATGCGGGCCGACATTCCGCGGGAAGACGCGCCGCAACAAGTCCAACCCGCGCCCCCGCAACGCCGCCCCGAACCCGCCCCCCGACTCCGCGCCAGCCGCGACGAAATCGGCGACTTGGTCGGTGCGCTCGGCAACGCCCTCGACACCTCGGTGGCCGAGCCGGAGCCGGTGCGCGTGCAGCCCCGCCACGCCATCAAAATCGCCGATCGCAACCAGCGCGTGAGCGTGCAATACCGCGACGGCCGCGTGGAGCGCGACGTGAAGTACAAAAAAGTAGAAGCCGACGTGCAGCGCGGGCTGTGCGTGGTGATTGCGTAGTAACATCCGGCACCCCGCGAGAGTAAAAAAAAACTCTTGCGGGGATGGTAACCACCCCGTTAAAAATGAACAACTCCTTCTCCCCCCGCTACGGCGTTCTCACCACGATGGTATTGCTGGCGGCCTTCAGCCGCTTGATTCCCCACGCGCCCAACTTCACGGCGGTTGGCGCGATGGCGCTGTTCGGCGGGGCGTACTTTACCCGTAAATCCTGGGCTTTGCTGGTGCCCCTGCTCGCGCTCTGGCTGAGCGACATCGTGCTCAACAACGTGGTGTACCGCCAGTATTACCCCACGTTTACCCTCGAAGTCAACCCCTGGACCTACGGCACGTTTGCGGCCATCGTCCTCCTCGGCACGGTGATGCTCAAGCGAGTGAAGCCGCTCAACGTGGTATTAACCAGCCTGTTGGCCTCGACGCTGTTTTTCGCCGTGACCAACTTCGCCGTTTGGCTGGGCAGTTCGATGTACTCCCAAACCGCCGCCGGATTGCTGGCTTGCTACACGGCGGCGCTGCCTTTTTTTGGCAATACCCTCGCGGGCGATTTGTTCTGGAGTGGGGTGCTGTTTGCCGGGTTTGAACTGGCTCAACGCCGATTCCCCCGACTGACGCCAGAACGTGCCTGAAACCCTTCGTTTCCCATACGCTTCAACGGCTGACGCCAACACGTCAGCCGTTTTTTTTCTTTCCAACGGAACGGCTCAGGTAAAAAGTACGTTAATTTGCAACAATGTTGCAAATTAACGTATGACCCGACTCCTCTACATTTCTTCTACCTTGCTGGCCGTGACTGCCCATACGCTTTGCTGCTTGCTACCGTTGCTGACGGCAATGTTAGGGATGGGCAATTATTTTGGCCCGCTCAACTGGCTGGCGCAACACCAGGGTTACGTGCTGGGTGGGCAGGTATTGCTGCTGGGTTGGTCATTTTATCACGTATACGGGCCGGGTCGTCACGCGCACCCGGGTTGGGGAAAAGCGGCGCTTTGGTCGGTAACTGTGGTATCGGTCGGGATGGCGGTCTTGCCGCACTCGGAGGTTTTTCGCTCGGAAGAATCCCGATTAGCCCGCGAGCAGATGCGACGGGTGCGCGATACCCGGCGGCTGACGTTCGTCATGAACACGTCGGCTACTCCAATCGAAACCTTGCGAAGTACGCTCAGCTCACTGCCCGGAATCGTTTCGGCCCAAACTCAAATCCAGGGAAACGTCGTATCGCTGCGCTACCGTACCAATCAAACCAACCGGGAAAAACTACTGGCAACCTTGCGACGAAAAGGCTACGTGGTGCAGGATAAGCCCGCCGAATCGCTATTTTTGACCGAAACCAACCGTTCTCCTCCCCCATGACCTCCCGACTTTTCACCCCTGCCCTGCTCGCGCTCGCCCTGCTTTCATCTTGCGGCGGCAAAAATTCCGCCGACGAAGCCGCGCTGAAAGAAGCGGGCGAAATTCACCTCCAGGCTTCCGAAATTCAGGAGACCCTCGAACCGCAGGTGGATAGCCTGGCCGCTCTGAAAACTAGCCTCGCGGCGTTAAAAACCCCAGCGGTAGCCCAGGCCGTGGCCGACATCGACAGGGTGGTAAGCCGCTTCGAGGAATGGGAAAGCAACGTGGTGGAAGTACCCGGCGTGAAACATGAACATGAACACGCCGAAGGCGACAGCACCCATCACCACCATCACCACGACCACAAACCCGCTCCGCAGGTGACGGCCTCCGAAATGCTCGACATTCAGAAAGAAATGAGAATGAACATCGAGCAAATCAGCGCCGATGTGAAGACGGCGATGGAAGCGGGGAAAAAAGCATTGTAAAAAAAAGCCCCCGTTCCCCCGAAGGGAGCTTTTCGTTGCGTAAACGTTTTTTGCCCCCTTCGGGGGAACGGGGGCTTTTTATGCTGCTAAAAATCATTGCTATTCTCTTGGGTGCCGCCGCCGTATTCGTCCTCGTGGCGGTGCTGATTGGCTACTTTTACCTCTCGGCTCCGAAGTACCGGGGGCCGGTAAGTGACCACTTCGACGGCAAGCAGTTTTTCAACCCTAGCGCCACCGCGCCCGACGGGCGCATCTCGGCCAATGGGTTTGCGGCCGTGCTCAAGTGGATGACCAGCCGCGATCCCGGCCCCTGGGAAACCGTGACGGAGCAACGCTACGGCCCTAAACCACCGGAACGCGTGGGACCGGGCGAGTTGCGGGTGACGTTCGTCAACCACTCCACGTTTCTGATTCAGTACGACGGACTGAACCTCCTGACTGACCCGATTTACCTCCAGCGCGTCAGCCCCTTCCAGTGGGCTGGGCCGCAACGCACCCGCCCGCCGGGGATTCGGTTCGAGGATTTGCCGAAAATCGACGTACTGTTGCTCAGCCACAACCATTGGGATCACCTCGAAATCAGCACGGTACGTCGGTTGGTGGAACGTGACCACCCACGAGTTCTCGTGCCACTGGGCGTGAAGCAATTTCTGGACGAAAACGGCACCACCGGTGCCGCCGAACTCGACTGGGGCGGCAGCGTACCCGTCAGCGATTCGCTCACGGTGGTGTGCGTCCGGGCGCAGCACTTTTCGGGGCGCGGCATGGCCGACCGTGATGCCACGCTCTGGGGAGGCTACGTGCTGCAATCGCCGCACGGCAACGTGTACTTCGCGGGCGACAGCGGCTACGGGCCGTTTTTCAAAGAAACGGGCACAACCTACGGTCCCTTTCGGCTGGCGATTATCCCAATTGGTGCCTACAAGCCGGAGTGGTTCATGTCGCCGATTCACTGCTCGCCGCCGGAAGCGGCCCAGATTCACCTCGATGTGCGCTCCGACCAGAGCCTGGCCTGTCACTTCGGCACCTTCCCCCTCGCCGACGACGGCCACGACGCCCCCATCACCGACCTGAAAGCCGCCCTGCGCACGAAAGGAATTTCGGAAGAGAAATTTTGGGTGTTGGAGGAAGGCGAAGGAAGGATGGTGAAGTGAGTTTGAAGGTCCGCCGCACGGTTTGAAAAGTTTGAAGGCGAAGCTGGTAGGGTTTCGGTTTTAGCAAAACAAGGGGTGTCATCCCGACGAAGCAGGGATCTCGTTTACATACCGAACACTTGGCTATCGTCAAGGGGTTAGACCGGACGACGAGATCCCTGCTTCGTCGGGATGACACCCCTTGTTTTGTCAAATCCTAAACAACTTCTTCTTCAAACCCTCAAACCTCTCCAACCCATCAAACCCATCCTCCACCTGAGCGCCCTGCACGGCGGGCACGATTCGCGGGTGGTGTACCGCGAAGGCTTCAGCCTGGCTACTCGCTACGACCTGACGATGGTCCTCACCCGCCCCGACGCATCGCTGCATCCGGGCATTCGCTTTGTGGGGGTGCCGCATTTTCCCCAACTCTGGAAACGGTTGCTGCTCGTTCACCCGCGTTTGTTGCTGGTGGCGTTGCGCCATCCGGCGCGCCTGGTTCACCTGCACGATCCCGAACTCATTCCGATGGGTTTGCTGCTCCGGCTGTTAGGGCGAACGGTGATTCTCGACGTTCACGAAAATCTACATCGGCAGTTTTCGGAGAAAAAACGTAATTCCTCGGCGCTGTACCGGCTTTTTTTCAGCGTCTTCGACCGGCTGGCCCGGCGGCAGTTTCATTTTATTTTTGCCGAAAATTCGTACCTCACTTCCTATCCGGGCCTGCGCCATCCTTCGGCGGTGGTACTCAATTACGCCCCGCTGCCGCTGCTGGAGCCATTTCGTCGATGCTCCGGCCAAATCCCTAACCCAGTCCAGCCCGAATTTTTTTACATCGGCCAACTCAGCTTCGCCCGCTGCCTCGACGTGGTGATTGGGGCGCTGGCCCGGTTGAGCGCCGACTACCCGACGCTGCGCGTTCACCTCTTCGGTGCGCCCGGTTTCGACCTGTTCGACCTGAGCGAACTCAGTCGGGTACCGGGTTACGAAGTCGCTCGTCAACACCTTATTTTTCACGGCTACACCGACGCCCGCCGGGCGTTTCCCTTCGCGGCCCGCTGCGTGGCGGGGTTGGCGTTGCTCAAACCCGTAGGGGATTTTCCCGACTCCTACCCCACCAAGTTGTTCGAGTACCTGGCGCTGGGATTACCCGTGGTTACGTCCGATTTCCTCCTGTACCGGGCGGTGGTAGAACGCCATGCCTGCGGAATTTGCGTGGATGCTACCTCACCTGAAGCCATCGCTCAGGCCCTGCGGATTCTACTTGAAAACCCCGACCTCGCGGGACGGCTGGGGGTAAACGGTCGTCTTGCTGCTGAAAAACATTACGTCTGGTCGAGCCAGGAAACCGCGTTGTTCCAGTTTTACGAATGCCTCTCGCCCGGATTTGAAATTCGGGTGGACCTAGTAGCGGATTTGTAATCCGCCCCTCACCGGCACGACTTTTTTAAAATATATTGGTAATCCACCAATCTTTTTTTGAATAATTCACCGAATAAGTTGCAGAGTCGCACCGGATGTATGTCCTTCGCATAATGCAACAAATGGCGGCATAATGCAATTTGAGGCGATCTTCGTAGCACCATGTTTATCAACGCATTAAGTCATTACCTGCCCGAGACGGTGGTTCCCAATGCTCATTTTGAGAGTCTCACGGGCCTTTCAAATGACTGGATTGTCGAAAGGACGGGCATTCGCCAACGCCGCAAGGCATCGGTTCAGGAAAACACGAACACGATGGCCGTGGAAGCCGTCCGCCAGGGACTGGCTACCTTGCCTTACGACGTGCAGGAAATCGACCTCATCGTCGGGGCCACCTACACGCCCTACGATACCATCGTGTCGCTGGCCCACGCCGTGCAACACGACCTCAATATTCCCGAAATTCCGGTCATCTCGGTTTCGACGGCCTGCTCTTCGTTGCTTAACGCCATCGAACTGGTGCAGGGCTATTTCTGCATGGGCAAAGCCCAACGGGCGCTCGTGGTGGTGTCGGACCACAACACGGCCTACGCCGACGAGAACGATAAAATGGCCGGGCACCTCTGGGGCGACGGCGCAGCGGCGCTTTTTATCTCAAAAGAACGACTCGGCGACAGCGACCTCTTCATTCGCGACATCCTCACGGGCGGCGCCGCCACGGTAGGCAAGGCCACCGAAAGCGTCACCATGCGCCCCCTTGATGGCGGCATGAGCATGCCCTACGGCCGTGATGTATTTCAAAACGCCGTGACCTACATGCCCAAAGCCACGCTAAAATTGCTCCAGCGCAACGGAATCAGGCTCGATCAGGTGGATTGGGTGTTGCCCCACCAAGCCAATTTCCGGATCAGTAAAAAAGTAATGGAAGAACTGGGATTACCGATGGAAAAACTGCTTTCCAACATTCAGTACCTCGGCAACACTGGCTGCGCAGGCTGCGCCATTGCCCTCGACGAAAATAAATTCCGCTACCAGAAAGGCGACCTCATCGCCATGACCACCTTCGGCGGCGGGTATTCGTACGGAGCGATGCTGGTGGAGGTGTAGGTTTTTATCCCCGCGAGGTTATTTTTTCACACCAGCGCCTCGTACAAAATCTCAATCGGGTGTTTAGCCGTGCGTCCGGTGCCGTCGTGAATCTGATGGCGGCAACTCGTGCCCGGCGCGGCGATAATGACTTCGGCGGCTTGCTGACGCACCGCCGGAAACAGCACCAGTTCCCCAATTTTCATCGAAACGTCGTAGTGTTCCACTTCGTAGCCGAAGCTACCCGCCATGCCGCAGCAGCCGCTCGGAATCAGTTGTACTTCGTAATTTTCGGGTAAACCCAGCGCTTTTTTTCCGGGAATCAAACTCGACACCGCCTTCTGCTGGCAGTGCCCGTGGAGTTTAATCAGGCGTTTTTCGGTCGTGAAAGCGGCCTTCGTGATGCGCTTCGCGTCGAGTTCGCGGGCAAAAAATTCTTCAAAAGTCAGCGCGTTGCCCGCCAGTTTCTTTGCGTCAGCGATGAGTCCGTTGCTGACCAAGTCGGGGTATTCGTCGCGGAAGGTCAGGATGGCCGAGGGTTCGATGCCCACCAGCGGCACCTTGTCAGTGATGATTTCCCGGAGCAGGCGCACGTTGGCATCGGCTTTTTGCTTCGCTTTTTTCAAAAGCCCCTTCGAGAGTTCTGCCCGGCCGGAGTCGAGGTTATCGGCGGGGATCATCACGTCGTAGCCCAGTTTTTCGAGTAAAAACACGGCTTTTTTACCGATTTCCACGTCGAGAAAATTGGTAAATTCATCGGCGAATAGATACAGCGCCGGACGGCGCACGGCCACGTCGCGCACCACCTGCCGCTCCAGGGCCAGGGACGATTCTTTCCACCAGCGCGTAAACGTTTTTGAGGTCATGAGCGGCATCGTGCGATCGGGATGGTAACCGATGATTCGGTTCGCCAACCGCCGCAGGGGTTTGTTCCCGAAAATAAAATTGTACGACCCCGGTACCATCCGGGCCCAGCCAGCCAGCCGCGTGAAATTCCCCGTCACCCAACTTCGGAACGGTACGCCGTGTACGTCGTGGTACTGTTGCAGGAATTCCGCTTTAAGTTTGGCCATGTCCACGTTGCTGGGGCACTCGTTTTTGCAGCCTTTGCAACTCAGGCAGAGGTCCATCACCGCCTTCACTTCCTCACTATCGAAACGGTTGGGCTGCTCCGATCGGGTTAGCACCTCGCGCAAAATATTGGCCCGCGCCCGCGTGGTGTCTTTTTCATCGCGGGTGGCCATGAAACTTGGGCACATCGTGCCGCCGCTGATCTGGGTTTTGCGGCAATCGCCCGATCCGTTGCACTGCTCGGCGTGCTGAAGCACGGTTTGGTCGGGGTAGCGGAAATAGGTTTTGAAATCGGGCGTTTGCTGCCCCGGCGTGTAACGCAGGGATTCGTTCATCGGCGGCGTGTCCACGATTTTGCCGGGGTTGAAAATGCCGTTCGGGTCCCAGATGCGCTTTACGTCCTGCATCAGGCCGTACACTTTATCTCCTACCATCCAGGGGATAAATTCACCCCGCAGCCGCCCGTCGCCGTGTTCGCCGCTGAGCGAGCCGTCGTACTTTTTCACTAGCCGGGCAATTTCCTGGGCAATGATCCGGAACTGCCGGTTGCCTTCTGGCGTCTTGAGGTTGATGATAGGCCGCAGGTGCAGTTCCCCGCTGCCCGCGTGGGCGTAGTGTACGGCGTTGAGGCCATGCTTTGCCAGGATTTCGTTGAATTCGCGGATGTAGGCGGGCAAGTCTTCGATGTCCACCGCCGTGTCTTCGATCACGGCCACCGCTTTTTCATCGCCGGGCAGGTTGCTGAGTAAGCCTAGTCCCGCCTTGCGGAGCGTCCAGATTTTAGTGGTGTCTTCACCCGTCAGCAGCGGAAAATGGTAGCCGAGGTTAGCGGTTTTCAAATCGGCTTCGACCGCCGCCGCCGCCTGCTGCACGGCTTCGGGCGTATCGCGCCGGAACTCGATGACCAGGATCGCGCCAGGATCGCCTTCCACAAAAAAACGGTTCTTCCGCTGTTCGATGTTTTCCTTCGTGCATTCGAGAATGTAGTGGTCGATCAACTCGCTGGCGCTGGGCCGGTGCCGCATCGCGATGATGTTGGCCCGCAGGGCTTCGTCGATCGTGTGGAAATGCACGCAGAGCAGCCCGGCCTCGCGGGGCGGGAGCGGGTCGAGGTGGAGTTTGATTTCAGTCAAAAAACAAAGCGTGCCCTCCGACCCGGCGATGAGTTTGCAAAAATTAAACGGTGCCCCGCCGGGCGTGAAGGGTTCAGAGTCAATCAATTCGTCCAACGCATACCCCGTATTCCGCCGCTCGATTGACTTTTTCGGAAACTGCCGTCGGATTTCGGCCTGGATGTCGGGGGGGGAAAGTAAGTCAATTGTCTTTCGATAAAGCTGTTGTTCGGGTTCTTCGCCCGTTTCACCCCCAACCTCCTGAAGGGGGCTTTTTTCAATGCTAAAAATTTCAGGCAGGTAGGCCCCCTTCAGGAGGTTGGGGGTAAACCCCGCTTCGCTCCCATCCGCCAAGAGCGCCTTCACTTCCAGCACGTGTTCACGGGTAGACCCGTACACCACCGAGTTGGAGCCGCAGGAATTATTCCCTACCATCCCGCCGATCATGGCGCGGTTGGCGGTGCTGGTTTCGGGGCCGAAGAGGAGGCCGTGGGGTTTCAGAAACAGGTTGAGTTCGTCGCGCACCACGCCCGGCTGCACCCGCACCCAGCGCTCTTCGGCGTTGAATTCGAGGATGGCGGTGAAGTACTTCGAAACATCCACCACGATACCGCTGCCTACCACCTGCCCGGCCAGTGAGGTACCCGCCGTGCGCGGAATCAACGAGGTTTGGTGCTGGTTGGCGAAACGGATTAATTTTTTCAAATCGCCTACCGAACGCGGCACGGCCACGGCCTGGGGCATTTCTCGGTAGGCCGAGGCATCGGTAGCGTAGAGCGTGCAGGTGGTAGAGTCGCGGTAAAACTCGCCGTCGAGCGCGGCGGCGAGGGTTTCAAAATCGGCGTCGGTGGGAATGGGTCGCAGGAGGGAATCAGCAGTCGGATCCAAAGCGGGCGTGGTTGCGGTGGTCAGGCAAAGGTACAGCCCCGCGCGGCGTCCGCCCCAACCCTCGAAGGAGGATTTTCGTTGCTGAAAAATTTTTAACAACCGCTCCCTTCGGGGGTTGGAGGTTTACCAAATCTCCAGTCCGTTCAGCCGGTAATCGGTCAGTTGGGCGCTGGCGGGGTCGAGGCTGGTGATGAGCAGGTTGATGTCGGTCAGCCCGCAAATGCGATGGGAGGCGGGCGCGTTCAGTTTTTCCGTGGTCAGGCACACGGCCACCTGCCGGGCGGTTTGCATCATGCGCCGTTTGAGCAGGGATTCTTCGTGGTTGCGGAGCGAAAATCCTTCCTTCGGGTCGGAGCCGACCACGCCCATCAGGTACCAGTCTACTTTTAGGTGTCCAAGCTGCTCGTTTACGGCCTGACCCATCGTGATTTGGTAGCGCTTGTAAAAACTTCCACCCAACATCATTACCTCGATGTGCGGGTGTTCAGCCAACATGAGTGCCAGGGGAAGGTTGTTGGTGACCACGGTAAGTTCGAGGTCTTTCGGAAACTGCTCGGCAACGTACACCGGCGTGGTGCCGCCATCCATCAGAATGGTCTGCCCTGGTTGGAGGAGACCGGTCACTTTGCGGGCCAGGGTAACAAATTCCGGGTTGGGAATGCCCATGCGCTGGCGCACAGTCATGGGCAGGTACGAATTGATGATGGCTCCGCCGTGTACTTTCCGCAGCAAACCCCGCTCTTCAAGTTCGATCACATCGCGCCGGATGCTGTCGTACGACACGTCGAGTTCTTTGCTTAGCGCCACCAGCGTGACTTTCCGGTCGGCATCGAGTTTGCCGAGAATCCATTGCTGGCGTTCTTCCTTGGTCATGGGTTGAGGGGGAGGGGCATAGCGGCTGTTCGTTTGCAAATAAATGGAAAAAACCACTACATTCTACTCTCTGTTTTTGCAAACTCTTGCAATCTTTTTGCAATCTATAGAATGATTGTTGCATTTTTGAAAGATTCTTTAGGGAACTCCATAAAATCATTTTTTTACATATTCTATTATTAATCAATTATTTATCAGTTATACGTTCTTTAGTTTTTCCAAGAATTGGCCTATAAGTTTTTTTAACTTGCCTTCTACCGAATTGCATTAAAAATATTTATTCTTGTAATTTGCTCAATGGATTGTTAACAGGGTATCATTCTGACTGCTTACGATACCACAGTTTGGTCTGAGGCTCGGTAAAACCAATTGGTTTGCAAGAGTTTGCAAGTAACTGGTCGGCTTAGGGTTTCCAAAAATGCCCTCACAATCAACACCTAAATTTCTTTATTCACTCAATTCAACCTATGATGCAACAGTCGTACAGATTTCTTCGCAACGTGGCGGCGAGCCTGTGTTTGCTGGCCACGGCCCTCTTAGCGAGCTTAGGCGCTCACGCGCAAGACCGCCAGGTGAGCGGAAAAGTAATCGATGCCGGCGACGGCAGCGCCGTTCCGGGGGTCAACGTGTCGGTGAAAGGCACCACCAGGGGAGTTACCACCAGTGCCGATGGAGCCTACCAGATTACGGCGTCGTCAGCCTCGACTCTCGTGTTCAGTTTTATCGGATACGCCACGCAGGAAATCCTGCTGGGAAACCAAAGCACCCTCAACGTGAGTCTGGCCACCGACGCGAGAGCGCTTCAGGAAGTGGTTGTGGTGGGCTACGGTACCCAGCGCTCGAAAGACGTAACCGGTGGGGTGGTTTCGATCACGCCGAAAGATTTTAACAAAGGCGTGATCGTGTCGCCGGAACAATTGCTCCAGGGCCGCGCCGCCGGGGTGCAAATCACCCCCGCCAGCGGTGAGCCGGGGGCAGGCATCAACGTCCGGATCCGGGGCGCTTTCTCGCTGCGCGGCAGCAGCAATCCGCTCTACGTGATCGACGGAGTACCCCTCGACGGCGGCGATGTGAGTTCGGGTGGCACGGACTTCGGTTCGGGTTCGTCGTCGGCCCGCAATCCGCTCAACTTCCTCAACCCCAACGACATCGAGAACGTTAGCGTGTTGAAGGACGCCTCGGCGGCAGCCATTTACGGCGCACGTGGGGCCAACGGGGTCGTGCTGATTACCACCCGTAAGGGCAAAGCCGGTCAGCAAAGCTTCAACTTCTCCGGCAACACCGGCGTTTCGACCGTGCTACGGAAATATGACCTGCTCAACCGCGACGAGTTTCTGCAAGGAGTAAAGGACGCTGGTGGGGATGCCACCGTCGTCGACCTGAAGGGCAACACCGATTGGCAAAAAGAGATTCTGCGCACCGGTGTTTCGCAAAACTATAGCATGAACTTCGGTGGTGGCAACGACAACACCCGCTACTACTTCTCGCTGGGCTACACCAACCAGGGTGGCATCATTAAAAAAGCAAATCTGGAGCGCCTGACCGGCCGCGTAAACGCCAGCCACGAACTGTTTAACGACAAAGTGGTGCTCGACCTCAACGTGACCACCTCCAACGTGAAAGACGTGTACGTACAAAACGGCAACAACGCCGGGTACCAGGGCAACCTGATCGGGGCCGCCATCGGCACCAACCCGACCGCCCCGGTGTATAACGCCGACGGCACGTTCTACCAGCCCGGCGGCGACTTCCGCAACGTGGTCGCGCTGCTCGATTTGATCGACGACAATTCCAACACCAACCGCACCCTGGCCAACGTCAGCGCCACCTGGCGGATTTTTGACGGATTGTCGTTGAAAGCCAACTTCGGAATCGACGGCGCGACATCGGTGCGCCGGACGAGCATCGACCCGCGCCTCAACGCGTATCAGGGAATTTTCGGCGAAGGCCGGGCGCAGATCGACAACCGCTACCGCAACTCCCGTCTGATCGAATACACGGCCAACTACACCCGCAAAATCGGCACGGGTAACCTCGACGCGGTGGTGGGTTTCTCGTACCAAAAATTCGAGAACCGGGGTAACTCCGTATCGGCCAAGTACTTCAATAACACCCAGGTGCCCATCATCGACAACATCGACGGGGCCGACAACCAGGGCAGCACCGGCAACAACAAAGCCTTCGGGGGTGCCTCCGACCGCAGCCAGAACGAGTTGCAGTCGTACTTCGGGCGGGTCAACTACAACTTCAACGACAAGTATCTGGTCACGGCTACGGTTCGCGTGGATGGTTCGTCGCGCTTCGGGGTCAACAACAAGTACGGGGCCTTTCCGTCGCTGGCCGCTGCCTGGCGTCTTTCCAACGAAGCGTTCATCCCGAAAGACATCTTCACCGACCTGAAACTGCGCGCCAACTGGGGCCTCACGGGCAACCAGGAATTTCCAGGCGGGGTGTCGAAAATCATCTACTCGCTCAACAGCAACGGTTCGGTTACCCAGCAGAACAACGCCAACCCCGACATCCGTTGGGAGCAAAGCCAGCAGTTTGGCATTGGGCTTGACTTCGCCGTACTCAGCGGCCGCCTGAGCGGTACGCTCGACTACTTCAACAAGTCGATCAAAGACCAGTTGCAGCAGGTGATTTACGCCCAACCGGCTCCGGTACGCTACAAGTGGCTCAACCTGCCCGGTTCGCTCAACACCTCCGGGCTGGAACTCTCGCTGGCCTACCAGGCCGTGCGGGGCGACAACTTCGGCTGGGAAATCCTCTACAACCTGACCTCCTACCTCCAACGCAACGTGGCCGAGGGCTTTGGTAGCACCATCATCAACACGGGTGAAATCAACGGCCAGGGCCTTTCGGGTGCGTATGCGCAGCAAATTGTGAACGGACAGCCCGCGCCTTCGTTCTACCTGCCCACCTTCACCGGCTACGACAGCGAGGGGCTGGGTACCTACGCCGATGGCGGAGCCGCCGTGTTCCAGGGTAGTCCGTTGCCGAAACTGACGATGGGTCTGACCAACAACTTCACCTTTGGTCGCCTCAACGCCAGCCTGTTTTTCAACGGAAACTTTGGTGGGGTGATTTACAACAATACGGCCAACGCTGTGTTTATCAAGGGCGTGTTGAAAAATGGCCGGAACGTGACGCGCGACGTACTGACCAACGGCGAAAATCCGTTGAACTCCGGCTCGGTTTCGACGCGATTCCTGGAGAAAGCCAACTTCGTACGCCTGGCCAACGCCTCGGTGGGGTACAATTTCAACCTGCCCTCCGGTGGTTTTGCCAAAACCCTGAACGTGTCGCTGACGGGCCAGAACCTGCTGCTGTTCACCAACTACACTGGCATCGACCCCGAAGTAAACACGCCCAAGGCCATCGACGGGGTGCCGTCGTTCGGGATCGATTACACGACGTTCCCCACCGCACGCACCGTTACCATCGGGCTAAACGTTGGGTTCTGATTAGTCCGAAAGGTTGCGTGGGGGTTCTTTCCCACGCAACCAATCCGTTACCGTACTCCGTACTCTTACCATTCAATTGTTCAAAAAAAACACGAACATGTTCAAGTATAAATCATCCATTGTACTAGGGGCCGTGCTGCTCGTCGGGACGGTGGGTTGCACCAACCTCGACGACAAAATACTCGATGCCATCTCGTCCGACAAACCGGCGGGCGCGGCGGGTGGGGCGCAAATTAACCCGGCTGACCTACTCAAGGCCAACTACGCCGACCTCAACGACCTCACCGACCAGGGTAACACCTACGCCCTGGAGGAGCACTCAACCGACGAAATGATGGGACCCACACGGGGCACCGACTGGGACGACTTCGGAACCTGGCGCAAACTGCACCAGCACACCTGGAACTCGACCCACAACCAGGTTTCCAACACCTGGGATAACCTGAACTCCCGGATTTTCCGCGCGACCCAGACCATCACCGCCACTGGAGCCACCAACCAGATCAAAGCGGAAGCGAGTTTCCTGCGCGCGTTTTTCATGTTCTTCGTCGTGGATTTGTACGGGCAGGTGCCCTTCCGCGAAGTGACGGACGATGCCGAGGCCAATCCGAAAGTATTCACCCGTTCGGAAGCGGCTGATTTTATCATCAAAGACCTGGAATTTGCCCTCACCAACCTCGCCGCTGGTGCTCCCGCCGGCAAAGCGAGCAAGGAAGCCGCCCAGTTTTTGCTGGCGAAAGTGTACCTCAACAAGGCCGTGTTCAAGCAAGCCCCGGCCACCCCGGCTGGCCCTTTCAGCCACGTGAAAGCCGATATGGATAAAGTAATCGAGTACGTCAACGCCATCACGGCTTCGGGTAAATTTGCCCTCCAGCCCAAAGGCAAGTACTTCGACAACTTTCACTGGGAAAACGACACCCGATCGAAAGAACTCATCTTCGTGATTTCCAACGTGAGCGGTAGCCCCGTGGGCAACGTCCGCAACCGCTACTACATGACGATGCACTACAACCAGCGGCCCAGTGCCTGGAATGGCTTCACGACCCTGGCCGACTTTTACAACAGCTTCGAGGCCGGCGACGAGCGCATCGGTGGCCCCATTGCGGGCGTGACCGACAGCCTCGGCATTCGCTCCGGCTTCCTGGTGGGGCAGCAGTTTGGCCCCGGCAATGTACCCCTGAAAACCCGGGGCGGTCAGCCGCTGGTGTTTACCAAAGACATCAACATCAACTACGCCACGGAAGAAAAAGGCATCCGGGTGATCAAGTATTTTCCCCAACCCGGCAACCTCGACAACCCCGGCACGGATTACGTCTTCTTCCGCTACGCCGATGCTCTGCTAATGAAGGCTGAAGCTATCTTCCGCACCGGTACCGACCCCCGAGGCGAAACCGCCGCCAAATTGGTGGGTGATCTGCGGGCCGCCCGGGGCGCTTCGGCCATTGCTTCGGTCACCGAACCGGTGCTGCTCGCCGAGCGGGGCCGCGAACTCTACTGGGAGGGCTGGCGCCGCAACGACCAGATTCGCTTCGGCAAATTCCTCGATCCGGTAGACCAGCGCGCCCAGAAATCGGCCGACCACGTGGTGGTGTTCCCCATCCCCCAGCGGGCCATCGACAGCAACCCGAATCTCAAGCAAAATACCGGGTATTGATTCTGACCCCAATTCCCTTAACCACCTAATTCGCGCAACAGCAGCCTGCTTCGGGCTGCTGTTTTCGTTGTTTTCAAAATTCCCTTTCCACGTGTTGCTCCGTTTTTATTTTCCGAAAGGTTGGTTGCTGGTCTCTGTTACCCTGCTTTTGGGTAGTTGTAAAAAAACGGAGGTGCTTTTCGAAAAAATGGCCCCCCAGACTACGGGCGTCGATTTCATCAACCAGTTGCGGGAAACGGAGCAGGAAAACGTGCTGGCTTTCGAGTACTTCTACAACGGCGGCGGCGTAGCCGTGGGCGATTTAAACAACGACGGCCTCGCCGACCTGTTTTTCACCGGCAACCAGGCTGACAACGCGCTGTACCTTAATCAGGGTGATTTCAAGTTTGAAAACGTCACGGCCAAAGCCGGGGTCGCCGGACGACCGGGCGGCTGGAAAACGGGCGTGACCCTGGCCGACGTCAACGCCGACGGCTGGCTCGACATCTACGTCTGCTACTCCGGCCTCCGCCCGGAGCACCTCCGCCGCAATCAACTTTTTATCAACAACGGAAAAACTCCCCCCCTCTTAGGGGGGCCCAAGGGGGGTAAAGCCGGGGCCGGGGAACTGTCCTTCACCGACCACGCCGCCGAATACGGCCTCGACGACCCCGGCTATTCCGTCCAGGCCACCTTTTTCGACTACGACCTCGATGGCGACCTCGACTGCTTTCTTCTCAACCACAACCTCAAAAATTACCAGCGCAAGGAAGCCGCCGTGCTACGCGCCGAGCGTGACCCTAACGCAGGCGATAAGTTGTTTCGGAACGAGGCCCGCCCAGCCCCCCCCGCCCCCGAAGGGGGTGCTTTTTGTGGTAGCAACGGAGCACCCCCTTCGGGGGCGGGGGGGGCTGGGCGGGCTTTTTTCGTAGACGTTTCCGCCTCGGCGGGCATCAAAGGCAACCCTCTCGGTTTCGGCTTGGGCGTGGCCGTGTCGGATCTGAATGGCGACAGTTGGCCCGACCTGTACGTAACCAACGACTACGTGGAGGACGATTACCTGTACATCAATCAGCGCAATGGTGGTTTTCGGGACGAACTCCGCGAACGCGTAGCCCACACGTCTTACTCGGCGATGGGCGTGGACGTGGCCGATCTCAACAACGACGCCCGCCCCGACGTGTTCACGCTCGACATGATGCCCGAAAGCAACGCCCGCCAGAAAACCCTCCCCTGGCCCGACAATTGGAACGTGTACCAGGCCCAACTCGCCAACGGCTTCTGGCACCAGAACATGCGCAACATGCTGCAAATCGGACAGGGCAACGGGCAGTTTGCCGAAGTAGGCCAACTGGCCGGGGTGTCGGCCACCGACTGGAGCTGGGGGGCGCTGCTGGCCGATTTCGACGGCGATGGGTTCAAGGATATTTTCGTCAGCAACGGCATGATTCGGGATTTCACCGACGCCGATTTCATCAAATACTCCGACGACGAAGCCGCCCGCCCGCCCGGTGGCTCGGTGCTCGAAACCATCCGGCGGATGCCTTCGACGCGGACGAAAAATTTTATCTTTCAAAACAACGGGCATCCTGACAGCCTGGTCTTTCGCAACCAGCAGGTGGCTTGGGGTTTCGACGATCCCACCGTGGCCAACGGCTGCGCCTACGCCGACCTCGATGGCGACGGCGACCTCGACCTGGTCACCAACAACCTCAACGAACCCGCCCGGATTTACCGCAACACCAGCCGCGAAACCACCCAGCCTTCCTTTCTGCGCCTGCGCCTCAACGGCCCGGCGGGCAATCGCTTCGGTGTGGGTACCCGAATCCAGGTAGAAGCGGGGGGGCAAACCCAGACCCAGGAATTTTACCCCACGCGGGGCTTCCAGTCGTGCAGCCACGGGGACTTGCTGTTTGGATTTGGCAACCAAAAACAAGGGGCGAACGTGACCGTCACCTGGCCCGACGGGAAGACCCAGCGTCTGACCAGTGTAGCCCTTGACCAAACGCTCACCCTCGATTACCGCCAAGCGACCGCTGCAAACGCAACCCGCTTGCCCGCCGATCCAGTCGTACTTTTTACCCAAAAACCGGCCCCGGATTTCACCCACCGCATCGCGCCCGTCAACAATTTCGACCGGCAGATTTTGCTGCCCATGCACTACTCTTACGCCGGGCCGCGCCTGGCCGTGGGCGATGCCAACGGCGACGGCCAGGACGACGTGTTTGCCTGCGGCACGCCCACGCAACCGGGAACGCTGTTTCTGCGAAAAGCGGACGGCTTCGTACCCCAGCCACTCCCCGGCGCCGCGCCGCTCACCAACACCGACGCCGTGCTGGCTGATTTCAACGGCGACGGCTCGCTTGATTTGTACGTGGTGAACGGGGGCTACGCCGTGCGCGAACCCGAAAAACGCCAGGACCAACTCTGGCTGAACGCGGGCCGGGGGCAATTCCGGGCGCAGCCCCTGCCCCCGGAAACCGAAAACGGAACTTGCGTGAAAGCCGCCGATTTCGACCGCGACGGCGACCTCGATTTGTTCGTCGGGGCGCACTGCCAGCCCTTCCGCTTTCCGGCTCCCGCCGAAAGTTTTCTGCTGATCAACGACGGGCAGGCCCACTTCACCCGGCAGTCGTTGGGCCAGCTTGGGCTGGTCACCGACGCCGCCGTACTCGACACCGACCGCGACGGCTGGCCCGACCTCGTACTGGTGGGCGAATGGATGCCGGTAACGATACTCAGAAACGACCGTGGCCATTTCACTCGCAACTCACCATTCACCATTCAAAATTCCAACGGCTGGTGGAACCGCATCGAAAAAGCCGACCTCGACGGCGATGGCGACGACGATTTGGTCCTGGGAAACCTGGGACTAAACACCCAACTCCGAGCCACGCCCGCCGAACCGGCCACGCTGGTTTCCGCCGATTTTGACCAAAACGGCACCCTCGATTTTTTCATGAGTTCCTTCCTCGGGGGCAAAGCCTACCCGGCCTATTCCCGCGATGAAATGGCCGAGCAGGTGCCCGCGTTGCGGAAACGCTTTACGACCTACAACGCGTTTTCGAAGGCCACCCTCGAAGACGCTTTCGACCCCGAAGCCCTGCGCAGCGCCAAGCGTCGAACCCTCACCGAACTCCGAACGTTGGTGCTCGAAAACCAGGCCGGTACCTTCGTGCCCCGTCCGCTGCCCGCCGCCGCGCAGGTGGCCCCGGTGTACGCCATCCTCCCCGCCGATTTTGATGGCGACGGCCGCAGCGACCTGCTCCTGCTGGGCAACAATTCTCACCTGCGGCTGCGTTTGGGAAAAGTGGATGCCAACGCAGGCCTGGTGCTCCGCAACCGGGGCGGCTGGCGCTTCGAAGCGCTGCCGCCCACCGAGTCGGGCCTGTGGCTGAAAGGCGACGTACGCGACGCGAAACAAGTCGGCGACCGGGTGCTGGTGGGCGTGAACGACGGGCGGGTGCTGGGGTTTGAGGGAAAGAAATTTCCGGTCATACAGCCGCCTCGGCCCGTCCCCTGAAGGGGACGGCAAAGGGCAAAAGCCCCTGCGGGGCTAAAAGTCAGGCGATTATTTAGCCCCGCAGGGGCTTTTACCACTTGCCGTTTGCTTTAGCTGACGGACCACAGGCGGGGTCGGAATAAAGCCGAAAGGCAGCACGAACCCGCCGCCGAAAAATAGAAAATCCAGGTACAAAAACCACCATGAAAAACCGATTCTGGGTGCTGGGGCTAATCGGGCTGCTGGCCTGCGGTCGCAAAACTGCCGACACCCTGTTCGTGAGCGTCCCGGCCAGTGAAACCGGCGTGTCGTTCGTCAACGAAGTCCGTGACGACAAAGACCTCAACATTTTCAACTACCGCAATTTCTACAACGGCGGTGGCGTGGCCATCGGCGACGTGAACAACGACGGCCTGGCCGACGTGTTTTTAACCTCCAACCTGGGCGACAACAAACTCTACCTCAACCGGGGCAACTTTAAGTTTGAAGACGTGAGCAAACAGGCGGGCATCGAGGGCAAACACGCCTGGAGCACCGGCGTTACCTTCGCCGACGTCAACGGCGACGGCTGGCTCGACATCTACGTCTGCAACGCCGGCAACCGCAAAGGCGACGACCGCGCCAAAGAATTGTTCATCAGCACTCCTCCAACTCCCCCCCTCTTAGGGGGGGTCGGGGGGGGTACAGCGGGCCAGGGAGGAATCCCGCACTTCACCGACCACGCCGCCGACTACGGCCTCGCCGACCGGGGCGGGTTGAGTACCCACGCCGCCTTTTTCGACTACGACCGCGACGGCGACCTCGACATGTACTTGCTCAACAACAGTTTTATCGAAGTAAGTCGGCTTGGCTACCGCAACCTGCGCGGCGAGCGCGATCCCGAAGGAGGGCACAAGTTATTCCGAAACAACACGGTCGAATACGGCGGTGAAAAGCCCGCCGGAAAGCCCTGGTTCGAGGACGTTAGTGAAAAGGAAGGCATTTACGGCTCCGTCATCGGCTTCGGCCTCGGCATCACCATCGGCGACGTGAACGGCGACAATTGGCCCGACGTGTACATCTCCAACGACTTTTACGAACGCGATTACCTCTACCTCAACCAGCACGCCGCCGGGCGGCACACGGGTTTCCGCGAAAGCCTCGAAACGAGCATGAACCACACGAGTATGTTTTCGATGGGGGCCGATATCGCCGACCTCAACAACGACGGCCGCCTCGACATTTTCGTAACCGATATGCTGCCCGGTACCGACCGCCGCCTCAAAACCACCACCACCTACGAAGGCCACGACCTCGACCAGTTTAAGCAGCAGCAGGGCTATCACTACCAATTTATGCGCAACAACCTCCAACTCAACAACGGCCTGGGGCCGGGAGGCCAACTGACGTTCAGCGAAGTGGGCCAACTAACCGGAACTGCCTCGACCGACTGGAGTTGGGGAGCCTTACTTTTCGACCTGGACAACGATGGGCGCAAGGATATTTTCGTCACCAACGGCATCCAGCGCAACCTCACCGACCAGGATTTTATTTCTTTTTTCGGCGACGCCCGCACCTTACAACGGATGGCGATGAGGCAGATTCCTTACGAAGAATTACTCGGTAAAATGGCCTCCGAGCCGATTCCCAACTACGCCTTCCGCAACGAAGGCGGGATGAAATTCACGAACGTAGCCCCCGAGTGGGGCCTCGGCGAACCCAGCCTCTCGAACGGCGCGGCCTACGGCGACCTCGACAACGACGGCGATCTGGATTTGGTGGTCAACAACGTCAACGAGCCGGTGTCATTTTTCAAAAACCGCAGCAATGAAAAAACGGAAAATCATTTTCTGCGGGTAAAACTGGCCGGTACACCCCTCAACCGCCAGGGCATTGGGGCGATGGTGACGGTGTTCCGTCGCGGAGCCGAGCCGCTGTTTTTGCAGCAAATGCCCAACCGGGGCTTCCAGTCGTCGAGCGACCACGTCCTGGTGTTCGGCCTGGGTGAAAACGCGGCCATCGATTCCGTAAAAATCGTCTGGCCCGACGACCGGATGCAGGTGGTCAACACCCCCAAAGCCGACACCGACCTGACGATCGACATCAAAACCGCCAACCGAAAATTCACCCCGATCCCAACTTCTCAAACCCCTTCAAGCCCCTTCAAACCGCGCGGCGGACCGTTCTCAAACCTCCTGACGTACCGCCACGTCGAGAACAACGACTTCGTCGACTACAACCGCGACCCGCTGCTCAAGCAGATGTACTCCCGCGAAGGCCCGGCCCTGGCCGTGGGCGACGTGAACGGCGACGGCCTCGACGACGTGTACCTCGGCGGCGCGGCCAACCAGCCCAAGACCTTATTTTTTCAACAAAAAGACGGATCGTTTTCGGAGAAAATCCTCTCGACCAACGCTCTCGAACTGGCCCAGGAAGACGTGGCCGCCCTTTTCTTCGACGCCGATGGCGACCGGGATTTGGATTTGTACGTGGTGACGGGCAGCAACGAATTTGCCGCCGATGCCTACCAGTTGCAGGATCGGCTGTACCGCAACGACGGGCGCGGCGGGTTTACCAAAGACCCCAACCTGCCCAACCTCACCCTGAGCGGTTCCTGCGTAACGGCGGGCGACGTAGACCGCGACGGCGACCTCGACCTGTTCGTGGGCAGTCGGTTGATTCCGGGTCAGTACGGCCTCAGCCCGGTAAGCGCCTTGCTGATCAACGATGGCACGGGGGCATTCAAAGTGCAAACCAAGCGCCTGCTGCCCGCCGCCGAACTGGGCATGATCACCGACGCCCGCTGGGCTGACCTCGACGGCGACGGCTTCCCCGAACTCGTCACGGCGCAGGATTGGGGGCCGATTACCGTTTTTAAAAACGAGCAGGGCCACCGACTCACACCCACCGAGGTGCCCGGCAGCGCAGGTTTTTGGAACCGCCTCCACCCCGCCGACCTCGACGGCGACGGCGACCTCGATTTCATCGCCGGAAACCTGGGGATCAACAACCGCCTCCACGCCAGCGCCGAACACCCCGCCGAACTGGCCGTGAACGATTTTGACCGTAATGGCACCACCGACCCGATCATTTCTTGCCTCAGCGAAAACGGCAAGGTGTACCCAATGGTACTGAAGGGCGATTTGCAAAAGGCGATTCCAAGCATCAAAACGAAGTTTTTGAAACACACCGACTACGCCGAGAAAACCCTGAACGAGTTGTTCGACGAAAAAGCCCGCGAAGGCACGGTGAAACGCCTGGTTACGCAGTCTGCTACCTGCGCGATACTGAACGAGGGCAAAGGCCACTTCATCCTCGCGCCGCTACCAATGGAAGCCCAGCTTTCGCCGGTGTTCGGCATCGAAACCCTCGACTACGACGGCGACGGGAAAACCGACGTGCTGCTGACGGGCAACTTCTTCGACGTGCTTCCCGAAATCGGCCGCTACGATGCCAGTTTCGGCACGGTGCTGCGGGGCCTGGGCGGCGGAAAGTTCGCCAGCGTGCCCGCCGCCCAAACCGGTTTTTTCGTGCGCGGGCAGGTGCGCCGGATGGCCCTAGCCCGCACCAGCGGGGGCCGAAAGGTGCTGATTTTAGCCAAAAACAACGACGCGGCGGAGGTATTTTCGGCACCAACCAGTTTCCAGCCGTGAAAAGCCCGTGCGTGGAGCGGCTGGAAACGGCCCTGCCGGTAGCCAACTCCGTGAAAGGCCCGCGTCCGGAGCGGCTGGAAACGGCCCGGTTGGTAACCACCGCAGTCTGGAACACCATCGACAAATAAAAACCAATGAAAATAAGTATCCGTTTTTTTCCTTTCTTCCTCCTGTTCCTCGCCCTCGCCGCCTGCAAGACCAAGCCACACGAAGCCCCCCTCTTCACCCAACTCTATTCGACCAAAACGGCCGTCGGTTTCCGCAACGACCTGCCCGCGACCGACAAGTTCAACATCCTCGAATACCTCTACTACTACAACGGCGGCGGCGTGGCGGCGGGCGATGTCAACAACGACGGCCTCCCCGACCTGTACCTCGTGTCCAATCGGGGTAAGAACAAGCTTTACCTCAACAAAGGAAATTTTCAATTTGAAGACGCCACCGAGAAAGCGGGCCTGGGCGGCTTCGCCGACTGGCAAACCGGCGTAACGATGGCCGACGTAAACGGCGACGGCTGGCTCGATGTGTACGTCTGCGCCGTGAGCAACTACAAAGGCCTGGAAGGGTCCAACGAATTGTACATCAACAATCAGAACGGGACGTTTTCGGAAAAAGCCGCCGAATACGGCCTTGACTTTCAAGGCTTCTCGACCCAGGCCACCTTTTTCGACTACGACCACGACGGCGATCTCGACTGCTACCTGCTCAACCACGCCGTCCACACCTCGCGTTCCTACGACCGCGTCAGCGCCCGTAAACTCCGCGATAATTCGGCGGGGGATGTTCTGTTTAGGAATGACCAAAAAGCCCCCCCCGCCCGTTCCACGGCGGGGGGGGCTTTGCATTTCGTAAATGTCTCCGAACAGGCCGGTATCTACGGCGCGCTGATGGGCTACGGGCTGGGCGTGGTGGCGGCGGATTTTAACAACGACGGCTGGGAGGATTTATACGTCTCCAACGATTTTCACGAAGACGATTACCTGTATCTGAACCAGAAAAACGGGACGTTTCGGGAATCCATCCGCGAGCAGATGGGCCACACCAGCCGCTTTTCGATGGGTTGTGACGCCGCCGACGTCAACAACGACGGCTTCCCCGACTTGATGAGCCTCGATATGTACCCCGCCGACGAGACCGTAGAAAAATCCTCGGCGGGCGAAGATTCCTACGATATTTTCCTGTACAAACTCGACTACGGTTACCACTACCAGTTTAGCCGCAATTGCCTGCAAATCAATCAGCAGGGTCAACGCTTCAGCGACGTAGCCGCCTTCGCGGGCGTGGCCGCCACCGACTGGAGTTGGGCACCGCTGCTGGCCGATTTCGACCTCGATGGCCAGAAGGATTTGTTCATCACCAACGGCATCGTCAAGCGGCCCAACGACCTCGATTACATCAAGTTTGTCAACACTGACTCGGTGAAGTACCAGATTTCGGAGATGCAGACTAAGAAATTTGACCAGCCCTCACTGGCCATGATGCCCGACGGGCGGGTTCACAACTACGCCTTCCGGGGTACGAAGAGCGGGCGGTTTGAAGACCGGTCGGAAGCCTGGGGGTTTACCGAAGCCAACTATTCCAACGGCTCGGCCTACGCCGATTTGGATGGGGACGGCGACCTGGATTTGGTAACCAACGACCTCAACGGCCCGGCAGGAATTTTTCAAAACAACGCCCGAAAAAGTACCACCGACACCAGCGGGGGGCATTTTTTGAAGCTGAAACTCCAGGGCGAAGGCGGCAATCGCTTCGGACTGGGCGCGAGGGTGGTAATCAAAACCGGAGATTCCAGTCAAACCCAGCAACTCACCGCCACCCGTGGTTTTCTTTCCAGTGTGGAACCCATGTTGCTGTTTGGCTTGGGAAAAACCACCCGCGTGGACAGCCTGTTCGTGCTCTGGCCCGACGGGCGGATGGAAGTCCGCACCAACGTGCCGACCAACGCCACCCTGACCCTGAAGCAGGCCGATGCAACCCGAAATTCCGCTGAATTTCAGTGGGTTCCAACGTCGAAATCACTGTTCAGCGACCGCACGGCGAGCCTGGGTTTTCCCTTCCTTCACCGCGAAAACCGACATTACGATTTCAACCGTGAACCACTGGTGCCGTTCATGACCTCGACCGAAGGCCCGCACCTGGCCGTGGGCGACGTGAACGGCGACGGCCTCGACGACGTGTACGCCACCGGAGGCCGCTACCAGCCCGGTAGTTTATTCGTTCAAAAACCGGATGGTTCCTTCGCCCGGAGTCGCCAGCCCGCTTTCGATGCCGACTCGACGATGGAAGGCGTGGATGCGGTTTTTTTTGATGCCGATGGCGACAAGGACCTGGATTTGTACGTGGTGAGCGGCGGCAACGAGTATTTCAACAAAATGCCCGAACTCGCCGACCGGCTGTACCTCAACGATGGGCGTGGCGGACTAAAGTCCGCCGCTACCACCGCGCTGCCGCCGATGTTCGACAACAAAAGCTGCGTCCGTCCGGCGGATTTCGACCGCGACGGCGACCTCGATTTGTTCGTCGGTGGACACGTGGTGGGCTACGCCTACGGCAAAACGCCCAACTCGTACCTGCTCGTCAACGATGGGAAAGGGGGCTTCACCGACCAAACCACCCGCCTCGCCTCCACCCTGCGCCAGGCCGGGATGGTCACCGACGCCACCTGGGCCGACACGGACAAAGACGGCGACCTTGACCTGATGGTAGTCGGTGAATGGATGGAACCTAAGCTATTTTTGAATGAAAAAGGCAAATTTTCAAGCGGAACGCCGCCCGCTCTCAACTCTCAACTCTCAACTCTCAATTTAAAAGGTCTCTGGCACGCCGTCGCCGCCGCTGATTTCGACCGCGACGGCGATGTGGACTTCGTACTGGGCAACCTCGGCACCAACACCAAACTCCGAAAATCGGGCACGGAATCAGCCTTGCGGATGGTCGTCGGTGACTTTGACAACAGCGGCACCACCGAGCAACTCGTAGCCTACAACCTCGACGGGCGCTGGTACCCGACGGCCTCGAAAGACGAACTGGCCAAGCAAATGCCGGGTTTGATCAACAAAAAATACACTGAATACCGGAAATTCGCCGGGGCTACCCTCGACGATATTTTTGATAAAGGCCAGTTGAAAACGGGCCAGACGATGGAAATCAATGCGTTCGAGTCGATTTATTTAGATAACAAAGGGGGCAACCGATTTGAAGCCCGCCCCTTACCTGCCCAGGCCCAGTGGTCGCGGGTGATGACGATGCTGCCCACCGATGCCGACGGCGATGGCCACCTCGACCTGCTCGTGGGCGGTAATTTTTACGGCGTCAGTCCCTACCAGGGCCGCTACGATGCCAGCCACGGGTTGGTGCTTAAGGGCGATGGAAGAGGAAATTTCAAATCCCTGACTTTTGCCCAATCGGGTTTTCTGCTCGACGGCGAAGTGCGCGATTTAAAAACCATCCGTAGTTCCAAAGGCCCGCTGGTGCTGGTGGGGCGGAATAATTTGCCGGTGCTGGTATTTGAAAAGAACTAATAAAATCTCTTTGAACCTGTCATTGCCGAGTACAGGCTAGAAAACCTCGTTTCACTCGTTTTTTTAGCCTGCACTTGGCAATCCCCTCCCGGAGACCGAAGCGCTCAAGCCGAGAATTGTTCTTTCCCAGCGTTAATTTTGGTCTCCAGGAGGGGATTGCCGCGCTCCGGTTTGAAAACGGCGTTTCACTTGGTTTTCAAACCTCCGCTCGCAATGACGCGACTTGGAAAGCTTATTTTCTATGACTCTCCAAATCCTCCCCCACTACGAAGCCCTCTCCGCCGCCGCCGCCGCCGTCATTGCCGCCGTGGTGCGTAACAAGCCCGATGCGACGCTTTGCCTGGCTTCGGGCAACACCCCGGAAGGCACCTTCCGCCACCTCGTGCGGATGGCCGCCGACGGCGATCCCGATTTCAGCCGGGTCACGTTCATCGGACTGGACGAGTGGGTGGGCATCGCCCCCGACAATCCCGGCAGTTGTTACCGGGCCGTGGCCGACCACCTGTTCGTGCCGATGGGCGTACGCCCGGAGCAAATCTGTTTTTTCAACGCCCTGTCCGACGACCTGCCCGCCGAGTGCCGCCGCATTGACGCGGTGATTGCCGAACGCGGCGGGCTGGACCTGCTGCTGTTGGGCGTGGGGATGAACGGCCACCTGGCCCTCAACGAGCCGGGTACCGCCTGGAACCTGCGTTGCCATGTTGTCTCCCTCGCCGAAACCACGATGACCGTGGGCCAGAAGTATTTTCAGGAAAATACGCCCTTGAGCCAGGGCATCACCATCGGCTTGCGCTACGCGCAGGAAGCCGGGCAGACGATCCTGATTGCCAGCGGCAAGGGCAAGGCAGGCATTCTGAAAAAAGCGTTGGAAGAACCGCCCACGGAAGCGGTGCCCGCCAGTTTGTTTCAGACGCTGGAACGCGGTTGGGTGCTGCTGGATGAAGACGCAGGGGGGGAGTTGAAAGCAGTCTCGAAGCCGTGAAATAGAAAATAAAAAAAGGCTGTCATCCTGGAAGGACCTTGTTGGACTACCGCTTAGTTTCCTGAAAGAGGAACGGTAGTCCAACAAGGTCCTTCCAGGATGACAGCCTTTTTTCTTGCAATTTTTCAAAACCTCACTGCACCGCCGAATTCAACGCCGTTTCCACGTTGATTTTTCCCCAACCCAGTTTAGCGTTTCGGTTGGGGTAGTAGCTGGCCGAGGCTTTCAGTTTGTTCAAAACCTGAGCGCGGGTCAGGTTCGGAAATTTGGCCCAAACCAGCGCCGCCATGGCCGCCGTGCTGCTGGTAGCCACCGACGAACCGCCCACCGTCGAGGGTACATTGCCACTCATGGCCAGGCTGAGGCCGTGGCGGTTCGAGCCGGTTTTTTCCATCACCGTCACAAATTCCACCTTCGAGCCGTCGTGGCAGGCGTCGCATTTTTGCATCACGGCTTCTTTCACGCCCGTCACGGCCACGCACTCGGTGAGGGTAGCGGGGAAAATCACGCCGAACCAGGAGGTAAAATCGACTGAAGTCCCCGCCGCCGCGAAAATCAACTTGCCCCGGTTGTAGGCGTAGCGGATAGCATCGGTTAGTTGCCCGTTCGACGTCACGCGGCCCAGGCTCAGGCTGATGATGCGCACATTGGCGTTGTTGCCCGCCAACACGAAAGCATCCGACACGCCCTTCACCTCCCGGCTTTCGTCGATCATCACGTCGGCAGCGGCCCGCACGCTCACCAGGCTGGCCCCGTAGGCAATACCCACCGTGCTGCCGTCGGTGCCACGCGGCCCGCCCGCCGTGCCGAGCATCGAAGTGCCGTGTCCGCACAAATCGGCGGGGGTTTCGACCGGGCCAGTCGTCCCCCCGGCCCGTGGCAACGTTACGAGTTTGGTGATGGCACGCCCCCCGGAACTACCCTGCGTAAACTGGCTCCCCAGTTTTGCCTGGTCGGGGCTGCACCCGGAGTCGATCACCTGAATCGTGATGCCCGCCCCGCTGCTCTGCGCCCAGGCCTGCGGAATGTTGTGGTAGGGTAGGTTCCAGGAAACCTTGCCGTTGGGTGTGGTGGTGGTGTAGTCGCTGCCCGCCACGAGGTTCGTCACAGGGGTGTTGCTGTCACAGCCACTGCCCGCCTGGGTTCGGGCGGCGGCGGCACCCGGTTCGTACCCCATCGGCTCGGCGTAGCGCACCAGGTTGGAAGCCCGCAGTTTGCGGAAGGTGGCCGAATTTTCAAGCCGCACGTTCAGCACGGGCAACACGCTTTCTTCAAAAACCAGCAATTCTTCACGTTTCAGCGCCGGGCGGGTTTTGCGCTCTTCCTCAAAAACCAGGTCGAGTACGGCCTGCCGGGCGGCTTTCCAGGCCGGGGCCTCCACGTCGAGGGTGTGTAACTGGTCGCGGAAATCGCCGGTACCGCCCGCCGGACGGTAGCCGACCGACAGCACGTGATCGGACTGCGCGGCGGCGCTCCAGGCTTGCTCGTCGGAGGCCATGGTCCACTCGAACCGGCCTTCGGTCTGGAGTTTCTGGCGAATCAGCGCGTCGAGTTGTTGGGTGGGAATGAGCGCCGGTTGAAGGCGCGCGTCGGGGGCATCGGAACCGGGCTGGCAAGCCGCCAGCAGCCCGGCCAGCAGGGCGAGGGCGTAGGTATTTTTCATACTTGTTTAAAAAAAAGGATGGAGGTTACTTCTTGTCCGAAAGGTACCTTTTTCCGGTTTTAAGCGGTTGATTTTCTGAAATACTCTTAAAAAAAGACTTGATTTCGGGTGCGGGAGAAAGCGGGTTTTTCGTTTTAGGGCATAGGGAAATTATGCGTAGTTTTGTAGTCCTTACCTACTCACCGAATCGTTTAAAAATGAAGAGCACCGCGCTCTTTTTGCTCCTGGCCGGGCTGCTGCTCACGCTGGGATGCCGAAAGAAACCCGACGAATACAACCCCACCGCCGCCAATCCCGAAGCCATCCGCCAAGCCGAGCGCCGCCTGACCGACATCATCATCCACGACATTTTCTCGCCCCCCGTGGCCAGCCGGATTTACGCGTATTCAAGTTTAGCGGCGTACGAGGCCATGCTGCCCGGCTCGGCGCAACACCGCTCGCTGGCGGGACAACTGAATGGCTTCGGCGCGGGTCCCCAGCCCGAATCGGGGCGGGAATATTGCTACCCACTGGCCAGTGTGCGGGCTTTTCTGACGGTGGGCCGGGCCATGACCTTCAGCGCCGACCGCCTCGATGAATTCGAGGTGAAGTTTTACAAACAATACCAGGAAGCGGGCGTTCCCTCCGACGTGTTCGAGCGCTCGATGGCCTACGGGGAAGCCGTGGGCAAGCACGTGCTGGCCTACTCCGGCAAGGACAATTACAAGCAAACGCGGGGATTTAAGTACACCGTGACCAACGAAAATGGGCAGTGGGTACCCACGCCACCCGCGTACATGGATGCCGTGGAGCCGCTCTGGCGCAACATTCGGCCCTTCACGCTCGACTCGGCGGCGCAGTTCGTCCCTCTGCGGCCTCCGGCGTTCAACCCCGACAAAGCCAGCGCTTTTCAAAAAGGACTGACCCAGGTGTACGAAACGGTCAAAAACCTGACCGAGGAGCAACGCGAAATCGCCAGTTTCTGGGATTGCAACCCATTTAAAATGAACGTGCAAGGTCACGCCATGTTTGCCACCAAAAAAATGAGTCCGGGCGGGCATTGGATGCGCATTGCCAGCCTGACGACCCGGGCCAAAAAAGCCGATTTTTACCAAACGGTAGAGGTGTATACGCTCACCTCGCTGGCCCTGTTCGACGGCTTCATCGCCTGCTGGGACGAAAAATACCGCTCCTGCCGGGTGCGCCCGGAGTCGGTCATCAACGCCACCCTCGACCGCGACTGGCAGCCGCTGCTGCAAACGCCGCCCTTCCCCGAATACCCCAGCGGGCACAGTGTCATTTCCAACTCCGCCAGCCTGGCCCTGACCAAGCTATTCGGCGAGAATTGCGCCTTCGCCGACTCCTCGGAAGTAAGCTACGGCCTGCCCGTGCGGAATTTTCCCTCGTTCAAAGCCGCCGCGCAGGAAGCCGCCATCAGCCGACTTTACGGCGGCATTCACTACGCCTCGGCCATCGACGAGGGTGCCGACCAGGGCCGGAAAGTGGGGGCCTGGGTGTTGAGCCAGGTCCACACGCGCAAAGTTGAAGCGCCGAAAACGGTAGCGGCGAAGTGAAGTGGTGAGTTGCGAAAAACGGGGTTGTCATCCCGACGTAGGAGGGATCTTGTCGGGATAGCGAATACTTGGCTACCGGCAATCGATTCGGAGGGCTAACGAGCGGAACGCCGCCCGGATTCTCCTACGTCGGGATGACAACCCCGTTTTTCACCACTCACCAACTTACACTTTATGACGGGCGGTTTGTCATCCCGACAAGCCGCCCGTTCTTTTGCCCCATGCTCGAACTACGGAATTTCCGAAAATCCTACTACGGTCACCTCGCCCTTCAAGTCGAGCACCTGCGGTTGCCGCCGGGCATTCACTGGATTCGGGGCGTGAACGGGTCGGGGAAAACGACGCTGTTTCGCAGCATCGCCGGGATGCTGCCCTGCGAGGGCGAAATCTGGCTCGACGGCGGCGTGGAGGTTTCCAAAAATCCCGTCGAGTACCGCCTGCGGGTCAACTACGGCGAGGCCGAACCGGCCTACCCGGAGTTTCTGAGCGCCCGCGAGTTGATTCAGTTTGTGGCAAAAGCCAAGCAAGCTCCGCCCAACCAGGCGGCTGAATTGGCTGAAACGCTGGGCGTGACGGTTTTTTGGCAAACCCCCTTCGGCACCTATTCGAGCGGAATGCGTAAAAAAACCGCCCTCGTGCTGGCCCTCCTCGGCCAACCCCGCCTCGTCATGCTCGACGAACCCCTCAACGCCCTCGACCTCGCCGCTACCCAGCGCCTGTCCGACCTCGTGCGCGAGCGCCACGCGGCGGGCGTTAGTTTTCTGCTCTCCTCCCACCAGGAATTCAGCGCCGAGGGCTGGCCCATCGATGGGCGATACGTGGTGGAGGCCCAAACCGTTCGACCCGCGTGACGCCCCACGTCTGGGCGCTCTGGCGGGTAGTCTATCGCTGCTTAGTCGCTGAATTTTACCGTCGGAACCTCGGGCTTTTCCTCGTCGTGCTGTTGCTGGCGGGCGGCTTCCTGAGTTCGGTCGAACACATCGCACTGGCCCGCTACGCCATGCAGTTGCCGCTGGTGCTGGGGGCGTACGGGGCGCTTTGGGCGCTGTACGCGCTGAAAACGGTACAGTTCGTCGGGCAAACCCTGCGCGAACCGGCGTTTGAAATTCTGTTCTTTTTGCGAATCGTCCCGGTCCGCACCCGCTGGCTGCTGCTGGCCGGAGCGCAGGCCGCGCTGCTGGGGCCGGTGGTGGGCTACGCGGTTTTCGTGATGGTTTACGGCTACGCACCCGGTGCCGAATGGGCGCTGGCCACCGTGCCAGGTTTCTTGGTTTTGATGACGCTGAGCGCGGTACTTCGTTACGATTCGTGGTTAAAAAATCCCCACGCCGACCAGCGCCGGCGCTCCCTCAGCGCCTGGATGACCCAACGATGGCGGCAACCGTACCCAATTTATTTCATCCAACACGCCCTCCGCGCCGAACCGGTGCTGCTCCTGCTAACCAAACTCGGTACGGGTTTCGTGCTCTGGGGCGTATGCCGCCTCTACCCTACCGACGACTACGACGGGAGGCTTCTCGCGCTCGGCGTACTGCTGGCGGCGGCGGTGCAGGGGCCGCTGTTGGTGGCCTGGAAGGAATTTGAAGACCAGAAATTGTTGTTTCTGCGCAACCTGCCGTTTTCACTGGCGCAACGGGCGGGTTTTTACCTGCTCACGACGGCGCTGCTCTGGCTACCCGAAATGCTCTTGCTGCTGCGCTACCGGCCTGAGGGCGTGAGCCGGGATTTTCAACTCGGCGTGGCGGCATTTGGATTGGCGTTGAACGCGTTGTTTTTCAGTTCGTTGTTTGGGAAAAGCCGGAGCTTGGAGGAGTTGATGCCGCGCTTGTTTTGGGGGGTGATTGCGGGGTTTTTTGGGGTGATGTTTCGGGTGCCGGTGGGGGGATTGGTGGTGGGGTGTCTGGCAAGCGCGTTTCTTATTTTTCGGAAAACGTTTTGATGTGGCTTCGTTGACAAAAAATCCATTGTCAACGTTTTTGACAATGGATTTTTTGTCAACGCGGCGTTCCACTAAAGTTGAAGGGGCATCCGACGGTTTCGACGGATTACGGCCCTGAAACAGAATAAGTTGAATTTTACCGGAAAAATTTTGCACTGAAAATCTTGACATTGTACTTTCAAGCCGCTACGTTTGAGCCACTTCTTAACTGCCACCCTTCTTTTTAGCCGTTACAAAAATTTATTTTTTATCCGTTCCAACCCTTTGGGGATGGATGGTGTCCTGCTTAATGAATCGTCAATCCTCGTGACTCATGGAAACTACTTTATTACTTGCAATCAAGTGAGCTAAAAACCTGACTTGTTTATCTCTACTACTGCTAATCGGCTGCAAAACACACGGAACCGTGAGGTGCCCTCTGCTCAGTACACAGAGGTTACTCCCAATTTATCCGAAATTTACCCTTCCCGATAGTCCACCCCTCACTTCTCAAATGACTACTGCCTAAACATCTTTTATGCGATGAAAAAATTATTCCTTTCCCTAACGCTGGTCTGGCTGGCTATTCCAGGTTTTAGTCAGCAAACTGCTTATGAATACCCAGTTACCCCAAAAAGTCCACAGTGGGCGCAATTGAAAGACTATACCCAGAAGCGGGGGGGCCTGTCAATTGCCTGTAGACGTATTAAAGTCATTATCGACACACCAGCTTATTCAAGCTATTTTAGATTATCCGCTTCTCATGGATCTGTTTTTATTCAAAGATTTACAGACAGGCTTCGATAATCTGAAAAAAACTTTAATGGCATTAAGGAACTTTACGTCAGATCGGACTGGCGTGAGAGCTTGCGATATCGCTATGAAGTCGTACAGAAAATAGACATTTCTAAATTCAGTTCAATTGAACAAGGTAACCATTCATATAAATTGATGGTGCTTGAAGTACTTCTGGTACAAACAGAGATAACAGGAGAAATCGATGAACTACAGGAAAAGAAAGTTTAAAGAACTGCCTTGGAAACTGTACTAAAGAAAAAAGAAGATGCTGCCGTGCATGGAGAGTACGGGCTTGTGTCGACTATTTGGCTAATGTCCAGAATTTTGGAAAGAGCAGGCAACGAAGAAATTAGAAACATAAAATCTGACGACTCTAATTTTAAAGCGTTTGTAGCTGATGAGAATATGATCATAAATCATTCCATCAGCGAAAGGATTATTAATCTCTCTCAAAAGCATCTTTCACAATAAAGTCATGAAAAGCACAACCATTTTTCTGTGCTCTGCTCTGCTACTAAATGGTTGTAGCACAGTTGAGACTGCTCCAGAATCCAAAGTCTTTAAGGCTTGCGGTGTGGAGAATCCCGCTCAAAGTCTGCCCTGGCTAAAAGAGTTGATCGCGAAGGCTGAAGCGGATAAAAAGACAAAAGAGTACAAGGGTAATTATATTGGTCAGATTTACCTGACTACATGGCGAAATCAGGACGCCTTCTGGACAAATTTCATGATGGGTAGTGGAGGTATTTACTCAAGATTTTATTCCTGCGGTGGCCAAGGAATAATGATTGATAGTGGCAACCTTTCTTCTGTTGAAATTGAAGAGATTAAAAAAGCCCTTAACAAAGACAATCTCATATACACAAACATGCCTCTGTAACCATCGCACTATGAAAACGAAACTTTTACTTATCGGCATAGCTTGCCTCACAAACTACGCGTTGGCTCAAACTCAATCCTATGTGTATACTCCTCGCGGGACTACAATTACTGATTCATGGATTCTTCCTGAGGCTACAGACGCACAAAGATCTAACTCTGATCAGTAATAGACTTGTTGCGATTCTGATTTTCAGGGATTTAGGTAGAAATTCTACAATCCCGCACAAATCTCGAGTTTCCTGTCGTAGGCATTTAGGTCGTGCATCCG
>CAXTIG010000051.1:0-43681 GCA_964244295.1 uncultured Cytophagales bacterium
GGTCCTCAGGCAGTTTGGTGGAAAATACACGATTACTTTTGCTTGACCCCTTAAAGCCGTGAATTTTTTCAGGAAAACAACTCACCCCGCCAAGCGGCTTGCTCGCGAAGTATCGCCGTTGGGTCAGCGGAGCGTACCACCTCGCCCAGCACAATCACCGCCGGGTTGCTAAGGCCGTGTTCGAGTGCCAGCCGGGGGAGTTCGGCGGCGGTGCCAAGGACCGAACGTTCCTCCGCCGTGGTGCCGTTCTGGATGATGGCCGCCGGGAGGTCGGCGCGGCCCATCGTGCGGCAGAGGTCGGCGATTTCCTGAAGTTTGTTCATGCCCATCAGCACCACCACGGTGGCCGTTGAGCAGAGCGCCAGGCAAAGATCTTTAGAAAGCGAGCCGTCGGATTTGGTGCCCGTTACAACCCAGAAACTCTCGCTCACGCCCCGCGCCGTGAGCGGAATGCCCGCCGAACCGGGGGCGGCAATGGCCGAGGAAATGCCGGGGATGTACTCGATGTCCAGACCGTATTTTCGGGCAAATTCGATTTCTTCTCCGCCCCGCCCGAACACGAAGGGGTCGCCGCCCTTGAGCCGCACCACCCGCGCTCCGGTCAGCGCTTTTTCGACCATCAAAAAATTGATGGTATCCTGCGAATGACTCTGTCCCGGTTTTTTACCGACGTAGATTTTCTCGGCTTCCGGGCGGCAATGGTCGAGCAGGACGGGGTCGATGAGCGCGTCGTACAGCACCACGTCGGCGAGGCGCAGCGCTTTGACGGCTTTCAGCGTGATAAGTTCCGGGTCGCCCGGCCCGGCTCCGACGAGGTGGATCATGGTCTTTTTCTTGATGCTGTCATCCCGAACGCAGTGAGGGATGACAGTTACGGCATTTTCTAGACCTGCACCGAAATCTGCTCTTCCCGCCACGCCTTCGAGGCTTTCAGGAAATCGGCGGCTTCGGCCAGAAAGCGTTCGGCGAAGGCTTCCGACGGTTCCTGCTGGTTGAGTTGCAGGGTTTGCTCGCCGAAGGTTTTTCCTTCAAAATGAAACTCGCCCGTTTCCACGAACTGCTTATCAAATTCGCGGATGAGGCCGTGGTGGGTGCTGGCGTTCACCGACTTGTCGAGCAGCAGCGCCTTCGCCGCGCTCACGAACACGCTGTAACTGTGGTAAATGCTATCGGCAAAGCGGCTTTCGCGCTGCGCCGCGTGCGCCCAATCCCATTTTTCTTCCGATTCGTAGAGCAAGGTCGCCACCAGGTCGATGATGACGCTGGCGCACTCGCCTACCCCGATTTCAGTCTGAAACTGCACCTCCTGGCCCCAGTCGTGGAAGTCGGTGGCCTCCAGGTTGGTCAGGTCGGTGAGGGGTTTGAGCAGGGCGTAGAAGTATTTTTCACCCTGGCGGTCGTAGTAATTATTGAAATACTCGCCCTCCTGCCCGTTGGCGTCGTAGTCGCGGAGCAGCCAGCGCAGGGCTTCGGGGCCGCGTTTGGAGGGCACTTTGATGACTTTGTCTGAAATCCTTCCCACCCCATTGCCGAGGGTGCCGCCGCCGAGCAAGACCTGCAAGGCCGGGAGCACCCGCTTGTCGGGGGCCTTGAGCGAGGAGCCGTGGAAGCCGATGTGCGCCATGCTGTGCTGCCCGCAGGCGTTCATGCAGCCGGAGATTTTAATCTGCATGGCCGTGTTGAAAATCACGTCGGGGAATTCCTCGCGCATCACTTTTTCCAACTGTACCGAAATGGCCGTCGAGTCCGAAATCGCCAGGTTGCAGGTATCCGTGCCGGGGCAGGCCGTGATGTGGGCGATGGAATTGGCTCCCGGCTCGGCCAGCCCGTGGGCTTCCAAGACCGAGTGGACGTAAGGTAAATTCTCCGTCGGCACGAAGCGCAGCAGCAGGCCCTGGTTGACGGTCACGCGCACGTCGTCGGCCACGTACCCGCGCAACGCTTCAATCAAACTCCGCGATGTTTCCGAGCGAATATTTCCCAGCAACACCCGCACGTACACCCCGTGGTAGCCGGGTTGTTTTTGGGCGAAGGTGTTGGTGGAAAGCCAGGTATTGAATTGCGAATTTTCGATTTCGGATTTCGGATTGATTCGTAGTTCGAGTTGGGATTCTTTAAAATCCGCAATCGAAAATCCGCCTTCCGCAATCGACTTTAGCGCCCTCCACTCTTCCTCCACCAGCCGCTTAAATTCCTCAAACCCAATTTTGGCAATCAGAAATTTCAGGCGGGCTTTGTGGCGGGAGTTGCGCTCGCCGTGGCGGTCGAAGACGCGGAGTACGGCTTCGGTGGTGGGGATGAGGAGGTTTTCGGGTAAAAATTCGGCGTAGACGTGCGCGAGTTGGGGTTGCGCCCCCAGCCCGCCGCCCACCATGACTTTGAAACCCCGCTGCCCGGCCCTGATTTTGGGGATGAAACCCAGGTCGTGCATGTAGCTGAGGGCGGTGTCGTCGTCGCTGCTCGAAAAACTCATTTTAAACTTGCGGCCCATTTCCTGGCAAATCGGGTTGCGCAGAAAATACCGGAACGTGGCGTCGGCGTAGGGCGTCACGTCGAAGGGTTCCGCCGGGTCGATGCCCGCCGTGGGCGAGGCCGTTACGTTGCGCACGGTGTTGCCGCAGGCTTCGCGCAGGGTGATGTCGTCGCGTTCGAGGTCGGCCCAGAGTTGGGGCGTGCGGTCGAGGCTGACGAAGTGAATCTGGATGTCCTGCCGGGTGGTCAGGTGCAGGTTGCCGGTGGAGTATTCGTCGGAAATGTCGGCGATGCGCTTCCACTGGTTGAAGGTCATCTTGCCGTAGGGCAGTTTGATGCGCACCATTTGCACGCCCTGCTGCCGCTGCCCGTACACGCCCCGCGCCAGGCGCAGACTGCGGAATTTCTCCTCGTGAATTTTTCCTTCACGAAAAAGTTCAATCTTGCGGGCCAGGTCGACGATGTCCTTCTCGACGAGTGGATTTTCGAGTTCGGTGCGGAAGCTTTGCATGGGCTGGAGAAACCTTGTTTATCTACAAGGTTTATAGAGTTTGCAAACTTACTCAAAACCCGTTTTGGTTCCGGCGCGGGCGGTAAAAATTTTGATGATTGCCGTTTGCTTTAGCTGACGGATCCAGGCAAAGAGGCCGGAACCGTCTGGTAAATGTCGGGCCGGGAAATAATCAAAAACCGTTCTGGTTTGGGCAAAGGCGTAAAGCCAAACTGGGTGTACAGCCCGTGGGCATCGGCGGTGCCAAGCAGCCATACACGCAGACCCTGTAATTCCTGGTGTTGTAAAATACTTTCCATCAACCATTTGGAAAGCCCCCGCCCGCGAAAGTCGGGGAGGACGAACACATCGGCGAGGTAGGCGAAGGTGGCCCGGTCGGAGGTGACGCGGGCAAAACCCACCTGCTCCGCGCCCTGGTACAGCCCGAAGCAAAGCGAGTTTTCGACCGACCGCTGCACCGTTTCCAGCGGAATGCCTTTGGCCCAGTACGAATGCTGGCTTAGGAATTCGTGGATAACCGGGAGTTGCAACCGCGCCGGGTCGGTCGAGAGGGTGAAGGCGTCGCGCTGGCGTTCGTACATGGGCATGGATCAGGGGCGGCGCAGCCGCATTTCGTCGGCGATGCGCCGGGCGGTGGAGTCGGCGCTTTCGTCGAGGTGAGCAATCACATTCCGGTAACTTTCGTCGTCGCGGTTCTGGCTCAGTTTGGCTTTGGCCTGCACCGTTTCGATGGTCAGTTCAAACCCGACCAGCCCCCGCAGGTGTTGCTGAAGTTCTTTTTCCGAGAATTTCTCCAGCGAAAACGCGTTCGCCCGGCCCGTTTCGTAGGTTGCTACCTGCTGGCGTATTTGTTCGATGAGTTCGTCGCCGTCCACCAGTCGCAGCGGGCCGTAGAGGTGAACGGCGAGGTAATTCCAGGTCGGCACGTTCACGTGGTTGTACCAGGAGGAGGAAACGTAAGCGTGGGGTTGTGAAAAAACGGTCAGCGCCGGGCGTTCGCCGAAGGTTTTCCACTGCGGGTTGGCACGGGCCAAGTGGCCGCGCAGTGTGCGGGCCTCGCCAGTTTCGTGCAGTTCGAGCGGCAGGTGCGTGGCCGTCGGCAACCCGTCCGGCCCGGTCGTGACGAGCAGGCCGAAGGAGAATTCCCGCAGGAATGCGGCAATGGCGGGCCAGTCGGTTTCTTCGAATTGCTTGGGGAGATACATTTTTTTAGTCGATAGTCGTCAGTCGATAGTCGTCAGGGTTTGAGGTGGTTTAGTGTTTTGCTAACGACCATCGACTGCCGACCATCGACTATTTTCAAATCCCCTCCCGCTCCGCCTCCGCCAGCAGCAGCGCCTTGTCGATAGGCACTACGCCCACCGACTCGCACACCAGCCCGCCGCCGAGGTTAGCCAGTTCGGCCAGTTGACGGGGCGGCAGGCCCAGCGCCAGGCAGCAGGCTGCGATGCTGATGACCGTGTCGCCCGCGCCCGACACATCGGCAATCTGCCGGATGTGGGCAGGGAGGTGGTGTTTTTCACTTTGAAAATCGATGAATACGCCGCGCTCCGAAAGGGTGATGAGCGTGCCGCCCACCCGCAGGCGGTCTTTGAGGCCCTGCACGGCGGCTTCAAGTTCGTTGGGCCTTTTTACGTCGAAACTTAGGTTCAGGCCCTCCTTCAGTTCCTTCAGGTTCGGCTTGAACAGCGTCGCGTCGTGGTAGTGCAGAAAATTGCGTTTCTTCGGATCCACCACCGTTGGGATGCCGCGTTGGTTGGCGAAGGCGATGAGTTCGGCGATGGTTTCCCGGTTCAACACGCCCTTGTCGTAGTCTTCAAAAATGATCACGTCGGCGGTTTCGGCCAGGTGCTTGGCCCGTTCCACCAGCGCCCGGCGGTCGGCTTCGGCGATGGGCGCGTCGGTTTCGGTATCCACCCGCACCACCTGCTGCGACCCGGCGATGATGCGCTCCTTCACCGTCGTGATGCGCTCGTCGCTCTGGATAATTCCTTCCTGAGAAAGGTTATTTTCGGCCAAAATTCGCCGCAACTGGTCGCCGTACCCATCCCGCCCGACCACCGAGCAAATGACGGCGTTCGCGCCGAGGGCGGCCACGTTGAGCACCACGTTGCCCGCCCCGCCGAGGCGAAATTCGCGGCGCTGGGCCACCACCACCGGCACGGGCGCTTCGGGCGAAATGCGCTCGACCTTGCCCCAAACGTAGGCATCGAGCATGATGTCACCGAGAATGAGGACGTTGAGGCGGTTGAAGGAGGAGAAGATTTCGGGAAGGGTCATGTGAAAATACCCCCAACCCCCTAAAGGGGGCTTTACTTTGCTGGAATTTACAGGCCGAAAAAAGCCCCCTTTAGGGGGTTGGGGGTATTTTTCAGCTTGCAAAAAAACGAAAACCCACGCAGGAATCCGAAACCCAATTTCTTTGTAACATTCCAAACCCCTCAAGGGGCCACCATGATTGCCTTCCCCAACGCCAAAATCAACCTCGGCCTGCGCATCACCGAAAAACGGCCCGACGGCTACCACAACCTGGAATCGGTTTTTTACCCCGTGGGTTGGAACGACGTGCTCGAAATCCTGCCTGCCGACGAAGTCCGTTTCAAAAGCACGGGCCTGCCCATTCCGGGCGCGGAGGCAACCAACCTCTGTCTGAACGCGTATTTCCTCCTGAAAACCGATTTCGACCTGCCGCCCCTGCGGATGCACCTGCACAAAGTGGTGCCCATCGGAGCGGGACTCGGCGGCGGCTCGGCGGACGGGGCATTTACGCTGAACCTGCTCAACGCACAATTCAGCCTCGGCCTAAGCACTGCCCAACTCGAAGGCTACGCCCGCAAACTGGGCAGCGATTGCGCTTTTTTCATTCAGAATCAACCCCGGTTTTGTTTCGGAAAAGGCGATGAATTTGAAGAAACGCCGGTGTCGCTGGCGGGAGTCTGGGCGGTGCTGGTCAACCCCGGCCTACACATTTCCACCGCCGAAGCCTACGCCGGGGTGAAGCCCCGAAGGCCTGAAACGGACTTGCGGCAAGCCCTGACCCAGACCCGTGAAACCTGGTGCGAAACGGTGCGCAATGATTTTGAAGAAAGCCTGCGGCCGCGTTACCCGGCGGTGGCCCGCCTGAAGGAAAAACTCTACGAAGCGGGCGCTTTTTACGCCAGCATGACTGGTTCGGGGTCAACGGTGTACGGGCTTTTCGCGCAACAATTCGACGCTTCGTCGCTTTTTGAAAACCATTCGTGCTGGCAGGGGGTTCTCGCCTGACATCCCTGCGTCGTTCGTCGGTAGGATTTGTTAAATTCGTGCTTTCGTTTTTTAGTTACCCGGCATCACCCCACTCATGGCCGAACCCCGTCTTCAACGTTCCACCCACTCCGAACCCTGGTTCACGCGCCGCCGCGAACCACTGGCGTTCCTGCTCAAACTGGGCGTGCTGGGCAGCGGAATCGTGTTCGGTTTTTTAGTCTTCGCTTATCTCGTCCGGCGCGAACGCGAAGGCTGGGTGGACGTGTCGCTGCCGAGGGTATTCTGGCTGAGTACGGCGGTGATGGCCCTGAGCAGTTTCACGCTCCACGCCGCCAGGCGGGCCTTGCGCCACGAACGGTTTTTACACTACCGCATTTTGCTGTTTACCACCGTTTCGTTGGGATTTCTGTTCGTGAGTTTGCAGGTGCTGGGCTGGCGTGGGATGATGCAGGAGGGCATTGTGATGAGCGAAAACGTCGCTGGGGCCTTCATATACCTCATTTCGGGTCTGCACTTGCTGCACATCGCCGGGGGGCTGGTGGCCCTGTGCGTGTTGCTGGTCGAGGCCCTGCGCCACCGCAGCTACGTCGATTCGTTCGTGTACAGCGTCAACCCGCCCATGCAACTGCGCCTCAGCCTCATCTCGCTCTACTGGCACTTCGTGGACGTACTCTGGCTGGGGTTGTTTTTGTTTTTGCTGTATCATCATCAGCGGTGAACGCAGTTGAGAATTGAAAGTTTTTATTCGTTTCTCAAAAGAAAAAGAACCCCGGCAGTCCGCTGCCGGGGTTCTTTTTTCGTGAATTTTCAACCGCACGGCGAACTGATTTCAACTTTCAATTCGCAACCCTCAATTCTCAACTCATTTCCCATACAACGCCTGCGCGGCCTTCTCGTACTTGTCGCCGGGTGCCCATTTGGGGGCGGTGGGGCGGTTGGCGATGAGGCGGGCGGCGTGGGCGTACGACTGGCAATATTTCAGCAGGTAGGGAAAACTGACGTTGTCGGGGTTGTCCGTGACCTGGTGGTAGTACTTGAAAATCTCGGCGTCGAACTTGGTGAAACCGGGCGCGTAGTCGGGGGCGGGGATGCCTTTTTCGGCCAGACTCACGTTGTCCGAGCGGTCGAAGAGGTTTTGCTCCGGGGCCGGGTCGTCGATGGCCGTCAGGCCGAAGGCTTTCGCCCCCGCTTCGATTTGCGGCTTGGCGTCGGTGCGGCTCAGGCCAATCACGGTTACTTTGGTGGTGTCGTTGTAACCCGCGCCGTCGCAGTCGAGGTTGAACACGCATTGCTTCAGCGGCACCAACGGGTGGTTGGCGTAGTACTTGCTGCCGAGCAGCCCGATTTCTTCGCCGGTGTAGGCGATGAACAAAATCGAGCGCCTGGGTCGCTGCTGGGTGAAGGCTTTGACGGCCAGCAACACGGAGGTAGTCCCGAAGGCGTTGTCGCGGGCCCCGTTGAAAATGCTGTCGGCGGGCGTGAAATTGCCGCCGCCGTTTTTGCCCGTGCCCACGTGGTCGTGGTGGGCGGTCAGTACGACGTATTCAGCCTTCAGCACGGGGTCGGTGCCTTCGAGAATCCCCGCCACGTTGTACGAACTCACCGGCTTGCGCTCCGTACCCGGCACGTTGACACTCAACGCGGTGAGCGTATTGGGCAACGCCTTTTTACTGGCCCCGCTCACCCAGAGGTGCGGCATACTCGCCGTCGTTTTCTCCTCGGCCAGCCGGATGCTTTCCCCGCCGAAATAATTGACGATGCTCCCCCAGGGAAAGGGCAACGCCACGATTTCAATCAGCGCGGCGGCTCCGCGCTCGGCGGCGAGGGCGGTTTTCTTCTCGGAAGCCCCGAAAATCTCCCCCGGATTTTTCGCGTCGGGTGTGCCGATGGTGGTCACGACGATTTTACCCTTCACGTCCAGGCCCTTGTAATCGTCCTGTCCTTTCTCGGCGTCCACCCAGCCGTAGCCCGCAAACACGACGGGCGCGTTAGTCAGATTGGCCCCGTCTCCGGCGAAGACGATGAAGTCTTTCTTTTGACGAAGCGTATCCGCGCCCGCCAGCAGGTAGCCGTTTTTGCCGGGCTTCACGGTTTCGAAGGGCACGAGTTGGAGAAAATTATCGGGGCCAGCGGCGGGTTTGAGGCCCATCAGCCGGAATTGCTCGGCGATGTAGCGCCCGGCGATGAGGTTGCCCCGTTCGCCGGTGCGGCGGCCCTGCAACTCGTCGGCGGCCAGGAAGCGGAGGTGCGCTTCGGCGTCGCGCTGGGCGAGGCTGAATTCGGGCGGACGGGGTGGCGACACTGCTTTTTTGGTTTTTTGGGAAAACGCCGCCGCGCTCGTCAGCAGGCAACCCGCCAGGACGGCGGGGAGAAGGGGAAATTTCATGAATGTGGAAATCAAGTTTTTTACAAAGAAACGAAGGAAAAAGCAACCCTGACAGCGGGCGTAGCCCCTGTCAGCGGTTGCAGGCTGGCCGGTAGCCAAGTTAGGTTATTCAGGAAGGCGCAACCGCTGACAGGGGCTACGCCCGCTGTCAGGGTTGCTACTCCTCTTCCGCCTCCTGCGTGCTGGCCTGCATCAGGTAGGCCCCCTTCCGCACGATGGCGTTGCCGTTCACGGGTTTTTGCGGGAAAACTTCGGTTTGCCCCCCTTCGGTTTGGCCTAGTTTCACCGGAATTTTCCGAAAACTCAGCGGTTTTTCCTGGACAAAAATGAACCGGGCCTCGCCCTCGCTCACGATGGCCTCCTCCGGCAGGGTCTGGGCCTGGCGGCTGCCCGTCCGGATTTTCACCGCCACGTACATCCCCGGCAACAGGCGGCGCTCCACGGCCGGATCGCTCAGGTGGCCGTGGATGTTGAGCGTTTTGGCCTCGCCCTCCAGCGTTTTTCCAACCAGAAAAACCGTCCCGGCGGCGGGTTTCGGCCCGAATTGGGGACTGACGAGCAGCAACTTCTGCCCGTTCTGAATTTTGGCGGCGTCTTTCTCAAACACTTTCACATCCAAGTGTTTGTGCGCCGTACCGATGAGTTCAATCAGCACGTCGGCAGGGCTGATGTTTTTCCCCAACGTCACGTTGACGTGTTCTACGTTGCCCGTGATGGGCGCTTTCACGGCTAGTGTGGCGCTGAGTGTACCGCTGCGAATGGCTTCCAGCGAGGCACCGACCAACCGGAATTTCGCTTCCAGCGCACGGACGAGCGCCTGCGTGTTGGCTACTTCGGCCTGGGCCTGTTCGAGGCGGCGGCGGGCACCCACTTCTTCGGCGTTGAGGGTGGTCTGGCGTTGTAATTCCTGTTGTTGAAAGGTCAGGCGGCTGCGGGCCTGGAGGTAGTCCTGCTGCATCTGGATGAATTCCATGCTTTCAACCGTGAGCAGGGTTTCGCCCTTCGCCACCGGGCTACCGGGCAACTTGCGGATGCTGCGCACGTAACCCCCGACGGGCAAACTCACCGAAGCCAGGTACATCGGTGGCACGTCCACCACGCCGTTGGCGAGCACTTCGTCGTTGAGCGTGGTCGTGTCGAACGGGCCGGTTTCGAGGCCCAGGGTTTTGGCTTGTTCGGGCGTGAGCGTGACGAGGTCGGTGGGTGGGGAAACCGCTGAAACGGTTTTTTCGTCGTCGTCGGTGCTGGGGTTGGTGCAGGCGGAAAAAAGAAACATTCCCGCGCCCGTCATTGCGAGGAGGGAGCGCAGCGACCGACGAAGCAATCCCCTCCCGGAGACCGGATAGCTCAGGGCAAGTCGGCTGGGATTAGCTCCCTGGTCTCCGGGAGGGGATTGCTTCGCTCCGGCGAAAAAATCTCGCTTCGCGTCGCTTTTTTCGCCTCCGCTCGCAATGACGGGCGCGGGGAAGCTGGTTTTGTCTCGATTAATTTTCATACCCCAACAAGGTTTCAAGGTCGATCACGACCTGGTTGTACTGTTCGATTTCGGTCAGATACGCCTCGCGCAAGGCCCAGGCTTGCTGGGTGGCGGCGAAAAACTCGACGTAGTCGATGTCGCCCGCCCGGTAGCTTTTCAGGGCCGTTTCCAGAATCAAATCGGCCTGCGGTAAGGCGCTGCTTTCGTAGTAGTCGAGCGAGCGTTGGAATTTTCCGATTTGCTGCCGGAGCGCCGCAAGTTGGCCGCTGAGTCGCCGGGTGGCGTAGGCGAGTTGACTTTGCACCACCTGCTCGCCCAGTGCGGCGGCCTGAATCCGGGCTTTCTGTGCCCCGGCGAACAGCGGCAAGCCCACGCCCGCCTGCACGACGTTCTGGTTGTGGCGGTTTTCGATGCTCTGGTTCAAAATTCCCACCCGCAAATCAGGCTTCAACCGCTGGCGTTCCACGGCGGTTTGCTGCGCGCTGACGGCGGTTTGTTGCCCTAAAACGGCCAGCAACGGATTGTTTTCCAAAACCACCGAATCCGGCGGTAGGGGGCGTTTCAAGGGCGTTTGGGCATCGAGTTGCACCGAATCGCGGGTGTCGAGCAGCACCTGCAAGGTCTGAACCTGGCTGGCCGCGTCGGCCCGGAGACCGAGGGCGCGGTTGCGCACTTCCCGCAGGCGGGCCTCGGCGCTGACTTGTTCCAGCCGGTTGGTTTCGCCCGTCCGGTAGCGAACGGCGGCGGCGCGGGCGGCGGTTTGGTAGAGCGAATCCTGGGCGGCAAGCAATTCCCGCCGCCGCTGATTGAGCAGCAGGCGGTAGTAGCCGGTTTTCAGTTGTGAAGCCAGTTCCACCCGGCTCAGGCGCAGGCGGTTCTGGCTCAGGCCCGCGTTGCGATTCAGCAGCTCGGCCTGGGCGCGGTACAGGCCCGGCCAGGCGAAACTTTGTACCACGCCCACCGTGTAGTCTTGCGTAAAATAGGTCTGGGTGCGCCCGTACTGCACATCCAGGAACGTACGGGGAACGTCGAAGGCCGTGCCGCGCAGGGCCTGTTGCTGGCGCAGGTCGAGGGCAGCGGTTTGAAGTTGGCCGTTTTGCTGGGTGGCGGTTTGGAGGGCGGTTTGAAGGCTGAGGGGGCGTTGGGCTGATGCGGTGGTGAAAAATACAGCCAGCGTGGCAGCGGGAAGTAGCTTCCATCCGCCGCCGAACCACCGCAACGGCGGACCGCCCGCCCCTACGGGGCACCCCTCCTTGATAAAGGAGGGGAGTCGTTGCTGGTTTCCCCTCCTTGATAAAGGAGGGGTGGCCGAAGGCCGGGGTGGTTCGGTCGAGTTGCAAGCTGCTCCCATCTTCCACCCAACCACCCCGCCGCTTCGCGGCACCCCTCCTTTATCAAGGAGGGGAATTGTATCATGTCCCTTTTTTTTCATCGTCAAACCTGTTTTTTCTCTTTCGTAAACAACCCATAAATCACCGGCAGCACCACCAACGTCAGGAAGGTGGACGAGAGCAATCCGCCGATGACGACCGTCGCCAGCGGGCGCTGCACTTCGGCCCCGGAGGTGTTGGCGAGGGCCATCGGCAGGAAGCCGAGCGAGGCCACCGCCGCCGTCATCAGCACGGGCCGGAAGCGGATTTTTACCCCGTGTAAAATCCGGGCGGAAATCGACGCGTAGCCTTCGTTGCGCGATTGGTTGAATTGCCCGATGAGCACGATGCCGTTCAGAACCGACACGCCGAACAACGCGATGAAGCCCACGCCCGCCGAAATGCTGAAGGGCAAATCCCGCAACCAAAGCGCCAGAATGCCGCCGATGGCTGACATCGGGATGGCGGTGAAAATCATCAGCGTTTGCGGCAGGCTGTGGAAGGTCAGAAAAAGCAGGACGAAAATCAGCAGCAGCGCCAGCGGTACGGCGATCGAGAGCCGGGCTTTGGCCGCCTGCAAGTTCTCGAAGGCCCCGCCGTAGCGGTAGGCGTAGCCGGGCGGCAGTTTGACCTTGCTTTCGATGACCCGCTGAATTTCTTCGACCAGACTTTCCACGTCGCGGCCCCGGGCATTGATGCCGATGGTGATGCGGCGGCGGGTGTCGTCGCGGGAAATCTGCGTCGGGGCGGCCTTCAGGCCGATGTCGGCCAGTTCGGCGAGGGGAATCGTGCCACCGCCGGGCAGCGCGACGCTGAGCGTGCGGAGGTTGTCGGGATTTTGCCGGGAGGCGCTGTCGAGGCGCACGACGAGGTCGAAGCGTTTTTCACCCTCGAACACCACCCCCGCCGCCTGCCCGGCGAAGGCCGTGCGAATGAGCGCGTTGAGGTCGGCCACGCTCACGCCGTACTGGGCCAGTCGCTCGCGGCGGTAGGTGACTACGAGTTGGGGCAGGCCCTGAATCTGTTCGACCTTGCAGGCCCCCACACCCCGGATGCGCTCGATGTGCCGGGCGGCTTCGCTGGCTTTTTGAAACAACACCTCCAGGTTTTCGCCGTAAATCTTCACGGCAATGTCCGACTTTACGCCCGTCATTAGTTCGTTGAAGCGCATCTGAATCGGTTGCTGAAAATCGAAGTAGGCACCGGGAATCACCGTCAGCGCCTCGCTCATTTTTTCGGCCAGTTCGTCGCGGGTTTTGGCCGAGGTCCAGTCGTCTTTGTTTTCCTTTAAAATCACCATCATGTCGGCTGCTTCGATGGGCATGGGATCGGTGGGCACTTCGGAAGCCCCGATTTTCCCGACGATTTCCTTGACTTCGGGGAATTTTTCCAACAAAATCTTCTCGGCTTTCAGCGTCAGGTCAATCTCCGAACTGAGCGAAGCGCCGGTGGGCATTCGGGTATCCACGGCAAAATCGCCCTCGTCGAGCGTTGGGATGAATTCACCGCCCAACCTTGAAAACACGAACAAAGACCCGACCAGCAGCGCCACCGCCCCGACGAGCACCGCCACTTTCCGCCGCAAGGCCCAGGCGATGACGGGTTCGTAAACCCGGTACAGTCGCCCCAAAAGTTTGTCCGAAAACGTCGCTTTCGTCGGCACGTTCTTGCTCAAAAACAAGGCAGAGGCCATCGGCACGTAGGTCAGCGAGAGCACCAGCGCACCCAGAATGGCGAAGCTGACCGTCTGCGCCATCGGCACGAACATTTTTCCCTCCACGCCTTCGAGCGCCAGAATGGGCAGGTACACCATCAAAATGATGATTTCGCCGAAGGCCGCCGAGCGCCGGATTTGGGAGGCCGACTCGATGACGGTTTCGTCCATCTCGGCCTGGTTGAACACGCCATCGGGGTGGAGTTTTAGTTTCTGGTGGAGGTGGTGAACCGTGCTTTCGACGATGATCACGGCCCCGTCCACAATCAGCCCGAAGTCGATGGCACCGAGGCTCATCAAATTGGCCGAGAGGCCGAACACGTGCATCATGCCCAGCGTGAAAAGCATCGCCAGCGGAATCACCGAGGCCACCACCAGCCCCGCCCGCAGGCTACCGAGCAACACCACCAGCACGAACACCACGATGAGGCCGCCTTCGAGGAGGTTGGTCGTGACAGTGTTGATGGCCCGGTTCACCAGCCGGGTGCGGTCGAGGTAGGCGTGGATTTCGAGGCCTTCGGGGAGGGTTTTCTCGATTTCCACAATCCGCGCTTTCACGCCCTGAATCGTAGCGGCGGAGTTGGCCCCTTTGAGCATCATCACGATGCCCCCGGCGGTTTCGCCCCGTCCGTTGTCGGTCAGCGCCCCGTAGCGCGTGGCCTGGCCGAAGCGCACAGTCGCCACGTCGCGGATGCGCAGCGGTAGCCCGTTTTCGTTGCGGACGACCGTGTTTTCAAGATCGGCCAAACTTTTCACCAGCCCGTCGCCCCGGATGAACAGCGCCTCGCTGCCCCGCTCGATGTAGCTGCCGCCGGTGCTGGCGTTGTTTTGCTCCACGGCCCGCAGCAACTGGCCCAGCGTGACGTTGGCCGCCCGCAGCCGTTCCGGGTTGACGCTGACTTCGTACTCCTTCAACTGCCCGCCGAAACTGCTCACTTCGATCACCCCCGGCACGCCGGAAAGTTGTCGCCGCACTACCCAATCCTGAATCGTGCGCAGGTCGGCGAGGGCGTAGCGGCTTTCGTAGCCTTTTTTTGGACGAAGTATGTACTGGTAAATTTCGCCTAGGCCGGTGGTGATGGGCATCAGTTCGGGGCGGCCAAAATCGGCGTTGATGCTGCTCTCGGCGGACCGGATTTGTTCCGAAACCAACTGGCGGCAGCGCAGTACGTCGGCGTTTTCCTCGAACACGATGGTGATAACCGAAATGCCCGGTCGGCTCACCGAGCGGATTTCGACCCGTTGCGGCACGTTAGCCAGGGCCAGCTCGACCGGGGCCGTGACGAACTGCTCGATTTCCTGCGCCGACAGCGCCGGGGCGCGGGTGATGACCTGCACCTGGTTGTTGGTGATGTCGGGCACGGCGTCGATGGGCAACTGCGTGACGGCGTACCCGCCCCAGCCCATCAGGGCCAGCACCAGCAGGAACACGATGAGTTTATTCTGAACGCTGTAGCGAATGAGGGCGTCAATCATTGAACCATGATTAAATGGATTATACCTGATTTACCGGAATTAGGGCGTCCCAATCCGGTAAATCCTTACATCCTGAAAATCTTGGTTCAGACCTTGGGCGGGTTCAGCAGGGCGGCTGAGAAGGCGAAGGCGTAGCGGTTTTCCCAACGCGGGAGCGATGGGGCGGTGCTTTCGGTGAAGGAGACTTTTTCAAAAACAAAAACCAGCGGTTGCCAGACGAAAAGCTGCGCCGCCGCGTGAAAATCAACGGCGGGCAGGTTGGAATGGCAGTGGTTGGGGTGGTTGTGGTGGAAGGCGTCGGCGGCGTAGTGTTCCCAGAGGAAATGCAGCACGCTCAGGTCTTCGCCTTCTTCGCGCTGGTGTTCATGAAAATGCTCGATGAGGCCGGGCAAGCGTTCCGCCGATACGGAGGGCAAAACGCTCCCCGCCAGCAGCAAAACACCCATGAAAAAGGCCAGAATCCGGTGCATGGGGGCAAAGGTAGAAATTTTCAAACTCCTCCACTGTCATTCTGAGCTTGAGTAGTGTCTCAGTTTGAGTTGAAACTTGTTGATTTACAGAATTCCAAGGCTCAAACTGAGACACTACCTGAGCTTGCGAAGAACCTTTCGCGCTAGAGGTCCAAATAGTTGGAAGTTAACCGCGAGAGGTTCTTCGCAAGCTCAGCATGACAGGCAACGTTAAACCTCACTCAAAAAACGGCACACCCGGCGGCGCATACTTCCGCATTCCTTCCTCGTTGATTTCCACGCCGATGCCCGGTTTCTCGGAAAGCGGGATGAAGCCGTCCACCACCATCGGCCCGTCGAAACTGACGACTTCCTTGAACATGGGGTCTTCGTGGAAGTAAATCTGCCATTCCAGAATCAGGAAATTGGGCACCGAGGCACAGGCGTGGCAGGAGGCCATCGCGCCCAGGTACGAGGCGACCATGTGCGGGGCGAAGGGCACGTAGTACAAATTGGCAAGGTTGGCGATGCGCTGGGCTTCGCCGAGGCCCCCGCATTTCTGGAGGTCGGGCATGATGATGTCCACCGCGCCGAGTTCGAGGAGCTTGCGGAATCCGTGGGCGAGGTAGTGATTTTCGCCCGCGCAAATCGGCGTGTTCGTAGATTCACGGACAATTTTGTAGGCTTCGGGGTTTTCGGCGGGGAAGGGTTCTTCCAGAAAAAGCAGGTTCAGCGGCTCCAGCATTTTCGCCACCCGCTTGCCGGTGGTGGTGTCGTAGCGCCCGTGCATATCCACGCAAATGTCGATTTTCGGCCCAACGGCCTTGCGCACGGCGGCAATCTGGTTGTACATCCGCTCCAGTTCGCCGGGGGAGGCCGTCCAGTTGTAGGCATCGTACTTGGCGGGGTCGTTGCGTTCGTCGATGTCGAATTTTACGGCATTGAAGCCCATTTTTATGGCGTTCTTTGCCGCCACCCCGAAGTCGTCGGGGCCGGGGTTTTTGCTGCGGTACACGGCCGTGTCGCAGTACACCCGGATTTTATCCCGGAATTTTCCGCCCAGCAACTGGTACACCGGCAAGCCGAGGGCTTTCCCGACTAAATCCCAGAGCGCCGCCTCCACCGCCGACAGCACGGCCACGTACATCCCCGCCTGCGCACCCTCAAAAAATCCTGAGCGCCGCAGGTCTTCAAACAGCCGGTGAATGTTGAGTGGACTTTTGCCTTTGATGCGCTCACCCATCATTTTCACCAGGTGATAGGTACCCGGCGTGGCATCCACGCCTTCGCCGCAGCCGTGGATGTTTTGGTTGGTGTAAATTTTGACGAACAAACTGTGTCCACCCCGGATGAACCCGCACTTGATGTCGGTGATTTTCAAATCCGAGGGGGCTGAGGAGCGCGGCGTGCGGTCAAGGGCCGTTTCGAGGCCCGCGCCCCAACTGTTCAGCGCCGAAAGACTAAGGGCCGTGGTGAGGGCGCTTTTGCTGAGGAAGGCGCGGCGGGAGGTAGGAGAGGACATGAAAAAGGGGTTTAGAGGTTTGCCCCGGCAAAATACTCGTCCGGATTTGTAATCCGGACGCCAGAGTGGCGGATTTGTAATCCGCTTCGGCCACCTTGCTCCGTAGCGCAGGGTTTAAACCCTGCGCTACGGAGCAAGGCTTTAATTTTCAGGTTTTTACAAAAACTATTCTTGCGACAGATCAAGAGGGAAAGGCACAGCTTTTGAAATCAACTTGTTAGCAAAAACCACACACCATGAAACGAATCGCGCTCATCGCAGGCGGCATTTTGCTGGGGCTTCTCGTCCTGCTGGCCGCCGTGCCGCTGCTGTTCAAAGACCAAATCAAAGGTCGCCTCGACGCCGAAATTCGGAAGAACCTCCGCGCCCAGGTGCGCTACGGCGCGGCCAGTCTGAGCTTGCTCCGGCATTTTCCCAACGTCACCGTCTCGCTCGAAAACCTCGCCGTGACCGGCTACGCGCCTTTCCGGGGCGATACGCTCCTGGCCGCCGACCGCCTCGGCCTCTCGCTCGACGTGCTGAGTCTGGTTCGCGGAGAAAAAATAAAAATCGGCTCGATTGATCTCGAACGCCCCGTCATCGGTCTGAAAATACGGCCCGACGGCCAGGCCAACTACGCCGTGTACCAACCCGATACGACCGCCAACGAACCCGCCAGCGACACTACGAAAACCGCCTTCAACCTCGAAATTCAACGCTGGACGGTGGCAAACGGGCGCTTTCGCTACGACAACCGGCAAGATTCCCTGCTCGTCCACCTCGACGGCCTGACCCACGAAGGCAGCGGCGATTTCACCCAGGACGTGTTCGACCTCGTGACCAACACTCAGGTGGCCCGCGCCACGCTGGCGGTCGGTGGCACGGAATACCTGAGCGGCAAAACCCTCGATGCCGACGCCCGGATTGAAATCGATTTACCGAAGCGCAACTATTCTTTCAAAAACAACACCTTCAAAATCAACGATTTCCCGCTGCATTTCGACGGCTGGCTGGCCCTACCCGACACGAACGTGACGATGGACCTGACGGTTAAAACCGAAGAAAATAACTTTAAAAACCTGCTTTCCCTCGTGCCCGGCGCGTACTCCGAGCGATTCAAAGATCTCGACGCCGAGGGCCGCGTGACCTTCGACGGCATGGCGAAGGGAACTTACAACCGCAGCCAGTTCCCCAAGTTTGCGCTCAACCTGACCGTAACCGACGGGCGCTTTCAGTACGCCGGGTTGCCCAAGCCCGTGCAAGCCATTCAACTCGACCTGAAAGCCAGCAACGACACCGACCAGATCGAAACCCTGCTCCTCGACCTGCGGCGCTTCTCGGCCAACCTGGGCAACAACCCCGTTCGCGGGCGACTCCGGCTGAAGGGCCTGAAAAATTTCGACGTGGATGCCGACGTGCAGGCCAAAGCCGATTTGGCCGAACTGACGCAGCTTTTTCCCATCGACAGCCTAACGCTACGCGGGCTTTTCGACCTGAACCTGAAAGCCAAAGGCCACTACGGAGGGGGCCGGTTTCCGGTCGTGAACGCCGCCATGAATTTGGTCGATGGTTACGTGAAGTCGGAGAAAGTGCCCGAACCGCTGGAAGGCGTGAATTTCAGGGGCAGTTTGCTGAACAGTTCAGGCCGGATGGCCGACACGAAACTCACCTTCGCCGACCTGCGGATGCGCCTGGAAAACGAGCCGTTCACCGCCAGCGGCACCGTTCAGAATTTCGACGATTACGCCTGGGATATTCGGGTGAAGGGGGGCCTCGACCTGACCCGCCTCACCCAAATTTTCCCCGTCGCCGACACCAAACTGGCGGGCCGCGTGGACGCCGACCTGCAAAGCCGGGGCCGCTACTCCGACCTGAAAGCCAAACGCTACGCCCAACTGCCCACCAGCGGCACGGCCACGCTGCAAAACATCCGCTACGAAACGCCCGCCTACCCGATTGTCCGCATCAGCAACGCCGCCCTGCGCTTCACGCCCCAGCAACTCGACGTCAGCCGGGCCAACGGCTTCGCGGGTAGCAGCGACGTGCAGGTGAGCGGGAACCTGAGCAACTACCTCGGCTATTTTTTGGGGCATGAGGCCCTGGGCGGTACGCTGACACTGGTTTCGCAGAAATTCAACGTCAACGAATGGCTGAGCGACGAGGGCAAAGACAGCGGCGACAGCGTCGCGAAAAAATCGGTGGTGGCCGTGCCCAAAAACCTGGCCCTGACGCTCAACACCGCCATCGGCGAAGCCACCTACGACCGGATGCCGCTGCGCAACCTGACCGGCACGCTGACGACGGGCAACGGCGTTTTGAAAATGGAAAAGTTGAACTTCCGGGCTTTAGGCGGGCAGTTCCAAACCAGCGGGAGCTACGACACGCAGGAATTGACCAAACCAAAATTCGATTTCGCGCTCAACCTCGCCAACGTGCAGGTGGCCGAAGCGTACCGGCACCTGGCGGTGGTGAAGGCGCTGCTGCCCCTGGCGCAGTACGTGCTGGGCAACGTCAACAGCCAGTTCAAACTCAGCGGCTTGCTCGGGCCCGACATGATTCCGAAACTGAACACGCTCGACGGGCAAGGCTTCATCCGCGTGATTCAGGCGGCGTTCAAAGACAACCCCGTCCTGGCCCGGCTCGCCGAAACCACCAAACTCAGCGACCTCAACCGCCTCCGCCTCCAGAACGTGCTGATGACCACCGAAATCAGGGACGGCAAGCTGAAATTCCAGCCCTTCGACGTGAATTTTGACCCGTACAAACTCACCGTCAGCGGCGGCAATGGCTTCGACGGCTCGGTAGAGTACAAACTGCGCTTCGACGTGCCGAGCGGTCAGGTCGGCACGGCCTTCAACCAAACCTTCGCCCGCTGGACGGGCCAGGCTCCGCTCAACGTGGAGCGGGTAAAGTTCGACCTGGCCCTGGGCGGCACCTTCAAAAACCCGCAGTTCCGTTTCGACGGCAGCAGCACCGCCCAAACCCTGAAAGAAACCCTCGCTACCCAGGTTCGCGACCGGGTGCAGGCCAAAGCCAAAACCGTGCAGGACAGCCTCAACGCCATCCTCGCCGCCCGCCGCCGCGAAGCCGAAAACCGGGCGAAGGATTTTTTGAATGACCAAAAAAATAAACTGCTGGAAGGACTGACGAAGCCGAAGGCGGATACGGGGCGGCAGTAAAATGTACTCAAATGACGCCAGAGGAAAGTAGGGCACTGCTCTAAACCCTCCTTCTCCCGCCGTTAAAACGGGCGTGGGTCGCCGCCAACGGGTTTGTCGAAAACGTCCACGAGCAGCACCTCGTCGTGACCGTCCCCGTTGAAGTCAGCAGGGGCGAGCAGCAGGTTTCGCGCAGATCGGGGACGTAAGCATTCGCCAGAATTTTGCCGGTTTTGGCGCTCAAGAGCAAGATTCGGCCCGTGGGTCGGTGGGGCATTCCGGGTGGGGCGAGGGCATCGCCGCCGTTGGCGATGAGCAGGTCGCGGAAACCGTCGGGGGTCCATTACCCGTTGAAGAAATTGAACCAGCCCGCTTTTCTGGCCCCGTGTTTTTCGGTGGTTTTGAAAAATTCCCAAATCGTCCGGCCCGCTTTCCCGTCCAACGCCCGCAGTTCGGCGGAGCGCCCGCCGATGACTACCTCCGGGGTACCGTCGCCGGAAATATCCGGAAACAAGGCCGAGCCGACCACCTGATTCCGCGCCGGGGCACTCCACAGCAAGCGCCCGTCGGCCCCGTTGAGGGCGATAATGCCCACTTCGCTCGGCGACCATTCCCGCCCACCCGCGCCCATCACCACGTCGAGGATGCCACCGCCGGTGAGGTCGGCCACGCGAGGCGAGGAGGCCGAGTTGAGGCCGGGCAAGGGTGGTTTGCCAGGGACCGTTGTCGGGATTCCGGCAGGCGAGTAGCGCGGGAAGAAGCAAAAAAAGGGGGCAACGGAGCGCCGCATGGCTTCGGAAGAAAGCCCGGAAGGTACGCACAAAAAAGGCCGGTCGGGTTTACCCGACCGGCCTTTTGCTGGTTTGCCCGCCACGACTCAACTGACCAGCACCGGCGTACTGATTTGCTGCATCAACCCCACCGAATCGGCTTCCATCCAGTGGTTGACGATGAGGCCGTCTTCGAGTTCGTACAGGATGAGGCCCGACACGTCCACCGAATTGCCCGTGGGCGGACAGCCGAAGAGTTCGCCCGTGTGTTTGCCTGTCAACCGGAAGCGTACCAACACTTTGTTGCCTTCGGCCACGATGTCTTCCCGCGCCAGTTCGTAGCAGGGAATGCCCGCTTCAAAAATCTGGATGTGGCCTTTGAGTTCCATGTCCCGGTCGGAAACGTAGCGATCGACCACGTCGCTCGGTTTGGGCTTGCCGCTGAGGGCGTCGAGGTATTCCTCCACGCGTTGTTTGTTCGGATTCATAAGCACGAGGGTTTTGAGTGTTGACCAAAAGTACGAGGGCGCGCTGGCGAAGTCTTGTAAAAAACGGACGGCGTTGGCGCTTCCGTTTCGAGGGATTCCTGCATCCGGCGGATGAGGGCGAAGTGCTCGGTGGGCGCACTGCCCGTAAAGGCCACGAAATCCTTGATGAAGTGCGATTGGTCGTAAAACCCGCCGTCGGCGAGAAATTCCGGCCAGTGAAGCTGCGGGTTTTGGAGCAGGGTGAGACTGACGAAGTTGAAGCGCTTGAGCCGAGCAAAAAACTTCGGACTCATCCCCACGCGCTCGCTGAAGCGCCGCCGCAGGTGGCGCGGGCTCAGCGCCAGGTCATCGGCCAAGCCGTCCATTGTCAGCATTCCGCGTTGGTTGAGAATCCGGTGGACGGCGTGGTCGGCGATGTGGAGCAGAAAATCGGTTTTGCGCAAGCGGTTGAACAAATACGCCTCCACACGAGCGATGCGGGCCGGGTGGGAGGGCGCTTCGGCGAGTTGCTCGGTGAGCAGCTCGGCCTCGTAGCCAATCAGGTCGGCCAAGTTCAGGCGTTTGTCCGATAAATCACTCCCGACCAGTTGCGGAAAAACGTGCAGAAAGCCCCCGCCCTTAAACACCACCCCCACCATGCCCACCTGCCCCTGCACGGTGATTTTATAGGGGGTCGTCGAGTACCCCGACACGAATTGTCGGGGCAGCAAGGCACCCTGCGCCCAGAAATTATGCAGCCGGTACCGGTCGCCGTAGTTGAAAACCAGGGCCGCGTAGCTATTGGCCGGACTCAACAAGTCCACCGGCTGGTTTAACCCGCCTTCGTGTTCGAGGATGTAGAATTTCTCGACGTAGGGCTGCAACGGAGCCGAAGGCGCAAACGAAAGGTATTGCATGAGAAATTAAAGCGAGAGGGGTGAATGCCCTGAAGTTCAGGAAACTACTGTACACGATGGACGCTCTAAACTACGCATTTTTGGGCGGTGTCATTTCGCCACCGGTTCACTGCGAAATAAGTCACCGATGATTTTCCACTCGCCATTGAGTTTTTCCAGGTAATTCACTTTGTTCCACCGGGTCTGGGTGCCGTCGGGGGCGGTATCCAACTGAATCGAGGAGACGAAGGCGGTGTTGCCGCGTTGCCGAATCCGGTAGTCGGCGATGACCGTCTTTGCTTTGCTGGGTTCGGGCAGTTTTTCGAGGAATGCTTTCAGAGCCTTAGCCACTTCGTCGTAGCCCCGGGTCATTCCCGGCCCGAACCCCAACACCAAGTCCTCCGACTGCGCGTAGCAACCGAGCCATTTTGCCAGGTCGCGTTGCTTGTTGTAGCCGACTTCGTCTTCGATTAGTTTTTTGATGGCCGCTTCGTCGGTGGTGCCCGATTGGGCGAAGCCGCTACTGGCAAGGCCAAGCAGCACGAGGATACGCAGGAGGTTTTTCATGGCAATTGGTTTTGGAGTTTGAATCGTAAAAACTGCGCTTGGAATTCAATGGCAGTAGCTTGGGTAGCGGGCTGCTTCACTTCACCATCGTTATCGCGGCCCATTGCTGATTTGCTTTGGCATCCGGGTTCAGGAAATACGTTTTTGGGAATACCGTAGTCACCTGGGTATTTACAAATTCAAAGGCTTTTACCGAAATCGTGCGCCAAGAATTTGCCCTCGAATCGAACAAATACAGGATTCCATTCAGTGGGTTGCTATTGTCCGACCCGTAGGCATACAAGGCCTCATCGCCCGATGAAATGAGCTTTTTGAATGAACCCGGAACGGGGATTGCTTTCTCTACCCACGCATCCGAATCGGGGGCGTATTCGTACAGTTTATTGCCCGAAAACAGGTATCCGCGCGTGGTGGTACTGCAAAAACGGTCGTCGGACGAAGTGCCTTTTGGCACCGTGGGAGTGGCTTTTTGAGTGACCTTGTTCTTCTCGACATCGTATTCAAAAAACTTGTTGGTGGTGTATTCGTATAAAAAAACCCGTTCGTTTACCACAAAGGCCAGTTGCGTAATCAGCCCTAGAAAGGGAACGCCAACCGTCGTTTTTTTAGTCCAAAGGTTTGTGCCCGGGTCGTACTCGAACAGAAACTCATTTTTGTTCGATTTATACAACTTTCCTCCGCGCGAGAAAAGAATAGTTTCTCCATCCATATCGGAGCCTCCTACGCCTGAGTTTGGAATGGGTGCTTTGGCTGTCCAGGTATTTTTAGCCGGGTCGTACTCCCAAACTTTTGGATTCAATACGGAGGAACCCGGAGTGATTTGACCGCCCAGCACGTACACTTTTCCACCGGCGTTGAGTAAGCGGTAATTGAAGGATAGTGTCTCCGGGAAGTCGGCTTTGCGGGAAAAAACATCGACGGTGCTGGGGGGTGGGTTGGTCGTTACCTCCGTGTACTTGTCATAAAAAACGCCTTCGCTGGTGGTCGTAAAGGCCGAAACCCGATACAACGTATTGGCTTTTAGTCCTTGAATCGTTGCGGTCAGTTTGTACGGAAATGGCCCGTTTGTAGCCCCCAATTCAAATTTGTTGTTGGCGAGGGTTGGGGTTTGCGGGGCTTCGGCCCACACGAACCCGTGTTGAGTGATGGGCTTCCCCGGATTATCGTTTATCGTCGTGGACACTTTAACGGAGTTGTCCGTTTTTTCCGTGAACGTGTACCCACTGGAAAAAGTAGGGCTTAGTACCGTTACCGTCCCCGTTTTCACCTGAAACACCGCCCCGTAGCTCGTCCCGGCTGAGTTGGTGGCGTAGGGCCGCACGGAGTAAGTAACGCCGGGTTCGAGGTTTTTGAGTTCGCTACTGAATTGAAGCGGATACTGCTCGCCGGTGCTCCCCCGTTCGGTTTTTGAATCACCGGGTAGGGCGGGCGTTGGGTTAGTCTTGGAATAAACGTGGCCGTGCTGGCTGATGGCCGCGCCGCCGTTGCCAAGCAGCAAGGAACTGACTTTGGCCGAGGTCGTCGTCAGGTCGCTGACGGTGGAGGGTGTACTGGTATCAAACGTAGGCACTTGTACGGGCTGAGGCGCAGGCGCGGGGTCTTTTTTGCCGCACTGCCAGAGCGCGGCAGCGAAACCGAGGATGAGGAAAAAGCGAAGGACTTTCATGGTTTTTAAAAATGAAGGGATGAATGGATCGATGCATAAACGGGCAAGCGGCCTGGCAGAAAATGATTTTAAAGGCCCGCTACCGCTGGGAAATCACTGCTTTGTAAACGTGGCCTTTTTGCCGTCCAACTTCAGCAACCCGGTATCGTCGCTGTCGCCCGAAAACTGAATATCGAGTTGCGTATCGCTCACGAGCGTGGCCTTGCCGGTCTGGAACACGTAGTAGCCCGACTTCGACTTGGTCAACTGGGCCAGCCGGAAGGTACTGGCCCCGGTGGGCACGACTTCCTTCCAGAACAAATCGCCCGTTCGGAACGAGTAGGTGTTCGAGGCCACCTGGGTGATTTTGGCGGTTTTGTCGGCGGTGGTAAAGTCCACCGTGACGGCGATGGGGAAGTCGCTGCTTTTCCAGGTGCCCTGGAGTTTGGCCACGTCGGCCAGGGGTTCAGTCTCGGTTTTGGTGCAGGCCGAGACGAGGCATAGGGCGATAAATGCGCAGAGGAGAGGGAGTAGTTTCATGGGATTTTTGAGATAGAAAGGGAGAGTCACAGCACCCGCTTTAGTTTACCGGTTTGCTCGGTTACGCTCAGGCTGCCGAGGGTACCGATGTCGGACGTGTAAATCCACTCGTCGCCCGCCAGGTTGAACTTCACGTCGGCGAACACGAAGTATGCCGCAGACCGGAACAAGAGTTCGCCCCGGTAGGTAGTTTCGTTTATGGCCTCTACGTTTTTCAGTGTCACGTCGCCCACTTTAAAGCCATACGGGTTTCCGGTGGGTACTTTGGTGTACTTCGCCGAGCGAGTAGCCGGGTCGAACTCAAATTCGAAGCCGCTATCCGTCAGGCTGGCCCAGCGGCCCTTCAGGGCATTGAGGTCGGCCAGAGGTCGGGGTTCGATTTTGGTCTTGCAGGCCGCCAGTTGGGCCAGCAGCAGCGTGAGCAGCGCGAGGCGAAAGAGGGGAGTTTGAAGAGATTTCATGATTTTGAAGAAATGAAGAGAGAGGAACTGATGATGACGTAAACCTACCTCTGACCCAGGTAGCAGGATTGTAAAAACCGGCCAAATCACTCGGACGCGCTGGGATTCTGAGTGGTTAGTCGCCGGTAGCGGGAGTTCGGTTAACACCAACGCCCTGAAAACTCGTAACGGGGTCAAAAAAAAGCCCGGCCCTGCGTGCAGGGTCGGGCGAGCGGGATTTGGGGCGGTTAGGCACCCAACTGCTGCTGGAAACCCGCCATGTCCCAGTCGATGGTGACGGCGGTAATTTTGTCTTCTTCGTCGAAGCGGAAAATGAAAATATGGTCGGAACTAAACTTCAGGCCCTGGCTCGGAATGCCTGCGAAATCCTTCGCCTGGGTGCCGAAAATGGCGACTTTACAAATCACCTCGCCGCCGCTTACCTCGAAGATGTCGATGGTGTTGTCCACGTCGGGGAAGGCCTCCACCACGCCGAGCCAGAAGCCCCGGCCCATCTCGCCGAGGGTACCCTGGGGTTCGGGGCCGAGGGGTTTGAGCCAGAAGGCCCCGGCGGGGTCGCAGAGGGCGAGCATGGCGTCGATGTCGAGGTCCTGGTAGGCCGAAAAAAAGGCCAGGCAGGTGCCCTTGCGGGTCAGGTCGGTCAGGGATTCTTTTTGTTGGAGGGTTTCCATTTTAGTTTGAAAGTTTGAATGTTTGAGGGTTTGAACGGTTTGACAGAAATCAGTTGCCAGTCGTGAAAGGCTTGTGCGCGGAGCGGCTGGCAACGGCCCCGGTAGCCAATGATGGTACGCAACACCCGCCTACGCCCCGTCAGCTAAAGCAAACGGCAAGTGGTAGAAGCCCCTTCGGGGCTACCTAACCTCTGAATTTTAGCCCCGGAGGGGCTTTTACCACTTGCCGTTTGCTTTAGCTGACGGGCGCGGGCCGAGGAGACAACGGCTTGGTAGCCAGGTTACTCAACTCACCCAAGCGGTTAAACTCACCGCGCCTTCGCCCACACTTCCCGCAGTTTGCCTTCCCAACCTTGCTGTACGAACCGCCCGTTTTCCACCGAAACCTTGAATTTCTCGACGTTGCCTTTGCGCTTCCCGTCGGCCTGCCACGACCAAAACTCGTTGGTTTCGGTCAGCGTCGTTCCGTCGAACTGGTACCGCGCTCCGCCCGCGCCGTCGAACCGGCGCGTTTTCGGGTTGTAGTAGGCGTACACCACCATCGGGTAACTAAAAATTTTGACGACCTCGAAGTCTTGGTACTTCCCTTCGCCAAAGCGGCTCGCCCCGCCCCAGTAGCCTTCGTTCATGAACCAGACGCCTTCCAGCCCCGCGTTCTTCAGCGGTTCGGTAGCCGTGAGGCGTTCGGCCACTTCGTTGATGGGGTACTTTTTGTACTTCTCCGAATTCATCACCCCGTACTGTTCGTACTGCGTCGGCGAGATTTTGTAGTCGAAACTAAACTGGTTGCCCACGGCGGTGGAGTCCCAGGAGTAGAAGGCCACTTTTTCGAGGTACTTGCCGTCTTTCAATTGGTAGGTGCCGCCGCAGGCTCCGTTGAAGGGTTTGCCATTGGGCCGTTTGTCGTCGTAGGAGGCCGAGAACCAGTAGCCATCGCGGAACACCTTCACGACGGTCACGTCGCTCCGGGATTTCCACTCGGTCATGGCTCCGTACTTGTTTTTAATTTGTCGGAAAGCGCCGTTGAGTTTGCTCACCGGCTCGTCGGCCGTCAGAGCCGGCAAGGGGAGCAGCAGCAGGAAAAGGAATCGGGTGTTCATCGTTGAAAGGGGGATGGTTCGATGAACAAAACTATCGGGTGGCGAGCGGGCCGGATTGTAAAAATGCGACGTTTTACGCCTTCAGGAAATTCCCCAGTTCCAGGTTTTGCCGAACGTACAGCGAAGGGGCTTTCCCGGTAAATTCCGTGAAGTCTTTGATGAAATGCGACTGGTCGTAGTACCCCGCCCGAAACAGCAGATCGTGCCAGTCGGGTACCTGCCAGCGTTGCGCGGCCAACTGGGCGCAGAGGTAGCCGATGCGGCGGATGCGGGCGTAGTACTTGGGGCTGATGCCCACTTTGTGCAAAAATTGCCGCTCGAATTGCCGCCGCGAGAGGCACACCTCGTCGAGCAATTCGCCGACACTCACCACACCGAAGCGGCTGACGATCAGGTTGGCAGCGTAGTCGGTGCGGTCGGGGGTTGGAGAGATTTTCAGGAAACGCAGGTTCAGGAACTGTTCGAGCAACCCGGCCCGCTCCTCCGGCAAGCGGGCCTCAGCGAGGCGCTCGGCGAGCAAATCCGCTTCGGCACCGAGCAGGTCGCGGAGGGAAAGGCGTTCGTCCGAAAACTCGTACATCGGCAGGCCGAACAGGGAGGAAATTCCCGCCGGGCGAAACACGATGCCCGCCATGCCGATGCGCCCGCTGAGGTCGAGCCGGTAGCTGCGGGTGGATTGGCCGCTGAGAAAAGCCGTCGGCACGGCCAGGTTGTCGTACCGTCCCGTGCTGACGCGGTAGCCCTCGCCGTAGTTGAACACCATCGATCCGAACCCGCTGGGCGGCGATTCGACCGAAAACCCGCCACTTCCCAGCGCCGGACTTTCCCACACGAAGTAGCACTCCACGAAAGGGCGCAGGTGCGGGGCGGGCGGGAATTTTCGGTAGAGCATGGAAGTGCAGGAATTGCGAGGCAAAAAATACTTCTTTTCGCAGAATTCTACTTCCAGAGGCCCTAAAATCTGAGCGAACGGCAACCCACCTGCTTCAGGCCGGCGGTGAGCCGGGCGGCATCAGCACCCGCAGCAAACCCGGCTGCACCACGGCGCTGAGTTGCGAGATTTTCCCCCGGTATTCCCCGTCCACCTGAAACGAAACCCGGTGCTTGGTTTCCATGCGCACTTCGGTGGTGTGAAAAATCTCGGTCTTGGCCGGGTCGAAGGGCTGGAACCGCCAGAACATTTTCAGAAATTCCAGCAACGAAAGCTGCCGCAGCACCACCACCTCGAAGCGCCCGTCGCTCAAATCGCCATCGGGGTTGATGGTCGCGCCGGTGCCGTACACGCGGGCGTTCGCCAGCACCACCATGAAAGCGTCGCGCTCCACCACCCGCTCGTCGACCCTGATGCGCACCCGCATGGGCCGCCGCCGCACCAGCACCCGAAACGCCGCCCGGGCGTAGCCAAATTTCCCCTTCCAGTGGTTGTCCAGGGCGTGTTTCACGAGTTGGGCGTTGAGTCCGATGTCGCTCAGGTGCAGGCAGAGGTCGTGGTCGTTGATCAGAATCGTGTCGATGGGCGTGATTTTGCCCTCGGTCAGCACGGCGAGGGCTTCGGCGGGCGTGGACGAAATGCCCAGTTCGCGGGCCATGCCGTTGGCCGACCCGGCGGGCAATACGCCCATGGGCAGGTCGGTTTCCAGGGCCGCTTCGGCCACGAGTTTCACCGTCCCATCGCCGCCCACGGCCACGAGGCGGTCGGGCTTTTGTTCTCCGATTCGCGCCCGCAGGGTTTCTTCGTCGTTTTCCCCGGTCAGCGTGAGCAGGTCGGCGGTGTGCGGGGTTTTTTCGAAAAAAGCCTTGATTTCGGTTTCCCAATCCGACTTGTCGGTGCCGCCCGACACGGGATTGATGGCGAACAAAAAGCGCAGCGCCGGATTTTGAGGCATGGTTGGTGCGGGTTGCGGAATTGGGTAGTGGAAAAAATGAGTTTACCCGATGGGCTTACCCAGGCGGTCACGCTGAGCGGAACGGTCCGCCGCTGCGGTCAGCGTGACCGCCTGCTTATCCGGAAATTCCATTCGGGGAACGGCATTTTTGGGATCGTCTAACAAAAGCGTTCCCAAAATGTAATTCCCCAGGCTGCAACTCCAATTCGCAGCGCGTCCCAACCTCAGCCCCCATGAAAAAGCTGTTTACCTGGTTGCACATTTCCAACGCGCCTACGCTGAAATTGTACCGGGGTTTCGGCAGTCCCACGCGGGTGGTGGTGCAGGGGCATGCGCTCCGGCGCAGTGCCCTGCCGCGCGCGCGCTACCGGCAAAACGTGTTCATCAACACCTTCGCCCTGTTGCGGTTGTTTCTGGTAAACCCCCTGCCCGATGCCCCCGTGCGGGTGCGGCTGGGCGACCAAACCGCCGACACCCGCACCGACGCCGACGGCTTTTTCCGCCTTGAACTCGACCTGCCCGCGCCGCTTCCCTCGGGCTGGCACCCCGTCGAGGCCGATTTGCTCAGCTCCGGCGGGGTGGTGATGGACACGGGTCAGAACGAAATCCACGTTCCCTACGAAACCCCCTACTCCTTCATTTCTGACATTGACGACACCTTTCTGATTTCGCATTCCACCTCGCTTGGGAAAAGACTCTACGCCTTGCTAACCCAAAACGCCCACAGCCGCAACCCCTTCGAGGGCGTGGTGGAACACTACCGCGCCCTAGCCCACGCCAACGTGGCCGACGAGCGCCAGCCCAACGCCTTTTTTTACGTGTCGAGCAGCGAGTGGAATCTTTATGACTACATCCGTGAGTTTTCGGATAAAAACGGCCTGCCCCAGGGCGTGTACCTGCTGGCGCAGTTGAAGCGGCTGGGGCAATTACTGAAAACCGGCCAGGGCAAACACGCCACCAAATTCGACCGCATCGTGCGCATCATCGAAGCCTGTCCCGGCCAGCAATTCGGCCTGTTGGGCGACGATTCGCAGGAAGACCCGGTCATTTACGCCTCGGTGGTGCGGCACTTTCCGGGCCGGATTCGGGTGGTGTACATCCGGCAAGTGGCCCCCCGCAACCGGGGCAAAGCCGAAACCGCCCTGCTCGAAATGGCCCGCTCCGGCGTGACCACCTGCTACTTCGCCCACAGCGCCGAGGCGCTGGAGCATTCGCGGGCGATTGGGTTGGGGTAGGCAATTTTCTTGAAGATAACCCGTCCGGCTGTCATCCTTCGCTGCGCGCTGGATGACAGCCGGACGGGTCAAGCCTCCACCAGCGTCGTGGATTTACTGGCTTATGAAAACGCCGTTCCGTGCATCTTTGCAGGAAAAATTTTTCTATGCCCCTCCAAACCGCCCTCATCGGCTTCGGCCTCTCCGGCCGCTACCTCCAGGCTCCCTTCCTCGTCGCCAACCCAAAGTTTCACCTCAAAACCGTCGTCACCTCCGGCTCCCACACGCCGAAGGAAATTTACGATTGGGTGCAGGTTGCCCACGACTACGAGGCCGTGCTGGCCGACCCCGAAATCGACCTCGTCTGCATCACCACGCCCAACGAAACCCACTTCGACTACGCCCGGCGGGCGCTGCGGGCCGGGAAACACGTGCTCGTGGAAAAGCCCCTCACCGCCACCGCGACCGAAGCCGAGGAGTTAATTGCGCTGGCGAAAGCCCAAAACCGGGTGTTGAGCGTGTACCAGAACCGCCGCTTCGACGGGGATTTTTTAACGGTAAAAAAAGTGCTCGACAACGGCTGGCTCGGCGACTTGCTCCACTACGAAGCGCACTTCGACCGCTACAAACCCATCCTCAACCCCAAACCCTGGAAAGAAACCCCCGGCCCCGGCAGCGGCATCCTCTACGACCTCGGCGCTCACCTCCTCGACCAGGCCCTCACGCTGTTCGGCCCGCCGCAGGGCGTCGAAGGCGAAGTATTCACCCAGCGCGAAGGCAGTAACATCGACGATGCCTTCGACCTCCGTCTCGGCTACGGAAAACTCTCCGTCCGCCTGCGGGCCAGCCTGCTCGTGCGCGAGCCGGGGCCGCGCTATGTGCTGCACGGCACAAAAGGCTCGTTTCTCAAACCCGGCCTCGACCCGCAGGAAGACCACCTGAAGGCGGGCTTACTGCCCGGCCAACCCGGTTTCGGCGTGGAGCCGGAAAGCCAGCACGGCCTGCTGCACACCGACCTGAACGGCGTGACGTTTCGCGGTACGCTCCACACCGAAGCCGGAAACTGGGGGCTGTTGTTTGAAAACCTCTACGCCACCATCGCCGAAGGTGCCCCGCTGGCCGTGCGGCCCGAACAGGTGCTGGAACAGATTCGGATTTTGGAGAAGGTGAGGGGAATTTAAAGTAATACCTCTGGGTAGTACACGATTCCCCTCCTTGATAAAGGAGGGGTGGCCTTTAGGCCGGGGTGGTTCGGCGGCGGGTGGGAATACTTGACTGGCAACCCGACCACCCCGCCCCTACGGGGCACCCCTCCTTTGTCAAGGAGGGGAGTCGTACCCATCCCCGCGAGCGTTTTAAAACGCTCGCGGGGTTCTTTTTTCCGTTAGTTTTGACGAAACCTCCGAACCTCCGATGAACCTCAAAAAAATCCCCCCGGCCCCCAGCGCCTTCGCCTACCCGCTGCTCATCAAAAGCCTGCTCAGTTATTCGACGCAGCTCGAACCGGAGCGTGAAATCGTGTACCGTGACCGAATGCGGTACAATTATTTCGAGTTGAAAAAGCGCGTGGCGCGGCTGGCGAATGTTTTTAAAAATCTGGGTTTGACCGGCGGAGAAACCATTGCCGTGATGGATTACGACAGCCACCGCTACCTCGAAAGTTTTTTCGCCATTCCGATGACCGGCCACGTGATTCACACCATCAACTGGCGGCTGTCCCCGGCGCAGATTCTCTACACCATCAACCACGCCGAAGACGTGGTCATCCTCGCCCACGCCGACTTCGTGCCGCTGCTCAGTCAGTTGGCCCCGCAATTCACGACCGTCCGCCAAATTATCGTCGCCACCGAAGACGCCCCGATGCCTGAAACGAGCCTGAACGTGGCGGGGGAGTACGAGGAATTGCTATCGGCGGCTTCGCCGGAATACGCGTTTGAAGACTTCGATGAAGACGCCGTGGCGACCACGTTTTACACCACCGGCACCACCGGCAACCCGAAGGGCGTCTTTTTCACCCACCGGCAAATCGTGCTGCACACGCTGGGCGTGGCGATCAATTTTTCCACCACCGCCGCCACCTGCCGCTTCAACAACAGGGACGTGTACATGCCGCTCACGCCGTTTTTCCACGTTCACGCCTGGGGCTTTCCGTTTCTGGCGACGATGCTGGGGATGAAACAGGTGTACGTCGGAAAATTCGAGCCGGAAACGACGCTCAAGCTTTTTCTCACCCACCGACCTACTTTTTCGCACTGCGTCCCCACGATTTTGCAACTCTTCGTGAGCCATCCCGCCACGCAGGCGGTGGATTTGTCGGGCTGGAAAGTCATCATCGGCGGATCGGCCTTGCCGAAGGCGCTGGCAAAGGCCGCCCTGCAACGCGGCGTGGACGTGGTGACGGGCTACGGAATGTCGGAAACCTGTCCCTTCCTCTCGACGGTGTACCTGCCCCTGACCGAGCGCGACACGCTCGACCTCGACGCACAGGTAGCCGCCCGCACCCGCACGGGTACGGCAGCGGTGCTGGTCGAAATTCGGGTGGTGGACGAAGCCGGCAACGACGTACCCACCGACGACGAAACGATGGGCGAAATCATCGTCCGCGCTCCCTGGCTCACGCAGGGCTATTTCAAGGAACCCGAAAAGTCCGAAGAACTCTGGCGCGGCGGCTGGCTCCACACCGGCGATGTAGCGACGATGGATTCCCGCCGCCGCCTGAAAATCGCCGACCGCATCAAGGACGTGATCAAAACCGGCGGCGAGTGGGTCTCCTCGATTGAGTTGGAAGGCCTCATCGGCCTGCACCCCGCCGTGGCCGAAGTGGCCGTCGTCGGCATTCCCGACGTCAAGTGGGGCGAACGCCCCCACGCCAGCGTCGCCCTCAAGCCCGGCCAGACCGCCAGCGCCGATGAGCTTCGCGCCCACCTCCAGCCCTACGTCGAGCGGGGCGACATCAGCAAGTGGGTCGTGCCCGAAACCATTGCGTTTGTGGAAGCAATTCCGAAAACGTCAGTGGGGAAGATGGACAAGAAAGTGATTCGGGCGGGCTTGCAGCCGGGATAGCGTTGGTTTCCTAAGATTTCCTGATTTTTCAAAAATTAGGAAATCTTTGTGAAACGATTCGCCATGCCCACCGGAACAAAACGCCCCGTTTTCCTCCCCGCCTACGCCGCCCTCTGCCTCCTCGAATTTTACGCCGAAAGCCTGCTGCCCGAACACCCCACCCTGCGGCTTTTCGCCAAACCCGCGTTGCTGACGGCGCTGTCGCTTTATTTTTTCCTCGAAACCCGTGGCTACTGTAGCCGTCAAACTCGCCTGTTTCAAACCGCGTTGGCCTTCGCCTGGCTCGGCGACGTGCTGTTGATGCGCCCCGACGGATTTCTGGCCGGGCTGGGGGCGTTTCTGGTCATGCAGGTTTTGTACACGCTGGTTTTCTGGAAAAAACCGAAGCACACCAACGCCGGGGCAGTAGTCGGAATCGTGGGGTACGCCGTCGTCGTTTTTCTGGATTGTCAATCGGGTTTGGGCAATTTGCTGTTGCCGGTGCTGGGGTACCTGGCGGTGGTCGTGGCGATGGCAATCGCCGCCTTCAGCCGACGCGGACACGTGTCGGCGGGCAGTTTTTGGCTCGTGGCCGGGGGGGCGGTGCTGTTCGTGCTGTCCGATAGTTTGATCGCCCTGACCCGCTTCGGCGGCGGGCCGCTGGCGCTCGGCTGGCTCGTGATGCCCACCTACGCGGTGGCGCAGTACGGGATTGTCGAAGGGGTTTTGCGAGAGCTGAGACCGAACCAAGCCGCGATTGCGTAGCTTGGGGCCATGTTTTTGAAAAAATACCTCTTCCTTGGGTTGGCACTCCTCGCTAACTCGCCCATTTCTGCCCAATGGATTCGTCAAAATTCCGGCACCGACGCCAGCTTTCGGGCGGTGAGTGCGGTAAGTGCCAAAGTCGCCTGGGTGGGCGGCTCGAAGGGGATGTTGCTCCGCACCACCGACGGTGGGCGCATCTGGGAAATCCGCCGCATCTCCGGGGCCGAGACCCTCGATTTCCGCGACCTCCACGCTTTTAATTCTAACGCCGCTGTGGCGATGAGCGCGGGTTTGGCCGAAAAAGGTCAGGCCCGGATTTACCGCACCCCCGACGGGGGCCTGACTTGGGTGCTGGCGTACCAGTCCACCCGAAAAGGCGTTTTTCTCGACGGACTCGACTTTTTCGACGACCTCCACGGCCTCTGCTTCGGCGACCCGGTGGACGGAAAATTCTTCGTCCTGACCACCGACGACGGCGGCCAAACCTGGCAGGAAGTTCCCCGCGAGGCCTTTCCGCCCGTGCAACCCGGCGAGGCCGCCTTTGCTGCCAGCGGCACCTCGCTCGTCGCCCTGCGCGGCACCCGCACGGCCTGGATTGCCACGGGCGGCGCCACGCAGGCGCGGGTTTTCGTGACTCACAACGGGGGCCAAACCTGGCAGGTGGCTGAAACACCGATGCCCGGCAACACCAGTTCGGGCTTGTTTGGGTTGCGATTCTGGTCGGCCACGGCAGGCGTGGCCGTGGGCGGCGATTACAAAACCATCGGCGATTCCAGCGCCAACGTACTGCTAACCAACGACGGGGGCCGCACCTGGCAGTCCGCCGGGCCAATGCGCCCCGGTGGGTTGAAGGAAGCCGTGGCACTGAGCGGCAAAACGCTGGTGGCCGTCGGGCCGTCGGGTACGGGACTCTCGCGTGATTTTGGCAAAACCTGGCAACGCCTCGACACCACGCCGTTTCACGCAGTAAGTTTCGCCGGGGCGGCGGGCTGGGCGGTGGGCGCTGGGGGGGCGATTGCCCGGTTTAGGGGCCAGGCTCCGGTGGTTGCGCCCCGTAAGAAAAAAGCGGTGGGGCGGAAAAAAGGGAGTGGAAAGAAGCGGCGGCGTTCAAGGCGAAGGTAAAAACAAACCTTTAATATTTTTGAAGCTATTCTGAAAATGGAACTGTCATCCTGAGCGAAGCGAAGGACCTCGTTGGCCCTCCGGGTAGTTTATCGGTAGCTAAATGGTAGCTTACAACCGACTGCCCGGTAGGCCAACGAGGTCCTTCGCTTCGCTCAGGATGACAGTCCTATTTGTAGGATGGATGAAATCACGCCCCCGCCTTCGCCGTCTTGCGCCGGGCGGGTAGTTTGGCTTTACCCGGTTTCCGCGTCAGCGACTTGATGAAGGCCGTTTCCTCGTCGCGGTACGAGGCGCCCGTAGGCCGGAAAATGTCGTGAAACCACACCGGCGGCTCGGCGTCGTAGGGTTTTTGCCAGGAATCCCAGGGGTAAATCGTCTGCGATTTGCCCGACACGAAACCCCAGTTCATCATCCCGATAGTTTCTTTTTTGGCAATTGGCAGGATGTTCTGAAACGTGCTGCCCGTCACGCGGGCCATGTATTCAGTGCAAATCAGCGGACGACCGAGGGTTTTTAAAAAGCCTACGCGCTTCGCAAATTCTTCCGGGCCGTCGTAGTTGTGGAACGTGATGACGTCGGAGTGGGTGAACAGGAAGCGGTTCATGTCGGTCATGTTGCTCAGGTCGCTCCAGTCGCCGTACCAGGGGGCGGCCGTCACGGGTTGGGTGGGCAGGGCCTCGCGGGTCCAGCCGAAGGCGGCTTTCACCAACGCCACGCCGAGTTCCTGCTTGTTGGTGGGTTCGAGCTTGAGGTTGTTTTTGCCGTAGGAGTTGGCGTTGTCGTTGTCGGGTTCGTTCACCACGTCCCAGGCCAGAATGCGGGCATCGCGGCGGAAGTTGCGCACCACGTCGAGCACGTAGGGTTTCAGCGTCGTCTCCCACTTCGTCGTGTCCTGCAACAATTCCCGACCGGGGCTTTGCACCCAGCCCGAATTGTGGACGCCCGGCACGGGGTCTTTCTGCTTGCCCGTGTGCGGGGCGGGGTCCCAGCAGGAATCGAACAGCACCAGCATGGGCCGGATTTTGTGCTTGGCGCACAGCCCCAGAAACTGGTCGAGGCGCTGCTTGAAGCCCTTCGGGTCGGATCGGTAGGCCAAATCGTGCAGAAACACCCGCATGGTGTTCATACCGAGGGCTTCGGCGTAGCCCAGTTCCTGGTCGATGAGAAAGGGCGACCAGGTTTCGGCCTGCCACATTTCCAACTCGTTGATGGCGTTGGAAGGCAGGAAATTAGCGCCCACCAGCCAGGGCTGACGGGCGTACCAGGCATTAGCCTTTGCCGTGGGCCATTGCTGGGCAAAAACGGAAGAGGTAATCATCAGGAAGGTGGATATGGTTAGCGTCAGTCGCTGGCGAAATTTCATGGTTTTCACTGGTTTTAAAACGTCAGATTGATAAATAAGAAGATTTTTTTTAACTTTTTTAACAGGTTTGAAGGCAAAGTCTACCAAAGACCGGGTTTTTTTACCAAAAAGACCCTGCCTTGTGAATTATCCCTTCATCTTTTCTCTACGAACCGACAATCTGCCCGTCGGACATCGTGATGGTGCGGTCGGAGTTAGCGGCAAATTCGGGGTCGTGCGTCACACAGATGATGGTCTGCTGCCGGGTGTGGGCCAGTTCCCGGAAAATCTCGAAGACGTTTTGGGTGTTGGCTGAGTCGAGGTTGCCCGTTGGTTCGTCGCCCATGATCACGGTCGGGTCGTTGATGAGCGCCCGGGCAATCGCCACCCGCTGCTGCTGCCCGCCGGAGAGTTTGCTGGCGGGTTTGCGGGCTTGTTCGGCTACGCCGAGGAGGGCAAGTTTTTCCAGCGCCCGGTGTTCGATTTCTTCCCGCGAAAACTTTCCGAGTTTCAACGCCGGCAGCATCACGTTTTCCAGCACCGAAAATTCAGGCAGCAAAAAGTGAAACTGAAACACGAAGCCGATGTGCGCGTTGCGGAACCGGGCCAGGGCCGTCTGGTCGAGGCCGGTGAGGCGGCGGCCGTTGATTTCCAGCGAACCTTCGTAGTCGGTGTCCATCGTCGAGAGGATGTACAGCAGCGTTGATTTCCCGCAGCCCGACTTGCCGACGAGGGTGAGAAATTCACCCCGGTTCACCTCGAAACTCAGGTCGTGGAGCACCTGAAATTTTTCGGGTTCGTAGAAAAATTTGTTGAGGTGGGTGGCTTTGAGGACGGGTTTCATGATTGAAAATTTCCTGTCATCCTGGAAGGACCTTGTTGGACTTCCGTTTAATCGGCGGTCAGCCACCGCTGGGTCACCGTCCAGGCATCCGGTCGTCCAACAAGCATTCCATGCCGGGGTCTTTCGCTGCGCTCAGGATGACAGGGCGGTTGAGTTTTTATCCCCGCAAAATCACCACCGGGTCCACCCGTGCGGCGCGACGGGCGGGGAAATAGCCCGCCAACAGCGTGGTCAGCACGCCGAAGCCTACGCCGACGACGTAAAACACCGGGTTAAAGTTGACGGGAAAATGGTCGAGGCTGAAAAAATCACCGCCGTCGAAGGGCACGCGTGAAATCATCCAGGAAAACAAAAAGCCCAACGCCACGCCCACCAGCGCGCCCAGCAACCCGATGATCACGGCCTGGGTCAGGAAAATCTGGATGATGTCGCGGCCCGAAAAGCCGGTGGCTTTCAGGATGGCGATGTCGCGGAGTTTGTCGTTGACGGTCATCGACATGATGTTGTAAATGCCAAAACCCGCCACCACGAGCAGCGTCACCGTGACGATGTAGGCCATGCCATCGCGGATTTTGTTCGACGTCACGAGCGTCGCATTGGCCGTTTGCCAGTCCTCGGCCCGCACGCCGTAGCGGGCGGCCAACCCGTCGGCGAAGGGTTTAGAGTTGTAAATGTCCTTGATTTTCAGACTGATGTCAGTCACGTAGGTCTTGTCCACTTGCAACAGTTTCTGCACGGTGGCGATGCTGGCGTAGCTGCGCACGTTGTCCACCGCACCGATGCCGGATTTAAAAATCCCGGCTACTTTCAGCGTAAACACCACCCCGCGCGGGGTCACGAGCGTGACGTTGTCGCCCTCGCGAACGGCCATTTTCCGGGCCAGGCCCGCGCCCATCAGCAGGCTGTTGGGGTTGACGAGCAGGTTTTCGATCCGCCCGCTGCGCATTTGGCTGCGGAGGTCGAAGAGGCGGTCTTCGTCGAACACGTTCACGCCCAGCAGCGTACCGTTGAACTGCACCGCGCCGTAGTTGAAAAACGCGGGCGTACTCACCTGCGCCGATACGCCGGTCACGTCGGGCCGTTGGCGAAGTTCGTCCAGAATCAGCGAGGCGTTGCGGAGGAAAAGCCGTTCGGGTTTGGGTTTTTGGTGGTACACCTTCGCGAGCGTATCCGAGCCGCGCAGCGCCGTTTCCAGAATCGAGGCGCGGTTGAGGTCGGGTTCGCGGTAGAGCCGCACGTGGGCCGTGGCCTGGAAAGAGAGGTTGTCCACAAGTTTGTTCACCCCCGTGAGCACCGAGGCCATCAGCACGTACATCGCAATCCCAAACGTAACGCCCAGCACGGCGATGACCGTCTGCTTTTTCTTCGCCAGCAGGTGCGTTTTGGCGATTTGGAAATTAGTTGAAAGCATGGGAATTTAAATTTGTTTTCAGGCTGTCACCCTGAGCTTGTCGAAGGGCCTTTCGCGGTTGACTTCCAAGCAGCTTGCTGGCAACCGCGAAAGGCCCTTCGACAAGCTCAGGGTGACAGAATCACTCACCGCGTCGCGTTCAGCGTTTCACTCCACAAAACCCGTGGCGGCCCACCAAACAGCGTACGAGCCAGGGTTTCGACCCCCGAAAACTCCCCGTGCGCCTCGGCGAGGTTTGAAAAATACACGACCGCGAGATTGCGTTCCGGCACCAGCCACACGCCGTTGCTAAACCCGCAGGTGCTACCGGTGTGGCTGAGTTCGAGCGGGATATTTTCGGAGAAAAACCAGCCCAATCCATAGCGGAATTCCGTGCCGTTTTTTACCGGAAAAGCGATTTTGCCCAACCACTTCGGCAAATTCAGTAGTCGGTTGCGGCGCAGGGCCTCGGCCCAGGCGAGGTAATCGTCGAGGCAGGTGTACACGCAGCCGTCGCCCCGCGTGGCGCTGGTCAGGCTTTGGTCGGAAGGCTGGATGCGGCCCTGTGCGTCGCGGGCGTAACCTAGGGCGCGGTCGGGGCGGGTTTTCGTCGTCTCGTACAGCGACGTGCGGTCCATGCCGAGGGGACGGAAAATATTTTCGGCCAAAAATTGCCCAAACGGTTCGCCCGAGGCTTTTTCCACCACCAAACTCAGCAGGCAAAAGCCCGTGTTGCTGTACCGAAACTGATTTCCCGGCTCGAAGTACGTCGTCGGGTGGGCTTGCACGAGGGCCAGTACGTCGGCATCGAGTACCTGACGCTGGAAATGGGCGCTGTCCACTTTTTCCTCGTAATCGAGCAACCCGGCGGTGTGCGTGAGTAGGTGCCGGAGCCGGATGCGGTTCCCCACGGCCGGGTTGAACTGGGGAAAAAACCGGCTCAGCGAATCATTCAAATTCAGCTTGCCGCGCTCGGCCAGCAGCAACACGGCCATCGCTGTGAATTGCTTCGAGACGGAAGCCATCCGAAAAGTGGTCGTCGGGGTGATCGGTGCGCGGGTGTCGAGCCGGGCCAGACCGTAGCCTTTTCGCAGCGCCACCTTCCCGTTTTGTACCACCAGCACCGCCGCGCCCGGCGCATCGGCGCGGAAACGGGCTTGCAGGGCGGCGTCCAGGGTTTCAACGGGCGTTTGGCTCATGGCGGGTAGGGCGAAGAGAAGAAAAAACGGGAGGCGCATCAGGGTTGAATCAGTTTGGAATCGGGCCGCAACCCGGCGAGGACTTCCACGTAATCCGTGGTTTCGATGCCTTTTTTGATAAAAACTGGGGTTGGTTTTCCTTCCGCATTTTGCACGAGTACGGAGTCGCCCCGCAGAAGCGCCTTTGGAATCGTCAGCGTGTTGGCTTTGCGGGAAATGACGATGTTGGCTTCGGCGAAGGCGTTCGCCACTAGCTTTGGCGGCGTTTCCACGAACTCCGCATCCGCCCGCACCGACTGGTTTTCGGGGTTGAGCGTGGGGTAGAGTTTGGTGATGCGAGCCTTGAAAACCCGTTCGCCGAATAATTCCAGTTTCACCAGCACCTCCTGCCCGGCGCTGACGCGGGCCACGTCCTGCTCGTCGATCCAGAGTTGCAGGTAAAACGCCCCGCGTCCGCCGAGCGAAGCCAGCGGTTCGCCGCGTCGGATGGCTTCGCCCTGTTTCCGAAACACCTCGAACACGGTGCCGTCTACGTCGCTGCGCACCACCGTGTTGCCGGCGTCGGCGGCGTTTACGCGGGCCGTTGTGCGGGCGTTGATCAGGTCGAGACGGAGTTGGTTGCGGGTGCGGCGCAGGCGCTCGCGGGCGGCGGCGAGGTCGTTGCGCGAGGTTTGGTAGGCCAGCGCGGCGCGGTCGAGGTTGATGCGGGCGGTGGCGTTTTGCCGCCATAAATTCTGATACCGGGCGTAGTTGGCCGAGTCGTCGGCCACGCGGGCGCGCAGACTGGCGAGGCCGGTTTCGAGTTCGGTCAGCACCGGCGAATCGCCGCGTAGGTTGGCCTGGGCTTGTTGCAGGGCCACGTCGGCCCCCGAAAGTCGGGCCTGCTGGCTGCTGTTTTCAAGGCGAAACAGCGGTTGGTTGCGGGTTACGGTCGCGCCTTCGGTCACGAGTTGGGCCAGAATCACGCCGTCGGCCTGGGCGTAAATCCGGTGGTCGTCGGCGGGCAGGACTTTGCCGGAGGCGTACACGGCCTCCACCAGGGGGCGGAGTTGGGGCGTGGTGGTCGGCACTTCCTGGCACCCAACGAGCAAGGCGCTCAGTACCAACCAGCGAAGGGAATTTTTCATGGCCGTTTTTTGGAGACGGCCAAAGGTAGCGAGGAAAAAGGTGTCGAAACGGGGGTCACGCTGAGCGGAGTCGAAGCGCGGTGCGGTGAGCCAACGCTGACCAGCCGCACGCGCTTCGACTCCGCTCAGCGTGACCCCCTTTTTCTTTCACTCCTCCACCAACTCCGCCACCCCCACGCAGAAATCCGCTGCGCCGTAGTAAACGAGTACCCGGCCATCGGGCATCCGCACCCAGCCGTTGGAAAAGACGACGTTGGGGAAAAAGCCTTCGCGTTCCCAGGGCAGTTCCGGTTTTAGCAGCGGCGCGGTCGAGCGGTCGAGGACTCGCGTGGGGTCGTTGGCGTCGAGCAGGGCCAGGGCCAGCGTGTATTCGGTGGCGGTGCTGGTGCCGTGGTAGAGTACCAGCCAGCCCTCGTCGGTGCGCATCGGTTCCGGGCCGCCGCCGATTTTCAGGCCCTCCCAATCGCTGCCCCGACCGCCAAACAAGAACCGATGATTGCCCCAGTTCAGCCCGTCGGGCGAGGTGCTGAGCCAGACGGAAGGCTTGCCGATGTCGCTCACCATCGGGCGGTGGAGCAGGTGGTAGAGGCCGTTAATTTTTTCGGGGAAAAAAGCCACGTCTTTGTTGGGCGGGGGCAAAATCAGTCCTTTTCGTTCCACGGTCACGAAATCCTTCGTTACGGCCAGCCCCACGGCGGGGCCGTTTTCACACACCGCCGTGTAGGTAATCCAGTACTCGTCGTCCATCTGCGTGATGCGGGCGTCCTCCAGGCCGAACGACTCATCGGGGCGTTCGGGAAACAGAAAGGGTTTTTCGTCCACGGTAAACTGAATCCCGTCGCGGCTGCGGGCCAGGCGCAGGTGACTCAGCGACGTGAGGTAAGCCTGCCCTTCGTAGCTGACCACGCGGGGATCGCCCGCGTCGGTGAGGCCCGACACGGAGCGCACGAAAATGCGCGGGGTGCCGTCTTCCATCCGCATGACCGGCGCGTGAATGGTCTGGGTGCCGTTGGGGTGGCGCTCGGTGGGCAGGGCCTCGGCCACGCGGAGCAGGAGCAGAATTTCGTCGCCGAAGCGCGTGGCGGCGGGGTTAAAGGCTCCCATCACCTGAAACTGCGGGTGCGAGGGTTTGACCTGGGCGGCGGTGAGAATGGGCTGATCGGAAAGGCGGCGGAGGGTGTAGTTTCGCATGAAAACGGGGAGAAATCACGGCCCGCTGCAAAAGAACCGTGCCCTTTCCCCACCGCAACGAATCCGCCGGGCCGGAGGAAGACGACCCTAAAAAGCCAAAAAAGAGTACCGGAATTTTGAAATGACGGCGGTGGCCTTGCTTTGAAATTGAGTAAATCTTCTTACTTTTACATCACTCACCGCCTGTATACGATCCGAAACCCCACCTGCCCTTAATCAAGCCCGTTTAGCTGCTTTAACCTACCACCACCTGCGAAAGCCGTCTCCGAAAGGGGCGGCTTTTTTGTTGAAGGCAGGTACAGGAGGGAAACCCGTTCCTACCGGGAAACTCCCCCGGTAAACGAAGGCGGCCAAACGCCGGGAACGCCCTCTCCCCCGACCAGGGCGCTCTGTGACAACATCAGGATGCTCTATAACTCGTCGAGGACGCGCGCTGACAACTTGAGGAAGGCTTATGACAACTTCAGGACGCTCTGTGACAACACGAGGGCACTCTATAACAACACGAGGGCACTCTATAACAACACGAGGGTGCTCTATAACAACACGAGGGCGCTCTGTGACAACATGAGGGGGCTTTATGACAACATGAGGGCGTTCTATGACAACATGAGGGAGCCTTATAACCGTTAAGAATTGCCGTTACGCAACGCCTCCCAGACCCGTCATTGCGAGCGGAGGCGTTGCGTAACGGCAATTTAAGCGTCACCGCCGTGGAGTGAGCGGCAGGACGGCCTGACGTTTGGCTCGAAAAACGCTCAGATTTTCAGTCCGCTAATCTGCTTGTACTGGGGGCTTTTGGCTCCGAAGAGGGCCTTCACGTACGCCTTCACCTGCTGGGCCACGGTTCTCATCGTGACAAACGCCGCGTCGCGGGCCATGCGGGCATTTTGGAGCGGGGTGCGGGTGTAATTGACCGCCGAGATCCGCGACGAGAGGTCGTCTTTAAACGTCCCCAGGCCCGCCGTGGTCAGCGTGGCGTCGGTGGGTACGTACAGCGGGTCGGTTTCGAGGTCGTTGATGAGGTCGCCGAGGAGTTTTACCTTATTGCCGTACGTGGTCTGCGCCGCCGAATTGGTGGGGGCGGGCGTGCCGTCGGGGTTAAGCGGCGGGTCGGTGGCCCGCTTCCCGCGCAGTTGGCGCACCAGCGTCTTCACCTAATTCTTGATGGGCGAAGCCGGGCTGTACGCTTTCAGGGTGTTCGCCACGCGGGTCACCCGGTCGGGCAGCAGGGCAAACAGGGCAGCGCGTTGCGCAACGGCGGCGTCGAAGGCCGACTCGGCGTTGCTCACGTCGTTGACCAGGGCCTTCGCCCCGGCCAGTTGGGTTTGCAGGGCGGGCAGTTTGAGCGGGGCCGGGCCGGGGTTGTAGGCAGCACCCAGGTAGGTAAGGGCCGTCAGCAGTTCCTCGAACTAGCTGACCATCCCGGCAAAGCCGGAATCAGTAGGGGTGGGCATGACACAGAAGGGTTTAGAGTGATTACTGCTCGAAACCTACTGTTTCTTCTTGGTGTGGAGGGTACCGTTTGCTCAGTTTTTTGGGAATTCCACTATATATTCTCACCAAAAGTAATCGAAGAATACTGGCAATTGTGTTAGACGTTGCAACGTCTAACACAATTGCCAGTAAGTAGTTGCTGTAAATTAGTTTAGGTTATTGTATTTTCGTCTCATGGGACG
>CAXTIG010000052.1:0-41971 GCA_964244295.1 uncultured Cytophagales bacterium
CATGGGTGGTCAAGTTAACGATTGCATACTTGACACACTTTACTGAACACTCTCGTTTACCGACCCGCAAACCGTTGAAACGGTTCCCGCCCAATGCCGACTGCCTTTCTTCCCCTGATTAAAATCAGGGGCTAATAACCTTGTCCTACACCCTCCTGATGCCAGGCATGTTCCTCCGTCTGCGTTGCGGTTACTTCGCCATCAATACCCCGGATTCTGCGTCAGTTGCCGGTTGATCAGCAGTTCATCCTGCGCAATAGGAAAGATCAACCGATTCTCCGTTACGTTGTACGTGGTAGGCAGTAAATACGGGCGGATTTGCTTTTGTTTCGCGCCAAACGCCGTTAGTACGGGGATCGCCTGACCGGTGCGAACCAGGTCGAGCCAGCGGTGATTCTCGAAGGCCAACTCCACCCGGCGTTCCCTGGCAAGGGCATCGCGCAGGGTGGCCTGCGTGGTGGCCGTGGTGGCGGCCAACCCGGCCCGCACCCGCACCTGATTGAGGAGCGGAAGGGCTTCCGCCGATTTCCCCTGTTCGTTCAGGCACTCGGCCAGCAGCAGCAGCGCGTCGGCGTAGCGGTACACGGGCCAGTTGTTGTTGGTGTTGTTAAACTGCGCGTGGGGGTGAAGGTATTTCTTCACGAACGGTTGCGCCACCGCTACGCCCGCCGGATTGACGTACCCATCGGCAATCGAAGCGGCTTTGCGCTTGTCGCCGGGTTCGTAGGCGGCGATCAGGTCGTCGGTCGGAATATTCCAGTCGCCAATGGTCTGGCTGTTGCCCGTTTGCCCCGTGATGTTTTTGGTGTCGGTGACCCCCGGCGCGAACTGATACGCAAAATTGCTTTGTACGCCCTGAGGTCCCTGCAAATACTGGACTTCAAAAATCGACTCGGCGTGGTTTTTATTGGCCGGATCAAACACCGCCGCGTAGTCGGGCAGCAGGCTGTAACCCAGGGTCGTTACGTCTTTGAGCACTTTTTCGGCATCGGCGTATTGCTTCAGCGTCATGTACACGTACCCCAGGAGCATCTTGGCCGCTCCCTGCGTGGCCTGCCCCTTGACCGCCTGCGTTTTGGGCAGCAGGGTGGCCGCATCCGTCGCATCGGCGATGATCTGTTTGTACACATCCGCCGCCGACGAACGCGGCAGGGCCGTTTCGGCAACGCTCGCGACTTCGGTCAAATGCAGCGGAACGCCCCCGAAGTACTGAACCAGATCGAAGTAATAAAACGCCCGTAGAAACGCCGCCTGGCCTTTCAGGTTGCTTTTGGCCGCTGCGGGGATCGAGGCCGCGTCGATTCGTTGCAACACGGCGTTGGCTTTGGCAATCCCCGAGTAATCGTTGATGTATTTATTGTACGGGTACCGGTTGGTGGCCACGTCGGTAAAGGTGGCAATATTTTCTTTTTCAACAATTTGCCCACCCCGGTTGCTGGTATTCAGGAGGTAATACGTGTTGTCCGAGCGCATCTCGCCCATCACGTAGGCGTCGCTGTATAAACTTTGCAGCGGACGGTAGGTGCCCGTTACGGCTTTCGAGAAATCGTCTTCGGTAACAAAAAAGTTGGCTACCGATACGGCCGTTTGCGGAGCTAATTCCAGAAAGGATTGGCTACAGGAACTCAAGAGAAAAAGCCCCAATCCAACGGGTAAAATCTGATTTGGTTTCATGATCGACGTGCGTTTTGAGACGTGGGGAGTGGTTTAGTTCAGGTTCATGTTCACCCCAAAACTGATGGTGCGGGGTACTGGGTACGAGGTGTAGTCAACGCCCTGCACCAGGGCGTTGGTACCGCTGTCGTTTACTTCGGGATTAGCGCCCTTGTAATTGGTGAATACGAAGGCCTGCTGCACGCTGGCGTACGCCCGGACGCTCCGGAGGTAGTTGTTGGTGCGCAGCGGAAACGTGTACCCCAGCGTAATGTTCTTGACGGTGAGGTAGCTACCGTCGGTCACCCAGCGGGAGTTGGTCGTGCGGGCCAGACCCGAACTCACCACCGCCCGTGGATGAACCCCGTCGCCGGGGTCCTGCACCGATTTCCAGCGCCGGGCCACGTCACTGGTTACGTTGAAAACCCCGTCCAGGTTCTGGATGTACTCCAGCGTGCGGTTCTGGATGTCATTGCCAACCTGACCGGCCATGACCACGCCCAGGTCGAGGTTGCCGTACGACAGGGTGTTGGTCATGCCGTACACCGCCTTCGGGTTGGGATTCCCGATGATGGTCTTGTCGGCTACCGTGATGACGCCGTCGCCGTTCAGGTCGGCGTATTTCACCGTGCCCACCATCGAGGGGCCGTCGGTGCCCAGGTACTTGGGCGAACTGTTGAATTCCTCCTGCGTTTTGTAAATGCCCAGGAATTGATAGCCGTAAAACGACCCGATGGGGCTACCAATCTGCGTGATGTTCGGCCCGTTGGCGTCGCTTCTGGGCAGCGCGGGGGTATACGGCCCTAAATCGAGCACGTTATTTCGGATGAAGGTGACGTTGAAATCGGTGGACCACCGAAGTTTGCCGGTGAGGTTCTGGGTGCTGATGGCAAATTCGTGCCCCCGGAATTCAAACTTCCCGACGTTGTCGGTGATGCTGCCAAAGCCCGACTCGCGGGGGACGCCCACGTTGAGCAGCATGTCGGAAGTGGTTTTGTAGAAGTAATCGTAGGTGAGGAAAATCCGGCCTTTCAGCAAGCCAATGTCCGCGCCAATGTCGAGTTGCGTTGATTTTTCCCAGCTCAGGTTGTTGTTGCCAATGTTCGATACCGTCGTGCCATTGCCCAGCGCATTGTTGAACGGGTAATTGGTCGCCGTGGCCCGGGCCAGGTAGCCGTAGTTGCCAATGTTAAAATTACCGTTCAGCCCGTAGCCCGCCCGCAGTTTCAGGCTTGAAATGACGGGTATCCGGGCCATGAAGGGTTCGTCGGATACGTTCCAGCCGGCCGATAGGGCCGGGAAATTCCCGTACTTGGCATTGGGCGCGAATCGCGAGGAACCATCCCGCCGGAACGACGCCGAGAGCAGGTATTTCCCTTTGTAGTTGTAGTTTAGGCGCGAAACAAACGACACCAGCGACCACTCCTGCACGTCGAAGCTCGGGCTGAACTGCGTACCGGCGTTCAGCGTCTGAATTTTATCATTGGCAAAACCCGTCGCGCTGATGTTACCAAAATCCTGGCGGAATTTCTGCGCGGTATACCCCACCAGCGCATCGAAGGTATGGTTGCCAACGCTTCGCTGGTACGTCAGGGTATTCTCAGTCAGCCAGGAGTAGAAAATGTTGTTTCGCTGGGTGGCACTCGTCTGAATGGGCGGTGCCGAAAACAGGCCCCCGGAGGTCGAAGGGGTGAAGCTGTTGAACTGCTCGTTGGTGTAGTCGATGTTGATCGACGACTTAAAGTTCAGGTTTTTAAGCGGTTCCAGGTTGAGATAGGCATTCGACAGAATGCGCCCCGTTCGGGTGTTGTTTTTCACGATCTGAACGACATTGTACCAGTTTGGATTCGGAAACAGGCCGGGTGAGGTAGCCGTGAGGGGCAGCGATCCGTCGGGATTAATGGCCGGAGCAAGCGGCGAGGTAGCAATCGCGCTTTGGATGATGCCCCCGCCGAAAATATTACCGTCCGAATTGGGCGTGTCGTTGGTGGCGAAGCTGGGTGCAATGTTTACGCCAACGGTCAGTTTGTCGTTGACCCGGTAATCCGAATTGAGCCGGGCCGAATAGCGTTTGTAGTTTGAATTCAACAGCACCCCGTCCTGACTGATGTACCCCAGGGTGGCCGCCGTGCTGAGTTTGTCTTTGCTGCTGGTCAGCGACAGGCTGTAGCTCTGAATGGGCGCGGTGCGCAGCAGTAAATCGTACCAATTGGTGCCTTGTCCGGCGTACTGCGCTGGGTTCTGGTATTCAGTCGGAATGCTGGTGGCCTGACCGAGCCTGATTTTTTCCTGAAATACTTCATTCTCGTACTGCGCGAATTCCTGGGCGTTCATCATGTCGGGTCGACCCCGCTCCGGAACCTGCTGCACACCGTAAAAGGCATTGAAACTCACGCTCGACCGGCCCTCGGTGGCCCGTCTGGTCGTAATCAGTACGACGCCGTTGGAGGCCCGCGAGCCGTACAGCGCCGTGGCCGATGCGTCTTTCAGAATCGAAAACGCTTCGATTTCGTCGGGGTTGATGTTGCTGATGTCGCCCACGATCGGGAAGCCGTCGACCACGTAGAGCGGCTGGCTGCTGCCACTGATGGAAGCCGCCCCCCGAATCCGGATCGACATCCCCCGGCCCGGAATCCCGGTGTTTTGCAGAATCTGAACGCCCGGTGTTTTCCCCTGGAGTTTCTGCGCAAACTGCGTCACGGGGATGTCTCTGATTTCCTGAGCGCCAACGGTAGCCACGGCTCCGGTTACATCGGCCCGCCGCTGGGTGCCGTAGGCCACCACCACCACTTCGTTCAACGATTTGGCGTCGGGAGTCAGCGATACATCGACCGAGTTGCGGTTGGCAAGCGCCACTTCCTGGGTCACGTAGCCGATAAACGAAAAAACCAATGTGCCGTTTCCGTCGCTGACGGTGAGGTTATACGCTCCCTGCGCGTCGGTAACCGTGCCAGTCGTTGTTCCCTTCAGCAAGACGTTTACGCCAGGCAATCCCGCGTTGTTGTCGGCGGCCGTGACCCGACCGCTGACCTGAACGGTTCTTGCCACGCCGGATTGCCCCCGGGCGATCGTACTGGGCAAGAACAGCCACCAAACCAAAGGCAGCAGGCAAAAAGACAGCCACCGTCGCTGCTGACGACGGGCCGATCCGGTTGATTGGTCCATGTGTTTCATTGTTGCTTGGGTGATAAAAGGTGAATGAAAAAAGCAAAGCGCGTCCGTCATCAACAGACCTGGATGACGTCAATCTGAATCAGTTCTCCCAGCTTTCGGAGTTTCGGGCCTAGGTGGCCAATGCCCACCGCGCAATGGTGCGACGGGCCGTGCCGGTTCCAGCGTTCGACAAATTCGCGCGCACCCGGAGGAAACCGATACCGGCTGTTGGTGTTCCCGATTTCCAGCACCGGACCAGCCACGGCTTCCCCTTCGGCCACCAGGAGCATCAGTTTTCCGGTGCCCGTTTCGACGACCGACAGCAGCGTGACCGGCCCCGTTTGCACCGACATTTCTACCGAAAGTCCGGCCCCTACCTTGCCGTGGTACACTTGCAAGGGCCGCACTTTCGTTTTTCCCTCGGCAATCCGGATGTGGCCCGGTCCGTCGTGACCCATCAGCACGACATCGTCCCGGTAATCGATGGCGTAGTACTCCGTGAAGGATCCGCCTGCCCCGAAACAATCCAGAATCTTCATGGCCTGGGCGTTTTTGATTTCATATTCTCCGGCCACGGGAATGCCCCGCGCGGTGAGCAACGACGTTCCCAGAATGATCGAACTCATCGTGTCGGCATTGGCCGGATTGCCAGTGCCTTTGTGGTAGTAGGCCATCGACCCCAATCCGTGGCGTTCCACCAGGCTATCCAGCGCGACGGAGGTGCGGGCCGCCCGTTCTAATTCGCTGACCAGGCAATCGGGCTGCACGTCGAATTGCTCCCGAAACTCGACCACCCGGGCCTGAATGGCTTTGTTACCCACCTCCGCCCTCAGAGCCGAAAGCTCGTCAACTTCGAGAATGGCGATGTGTCCCCCGAACGTGATGAGCTGTAGGGTAGGGTCGGAGTAGATGTCGAGCATCCCACCGTAGTAGTTGCCCATCAGACCGAGGCGGTTGTGGGCCATGACCTGCGCCACCCGGGCGGCTTCAATCCATTCATCGATTTGCTGCCAGGCGATGGGGTCGTCGTAGAGCATCCCCGTCACCTGGTGAACGGCCCGGCCCGCCCGGCGGAACACGTTGGCAATTTCGGGTACGGGGCAACCGCCGCAGTAGGCCAGCCACTCGCCCGTCATGCGCGTGCGGTCGTTGAGCCGGTTGAACCACGCGTAGTCAATGGCGGGTCCGGGAGCGAGATTCAATAAAACGACCGGTACGTTGGCCCGCCGAACCACGGGCAGTACCGTAGCGGAAAGGGCATACGTGGTAACGTAAATAAACAGAATGTCGATGTCGGCCTGACGAAACTGATGCCCCGCCTGCATGGCTTTCTCAGGCGTATCGACCAGGCCCAGGTTAACTATTTTGGCGGTGGGTCGCTGAAGCCGTTGCTCCACCACGTGTACATACTCCAGCAGCCGACTTTCCAACCCTTCAAACTGCGGCCAATACGCATCAAGTCCGATTCCAAACAGGCCAATGGTAAGCGGATACGGTCGGTTTAGCGGCGACCGCTGGCTGACATGATTGGATGAGGGGTGCGTAAACGTCTGCATGAGGGTATCAGAAAGAGCAACTGTTTATCAAAAAACACAAATAACTAACGTTTGAACACTTTGAGTTTTATTGAATAAAAAGGGGCAAAATTTGAACAAGACCCCATCAGAACTTAGTATTCACAAAGAATTAGAAAGAATAATGCAAATAACAGGGGATGCTTTCTATCTTTACGCGTGGTATTTGATTATTAACCTGTCCTTTTTGATATAATCATGGACCTGTTTCGTAAGTACTACCAGAAGGTGGTGATTGAAGAAGCCCTCCATAAGCCTAGTTGGGGCGTGGTGGTGCTGAACGTGGGTCATAACATTCACCCGCCGGGCGTCCGTTACCCCGATTATCAGCACCCCGGTGGGTACGTGTTCGACTGGGAAAAAGGGCGAACGCTGGAAGAATTTCAGTTGGTGTACATCTCGCGGGGGCAGGGCGTTTTTGAAGCCGAAGGGATGAAACCCACGCGCATTGAAGCCGGTACCGCGTTTTTGCTTTTCCCGGGCATCTGGCATCGCTACCGACCCTCCGAGGAAACGGGTTGGGAAGAGTTTTGGGTGGGTTTTAAAGGACCTTACGCCGAATACCTGATGCAACAGGCCTGTTTCCAGCCTGATAGCCCTCTGATCCGGATGGGGTTCAACAGTGAGCTACTGCACATTCTGAAGCACTTGGTCGATACCATTCGGTTTGGCACGGATACGGCCGGGCCGTTGTCATCCTGCCTTACCATTCAAGTTCTGGCCCTGGTGTACGCCTCGGCCATTATGAGCAATCCAGAAGAGAGCCGACGCCACCAGCTTATTCATCAGGCCCGGTTCCGAATGCATGAGCACGAAGAGAGTGAACTGGACCTGCCACGGTTAGCCCAGGAAATGAATGTGGGCTACGTGTGGTTCCGGAAGGAATTCAAACGCGTGGTGGGAACGTCGCCGGGGCAGTATCACCTGAACCTGCGCATCAAACGGGCCATGCAACTCCTCAAAGAAACGGACTTACCGGTCGGGCAGATTGCGGCTCAGTTGGGGTTTGAGTCGGATTTTCACTTTTCCAAAATTTTTAAGCAAAAGGCGGACGTATCGCCTTCGCAGTACCGGAAGCAGGCCATGCTAGGGTAGCGCCTGACGGAGGTAAGTAATCGGACAGAAATAAGTAAAAACAAGAAATAAGAAATTTAAAGGTCTTGAATTCAACGCTTTACATTTCTTATTTTTCATTTCTTGTTTACTTATTTCTGCCTGATTACTCAGTACCCCGGATTCTGGCTCAGGCTAGGGTTAACGGCAAATGCCGACGTCGGAATCGGAAAAATGCGATGAGTGACGTCGGTGTCGGTTTTGAAACCCCAGCTTCCTTCGTACTTCCCAAACCGGATCATGTCGTTGCGGTGCCAGGTCTCGGAGGCAAACTCCCGGCAGCGTTCGGCGTAAAGATCGTCCAGCGTGACGGCCGTCAGGGCGCCTGAGGTGGTGCGGTTGGCCCGCAGTTGGTTGACCAGCGACAGAGCCGTTTGCCCCTGGGTGGCCGTACCTCCGCGCAGAAGGGCCTCGGCTTTCATCAGAATCACGTCTGAATACCGGAAAACCGGTACGTCGTTGTTCTGGTTGCGGGAGGTCGAGGAGTTATCGGGGTAGAACTTGATGTTGCGGTACCCCATGTTCCAGGCGATTTCGTCGTTGCCACAATCGAAGGTGGTTACGTTTTGCCGCAACACAATCGTGGGCGTCAGGTTCACCTGATACGTGTACGGGGCGGAGCCATCCGAGCCGGTGTAGGTCTGGTCGTATCCTTTTTTGGTGGTGGTGACCGTCAGGGGAGTTACGCCATCGTTCATGAATTGCAGCCCCGCGAGCCACTGGTTGTTCCGAATGTCGTTGGGGTCTTTGAAATGAGCGTAAAACTCGGGCAGGGTACTCTCGGGGGCACTGGGTGTAAACGGCAGATTGAATTTCTTCGTGGCCGACCGGGGTACATCGTAGCGGGAGTGGTACATCATGCCATTGGTGCCGGGCAGGGGCCCCGCCGCCGGGTCGTACGGAATGGCGAAGATGAATTCTCTCATTTGTGGCCCGTTGTTCGGGTAAAACATTTGCAGGTACGTGGCCCTGGGTTCGAGGGCGTAGAGGCCCGAATTGATGACGCTGTCGCAGGCCAGTACGCAGTCGTTGTAGCGTGGCGTGCCGGTGTAGTGTTCGGCGTTCAGGTACAGCTTGGCCAGCAGCGCAAAGCCCATAAACTTCGTGGCCCGGCCGTAGGTAGCCTGCCCGGTGGTGCGGCTCAGGTACGGCAGGGCGGCTTTCACTTCCGTTTCGATGAACCTGAACACCTCGGCGCGGGGAACCGTCGGGTGGGGGGTAAAATCGCCGTACGTGGTGTCAATCGGCACGTTGCCGTACAGGTCCATCAGCATGAAATAGGACAAGGCTCGTACCATTTTCAATTCGGCCAGGTTGGCGGGTTTGGTGGGTGAAGCCGCCGGGATGGTTTGGTTTAAAATGGAAAGCGCCTGGTTGGTGGTACCAATCACGGTGGAGAGCCAGTTCCAGCAACTGTTGGTCCAGCCGTGGTCTTTCGTCCAATTGTGGTAGTGCAGCATCCGGTAGTTCTGGTTGTCAAACCAGTTACCGCCCCGGGCGGGCAGAATGGCCTCGTCGCTGCTCAGGCTCTGCATAAACCAGTAATCCAGGGAGAAGTTGCCGCGCAGGGCGGCATACGGCGGCCCCGAGGCCTGAATGAACTGCGCCGAAGTCTGTGGAAAAACATCGGGGGTGAGGGCCGTGCTGATGGGTACCTCGATGTCGTGGCAGGCCGTCATCAGGTACACCAGCAGGACTAAAAACGCGCCGGAAGCAGCTAACTTGTTCATCGGTTTTTCGGCTAAATTTTTCAAAATGACACGTTCACCCCGACCAGAATCGTCCGGGTTTTGGGGTAGAAATTGTTGGAATCGATGCCCGGCGCAATCCCCCCCTGGTTGATTTCGGGGTCGATGCCTTTGTACCTGGTGATGACGAAGGCATTGTTGACGGAGGCGTAGAGCCGGAGCGTCTTCACGTACGCGCCCAGGTTTTTAAAGTTGTAGCCCAGCGTGGCGTTGTCCAGGCGTACGTAGCTGCCGTCTTCGATAAAGCGGCTGGAGTATTTGTAGGAGTTGACGTCGGTCGGCGATTCGTCGGCCACTTCCACCAGAATGTTGGTAAACTGCGCCGTGCTGGGCCGGAACAGGTCGGCGCGGGTCGCATTGAAAATTTTGTTACCGAAAACGCCCCTGAAAAACACGTTGAAGTAAAAATTGCCGTACTGCACCGTATTCGTCCAGCCAACCAGCAGCTTCGGTTGCGGGCTACCCAGGTACCGGTAATCGGTGCCGATGGCGGGGGTGGTGGTGAGGGTACCGTTGCGGCTCACGTACTGCGACACGCCTTTTTCGTTTTTACCGGCGTATTCTAGCGAGAAGAATTGACCCAGGGGCATCCCGGCCTTTAAAATCTGGAGCGTGCTGCCGGTTTGTCCGCCGCCTTCGGGCTGCGTGATCCGCACGGAATCGCCGCCTACAAACAAGGGGTTGGTTAAGCTGGTAATCTGGTTGTCGTTGTGAGCCAGGTTCAGGCCGGTGGTCCAGCTAAGCCGGGAAGTTCGTACGGGCGTGGCATTCAGGCTTAGTTCAATGCCCTTGTTTCTCATGCTGCCGCCATTGGCAATGATGCTGCCCACCGGCACCAACACCGGCGCAACGCGGTAGGAATAAATCATGCCAGTGGTCTTTTTGTCGTACCACTCGACGGTACCACTCAGCTTGCCTTTGAGGATGGTAAAATCGAGGCCGATGTTGGTGGTCGCCGTTTTTTCCCAGCGTAAATCGGGGTTGGCGGCCTGAGTCGGGCCGTAGGCCGCCGTTTGAATGCCGTTGTAGTAATACGTGCCCAGGCTACCCGAAATAAAGCGGGCCGTGTAGGCATTGAAACCCGACGAGTTGCCCGTGACGCCGTAGCTGGCCCGCAGTTTTAGATCGCTGAACAGGTTTTGCTTTTGCATGAACCCTTCCTGACTGATTCGCCAGGCCAGGCCAGCCGCCGGAAAATACCCCCACTGGTTGTTGGCACCAAACACCGAGCTTCCATCCCGACGAATCGATCCCTGCACCAGGTACCGGTCTTTGTAATTGTAATTCAGGCGGGCAAAATCCGAAATCAGGCGCGTTTCCTGGTACACCCCGTCGGCGCCGAAATTGACGCGGTAGGAGGGTACGGCGTACGGATTACTGAGGGCGAAGTTGTTGTAGCCGATGTTATCGACGGGAAAGTTCGTGCTGGAAGTCTGGAAGCCATCGCCCGAAACGCTACCCTGCCAAGAGTAGCCCAGCACGGCGTTGATGGCGTGGTCGCCGAATTCTTTGTTCCAGGTCAGAAACGTTTCCAGCACCTTGCGGGTCGTCTGGTAGGTGTTGCGCAGCGCCGACCCGTTCAGGCCGAAGTTGAGCAGGCCATGCACGGCGGGTGGATCGGGGTTGTTGTAAAAGTTGGCGCTGTTGTACTGGGTAAAATAGCTGCCGTACGATTCGCCGTGCAGCCAGGTGGAATGCTGGTAGGACAAATTCAGGTCGTATACCAACCCAAAGGGTAGCTTTACCTGGGTGTTGAACGACCCGACGAGGTTGTTGTACTTGGTGTTGTCCTGGCCGTTGGCTATGATGGCTACGGGGTTGAAATAGCCCGTGTTCTGAAAATTTTCAAAGTAACTGCCATCGGGGTTGGTCACGGGCGACACCGGCAGATGGTTGATCATCTGTAGCAGCACGTTGTTGCGCAGGGGCGTGGTGTTGGCGTTGCTGTTGGAATTGGTCACGTTCAAGCCAAACCGAATCCGGTCGTTGAGCGCGGATTGCTCCACGGCCAGGCGGGCAATGAGCCGGTGTAGCGAGCTTTCCTGCAAAATGCCTTGTTTCTCCAGGTAATTGATGCTGGCGTTATAGGTACTGTGCTCCGAGCCACCGCCCAGCGAGAGGTTGTGGTTGTGTGAAACGGCCGAACTCCGCTGCACGGCTTCCTGCCAGTTGGTGTTGGCCCCTTTGTCATCGTTCGGCGAAAAAGACTGGCCGTTTTTAGTCAGGAAGGCCCGTATTTGATCGGCATCCATCATGTCCAGTTTGCTGGACACCTTCTCGATTCCCGCGTAGCCGCTGTACGTCACCTGCATCTGGCCCCGCTTGCCGCGTTTCGTCGTGACCATGATCACGCCATTGGCAGCGCGGTTTCCGTAGATGGCGGTAGCGGCAGCGTCTTTCAGCACGTCGATCGAGGCAATGTCGTCGGGGGCGATGATCGAGATATCAGCGCCGGGCACCCCATCGATGACGTAAAAAGGACCTTGTGAACTGTTGATCGTCGAGGCACCCCGCAGTACCACGGCAGCCGGCGCGTTGGGGTCGCCGTTGGCCGAAATATTCAGGCCGGGCACTTTTCCCTGGAGCAATTGACCGACGTCGCTGATGGCACCCCGGTTGAGTTCTTCCGGCTTGATGGTGCTGATGGCGCTGGTGAGGTTTTTCCGCGACTGGGTGCCATACCCCACCACCACCACTTCGTTCAGCGATTTGGTATCGGGCTGTAGCGTGATGTCGAGCGTCGTGCGATTGCCCACCACCACCTCCTGGCTAACGTACCCCACAAAACTGAATACGAGGATGGTTTCGGTAGTGGGAATGTTGAGCTGATACCGCCCTTCGGAGTCCGTGTTGGTCCCTCGGACTGCGCCCTTGATCACCACGTTGACTCCGGGCAACCCGGCATTGTTTTCGCCCGTCACCCGGCCGCTCACCCGGATGTCGACCACGGCGGCTGGAAGCGGGGTAAGGGCCGGTGCAGCAAGAACCGAGAGGCCCTCTTGGCCGGTGGGCGTCAGGCCCGCTTCCGGTTGGCTGCTACCCACCGGGGAGGGGCTTTCTTTCACCGGCGTTTTAATGACGTAGTAGGCCTGTTCGTTGAGTTTCCGGGCCGTCAGGCCGAAGGGCTTCAGCAGGGCCTGCAATTGCTTCTCTACGCCACCCGAGCGGAGGCGGGCGTCGGCGGGAATGGTAATGCCCTGCACCGTGGTTTCTTCAAACAAAATACTGACCTGGTACCGGCGGCTCAGGGTCGTGAGTACTTCCTTGAGTTTCTGACCTTCCGCCGGCTCCGTTTGCGTGAGGGCTGCTTTCCTCTGCGGGTGAGCCAGCGCGACCGATTGCGTAAAAGCCAGGGGCTGGTAAGCGAAATAGAGCAACACCAGCCCCGTTTTGAGTAGACGTAAGCACCGCATAATTTATTGGTTTTTAGGCGTTCGGAGTAAGATTTGACGACGGGTTTTTACGACATCCAGGTGGAGCAGTTCGGTCAGAATTTGCAGTAAATCATCTGCTTTTTCTGCCTTGAAATTACCCGCGATGCGACGCTGGGCTAACGCCGTATCCGCCACGACGACCTTCACGCCGAAGCGCTCCTGAATTTGCCTGGCAATCTCCGCGAGCGACGTGTTGTCGAAGTAAAACCAGTGCTCTTTCCAGGCGAGGTAGGGGCGGGCGGGTGCCGCCTGCACGAGTTGGTACCGGCCTGAATTGGCCACCGTCACCACGTTGCCGGGCTTCATATAAAGCTGTTGGCCTTGAGGTAGTTGAAGCTTCACCTTCCCTTTGTTGAGGAACACCCGCTTCCCCCGCTCGCGGGCGTACACCACGAACTCCGTGCCGAGCACTTCGATCTGGAAGTTGCCGGGCGTTCGTACCACAAACCGTTGATGGTTGGCCGTGTGCGTCACGTTGAACTCTCCTTCGCCCTCCAGAAATACCTCCCGCGCGGCGTTGCCGAACCCGAACCGGGGTACCCGCAGCCGGGAGTTGGCGTTGAGCGTTACGGACGTGCCATCGGATAGCTGGTAGGTGGCCGTTTGGCCGTAGGGCGTCTGGTAGGTTTTTTCCAGCAAATGCGAACGAAACAGAAACGCGCCCAGCAGGCTCACCATCACCACCGATGCGGCGATGCCCCACCCTACCCAACCGCGCGTCCAAAGTCGTCGGGAATGCCTGACCGGATTGGATTTCAGTTGGTTGGGTTGGGTATTCTGTAAAATGAGTTGGAACGAATCGAGTGCTTTTTCGGTGTCGGTCGAAAACTGCGGACGCTGACTCTCCCATTCATCCAGGTACTGGTGAAAGGTTTCCTGATTCGCGTCGTCGGCGAGCCAGGCTTCGATGTATTTTCGTTGAATGGCCGTGGCTTTTCCATCGAAAAAATCAAAGACGATCGTTTTCATAAGCGACGATTTCATGGCTGGTTCATGGGCCGTTGGTTAGGCCAGTTGGACACGCAGGGCGGCACACACGCTGATGAGGAGCGCCACAAACCACTCCGCTTTTAGTTCCTGCCGAAGCTTGCTGAGCGCCCGAATGAGTAGTTTTTCCACGGCGCTACCACTGATCTGCATTTCTTGCGCGATTTCGGCGTATTTCTTGCCCTCGATTCGACTCAGCAGAAAGGCCCGCTGGCACTGGGGCGGCAGGCTCTGCACCACCGACTCGATTTTTTGGTGGAGTTCGGTGTAGTGCAAGACCTGATCGGGCTGCAACGAAGCCGGATTTAGTTGCTCGTTGGCCGATTCCAACGAATCGGAAGGGTGAAGCTCCCAACGCAAGTAATTGTAAGCCCGGTGACGAACCGCTTTGTAGAGGTAGGCGCGGTACGAGGTGGTGATGTGCTCAAACGTGCGTTCCTGCCAGAAAACGGCGAAAACTTCGGCGACTAAGTCCTCCGCGACTTCTCTGGCGTAAACAAAACGAACCGCGTGATTAACCAGGTTGGCGTAATACCGCCTGAACAACAAGGCACAGCCCTTCCGAGCATCTTGCGCAAACAACTGCCGAAAGAGAAGTTCGTCATCGGTCACCTTGGTTGTGAATTCAGGAGGGGGATTCACGAACGAAGAAGGCCTACCGTCTGCTTTTTGTGGGTCGTTCGTAAACGGTATCGGCTGCATACAAACTAGTCTGGGTTAGGCACCTTGGATAGTACACAGACAAGTTTGCATTCAACTACCTCACATGGACAAAAAAATATTTTTTAAATATAAATCCGCTGTTGCTAATCCTGCCTCTGTGAACGAGTCGGGCCACGTTTTTGGAAACGTGGCCCGACTCGTTCAGCGGTACAAATCTTCCACCCGAAACAGGTGCATCGGCAGCACGTTGGGGTCGAGGGCAATGTAGTTGCTTTCTTCCCGCCAGACGAAACTCGCCCCCGTGAGCAGGTCGCGGACGATGAATTCTTCGCCGGAGTTTTTGCCAAGCAAGTGGAGCGGTACCCGCAACCAGCCGGTTTGGGTAAAGTACGGGTCGAGGTTGACCACGCAGAGGATGCGGCTGCCGTTGGGATGGGTTTTCAGGTAAGCCAAAAGCTGGTCGTTGCCGATGTCGCAGAACGTCAGGTTGTTGGTGTGCTGGAGGGCGGTGTTTTCGCGCCGGGCCGCGTTGATGAGGCCCAGCACGTAGGTGAGTTTGTTGGTCCGGTGCCAATCCCAGTGCCGGATTTCGTATTTCTCCGAGTTAAAATATTCTTCTTTTCCGGGAAACGCCGTGTGCTCCAGGTATTCGTACACCGGCCCGAACACGCCGTAGTTGCTGCTCAGCGTGGCGGCCAGAAACACCCGCTGTAGGTACAGCGCCTCTGAGCCGCTTTGCATCGGTCGGGTGAGGATGTCGTGGGTGTTGGGCCAGAAATTGGGGCGGAAATAATACCGCATTTCCCCCTGCGTCATTTCGCTGAGGTACTGTGTGAGTTCCCATTTCGAGTTGCGCCAGGCGAAGTAGGTGTACGACTGCGTAAAGCCGCCCTTCGCCAGTTGCTGCATCACCTTCGGGCGGGTGAAGGCTTCCGACAAAAACAGCAAATCCGGGTACTGCGCTTTGGTTTCGGCAATCACCCACTCCCAGAATCCGAAGGCTTTCGTGTGGGGGTTGTCCACCCGGATGATGCGCACGCCCCAGTCGGCCCAGAGCAGGATGATGCGTTTGAGTTCTTGCCAAAGGTTCTGCCAATCCTCGGTTTCAAAGTTGACCGGGTAAATGTCCTGGTATTTTTTGGGCGGATTTTCGGCGTACTGAATCGTGCCGTCGGGGCGGATTTTAAACCAATCCGGGTGCTCTTTCACCCAGGGGTGGTCTGGCGAACACTGGATGGCCAGGTCCATCGCCAGTTCCATCCCGTGGGTTTTGCAGGCTTCCACCAATTCCTTGAATTCTGCGAGGGTGCCGAGTTCGGGCAAAATCGCGTCATGCCCGCCCAGTTCGGAGCCGATCGCGTAGGGCACGCCGGGTTCGCCGGGCTGCGCGCTGGTCGAGTTGTTTTTTCCCTTACGAAAGGCCGTGCCGATGGGGTGAATGGGCGGAATGTACAACACGTCGAAGCCCAGGCTCGCCAGTCGGGGCAGCAGCGCCTGCGTAGTTTTGAAGGTGCCGTGCTGACCCGGTTCGGGGTGCGTCGAGCGGGGGAAGAGCGAGTACCAGGCCCCGAACCGGGCTTTTTCGCGGTCTACGTACACCCGCAGTTCGGGGGCGTAGCGGGTGACGTGGTGGCGCAACGGGTAGCGGGCAATCCAGGCTTTCACGTCCGGCCCCATCGCGAGTTGGAGGGCCTGCTCGTACTGAGCCGGGTTGCGGAAGAGCGCGGCAGCGGCGGTCAGGGCGCGGGAATCGTCGGGATTTGCCAGAACGGCCATTTCATCGAAAAACAAAGCACCCGTCAGCAACTCCAGGTGGACGGTCTGCCCGTCGCGGATTTTCACCGTCGTTTCGTGCTGCCAGGTGAGGGGGTGATCCACCCAGGCTTCGAGGGTGTAGTGGTAAAATTCCTCGGTTTCGATGGGAAAGGCCGCGCCGTAGCGGTCGTTTGGGAGCGGGTTCATCGACACCTCCCGCCATTCGTTGGCGGTGTCGGGGCGGTAGAGCAGCCGGGCGGAAAGGTGGTCGTGACCATCGGCGAGGATGTCGGCTTCGACTTGGATCACGTCGCCGACGGTGGCTTTGATGGGAAAGCGGCCACCGTCGAGTTCGGGACTGACGCGTTCGATGATGCAGCGGGATTGGCCGGTGGTTTTGGGGGGGAAGGGCATGGGGTTGGGAGAATCGTCGTGCTTTCAACCCTCAAACTTTGGCAAAGTTTTTAAAAAGGCAATGGAATGAAGAGGGGTTTGGCAGTGCGGGGAGCGGCCGGGCTACGCTGGCGGGGCCGTTTCCCGCACTGGCTCTTCGCGGAGTTGGCTACCGACCGGGCCGTTTCCAGCCGCTCTACGCACTATCTTTTCACGGCTGGAAACTGATGGCTAAAAAAAGGCAGCACTCCGCCGGAAGTGCTGCCTTTTTTTAGCCGGATCGATTTAGTTAGAACGAATCTGACCGCCGTCTCATCGCCTCGGCATCGGCGTCGAGGTCCGTGCGATCGGTCAGGTTTTCCACTTCTACTTCCGTATTCCGAACCGTGTCGCGGATGGTTTCGGTGCGTTCCTCGACTTCCTTGCCGAGCGACACTTCTTCCACCACGCGGGCTTCCTTCGCCACGACGGGCACCTCGGCGTGTTCCACCAGTTCAATTTGTCCTTCCTTGAAATTGGTAAAATCGGCCTCCGTAGCGGGGCGGTCCACCGGGTTGCGTTGCACGGTCACGCGCTCGTGGCGCAGGCGGACGCTTTCTTCCACCGGACGTTCCACGATGCGACTGCGCAAACGGGCACCGCCGGTTTCCACCATGCGCTTGCCTACCTGGAGGTTTTCCTCGATCACCTGCGCGGTAGTGCCGGTGTCATCGGTTCTGAAATCACGGGTCTGCTCCGTAAGGGGCAGCGAACCCATCGTGCCTGTGGTGCCCATATCGGCGGCACCCGAATACCCATACTCAGCGGCGCGTTCGTCCACGTCCACGGCGCCAGCCTCATCGAGGATGTCGGCGGCGCGTTCGGCTTCGTCTTCCGTCTGGGCGTGTACCGTCACAACCGAACCTCTGTTGGCCACAGTGGCGTACTTACGGGTGGTGTCGTCGTCATCGGAGCCAAAGAGCGAACGGAAAAATTTGCCAATGCCGCTTTCGTTGTCGTCACCGTCGCGACGCGCAGCAGTGTCCGATGCGTCAGTCTCCGTGGCGGCACGGGTAGAAAGGTCGATGTCGTCGCGGGAGAAGCCCTCGCTCGCGAGTTGGTCTACGGCGTCCTGCGCCTCGTTGGCGTTGTCGAAAACGCCGATCACGGTTTGTGCCATGGGTTTGGTTACTTTAGTTGATGAAGAAAAAATAAAGGGTTAAAAAAGCAAAAAATAGAATTACGAGGCTTGAGTTACCCCACTCGGTATCCGCTCCACCACGATTTCTTCCCGGCGCACCGGAACCTGTTGCTCATGCTGGGTTTCAGTCCGGCGTTTAGTCAGCCTGATTTCCTCGACCAACATCAGCCGCTTCTCGATCACCACCACCTCGCGCAACACCGGAACAATCACGGTATCACCTTCGTACCGGATGGCCGGGGGAGAGTCCACGTACTGGTTGATCGAAATTCGCTGAACATCGTGTTCTTCCTGAACGAGCGACGCTGACACGGTTTCCAGTTCTTCGTGTACCCGTTTGGAGAGGCGTACCCGGCCCGTTTCCACGGTTTCCTTCCCGACTCGCACCCATTCTTCAACGACGGAAATGGACGCCGAAACCTCCGTTTCTCCCAAGTCCGACGAAAAGAAAGGTACTGGAGTGGCTGGTTTCGGAGGCGGGGTATCGTTCATCATTTCGTGGTTGCAGGCGCATCGGATGCGAGGTCGTTACCGAAAAAATCATTGAAAAAAAATGCGCCCTTCGCCAGGAGCCGTGCCGCAACTTTTCAGAAACTTGACCCTGAACGGGTTAGAATAAAAGCCCCAAACCGGGTGTCCACCTTCTACCGCAACACGGGCAACGTGACTGCGTAGGATTGCCCCAACGCTTCGCCGATTCCCCGTTCCGAATCCCGATTTTCCATCCCGTTTGGCCGATTCCGCCCTTTTGCCGTACTTTGAAAAACGGCACCCTACTCTCAGTCTTCAGTTTTCAGTTGGTCGAACTGAGAACCGAAAACTGAAAACTCTCCTCCATGATCGCGTACATCGACGGCAAACTCACCTACAAAGAACCCGCTTACTGCATTGTCGACGTGGGCGGCGTAGGCTACGAAATTCGGATTTCCCTCCAAACTTATTCGGCCCTGGCCTCCGGCGAAGAACGCGTCCGGCTTTTCACCCACCTGAGCATCCGCGAAGACGCCCACATTCTGTTCGGCTTTCTCGAACCCGACGAAAAACGGCTGTTCATGGATCTCACCAGTGTGTCGGGCATCGGGGCCAACACCGCCCTCGTCATGCTTTCTTCGCTGTCGTCACCCGAAATCCGGCAGGCCATCGTTTCGGAAGATTTGCGCACCATCCAGGGCATCAAAGGCATTGGGGCCAAGACCGCCCAGCGGGTGATTCTGGAGCTAAAAGACAAGCTTCGGAAAGAGGGACTGACTGGCGTGGCGACGCTCTCACCACTCGCGAACGCCGCCAAACGCCAGGATGCCCTGGCCGCGCTGACGGTGATGGGTATTCCCCGCCCAACTGCCGAAAAAAGCGTGGATTTGCTCCTGAAACGCGACCCCGACCTCAAATTGGAAGACCTCATCCGGCAATCCCTGCGCTGACCCAATTTCAGTGCGGGCCAGGCCAATATTGGCACGGTCTTCGCCGTTTGAGAGTAGCTGTATTCCTCCCAATGGTTCTGTCATTCCGACGGTAGGAGGAATCTCGTTGATGAACACGCCCCTCGATAAAGCCCAACGCAGGCTTACCGGAAATGGGACCGGAACCCCAACGAGATTCCTCCTACCGTCGGAATGACAGCATGAGAAAAGCCGACCCACCCATCTCCTGACCTTCCTTGCGACAGACGTTTTACATAACCACGCTGGTGCTGGTAACGACGGTCGGCCTGGGCTTTGCCCAGAATCCAACCGTGCCCGCCGATTCGCTGCCGGACTTACTTCCCCGCGACAGCATCCGCCTCAAATCGGGCCGCCGCCCGCTGCTGCGATTGCCCGACCGGTACAGCAACCGCTTCAGCCAGCCCATTCCCGGCTCGCCCTTTGCCCCCCGCGACCCGCGTAGTTTGCAGACGCAATTCCAGTTCGATTCCAGCGGGCGACTGAGCATTTACGAACGCCTCGCCCCCGGCTCGACGCTGCCTTCGATCGACTACCGCCCCGCCGAAACCATCACCCTCGACCAGTACCGCGCCCTGCAAAACCGCCGCGCTTACCAGGATTTGCTCCGGGGCTACGAAAGCCGCGCCGACGGCAAGAGCGAAACCAGCGGGCGGGGGCTTTTTCCGAAATTCAACATGAGCGCCCCCGGTCTCGACCGGATTTTTGGGGCCAGTGGCATCGAGTTTAAACCCAACGGTTCGGTGCTGCTCGATTTGGGTTTTTTGTTCCAAAACATCGACAACCCGGCCATTCCCATCCGGCAGCGGCGCACGGGCAACTTCGTGTTCAACGAACAGGCCGCCGTGAATTTCCAGGGAAAAATTGGCGACAAGATGAACATCAACGCCAATTTCGACACCAAAGCCAGTTTCAATTTCGAGAACCAACTTAAGCTCAACTACCGCGCCCAGGAGGAAGACATCATCCAGAAAATCGAAGCGGGCAATACCTCGCTGCCGCTCAACAGCCAGTTGATTCCGGGCGTGCAGAATTTGTTCGGGGCGAAAGCGCAGTTGCGGTTTGGTAAACTCGACATGACCCTGGTGGCCGCCCAGCAGCGTTCCAAGCAGGAAAGCATCACGCTGCGCAACGGCGCGCAGGGGCGGCAGTTCGAGATTCGGATTGACAACTACGACGAAAACCGGCACTTTTTCCTCTCCCAGGATTTCCGCAACCGCTACGAAAGCGCCTTGCGTACGCTGCCCGTCGTGACCTCCGGCGTGACCATCACCCGCCTGGAGGTGTACGTGACCAACCGCACCCAAACCACCGAAACCCTGCGCAACCTCGTCGGCCTGGCCGATTTGGGCGAAGCCAAACCTTACCTGGCCCAAAGCCCGACCCTCCAACCCATCAACCCGACCAGCCCCGCCGACAACGCGGCCAACGGGCTGTACCGGAAAGTCATCGCCGACCCGACCCTGCGGCAAATCGACAACACCACGCTGGCTCTCGACAACCTCGGCCTGAGCAAGGGGCAGGACTACGACATCTTGCGCGGAGCCAAACGCCTGACCCAGAACGAGTTTCGCTTTCACCCCGAACTGGGTTACGTCTCGCTGGTGGCGCCGCTTCGCAACGACGAAATTCTGGCCGTGGCCTACGAGTACACCTACCAGGGCCGGAAGTTTAAAGTCGGGGAGTTGACCGAGGATTACCAAAACCGCCGCGACGACGAGGTGCTGGTGTTGAAACTGCTCAAATCGGCCACCCTCCGCAACCGCACCGACCTGCCGATGTGGGATTTGATGATGAAAAACATCTACTCGTTGAACACCCAAAGCGTCAACAAGCAGAATTTTCAACTCCGCGTCATTTACAAAGACGACCTCACGGGCATCGATAACCCCAACCTTCAGGAAGGACAAAACCCCAGACTCCGCGAACCCCTGCTCCGCGTGATGGGCCTCGACCGCCTCAATCAAATGGGCGACGCCCAGCCCGACGGCAATTTCGACTGGGTGGACAACTCCACCTCGGCCTCGTCCCGTGTGAATTCCACCGGCGACCCGCGCACGAATGCCTACGGCGGGGTCAACGCCTACAACAACCCCACGACGCCCCCGAATCAGCCGGGCGGGAATCAGAATACGTACAGCCAGACCAGTCAGACGCTGAACAATTTCATCGAAGGCGTGACCATCGATGCCCGCAATGGTCGCGTGATTTTCCCCGTGCTCGAACCCTTCGGCTCCAACCTGCGCCGCTACTTCCTGCCCGGCGAAGAGGCCCTGGCCGACAAGTACGTCCACACGGTGCTGTACCGCAGCACCCTGGCCGACGCCCAGCAAATCGCCGACAAAAACAAGTTTTTCCTGAAAGGCTCTTTCCAGTCGGCCGGTGGGTCGGAAATTCAGTTGCCCTTCGGCGTTGATGAGCAATCGGTGCAGGTGACGGCGGGCGGGGTGGGTTTGCTGGCCGGGTCGGATTTTCTGGTCGAACCGGGTTCGGGGCGGGTGCGGATTATCAACGAAGCCATCCTCAATTCGGGCCGCGACATCACCGTGACCTGGGAAAAACCCGACCTGTTTAACAACCAAATCCGCACCATGCTCGGCGTCCGGGCGGATTACCGCATCGACCGCGATTTCAACGTCGGGGCCACGCTGCTGCGCCTGCGCGAAACGCCCCCGGCCAACATCCGCCGGGTGGCCCTGGGCAACGAGCCGGTCAACAACACGGTGTTCGGCTTCGACGCGACGTTGAAAAAAGACTCCCGGTTTTTGACAAAAATGCTCGACGCCCTGCCGCTGATTCAAACGAAAGAGCCGTCGAGCATTGCGTTTACCGGCGAATACGCCCAGATTCTCCCCGGCGTGACGCCCCGCGTGAGTGGCCGCAGCTACCTCGACGACTTCGAAGGCGCCCGCACCATTTTCGACTTCACCCGCCAACCCAACCGCTGGCGGCTGGGGGCCACGCCGCAGGCCTTTCCGCAGGGCAACCGCGCCAACCCACTCGAATACGCCTACCGCCGGGCGAAAGTCTCGGTCTACTCGGTGGACCAGACGTTTTACTCCGGCGCGGCTTTCGGCGTGCGGCCCCCCGACGACCTCGACGTCACCCAGAACAACTACGCCCGCATCGTGTCGCCGCAGGAGGTGTTTCAGAACCGGGCTTTGCAGAATTTCAACCTGCCGCTCTCGGTGCTCGACGTGGCGTACTTTCCCGAAGAGCGCGGGATGTACAATTACAACTTCGATTTGACCACCGAGGGCTTGCTCAAAACCCCCCGCCAAAACTTCGGCGCGGTCACGCGGGCCATTACCTCCGACAACGATTTCGACAACTCGAACATCGAAATCATGGAATTCTGGTTGATGGACCCGTTCATCGACGGGCAAAACGGAATTGTGAGGGCTACCGGAACATCCAAAGACGCGAACAACACGACGGGCGGGAAACTGCTCATCAACCTCGGCGACATTTCGGAGGACGTGATTCCCGACTCGCGCTACAACTTTGAAAACGGCTTGCCTGGCGGTGACGTGGTGACCCAAACCCAGGCCACGCCGGGTCGTCCGGCCAACGTCGATTCCACCGCCTGGGGCCGCGCCCCGCGCCAGCAGTTTGTCATCAACGCCTTCGACAACGCCGCCCGCGAGCGCCAGGACATCGGGCTGGACGGCCTCGGCAGCCAAAACGCTAACGCCGACGAGCGTCAATTTTTTCAGCAAAGTTTCCTCAGCAGACTGCCCGCCAACCTCAACCCCGACGCCCGCGCTGCCATCCTGGCCGACCCCTCTGCCGACGATTTCCGGTATTATTTCAGCGAAGAGGCCAACCAGCGCAACGAGGGCATCGTGGAGCGCTACAAAAACTTCTTCAACTACGAAGGCAACTCGCCCGAAACCCAGCGGGCCACCGACGTAACGCCCGCCGCCACCACCACGCCCGACCTCGAAGACCTCAACACCGACAACACCATCAACGACACCGAAAGCTACTACCAGTACGAAATTCCGCTCCAGAAAGGGCAACTGGACGTGGGCAAGGGCTTTATCGTCGATAAAGTGCAGGGGCTGAACGGCTCGACCTGGTACCTGTTCCGGGTGCCGGTGCGCGGGTTTACTAGCCGGGTGGGCGGCATCAACAACTTCAAATCCATCCGGTTCATGCGGATGGTGCTGACCGACTGGCAGCAGCCGGTCGTGCTGCGGTTTGCGCAGTTGCAATTGTCTGGTTTTCAATACCGGAAGTACCTCGGCGACCTCAACCCCCGTGGCCTCCAGGAAACGCCCGAACCCTACGACCCGGCGTTTCGGGTGACGACGGTGAGCGTGGAAGAAAACGGACCGGGCACCAAAAACGCCGGGCAGATTCCCTACGTGGTGCCCCCCGGCTACCAGCGCGACCGCGACATTACCACCCTCAACAACGCCGAACTCAACGAGCAGGCCCTCAACCTGAGCGTGACTGACCTCCGCGACGGCGACGCCCGGGCGGCGTTTAAAAACGTGAACCTCGACCTGCTCCAGTACAAGGGCCTGACCATGTCGGTTCACATGGACAACCTCGCCGATGAAAGCGGCACGACGGGGGCCTTCATCCGCCTCGGCACCGACTTCACCCAGAATTACTACGAAATCGCGCTGAAAAACCTGAAGGCCACCACGCGGGGTAGTTTCAACGTCCGGGAACCTGACCCGGAAGTCATCTGGCCCGCCGAGAACAAGTTCGATTTTTCGCTCGACGACCTCCGGCGGCTCAAGGCCAACCGCAACCGGCAGGAACTCGCCGGGGCCGCGCCGTATTCCGAAGATTCGGAAGACGGGCGGTTTACCTACACCGTGGTGGGCAATCCCGATTTTTCGGCGGTGCAAATTCTGATGCTGGGAGTGCGAAATCCGAAAACCGGGGACGAGCAGACGAAGAGTTTCAACGTCTGGTTCAACGAATTTCACGCCAGCGGTTTCGACCAAACCTCTGGCAAGGCCGCCATCGCCCGCGCCGACATCAAGCTGGCCGATTTTGCCAACCTTAGCCTGACGGGGGCTTTCAAAACCTACGGCTACGGCGGGGTGCAAACCCGGATTTCGGAGCGGGAACGCGCCAACAGCCTGGAAATGGGCCTGGCGTCCAGCATTGCCCTCGACAAATTGTTGCCCGACAAATGGGGCTTGCGCATCCCCGTGTACATCAGCTACGACCGGCGCACGGTGAAGCCGAATTTCAACCCGCTCGACCCGGATATGCCACTGGATTTGTCGCTGAGCAGCATCAACGACGAAGGCCGCCGCCGCAACTACCGGAAGATGGTGGAAGAAAATCAGACCCGGAAATCCATCAATTTCTCAAACGTCCGTAAAATCCGCCTCGACCCCGCCGCGAAGGCGCGGTTTTACGACGTCGAGAACTTTTCGGCTACCTACGCCTTTTCCGACGCCCTCCGCACCAGCGTGCTGCTGGACGAATACCGGCAGATTTCGCACCGGGGCGGCATCACGTACAGCTACACCCGGCAACCGCGCTACTGGAGTCCGTTCAAAAATTCAAAGGCATTTGAAAAACCCGTGTGGGCGCTGGTCAAGGATTTCAACCTGAGCCTCTTGCCCAGCAGCGTCAGTTTTCAGGGATTCATGGACCGGAGTTTCATCAAAACCCAACTCCGCAACGCCGACCCCAACACCTCGACCTTCCCGCCCACGCTCACCACGCAGGGCGTACCGGCGCAGTTTGAAAAATACTGGCTCTTCAACCGCAACTACGCCGCCGTCTGGAACCTCTCGCAGAGCCTGACGCTCAACTACGTGGCCGCTTCGCAAGCCATCGTCGATGAACCCTACGGCGAGGTCAACTCTCAGGCCAAGCGCGATTCGGTGTGGCGCAGTTTGACCAATTTTGGCCGCACCAAAAACTTCGACCAGCGCATCGGCACCACCTGGCAGTTGCCGCTCCAGAAAACGCCCTTTTTCGACTGGCTCACCGCCCAGGCCGTGTACAACGTGGGCGTGAATTTCCAGGCCAACTCGCTCGGCATCGTCGATTCGTCGGGGCAGGCTTTCGGCAACGTGATTCGCAACAGCCGCGAACGGGCGCTGGTGGGCCGCATCGACTTCGTGGCGCTGTACAACAAAATCGCGGGTTTGCGCTGGGTCAATTCGCCCCGCCCGCCCCGGCGCGACATCGCCCGTAGCCCCGGCGATTTCGAGGAAGTGGAGCGTCAGCCGAGTCAGTTCGTTAAATCCCTGGCGCGGGTGCTGCTCACCGTGCGGGGCATCAATTACAACTACTCGATTCAGGAACACACGATCATGCCCGGCTTTTTGCCTTTCCCGCGTTTTTTCGGGAACAGCCGGGAAGGCGCACCCGGCGGGGCGTTCATCCTCGGCAGTCAGGACGGGGACATCCGGTTCCGCGCCGCCGACAACGGCTGGCTCTCGCGGAGCACCGTGCAAAACCAGCCTTTCGTGCAATCGGTGACGAAGGCGTTTACGGCCACCACCACGCTCGAACCCTTCAAAGATTTCCGGGTGCTGGTGGATATGCGCTACAACCGCTCCGACAACTACCAGGAATTTTACCGCCCCGCCACCGACGGCGGGCCGTTCGTGAGTCAGAGTCCGGTGCGGTCGGGAAATTACTCGATGTCGTACCTCTCGTTTCTGACGGCCTTTGAAAAAACGGACAAAAACAACTACTCGGCCAATTTCGAGCGGTTTAAAGAGTATCGACAAACGTTGCTCAACCGGATTAAAACCGCCAACCCGGCGGGCGAAGCCTACAACCTCAACTCGCAGGACGTGCTGATTCCGGCCTTTTTTGCGGCCTACAGCGGCAAAAGCCCGGACAAGGTGAAGTTTTCGCCGTTTTACAAAATTCCCCTGCCCAACTGGAGTTTGACCTACAACGGCCTCATCAACCAGCCCTGGTTTCGCAAGCGTTTCAGTAGCATTACCCTCCGCCACAGCTATTCCTCGACCTACAACGTCGGCAGCTTCGTTTCCTCGCTCGATTACGACGCGGCCTTCGTGGCACTCACCGCGCCGGAGTACCCCTTCGCCACGCGGTTCAACGACCAGAATCAGTTCGTGCCGGTGTACGTGATGAGCGTAATTTCGTTCGTCGAACGCTTCGCGCCCTTCATCGGCGTGCAGTTTCGACTCAAAAACGGCCTCAGCGGCGGCATCGACTACAACCAGGACCGCAACGTGGGCCTCTGGCTGACCAACGCCTCGGTCAACGAGGTGAACAACAAGGATTTCGTGGCCCGGATTGGGTTTACGAAGCAAAACCTGCGGGTGCCTTTCCGCGTCGGCGGGCGGCGGGTGCGGCTCAAAAACGATTTGCAATTCAACCTGCAACTCACCATGCGCGACCAGCGCATCCTCCAGCGCAAGCTCGACGCCGAGACGATCCCCACCTCGGGCAACATCATTTTTCAGCTAAACCCGACGGTGAGTTACAACGTCAACCGCCGCCTCAACGTCCAGTTGTATTTCGACCGGCTGGTCAACGAGCCGCTGGTTTCCAATTCGTTCCGCCGGGCCACGACGGCGGGCGGGGTGCGGATTCGGTTTAATCTGGCGGAGTGAAGAGAGTTACTAAAGCTTGTCATCCTGCAAGGACCTTGTCGGACTACCGTTGAGCTTCCTGAAAGGGGAACGGTATCCCAGCGAGGTCCTTCCAGGATGACAACTTAAGAAAAGACAGTAACGGTAACTACACCGTAAAGCCAAGCACAGACCAACCCGGTAGAAATTTCCCGCCGGGTATTTTTTTAACTTTGGCAAAAATCAGCAAGCCATGACGACGATACTCATCGAAACTGACGAGAAACACCTGCCGATGTTCAGGGCCGTTGCGAAAGCCGTGGACGCGAAAGTAAGCACTCCAAAAAAGCCGAAAACGGGCCGGATTTTGGCAAAAATTGAAGAGGGTTTGAAGGATGTTGCAAGAATCCAACGCGGCGAAATCAAACCAATGACCCTTGAAGAGGCGCTGTATGGCAAATAAGGTCATCGCCATTCCGCACTTTGCTACCCAGGCAAAGCGACTCGTCAAGAAGTTTTCAACGCTTGAGCAAGACCTTTTTGCATTGCGGGAATCGTTGTTGGAAGAACCTACACTCGGCACCTCCCTCGGAGCCGGGCTATACAAAATACGAGTCAGTACCCGGAGCAAAGGCGGTGGAAAAAGTGGCGGGTTTCGGGTAATCACGTACCTCGTTCAGCAAACGACGGAAGGCACGGACGTGTACCTTGTCACGATTTACGACAAATCGGAAGAAGACAGCATCGACAAAAAAGACGTGCTGAAACTAGTCAGGAAATACATTTTGTCTCAACTGGGGTCGGACACCCCTTGAATTTCCCCGCCTGACCTTTTATTTTAGGGCCAGAATCCGCCCCTTCGGTCCCCACCCATGTTGAGACGTATCCAATTTCTTCTCCTCCTTTTAGCGGCCTGGCCCGATTCAGGCCAGGCCGGGCCGGAACTCGGTCAAGCCGGGCCACGCCTGGCCGGGCCACGCCTGGCCGGGCCACGCTTGGCCGGGCCAGAACCCCTCCGGGTGATTGCCCTGTACCGGGTAAAAATCGAAGCCCGTGACAAGCAGGGACAGGAAATCCCGGCCTACCTCACCATCGCCGGAACCAAAACCAAAACGCCTTTTCGGAAAAGCCTACAAGACGGCCCCTGCGTACTCAACCTCCGCTCCGGCGATACCTACGTGGTGGAGGCCAGCCTGCCGGGATACCTGCCCGTGCGCCGGACCCTCCGCCTCGACCGGCTCGGCAACCCGGCCAAGACTTCCGTGATTTTAGCGATGGAAATGGTCCCTGAACCCGTGTCGGTGCTGGTCAACGTGGTCGACGATCGCACGGGCTTGCCCATCCCACCTGGCTTTTTGGTTCAAACGGAAAATCCGACCACGGGTCAGCCGGGCGAAAGTCAGACTGCCCAGGATGCCAGCCTCCAGCTTTCCACCGAACCTTCCCAGCCCCTGCGCGTGCTGGTGAAAGCCCCCGGCTACGTTGTGCAGTCGGAGGAAATCAGCGATACCCGGCTCACCCAGGAAGTGACCCTGCGGCTGAAAACCCAGGAAGAACTGGCCGTTCGTCCGTATTCGATTCGGGTCATTGGCGAGGATTACAACCAGGCCATCAGTAAATACGACCTCGATGTGCGCGACGAGAGCCTGCAACCCGTGTCGGGCCGTCTCGATAGCTACACCGGCGACTGGCAAGTAAACCTGAAACCCCTCGTTAACTACACCATCGAAGTAAAAGCGCCGGGCTTCGTGCCCTACCGCGATACCCTGACCCGTCCCGACCAATCCACGATTCTGGTGATGTTGCGCCGCGACATCGCGCCTTCCGAACGGCAATCGGTGTCGGTACTCGACGGGTTTACGAGCGAGCGCGCCGCCGCTGTTGCGGCAGAACCGAAACCAAAACCCGCTTACGTGTCGGTGTGGGAAGAAAAACTGGCGACGGTCGACCGGGCCACAATGCGTCTGTTCGGCTCGGAGAAGGGCCGGGAATCCGCCGCTTTTCTGCCCCTGGAGCAGCTCAATTTTGAACAAAGCAGCGCCGTAATCCGGGATGAATCGACCGCCCAACTCGACCAACTGGCCGCTCTGCTGGTTCATTTCCCGACGGTAAAACTCAAACTGGCCGGCCACACCGACCGCTTCGGCGACCGAAAACTGAATTTCTTTCTGTCCGACACTCGTGCCGGGGCCGTGGCCAATTACCTCATCGAGAAGGGCATCGACCCCGCCCGAATCCGCTACGAAGGCTTCGGCCATTCCCGCCCCCTTGCCCCCAGCGACACCGAAGATAATCGCCAGAAAAATCGCCGGGTAGAAGTGTGGGTAGTGGAGAAATAGAATTACGAATTTTCTGATTTTCAACACGTTGATTCAAAATGATTGAGCTGGTTGAAGCCTCGGAATTCCACTTTCCTCTTATCCGCGACATCGCTCAGCGCACTTGGCCGAGTACATTCGGGGCCATTCTTTCGGACGAACAAATCGAATATATGCTGGAGTTGATGTACAGCCTGCCCGCCCTGGAAAAGCAGGTTGTGGAATCGGGACACCGGTTTTTGCTCGCCCGTGAAGGAGAAAATTACCTGGGTTATGCGTCGTACGAAACCAATTACGAGGGAAAGTCCACTACGAAACTGCACAAAATTTACCTGTTGCCCGAAAGCCAGGGCAAGGGCGTCGGCAGGGCTTTAATCGACCGGGTTGGGATGATGGCGCGGGCGGCAGGCAATTCGGTGATTTCGCTCAATGTGAACCGGTACAATCCGGCGGTGCAGTTTTATGAAAAGCTGGGGTTCCAAACTGTGGGCCACGAAGACATCGACATCGGCAACGGGTTTTTGATGGAAGATTTCGTGATGGAAAAACGAGTTCCACTCATTTGAAGAACCAAGAATTTTTTCCAACCAAGAAAGGGAACGACTAAACAGGTTCAATTTACGGCTTTTGCGCAACCGAATCATTCCCTCGCTCTGAGTCATCAGGTGAAGAAGGCGATCGATCCTTCTTCTGTTGTTGGCGCTGACGGACAAGGCCGATGACGATAAACGCGACACCTACGCCCAAGAAAGCCCGCTGACTTCCAAATCCAATCGTGATAAACGCAAAGCCAATGGCGATGAAGGCAATTCCAGGTCCTGATTTTTTCATGCGAAACGTTGGTTAGTCCATCACTTGAATCCAGCCCTTGCATTTGGCCCCACTGGGGGCGGTAAGCAAGTAATAGTAGGTGCCGTTGGGCACGCCTGGCCCCCAGTCGTTGGGGTAGTTTTCGGTCAGCAACACGGCTTTTCCCCAGCGGTTGTACACGTCTAATTTCAGGCCCGTCCGGCCCAGATCGAGGTGGTCGTTGCGCCCGTCGCCGTTGGGCGTGATGACATTGGGGACCTCCAACGGCGGCTCAATTTCCACTTCCTCCGACGTGCTCAGGCGGCAGGTGCCCCGAAACGCCTGGGCGGTAATCGTGTACCGGCCCGGTTTGGGGTACTGGTAGGGGTCGGGCTGTGGCCCGCGCAGGGTGTCGCCGTTTCCCAACAGCCAGACGTAACGCTCGGTGCCCGGATTCAGCAATCCCAACTTCAGGCTGAGGGGCACCCCACATTCTTCCGATTTTTCGAGGGAAAGCTGGGGTTTAAACCGTTCGTCGATGGTCACGGTGACGTTGCGCTGGGCAATGCAGCCCGCCGCGTCCACGGTGCGGACGGTGTAGGTGGTCGTAGCCTGGGTCGTGGCGACGGGGTTGGGAATGCCGGGGTTGCTCAGGGTCGCCGCCGGACTCCACTCGTAGCGCAAAGCCCCGGAAGCGAACAATTGCACGGGTTGCCCGGCGCACACGCTTGTGTCGGGCCGGACGTTGATCGACCCGATGCCCACCGTGATCGTGCGCGTGGCGATGGCCTCGCGCTGGCAACTGAGCAGGTTGGTACCTTTCAGCGTGATCGTATAAGTGCCCGCCACCGTGAGGGTCTGGGCCAGTTCCGTCGGGGTGGTAGCCGTGGTGCTGCCCGACGGACCTTGCACGGTCCAGAGGTAGGTTTTGCCGCCTTCGCTGGTGTTGACGAACCGCAGCGCGAGGGGCGGACACCCGCTGATGGAATCCTTGCGGTTGCCCTGGTACACGTCGAAACTGACCTTGAGCCGGTCGATGTCGAATTTAAAGGCGGCGTTGTTGCAGTTGTCACTCGCGTTGATTCGTGACCATGCCCCCGGTGTCGTGGTGAAGTTACTGGCGGAACTGCCGCAGGCGCAGGCGGCGTGGTAAATGAAGCCCCGTTTGTCGAAACGGCAGGTGCCGCCGTCCACATGGTCGCCGGGACCGGTGCCGTTGCTGCCAAAAAACGTGGCGTAGAGCAAAGACTTCGCCCCGGTTTCGAGCATCATCAGGTAAAAATTACTCCCATCGGTCGTGCTGCGAAACGCGTCGGGCGTAACGGGCAGGCCGTTGGTGCTGCTCCGGGAGGGAAGCGGTAAACCCAGCGTGGAATTGGTGCGCCCGCCCCAGCCGCTGAGGTACAGGTTGCCGCATTCGCTCACGAGGAAGGCTGTCGGTACGATGTCGGGCGAGCCACGACCGGAGCCAACGACGGTCGAGAAAAGACTTCGCGACAACGTTTTGTCGAGTGCCTGGATAAACTGCCCGCTGCCCGTATTTTGGTAGGTGCCCGTTGTAACCGGGTAGCGACCCGCCGAACTGAGGCCCAGCACGTACACATTTTCGTCTTTGTCCAAATCCACGAGAGCGGCCACGTCAGCATCGTCGGAGCCGAGAAAGCTAAAATTGCCCAGTTCCAACACGGGCGTGTAGCGCACCACGAACCCATCTTCGGTACCCGAACTTTGGCGTTTGAACGCGCCGGAGTTGGTGCCCAGCGAGGGGGCGAGGGCATCGGTGCTGGCCGTTACGCCCACTGCATACACCGATCCCGATGCGCCTACGCGCAGACCGTAGGCGGCATCGTAGCCGTTGCCACCGAGCAACGTACTCCATTCGAGCCGGGCCAGGTCGGGTGAAAGTCGCAGCACCACACCGTCGTAGCTGCCCCGACGCTGGGTTTGGGTTGGGTTGACGAGGGGAAAATTGGCCGAAGCCGTGACGGAAGCGACGTACACCCGCCCGATCGAATCGGTCATGACTTCGCCCCGGTAAGCATCGCCGTAGTTCCGAATGCTGAGCGAGCGGTTGAGGTTGAGGCCATCGTTTCCCGCGCCGCCGAGGTAGGTGCTGCCCGTGAGGCGGCGACCGTCGGCGCTGAGTTTAGCCACGTACAGGTCGCTTCCCCGTGCGTAATCCATGCCGTTGACGGGCGCGTTGTTGTCGTTTAGGGCTTGCCCGCCGTTGAAACTGCGGTCGTAACCCGTAGCGGTCGTGGGAAAGTTATTGGAAGAAGTCGTTCCAAAAATCACGAGTTCGCCCTGAGAATTGACGATCAGGCTGTGGGGCACGTCGGTTTCATTGCCGCCGAGGTACGTCGCGTACAGCAGACGGGTTCCGTCGGGGCTGAATTTAAGAATCGCCACGTCCCACACGCCCCCGCCCCGCACCTGAAAAGCCCCGTTGGTGGTGGGAAAGCCCGTCACGTCGAGGGCCGAACCGCCGGAGTACAGGTTGCCCGCCGCATCGTAGGTGGCGGTGTGGCCCCAGTTGTCGGCTACCGAGCCACTGAAGGTCGAGAAAATCAGCGCGGGGTCGATCACCAGCGGCTGGCGCGGGTCGTAGTTGGTGCCGATTTGGAAACGGACGGTGTTTTTTTCCAGTAAAAACCGGGACGTGATTTCGCGGCTGCGGGCGTTGGGGGTATCCTGAAACGAGTAGGGGGCCAGTTCCTTCAGCGTGCCGAAGCGGTGGGCGACGTGGAGATTTCCGTTTTCGAGGCGCAGGGCGTCGGCCCCGTCGTAGCGCAGACGGATGGTTGCCGGGCTAAAGCCCGGCGCTACCACAAATTCGTACTTGAGGGTGGTCTGGTGCGCGTACAGCCGCAGGTCGATGCCGGGGTACACTTCCCGCAGCCACACTTCGCTAAAGGCAGGCACGTCACTGGCCCTGCGGTCGCCCAGAAAATAACTTCGTGGCACTCCGTCGGGTTGCCGACCTTCGGCTCGGGGGTCGGGGTTGGCCCCTTCCAGGGTTATTGCGATGGCTTGGGCATCGAAGAGTGCGGGGGCAGGGCGATCGTCCGGTTTCGGTTGATGGCGGGCATTGAGGGCATTCGTATCGAAAAATACGTACCGCAGAGAAGCTTTTTTTACCAGCAAAAATCCGCCCGGCACGTCGGCCCGAAATCGGATTTCGGGGTCCCACTGTCCGTCGTTCCGCACGAAACGCGGCCCCGGCGTGGGGGCGGCTTGCGCGGGGCCGAGGCCCAGGGCGAGGTTAAAAAAAGAGAAGAGCAGTACGGAAAACGTTCGCATGGTGCGGCGAATGGGGACCCGTAAGCTACGAAAAAAACGTGGCCCGCTGGGAAGTGGCACCCCGTTTTTCAAAGGTAAAAGGAAGCCGTTGTTCCGAAACCAGCGATTGCCGCGCCTGCTTGCCCGGTAGGGAACGGCCGTAAAGTGGGTGTCCGGCTGCTACCGAGGGCCCTTTCTCGCAAACCACCCGCATCGACATCGACGGGTGCAAAGCCACTACCCACTTCCTAATCACCTACTTTTTATCGACCGAATGTCGAGTATCCGCTCGCAAAAATCGTATTCGGCGGGTTGGTTAGAGGCGATGATCAGGGTGACGTCGGGGGGGAGTTGGCGCACGTGCTGCTGGTACCAAGCGGCGCCCTGGGCGTCGAGATTAGCGGTGGGTTCGTCGAGGAGCACCAGGCTGGCTTCGGAATACAGCGCCAGACCAAGTTTAACCCGCTGTTTCATACCCGATGAAAAGTACCGGAGAACTTTGTGCCGGGCGTGGGAAAGTTCGAGCAGTTCGGCAAAACCGTCGGGTGTCAGGCCCCGCCGCAGGGGTTTGAAGCGAACGTGAAAGCGCAGCAGTTCAACGAGGGTAAACTCCTCGACCAATTCGAGGTAAGGCGCAGCGAAAGTAAGGTGACGAAAAATGGCCTCGGGTTCGATCGGCCGATCGGCGAGCCGGTAGGAGAGGGTACCCTCGCTGGCGGGTACGGCCCCGCTCAGCACCTGAAGCAAGGTAGATTTGCCGCTGCCATTCGGCCCCGTTACGGCCAGCGGCTCGCTTGGTACCAGGTCGAGCGAAAGTCCCCGGAAAATCCACTCCCGGTCGAATCGCTTGCCGAGGTTTTGAAGGGAGAGGCGCACAAAAAATGGAGAATTGAGAATGGAGAATGGAGAATGAAATGCAGTCGTGCATTTCATTCTCCATTCTCCATTCTCCATTGTCAATTATTCCACTACTCCCGTCCTTCCCGGCGCTTTCATAATGCCGCGCTCGGAGTTGCGGATGAAGTTGACGATTTCGTCGCGTTCGGCGGAGGCGGGCAGTTCGATTTCGATCCGGTTGAGGGCCTCGGAGTTGTTGTAGCCCCGCAGGTAGATGTAGCGGTAGATCTCCTGAATCTCGGCGATTTTTTCGTTGGAAAAACCCCGTCGACGCAGGCCAATCGAGTTCAGACCCACGTAGGCCAACGGCTCGCGGCCCGCTTTGGTGAAGGGGGGAACGTCTTTGCCCACCAGCGAACCGCCCGAAATCATGACGTGCGGTCCGATTTTACAGAATTGGTGAATGGCCGTCGTGCCTCCTACGATGGCCCAGTCGCCCACTTCGACGTGTCCGGCCATTTGTACGGCGTTAGAAATCACACAGTTGTCGCACAAAATGCAGTCATGGGCGATGTGGACGTAGGCCATCACGAGGCAATTGGAGCCGACCGTGGTGCGCCCGTAGGCCGAGGTGCCCCGGTTGATGGTCACGCATTCGCGGATGGTGGTGTTGTCGCCGATGACCACCAGGCTGTCTTCGCCTTTGAATTTGAGGTCCTGGGGAATGGCGGCGATGACCGCGCCGGGGAAAATCCGGCAGTTTTTGCCGATGCGGGCACCTTCGAAGATCGTCACGTTCGAGCCGATGTAGGTGCCTTCGCCGATTTCCACGTTTTTGTGAATCACCGCGAAGGGTTCGATCACCACGTTGGCGGCAATGCGGGCATCGGGATGAACGTAGGCGAGGGGTTGAATCATAAACAGTTTGCAGTTTAACAGTTTGCAGTTTGAAGTTTTTCAGGGCTGAAATTCCAACAACTGAAAACCGTAAACCGAAAACTGAAAACCTATTTTTTCCGTACTAAACTTGCTGTCATGTCGGCTTCGCAGACCAACTGGCCGGCCACGTGGGCCGTGCCGTGCATTTTGGCGATGCCCCGTTTGATGGGGGTCTGGAGTTCACAGCGAAACACAACGGTGTCGCCGGGACCGACGTTTTTGCGGAACCGGCAGTTTTCAATCACGGCCAGGTAGGGCCAGTAGTTTTCGGGATCGGGTACGCTGCTGAGCACCAGGATGCCGCCCGTCTGGGCCATCGCCTCGACCTGCATCACGCCCGGCATCACGGGATTGTTGGGAAAGTGGCCCATGAAATACGGCTCGTTCATAGTCACGTTTTTAACGCCGATCACGCTGACTTCGTCCAGGTAGGTGATTTTGTCGATCATCTGGAAGGGGTAGCGGTGGGGCAGCAGGGCCGAAATCTGCTTGATGTCGAGCACCGGGGGCACTTTGGGGTCGTAGGTCGGAACCCCGGCTTTTTGGGTGTCGAGCATCAGCTTTTTTATTTTTTTGGCAAAACCCACGTTAGCCGCGTGGCCGGGCCGGGCCGCCAGAATCTGGGCCTTCAGCGGGCGACCCACCAGGGCCAGATCGCCGACCATGTCGAGGAGTTTGTGCCGGGCGGGTTCGTTGGTGTAGTGCAGATCGACGTTGTTGAGAATGCCCGCTTTTTCCACCCGCACGCGGGGTTTGCCGAGGAGTTCGGCCAGGTGGTCAAGTTCACCTTCTTCCACGTCGCGATCCACGATCACGATGGCGTTGGAGAGGTCGCCGCCTTTGATGAGGTTGGCCTCGTGCAGGGCTTCAAGTTCGTGTAGAAAACAAAACGTGCGGCTCCGGGCGATTTCCTGCGAAAACAGACTGATGTCGTTGAGGGTGGCGTGCTGGCTGCTCAGGATTTTGGAGTTGTAATCCACCATCACCGTGAGTCGGTAGTCGTTGAGGGGCAGGGCGGCGATTTCCACGTCGCGCTCTTTTTCGCGGTAGCGCACCTCGGTGGGCACCTCGAAGTAGTTGCGCAGCACGTTCTGCTCTTCGAGGCCCGCCTCTTCGAGGGCCTCCACGAATTTCATCGACGAGCCGTCCATGATGGGCGGCTCCGGGCCGTCGAGTTGAATCAGCACATTGTCGAGTTGCAGCCCGACGAGGGCCGCCAGGGTATGCTCGACGGTGTTGACCCGTGCGCCGTTTTGTTCGATGGTGGTGCCGCGCGAAAGGTCAACGACGTTGTCGACATCGGCGTCCACCACGGGTTGGCCCGGTAAATCGATTCGCTGGAATTTAAATCCGTGGTTGGGGGGGGCGGGCACGAAGGTCATCGTGGCCTGTACGCCCGTGTGCAATCCGACGCCCGACAGTGAAACGGCCTTTGAAATGGTGTGTTGCTTGATGTTCATCAAAAAGAAGGGCTGGGTTGGGTTTAGAAGTTTTTCGTTTTTGTGTTTGAGCGTTCTTTTTCAACGCGTTTGCAAAACCAAAAAACTTAAAAACGCTGGAACGCGCCCATGATTAGGGAAGCGACTCTGGTTCACCGGCGGGCAAAGTTAGGGCTTTTACTTCTTTTTCGATTTCTCCGACGCGTTTGGTCAGTTGGGGAAAAACCAGCGGAAGCTGGCGGAGAATGGCCCGGGAACGGAGGTAGTCGGTATTTTCGGTGGCTGGATTACCCCCCAGCACGAGACCCTCCTTTCGGAAGGACTTTGAAACCCCGGTTTTGGCGGTGACGATGGTGCGGTTAGGAATGCTGATGTGTCCGGTCACCCCCACCTGTCCGCCAATCTGGCAATACTCACCAATTTTGGCCGATCCCGATACGCCGGTTTGGGCGGCGATGACGGTGTGTTTGCCAATCTCGACGTTGTGCCCGATCTGAATGAGGTTGTCGAGTTTCACACCCTGGCGAATGAGGGTACTGCCCATGGTGGCGCAGTCGATGGTGGTGTTGGAACCGACGCTGACGTCGTCTTCGAGCACGACGTTGCCCAGTTGCGGAATGGCCCGGTAACTGCCGTCGGGCTGGGGGGCAAAGCCAAACCCATCGGAGCCGATGACAGCATTGGGGTAGAGGGTGCAACGCGCCCCAACGACGCAGTTATCGTAGATTTTCACCCCGGCGTGAATCACCGTGTTGTCGCCGATGCGCACGTTGTCGCCCACGTAAGCCTGGGGATGAATCTTGACGTTTACGCCAATCCGGCAGTTTTTACCAATCACCGAAAACACGCCCCGGTAAATGCCGACGCCGACGTCGGTGCCTTCGCCGATGAACGAAGGGATTTCCACGCCAACTTTACTAAATTTTAGTGCCTTGTCGTACTCTTCGAGCAGCCGGGAAAAGGCCGAGTAGGCATCATCGACCCGGATTAGCGTCGGCAGAATGGCTTTCCTGGCCTCGAAGGTTCGCCCCACAATGACCGCCGAGGCCGCCGTGGAGTAAAGAAACTGCTCGTATTTCAGGTTGGAAAGAAAACAAAGGGCGCCCTCGGTACCTTCTTCAATTTTCGCCAACTGGTTGATGCGGCGGGAGGCGTCTCCCTCAACGTCGCCGCCCAGCAACTGGGCGATTTGGGCCACGGTAAATTCCATAGATCTGGGCTGCGGCTGAGTGCCAAGGGGCTGGGGGTGTTGCGTTCCCGGCGCGGTCAACCTTCGGATAATCCAACAAAACGGCAGGGTCGGGGCCGTCAAAGTTGCAAATATACTGTTTTGGCCCAACACACGTAGTATTTGCGCACAATCTTGCTCAGGGCCTGAATGGTGGGCAAATCCGAGGCCTCGCCGATGTCGACCACGCGCTGATCTTTGGTCAAAATGCAAATGTTCTGGCGGTTGCTGACGTAGGCCGCGTTGGTGGTGCTGCCTTCCACGAGCAGGTAAGGGAGGTCGGTTTCGGTCACGCCCGGCTGCCCGCGCAGGTCGCGCCGGAGCAAGTTGATCACGGAAGTTTCAATCGGCTGGTTGGAAAGCGTGATTTTAAACAGTTTTCGTTCGAGGAGCATCCGACTCAGGCTGCGCAGGATGCGGTCGGGGTGGTGCGCCCATTGCTTCACGGCTCCCCAGAGGTCGTAGTCGTCGAGTTGGGTGAACGCCTCCAGAATCTGCGGATCATCGCGAAATTCGTCGAGGGTCACTTCACCGTGTAGAAACAAGTCGAGGGCGGGGGTGGCGTACACCTGCGTGCCGCCCCGGCAGAGTTCGCGCGCGCGCCGGATAATTTGCACCATCATCGTCTCGGCGCAGATGCTGGTCTTGTGCAAATAAACCTGCCAGTACATCAGCCGCCGGGAAGTCAGGAAGTTTTCGATGCTGTACATTCCTTTTTGCTCAACAACCAGTTGATTGTCAAACACGTCCATCATTTTAATGATGCGCTCGGAGCCGATACTGCCTTCGGTCACGCCCGTGAAAAAACAGTCGCGGTTGAGGTAATCGAGGCGGTCGATGTCGAGCTGACTGGAAATCAACTGGTGGAAAAACCTCCGCTCGTATTGCCCCGCAAACATCTGGATGGCCAGCGTGAGTGCCCCACCGAATTCGCGGTTGAGGGCTTCCATGAGCAGCAGCGAGATGTTTTCGTGGGGGACATGATCGAACAACGTATGTTCGAGTACGTGCGAAAAGGGGCCGTGGCCTACATCATGAAGCAGAATGGCAATTTGGGCGGCCTGGCATTCGTCGTCGGAAATGGCGTGGCCTTTACTTTTCAGACTGGCAATCACCTCGCCCATCAGGTGCATCGCTCCCAGGGCGTGGTGAAAGCGGGTGTGCAGCGCCCCTGGGTACACATATTCGGCCATGCCGAGTTGCTTGATCCGCCGCAGCCGCTGAAAGGTGGGGTGTTCGATGAGGTCGAACAGCAACTCGTTGGGGATGGTGACGAAGCCGTAAACCGGGTCGTTGATGACTTTTTTTTTGTTCAAGGCAGCGGCTGTTTTCGCCAAAAGTACGGTTGAAGTTTGAGGGTTTGAATGGTTTGAAAGTATGAAAGTAAAAATCCATCAAACCTTCAAACCATTCAAACCCTCAAACTGCCTCACCGCTGCCGGTTACGCATCCGGCTCTGCTGTTCTTCGCGGAGTTTTTCGTAGGCCGTCCACTGCTCGGCGGTCAGGATGGGCTTCAGTTTTTCCTCGAACGACTTCTGCATTTCCTGCATTTTCTCCCGGTCGGGGCGGCCTCCGGCGCTGGCGCGGAGTTCCTGCATCTGTTTGGCGCGGTCGAGGTTGAGGGCGTAGATTTTCTCTTCCTGGGTCTTGTCGAGTTTGACGGCCTCGTTCAATTGGGCCGTCTGGCGCTGAGCGCGCTCTTCGGGGGTGGCATTGGCTCCACCTCCTTGGGCGAAGGTGGTACCGACGGCAAAAAGTACGGCAATGCTGAAACTAAGGAGCTTTTTCATGCTGAAAAAACGGGGGTTTGTGTGGGACTAAGAACGCGTTTTGGGGTCAGAGTTTAACCGATCATTGACCAAATGGCGATAAAGCCGTAAACTTGCGGGATGATTCGGCGTTGTTTAGCGTCGAAGCCTGGGCCCTTAGCACAGTGGTTAGTGCAGTTGACTCATAATCAATTGGTCGCTGGTTCGAACCCAGCAGGGCCCACTTGATAATTAGTCAGTTATGTCCTAAAAAACATGGCTGGCTTTTTTATTTGCATACAATTTGCATACAAAAACTTCATTTTTCTACCTCGGTAAATTTTTGGAGGCAAAGGGGATTCGAGGAAAAATCAGTATCCCGGTGATATGAGTATTTGAAGAACGTGCGGTATTGAGGACGAATTTTTGGCGGGTGGGTGCGCCAACATGCGCCAAAGTGCGCCAGCAGGTTTTGGGGTTGGTAAATCTTTACACCGAGGTTTACAACTAACAACGCCTCTCTCCAAAAATGAGTAATTCCCCCCAAGCCGCGTATTCCGCTCTTCTCGAATCCATCCGATCCATTGTCCGAGAAGAGGTGGACGAAATTCAACGAGCCTCTCAGGCTAAAAATACTAATAAGCTTCCACTACCCAACCGGATCGGCGGGGTAGCCTTAGCCATAGAAGTAACGGGTCTGGCTAAACAGACAGTTTACAATCTGGCCCATCAAGGGACGATTCCGCATTACAAACCGTTCGGAAAATTGGTTTTTCATGAAGAGGAACTCCGCGAGTGGATGCTCACCAATCGGCGGGGCACTCCCGATGAACGCATTAGTGCCGCCCACCAGCACGTAGTTCGTTCGAAACCGAAGAAGGGAGGTGCGCGATGACCACATCCAATGCTATCAGTCGACTGAGAGTATGTTACGAGCAGCAGCTTCGGGCTGTGGAGTGGTACGCCAGAAGCGCCCAAGTTGATCGTGAAAAGCTGCGTCTTAAAAACGAATTTCTACGCAATCTGTGCGAAGTGATCGACGGGCTGGAGTCAAACCGCGACTTGCTGCCAGCCGATGAAATTCGGAGTGAAATTGAACTCATGTTGAGGAAAGACCCTGAGTTGGAGGCAATTCAAATCAATCTGATCCGGAAGGGGCAAGGACAACGGATGGGCAGTCTAAAATTTGATCTGCGCTAATTCCATGAGCTTCAAACCCGTTGTAGCCTGGAACGATACATCCAGTTTAGGCCACAAGCCAAATCGTACTGCGTTGCAGGAAGACCCGGTTATGGAATTTGTATCCGAGTCACCGACTTTCCCGACCTCCGTCTACCAGGATTTACCAATGCTGTTGCAATTGGGAGTCGATGCATTTGCCTCCGCCCGCGAACGTGACGCATTTTTGCTCTCCTCGTTAGGGGTATTGAGTGGCTGCTTTCCAACCGTAAAGGGAATTTACGACGGGCGCAGCGTTGGTGGCAATCTGTTTGTACTCGTGGTTGCCCCACCTGCAAGCGGGAAAGGATGCCTGACCTTTGCCCGCCAGTTAGCGGATGCCTACCATCGGAGCCGGATTGAAACGAGTTTGCACCAACAGCAACTCTATCAAATGGCCGAACAAGAGGCTCGTCGGAACAAGGATACCAATTATGTCCAGGAACCGGTGCCACCTTACCAAACCGTTTTTCTGCCCGGTAATAGTTCAGCAGCGTCGCTGATCAAAAACCTGTCCGAGAACGGGGAATGGGGAATCATCTGCGAAACCGAAGCGGATACCCTTTCGGGGGCATTGGCCCAGGATTGGGGCAACTTCTCCGACTTACTTCGTAAAGCGTTCCACCACGAAAGCACGAGTTACGCCCGCAAAACCGGTGAACGGTACGAGATCAAGCGACCCGCACTCTCCGTCGTATTGTCGGGGACACCCAGTCAGGTGCGGAGCCTCATTCCCAACGCGGAGAATGGCTTGTTCAGCCGGTTCTTGTTTTACACCTACCACATCGAGGCGGTTTGGCGGGACGTGTCGTCCAGTCAATTAAAGATACCACTGGATGAACACTTTGAAGAGTTATCCCGGTACGTTTTCGACGTTGCGCAGTGGTTTGAGGGCCAATCCATTCGGTTTGACCTGCAACCCGATCAGTGGAGTCGATTCAACAGAACCATGAAAACTTGGCTAACGAAGCAGGTGGCAGTGGAAGGTAATGAAGCGACCAGTACCCTATTTCGACTTGGTGTGAGCGCATACCGAATTGCGTTGATTCTGTCGCTGCTGCGTACCTACCAGCAAAATCAGTATCCACAAACGGTTTTGTGTACGGAAACTGATTTCAAGACGGCCCTGTCGCTTGCGGAGGTATTACTTGAACACGCGCTCCGAGTTGCCGAAACATTTCCCCGCACCACAGATGCCCCGACCCCGGCTTTGCAGGCAAAGTTCCTGCATACCCTACCTAACCAGTTCCAGCGGGCCGATGCGGATCGAGTGGGTTTCGGCTTAGAGATGAGCAAAAGAAATGTCACCAATTACCTCCAACGCCTCCAGAAATTGGGGCAACTCAGCAAACTTAAGCACGGTCATTACATCAAAACCTGATCGACTTGCCATTTGCCATTTCTGCCATTTGCTCATCCTACTCCGAAATGGCAAATGGCAGAAATGGCAATCCTTCCTCTTTCCTCCTTTACTCCTTAATTCATGTCCTCCTTATAGATAATCAGAGAAAGGTTTGCAAATTGATCTGAATAGAATCCAAACGACG
>CAXTIG010000053.1:0-41247 GCA_964244295.1 uncultured Cytophagales bacterium
TACCTGACCACTCAGCGCATCATGGAAAAATGGACCATGCCGCTGGCGAATTGGGCCCTAACGGTTCACCAACTGTCGATTTTGTTCGGCGACCGTGTCAGGCCGCACCTGAAGGTTTAATCAATGACACACTTCGTTGAACATTCCCCGGTAAACCGTTGAAACGGTTCCACCCATGCACCCCAACGGTCCGCCGCTGCGGCCGCTCCTTTTCCCACCACTCAAGTGGTGGGCTGATAAACTGGTCCTACACCCAATCAGGAGTATTTTTTCTCCGTCTGACGTTGCATTGCATACCCACCCCGCAACTGATTTTAGCGTTAAATTCCACCATGAATTTCAAAATCACGGGTCAGGTTCTGGTTGTTCTGCTGGGTATCTGGGCACACCCCTCGGTCGCTCAGTCCCTGAAGCAAGTTCCCCCGCCGGGGACCCTATCCCCGGCGGACCTGTTCCAGAACCCGCCCGAACGTGCCAAACCGGGGGTGCTGTGGATGTGGATGGGCGCTAACCTCAGCAAGCAGGGCATTACGGACGACCTGGAAGCGCTCAAGAAAGCAGGCTTCAACCGCACCACCATGTTCAGCCTGGCCGACGTGACCACCCCCTGGGCCTGTGAGATTGGCAAAAGCCCAACGCCCGAACTCATTTCCTGGACCGAACCCTGGTGGAAGCTGGTACGCCACGCGGCCGAAGAATCGAAACGGCTGGGGATGGATTTCGGGATGTTCAACGGCCCGAGCTACGAATCCAGCGGCGGGGTCTGGATTACGCCCGAGCTGTCGATGCAGGAGATTTGCTGGTCGCAGACGAAGCGGACCGGTAATCAGAAAACGGCGGTTGTTCTGAACCAGCCCAGGGTAAAGCTCCGGGGGCGTACGCCGTATCCGGTTTATAATCCGAAAACGGGCCTGGTCGAGATTCCGGAAATTGAAGCCCGGGGAACGTATTACAAAGATATCGCGGTAGTCGCGCTGCCCGCCACGGGCCCGGTTACGAAAACAGATGCGATTGAGTTAACGGGAAAAATGAAGCCCAACGGACAACTGGACTGGGACGCCCCCGCCGGCGACTGGATTATCTACCGGTTCGGACACACCACGACCGGAACCCTGATTCAGCCAGCCCAATGGCAGGCTACTGGCCTGGAGTGCGACAAAATGAGCCAGCAGGCCGTTGACTTCCACATGGATCACGTCATCGGTGAAATCAAAAAACACCTCGGTGACCTGATCGGCACTGGATTTACGCATGTTCATTTTGATAGCTACGAAGCGGGCATGCCATCGTGGACACCAAAAATGCGCGAAGAATTTACTACCCGCCGGGGTTATGATCCGTTACCGTATCTGGTGGCGTTTGCTGGTCGGCGGATGGGTGGTAAGGAAGACTCTGTTCGATTCCGGCAGGATTTCGACGCAACCATTAAAGACCTTCACCGGGATATTTATTTCACCACGCTCTCTAAAAAACTGAAAGCCGCCAACCTGACATTTTTGAGCGAACCCTACGGCGGCCCCTGGCGGCAGGGTGAAATCATGCCCCTGGTGCACAACGTAATGACCGAATTCTGGACGCACGGGGGTCAGTACGATCCCTACGAACTCGACCCAACGGTGGCCGCGCTGCGAAAATCGGGGCAGAACATTGTAGAAGCCGAGGCGTTCACGGGCGATGCCAAAGACAGCCCCTGGACGGAAACCCCCGCCTGGCTAAAACCCATTGGCGATGCCGCTTTCTGTGCGGGGGTCAATCGGCTGGTGTTGCATCGGTTTGTGCAGCAGCCCTGGGATGACCGCTACAAGCCGGGGGCTACCATGGGCCGCTGGGGAACGCACTTCGACCGCACCCAAACCTGGTGGGAACCCGGTAAGGCGCTGGTTGCTTACTGGCATCGCTGTCAGGCGCTGCTGCAATGGGGACGTATCGCCGAGCCGATAAACGCCGATTTCAACGCAGTCACGACCTATGGAAAGGCGACGATCCGGAGTATTCACCGGCACGAAGGCACCACCGACCTTTATTTCGTGGCCAACACGGCTCGTGAAGCTGGCTCGGCTACCTGCACCTTCCGGGTAACGGACAGGCAACCCGAACTCTGGGACCCCGTCACCGGCACCATGCGCACGTTGACTCAATTCGAGAACGGGAACGGCACGACGACGATACCGCTCCACTTTGCCGAAGCCCAGAGCTTCTTTATCGTCTTCCGCGATAAAGCGGTCACGCCCGCTGCACCAAAAGTTACTTTTTCCAACCCCAGCGAAATAGCCCCCCTCACCGGCCCGTGGAAGGTTACGTTCGATCCAGCCTGGGGTGGCCCGGCCCAGGCCGTTGCGTTCGCCAAACTCGACGATTGGACAACCCGCCCCGAACCGGGTATCCGCTACTTCAGCGGTACGGCGGTGTACCGGCAGTCGTTTAATCTGCCCTCCACGCACCTCGCCACAACCGAAGGAGCAACGTACCTTGATTTAGGGGTCGTTCATCACGTAGCCCGGGTGTTTATCAACAACCAGGACCTGGGCGTCGTCTGGACGGCGCCGTGGCGCGTGAAGGTACCGGCGGGTTTACTGAAAGCCAATAGGAACCAAGTCATTGTGGAGGTCACGAACGTCTGGGCGAATCGGCTGATTGGCGATGAGCAAGAACCCGCCGACTGCGAATGGCTACCCGGCCATCTGGACAAGGCCAGCGGGTATTTAAAAGAATTTCCGGATTGGTTTCTCCGTAACCAACCCCGTCCTTCCAGGGGGCGGTACTGCTTTACCACCTGGAATTATTTCACCAAAGATTCTCCGCTGGTGCCGTCGGGCTTGTTAGGACCGGTGCGGATAATGCGGGAACGGTAGAAACCTAAGCAACTTACTGACATTCACCTACTAAAATGCGATTTCTATCCGCCTTTCTGCTCCTGACCGGGTGTGCTTTCCTGCTCGGTGCCCAGGCGCTGGGTCAGGTAACGCCCACCCACCTACGTTGCGAATTCAGCGAAAATCCGCTGGGTATCGAAGCCCCGAACCCTCGCCTGAGTTGGCAGTTGCAATCTCCTCAGCGCAATCAGCGGCAAACGGCCTACCGGGTGCTGGTGGCCGATTCGCCGGAGCAGTTGCAAAAGCAACAGGGCAATCTGTGGGATTCGGGTCGGCAATCCGCTGACCAGTCGCTGCTGGTCCCATACGCCGGGAAGCCCCTGGCGGCGGCAAAGCCGTACTTCTGGAAAGTGCAGGTCTGGGATAAAGCGGGCCGACCCTCCGCCTGGAGTGCGGTGGGGCACTGGCGGATGGGCTTACCCACGACGCAGGATTGGGGCAACGCGCAGTGGATTGCCTTGGAAAAGATGGATTCGGCCAAGCGAATCGTGCCCGCCGTGGAGTTTGGCAATACGCTCGAATCCCAACACAGCCGCCCCGATCTGGTGACGGCTACGAATGCACTTCCGCAGTTCAGAAAGGAAATTATCGTGCGAAAACCGGTCCGAAGTGCCACGGCGTTTGTATCGGGACTGGGGCATTTCGAGTTGTTTCTGAATGGCCGCAAAGTGGGTGATCACGTGCTGGACCCCGGCTGGACGCAGTACGATCGGGTAGCGCAGTACGTAACCTTCGACCTCACCCCCCAACTCAAAAGCGGAGCCAATGCCTTCGGCGTGATGCTGGGCAACGGGTTCTTCAACATTCCCAACGAACGGTACAAAAAGCTGCTCGTGACCTACGGCTACCCGATGTTCATCACCCACATCCGCATCGAATACGCCGATGGCACGACGCAGACGGTCGGGAGCGACGTAAGTTGGAAAGCCACCCCAAGCCCGATTACGTTCAGCAGCGTATTCGGCGGCGAAGACTACGATGCCACGCGGGAGCAAACCGGCTGGATGAAGGCCGGTTTCAACGACCAATCCTGGCAAACGCCGGTGGTGGTGCAGGGGTCACCCCGGCTTTCGGCGCAGGAGCAGGAGCCAATTAAAATGTACGAAACGTTTACGGCAGGTCGGCCCAAAAGTCCAAAGAAGGGCGTTTGGGTGTACGATCTGGGGCAAAATATGTCAGGCCTCCCGCAACTGACCGTCACCGGTTCGCGGGGGGCCAGGGTAAAACTAACCCCCGCCGAACTCCTCACCGACAGCAGCCTCGCCGACCAGCGGGCAGTAGGACCGGTGGTGTTTTTTACCTACACCCTGCGAGGATCGGCCTCTGAAACCTGGCATCCCCAGTTTACCTACTACGGCTTTCGCTACGTGCAGGTGGAAGGGGCCGTTCCGGCGGGTGAGCCAAACCCCGACCGGTTGCCCGTCATTCAGGAAATCAAGGGCTTGCACACCCGCAATGCCGCCCGGCGGGTTGGGTCGTTCGTGAGTTCCAGTGCGCTGTTCAACCGCATCGACACGCTTATCGACTGGGGCATCAAAAGCAACCTGGCCAGCGTACTGACCGACTGCCCGCACCGCGAAAAACTCGGCTGGCTGGAGCAGACGCACCTCATGGGCGGCTCGGTTCGCTACACGTACGACGTGGCCCGTTTTTTCCGAAAAACCATTCACGACATGCAACAGGCGCAAACCCCCGACGGGCTGATTCCCAGCATCGCGCCGGAATACCCCCGGTTCGGGGGTGGTTTTCGCGACTCGCCTGAGTGGGGTAGTGCCGCCGTGATTCTGCCCTGGTACCTCTACCAATGGTACGGCGACCGCCAACTGCTGACGGAAAGCTACCCCATGATGCAGAAGTACGTCGCCTACCTGGCGACCAAAGCCAAAAACAACCTCCTGACCCATGGCCTCGGCGACTGGTACGACCTCGGTCCGAAGCCGCCCGGCGTTTCGCAGCTTACGCCCCGTGGCATCACGGCCACGGCCACGTACTACTACGACCTGACGATCCTCGCCCAGATCGCCCGGCTGCTCGGCAAACCCGACGACGCCACCCGCTACGAGCAACTGGCGATCGCCGTGAAACAGGCGTTCAATCAAGCGTATTACAATCCCAAAACGGCGCAGTACGGCACGGGAAGCCAGACTGCCAACGCCATGGCCTTGTACATGAAGTTGGTCGAACCCGAAAACCGGGCGGCCGTTTCGGCCAACCTGATCAGCGAAATCAAAGGCCGTGACAACAGCCTGACGGCTGGCGACGTGGGGTACCGCTACCTGCTGCTCGCCCTGGGTCAGGCGGGGGCATCCGACGTGATTTTTGCCATGAACAGCCGGACCGACGTGCCGGGCTACGGCTACCAATTGGTGAAAGGCGCCACCGCTCTGACCGAGTCCTGGCAGGCCAATCACGACGCTTCCAACAACCACCTGATGCTGGGCCACCTGATGGAATGGTTTTACGCCCAATTAGCGGGCATTCAGGAAGCGGAATCGTCGGTAGCAGGCAAGGAGTGGGTTATTTACCCAAAACTGGTGGGCGACATCACCACCGTCGACGCCAGCTACGAATCGCCCTACGGCCGGGTGAGCAGCCAGTGGAAAAAGCTGGCTTCCCAGGTGGAGTTAATGGTCGAGATTCCCGTCAATACCACTGCGACGGTGTACGTCCCGGCGAAGAATTCGACGGTAGTGACCGAAAGCGGTACACCCGTTCGCCAGGCGAAAGACGTTCATTTTTTAAAGCAGGAAGCGGGGTACGCCATGTATCGGGTCGGTTCAGGAAGGTATACGTTTCGGGCTGCGCCGTAGGAAGCGTCCATTTCACTCCCCCACCGCCGCCACGCAATCCATCTCAATCCCACAGCCGTAGTGCAGCGGGTTGCAGGGCACCACGGCGCGGGCCGGGCGGTGCTCGCCGAAACCCTTCGCCAGCACGCCGTTGACCACTGGCCAATGGGCGATGTCAGCCACGAAGACGGTCAGCTTGAGTACGTGCTGCAAATCGCTCCCGGCGGCCAGCAGCACCCGTTCGAGGTTGTGAAGGCACAGTTCGGTTTGTTCTTCGATGGAGCCAAGTTGGGCTTCGCCATCGGCCCCGACGGGCAACTGACCCGATACGTACACCGTGCCGTTGTGGACGATGCCGGGGGCGTAGTGGCCCCTGGGTTGGGGCAGGTCGGAAGGGTAGATTTTTTCCACGGTGACGAAGAAGCAGTTTGAAAGTTAGGAGTCCGCTGTCATCCCGAGGAACGAGGGATCTTTCGAGGCAGACTTCCAAGTGATCGGGAGGCCAAAGGCGAAAGATCCCTCGTTCCTCGGGATGACAGCCTGATTTTTTCCACTACAAGATTTAGGCGGCGGAAAACCAGGTGCCAAGTTTAGCCAAATCCACGTTCCCGCCAGTGAGAATAATGCCGACCCGCTTTCCGGCGAAGCGATCGGGGTAGCGCAACACGGCCGCCAGGGGCACCACGCAACTGGGTTCGACCACGATTTTCATGCGTTCGTACACCAGCCGCAGGGCGGCCAGAATTTCCGTGTCGCTCACCAGCAGAATTTCCCGGACGTGCTCGCGGATGATAGACAGGGTTTTATCGCCGAGGTTGGTCAGCAGCCCGTCGGCGATGGTGTCCACGTAGGGCGCTTTTTCAATTTTTCCGCTTTTCAGCGAAAGCACCGCATCGGCGGCCCCTTCCGGCTCCCCGGCGTACACGACGGTGCCGGGCGAAAAATACGCCGCGCTCAAGGCCGTGCCCGATAGCAACCCGCCCCCGCCCACCGGGGCCACGAGCACGTTGAGCGGCCCGGTTTCTTCGAGCAATTCCTTCGCGCAGGTGGCCTGCCCGGCAATGACCCGCTCGTCGTTGAAGGGGTGAACGAAGGCCGCCCCCGTGCGCTCTACCACGGCCCGCAACGTGCTTTCGCGGGCTTCGAGGGTGGGGTCACAGAGCGTAATTTCCGCGCCGTACCCGGCCACGGCCTCGATTTTCACGCGGGGCGAATTGCTCGGCATCACCACGTAGGCGGGTACGCCCACCGCCCGGGCGGCGTAGGCAATGGCCTGGGCGTGGTTGCCGGAGGAGTGCGTGGCCACGCCGCGCTGCCGTTGCTCCGGCGAGAGCGAGAGCACGGCGTTCATGCCTCCCCGAATTTTGAAGGCCCCGATTTTCTGGAAATTTTCGCACTTGAAAAACAGGCTGGCCCCGGCCAGGCGGTCGAGGGTCTGCGAGGTGAGGACGGGCGTGCGGTGAATGTAGGGCCGGATGCGCTCGTGGGCGGCTTCGATTTCGGCGCGGGTGGGTGCAGGCATTATAAATGGGATAGGCTGACAAAAGTAGGGTAGTCACGAAAAGGAAGAACAAGAAATGAAAAATAAGGAATGAAAAAGGGGTAGGCATTTTGCCCCTTTTTTTATTCCTTATTTTTCATTTCTTGTTCTTCCTTTTCGATCCTCCAACTTCAGCGCACCTCCCCCATCAAATCCTCCCAGCGGTACAACTGAAACGTCCGGTCGTCGCTCATGGCCACGAACAGACCGTGGCGGAAGCGGGCGTTGAGGGGGACGGACACGGTCTCGGAACCGTCGCTTTGGGTGGCGCTCACGGGGATGGTTTTTACGTGGATATGCTCGTAAGGCTTCTGCGGCGTGCCTTCGCGCCGGAACACCTGGAAGCGGTTGGCACCCTGGTCGGAAACGAGCAGGTAGCCGGTGCTATCGGTGGTTTCGTAAATCGAAATGCCTTCGTGATCTTCGGCGAAACCCGTCGTGGCGAAGAGGGCCAGTTCGGCATTGCCTTTCGCCGGGTCGGCGTGGTACTGGCGCACGCCCTTGCCTTCGTCGGAATAGTACACGTAGCCGAGTTTGTCGTCCACGGCGATGGCTTCGATTTCCTTCAGGCCGCTGTACTGCCCGAACTTCCGCAGCAGCGTGGCCCGTACTTTTCCGCTGCCGTCGTCGTCGAGGCGGTATTGCCAGAGGTAGCTGCCGTCGGTCGGGCCGTTTTTCCGACCCACGATGGCCTGGATTTCGCCGGTTTTGGTCTTGCACAGCGCGATGCCCATCAAATCGCGGAACATCGGCCCGGTTTCGCCAACGAACATTTCCAGACCGCCGCCGTCCACGGGTTTCATGTCGGGGAGGGAGAAAATGCGGAGTTTGTGGGTGAACCGCTCGGTCACGACGGCGATGTCGGTGGGTTTTCCGGCCAGGGTAAGGCCGTATTCCACGTCCACGTTGTCGGGGCGCTGGAGGGGTTTGACCGATTTTTCGGGAATCAGTTTTCCGGCTAAATCGAAAACGTACAGCCCGCCGTCCTGCTCCTTGTCGGTGCCGATAATCAGACTTTTAGCTGGGTCTTGCGGGTTAATCCACACGGCGGGGTCGTCGGTGTCGTGGGGCACGGGGTCGGTCACGACGACGGGTTTCACCGCCGATGTTTCCGTTCCGGTCGGGGTCGTGACGCCGTGTCGGGCTTCGGTTCGGCAGCTTTGGAGGGCGGCGAGGAGGGCGAGGGAACGAAGGAAGTTTTTCAACGAAAAAATTGGTTCAGCTATCGTAGGGGCAACCCCGGGCGGCGTTCCGCTTGCGGTTGCCCGAAACGGCTCCCATCCGAGAGGCCAGGGGCAACCGCAAGCGGAACGCCGCCCGGGGTTGCCCCTACGATACAAATCAGGAATAACTACTTCGTCCCTTTCGCCCCCACAAACGTAGCCGGGTCGGGCGATTTGTAGAGTACGCCGCCGAGGGTGAGGCCAGCGGAATAATTGCGCGTGAAATCGGTGCGGCCCTTGCCCAGCGCCGGCGAACCGGTTTGGAGGCTGAAATCCCAGGCCGGGTTGAAGGTCGCATTTTTCAGGTCGGTGCTGAGCGGGTAGTTCACAAATTTCGGGTCGTTTTCGCCCGCTCCTTTACTGAGCAAGTCGTTGGCTCCGGATATAATTTCCGCCGTGGGTTGAAACTGCGCCACCGCATCCGTCGTGTAGCCGTAGTAAAACGTGTTGCTCGCTTTTGAGCGGGCATCTTCGGGTGCGGCTTTGTCGCGTTTGATGCCGAAACGGTCGTTGGCAAGCAGGTTGTTGTACAAATCGGCCCGCACCGATTTTTCGAGCCAAATCGAGCCGCCCTTCGTGGTGGGCCGCCGCCAGCCGGCGTTCAGGATCGTGTTGTTGTAGCCAATCACGTAAGCCTGGGGCGTGCGGTCGCCGGAGTTGGAGAGCTTCAGGCCGTTGGTGTTGGGGCTGTAAATCACGTTAAAGGCCACGTCGGCCACCACGCCCGATTTGATGTTTACCGCGTCGCCGTTGGCAATGCCCGTGGTGTAAAAGGTGTTGTTCGCCACGATGACTTTACCGCCTTCGAGGTACAGGCCGTCTTCGTAAAAATTGCGAATCGTGCTATTTTGCACCACCAGTTGGCCGTTCAGGTTGGGGTAGTACAGCACCGGCAGGCGCTCCCCGGCGGCGGCTTTGTAAAGACCCGCTTTTACCGAAGGCGAAGTCTCGGTGGTGGTAGCCCCGCCGTATTCGAGAATGGTGTTATTGAGCACGATTTCCGCGCTGGTCGGCCCGGCGACCAGGCCGCCCCAAAGGCCCCCGAATTCATTCTTCGCCACTTTCCAGGCATCCGGCACCGTGAATTTTACGGGAGCCGCCGCCGTGCCGAGGCTGTACAAATTGCCGCGAATCACGAACTCCGGTTTCAGCGTCGAATCGCTCATCAGCACGGTCACGCCTTCTTCGATGGTGAGCGTGGCACCAGCGGCCACTTGCAAATGCCCGGTCACTTTGTAGGTATTGCCTTTTTTCCAAACGCCGGATACCTCACCGCTGACGCCCTCGACGGTGACGGGTTTTTCAACGGGCGTGGTCGGGTCGTCGCTGTTTTTGGAACAGCCGGTGAAGAGCAGGGCGGTCAGAACCGCGAGGGGGAGGAGGTTTTTCATGGGAAATTTTAGGAGTTGAAATCGGGTTGAAAAAGGTAACTGCCTCAGTTTTTTTGCCAAAGACTGAGGTGGTGAGTAAATTTCTTATAGGTCCTATCCCTGAGTTGTCATCCCGACGCAGGAGGGATCTCGTTAGACTACCAAGTACATTGGCTACTGGCAAGGGGTCTGTGGGGCCAACGAGATCCCTCCTGCGTCGGGATGACATCCTGTTCAGGATGACAGCCGGATATGGGTTTCAAAATTTATAGCGCACCCCCACCAGGTACGAGCGCTGGTAAAAATCCCGGCGAATCAGTGTTTTGCCGGAGAGGGTTTGGAACGGAATGCCTTCGTTTTTCACGCTCGAATTTTTGGTAAACACCTCCAGCGGCGTGTCGAGCAGGTTGGCCGCTTTCAGGAAAAACCCCAGGCCGTTTTTACCCGTTTTTTCGAGCGAAGCGTCCATTTGCACGAAACCTTTCTGCCAGAGGTCGTTGTCGACAAATTGCGAGACGGTGTTGATGCGCTCGCCGGTGTAGTTTCCGGCCAGTTGCGCGTCCCAACCGGTTTCGGTGTTTTTGTACAGCAGCGTCAGATTCGCCACGTGGGCCGACTGCCCGTACAGCGGGCGGGTTTGCTCGACGGTGATGGTTTCCAAATCGCCTTTTCCGTTGCGGATGCGCTTCGATTTGGCCGTCGTAATCCGCGAGTGGGTGTAGGTGTAGTTGGCCTTGAGGCCCCAGTTTTTGAGGTACTTGATAAAATCGAGTTCGAGGCCGTAGTTCTGGGCGGTGCCGAAATTGCCGGGCGCGTAGTACGTGTCCTGCCCGCGAATCGCGTCGCGCTGGAGAGTGTACTCGATGGGGTCCTGGATGCGCTTGTAAAACAGCCCGGCCATGAATTGCTCCGAGGGGCGGGGAAACACTTCGTAGCGCAGGTCGAGGTTATCGGCGATGGCTCGTTTCAGGTCGGGGTTGCCGCGTTCCTGGTATTCTTCCTGGACGAGGCGGTAGGGTACGATTTCAAAAAATCCGGGGCGGTTGAGCGAGCGGAAGTACGAAGCCCGCAAATTGGTGTTGGGCCGGGGCATCAGCCGCAGGTGCAGGCTGGGCAACACGTCAGTGTATTGCTGCCGACCCGTCGGACGGTCTTCGCCGATTTGAAAACGCATCGCGTAACCCTGGTTGGTGGCTTCTACCCGCGCCCCGCCGACCAGTTCAAAGTGGCTATTAAAAATTTTGAACTGCCCGTACCCCGCCGAAATCACCTCGTTGGCGTCGTAGCTCAACGCCGTGGCAACGGCCCCCAGGGGGTTTTGCACCGTCCAGGCGATGTCGGCGTAGGTTGAAAAATCTTCACCGTACCGGGCCAGCAAATTCGTGGGGCGGAGTTGGTAGTTGTTGTAAAAATTGTCCCGCCGCTTGTCGCGGTACAGCCCGCCCAGCGACCAATCCACGGGTAGCCCGGCGAGTTTGGCCGAGTACGTCAGGTCGAGGTAGCCCGCCAGATCGCGGTCGGTGTTGTGTTCCCAGCGCCGGTACGAATTGCCCACCGTCGTGCGCTGTTCCACGTTGGCCTTGCGCTCGCCCAGCAGCGGAACGTTGGTCTGGTCGGGCACCGCGTTGCTGGCCCGCGAGTACACCGCCGCCCAGTGGACTTTCAGCGCCTCCAACCGGTGGTCGCCCTGAAGGGTGCTCGTGAAAATCTGCTGCCGGGTCAGGCGCGAGCGGGTCGCGTAGCCCAGCGTGGCATTGCCGAGTTCGGCGTCGTAGCCGCCGATGGTGAGTTGGGTGGTTTTGGTTTCGCGCACCTGGACGTTCCGCAGGTTCATCAGCGCGACGTAGCCAGAGAGTTTGTGGCGTGCGTTCAGCCGAAAATCCAGCTTTGCGTGCAGGCCCAGGCGAGTTTGTTGCTCGGAATACTGCCGTTCGTTCTGGTCGGTAAGCGTCACGCCGCGCAGCGTGTCCACGGTTTCGGCGTTGAAAAACAGGCTGTTGCTGCCCCGGTAGGTGTTCTGAAAACTTCCGGCCAGCACCACGCCGAGTCGGTTGTCGAAAAACCGATTTCCCACCGCCAGCCCGGCGAGCAGGTTGGGTGAGGGCCGCCCGCGATCGTAGCTGGACGTGGCTTTGGAAAAATCCCCCGGCACCGCGCTGTACTGGTTGCCGTTGGTTTCGTAAGGCGATTTTGCCGAGACGTTTTTCGCGTTAAACCCGACAAAATCCCGGTTCAGAAACAACTCGCTGTAGCCCGTCGAGAGGTTGGCCGTAAGGCTGAAGCGGTCGGGGGCGTCGCGCATCACCAGGTTGATGGCCCCGCCAATGGCGTCGCCTTCGAGGTTGGGCGTCAGGGCTTTGTACACTTCGAGGCGGTCGAGGAGTTCCGAGGGAAAAATGTCGAGCGGCACGTAGCGGTAGCGGTTGTCAGGGCTGGGGATTTTCACTCCGTTCACCAGCGTGTAGTTGTAGCGCTTGTCCATGCCGCGCAGGATGGCGTGCTGCCCGTCGCCGTTGGAATTGCGCTCGATGGACACGCCTGACACGCGCTGAATCACGTTGGCGACGGTCAAATCGGGTGAAAGTTGGATAGTCCGGCCCGACACCACGTTCATCACCTGCGGGGCATTGCGCTCCAGGCTGCGGGCGGTGTAGTCACTGGCCCCGTCGCGCTTGGCGACGACCGAGACCTCGGCCAGCGTTTGCTGAACCGGTTCCATCGAAAAATCGAGCGTCAGCACTTCCCCGAGGCCAACCTGGATTTCGCGAACGATGGTTTTGTACGTGACGAAACTCAGCCGCAGACGGTACGTTCCGGCGGGCACGTCCCGAATCACGTAGCTACCGTCCAAACCCGAAACGCCGTGCCAGTTCGTGCCCTCCAGCAACAGGTTGACCCCCGTGACCGGCTCGCCGGTCGCCAACTCGACGGCCCGGCCCCGGACGGTGCCGGAGTGGGCCTGGACGGCCAGGAAAAGTCCGAAAAATAACGTGAGTACCCCTTGTTTCATAGCAGGAAGCGGACCGTTCGGCCCGGTTGCAACCGCGCTTTTCCCAAACCAGAATCGGCTGGGAAGCGTCGGCGAAACAAAGGTGGGGGAAGGGGCAGCGGCCCGTCAAATCCAGCCCGCTACAAAAAGGCAACGAGAGGAAAGGGGGCGTTAACAAAAGAGCAACGGCGTGAACAAGGCTTCGTTAAATAGTTGCTTTTCAAAGACTTGACCCGTTACAAACTGCCATTAAGTTTGTGTTAACAAACTGTTAACCCGGCGTGAGGTGCGTTTTTCAAACGCGGCGGTCACCCTGAGCGAAGTCGAAGGGTGTGCGGTGGGGGAGCGCTGGCCTGCCGCACACCCTTCGACTTCGCTCAGGGTGACCGCCGCGTTTTAACTGTACAGACTGCTTCAAAGTCAGGCAACCCCCTGCACAAACGCCGTCAACGACTCCCCCTCGCCGAGTTTGAGTTTCTTGCGGAGCCGGTAACGGGCCACCCGCAGGCTATCGGGGGCGATGCCGAGCAGGGTTGCCACGTCGGCGGAGGCGACGTTCATTTTTAGGAGCGCCACCAGTCGCAGGTCGGCGGCGCTTAGGTCGGGGAATTGCCGGGTGAGGGCGTTGAAAAAGTGCGGATGCACCTGCTCGAAACTGGCCCGGAAGTCCTCCCAGTGCCGGTCCTGCCCGAAACTCTGCCCGATGCTTTGCACCACCTGCTTCACCTGCTTGCGCTGGTCGCGGCGGTCGTCTTTGAGAATACCGGTCAGGTTCGTTCGTAGGTCTTCGAGCACCTGGTTTTTCTGAATCAAATGCAGGGTGTGGGCCGAAAGGGCCTGGCTGTTTTGTTCGAGCCGGTGTTTGAGGGCCTGCTCCTCGAGTTGCTGGTTTTTCAAATCCACGTTCATCAACCGGATTTTCAGCCGTTGCCGACTGATGACCACCGCCCCGAGTACGCCCAACAGCAACAGTCCCAAACCCACCGCCGCCATCACAAGCCCGTCTTGTTTTTTCTGGGCGTTGAGGCGGGCGATTTCGGTTTCTTTCTGTTCGACTTCGTACAGGGTTTGCAAAAACGCAATCTGTCGGTTGTTTTCGGCGGCGTAAATCTCATCGACCAGCGCCCGACTGCGCTCGATGTATTCGTAAGCACTGTCAGGCTGGTTCATCAGCCGGTAGCTTTTGGCGATATCGCGGTAGGCGCTGCCGAGTTGGTATTTTTCGCCGTAGCGCGCCGAAATCGCCACCGCCTGCCCCGACAGCGCTAGACCCCGAACGTAGCGCCCCGTTTTCCGAAACACGTCGCCGAGGTTGTTGATGATTTCGACCTGCGCCAACTCGTGGCCCGTTTGCTGAGTGAGGGTCAGCGCGTTTTGATAGTAAAAATGGGCCGAATCGTACTGCGCCCGGTCTTCAAAAATGCTGGCGATGTTTTCGTAAATCTTGGCCAAATCCGCCGAATCCCCGGCGGCGCGGGCGGTGGCGAGCGCCCGCTGCTGGGTGGCGAAAGCCCGGTCGGGTTGGCCGGTTTTTTCGTAAATGTGCCCGATGTTGCCGAGTGTTCGCGCTTCCCCGGCCCGGTTGCGGGTGCGGCGGTACACGCTTAGTGCTTCCTCAAACTGCTTCAGGGCCAAGGTACTTTGCCGGTTATAGTAGTACACCGTGCCGAGTTCGTTGAGGTTGCGTGCGAGGCGGTCGGCTTCGTTGGCGGCCCGAAATAATTTCTGCGCCTGAAGCAGGGAACCGATGGCGCGGGCGTAACCGCTGCGGGAAAAAAAGAGCAGGCCGAGTTCCTGCAAGGCGTCCGCTTCGGCCACGGTATTCCGGGTTTGAACGGCCCGCTGGAGGGAAGTCCGAATGGCGCGGTAGGCGGAGTCCGGTGGTTGGCGGGTGCGGGATTCGGGGAAGTCGGGCGTTTGCGCGGCGGCGCTCAAACCCCAGAGCAGGAAAAAACCAGCGCTCAGGCGGTTGAAAATTTCCCGGAAATGAAACGGTCGGCGCATGGTGACGAACCCCGATGCGGCGTTTGGAACGATGCCGCATGGAACTCGTGAAGGTACGTGGCGGCGGGGAATGCGGGTGTGAAGTTTTTGTTAAGTTGTTCCTCCCCGCCCCCCCCCCGCCTGCTGTCATCCTGAGCTTGCGAAGGACCTCGTTGGACCACCGGAAAGTTGACCGGTGACCCAGCGGTAGCTGATCGCCGATTAAACGGAGGGCCAACGAGCTCCTTCGCAAGCTCAGGATGACAGCGAGGGGATTTATTCCACCGGAGCCAGCCATTCAAATGGTGCCCCCGGCACGTTTCGCAGAATCCAGAACAAACAAATCAGCGCGAAAATCGCCAGAATCACTTCCTGGCGGCGGTAGGCGGCGGGAAGCTCGCCGTGGCCACGCAGGTAATTACGCAGGTCAAGCACGAAGCCGAGCAGGGCGTAGGGCAGGGCCAGCATGAGCAGAGCATTGTTGTGAAAGGCCTCGCCGAACCGCCCGTGCAGCAAGGCGTGCAACGCCCGTTGCGCCCCACAACCGGGGCAGTGCAGGCCGGTAACTTTGCGAAACAGACACACTGGAAAAAATGCCTCCTGCGTCGGGTTGAAGCGGTAATACAGCAATCCAACCGCCAGAACGGCCAGCCCCAGCGACCAGTACAGCAAGCGCCGGGAAAGAAAGGTCATCGGAAACGTAACAAGTGGCCCGACCAGTCGAGGGTCGGGTCAGACTCGGGAAACTAACGCGGAAAGTTGCCGTAGGGTGATTTACCCTGCATGGCAGCGAAGAAAATGGCTCCGTAAAACAGCATAATTCCCAGCCACAGCACCACGCCGACGGCCAGCGGAATGAGCGTCCAGAGCCGGGCCTGCCGGGCGTCTTCGGTGGCGCCGGCGTAGTCGCCGTGGCCGTATTTGGTGTCTACGCGGGAGGCGTAGACCACGCCTACGATGCCGAGCCAGTTGCAGCAAAACAGGGTGACGAGAATGGCCGGGATGAGCCAGTTGTTGGGTTTCGGCTGGGCGTAGCCGGGCGAAGGAGGGTAGGGAGTGGGTTCCATGAACAGGGGGAGGGGAAAATTTCGGGTTAATTCTACGATAAAAACCGGAATTTTTCAGCCGCCCGTCGAAAAGGTTCCGCCTCCGTTTTTTTGGCGGAATCCGGTTAGATTCGTCCCCATGAACCGACTGCTCTTCGGCTTGCTTTTTATCACCGGGTTTTCATCCCCGGCCTCCGCCCAATCCTGGATCCGCATCAACCAGTTGGGGTATTTGCCCAGGTCCACCAAAGTGGCCGTCTTCGTAGGCAAGGGCGAGCGCGTACCCACCGGGTTTGAACTCCGCGACGCCCGGACGAACGCGGCCGTTTTTTCCTCGAAAAAAATGGCTTCTTACGGCCCCTACGCCGCCTTCCGCGCCACGGCCCGGCTCGATTTCAGCGCGGTGCGCAAGCCGGGAAACTACTACCTGCAAGCGGGCGAAACCCGCTCGCCCGCCTTCCGCATCGGCCCCGACGTGTACGACGGCACGGCGGATTTCACGTTGAAATACCTCCGCCAGCAGCGCAGCCACTACAACCCCTTCCTGCGGGATACCTGCCACCGCGAGGATGGCTTCGTAATTTACCACCCCAATCCGACGAAGGATTCCACCCACCTCGACGTGTCAGGGGGTTGGCACGACGCCTCTGATTATTTGCAGTACCTACCCACTTCGGCCAACGCGGTGTACCAGTTGCTCTTCGCCTACCAGCACCACCCCGGTGCCTTCGGCGACCACTTCGACCGCTGGGGGAATCCGGGCAAAAACGGCATTCCCGACGTGCTCGACGAGGCGAAATGGGGCATGGACTGGCTGCTGAAGATGAACCCCGCCCCCGGCGAATACTACAACCAACTCGGCGACGACCGCGACCACGCCGGGATGCGCCTGCCCAACCGCGACTCGGTGCGGTACACGCCCAACCGGGCCTTCGGATTTTCGCGGCCCGTATATTTTCTCAACGGACAACCGCAGGGCTGTTTTCGGTACAAAAACCGCACGAAGGGCGTGGCGTCGAGCGCGGGGAAATTTGCTTCGGCGTTTGCGCTGGGCAGCGAGGTGCTGGCGAAGTTTTACCCAGCCTACGCCGGGAGCCTGCGGCAACGCGCGTTGGATGCCTACGCCTTCGGCCTCTCGAAACCCGGCACTACCCAGACCGCGCCGGGGCGAGCGCCTTATTTTTACGAAGAAGAAAATTACGTGGACGATATGGAATTGGCGGCGGCTGAACTGCATCGGCTGAAAGCGGGGACCGGATTCCTGGCCGAAGCCACCGAATACGGCCGCGCTGAATCCACCACGCCCTGGATGGGCGCCGATACCGCCCGGCACTACCAGTGGTACCCCTTCGTGAACCTGGGGCATTACCGCGTGGCGGCGGACCAGGCCGGAATCTCAACGCAGTTCCGGGAATTCATGCGGCTGGGTATCGGAAAGGTGGTGAAACGCGGGGCGAAAAATCCGTTTCTCAATGGCGTGCCGTTCATCTGGTGCTCCAACAATTTGACGGTCAATTTGCTGACTCAAATGGATTTATACCGAAAACTGACCGGCGACCGGCAGTTTGAGGAAGCCGAAGCGGCCCTGCGCGACTGGCTGTTTGGCTGCAATCCCTGGGGCACGAGCATGGTCGTGGGGTTGCCCGGCGATGGCGTTTCGCCCCGCGACCCGCACTCGGCCTTCACGCACCTGCACCAGTTTCCCATCGACGGTGGACTGGTGGACGGGCCGGTGTACGGCTCGATTTGGAAAAGTCTGATTGGCATCACGCTCTACGCGCCGGATGAATTCGCCCCGTTTCAGTCGGACGTGGCCGTGTACCACGACGACTACGGCGACTACTCGACCAACGAACCGACGATGGACGGCACCGCCTGCCTGAGTTATTACCTGGCGGCGATGCAGCAGGAGGGTGGCGCCGACCTCCGGTCGGCGCGGGTAGCCAGCAAGCCCACTCCCCGAAACCAACCCGCGCTGCTTCGCTATGCGATTCCCCAACCCGACAACCACGGGGCCATCCGCCGTTTCGACCCGACTCAAAAAACCATCCGGCTGGTCTTTACCGGCCATGAATTCGCCGAAGGCGACCCGACCATTTTACAAACCCTGAAAAATCACGGGCTGAAAGCCTCGTTTTTCCTGACTGGCGAATTTTACCGAAACCACGGCCCGCTCGTTCAGCAACTTAAAGCCGCCGGTCATTCCCTCGGCCCGCATTCCGATCAGCACCTGCTGTACTGCGACTGGAAACGGCGCGATTCGACCCTGGTGAGTCGGGCGCAGTTCGAGGCGGATTTAGCGGCGAATTTTGGGGAAATGAAAAGGTTGGGAATTGAAAAACCCGCCACGCCCTGGTTTATCCCACCCTACGAGTGGTACAACGCCGAAGTGGCCGGATGGGCGACGCAGGCGGGTGTCCGGCTGCTCAATTTCACGACGGGCACGCTTTCGCCCGCCGACTACACCACGCCTGACGCCGCGAATTACCGCTCGTCGGAGGTTATTTTTCAGAACATCCTGGCTTTTGAACAAAAAACACCCCTGGGCCTGAACGGCTTCGTGCTCCTGCTCCACGTGGGTACCGACCCGCGCCGGCGTGATAAATTTTACGACCGGCTCGATGCCCTGCTGACGGAGTTGGAGCGACGGGGGTACCGGTTTGAAGGGCTTTAGGTGATTGGGGAATTGGGTAATTGAGTTAAATGAATTACCTATTTACCAATTCCCCATTTACCCAATCACCCAATTACAGCCATTTAGCAGGTTTTTTTGGTAATTTTACCTGATGCAAACGCCCCTCCTTACTGACGACCTCGCCCTATGGCAAGCCTTCCGGCGGGGCGACGAACGGGCGTTTACCACCTTGTACCACCGTCACGTGAGGCCCCTGTACACCTACGGCTACAAACTCGCAGGCGATGCCGCCAACGTGGAGGATGCCATTCAGGATTTGTTTGTCGAACTCTGGCGCAAGCGCGAGGGCCTGGCCGAGGTGGTGACGGTGCGGCATTACCTCTACGCGTCGTTGCGCCGCCGCCTGCACCGGCTGCACCAGCGCAAAGCCCGGTTTACCCACGAGTCCGAGTCCACTGTCGAACGTTTCCTGGCCGATGACCCGCCGGAGTACGACCTGCCCGGCGCGGAACCCGAGGCTCTTTCCCGGCGAGACCTTCAACGCTGGCTGCGCAGCCTCCCGCCCCGGCAATACGAGGCGCTGGTGTTGCGGTTTTACGACGAATTCAGTTTTCCCGAAATCGCCGACCTGCTCCAGGTCAACGAGCAATCGGCGCGGAATCTGGTGCAGCGGGCCGTGGCAACGTTGCGGCATTTGGCGTTGCCGCTGGGGATGCTGCTTGGAGGGTGTCTACTTTTTTAAACAGCTCCCGATGCCGTCATTGCGAGCGGAGGCCTCCAAGACGAGCGGAACGAGAATTGGAGGCCGTAGCGCGGCAATCCCCTCCCGGAGACCAAACGGTTCGTTGCACGGTAGTTCCTGGCGAGTCGCTTGGTTATTGCTCTCTAGTCTCCGGTAGGGGATTGCCGCGCTCCGGGTTCAAATCCTCGCTTCGCTCGTCTTTTCACCCTCCGCTCGCAATGACGCCTAGGGTAGGTTTTTTTTAATTTCCCCGAAAATTTTTGCAGAAAAGTGAGTTAAACGGCGAAGACCGGTCTCTCGGCTAATAAAAACCAGAGGCATGCGCTACGCCGATTACTCGACCGCCGACTTCCTGACCGACGACGCTTTCCGACAATGGGTCCTGGCACCCGATCCCGCCAGTGATACCTTCTGGGCCAACTTTCTGGCCGACCACCCCACTCAGCGAAGTACCGTCCTCCAGGCCCGGCGAATTATCGAAACCCTGCGAAACGAAAAACAACCCTTCCCAACGGCGGGGCAGGTCGGGCAGATGTGGACGGGCATCGAAAACCGCCTCCACCCGGCCACGCCGGTGGTGCCGTTGCGCCCGGCCCGCTGGCCCTGGGCGGCGGCGGCAGCCGTACTGCTGGTGGGTGGCCTGCTTGGATTGTACTGGTGGAACCGGCCTTTTTCTCCCCAAACCAACGCCATCGATGCGTACCAGCGGCGCGTGGCCAGCGCGGCACTGCCCCTGTTGGAACGGGTCAATCCGGGCAAGAAACCCCTGCTCGTCAATCTTCCCGATGGCTCGTCGGTCACGCTCCGGCCCGGCGGGCGGCTCAGTTTTCCAACCCGCTTCGACCCGGCCCGGCGCGAGGTGTACCTGAAAGGCGAGGCCTTTTTTGAAGTCACCAAAAATCCCAAACAGCCTTTTTTCGTGTACGCCAATGAACTGACGGCCCGCGTGCTGGGCACCAGTTTCAACGTCCGCGCCTACGAAACCGACCCGGAGGTGGTCGTGACGGTGAAAACGGGCCGGGTATCGGTGTTCCTCAACCAGGACGTGGCCTCTGGTACGCAGCAAGCCAGCCGCGAGCGCGAGGGAATCGTGCTGACGCCCAACCAGCGGGTAGTGTTTAGCCGGGGGGAAATTCGGATGAAAACCTCGCTCGTCGAGCAGCCCGCGCTCCTGGCCGAAACCATCGACCGCCAGAGTTTCGAGTTCAACGATACCCCGGCCCCGCAGGTGTTCGCGGCCTTATCCCGCGCCTACGGTATCCCCATCGTGTGCGACGAGGAATTACTCCGGGGCTGCACCCTCACCGCCTCGCTGACGGACGAACCGCTGTTTGAAAAACTCACGCTCATTTGCCAGGGGATCGATGCCCGGTACGAAGTGGTCGATGGGCAGGTGGTGATTTCCAGCCGGGGGTGTGAGTGAAGGAATACAAAAGGCCGTCATGCTGACAATTCCATTGCGGACTTGTCAGCATGACGACCACAGGAATTTCCCAAAAAAGCATTCTAAATTTTACCAATCAATCTTTTAAAACTAAACCAACCAAGCTAAATGAAAAAACCGATACATTCCCGTAACCTGCTCCTACTCATGCGGATTACGCTCCTCCAACCCGTGCTCGCGCTGCTGTTGAGTGGCCTGACGCAAGCCCACAACGGGCTGGCCCAGGAACTGCTCGACCGGCGCATCACGCTCCAGGTGCAGGATCAGAACATGAAGTCGGTGCTGGGGCAGATTTCCCAGTTGGCCGACGTGCGCTTTCTGTACAGCGCCCAAATCATCCGCTCCGAGCGGGCCGTGAGTGTCAGCGCGCAAAACGAACGACTGGCCGAAGTACTCGACCGGGTACTGGCTCCCCTGCGCCTGCGGTACGAAGTGCGCGGAAAACAGATTGTGCTCCGCCGCCTTTCTGAAACACGCCGCCTGGAATCCGTCCCGGCCAGTCCGCTGACGATCGACCCGGCGGCTATTTCCGTGTTTGGCGTGGTCAGCGATGAAACCGGCGCGGGCCTGCCCGGCGTCAACGTGCTCGTGAAAGGCACCACCCAGGGCATCACCACCAGCGACCGGGGCCAGTACCGCATCACCATTCCCGACGGCTCCGCCGTGCTGGTGTTCAGTTCGGTGGGCTACGTGCGGCAGGAAATCGCCGTGGGCAACCGCACCGAAATCAACGTGCGGATGGCCGTCGATGCGCAGTCGCTCGGCGAGGTGGTCGTGATTGGCTACGGCGAGCAGTCGCGCAAGACGCTTTCGACGGCGGTGTCCAAAGTCGAAGGCCGCAGCATCGGCATCCAGCCTGTGGGAACGCCCGGTGAGGCGCTGGCGGCGCTGGCGGCGGGGGTGCAGGTGCAGTCGGACCGGGGCGGTACGCCCGGCGCCCCCCCCACCATCCGCATCCGGGGCGTGGGGTCGCTGGGCACCAACAGCCAGCCGCTCTACGTGGTGGATGGCTACGCCTTGCAGGACGCGGCGCAGTTCAACCTCATCAACCCGACCGACATCGAGAGCATCGAAATCCTGAAGGACGCGGCCTCGGCGGCCATTTACGGCTCGCGGGCGGCCAATGGCGTGGTCATCGTGACGACCAAACGCGGCAAGGCGGGCAAGACCAGTTTCAACGTATCGGTGTACACCGGCCTTCAGCAACTGAGTAAAAAAGTGGATTTGCTCACCCGCGACCAGTACATCGAAACCATCAAGTACGGCTCGCGCCTGCGCAACCCCACCAACCCGACCATCGGCTACCCGACCATTTTCGACACCGACCCGACCAGCCTGCCCGACACCGACTGGCAGGACGCGATTTACCGCGTGGCGGCCATCAACAACTACCAGATTTCGGCCTCCGGCGGTACCGAAGCGGTGCGCTTCGCCGTGTCGGGCGGGTATTTCAAGCAGGACGGTATCCTGAAAGGCTCGGCCTACGAACGCTACAACCTGCGCTTCAACCTCGATGCCAACCTGAGTCCGAAACTCCGGCTCGGCGTGTCGGTGGCCCCGTCGTTTTCGCAGCAAAACCAGCAGCAGGCCGCCGGGCAGTTTAACAACTCTAACGCCACCGAAACGGATGGCACCCGGGGTGTACCGAGCGCGGTGATTTCGGCCATCGACGCTCCTCCCACCTGGCCGGTGTACAATGCCGCCGGGGATTATTTCCAGTATTTCGACGGCAACACGTTGCCCAACGGCACACCGTTCTATCCGGTGGGATTTTCTAATCCACTGTCAGTCATCGAACAATACCGGAACATCCTCAAAGGCTACCGGCTCTTTGGCAACGGCTTCCTCGAATGGGAACCCATCAAAGGCCTGCGCTTCAAAACCGCCCTGGGTTCCACCCTGAGCATTTTCGACCAATCGGCTTACATTCCGGCTACGTTGACCAACGGCCTGGCTCCCAATGCCAACGCCTCGAACCCCGTCCTGGCGCAGGTGTTCGCCCGTGAGTCGCAGAGCATCACCCTCGACTGGCTCTGGGAAAACACCGTCACGTACAGCAAGTCGCTGGGCAACCACAATTTCACGCTGCTGGGGCTGTATTCGTTGCAAAAACTCCAGACCAAGTCCACCGCCACCGCCGGGCGGCCGGGTAGCTATACGACCAGCCTGCTCGAAAACCCACTGGCCTCGCCCGACCGCGTGGGCGAACTGGGCTACGACCAGAACGCCTTCCTCTCCTACGGCGGGCGCATCACCTACGACTACCGCAGCAAGTACATCCTCTCGGCGGCCCTGCGGCAGGATGCTTCTTCACGGTTTGGCCCCAACAACCGCTTCGCCATGTTCCCGTCGTTTTCGGCGGCCTGGCGCCTGAGCGAGGAGCCCTTCTGGAAGGGCGTGGAAAACGTGGTCAACGAAGCCAAAATCCGGGCGAGCTACGGCCAGACCGGCAACGCCAACATCGGGAGTTTCAACTGGACCAACAGCGTGGTGAGCCGCAACTACAGTTTCAACCAGGCGCGCACCTTTGGTTACGCCCAGAACGGGTTTGCCAACTACGACCTGACCTGGGAAAAAAACAAGCAGACCGACCTGGGCCTCGAACTGGGTTTCCTCAACGACAAATTCTCCCTTTCGTTCGATTACTACAGCCGCCTCACCACGGCGATGCTTTTCCAACGCGACCTGCCAGGCATGGTGGGTTACGCCGCCAACTACCGCACCAACCTGGGTAGCCTGCAAAACCGGGGGCTGGAACTTTCGGCCAAAGCCAACCTGTCCCTCGGCGCGCTGCGCTGGACCATCGACGGCAATATTTCCGGCAACCGCAGCAAGGTGCTCGACCTGGGTGGGGTGGCATCGCTTTCGCCGCAGGCCGCGATTTTCGGCTGGAACAATGTGTATCAGGTTCGGGTGGGCGACCCGCTGGGCAACCAGTACGGGTTTCAGGTGCTGGGCATTTTTAAAAACGCCGACGATTTGACGAAATATCCCCAGTTTGCCACCGGTGACAAAGTGGGCAACTGGATCATCAAAGACCAGAACGGCGACGGCAAAATCGACGAAGGCGACCGGGTGAAACTCGGGCAGGGCGTGCCCAAATTCATTTACGGCATGAGCCACAGCCTGCAGTACAAAGCCTTCGACCTGAGCGTGATTATTCAGGGCGTACAGGGCGTGAGCGTCATCAACGGCAACCTGCGCCACACTTGGGCACCAGGCCAATTCAACAGCCTTCCGCTCTACTACCGGAATATGTTCGACCCCGCTGACCCCACGCGCGAAACCGAGTTCCCGGCGGCGGGTGCTGGCGGAGTACAACCGGGCAACAACCTCACCAACCGGCTGCTCTTCGACGGCTCCTTCCTGCGGGTGCGCAACGTCACGCTGGGCTACTCTATTCCCGGCAAAGTGCTCAACCGGCTTCGGTTGCAGTCGGCGCGGCTGTACCTCTCGGGCCAGAACCTGCTGACGTTTACGAAGTACATCGGGTACAACCCCGAAACCAATACTATCCCCGACTCAGCCACCCAACCCGGTATCGACCAGGGCACCTACCCGGCGGCCCGGACGTACACGCTGGGGATAAATATTGGGTTTTAACTCTTGAAAAACAGAATGTTCAATGCTCAATGTTCAATGCTCAACGCTCAACATTGAGCCGCGCAGCGGACGCCCTTGATCGTTGAACATTGACCATTGAGCATTCTCCTTCAAAAAATGAAAAGCACCTTCCAACCCTTCCGAATCGCCCTCGTCACCGGCCTGGCCCTGCTCGCCAGCGGCTGCGGGGCCAGCTTCGTCGACCTCAATCCGCAGGACGTCATCCCCGTCGGTGGTTTCTACAAAACCGAAGCCGACATCCGCTCGGCCCTGACGGGCACCTACGGCAATCTGCGCGGCATTTACAACGGCTACTACCAGTTTACCGAATTGCCCTCCGACAACACTCGCACCTTCGGCGAAAGTGAAATCGGTTTTGGGGAATTAGACAAACTCACCTACCGCGCCACCAACGGGGCCATCTCCGGGGCCTGGAACGACGCCTACCGCACGATTTCCAACGCCAACGTGATTCTCGAAAAAATTCCCAACGTGAAGTTTGCCGTCGAAGCCACCAAAAACCAGCACATCGGCGAGGCTAAGTTTCTCCGTGCTCTGATGTATTTCAACCTGGTGCGGTACTTCAACAACGTGCCACTGGTGCTGAAGGAAATCACTACCGAGGCCGAAGCCTACACCTTCAGGCGCGACCCGGCCACAGCCGTGTATGCCCAGATTGAAAAGGATTTGCTCGAAGCGGAGAAAGTGCTGCCCGCCAAATACACCGGGGCCAACATCGGGCGCGCCACGACGGGAGCCGCCAAAGCCCTGCTCGGTAAGGCGTACATTCAACAGAAAAAATGGGCCGAAGCCGAAGCCAAACTGGCCGAAATCATTGCGGCGGGCACCTACCGGATTCTGCCCAACGTGGCCGACGTGTTTGGGTTGGGAAAAGACAATAACGACGAGATTATCTTCGCCGTCCAGTACGTCAGTGGCGGGTTCGGCGAGGGCAACTCCTACGCACAAGGCTTCGCCCCGCAACCTTCGGGAACCACCATTGTTGGTGTATCGGGCAATAGCAACAGCATCGGCACACAGGACTTGTACGATGCCTACGAAGAAGGCGACCAGCGGCGCGGTGCGTTCATCGGCGTGTTTGGCACGACCCCCAACATTTATTACTGGGCCAAAAAATTCGTCTACAACATCACCCAGCAGAACGAAGGCGAAAACGACTGGCCGGTGTTGCGCTACGCCGACGTGCTGCTGCTGTACGCCGAGGCGCTCAACAACGGGGGCAAAACCACCGAGGCCCTCACGCAGGTCAACGTGATTCGGAAGCGGGCCGGACTGACCGATAAAACCGCGCTCTCGCCCGCCGACACCCAACTGGCCATCGAGCAGGAGCGCCGGGTGGAACTGGCCTTCGAAGGCCACCGCTGGCACGACCTCATCCGCTGGGGCAAGGAAGTGGCCGTGATGACGGCCTTCAAGGCCAAGTACACCGCCCTCGACGCCGCCAACGCCAACATGAGCGTAACGCCCGACCGGAAGTTTTTCCCGATCCCCTTCCGCGAAACCAGTTTAAATCCGAATCTGACGCAGAATCCGGGGTATTGATAAGAAGTAACGGAGGTCACGCTGAGCGGAGTCGAAGCGCGTGCGGCTGGTCAGCGTCGGCCCACCGCACGCGCTTCGACCGTGCGACGGACCGCTCCGCTCAACGTGACCGTTTACCACCTCGGCCTGTGGCACACAGGCCGAGGTGGTAGTATGACCTTTCAACTCAACCCCTCCTTTCCCCAACTCAACCCCCCAAAACGCGGATTAAACCGAATGCCCCTGACTCCCCACCGGGTCAGGGGCATTTTTGTGGCACCAAACGCCACGCGCATGAAAATCGGATTGAACCTGGTCTTGCCCGCCCTCGCCTTTGTCGGGGCATCGAGCGGCTCCACCGACCGCAGTGAGGCCATCGCTCTGTGCACCGACCCGCCCGTGGTGCCGACCGTGACCGTTGAGCGCAGCCCGGAGCGGGTCGTCCGGGGTGAAAAACTGGCCCAGCTCCTCTGCCTGCCCTGCCACGCTGATGGGGCCAACCGGCTGACGGGCCGTCGGATGACGGATCTGCCGAGGCTTTTCGGGAAAATCTACTCGACCAACCTTACCCAGGACACGACCGCTGGCATCGGCGGCTGGAGCGACGGGGAATTGCTGTATTTTTTGCGAACGGGCCTCCGTCGCAATGGGTCGCTGGCCCCGGCCATGCCGCGCTTCCCGCTGCTGGCCGAGGAAGACTTACAGTCGGTGGTGGCGTACCTGCGCTCGGCGGCGTATCCCGTGCGGGCTACCGCCGAAGAAGCGCCGAAAAGCCGCTACAGTTTGCCGGTAAAACTGCTGGCGAAGACCGTTTTCAAACCGTTACCCTACCCCAGAACCCCGCTTCCTGCGCCCGACACCAGCACCGAAGTGGCCCTGGGTCGCTACCTCGCCGACGGGGTGATTGGCTGCTACGCCTGCCATTCCGCCGGGTTCCGGGGCCTCGACCCGCTGCACCCCGAACGCTCGAAGGGCTACTACGGCGGTGGCACTCGGTTGATTGGGGACGGCGGTAAAGCCATTTTTTCGTCGAACCTGACCTTCGATTCCAGTGGAATCGGCACCCGCTATTCCCGCGAGCAATTTGTGCGGGCAGTGAAACTCGGCGTCCGCGCCGACGGCACTCCACTCCGCGCCCCCATGCCGCCCCACCTGGCCCTGACTGACCGCGAAGCCGGGGTAATTTACGAATTCCTGAAAACCATCCCCCACCGCCGCAACGCACCGAAGCGTCAGCGAGCGCCTTAATTTTAAATTCTCAATTTTCAACTCCCTCTCCCCCCCATGAACAACAAACTCCTCGGCGCACTCGGTATGCTCGGCGCTCCCTTTCTTTTCATCGGCACCGCCTGGTATGCCGACGACATGGGCCTGACCGGCCTGGTTTACATGACTGGCTGGATTTGCAGTCTGCTGGGCCTTCAACGCCTCCGGGTCACTGGCGACACCGCCTTCGGGCGGGGCATTTTCTACGCCGTGTTTACCACGCTCACCCTGGCGCAGGGCTGGAACGTGTGGACGATTTTCGACCCGAAAGCCGACTCGACGTTCTACCAGATTCTGGACCTGACCTGGCCCCTGAGCAACGTGCTCATGCTACCCCTCGGCATCGCCGTACTCCGCGCCCGGCGCTTGGCGGGTTGGTACCGCTTCGTGCCGCTGGCGGTGGGCCTGTGGTTGCCGATTACGCTGGCCGGCATGGCCCTCGTCGGGCGTACTTCGCCGTTGATGGGTTTTTCTGGTTGGTACTCCACGCTGGCCTGGGCATTGCTGGGATTCGTGGTGGTTCAGGGCCGGAACGCGCTGCGGCCCGTTTTCAAAAACCGGGTCGTCCCCGTTTGAAAAATTGGTACAACTGCTTGCTAAACAGGCCCTTTTCCGGTGAACAACCGGCCTTTACTCCCCGTACCTTACCAAGCCAGGTTGGCTGACCATCAGCCGGAGCCTGGCGAAGGACAGTCGCCTTTTTTCTCACAACCTCTTCATTTTTCAAAAACAAACGCATGAAACGCCTCCTCCTGTTTTCCCTGCTTCTGCTACCCGTCCTGGCCTCCGCTCAGTTTTCGGGTCGCGGTAAATTCTTCAGCTTCGGCCTGAAAGTTGGGGCCAATTTTTCGCAACTCAACACGCTCGAAGTCAAAACGCCCCGACTCACTCAGCCGGGACCGGGCGGCATCCCGGTCGTGACTTCGGGCGGGCAAATCGTGTACGACTTTTTTCAGGACAACAACGCCCGCACCACCGGCATCGTGGGCGGCGCATTTTTTCGCTTCGGGCGGAAGTTTTTCGTGCAGCCCGAAGTGCTGATTTCGGCCAAAGGCGGCTCCTTCGACGTGCTGAAAACGGGTTTGACCACCCAGAAAATCGACGTAAAATTCACCACGATCGACGTGCCCCTGCTGCTCGGTTTCAAACTCGGTCCGCTGCGGCTCAACGCCGGGCCGATGGCCTCGCTGACGGTTTCGGAAAACCAGGAATTGAAAGACGCCCTCGACCAGTACAGCAAGCAATCCATCGACGATACGTTCAAGCAAGCGGTCTTTGGCTACCAGGCGGGCGCGGGCCTGACCTTCCAGGGCCTCAACCTCGACCTGCGCTACGAAGGCAGCCTCTCCGACCTCTCCCAAATCGGCCTCAACCCCGGCGGCAACGACGCCCGTTTTACCTCCAAAACTGCGCTGTGGCAGGTGACGGTGGGGTTTGGATTTTAATTGAGTGATTGAGTGAGGAATGATTGAGTGAGAAAGAAATGTACTGGCCTTTTCCTTCTCACTCAATCATTCCTCACTCAATCACTCAGTTAATTTCCCTCCGGTCGTGCTTTACCTAAAAAAAGCCTCGCCCGTTTCATGAAAAAGCTAATTTCCGCCGTTCTGCTCGCCGCCTCGTTCGTCGCTCAGGCTCAGGTTACGCCGCGCAACATCCTCGCCACCAAGTACACCCCGGAAGCCGTCCAGGCGGCGCTCTTGCCCAGAGCCGAGTGGCAACCCTATCCCCGCAGTCCCGAAGCCTGGAAGCAGGCCCTGCCCGACTCCGTGCTCACCCGGATGGTGCAGGCGGGCGAAACCGCTGCCCGCGCGGAAATCCCCCCCATTTCGGCCTCGCTCACGCTCGAATACGTCCGCAACGGCGACCGTAACCGGTACCAAGCGGCTTCATTCGGGCGGCGCAACCGCCTGCTCGATTTGGTGCTGGCCGAAAGCGTGGAAGGCAAGGGGCGCTTTGCCGATGCCATCCTCGACCAGGTCTGGGCCATTTGCGAGGAAAGTTACTGGGGCGTACCCGCGCACCTGGGCGTACAGAAATCCGGCAACGGCCTGCCCAACGTCGAAGACCGCACGGTGGACCTATTCGCCGCCGAAACCGCCGGGGTGCTGGCCCTGACCGATTATTTCGTGGGGGAAAAACTGGCGGCCCTTTCGCCCCTGGTGCGGCCCCGGATTTATCACGAAACCAACGTCCGCCTCTTCGATCCGCTTACCCAAAACCCGGATCGCTACGGGTATTTGAAAAAAGGCGCGAAAGTCAACAACTGGAACCCCTGGATCATGAGCAACTGGCTGCTGTCGGGCCTGTTGCTTGAAAAAGACGAAAACCGCCGCGCCGCCATGACCACCGCCGCCATGAACGGCATCGACCTGTACCTCAACGGCCTGGGCGACGATGGCGGCACCGACGAAGGGCCGAGCTACTGGTTTGCCGCCGGGGCCTGCGTGTTCGACGGCCTCGAACTGATCCACGGTGCCACGGGCGGTAAGGTGGACGTGTACGCCGAACCGTTGATCAAAAACATGGCCTCCTACGTCTACAAAATGCACATCGCCGGGCCGTACTTCGTCGATTTCGCCGACGCCGATGTGACCCTCAAACCCGACGGACTGATGCTCTACCGTTTCGGGCAACGCCTCGCCGAGGACACCCTGAGCCAGTTTGGGCGCTGGGCGTACCAGGCCTACGGGGGCATTCCCTCGAACAACGGCTTCCACCGGATGCGCCGGGTGTCCAATTTGCTCGCCATTCCGGCCATTGCCTCCGCCCCGGCCAAACCCTTCCAACCCGTGCGGGGGGCCTGGTTTCCCGACGTGCAGGTGCTCACGGCCCGCAGCGACGGGGGCCTGTTTTTGGCCACCCACGGCGGACACAACGCCGAAAGCCACAACCACAACGACGTGGGCGATTTCATCCTCTACGCCGACGGCCAACCGGTGATCGTGGACGTGGGCCGGGGCACGTACACCGCCAAAACGTTTTCCAGCAAACGCTACGAACTCTGGTGGACGCAGTCCAATTTCCACAACCTGCCGATAGTGAACGGGGTCGGGCAAAAAGAAGGACGGACTTTTGAAGCACGCAACGTGCAGGAAACCGACACCGGGAAAGAAACCACGCTGGCGATGGACCTCGCCCCGGCCTACCCGAAGGAAGCGGGCATCCAGTCCTGGAACCGCAGCCTGCGCCTCGACCGAACCAAAAACGCGCTGGACCTTACCGATGCCTACGTCTTCGCCGCCGCGCCGACTTCGCTCCAGCAGGCCTTCATGACCACCTCCGATCTCGACCAGACCACGCCGGGCCGCCTTATTTTCAAAGGTACTAACCACCGGCCCGTCGAACTCCGCTACGACCCCAAAGCCTGGCGGGTGGCGGTGGAAGAGATCCCCCTGACGACCCCCGACGACCAGGCCTTCAAAACCCAGTGGGCGGGCAAGCCCATCCAGCGGGTGCTGCTCACGGCCACCGCGCCGAAGGCGAGCGGGAAGGTGAGTTGGCGGTTTGGGGTGTTGTGAGAGGTGCTCAAGTGAGATACCAATTACTGACGAGGCGTCAACCAAACGGCTGTCATACTGGAAGGACCTCGTTGACCTACCGAAAGCTTTCCTGAGAGGAGAACGAGGTCCTTCCAGGATGACAGCCGTTTTTTTGTCAATGCCGTTTGATTTGGCTTGTAAGTTTTTACCCAAATCTCAATTTTTTCTCACCTTCATCTAACTTAGGGCCATTGCCAACAGCGACGGCCCTTTTTTATGCCTGAAAGCCAGTTTCCCCAACTTAGCACCGTCCATGACTGGGCGCACCTGCGCCAAGACGCCGAGGCTCTCCGTCTGCTCGAAACCGCAATTCTGCCGCCCTACGTTAACACCTGCCGCTGGTTTGCGGGTAAGGCCCGGCCCCAGGACGGATTTTCGGTGAAAACTAGTCACGAACTGCCGATGGGCGATTCGCTGGCGTACCTGCTGCTGGTGGAAGCGCGGTACACCGACGGCGGGGAAAGTGAAACCTACCAACTGCCACTTTCCTTCGTGGGCACCGAGGGCAATAGCCCCGAAATCAACCCGAAGGGCATTCTGACCATCGCGTATTTCAACCAAACGCGCGGCCTGCTCGTGGATGCGCTTTACGACGAACGCTTTCAGCAAGCCTTGTTTCGGAGTGTAGCCACCAACGCGCAACTCCCGCAGGCGGTCGGGAAACTGAGTTTTCACCGGGGCAAAGGTCTTGACCCCGCAGACATTCGCGGGGCCGTCAGCGGCCGGGTGCTGGGCGTGGATTCGAGCAATTCGGCCTTAATCTTCGGGGAAAAATATTTTCTGAAACTCTACCGAAAACTCTTCCGCCAGACCAACCCGGAGGTGGAACTGGTCGAATTCCTGACCGAGCACGGCAATTTTGCCTACATCCCGGCCTTCGCCGGCAGCCTCACCTGGCAGCGAGAGGACATTCCGGACGTGACGCTGGGCATGATGCAGCGCATGGTCGAAAACCAGCAGGATACCTGGGGTGTGACGGGCGGCTACGTCGGCGATTTTTTGCAGGGTTTTCTGGGAAGGCAGTTTTGCGTGAACGAACTCGTGTTTGAAGAAGTCGAACTCCTGGGGCGGCGCACCGCCGAAATGCACCTGGGGCTTTTCGACCCGGACGTGAGCGACCCCATGTTTCGCGCCGAAGCCTTCACTGACGAGTACCGGACTTTTTTGATTGGCCGCATCACCCGCCTGCTCGACACCCGCTACGCGCTGCTGATTGACAAGTACCTCGACCTCGACCCACAGGCGCAACGACTGGCCTGGGTTTTCATGGAAGCGAAGGAATTGCTCGACGAATTTCTGACCGAATTCAAAAACCGCCCCTTCCACTCCCTCCGCACCCGTGTTCACGGCGATTATCACCTGGGGCAGGTGCTCCACACGGGCCGGGATTACGTGATCATCGACTTCGAGGGCGAACCCGAAAGCAGCATCGCCGACCGGAAAATCAAGCACTCGCCCCTGAAAGACGTGGCTGGGATGATTCGCTCCTACCACTACGCCGTGTCGGCGGGCTTGTTCAACGCCCCCGAAGTGCAGCAGGCCGACCCCACTCGGATCACCGTGGCTGCCGATCGCTGGTACCGGCTCATGCGCGATACGTACCTCGACACTTACCTTGCCACCTTCGGGCCGGAGCACCCGCTGTTTCACAACAACACCGAAATCAACTTCCTGCTGCTGGTGTACCTGCTCGAAAAAGCCGTGTACGAATTGGGCTACGAACTCAGCTACCGGCCTTCCTGGGTAAAAATCCCCCTGAAAGGCATCGTGGACGTGGTGCGGGAGGTGGAGAAGTTGCGGGAGGCGTAATCCGGATTCGCTCCTTCCTGGCTGTCATTCAGAGCGTAGCGAAGAATCTTTCGCGGCAGATAGCCAATTAATTTGATTTTGGAGGCGAAAGATCCTTCGCTACGCTCTGGATGACAGCCAAGCAGAGCTATGGAACGACTTTTTAACCCGCGTTTTCCATGTTAAAACGCTGGCACAAAATCACGCTCTTCTTCCTGGCGCTCCTTATCGCGTTGCGAATCGCCCTCCCCTTCATCGTCCTTCACTACCTCAACAAGTACCTTGCTAACCTGGGCGAGTACACGGGACACGTCGAGGACGTCGACATCGCTTTGCTGCGCGGGGCGTACCAGATTGAAGATCTGCGGATTGAGAAAATTGCCGGGAAAAAGAAGCAGCCGTTTCTCTACATCCCACTGATGGACCTTTCCGTCGAATGGAAGTCGCTGTTCAAAGGAGCCATCGTGGGCGAGGTGGAGGTGATTCGACCCGAAGTCAACTTTTCGTTTGCCAAAGACAAAGCCAGCCGCCAAACCGGCGAAGAATTGGACTGGACCAAACTCGTGAAGGATTTGCTGCCCATCAACATCAACCGCTTCGTGGTGCGCGAGGGCGACGTGTCGCTGGTGAGTTTGTTCGATACTTCCAAAGACGCGATTGAACTGAAGAATTTCGACGTCGACATTCTCAACATCCGCAACGTCGAAGATCGCGCCGACCCACTGCCCTCGCCGGTTTTTGCCAAGGGCGACGTGCCCGGTTACGGCGGTACGCTCAAGTTCGATTCACGCTTCAATTTGCTCCGGCAGTTTCCTGATTTCAACTATAACCTGCGTTTCGACAACCTCCAACTACCCAAATTGAACAGCCTCGTGAAGCCCTACACCGGCGTGGATTTCGAGCGGGGCACGGTGAGTTTGTACTCGGAGATGGCCATGCGCGACGGCAAGTTCAACGGCTATTTCAAACCGCTGACCAACGGGATGCGGATTTTCGACTGGAAAGAAAAAGACGGGCGTACGGTGGGGCAGTTTTTCAAGGAACTCTTCGCCGAAGGAGCCGCCGAACTGCTCGAAAACCAGAAAACCGACCAGATCGCCACGCGGATCCCCATTGGCGGAACAGCGAAAAGCGTCGACACCGACCTCTGGACGATCGTGCTCAACGTGCTTTGGAACGCCTACGTAGGCGCATTCCAGAAAAACGTGGACGACAACGTGGCCTTCAAAGACGCGAAGGCCGATTTTGGGGACGTAGTGAAAAAAGCCCGCGAAGTGCGGAAGAAAGAGCGGGAGGAAAAACGGGGGAAGCGTAAAAAGGACCGGGAGAAACGACGGGAGGAGCGGAAGAGGGAGTGAGTGGGTACAATTGTAGCCCGGTAGTTTTCCAAGGGTCTTGTCATCCCTCCTGCGTCGGGATGACAAGACCCTTGGAAAACTACCCAAGTACTTACGGCTGTGTACTTAAAAACGGCGTTTGTAATTCACTAGAAAACAGGAATCCCGCTGAGTGAGACGGGTCGTCTCACTCAGCGGGATTCCTGTTTTCTGAAACGTTACACCAAACTCAACTGGCCTCCACTTTCTTTCAATTTTCCATTGGCTACCAACTGACCGATTCGACCGAAAATCAGGGCGCGGAAATCGCCGCTCATGGCTTTGAATCCCAGCGCAACGCTTACTTCCTTGGCGGCTTCTTCGTGGGTCAGGAACCGGGCCGCTTTTGTGCTGTGCAGGAGTGCCAAATCGAGTTCTTCCGGCGGAATGGCCCCCGGCTTCCGCGTACCCGGCGGGGAAGAATCATCGCGCTTTCGCACCTCAAGGGGCTTTTCGAGTAACGAGACAAACCCGGCTTCGGCGTGGATGAGTCGGTCGGCAGCCAGCACGTTGAGCCCGTCGGACACCCTGTTTTTAAATTTGGCCCCGGCTTGTTTCCATCCCCAAAGTTCCCGCAAGCGGGTGCTCAGTTCATCGAAATGCATGGGCGATTCTACTTTTAAAATCTGGTGGGCCAACCCGCCGAACTGCGCCGCGTACAGCAGGTACGGGTCGGGCGATGGCGCGAAGATTCCCGTCGCTACCCGGTACGGAACGGTGAAATCCTGGATGGCCTCCGGCTGCCGGAGCACGTGGAAAACGTTCCGTTCTTCTTCCGGCTTCACCGCCTCCAACCGGCCCGCTTCGGTGAGTTCTTCCAGGGCGTTGTCGTAGGCCAGCTTGATTTTTGCCAATTCCTGCTCCGGTCGGCGGAAAAAATCGACGCCCCAGAGCCGGTGAATCCGCCAGCCCTGGTCTTCGAGGATGGATTGCCGCAGGCGGTCGCGTTCGCGGGCCGAGGGGGAAGAATGGTACGCCACGCCGTCGCACTCGATGCCGAGTACGTAGCGGCCCCGGCGTTCGGGGTCGACCACGGCCAGGTCGATGAAAAAACCGGCTTCGCCCACCTGCGGGACGATTTCCCAGCCGAAACGCGATTCCAACGCTCGTTTTACGGCTTCCTCGAAGGGACTGTCCATTGGCCTGCCGCTCCGTTGAGCCGTTTCCAGCAGCCCCGTCCGGGCGTAGTGCAGAAACTGCTTCAGCCCTTTCATGCCTTCGCTCGAAGTCGGCGTGATTTCCAGGTCCTGGTCGGTGATGGACGAAAACACCTCGCAGCGTTTCCGGGCGCGGGAAATCAACACGTTGAGTCGCCGCTCGCCGCCCTCGCGGTTGAGCGGGCCGAAGTTCAGGCTCAGTTTTCCCTGAGCATCTCTCCCGTACCCGACCGACAGAAAAATCACGTCGCGCTCGTCGCCCTGCACGTTTTCCAGATTTTTCACGAAAAACGGTTCCTGCGGGTGCCGGGCAAAAAAGGCTTCGCTCTCGGGCGTTTTTCGACGGAGAATTTCGACTTCATCCTGAATGGCCCGCTGCTGGGCCATCGAAAACGCCGCCACGCCGAGGGTCTGGCCGGGGTGCTGGAGCGCGTGGCGGATGACGGCCCCGGCCACGGCTCTGGCCTCCGGCGCATTGGCGCGGGTGGCCGCCCGGTCGTACACGCCGTCGATGGGCCGCCAGACCAATCCCAACCCCGCGTGAGGTTGCCAGGGGCTGGGTACCACGAAAAGGCGGTTTTCGTAGTACCGCTGGTTGGAAACGGCAATCAGCGAGTGGTGCTTGCTGCGGTAGTGCCAGCGCAGCAGGGTGTCGTTCACCCCCCGCGCTTTGCAGAGCGAGAGGATGCTTTCCAGTTCGCGGGCCTTGACCAGCCCGACCTCGGTTTCGTCCTCCTCGTCGGCGCGGGCGTCGTTGGAGGTGATTTTGGAGAAGAAATTGGTGGGGGGCAATTGTTTGTCGTCGCCCACCACCACGATTTGCTTGCACCGGGCCACGGCCCCGAGGGCATCGACGGGTTTTACCTGACTGGCTTCGTCGATGACGAGCAGGTCGAATTCCACCTTGCCGGGTTCGAGAAACTGCGCCACCGAGAGCGGACTCATCATAAACACCGGCTTGAGTTCCTGCACCACCTGCCCGGCCAGACTCAGCAACTGCCGGATGGGTTTGTGCCCGCGCTGGCGATTGACTTCGCCCAACACCGTGCCGGGCGCGCCCACCGGGCGTTGCGCGGGCATTCCGGCGTAGTGTTTGTGGAGCACGTTGAGTTTAGCCAGGTCGAGCCGCTGGCGGTCGGTGCGCTGAAATTCGGTGACCCGCTCGCTGTGCGCCGCGCCGTTGAAGGTAGCCAGGTACTCGTCGTGGTCGAACAGGTGCTGAACCTGTTGCCGGGCCAGGATTCGCTCGAACGCGGGCAGGAGCGTGTCGGCATCGAGCAAACCCGTTTCCACCAACCCGATCAGCGGGGCAGCGGCTCCCTGCCGGTTTACGTTGACCTGGTGCTGAAAATCCGTCCAGTCGGGGAGGGCGTCCAGGTGGTCCGACCAGTTTTTTAGCCAACTTTCCCACTGGCTGAAGGGAATTCGGGCTTCCGCCAATCCGTCGGTGTAGGGCGAAAGCTGCAAGGCCAGCGTTTTTTTCAGCGCCTTCACCTGTTCGTCAGAAGCAGTCAGCCCTTCCGCCAATCGGTCGGCCAGTGCGCGGGCCTTCACCAAATCGGCCCGGTAGGCGGCCTGCCGTTCGGGGGTCGTAAACCCGGCCTCGACCAGCCCTGCTACCCAGTCGGCGGCTTCGGCCAACGGTGTTCCGTTGCCTTCTTCCTCCCAAAGCCCCCCGAACGCCTCCCGGCCCAGGGCGTGTTTAGCCACCAGCGCCTGCCGGGCCTGCTGGCCTTCGAGGATGCGTTCGACCAGCGCCAGCCAGTCAGGGGCGGCTTTGGGCGGAGCGGCCTTGAGGTGGATGCGTAATTCGGCCAGGGCGTGCCGGTAACTTCCCACCAGAAACCGGTACCACTTCGACCCGTGTTCGACCAGTTGGACGCGGACGGCGGTCAAATCCCCCGACCACACGGAAGGCACGACCTGCCCGGCCAATTCGCCCGCGATGAGTTCGAAGAGCGCTTTGTTTTTGGTCAACGTCCGCAGCGCCGAGGGGGCTTCGTCCCAGACGGGCAGGGCGAGGGTCGTCAGCCGGAGGGCGGGCTTGCGGGCGGCGAAGTCCGCCAGCCGTTGCAAACGACCCGTGTTTTCAAGGGAAAAATCCGTTTGGGGCAATTCCAGCAATTCCGCCGTTTCCCTGGCCCGTTCGGTCAGGGTTCGCACGCTGGACGCCAGTTCAGCTAATGTTTCTTTCAAAGGTTGCCGCTCGGTGCCCGTGTACCGGGCCAGCGCCACGCCCCGCCAGGGGTGCGTGCTTACGTCGCCCACGACGCGCATTCGCGAAGCCAGGTCTTTCAACCCGGCCCGAAGCAGTTCGGTGTCCGAATGGGGCCATTGCTCCGCTCCGGCAAACGCGATTCGGGCCTCGGCTCCCTGCGGTTGCCCGTGCCGGGCGAGCGTCCCGATGAGCCGGTAGGCATCCCGCCCCGTGGGTTCGCGGGGACCGTGTAATTTCTGCGGATGCTGGTTGAGTTGCGAACGCAGGTCGGACAGCGTGGGGTTGAGGGCTTCCAGCCTGTCGCCGGCGGGTTTGCCCAACTCCCAGGTGGCCTTCAGTTCGGCGGCGACGGCCGCCTTGCGGGCTTTGTTGGAATGCAGTTCGAGGCAGAGCGAACCCAGCCCGGCGTGTTCCAGTCGGCGTTTTACTACTTCGAGGGCCGCGAGTTTTTCGGCCAGAAACAACACCTTTTTGCCGTCGAGTACCGCCGTAGCGATGAGGTTGGTGATGGTCTGACTCTTGCCCGTACCGGGCGGACCCTGAATGACCAGGTTGCGCCCCTCGCGCACCAGTTCGATGGCGACCGTTTGCGACCCGTCGGCATCCACGACGTGGTCGAGTCGCTCCACTGGAATGCGCTCATCGAGCCGGGTGTCGTCCGCCCAGACCGTCGAAAAAGCCGTGTCCGGGTCGTCCTCTTCGCCGGGCAGCAGCAGGCGCTTGATGAGGGCGTGGTCGGGAAGGGCGTGGGTGGGGGGCCAGGCGGCGGCGTCCAAATCTTTGTACATCAAAAATTTGGCGAACGAAAAAAAGCCCAGGCACATCGCGTCGGGGTCGACGCTCCAGCCGGTTTTGGTTTCGATGGCTTCCTGAACTTGTCGAAAAAAAAGCAGCGGGTCGAACGTTTCGCTGTCCGCCGCATTGAGCGAAGGAAGGCGGATCTGATGCTCAATGTTCAGTTTTTCGGCCAACGAAAGGTTATCGAGCAATTCTTCTTCCCGCCAGCTAATGGCAAATCGGTCGCTGGCCGACTTACGAACCAACTCCACCGGCACCAGCAACAGCGGGGCGGAGCGAACCGTGTCGGCGTTGGACGAATCCACCCAGTGGAGCAACCCAACCGACAAGTAAAGCACGTTCACACCCTGCTCCTCGACGAGGGTTCGCGACTCGTTGAAGAGGTCGAACAGCCGCCGTTGCAACACGTCGGGACTGAGCCGGGTTTGCAGGCGCGAATCAGTGTGTTTTTTAAGTTTTCCGGTGGCCTCGTCGGCTTCATCCCCGTCGGGAAGGGGTAAATCCAGCAACACTTCCGCGTCTGCGTCGGCTGCCTCGCCCGGTTCCGGGGCCGAAACCGCCGTGTTTTTGCCGGGTAAAAAGGTAAAGTCTTTGCGCTCAGCAATGAGTCGTTTGTAAACCTCTTCGGCTTTTTCATCAAAAACCTGAATGAGTCGGGCACTTTTTGAGCCAATCGGTACGTGAATGAGGCGGTTACGGGAAGAAAGGTCGAGAAGTTCGCGGCGGCTTTCTTCCAGTTGCTTCCGAAGGGAAGCCGTGAGTGGCGTAGAATCCATTTGGGGGACTGGCTCGATTGATTAAGGTTTAGAATTGCGTGCAATTGAATCGGATGCTCTTTTGACAAATATATCCCAATCGATTCCTGCGCACCAAAACCGTTTAAAAGAAGCTGTTTAGGATTTCAGTTTTTTAGAACGGCGGGTCACCCTGAGCGGAGCGGTCCGTCGCACGGTCGAAGGGCGTGCGACGGACCGCTCCGCTCAGGGTGACCCGCCGCTCGTTTTTACCAACTTTTTGAAATCCTAAACAGCTTCAAAATTAAGCAGCAGGCCAAAAACGTTACCACAAGGGTTTTTTGATGGAATTTCAGAGAATGCACCTTTCCCCGAAAAAATCTAATTTGCGGCCTACAATTCAACGAACCGATGGCTAAAGCCAAAACCACGCCCCTCCCGCCCGACCCCCAGCCGGTCGCCGCCGCTAAAAAACCTTCTTCGCGCAAAAAATCCGCCCCCGAAACGCCCCCCGCGCTCGTAGCCGACGGCGTGGTGCCGGAAACGCCCGTGTCTCCGGCCCCGGTCGAAGCCGCCCCGGTGGCTACCGCCGCGCCCCGGCCCCTGAACGCCGTGGAGCCGTACAGCCGGTTTTCGGAGTTCGACGTCCACCTGTTCCGGGCGGGAAAACACCACCGGCTTTACGAAAAAATGGGTTCGCACGTGGTTGAACACCTCGGCGTGACGGGCACGTACTTCGCCGTGTGGGCACCCAATGCGAAGTACATTTCGGTCATCGGCAATTTCAACGGCTGGAACCGGGGTTCGCACCCGCTGTTTGTGCGCTTCGATTCGTCGGGGATTTGGGAAGGATTTATTCCACACGTCGGCAACGGCGAGGTGTACAAATACTTCATCCACTCGCACCAGGGCCAGGATTTGGAAAAAGGCGACCCCTTCGCCCTGCGCTGGGAAACCCCACCCTCGACGGCCTCGGTCGTGTGGGATACCTGGTACGAATGGCAGGACGCGGACTGGATGCAGAACCGGGGCGAAAAGAACAAGCTCAACGCCCCCACGTCGGTGTACGAAGTTCACCTGGGCAGTTGGGTGCGCGACCCCGGCAACCCGGAGCGCCGCTTGCCCGTCCATGAATTTGCCGACCAGTTGGTCAATCACGTCCAGGAATGCGGCTTCACCCACGTGGAGTTCATGCCCGTCTCGCAACACCCCTACGAACCCTCCTGGGGCTACCAGATTACGGGGTATTTCGCCGCCAACGAAAAATACGGCTCGCCGCAGGCCCTCATGACGTTGTTCGACAAACTCCATCGGGCGGGTATCGGGGTCATCCTCGACTGGGTGCCTTCGCACTTCCCCGGCGACTTGACCGGCCTGTACGAGTTCGACGGCAGCCACCTCTACGAACACGCCGACCCGCGCCAGGGCTACCACCCCGACTGGAAAAGCTACATTTTCAACTACGGGCGCAACGAAGTCCGTAGCTTTCTGCTGTCCAATGCCCTGTTCTGGCTCGACCGCTACCACGCCGACGGCCTGCGCGTGGACGCCGTGGCCTCGATGCTCTACCTCGACTACTCGCGCAACGCGGGCGAGTGGGTGCCCAACGTATTCGGCGGGCGCGAAAACCTGGAGGCCATTTCGCTCTTCCGCGAGTTGAACGAGGCCGTGTACCGCGAATTTCCCGATACCCAGACCATCGCCGAAGAATCGACGGCCTTCCCCGGCGTGAGCCGCCCGACCTACACCGGCGGGCTGGGTTTCGGCCAGAAGTGGATGATGGGCTGGATGAACGACACGCTGAAGTACTTCGCCAACGACCCCGCTTACCGCAAATTCCACCAGGACCAACTCACCTTCAGCACGGTGTACGGCTTCAGCGAAAACTTCATGCTGCCGCTTTCGCACGACGAGGTGGTGTACGGCAAGCACTCGCTGGTGGGTAAAATGCCCGGCGACGAGTGGCAGCGCTTCGCCAACCTGCGGCTGCTGTACACGTACATGTTTACCCACCCCGGCACGAAACTGCTGTTCATGGGCGGCGAATTCGGCCAGACCGCCGAGTGGAATTTCGAGCAAAGCCTCGACTGGCACCTGCTCCAGTTTGCCCCGCACCAGGGCGTGAAGGCCTGCATGGCCGGGCTGAACGGCCTTTACAAAGCCCAGCCCGCGCTGTACGAGCGTAGTTTCAGCCCCGAAGGCTTCGAGTGGGTGGACACGATGGACCGCGAAAACTCGGTGGTGGTGTACGCCCGCAAAGGCGAAAATCCGAAAGACACCGTGCTGGTCATCCTCAACCTCACGCCCGTACCCCGGCCCAACTACCGCATCGGCGTGCCGATGATGGGGGTTTGGGAAGAACTTTTCAACTCCGATGCCGCCGAGTTTTGGGGCAGCGGCAATTTCATGAACGACTCCTGCATGGCCGACACCGTCGCCTGGCACGGGCGAGCGTACTCGATTGGGGTGAATTTGCCGCCGCTGGCGGGGGTGGTGTTGAGGGTGGGGTGAGAATCCGGTCAAAGCGTTATCAACTCGTAGATTCAAGTTTCAAACGCAACAAAGCGAGGGGTAGAAAAAAGCCAGAAG
>CAXTIG010000054.1:0-40491 GCA_964244295.1 uncultured Cytophagales bacterium
CCGTTCCCGTCGTTTGGGAGTGCAAAGGTAATAGAATTATTGACCCCCTGTCAAGAAGGAACTGAAAATAACTTTTCTGTCTCGACCTTCCTCTCCATCCCGTCGCTCTTTTTCAACTACTTAAGCCCTGAATTTTTTTGAAGATTTTTTTACACGCCCTCCTGAATGCTTCGGGTCAGCAGATTGTAGAGATTTTGCAGTCCTTTTTTATCTTTTAAAAATGCCAGGTGCTGCCGGATGATTTCGGAATCGTTTCGGATGGCCGGGCCGGTCTGGGCGTCGGCGGGGTGAGCAACGGTCAGGGCTTTGCGGGTAGTTTCCTGAATCAAGGGTTTTAACAAGTCGAATTCAAGGTGGTGTTCATCGAGCAAATTCTTCGACACGGCCCAAAGGTGATTCGTGAAGTTTGACGCAAAAATCCCGGCGATGTGCAAGACCCGCCTTTCGACTGAATTGACCAGGTACACCGTTTGGCTGATGTCCTGCCCCAGTTTAATCAGTGCCGCTTCGGTGGCCGGGTCGGGTGCTTCGATGCAAATCGGTACGTTTGCCATATCGAGCGCAACCGTTTTACTGAAGGTTTGAAGGGGATAAAACACGCCGTAGCGGGTCAGGAGGTCGTTGTTCAGCGCGAGCATTTCCTGAAAATCCCGCAGCATCCGGCTACCGGAGGTGTGAACCAGCACGGCGTTTTCGGGCAACACCAGTTTTTGAATCACTTCTTCGTGCGCCTGATCGGGCAGGGTCAGGAAAAAAAGCCGCGCCGGACTTTTTGAAAAATCGAGGCGGTCGGTGCTTTTGGCGTCGTAGAGTCGCTTGGCCAGTACCTCGGCGTGTCGGCGGTTGCGGCTGAATACGTCGGCTACACCGTATCCGGCGTTTTCAACCGCTTTGCTCAGGTGCCAGGCGACGTTGCCCGCTCCGATGAATGAAACTTGCACGGGATGCTGATTTGGCTGGTGAAGCATCAAACCTACGCTACGGCATCGGCACCCGCAAGGGCCGAACTTTCCTACCTTTGCGCTACTCATGCCCGGTATCACCGTCATCATTCCCGCCTTCAATGAAGAAAATGCCGTCGGGCGCGTCATTGCCGACATCCCACGCGACCTGGTGGGTGAGGTGGTGGTCGTCAATAACAATTCCAACGACCAAACGGCGGCGGTAGCCCGACAAGCCGGGGCGACGGTACTCGACGAACCGCGCCAGGGCTACGGACGGGCCTGCCTGAAAGGTATCGCCCACGTGCGGGCGCAAGCGGTCTGGCCGGAAATCATCGTATTTTTAGATGCCGACTACTCCGATTACCCGGAGGAATTACGGCACTTGGTCGCGCCCATTCGGGAGCAGGGCATGGATTTGGTCATTGGTTCGCGGGCACTGGGCGAGCGGCAACGCGGTTCGATAACGCCCCAGCAATTGTTCGGAAACTGGCTCGCCACCCGCCTGATTCGCGGCTTGTAAGGCGTTCGGTACACCGACCTGGGGCCGTTCCGGGCATCCGGTTCGACAAACTTCTGGCCCTCGATATGCGCGACACGACGTATGGTTGGACGGTGGAAATGCAGATTAAAGCCGCCCGGCAGCGGCTCCTCGTTCCTCGTTGGCGAGGTTCCCGTGCGCTACCGGCGGCGGGTTGGTTTTTCAAAAATTTCGGGAACGCTCAAAGGCACAGTCTTAGCAGGATGGAAAATCATCACGACTATCTTCCGCTATCGCTGATGGAGCGACTGATTCTGATTGCGTACACGATTCCGCTGGGATTGGTGCTGTTTTTTAGCCTGGTGCAGCTTAATCTGGTGGTGAATTACCTCCGGCAACGGCGGCGCGATACCCGCTCGTTGCCCCTGCTGAACCCCGCCAACGTACCCTTCGTGACCATTCAGTTGCCGATTTACAACGAACTCTACGTGGCCGAACGCCTGCTGGATTCGGTAGCGGCGCTGAATTACCCCCGCGAACGCCTGGAAATCCAGGTGCTGGACGACTCGACCGATGAAACTGAGGCATTGCTTGCCCGAAAAGTGGCGGAAATGCGCTCTCTGGGCATTCCCATCTTTCACGTGCGCCGGGCTACCCGCGTCGGCTTCAAAGCCGGGGCATTGGCCGAAGGTGCCCAAACGGCGAAGGGCGAATTCATCGCCGTGTTCGACGCCGATTTTTTGCCCAGCCCGGATTTTCTCGAAAAAACGCTGCCTTACTTTAGCGACCCGCGCATCGGCATGGTGCAAAGCCGCTGGGATTATTTGAATAAGGACTATTCGGTCTTGACCAAAATCCAGGCCTTCGCCCTCGACGGGCATTTCACCGTCGAACAGCAGGGCCGCAACGCGGGCGACCACTTCATCAACTTCAACGGCACGGCGGGCGTGTGGCGCAAAACGACCATCGCCGACGCGGGCGGCTGGCACCACGACACCCTCACCGAAGACCTCGACCTGAGCTACCGGGCGCAGTTGAAAGGCTGGAAATTCAAGTACCTCGAAAACCTGGGTTCTCCCGCCGAGTTGCCCGTGGAAATGAACGCCCTTAAATCGCAACAGTACCGCTGGACGAAAGGGGCCGCCGAGTGCGCCCGCAAACACGCCGGGGGCATCATCCGGGCGAAGGGCGTGAGCATCGGCACCAAGCTCCACGCGCTATCGCACTTATTTTATAGCGCCACCTTCGTCTGCCTCGTCCTGTTGGCGGTGCTGAGTATTCCGGTGCTGTTCGTGGTGACGCATTACCCCCAACACGCCGTATTTTTCAGCTGGATGGCCTGGTTTCAGGTCAGTTCCATCATTCTGGCAGTTTTTTACTGGATTTCGTACCGGGCCACCAACCGGGAGGCGGGATTCGGACAATTCCTGCTCGATTACCCCGTGTTCATCACCGTTTGGATGGGCCTTTCGCTGCACAACGCGGTGGCCGTCCTCGAAGGCTACGCGGGTCGGAAAACGCCCTTCGTGCGCACGCCGAAATTTGGGGTCTTGGGAAAAACAAACTCCTGGCAGGCCAATCAGTACCGCCCCGTCAAAGTGAGTTGGCTCACCTACGTCGAGGCCCTGCTGACGCTGTACTTCCTGACGGGCCTGTTTCTGGCTTGGCGCTGGCACAACGGCAGCTTCGTGCTTTTCCACGTCATGCTGACGCTGGGCTACGGCATTGTCTGCTATTTTTCGGTACTTCACGCCCGGAACGGACGTGCCCGACTCAGCGTCGCGTAGGGCGTTCGGAACCCACTGCATGGGCAAAATCCGGGCTTGGTTTCTCCTTTCACTTTCTGGGTACGCCGGGCTGGCTTACGCCACCCAACGCGCCGACACCGGCTTGGTGCTGGGCGCGTTTGCGGTACTTTTTGCCGGGTACGGATGGGTGCTGCACACGGTGCCGACAGAAGAAAAGCGATGGCGATTGCTGCTCTTCGCTACCATCGCCTTCCGCCTGCTCTGGCTGCTGGCAACCCCCGCCCTTTCCGACGATTACTTCCGCTTTCTCTGGGACGGCCGCTTGCTGGCCTCCGGCCAGAATCCGTACCTGATTCTTCCCAGCCAACACCCCGACTGGCCGCTGTTTGCTCAACTCAACTCCCCAAATTACTACACGGTGTACCCGCCCGCACATCAATTCCTGACGGCGCTGGGGCCGTGGCTGTTCCCCGATTCGTTTTTCGGGCAAATCCTGACGCTGCGCATCCTGATTTGGAGCGCCGAAGCGGGTACCGTTTGGCTGATGTTTCGGCTGCTGCAACGCTACGAACTGCCCCGTGAGCGGATTTTTCTGTACGCCCTTAACCCGCTGGTCATCGTCGAACTGTCGGGCAATCTGCACCTGGAGGGCGTGATGCTGGGCTTGCTGCTGCTGGCTGTTTTTCTTTCGCCAAAAACCCGGCGTTGGTCGGCGCTAAGTTGGGGAGCGGCTATTTCGGTGAAAGTGGTGCCGCTGCTGGCCTTGCCTTTGCTGTGGCGTCGCTTGGGTTGGGGGAAAAGCCTTTGGTTTGGGGCGGTGGTAGTAGGACTGAATGCGTTGCTGTTCGCGCCGTTTTTCAGCCTGGAGTTGGTCCGAAACGTGGCCTCCAGCCTCGGTTTGTATTTCCAAAAATTCGAGTTCAACGCCAGTGTTTATTACCTCGTGCGGGCAATTGGCTTCTGGCTGGAGGGCTACAACATCATCCAATTCGCCGGGCCGGGTTTGGCGCTGGTCGCCCTCGCGCTGATGGGACTCGTCGTATTCTGGGATTGGAAAGGCGGCGTTTTGCAGTCAAAAAATCCGGATTTCTGGCAACGCGTGTTGTTCCTCCACGCGGTTTACCTGTTCTGCGCCACCACGGTTCACCCCTGGTACCTCGTCTCGTTGGTGGGGTACTCGGTCTTCACGCGGTTTCGGTTTGCCGTGGTGTGGTCGGGGCTGGTGGTACTTTCGTACGCGGCCTACGGACGAGCGGGGTTTTCGGAAAATTATGGGCTGCTGGGGCTGGAGTACGCCGGGGTTTATGGCTGGTTGGGGCTGGAACTGGCGGGCTTTTTTCGGATAAAATTTCCGTCGAAATCCACGGCGAGTTGATGGAAAGGGTCAAGGCTTTCGTCGAGCAGGGCGGCCAGTTCGGCGCGGGTGATGGGCCGGGTTTCCTGCGAAAGTTTCCTTCGTAGGAAAGGCAGTCGGCGGTACCAGGGCGATTGCCGGGCGGCTTCGGTGGCGGAGTGGGCGTCTTTCACCGTCAAACGCTCGTCGGAAGGCGACAAGGACAGGGTCGTTTCGGGAAAAACTTCTTCCCAATTCTTCAAAAAATCAGTAACCCGAACCGTGGAATCGGGGTAAAACCAGGTCCGGTTGGCCCATAGGTGCGGCGTCGGAACGCCCTTGAGCAGGCCCGTCGCGCCGATGCGTTGGATGGCGGCCCAGTCGAGGTGTTCGGGTTTTACGTCGTGGTAGGGCATGAGGTAGGCGGTGGCTTTGAGCAGGGCCTCCTGCACCTCGCGCACCGGCACGCAGTTGGGCGACATTTTTTGCTTCGCCGCCAGCGCGGCCAGCGCCCCGGCGGCCTGCCCGATGCCCATCACCACGGGTTGGAGGCGGGTGGTGCCGTTGGCGAGGTTGGTCACGGAAATACTTTTTTCGGCCACAATCAAATTCTCCACGCCCAGCGGCAGCAGGCAGCCCAGCGGCACGTTGTACGAGGGCAAGGGCACAAAATGCAGGTCGGGCACGCCCGCCACGTACTTGCCGTGGTGGTGGTCGATGGGGTAATCGCCCACGGCGATGCCGCTGCGGTAGTACTTTTCGGGAAAAGAAAACGGCTTTTCGATGTGGTGCATTGCCAGCCGGGCCAGCCCCCGAATCCGGCGGCTTTCGCGGTGGTAGGCGATAATCGGCAGGCGGTCGGAAGTCGGAAATTCGTCGTCGGCCAGGCCCAGGTTGGGGTAGCCAAGTTCGGTTTGGATGAAATACACGAAGCGCAGCGTGTGCAGTTTGGCCTCCTGCAAACTCCGCTGCCTTTTTTCGGAATTTTCCTCGACGAGATTGACGTAGAAATCGTTGCCTTCGATGGGCCAGTTGATGAGGTATTTGTTGTTGGGCAGGCGGGCGTAGTCGAGCATTTTGCCGCAGTCGTGGAGCCGGGGCCGGGTGGTGTCGGGGCAGAATTTCCGGCAGGCGCAGAGAAACTGGCTGCGGTCGTAGCCCGCCGGGCGCGGAATCGTGCGGACGGAATCGGGGCCGTAGTCTTTCAAAATGGCCGCGTAGGTCAAATCCTGCACGATGCGGTTGGCCTGGGGCGGAGCGGACACCTCGCCGGTGGCCGTGCGCGAATCCATGCCCACATCGTAGGGCACACCGACGGCAGCGGCCACGTCGCCGAGTTCGGTGGCGTCGATGAGTACGGCGCTCTTCACGTAGGTTTTTTGGCCGTCTTTGCCCAGGCAGGTTACAATCCAACCCCGGTTGGTTTGCATCACCTCGGTGTAGCGGGTGTCGGTCAGCAGGGTCAGGGATTTTTCGCGTCCGGCCATGTCGGCCAGGATTTTGGCCCCCACCGACGGCTCGAATTGGGTGTTGCTCACCCAGCCGGTTTCGAGTTCTTTCGGCCCGCCGTAGTGTTCTTCCAGCGCCGTCCGAAATTCGCCCCACAGCCCGGAGGGCAGTTCGTGGTTGCCGTCGATGGCGCTGACGCCCGCCGAGGTCAGCATCCCGCCCAGCCAGGGGCCTTCCTCGACCAGCACCGTTTTCACCCCCATCCGCGCCGACTGAATGGCGGCCGTCACCCCGCTAGTGCCGCCGCCGATGACGAGCACGGGCACTTCCAGAAACGTAATCGGCGGGGCGGGGTCGCTGCCCCGGAAACCCGCCAGCAGTAGGCAGGCCAGGAAGGTGAAACGTCGCATGGTTCAGAGGTTGAGGCGGGTTGGACCCGAAAAATACGCCGATTCCCCTTAAAACGAAAAAACCCGGCCCGATAACTCGGGGCCGGGTTTGGCTCAAACCACTTAAACAACACTACAAATCAATCGCCTCGCCGTAGGCCACTTCCGTCGCGCCTTTCACCGCTTCCGACATAGTGGGGTGGGGGTGAATCGTCTTCAGAATTTCGTGGGCGGTGGTTTCGAGTTTACGGGCCGCGACCACTTCGGCAATCATCTCGGTCACGTTGGCTCCAATCATGTGGGCACCGAGCCACTCGCCGTATTTTGCGTCGAAAATCACTTTCACGAAGCCTTCCTTCACGCCCGCCGCCGTGGCTTTACCCGAGGCGCTGAAGGGGAATTTCCCGACTTTAATCTCGTACCCGGCTTCGCGGGCTTTTTTCTCGGTGAAACCGACGGAGGCAATTTCGGGCTGGCAGTAGGTGCAGCCGGGGATGTTGCCGTAGTCGAGCGCTTCGGTGTGAACGCCCGCGATTTTCTCGGCGCAAATGATGCCTTCGGCGGTGGCGACGTGGGCCAGGGCCGGGCCGGGGGTGCAATCGCCGATGGCGAAAAAGCCGGGCACGTTGGTTTGGTACCACTCATTCACCTGAATTTTGCCCTTGTCGGTGTTGATGCCGACTTCCTCCAAGCCGATGTCTTCGAGGTTAGAAACCACGCCGGCGGCGGAAAGCACGATGTCGCAATCCATTTTCAACTCGCCGGTCGGCGTTTTTACCGTCACCTTGCAGCCTTCGCCGCTGGTGTCCACGGCTTCCACCGTCGAGTTGGTGTAAATATCGACGCCCATTTTTTTGTACTGCTTTTCGAGGGCTTTCGACACTTCCTCGTCTTCGACCGGCACCACGTTGGGCAGGAATTCGACGATGGTCACCTTCGTGCCCATCGAGGCGTACACGTAGGCGAATTCCACGCCGATGGCCCCGGAACCGATGATGACCATGCTTTTGGGCTGGGTTTCCAGCGACATGGCCTTGCGGTATTCGATGATTTTCTTCCCGTCGATTTTGATGTTGGGCAATTCGCGGGCGCGGCCCCCGGTGGCGATGACGACGCCTTTCGTGCCGGTGTATTCGGTTTTGCTGCCATCGGCGGCGGTCACTTCCACTTTGTTGCCCGCCTTCACACGGCCATAGCCAAGGATGACGTCGATTTTATTTTTCTTCATCAAAAACTGCACGCCCTTGCTCATGCCGTCGGCCACGCCCCGGCTGCGCTTGATGACCGCCCCGAAGTCGGCGCTGGATTCGCCGACGTTGATACCGAAATCCTGGGCGTGTTTGATGTATTCAAAAACCTGGGCTGATTTCAGGAGGGCTTTGGTGGGAATACAGCCCCAGTTGAGGCAAATTCCGCCCAGACTTTCCTTTTCGATGATGCCCACTTTCATGCCCAGTTGCGAGGCCCGGATGGCGGTTGGGTAGCCGCCGGGTCCGCTGCCCAGCACGAGCAAATCATATTGAGAAGCCATAAAACGAAGAGTTTGAATTGGTTTTAGCGAATCGCCGTGCAAAAATAGGCGAAAACCCGTCTCGGCGCGTCGCTTGGCTGGAAACAAACCGGGGGCCGGTTTTTGTTCGTAGTTTTGCGGCCCTTCTTCTCACCGTCATGCTGAACTTGTTTCAGCATCTTCCCGGTAGCCCGCCAAGTAGTTTGGTCATCGGGAAGTTAGTTGACCGGGAGAGGAAGATGCTGAAACAAGTTCAGCATGACGTTTCCGAAATTAACCAATTCACCAATGACGACAGACAAGTTGAAAGACTTGAAGGCCCGGGTAGAGGCCTTGAGGGGGTATCTTTGACTACGATAGCAAAAAGTACCAAATCAGCCAGTTAGAGCAGAAAACGCTCAACCCCGACTTTTGGGGAGATTCCGACAAAGCCGAAGCCACGATGCGCGAAATGCGCGGGCTGAAGTTCTGGACCGACGGCTTCGACACCCTCGACCGCATCGTCGGCGACCTCGACACGCTCTGGGAATTTTACGAAGCCGGCGAAGCCACCGAAACCGAAGTGGACGAGGAGGGCACGAAACTCGAAGCCAAACTCGACGAACTGGAGTTCCGCAAAATGATGTCCGACGAAGGCGACAACCTGCCTGCCGTGCTCGAAATCAACGCGGGCGCGGGCGGCACCGAGTCGCAGGACTGGGCCTCGATGCTCTACCGGATGTACCTGATGTGGGCCGAGAAAAACGGCTACAAAATCAAGGAGGTGGACCGGCAGGACGGCGACGTGGCGGGCATCAAGGCCGCCACGCTCGAAATCGACGGGGAGTACGCCTTCGGCAATCTGAAGGCGGAAAGCGGCGTCCACCGGCTGGTGCGCATTTCGCCCTTCGATTCCAACGCCCGGCGGCACACCTCGTTTGCTTCGGTGTACGCCTACCCGCTCGTGGACGACACCATCGAAATCGAGGTCAATCCCGCCGACATCGACTGGGATACCTTCCGCAGCGGCGGGGCGGGCGGTCAGAACGTCAACAAGGTGGAAACCGCCGTGCGCCTGCACCACAAGCCGTCGGGCATCGTGATTGCCTGCCAGCAGGAGCGGAGCCAGTTGATGAACAAAGAAGTGGCCCTGCGTCTGCTCAAATCGCGGTTGTACCAAATCGAGATGGACAAGCGCAACGCCGCCCGCGCCGAGGTGGAAGCGGGCAAGAAGAAAATCGAGTGGGGTTCGCAAATCCGCAGCTACGTGCTCGATGACCGCCGCGTGAAAGACCACCGCACCGGCCACCAAACCTCGAACACCGATGCCGTGCTGAATGGCGACTTGAACGAGTTTATCAAGGCGTATTTGATGGAACAGTAATCTGAACCATGATTCGCCGGATTAGCGGATTAGCATGATAATTTGAAACCGCACATCAAGGCAATCCGCTAATCCGACGAATCATGGTTCAGACCATTTTCAAACACGGCGAACACCTCCACCTCCGCTACCGTACCTACGGCAGCGGCCCGCGCACGCTGCTCGCCTTCCACGGCATGGGGCAGAGCGGAGCGGCCTTTTCGTCGTTGGGAACGGTGCTCGGCGACACCTTCACCACCTACGCCTTCGATTTATTTTTTCACGGGGAAAGCTCCGGCCTGAGTGAGCCGCTCAGCAAGCCGTTCTGGGCGGAATTGCTGCGGCGTTTTTTAACCGGAAAAAAAGTGGATCGTTTCTCCGTCGCGGGCTTCAGCCTCGGCGGGCGGCTGGCGCTGGCTACGCTCGAAACGCTCTACGAGCGCCTCGATGAGGTGATTCTGGTCGCCCCCGACGGCCTGGCCGAAAACCCGTTTTTCACCGCCGCCACGCGGGTGCCGGGCACGAAACATTTGTTCCGAAAAGTGATTTACGAACCCGAACACTTCGCCCGGCTCGCCACGGCGGCGCGGCGCTGGCGGCTCGTGCCCGAGAGCGTGGTGAAGCTGGCCCAGTGGCAACTCTCCTCGCCCCAGCGCCAGCAGCGGGTGTATGAAAGCTGGATGGCGTTCCGAAATCTTCGATTTTCAGTTAGAAGATTGGCGCGAATTGTGGAGGAACACAAAATCAAGGTGACGGTTTTTGCCGGAAAAAACGACCGCGTGATTCCGCTCCGGCGTATTCTGCCCTTCGTGCAACAGGTGAAGGGCATTCAGTTTTTTCCCCTCGACCACGGCCACACGTATTTGCTCGAAAGAGTGGCCGACCACTACCGCCAGGCCCGCCGCAGCACGTAACCCAGCCCGAGCAACGACACCAGAATCAGCCCCAGCAGAATCCACTGCGATGCATCGGCCTCGTGCGGCGTTTCGAGCAAGCGCCGCAACGTGCGGGCCTCGGTGCCCGCCCAGACACTCAGCACCGTGCGGGGCAGCATACCGAGCAAGCCGCCCAGCAGCAGGTTTTTTCGGGAAACGTTTACGAAACTAAACAGCACGTTGGTCAGCGCGAAGGGCAACACCGGCGAGAGCCGCGCCAGCGCGGTGACGCTGAACTCGCTTTCCCGAACCCGTTCCACGAGTTGGCGGACTTTTGGTTTTTGGGAAAGTCGGGCCAACAGCCGCCCGCCGTCGAGCCAGCGGGCGGCTTCGTAGCCCAGCAGCGAAGCCACCGCGTAGGCCAGCACGAGCGGCGGCACCGCCCGAAAACCCAGAAAAAACCCGGCGATGAGCGCCACCAGCGTGGTGGGCGTGAGGGCGAAGGCCATCGTCGCCACACTCAGGGCGAAAACACCCGCCCAGGCCACCGTGGAAAATTGCTGGATTTCCGCCTCGCGCGTCGCCACGCCGTAGCCCAGCGACGAACTCACCAGCAGCGGCAGTACCCCCAGCAGCAGCGCGTAACCGAGCGAAAAGGCGTTTCTTTGGGAAAATTTCACGGGGTAAAACTCAACCTCAAACTTCAAACCATCAAACTTCAAACCAATACCGGAATGCGTTTCGCCACCAAAGCCATCCACGCGGGCGTCAGCCCCGACCCGACCACCGGGGCCATCATGACGCCCATTTACCAGACCTCGACCTACGTGCAGGAAGCCCCCGGCAAGCACAAAGGCTACGAATATTCCCGTACCCACAACCCCACCCGCACGGCGTTGCAAAACGCGCTGGCCGCGCTGGAAAACGCGAAACACGGCATTTGCTACGCGTCAGGACTGGCCGCCACCGACGCCCTCCTAAAGTTGTTCCAGCCCGGCGACGAAATCGTGGCGACCAACGATTTGTACGGCGGCACCTACCGGATTTTTACGAAAGTCTTCGAAGGCTTTGGCCTGACCTTCCGCTTCGTGGATTTGAGCGATGCAACGACCTTGGAAACGGTTTTTTCGGAAAAAACGAAGATGCTCTGGCTCGAAACGCCGACCAACCCGCTCCTTCGCCTCATCGACATCGAAGCCTTCGCCAAAGCAGCGAAAGCGCGGGGCGTTTTAACGGTGGTCGACAACACCTTCGCCTCGCCGTACCTCCAAAACCCGCTCGATTTGGGGGCTGACATCGTCCTGCACTCGGTCACGAAGTACCTCGGCGGCCACTCCGACACGGTGATGGGCGCGATCATGCTCAACGACGATGCCCTGGCCCAACGGCTGGCTTTTATCCAGAACGCTTGCGGGGCCGTGCCGGGGCCGCAGGACTGCTTCCTCGTGCTACGCGGATTGAAAACCCTGCACCTCCGAATGCAGCGGCACTGTGAAAACGCCCGCCGCGTGGCGGATTTTCTGCAAAATCACCCGAAAGTCGGGAAGGTGTACTACCCCGGTTTGGAAAGCCACCCCGGCCACGACCTGGCGAAACGGCAGATGCGGGATTTCGGCGGAATGCTGTCGTTCGAGTTGAAGGGCGATGACTACGCCGAGGCCGTGCGGGTGATGTCCAGCTTCCACGTTTTTTCGCTGGGCGAATCCCTCGGCGGGGTCGAATCGCTCTGCACCCACCCGGCCAGCATGACCCACGCGAGCATTCCGAAAGAAGAACGGGCCAAATCGGGCCTGAAAGACACGCTCATCCGACTGAGTGTGGGCGTGGAAGACGCGGAGGATTTAATCGAAGATTTGCGGCAGGCCATTAGCCCCCAACCCCCGAAGGGGGCTTAAAAAAACTAAGACTAAACGCCCCCTTCGGGGGTTGGGGGGCTGAACGAATCAAACTTCACCGGCAGCAGCCCCGCCACCGAGGGCGACACCAGCACCTCGCCCGATTTTTCCCCCAGCATCAGCAGCCGCAACGGTTTTCCCTGCCGGTTTTCGTACTCCAGCAAGGCCTGCCGACAGGCCCCGCAGGGCGACACGGCGCGGTAGGTTTCGCCCTCACCGGGTCGGGCTACCACCGCCAGCGCCTCCATCCGTTTGCCGGGATGATTGGCCCCCACCCAGAAAATCAGGGACTGCTCGGCGCAGGACCCCGAGGGAAACGCCGCGTTTTCCTGGTTACTGGCCGTCACGACCGTGCCGTCGTCGAGGCGCACCGCCGCGCCGACGTGGAAGTGCGAGTACGGCGCGTAGGCCGTGTGGGTGGCCTGGCGGGCTTCGGCGAGCAGGTCGCGTTCGGTTTCGGGCAATTCGGCTTCGGTTTCGTAGAGTTCAAGCGGAATTTCGAGGCGTATCGATTTCATGCGGTAAAAAGAGAACGGGCGTTCTGAACGACGCGCAGCCCGCGTTTGGTTCAAACCGCCCGTTTCGTCCGTCGGGCAACCTACGAACGTTTGTTAAAACTTCAAGCTCATCCCCGCCAGCACGTTAAATCCCGCCTGCGGGTAGTAGAAATTCTCCGTCACCAATTTTCCACCCGCCGCGTAGCTGTACGTGTAGCCGTTTGATTCGTATTGCTCGCTGAACACGTTGTTGAGCAGCAGACTCAGCGTGAGGCCCTTCGCGAAGCGGGGTTGGGCGTCGTAAATCAGGCGGATGTCGTTGGTGAAATACGAATCGAGTTGGCGCGTCGGGTCGGCGGTGTTGTCGAGAAATTGCCGCCCGACGTACTTCGAGAGCAGCGCGATTTCCAGCTTTTTGATGCCGGAGTAGGCCAGTTGCGAACCGAAAATCGTGTTCGGCGAAAAGGCAATGTCCCCGTTTTTGAATGTTTCGCGGCGCTGTTTGCCCGTGTCGTAATCGTCGTAAAAGACGGTGAAATTCTGGATTTTATTCTGGCTGAACGTCGCGTTGGCGTTCCATTTCAGCGTGCGCATCGGTTGCCAGCCCAGTTCGAGTTCCAGCCCGGCGCGGTAGCTGCGCGGCACGTTGGCGCGGATGTAACTGCCCACGTCGTTAACCTGCCCGGTCAGGATGAGCTGGTCGCGGTAGTTCATGAAATACCCGCCCACCTGCGCCGCCACTTTGCCACGCTGCAAGCGGTAGCCCGCCTCGTAATCCAGCAGCCGCTCGGCCTGCGGACGACTGGCGGGCGTGCTTTGGGTGTAATCGTCGCGGTTCGGCTCCCGGTTAGCCACGCTGAACGAGCCGAACACCGACGAGTTTTCGCCCAACACGTAATTCAGGCCGAGTTTTGGGTTAAAAAATCGAAGGTTTGCCGTTTGCTGGACGTTGTTTTGGGCCTGGTCGAAACCCAGAAATGAGTAGTCCACCGTGCGGACTTGCAGGTCGGCGTAGCCGTTGAAGGCTTCGGTGAACTGGTAAGTGGCTTTGCCGTAGAGATTGAAATCGGTTTTGCGGGCGTCGTTGTCGTAGTACCGCTGGCGAATGGCCGAGGTGCTGGCATACCGCGCCCAAATGATTTCCCCGAAATGCTTGCCCGTGTAGCGGTTCCAGCCCCCGCCCAGGCTGACTTTTAGTTTTTTGTACGAATCGTAATCGAGCGAAAAGACGGTGCCGTAAAAATCATTGTCGAGCCAGCGGCGGCGAATCAGGTCGGTGGTACGCACCGTATCGCCGCCCAACGCCACGGGCGGCAGGCCGTAGTCGCTCAGGTCATCGCCCTCCCGGAATTGCTCGTAGTACCCCCGGCCTTTCGTGTAGTGCAGGTTGGCGGTGAGCGTCAGGCCCCGTGAAAGCTGGTGTGAACTGAGGAGTTGGTAGTTGTCCTGCTGGTAGTTGTCGGTCTGGTTGTCGTAGGTGTACAGGTTGTAGGTGCGGCCGGCGTTCAGCAAGTTATCCGCTGCCGACTGGCTCAGGCCGTTGCGGTCGATGAAGGCCAGCATTCCCTCGCGGTCGGCCCGGAGGCGGGCTTCGGGGATTCCCTCCCAGGCCTGGTCCGTTTTTTCCTGCCCCGAAAACACGTTGAGCCGCAGGAAGGATTTTTTGCCAAAATACCCACCCGACAGGTAAAACGATTTCAAATCCGAACTCGCCCGGTCCACGAACCCGTCGGAACGGAGCTGGGAAAGCCGCCCGTCCACCGTGAATTTTCCGGCCAGCAGACCCGTGCCGAACAAGACGTTGTTTTTCAACGTGTTGAACGAACCGTAGCTGTGGTTGGTCTCGGCGTAGGCATCCTTCCGAAATTCGTTCGTCTGCACGTTCACCGTCGCGCCGAAGGCCCCGGCCCCGTTGGTCGAGGTGCCCGCGCCGCGCTGAATCTGGATGCTGCTTACCGAGGAGGCGAAATCGGGCATATTCACCCAAAAGGTGCCCTGACTTTCAGCGTCATTGTACGGAATGCCGTTGAGCGTCACGTTGATGCGCGAGGCATCGGAGCCGCGAATGCGGATGCCGGTGTAGCCCACGCCCGCCCCGGCGTCGGAAGTGCTCACCACCGACGGCTGGAAGTTGAGCAGCACCGGCAAGTCCTGCCCCAAATTCTGCTTCCGAATCGTTTCCGCCGAAACGTTGGTGTAGGCCATGCCGGTTTGCTGGGTGGCGCGGGTGGCACTGACCACCACCTCGTCGGCCTGGTAGGTGCTGCGTTTCAGCGTCGCATCCACCGTTTCGGCCTGCCGCAGGTCGAGGGCTTGGGACACTGGTTCAAAGCCGACGTAACTGATTTTCAATTCGTAAGCTCCGGCGGGTAGGTTGCGTAGCGCGTAAGCACCAGTACTGCCCGAAGTCGTGCCGCGCAAGATTCCCACGAGTTGAATGCTCGCACCGGGCAGTGGCTGACCACTGTCCGCGTCGGTGACTTTTCCAGTGATAGAAAACTGAGCGAACAACTGAAAACTGAAAACCGTAAACTGAAAACTCATTAGTAGAGTCGTGACCTTTTTCATGGATGAAAAGGAAAACGACGAGCAAAGGGGCTGAATCCCGTCTGGGGTTCAACAAAAACTGGATTGAAAGTTCGGCAGTCTGAGCGGTGAAACGGCGCGCACGTTGGCCCTTCAAGCTGCTTCGCGTTCCCTGCGGCGGCATTACCCGTGTACAGGTTCAATGGGTATGATCTCAGCCCGTTTGGTGGGGCACCCCTTTATGCGATCAACGGAGCAAAGGTAAAGCCAGGAGTGAGGAGTGAGGAGCGAGGAGTGAGAATTTTTTACAAAACGGCCTTCACGGCTGTCACCGCCCGCTCGAAGCGTTCCTCGAAATTCCCCGAAATCACGACATAGTGGCGGTCTTGGCTTTCCAGTAATTCCTTCAATCGGTTGAAATGCCATTGCCGACGTTCGGCGAAGAGGCGAATTTCGTCGCTGACGAAAGGCACGTCCATGTCGAGCAGGAGCGTGAGGTCGTAGCGGCGGCTTTGGGCGAGTTCCACGATAAAATCGGGGCAGGAGCCGAGGTAGAGTTCGGCGTAGGTTTGGGTGACGAGCGCGTCGGTATCGCAAAACAGCAGGTTGTGGCGGGCGGTTTTGGCGGCTTCGTCTTCGAGAAAAAGTTGTCCGGCGGCAATGTGGACGAGGTCGAGGGCATCGCAATCGTTGCCCCACTTTTCGCAGTACGCCCGGCCGTATTCTTCGACGTACCTGGTGTCGAAATGCGCGGCGAGTTGTTGGGTCAGTGTGCTTTTGCCGGTGGATTCGGGGCCGGAGAGGACGATTTTTTTCATGTTTTATGTCATCCCGAACGTAGTGAGGGACCTCGTTGGACTGCCGGATAATCAGTTGTCAGCGAGCGCTGGGGCGTTGGTCAACTGCTCGATAGTCCAACGAGGTCCCTCACTGCGTTCGGGATGACAACGGGGAATGGTCTGAGCGTACGGTGACGGATTTTTTCCAATCCCAATACCCCTTCGCCGCCAACCCCAGCAGCAGCGCGTAGAGCAGCGCCGTGCCCTGGAGATCTTTCACGAAATACATCCCGACGTAGCACACGTCGGCGGCAATCCAGAGCAGCCAGTTTTCGAGGTATTTCCGGGCCATTTGCCACTGGGCAATCAGGCTGGTGGCCGTCAGGGCCGAATCGACGTAGGGCAGGCTGGCGTCGGTGTAGCGCCCATGAAGGTAGCCAGAGATGGCGGCGAAGAGCAGAAACACCACCCCGCAGGGCAGCCAGAATTTCGCGGGCATCCGCGTAACGGGTAATTCCGTGCGTTGTACTCCGCCAAAAAGCCATAGGTACCAGCCGTAGGCGCTCAGGGCGATGAACACGCCCTGCAATTCCATGTCGGAGTAGAGCCGGGCTTGGTAGTAAATCACGCCGTAAATCCCGCTGCTGACGATGGCCCAAAACCAGCCCCAGATGTTCTGCCGGGTGTTGAGCCACACGCAAATAAGGGTGGTGACGATGCCCGCTGCTTCGAGCCAATTTTGCCGGAAATACTCGGTGATTTGTTGAATCATACCCAAACTCTTAAGGCCAAAACGGGGTTTTCCCGGTAGCTTTGTGCTGTTTTTAGCCACAAACCCTCGCCGCAAAGATGGGAAAAATCACGCGGCAGCGGGGGGTTTGTGGCCTGTCGTGTTGTCGAAAAACCCTGACAGTGGTCGCAGACCCTGGCAGTGGTTGTTGGTGAAACTAAAACTCAACCACTGCCAGGGTCTGCGACCACTGTCAGGGTTTTCGCCTTTATGCTCGTCCGAGAATTCTTGACGCTTTACCGCGAAGACGCTTTCGTAAAAACCATCGGCGAACGCCTCCGCAGCCGCTTGTCCGCCGACCAGCACCTGCAACTCCGGGGCCTGTCGGGTAGCCTCGATGCCGTGCTGACGGCGGCGCTGTTTCAGAACCAGCCCGCCACGCACCTGCTCGTGCTGAGCGACAAGGAAGAAGCTTCGTATTTCATCAATGATTTGCAAAACCTGTTGGGCGAAGAGCACGTGCTGCTGTTTCCGATGTCATACAAAAAGCCGTATCAGTACGAAGAGGTGGACAACGCCAACGTGCTGATGCGGGCGGAGGTGCTGAATCGCCTGAACGCCGAAAGCACCCCCCACCCCCTAAAGGGGGCTTCCCAGCCTGGAACAAACGGGTCAGCAACGAAAAGCCCCCTTCAGGGGGTGGGGGGTGCTTTCGGGGGGGGCTTTTTAGTCGTCACCTACCCCGAAGCGCTTTCCGAGAAAGTCATCAACCGGCGTTCGCTGGTGGCGAACACCTTCACCGTCCACGTTGGCGATAAACTCGACACCAGTTTTCTGGCGGAATTTCTGGCGAATCAGGATTTCGAGAAAACCGATTTTGTCTACGAAGCGGGGCAGTACAGCATCCGGGGCGGGATTGTGGACGTGTTCAGCTACGCCAACGAAAAGCCCTTCCGCATTGACCTTTTCGGCGACGAGGTCGAAAGCATCCGAAGTTTCGACCCGGAAAGTCAGCTTTCCGAAGAATCCGTTTCGAGCATCAACGTCGTGCCCGACGTGCAGACGAGGCTGGTGCAGGAAACCCGCGAACCGTTCCTCAACTTCCTGCCCGACGAAACCCGGCTCTGGTTCAAAGACGTGGAACTGACGTTGGAAATTCTCGAAAAAAGCTTCGAGAACGTCGAGTTACAGTTTCAGCAAATCCTGACCCGGAGTGGCGGCATCAAAGTCATCACCGAACCCGCCCAGCTTTTTGAAACCCGCCGAACGTTTTTGAACCAGATCAAAAAACTGGGGACGGTGGAGTTTGGGAGACGGTTTTACTTTAAAGCAGGGAGCAAGGAGCAGGGAGTGGGGGGTGAAAACTCTGACTCCGTGCCCCTCGCCCCAAGCGCCCTGCGCTACGCTTCGAAAGTCCAGCCCGCCTTCAACAAAGATTTCAAACGGCTCGTCGATACCCTCCACGAAAACCAGTCGCTGGGCTACGTCAACGTCATCGCCGCCGATTCGCAGAAGCAACTGGAGCGGCTGAACACGATTGCCGGGGAAATCGACGCCTTCGTGAAATTCCAGCCGCTCAGCATTTCGCTGCGCGAAGGTTTCGTCGATGAGCAGACAAAAGTGGCGTGTTACACCGACCACCAGATTTTCGACCGCTTTCACCGCTACCGGCTGCGCGAGAAATATTCCAAGTCGAAGGCGCTGACCTTGAAGGAGTTAAAAAGCCTGCAACCCGGCGATTACGTGACCCACAGCGACTACGGCATCGGGCGCTTCGCGGGTCTGGACAAGGTAAAAGTGGGCGACAGCGAGCAGGAAGCCATCCGGCTGGTGTACCGCGACAACGACATTTTGTTCGTCAGCATCCACTCGTTGCACAAAATCGCCAAGTATTCGGGCAAAGACGGCGGCACGCCCGTGATGAGCAAACTCGGCTCGCAGGAGTGGGAAAACAAGAAATCACGCGTGAAGCGCGAGGTGCGGGACATCGCGAAGGAACTCATCCAGCTTTATGCCAAACGCCGCCTCGCGCCCGGCTATCCGTACAGCCGCGACACGTTTTTGCAGGCTGAACTCGAATCGTCGTTCCTCTACGAAGACACGCCCGACCAAGCCAAGGCCACCAATGACGTGAAGGAAGACATGGAAAAACCGCACCCGATGGACCGCCTCGTGTGCGGCGACGTGGGTTTTGGCAAAACCGAAGTCGCCATGCGTGCTGCCTTCAAGGCCGTCAGCGACAACAAGCAGGTGGCCGTGCTCGTGCCCACCACCGTACTCGCCATGCAGCACTACCGCACCTTTCGCGAGCGCTTCGAGAAATTTCCCGTGCGGGTGGAGTACATCAACCGCTTCAAGTCGGCGCAGCAAATCAAGGACACGCTCAAGCGGGTGGAAAGCGGCGAAACCCAAATGCTCATCGGCACCCACCGGATTGTGAACAAGGACGTGAAGTTTAAAGACCTGGGCCTGCTGGTCATCGACGAAGAGCAGAAGTTTGGCGTGAAGGTGAAAGACCGGCTGAAGGAAATGCGCCTCAACGTGGACGTGCTCACGCTCACCGCCACGCCGATTCCGCGCACCCTGCACTTTTCGCTGATGGGGGCCAGGGATTTGTCCATCATCGCCACGCCGCCGCCCAACCGCCAGCCCGTCACGACGGAAATTCACGTCTGGGACGAGAAACTGATTCGCGATGCCGTCAGCACCGAGTTGAAGCGGGGCGGGCAGGTGTTTTTCGTTCACAACCGCATCGGCGATTTGGAAGGCATCGCCAACCTGATTCTCCGCCTCGTGCCCGATGCGAAAGTGGGCGTGGCGCACGGGCAGATGGAAGGCGACCGGCTGGAGCGGGCGATGATGCGCTTCATCGAAGGCGAGTACGACGTGCTGATTTCGACCAACATCATCGAATCGGGCCTCGATATTCCCAACGCCAACACGATTATTATTAACTACGCCCACATGTTTGGCCTGAGCGATTTGCACCAGATGCGCGGGCGGGTGGGGCGCTCCAACCGCAAGGCGTTTTGCTACCTGCTCACGCCCGCCGTGTCGCTGATGACCTCCGACGCGCGGAAGCGACTCCAGGCGCTCGAAGAATTCTCTGACCTCGGCGACGGCTTCAAAGTCGCCATGCGCGACCTCGACATCCGGGGCGCGGGCAATTTGCTGGGGGCCGAACAGAGCGGATTCATCAACGACCTGGGCTTTGAGATGTACCACAAAATCCTGGATGAGGCGGTGCAGGAGTTGAAAGAGACAGAATTCAAAAATCTGTTTGTCAACGAGTTGTCGGAAAAAGTCGATTCCCTGAAAGTCGATACGCAGATTGAAACCGACCTGCCCGTGCTGATTCCTGAAAACTACGTTTCCAACATCTCGGAACGCCTCGGCCTCTACAACCAACTCGACAACCTCCGCGACGAACCGGCCCTGGACGATTTCACGAAAATGCTCATCGACCGCTTCGGTCCGCTACCGCCCGAAGTGCGCGATATGCTCGACATCGTGCGGGTGCGCTGGCAGGCCGAAACGGTGGGTTTCGAGAAACTAACGCTGAAAAACAATACCCTCAAAGGCTACTTCGTTTCTGGGAACGATGCCTACTTCCAGTCGGAGAAATTTGGCAGGGTTCTTGACTTCGTGAAGGCGAACGCCAAAAAATGTTCGCTCCGCGACGTGAAAAGCAAGCTGATTTTAACGTTTGAAGAAGTACCGTCCATCGAAAGCCTGAAGCGAGTGATGGGCGAACTGGCCCAGGCCCTGCGACCCGCCGAAGTAACGGCGTAGGCGATTTGCCGCTTGGATTGGCTAATTTTGTAGCGTTGTGTTCCACAGACAGACCCCAAATTTTCGTAAAAACAACCCCATGAAGCGTTTTCAAGAATCGCTGATTCCCCTGCTGGCCGTCGTTGTGCTGATGGGGGCGTGTAAGTCAAAGTCGCCGACCAGCGCCAATCCCGGCAAGCAAAGCACCGCCACGGGCATCAACTACAACACGAAAGATGGCTACAAGGTCGCGAAGTTCAAAGGCCAGCCGACCGGCCCCAACCTGGTGTTTATCGAAGGCGGTCGCTTCACGATGGGCGCGCTCGAAGAAGACGTACTCAACGCCCGCGACAACTACGAGCGCACGGTGACGGTGCAGTCGTTTTACATGGACGAAACTGAAATCGCCAACATTCACTACCTCGAATACCTGAACGCCATCGTGCGCGATTCGACCGAGGAAGTGTACCAGGCCGCCCTGCCCGACTCGACCGTTTGGAAAGACCCGCTGGCCTTCAACGATTCTTACGTGGACCAGTACCTGCGCTATCCCGGCTTCCGCTACTTCCCGGTGGTGGGGGTTTCCTGGAAACAAGCCACCGATTACTCTTCCTGGCGGACGCAGGCCGTCAACAACGACTTGGCCTCGAAACACGCAAAAGGTGGCGGTAAAAAAGGCGTGTTTGGCAAGAAGAAAAAAGGAGAGGCTGCCGCTGAGGCCGTCGCCGCTGCTTCGGCGGGTGGACGCCCGGCCATCGAAACCGGCTACGTGCTGCCCGACTACCGCCTCCCGACCGAAGCCGAGTGGGAATACGCCGCCAAAGCCATGATTGGTACCCAGGATATTGACGAAAACCAGACCAACCAGCGGATTTACCCCTGGGATGGCTCCTCGATGCGCAAGCGCCAGGGCCGGAAAAAGGGGGAGATGCTCGCTAACTTCAAACGCGGTCGCGGGGATTACGCCGGTATCGCCGGGAAATCGAACGATGGCTCCATTACCCCGCAGGAAATCTACAGCTACCCGGCCAACGACTTCGGCCTCTACAACATGGCGGGTAACGTCAACGAATGGGTGATGGACGTGTACCGCCCGCTCTCCTACGAAGACATGAACGACCTCAACCCCGTTCGCCGGGATGGGTACCAGGATGAAGCGAAAAACTACGATAAGTCGCGGAATAATTCGCTCATCGACGACAAGGCCCGCGTCTACAAAGGCGGCTCCTGGAACGACATTGCTTACTGGCTGGCACCCGGCACCCGGCGCTACATGGACCAGGATTCGGCCACGGCCAACCTCGGTTTCCGCTGCGCCATGATTCGGGCGGGAACCAAGAAGTAATTTCCAATGTGCCAATTTCTAATGTGCGAATGAAAGGCAAAATCCGAGGGTTTTCTCATTCGCACATTAGAAATTAGCACATTCGCACATTGATTTTGTCTGAGTGATTCGCAATCGCCACTGCTGTTAAATAGCGGTGGCGATTGTTATTAAATGGAGTTCCGAACAACCGCATGCGAGGAGTGTTTCGGCGCAGGCTTCGAGGGTAGCTCCGGTCGTGACCACGTCGTCCACCAGCGCGAGGCGTTTGCCCGCAATCAGCGCCGGTTTTTCTACGAAAAAGGCGGATTCCACGTTTTTCAGGCGTTCGCTTCGGGTCATTCGGGTTTGGGTGGTCGTGTTTTTTGCCTTCTTCAACACTTCGTCCGACCACGTCACACCCATCGCTTCCGACAACCCACGGGCAAAGCAGTCGCTTTGGTTGTAGCCCCGCACTTTTTGTTTTTTAGGATGCAGCGGCACCGGAACGAGCAGGTCGAGGCGTTCGTGCAGGCCCGCTTCGCGCAGTTCGTTGCCGTACCAGCGCCCCAGCAGGTCGCCCACTTCCGGATGATTTTTGTACTTGAGCGCGTGCAACAATCGCTGCACATTTCCGCCTTTGGTAAACGTGAGGTACGCCTGTACGCTCGCCAGCGGAATGCGGCCCCAAAACTTTTGGTTCAGCGTTTCGTTGGGTCGTAAGTGCGATTCGGTGAAGGGCAGGTTTTGTCGACACGCCAGGCACACCGTTTCCTCGCCCCGCGCCAACGCGCCGTGGCAGGCCAGGCAGTACCGGGGAAAAAGCAGGTCGAGAAAAGCGCGGAACATGGTGGGTACGAAGGAAAAGCGACGGGGTTTTTTGTAAATTAGCGTTACGTCGGTCGTCGGCGCAAAAATCATTGAGCGAACGGTCACACCGCGTGCTCTTTTTTTGATTCAACCCATGAACGAAGTTCTTTTTACCGAACAAAACCCCGCCGCCGAGTGGGAGGGCCTCCTCGACCAACTCGAAGCCTTGATGGGAAAACGCCCCGCCGATTTAAACGGCGTGTTGTTTCTCATCGGTGTCCAGGAGTTGGGGCAGGGCTACCGGAATTTTACGAAAGAACAAAAGCAGGATTTGATGCACATCGCCATTTGCAAGGTCCTCAGCTACTCCGGTTTTTATGAATTGGAAGGCCTGGACGCCGAAGGATGGCCCCACTGGAAACTCGTCCAGAAACTGCCCCACGTGGATTTGCTCAACCAGGAAAAACTGCTGAAGGGGTACGTGGTGGAGTATTTTCGGAGGGAAGTATTCTCAGAAGAAGCAGGAGACGAGAAACAGGAGATAGGAGAGGAGAGACGAGAGACTGGAAAAGAGAGGGTATAGCTACTTCCAAAAAATTATTGTCTCCTGTTTCTCGCCTCCTGTTTCCTGTTTCTCGTCTCTTGTCTCTAAATGAAAATCTTTACTTACAACGTCAACGGCATCCGCTCGGCGATGAGCAAGGGGTTCGTGGACTGGCTGGCGGCGACGGATGCCGATTTGGTGGCTTTGCAGGAAGTAAAAGCCGAGTTGCACCAAATCGACCGGGCGGTTTTTGAAGACCTCGGCTACCGCTTGTACTGGTTTCCGGCGCAGAAAAAAGGGTACAGCGGCGTAGCGATTCTGTCCCGCCACCAGCCCCGGCACGTTGAATACGGCTGTGGACTGGAAATTTATGATAACGAAGGCCGGGTACTCCGCGCTGATTTCGACGGGTTTTCGCTGATGAGCGTGTACATGCCGTCGGGGTCGAGTGGGGAGATTCGGCAGGCGTTTAAGATGGATTGGCTGGAGGCATTTCAGACGTACATCGACGATTTGAAACTGACGGTACCGAACCTGATTATTTCGGGCGATTGCAACATTTGCCACCAGGCCATCGACATTCACAATCCCAAAGCCAACGTGAATTCGTCGGGATTTTTGCCCGAAGAGCGGGCCTGGATTGGCAGGTTTATTGAGCGTGGTTTTATTGACTCGTTCCGGCACCTGAACCCCGAACCGCACCACTACACCTGGTGGAGTTTTCGGGCCGGAGCGCGGCAGAAAAATTTAGGCTGGCGCATCGATTACCACCTGGTGGCCGATTCGTTGAAAGAAAACCTGACGCGCTCGGTCATCCTGCCCGACGCCCGGCATTCCGACCATTGCCCCGTCATGGTTGAATTGACTTTTTGAATCTTACGGTACGCCGAAAATCATAAACCGAAACCGACCGATGGCCTCGAACCCCGTTACCACCCTGCTTTCCAAACTGGAAGAATACAAGCGCAAGTATTACCTCAACCTGCTGTTGAAGGGGGTCATTTTTTCGGCGGCGGTGTTGCTGTCGGCCTACCTGTTTTTCAACACACTCGAATACTTCGGGCGGTTTAGCACCTCCCTGCGGGCAGTGCTGTTTTTCTCGTTCCTCGGCGTGTTGCTGCTGACGCTGGTTTTCTGGATTCTGCGCCCGGTCTTTTTTCTGTATGGCAAGCGCAAACCCCTGAGTAACGAAGAAGCCGCCCGGCAGGTAGGCCGGTATTTTCCGGAAGTAGGGGATAAGCTGCTGAACACGCTACAACTGGCTGGGTTGAGCGCGAGTCAGAACGAATTGTTGCTAGCTTCCATCAACCAAAAATCCCAGCAACTGGGCTACCTGCGCTTTGCCGACGCCATCAACCTCAACCAAAACCGGCGCTACCTGAAATTTGCGATGCTTCCGGCGGCGCTGATTTTGGGCATTCTGTTCGTTTCTCCGCGCTTTTTCACGGCTTCTTCTTCGCGCATCGTCAACTTCCGGAATGAGTACGCCGAGGAAGCGCCGTTCACGTTTTCGCTCCAAAACAAAACCCTCCAGGCGTTTCGGGGCGAAGATTTCACCGTCGAACTCAGCCTCAACGGGGGCGTGATGCCCGAAGGCGTGTACCTGCTGCACAACGAGCGTCGCCTGCGGATGGAAGCTGGCGACGGGCGGCAGTTCAGTTACACCTTTCGGAACGTTCAGAAAAACCAGGCGTTTCAGTTTGAGGCGGCGGGTTTTAAATCCAGTCCTTACGAGGTGGCGGTGGTGGCGCGGCCCAGTTTGGCGTCCTTCGACGTGCTCTTGCAGTACCCCAACTACCTCAACAAACCCAACGAGTTTCTGAAAAACACCGGCAACCTGACCGTGCCCGAAGGCACGGTGGTGCGCTGGCAAATCGCCGCCCGCGATGCCGACTCAGTGGTGTTGACCTTTGAAAACGAGAAGTCGCCCTTACTGGCCGAGAAGTCGCTGCTGGGGCGTGATTTCAGTTTGCAGAAACAAGTGAAATCCTCGTCGGGCTACCAGGTTTCGCTCCGCAACGCCTACGCCAGCAACCGCGAAGGCATCCAGTATTTCCTGAACGTCATTCCCGATAAATTCCCCACCATCACCCTCGAACAGTACCGCGATTCCACGCTCTACAACCTGCTCGTGCTGGGCGGCAACATTGCCGATGACTACGGGCTTTCGCAGCTACGGGTGTTTTACAAAGTGGTACGGCAGGCTTCTCCGCCGCCCCAACAGTACGCGAGTTTCGGCTTGCCCGTCAACCGGAGCCAGTCCATTCAGAGTTTTTTCCAGCAATGGCAAACCGACAGCCTGAAGCTTTCGCCCGGCGACAAACTCGAATATTACGTGCAGGTGTGGGACAACGACGGCGTAAACGGGGCCAAATCATCCCGTACGCCCATCATGGCTTACGCCGTGCCTTCGCGGCAAGCGGTGGAAAAAGAACTGGAAAACGCCACCGAAAAAACTGCCGACCAGTTGGACAAGACCGTCAACAAAGCCCAGCAACTGCGAAAAGAACTGGCCGCGCTGGAAAGCCGCCTGCGCAACAAACGCGACCTGGATTTTCAGGACAAACGCCAGTTGGAGGAACTTCTGAAAAAGCGGGAACAACTCATGAACGAAATCCGGGCGATGCAGGAGCAGAACAAATCGCTCAACGAAAAGCAGCAGCGCTTTAACGAGCAAAGCCCGGAAATGCAGGAAAAAATGCAGCAACTCCAGAAGCTGATGGATGAACTCATCAACCAGGATTCGGAAAAACTGTACGAGGAGTTGAAGAATATGCTCGAGAAAAACCAGGACGAGCGGATGCTGGATATGCTCGAACGCTTGAAGAACAAAGAGAAAAATACGGAGAAGGAACTGGAGCGGGCTTTGGCGCTTTTTAAGAAACTTCAGATGGAACAGAAATTGGATAAATCCATCGAGGAACTAAAGAAACTGGCCGAAAAACAGGAGGAATTATCGGACAAAACCGAGAAAGCCGATTCCAAAAAGGAAGACCAGAAAGGCAAGCCAGAGGATAAAAAGTCCGACGACAAGAAGACCGATGACAAGGCCAAAGACGACAAAAAAGCCGACGACAAGGCAAAGGCGGACGAGGCCAAAAGTGATGAGAAAAAAGACGGTAGCGAGGAGTTGAAAGAGCAACAGGAGCAGCTTCAGGAAGAGATGGACGACATCAAAAAAGACCTCGAAGAACTGGAGAAGCTGAGTAAGGAAGACGAGAACTCCGACCCGATGGATACCGACAAGCAGGAGCAGGAAAACATCAGCGAGGAGCAGAAGCAAAGCAAGGAGCAACTTCAGAAGAATGAGAAGAAGGGGGCGGCCAAATCACAGAAAAAGGCCGCGAAGAAAATGAAAGACCTCGCCGGGAAGCTCTCGGAGATGCAGCAGGAAATGGAAATGGAGGAGGCGCAGGAGAACATGGACGATATGCGGGACATCCTCGAAAACCTCATCACACTCTCCTTCGACCAGGAGCGGGTGATGAAAGAATTCCGCAACGTCAACCTCGCCGACCCGCGTTTTGTGAAGCTGTCCCAGGACCAACTCAAGCTTCAGGACGACGCGAAAGTGATTGAAGACAGCCTCTACGCCCTCGCCAAGCGGGTGCTCCAAATCGAGTCGTTCGTGACCCGCGAGTTGAACGCCATGAAAGGCAACATGGACGAATCGGTGCGGTACATCAAAGAGCGCCGCATCCCCCAGGCCACGTCCAAGCAGCAATTCGCCATGTCGTCTATCAACAACCTGGCCCTTCTTTTCGGCGACGTCCTCAAGCAAATGCAGGAGAACATGGCGAGCATGATGATGGCCTCGGGCAAAGGCAAGGGCAAGAAAAAAGGGAACATGCCGATGCCGGGCCTGGGTAAAAAGCAGCAGCAACTCAACGAGCAGATGCAGCAACTCCAGCAATCGGGTAAGGGCGGTCGGGGTCTTTCGGAAGAATTAGCCAAGCTGGCGGCGGAACAGGGTCAACTGCGACGAATGCTCAAGCAGTTGATGGACTCCCAGAAAGGCACCGAGGCGGGCAAAAAACTCTCGAACGAGGTGAACGACCTGATGAAAAAAATGGAGGAGACCGAGGAAGATTTGGTCAACAAACGGCTTACCCAAAACACGGTCAAGCGTCAGAAGGAAGTTCAGGTGCGGTTGTTGGAATCCGAAAAAGCTTTGAAAGAGCAGGAGGAGGACGAGAAGCGGAAGGCCGAAACCGCGCGTCAGGTACCCCGCCGGGTGCCGCCCCAATTTGAAAATTACGTGCGGCAAAAACAGAGTCAGACCGAGTTGCTGCGCACGATTCCCCCGGCATTGTCACCCTTTTACAAGCAGGAGGTGGACACTTACTTCCGGAAATTGCGGTAATTTTGCCGACACCGTTCAAAAGGGGTGGTTCCAGAACTGCCCCTTTTTTTGTTTCCCATGTCCAGTTCCATTCGGTTTTTCTACGAGGTTGAGGGGTTCACCGTACCGCACCCGATACGGATTCGGCGTTGGCTACGGTCAGTAGCCGAGCAGGAGGGGCGGGCGGTGAACGAACTCAGCTACATTTTCTGTTCGGACGAATACCTGCACCGGATGAACGTGGAGTACTTGAACCACGACACGCTAACGGACATCATCACCTTTGACACCGCTGAGGAGGGGGGCGGGTTGTCGGGTGAGATTTACATCAGCTTGGAACGCGTTAAGGAGAATGCTCGGACTTTCTCCTTCCCCGTTGAGCAGGAATTGGCCCGCGTCATGGTGCATGGAGTTTTGCACCTTTGCGGTCATCCCGATAAAAAACCCTCTGAAATTCATAACATGAGAAATCTTGAAGATTTTTATCTTTCTCAACGAACTTAATTTTTTTGAATTTTTTTCTAAAAAATTTCCACGTGGAACACGTCGTTGGAGTTTCAATCATTTTGGTCTCAGAAGGTTCGTTCCGAAAAAACTCTTCACGTGGAACACTTGCAAAACCACTACTGCACGTGTTTCTGGGTGAATAAAATTGATTATTAAACAAATTTTAATTCGGTTCAGTGAGTTTTTAAGTTCAGGTGGCAGGACATGTAGCAGAAAATCTTGGAGGAGCACTAGCCAACGTATAGTACTCACAGCTTCCGTTTTAGGTTAAAACAGAAATCAACCACCACGAGTAACCATGTTTGAAACGTACGACGTAATCGTAGTAGGCGCAGGCCACGCCGGATGCGAAGCCGCCGAGGCCGCCGGGCGGATGGGGTCGAAAGTCTTGCTCGTCACGATGAACATGCAGACGATTGCCCAGATGTCGTGCAACCCGGCGATGGGCGGCGTGGCGAAGGGACAAATCGTGCGGGAGATTGACGCGCTGGGTGGGCAGTCGGGAATCATTTCCGACAAGTCGATGATTCAGTTTCGGATGCTCAACCGCTCGAAAGGTCCGGCCATGTGGAGTCCGCGCTGCCAGAGCGACCGGATGCGGTTTGCCGAGGAGTGGCGGCTGGCGCTGGAAGAAAACGGGAACGTGGATTTCTGGCAGGAAATGGTTTCGGGTTTGCTCGTCGAGGGCGGAAAAGTGGCGGGCGTTCGCACCCAGATGGGCATCGAAATCCGGGCAAAATCGGTCGTGCTGACGAACGGGACGTTCCTGAACGGCATCATTCACATCGGCGAAAAACAGTTTGGCGGGGGCCGTACCGCCGAACGGGCCGCGACTGGATTGACCGAACAACTCGTTTCGCTGGGCTTCGAATCGGGCCGAATGAAAACCGGAACCCCGCCCCGCGTGGACGGGCGCAGCCTGAATTACGCGGTGATGGAAGAGCAACCCGGCGACGAAGAACCGGGCAAATTTTCCTACCTCGATACGCCCCGGTTGACCACCCAACGCAGTTGCTGGATTACCTACACCAACCCCGACGTACACGAAATTCTGCGAACGGGGTTCGAGAAATCGCCCATGTTTGCCGGGCGAATCAAAGGGCTGGGACCCCGGTATTGCCCTTCCGTCGAAGACAAAATCAATCGCTTCGCCGACAAAGACCGGCACCAGATTTTCGTCGAACCCGAAGGATGGAGCACGGTGGAAGTGTACGTGAATGGGTTCTCCACGTCGTTACCAGAGGACATTCAGTTCAAAGCCATCCGAAAAATTCCTGGTTTTGAGAACGCCAAACTGTTCCGTCCGGGCTACGCCATCGAATACGATTTCTTCCCACCCACGCAGTTGAAGGCGACGTTGGAGACGCACCTCGTGGAAAATTTGTTTTTCGCCGGGCAAATCAACGGCACCACCGGCTACGAAGAAGCGGCGAGTCAGGGCCTGATGGCGGGCATCAACGCCCACAACAAAGCCCAGGAAAAAGCGCCGTTTACGTTGAGCCGCTCGGAGGCGTACATCGGCGTACTCATCGACGACCTCATCAACAAAGGCACCGAGGAACCGTACCGGATGTTTACCTCGCGGGCCGAATACCGCACCTTACTGCGGCAGGACAACGCCGATTTGCGCCTCACTGAAAAAGGCTACCACCTCGGTCTGGCCTCCGAAGAACGTTACCAACGGATGCTGACTAAACGGCAACAAACCGAGTCGCTCATCGGAAAATTGCAGTTGATGAAAATCTCTCCCGACGAGGCGAACCCACAATTTGCTACGATGAACGCGGCACCAATTCGGGAAAAAACGGCGCTGCACCAACTGCTGAAACGGCCCGATTTTTCGTTAAAAACCCTGAGTGGGCTAAGTGAACAGATTGGGGAAGTATTCGACCAGTATCCCACCGATGTGCGCGAACAGGCCGAGATTTTCGTTAAGTACGAGAGCTACATCGAGAAGGAACAGCAGATGGCCGAGAAGGTAAGTCGGCTCGAAAACCTGAACATCAACCCGGATTTTAACTACGATGGGATCCCAGCCCTCTCGAAAGAAAGCCGGGAAAAACTGCGGCGCATCCGCCCCGCTACCCTCGGCCAGGCTTCGCGAATTAGTGGGGTGACGCCCGCCGATATTTCCATCCTGACGGTATACCTCGGTCGTTGAGCGTGAACTCAGTTTTTGAATAATTTTTAGTTAAAACCCTCTTTGCGCTATTCATCGAGGGTTTTATTTTGTACTGATGAGAAAAATTACTTTTTTATTTTACGCGCTTGGTCTGGTTATTCTGGTCCTGGGTTGCGCCCAGCAAAGTTCGCCGACGGGTGGCCCGAAAGACGTAACCCCGCCGACGCTGGTTCGCTCGGTGCCCGTCAACCAAACTACCCGCTACGAGGGTAAACGCATCGAACTGGAATTTGACGAATACGTTAGCGTCGATAACATCAACCAGCAGTTGCTGATTACGCCCGCGCTGGAGGGAAATTACACGGTCAAAATCCGCCCGAAGGGCGCCACCCTGAACCTGGAAAAATCCCTGCGGCCTTACACGACGTACAGTTTTAATTTCCGGGAAACCTTCAAAGACGTGACCGAACGAAACCCCGCCCGCAACGTAAAACTGGTGTTCAGCACGGGTGCTCTGATTGATTCGCTGTCGGTGCGGGGCACCGTCACGGACGTGCTCACCGGCAAACCCCTGCTCGAAGCGACGGTGGGGTTATACCCGATCAGCGACACCCTGCAATTTTCCAAAGTCCGCCCGTACTACTTCGCCCGCACCGACAGCGCCGGAACCTACGCCCTCGAAAACCTGAAACCCGACACCTACCGGCTGGCGACCTTTACCGACGGCAACAACAACGTGCTGTACGATGCGGCGAAAGAGCGGATTGGCTTCGAGGCCGATTCGTTCAAACTCACCGGCAACCTCAGCAATCGCGACCTGCAAGTGGCCTTTGCCGACCGCAGTCCGAACCGCGTCGTGACCACCCGCCCGGCCATCAACTACTACACGGTCGTGTATGCGAAGGGAGTGAAAGGGGTGAAAGTGCGGTTTCAAACACCCGCCGATAGCCTGCCGTACCTGTTTCTGGACGAAAAACAGCTTCGTTTTTTCAACGTGAAAAACGCGGTAGACACCATCCGGGCCAGCATCGAAGCCACCGACTCGCTGGATTTGGTGTTTCGCCACGAACAGAAAATCAAATTCCGCCCGAAAGGACGAAGGGAGGAAGGAACCCGCGAAGCGTTTGAAGTGAAGACCACGCCCGCCGACCGGGCTGAAACGCCCAACCCGCTCGTGTACAAAATTCGTTTCAACAAACCCATCCAGCGCTACGATTTGAAGCAAATCAGCATCCTGGGTGACACGCTCAACCGCGCCGAACTCAGCGAGCAAAATTTGTCCTGGAACGAAACCCGCAACGAACTGACGATAACGACGCCGTTTCGGGGCGACAAAGGCGTGCGGGTGAGCATCCCGAAGGCCACGTTTATTTCGGTGGAGCAGGACTCGAACCAGGTCATCCGAACCTACCACCCGCTGTTTGTACCGGAAAATTACGGTACCATTCGCGGTACGGTGACGGGGAAGAACACGGGTTTTATCGTGGAACTACTCGATGAAAATTACAAGGTTCTCCAGTCGCAGCGTGACCAGGCGAAGTACGAATTCCGGTACGTCAGACCCGGCACTTATTTTGTACGGCTGGTCGTGGACCGCAACGGCAACGGCCGTTGGGACCCCGGCGATGCCCGTAAATTTGAGCAGCCCGAACGCATTTTATTTCTCCCCTCGAAAATCCCCGCGAAGGCCGACTGGGAAGTTTCGGGAAACGATTTCCAAATCGACTGAGAATACGAACGTGTTTTATTAAAAATGTTCAACGAATCGGTGGAAAACTCGGTGGAAAACTAAGTCAGTGTGGTGGAGAAGGGGCCGGTTCACGGCGGAGGGTGCGGTGGAGAACCGCAGGAGGATTGTGGGAAACGGAAGCGGCCCGGAATTTCGGTGCAAAACCGGGCGTTTATCCACGACAAGCGCCCCTGGTTATTAACCGTTTTTTCGTCCACAAATCCGGGTAAGTTATCCACTATCCCTTCGGGTGGGTAACGTGGACAACTGAAACACTTCTTGATTTTCAGTATCTTGGCTGTGCGTAAGTAAAAAAAATCCTGTGGATAAGTTCGCAGGTTATCCACACCCATCGAAGCAAGGGATTCGCTGGAAAAAGTTATTCACCTTTCCACCGCCGTGATAGAGAAAGATAAAAAAAGAGAAAAGTAAAAATTTTGAGCTATGAACAACTACTGGAAAAACCGTTTGCTCAAGGGTGTACTGGGAATCATGCTCGGAATTCCGGTGCTGGCGCAGGAGCCGATCCCTGTTCCCGAAAAGAAACCGGTCGCCACGAGCGAGGTGGACCTGGGGCGCGAGTACCTCAAAACCGGGGACTACGAAAAAGCAAAAACCGTCTTCCAGAAACTGGCCCGCGACAAGGACCGCTTGCCGGAGGTGTACCAGCCGTACCTCCAAACGCTGGTGCAGACGAAGGACTGGTCAGAGGCCGACCGCTTCACGAAACGCCTGCTCCGCTCCGACGAGGCCAACCCGCTGTACCGTGCGGCGGTAGGCCGGATGTTGGCGCAGCAGGGCAAAGCCGAGGAATCGGAAAAGTTCTTCCAGGAAGCCGTCGAACGGGCCAAACGAACGCCGGAACAAACGGGCCAACTGGCGATGGATTTTTACGAAGCGGGCCAACACGACTGGGCCGTGAATACCTACCTGGCCTCCCGGCAGCAACTGCGGGACGACCGTGCCCACGCGCTTTCGCTGGCGCGGTTATACCGTTTGCTCGGAAAATCGGAGGCGATGATTGAGGAATACCTGCGCTACGGCATGGAAGAAGGCAGCCGCGAGCAGGCTCAGGGCCGGATGCAGGACGAACTCAAAGACGAGAAAGACCTGATTTTGCTCGAAAAAATGCTCTACCGCAAAGTCCAGGAGGCCCCAGGGGAGCCGTACTACAACGACATGCTTGTCTGGCATTTGATTCAGCAAAAAGAATTTGGTAAGGCCTTCATGCAGGCGCGGGCGATGGACAAACGCCTGCGGCTCGAAGGGCAACGCGTGGTGGAAATCGGATTTATGGCGATGCAGAACCGCGATTTTTCGGCGGCGGGTCGCGTGTTCGAGTACCTCGTGAAAGAATACCCCCGCAGTGCCAACTACCCCGTGTACCGGCGGCTGCTCATCAACGCGAAAGAAGAAGTGGTGAAAACCACGTACCCTGTCAACCAGCACGACATCCGGGTGTTGATTGGCGAATACCAGAAAATGTTCGACGAGCTGGGCAAAAACCAGAAGACCCTGGAAGCGTTGAGAAACACCGCCCAGCTTTACGCTTTTTACCTCAACGAAAAAGACACGGCCCGGATCGTGCTCGAACAAGCCGTTAAACTGGCCACCGGCGACCAGGAATTTGTGGACAAATGCAAACTCGACCTAGGCGACGTGTACCTCCTGAAAGGCGAACCCTGGGAAGCCACGCTGCTGTATTCGCAGGTGGAAAAATCGGAGAAAGACAGTCCACTGGGCTACGACGCCAAACTGCGCAACGCCAAACTGGCCTACTACAAAGGCGATTTTGACCTGGCGAAAGAAACGCTCGACATCCTCAAGCAAGCCACCACCCGCGAAATCGCCAACGACGCCATCGACCTGAGCCTGCTCATCCAGGACAACACCGGTCTCGACTCCAACGAGGCCCCGCTACGGGCCTACGCGTCGACGGAACTACTCCTGTTCCAAAACCGAACGACCGAAGCGCTGGCGCGGCTGGATAGCCTGTTTAAGAAATACGGCAAAGACCCGCTGGCCGATGAGATTCTGTACCTGCGGGCCAACACGCTGCTCAAGGAAAACCGGGCGCAGGAAGCCATCGAAGACCTCGATAAAATCACGAAAAGTTACGCCGAAGACATTCTTGGCGACGATGCCCTGTTCCTGACCGCCAAAACCTACCAGGAAAAACTGGCCGAGAAAGAAAAGGCAATGCTGCTTTTCCAGGAAATTCTCAAAAAATACCCCGGCAGTATCTACGGCGCGGAAGCCCGCAAGCGGTTTAGAATGTTGCGCGGGGATGCAATAAATTAGGGGTGTAAACGCGTATTAGGGGGGTAAATCTCACCTCCTTAAACCGCTTTCCCGTGAAGAGTTTTGTAGGCTCTCTACTCTTGCTGCTGGGCTCGGGGGCGCTGCGTGCGCAAACGCCGATGCCCGACGATTCCGAGCCGTTTTCGTGCAGCTACTTCGGGGCGGTTCGTTACGACCGTGGCCCCTGCGAGGTGCATACGTTCCGCTCCAACGCCCACGCCGAGCAGGTCATCGACAACATCCTCAAACACGCCGGCATGGGCTACGGCCCGCGCAAGTTTCTGGCCGTCGAATGCCCGAATGTGGATAACTGCTACGCCACGCGCATCAAAGGCGTGCAGTACATCGTGTACGACAACCGTTTTCTGAAGCAGGTCGAAGGCTGGACCGGCACCGACTGGGCGGCCATCAGCATCATCGCCCACGAAATCGCCCACCACCTCTACGGCCACACCGCCGACCGCATGGGCAGCCGCCCCGACAACGAAAAGCAAGCCGATTATTTCTCCGGTTTCGTGCTGCACAACCTCGGTGCCAGCCTTGCCGAAGCCCAGACCGCCATCCGTACCCTCACCAACGACCAGCCCAGCGCCACCCACCCGCCGCGCACGGTGCGGTTGAACGTCATCGAAAACGGCTGGCGCGACGCCGAAGCCATGTACCCCCGCAACGGTCGCCAGACCACGAACGAACTCTCGAATGTGGATAAGCGGGGCAGTTCGATGGATAATGTGGATAAGTCGGAGCGGTTATCCACAAATTACCCGCAGCGACGGACGCCTCCAACATCAACTCCGGCCGCCGAGCCGATGAAAAAAATTGGTTGCTTGAGCGGAGATTGTACCGATGGGGAGGGCGTTTTTATCCATGTGAGCGGGGAAAAATACGAAGGGGGTTGGAGCGAAGGACGGCGTGAGGGATGGGGAATTCACTACTACGGCAACGGCAAAAAGCGCTACGAAGGCCAGTTTTTGGCGGGCAAACGCCACGGCAAAGGCATCTATTTTCTGCAAAATGGCGACCGCTACGTCGGCGATTTCCGCGACGACCATTTCAACGGCAAGGGCACCTACTACTACGCCAACGGCGACCGCTATTTTGGAGAATTCAAAAACGACAAGCGAAATGGACGGGGCACCTACGTGTACGCGAGCGGGCAGCACGAAGTGAGTTACTACCGGGCGGATGCCAAACTTCAATCTGGCGAAGAAGTGGAGGAATAACCCGATTGAAGTGTCTCGCCATGCTGAACCGCAGTAGCAGACCGCTTGGTTCAGCATCTTCCCCGCTTACCTGGCAAACAAGTTAACGACAGCCGGATAGTCGGCAAATCGAAGGGAAGATGTCGAAACAAGCGGCCTACCACTACGGGTCGGCAGGCCAGGAAAAGAGCGGTTAAAAATTCACGATTTCGTAACCCGCTTTTCACGCTCAAGTCATATACGAAGCGGATTTTTGGAGATGCAACTCATTACGCATTTCCGTACCATCGTCATATCCGACGTACACCTGGGAACGAAAGGCTCGAAAGCACGGGAGGTGACGCAGTTTTTGAAGCAATACAAAGCCGAAAAACTCATCCTCAACGGCGACATCATCGACGGTTGGCAGCTTAAAAAGTACGGGAGTTGGAAGAAAAAACACACCGCCTTTTTCCGCCAAGTTTTGAAAATGATGGACGAGTACGACACGAAGGTGATTTACCTCCGGGGCAACCACGACGATTTTCTCGACCAGATTTTGCCCTTTCGCATCGGTAAACTGTTTTCCATCCGCCGCGATTACATCCTCAAGGGCAAAACCGGCAAGCAGTTTTACGTCACCCACGGCGACGTGTTCGACAGCGTCACGACCAACCTGAAATGGCTCGCCTACCTCGGCGACGTGGGCTATACCTTTCTGCTCTGGCTCAACAAATTCTACAACCACTGGCGCACCTGGCGCGGCCTACCGTACTACTCGCTTTCACAGACCATCAAGCAAAAAGTAAAGGCCGCCGTGTCGTACATCTCTGATTTTGAGGAAAAACTGGCCGAACTTGCCCTCGCCAATCAGTGCGATGGCGTTATTTGCGGCCACATTCACCAGCCCGCCATCCGGCAAATCGGTGGGGTGCTGTACCTCAATTCCGGCGACTGGGTCGAGTCGCTCTCGGCGCTGGTGGAAGACCACGACGGCACCTGGAGCTTGATTTACTTCCAGTCGCCCAACGAAAAAACCGCCGATTCCGACGACACCCCCGACGAACTTTCCCCCGAAGAAAGCTTGCACGACGAGCAGGAAGACGATTACCTGCGAAGTTTGCTGCAACTGAGCGGGATGGCGAAGTAGAAAGTTTGAAAGGTTTGAAGGTTTGAGAAGTTTGAATCGTTAAACTCACCCCTTCAAACCATTCAAACTTTCAAACCCTCAAACCTTTTTCGTTGCGTTTCCTTTTCTTCATCCAGGGCGAAGGCCGGGGCCACCAAACCCAGGCGCTGGCGCTGCACGGCATCCTGACCCGCGCCGGGCACGAGGTCGTGGCGGCCATCGTCGGCACCACCGCCGGGCGGGGCATTCCGGGCTTGCTGCGCGAGGGCCTGCCCGTGCCGATGACCGAGGTGCCCAGCCCGGCGCTGCTCTACAGCAACCGCAGCAAATCCCTCGATCTGCGCCGCACGCTCAGCGTCAACGTCCGCCGCATTCCGCGCTACTGGCGCACGGCGCGGGTGATTCACGAAATCGTTGAAAAGGCCCAACCCGACGTGCTGGTCAATTTCTACGAAATGGCCTGCGGGGTGTACCACTGGCTGTATCAGTCCCCGATTCCGACCGTCAGCATCGCCCACCAGTATTTGATGCTGCACCCCAAATTCAAGTTGCCCCGCACCCGCTGGGCGCAGCGGGCCACCGTCAACCAGGTCACGCGGATGACGGCCATCGGCAGCACCCGGCGGCTGGCGCTTTCGTTTTACGACTTCCCCGACGACCCGGCGAGCGGGATTTTTGCGGTGCCACCGCTGTTGCGGGCGGAGGTGGTGGAGAAAAGCCTCACCCCCGGCCCCTCTCCATCGGAGAGGGGAGGAAATACCTCCGGATCTCAAAACACCCCTCTCCATCGGAGAGGGGCCGGGGGTGAGGCTTCGGGGGCCTTCCTCCTCGCCTACACCACCCACCACCGCCTCGCCGAAGACCTCATCGCCTGGAACCAAACCCACCCCGAAACCCGCCTCGTCGCCTTCTGGGACAAGCCCGACGCGCCCGAAACCCTCGTCGTTTCGCCCACGCTGACCTTCCACCGCGTCGATGCCGCGAAATTTCTTGACGCCATGCGGCGCTGCCGGGGGCTGGTCAGCACCGCCGGGTTCGAGGCGATTTCTGAGGCGATGTGGTTGGGCAAACCCGTGATGATGCTTCCCGTGCCCGGCCATTTCGAGCAAGCCTGCAACGCCTTCGACGCCGAACGCGCCGGGGCCGGGCTGCGGGCCACCTCCTTTCTCGAACTCGATCGCTTTCTTGAGTACCTCCCCCGCCACCGCTCCGTCCAGGCCGAGTTTCAAACCTGGCAGGCGCAAGCCGATGAGCGATTTCTCCGGCAGTTGACCGCCGTGGTGAATGAACCAATTGCGTCCAAAAACCGCTTCACGCGTTGGAGTGGGCGGCTGCTGCGGCGGGTTGTCTGAACCGTTTTGAAGGGCAGGTGGTCACGCGGAGCGGACGCCGCGCGGACGAAGCACGTGCGGCGTCCGCTCCGCTCAACGTGACCCCTCCCATTTCCCCGCAAAAAAATCTGCTCCTACCAAAACTAACGCTTCCATCGCGCCCCATTTCCCGTATCTTTAAAAGCCGCGTAGCTTTACTTCCCGAATGAAACACCTCTCCTTTTTTCTCCGTCGGAAAACCACCCATTCCGGCCTGCTGCTTGCCCTGTCGGGCGCGGTTTTTCTGGCCGCTCAACGCCGCGATGCACTCGACGGCGTGTTCGCCCGCCTCAACGACGAAGTCCTCCAGCGGGGCCGCGCCTACGAAACCCTCGGCGACGCCACCCAACGCATCGGCCACCGCCTCACCGGCAGCGCCAACGGTCGCCGGGCCGAAGACTACGCCTTCAAACTCCTCGGCAGCTACGGTTACGGCGACGTGCGCTACCAGCCCTTCGAGGTCGAAGCCTGGAGCCGCGACACGGTCACGCTGTCCATTGCCCCCGGCAAGAGCGACAACTTCCGCGACGTGGCCGTGGTGGCGCTGGCCCAAACGCCCGTCGAGGCCAAAGTCAACGGCTACCTCGTGGACGTGGGCGACGGGTTGGAAGAAGATTTTGAAGCAAAAAAAGACCTCATCCGGGGCCGGATGGTGTTGGCGAACATCGGGCTGTTGCGCGAACCCAAACTCCGCAAAAACCTGCATCGCAGTGAGAAAACGGCCCTCGCCATCCGCTACGGCGCGGCGGGCATCGTGATGGTCAACACCGTGCCGGGCGAGGTGCTGCTCACGGGCACGGCCTCGGTCACGGGCGCGCTCATCCCGATTCCGGCGGTATGCGTGTCGCTCGAAAGCGGGCGGCAAATCCGCGACTGGCTGAAGGACGAAAAGCTGATGGCCTTCGTGGACATGCGCAACACCAACCGCCCCGTGAAGGCCCGCAACGTGATTGCCACGCTGAAGGGCCGTTCCCGCGAGAAAATCGTCATCGGCGGCCACCTCGACTCCTGGGATTTGGCGACCGGGGCCATTGACAATGGCATCGGCTCTTTCGCCGTGATGGACATCGCCCGCGCCTTCAAAGCGCTCAACCTCAAACCCCGCCGCACCATCGAATTCGTGCTGTTCATGGGCGAGGAGCAGGGCTTGCTCGGCTCGAAATTCTACGTGAAAGACGCCGTGAAAACGGGCAGTCTCGACGGCATTCGCTGCATGGTCAACCTCGACATGACCAACAACCCCAAGGGCTTCAACGCCTCGGGACGCTCTGAACTCGTGCCGCTGCTCACCCAAACCGGCGAGCGCATCAAACTCCTCGACGCGGGTTTTGGCAACGTCATCGGCAACCAGGCCGGGCTGCACTCCGACCACCAACCCTTCATGCTCGAAGGCGTCCCGACGGCCACGCCCACCGGCGGACTCAGCCTCGAAGCCCTCGGTTGCTACCACGCCAACTGCGACCGCTTCGACAAAGTAGACCGCACCGGCCTGCAAAACACGGTGCGCTTCACGGCCATGCTGCTCTACGCCCTCGCCGACGCGCCCGAGTTGCCCCTCAAACGCCTCCCCAGCGAGCAAACCCGCGAATTTCTGACCAAGCAAGGGCTGAAGGAACAGTTGATTCTGGGAAAGGATTGGCGCTGGAATGAGGGGCAGTGAGGGGAAAACCCGGCTGACGTGGTAGGCGGGTGAGGCAACTACTCATCGTGGCTGCTCTGGGGGTACACCTGGTTTCTGTGTACGTTTCAGAACCGGGTTTATAGTTCGTTCCGGCCATCAAGCCTTTTTTTCCATGAAGCAAGCGCGTCAGGCCAATCAGTACGCCTCCGGCGCGGCAACAAAATTTTTCGGGAAAACCTCGAAGCCGTCGTCCCGACGCTGCTCGAAAAAGTGCTTCGGCCCCGATGTTGTATTCTGGCTCACCTTCGCAACTTAACATGAACGCTGAGGATTGAAAACCGATTTGCCTACTCCGTAGGAGCACCCTATTGGTAGAAAAACGGAGCAGGAATCAACCGCGTGCCGTAGGCACGCAACTCTACGGAGTCCGCCCTTACGTACCTACGGCACGCCCACTTTCTCCTCAACCTGATTCTACCACCATTTGGCGGTAGGGCGCGGGTCGGCGTGGTATCTGCTCATCAACTGCACCCAGCAGGTGTACCGCTTTGATTTCGCCACGCGCACCCTCACCCGCCTCGACCGCACGTTTTACCGGGGCTACAACGGCCCCGGCTTCCCCTTCCTGCGCCGCGACAGCCTGCACAGTTTCGGCGGCTACGGCTTCTGGCATACGCAGGGTATCCTGAGCCACTACCTCCCCGAAAAAGGCGAGTGGGAAGCCCTCAGCCCCACCACCAACGGCCCGCCTTCCTTATTGAAATTGAAAGAGGACGAACGAACACTGCTCGAAGCGTTGCGCGAGATGTACCCCAAGCGATTGAGCCGAGACGAATTGAGCGTGGTTCTCGGAACCGAAACAAAATCACTCGAAAACCAGCGCAAGAGTCTCTCGGAAACGATTCAGCAAATCAACCTAAAAACGCACTTGGCCTGGGGCGTTGAAAGAGCTATCATCAGCATCCCCACTGAACTTGATAAGCGAATGTTTACCTACACGTTGAGCGAAGAAGCGTTTGTACGGTTGAGGTCAGGGCGGTAAACGATTGTGTCATGGCTCCGGCCACCCGGCCCGACGCAGGAGGGATCTCGTTGGGTTTGGTCTACCAAGCGATTTTTCAAGCCTATCGTTAGCACGGAGCCGATTACTCGGAGGGCCAACGAGATCCCTCCTGCGTCGGGATGACAGATCAAATTTCCAAGTACCGGTTCTCAATGCTTCCGCTCGTAGTGGGCCTTGAGCAAATCCTCCCCAAAATCATTGGT
>CAXTIG010000055.1:0-40016 GCA_964244295.1 uncultured Cytophagales bacterium
ATTGACCATCAAGTTCAGCTCATTTAGTCTAAACTAATTCAGCCCAAATACTTACAGTATCCTCCCGATAGCTATCGGGATCAATATCTTTTCATTAGAATAAATCTGTCCGAGTACTTAAAATTCTCCCCAAAGATGAGATCGAACTTTCCTAAATCTTCAGTTCTAATTATTTTAGTGCTTCTGATTGTCGGCTCATGCCAGCAGCAGGATATTCCATCAGAAGAGAGTTTTGATTTGAAAAACTCTATTACCATTACCGAAGCTATTGAATGGTATAATTCAATAAATAAGGCAACCCGCCCTCAGCAAAACTTTTTCCAAAATTTTATTCCTGATTGGAATAAATAGAAATCTAAATTATTTTTCAAAACAAATCAGTCATTGATTGAAGTTTCTTTTATACAAAATGTAAAGTATTTACACAAGTATAATAATGAAATTACTACCGCTTTCCAACCAAAGCTAATTGTGTTCAAAGATAAAACTGGCAAGATTCAAGGTAATATTATTCAAATTTTTCCAAATAAAAAATACTCGAATAAGTATGGAAATTCATTTTATAAATCATGGTTTTCTGGCAGAATATCGTATAGCTCAATTGATGGGAAGATGCTGAAAGGTTATATTTATGAAGATGGGAAAAGGGTTTATTCTGTCCGTTCTCAAGATATGCGTGGCAGAATAGCTGGCGAAGTATGTGAATGCCAATTAATACATTATTTCACAGCATATTGCCAGAAAGGAACTGAGAATGCTGATTTAATCTGTTCTGGAGGATCAATTAGAACTGACTGCAATACCCTTTATGCTGACCCAATAGAGTTAGGGACACCAGATCCAACACAGATGGGTTATAGATGTTCTCCATGGGAACGAAATTTTGTCGGGCAAGAAACTGTATGCCACTATGTAGAGGATCCAAGTAACGGAGATGACTACGATTATGGGCCAGGAGGTGACTCTGGGTCAGGAGAAATTCAACCATATGATGTGGATAAAATTAGAAAAGAACTCGATGATCCATGTTTTAGTAATAGGGTAAATAGCGTGATTGCAAATATAAATTCCAATAGCGCTATTCAAGATTTTGTCAGAAAGTATGGAGGTTCCACTAACAAGCATATTACGTTTAAAGATGTACATATTTCTGGTGTAACAGCGTCAGCAATGACTACCACAGATCCTAATCAGCCAGGTAGTTATATAATATATCTTGATCCGATCGTAAATTACGATGCTTCAAATGAATACGTTGTTTCTGTAATTTATCATGAAATTGTTCACGTTATGCTTTTTGCGAATGGAGTAGACCAACTTAATAATTTTCATCATGAGCGTATGGTAGAGTATGTTGATGATTTGGTAAACGTTATCTGGACTATGTATCCAGATATGAGTAAGATTGAAGTAGAGGCATTAGTCTGGGCAGGTTCATTATCTACAAATTCAACTTGGAATAACTTCACCCAAGACACTAAGGATTATTACCGTCAAATTAGGTATGATCATGTTCATCAAAGCCAACCTCAAGCTACTCAAAATTATGATCTGCATCGCACACCGTGTTTTTAGACACTACGGACTTATTACATCACTGACCGCTTTATGTCTAATAATACCTTATTTTTCTTTTTCTCAAAAAATCACACCTCCTCGTCCGAAGTTTATTTCTGACGACAAATCCAAATTGTCACTGTCTCAATATTTGAGTGAATCTATATTGAATAGTGATAAAAATGATCAAACGGGAGTAATCAAAATAAAGCAGGGGTGTATTGAGGAGTTGGGAATATTTTCATTTTATATTCTTTCAAATGGAGATGTTCACGATGTTAAATGTGAAGGAAATCTATCAAAAAATAAGGTAGAGTTGATATTGAATCAAATCTTATCTACTAGTGGAAAATGGATACCGGAGAAAGAGAATGGGATTCCGAAAAAAAGTCAAAAATTTATTTATCATTATTACTACTCTTCAATTCTACCAAGTTGCGAATCAGTAAAAAGTAATTGTTCTGGTTTAGCAAATTCCATTCGGCTGCTATTTGAAACCATAAAATCTAATGAGTTTATTGATAATGGATTAGGGTATTATTTGATTCGACCTACTTATATTGTGAATATAGTTGATTGATTGAATTGGCTGAATCCATTTCATGGCCCCGTTGTGAATTTTCCTTGTGTATTTTGATTAAAATCATAATTTTGAAATTTGCTTCCCACCCCCGCCGTACCTTTGCCGCTTCACCTTCCCGACATTTCGCCCCAGGCGGCTCGTACCGAATGCTGACCCCTTCCCTCCAAACCCTCCTCTCCTCCCCCACCCTCGTCGGCCAGACGGTCACGGCCAAAGGCTGGGTGCGCACCAAGCGCGAAAGCAAAAACGTCACCTTCATCGCCCTCAACGACGGCTCGACGATCAACAACCTCCAGGCCGTGGCCGAAGCGGGCGTGCTGGACGAAGAACTCCTGAAAAAAATTACCACCGGGGCCTGCCTGGCCGTGACCGGCACCCTGGCCGAGTCGCAGGGCAGCGGGCAGGCGGTGGAGTTGAAAGTGACCGCCGTGCGGGTGTACGGCCCTGCCGACCCCGAAACGTTTCCGCTCCAGCCCAAGCGCCACAGCCTCGAATTTCTGCGCGAAATTGCCCACCTGCGGCCCCGCACCAACACCTTCGGGGCGGTGCTCAGGATTCGCCACGCGCTAGCGTTTGGCATTCACAAATACTTCAATGACCACGGCTTTTTCTACCTCCACACGCCCATCATCACCGGCTCCGACGCCGAGGGCGCGGGCGAAATGTTCCGCGTCACCACGCTCGATGCCACGAAACCGCCACTTAACGACGACGGCAGCGTGAATTACCGCGAGGATTTTTTCGGCAAAGAAACCAACCTCACCGTCTCCGGTCAGTTGGAAGGCGAACTCGGTGCCCTGGCCCTGGGCAAGGTGTACACCTTCGGCCCGACCTTCCGCGCCGAAAACTCCAACACCACCCGCCACCTGGCCGAGTTCTGGATGATTGAGCCGGAAATGGCGTTTTACGAACTCGAAGACAACATGAACCTGGCCGAGGATTTCCTGAAATCCCTCGTTCGCTACGTACTCGAAACCTGCCCGGATGATTTGAAATTTCTCGAAAACCGGCTCATCGAGGAAGAAAAATCCAAGCCCCAGGCCGAGCGCAGCCCGCTGCCGCTGCTCGAAAAACTCCGCTTCGTGCTCGACAACGACTTCGTCCGCCTGACCTACACCGAGGCCGTGGCTATTCTGGAACAGTCGAAGCCGCACAAGGAGAAAAAATTCAGCTACCCGGTGGCCTGGGGCGTGGATTTGCAGAGCGAACACGAGCGGTACCTGGTCGAAAAGCACTTTAAAAAACCGGTGATTCTGACCAACTACCCGAAGGAAATCAAGGCGTTTTACATGAAACAGGACGCCGACGGGAAAACGGTACGGGCGATGGACGTGCTCTTTCCGGGCATCGGCGAAATCATCGGCGGCTCCCAGCGTGAAGACGACTACGAAAAACTGGCCCAGCGCGTGGCCGAGGTGGGCATTGCCCAAGAAAGCATCTGGTGGTACCTCGAAACCCGCCAATTTGGCTCCGCCCCGCACGCCGGATTCGGCCTGGGCATGGAACGCATGGCGATGTTCGTCACCGGCATGAGCAACATCCGCGACGTGATTCCCTTTCCGAGGTTCCCGAAGTCGGCGGAGTTTTAGTCTGAACCCGGCGGTGGACCGTCGCGGTTCAGACCAAATCAGATTATCTTTGAAGAAACCTCCGCGCCATGAACGCCGAACTCCAGGCCCTGAAAAAATCGCCCCGGCTGCCCGAAATCGTGCAGAATTTGCAGGCATTACTGGACGATGAACGCCGCCGTCGCCGGGAATTCTATGACCAGATTTCGGAGTCCGACAAGGCGGAGTTCATCAGCGGCGAGCCGGTTTTTCATTCGCCGGTGCGGAAAAAGCACTTGGATGCATCGACCTTACTTTCGCGGCTACTTGATCTCTACGTCGCCGTTCGCAAACTAGGGATGGTGTACGTCGAGAAAACAATGATCGAGCTCGCCCGCAACAGTTACGAGCCGGACATCTGCTTTTTCGAGCGCAAGCGTGCCGCGAAATTCGATGAGAACCAAATGATCTTTCCCGCCCCCGATTTCATCATCGAAATCGTCTCGAAAAGCACGGAGAAAAATGACCGGGGCGTGAAGTACGACGACTACGCCGCCCACGGGGTAAAGGAATATTGGATTGTCGATCCTTCGCACAAAACCATCGAGCAGTATCTACTCATTGGCAAGCGTTACGACCTCAACTTCAAGGGCAAGGAAGGCGAAGTGGAAAGTAAAGTCATCAAAGGCTTACGCATTCCGGTTCGGGCCATTTTTTACGAGCAGGAAAACCTCGAAACACTGCAAGCCTTGCTGGTCAAACCCTAAATCAACCCCGACAACGTATTGATGCTCAACGCGATGATGATCGTGTTGAAGGCAAACGACAACACCCCGTGGACCAGCGCCAGCCGCCGCATGGCGCGGGCGGTAATGCCCACGTCGGAGGTTTGGCTCGTCATGCCGATGACGAACGCGAAGTAGGCGAAATCGAGGTAGTCGGGTTCGGGTTCCTTCGGGAAATCCAGCCCGCCCGGTGGGGTTTGGCGGGTGGCATCGTCGCCGTAAAACAGGTGGGCGTAGCGCAGCGTAAACAGCGTATGCACCAGCAGCCAGGAGGCCACCACCGCCGCCGCCGCCAGCAATACGTGCGTGATTTTCTCCGGCCGGGGCACGTCGTGCATCTCTCCCAACAGCGTGACCACCGCCCCCAGACTCGCCACCACCGCCACCAGCACGAAGACCAGGATGAGCACCCGGCTGGAGTCTTCGAGGCGCGACAACGTCGGCAGGTCACGGGGATGACTCAGCGTGAGGGCCGTCCAGGTCAGCGCCAGCACACTGCTTGCGTAGGCAATCCAGGTGACGACCACCCGCGTGGGCCATTCCCAGGAGCCGGGCAAGGCCGCCAGCACCGCCCCGGCCACGCCCAGCGAAATGAGCAACCGGTGGTGGGCGTCGAGGCGGACGATTTTTTGCAGCATCGCTTTTTTGTAGAAAGTCCGGGCAAGGTTTGGAAAAAATTCGGGACTGGAAAGCGGGCAGCGTCTATTTTTGCACCCAACCCCGCGAGGGAAAACTGAACCCCGCGAGAGTTAAAAAACTCTCGCGGGGATAAATCCCACTACTTGCTCCCCGCTCTCCTGATTTGTCTCGCCCTCGCCGTGGGCATCGTCGTGGTCGGTGTGTACGCCGAGCGCAAGGTGTCGGCCTTCATCCAGGACCGCCTCGGGCCGATGGAAGTCGGGCCTTACGGCTCGCTGCAACTCATCGCCGATTTACTCAAACTGCTCCAGAAAGAGGACATCGTGCCCAAACTGGCCGACCGGCGCTTGTTTCAGGCGGCCCCCTTGCTGATTTTCACCGCCATTTTCGCGGGCTACGCCGTGCTGCCGCTCTCGCCCGACTGGCAGGGAAGCCGCGCCCCGGTGGGCGTATTTTTCCTGATGGCGATCGTGTCGTTCGACATCCTGGGGCTGCTCATGGCCGGGTGGGCCTCCAACAACAAATACTCGCTGCTCGGCGCGATGCGGGCCGTGGCGCAAATCGTCAGCTACGAAATTCCGCTGGGCCTGTCCATCCTCTGCGTGGTGATGCTTTCGCAAAGCATGGATTTGGGCGAAATCAGTTTCCAGCAGGGCATTTACGGGGGTGAAAATTACCTGTTCGGCCTGAAGGCGCTGGGCCTCGACGTGTCGGACGTCGGCGGTTTTTTGACCTGGAACATCGTGCGGATGCCGCTGTTTTTCTTCGCCTTCCTGATTTTCTTCATCGCCTCGCTGGCCGAGTGCAACCGCGCGCCCTTCGACCTCCCCGAAGCCGAAAGCGAACTCGTGGCGGGCTACAACACCGAATACTCCGGCTACCGCTGGGCGCTGCTCTTCCTGAGCGAATACGCGATGATGTTGCTCGTGAGCATCCTCGGCGCGGTGCTGTTTCTGGGCGGCTGGAACACCCCCTTCCCCAACCTCGGCCCCCTTCGCCTGGCTGAGTGGACTTCCGGCACGCCCGGCACGCTCTGGGGAAACCTGAGCGGCATTTTTTGGTTGCTGCTCAAAGCCCTGGGCCTGATTTTTGTGCAAATGTGGGTGCGCTGGACCTACCCCCGCCTGCGGGTTGACCAACTCATGCACCTGTGCTGGAAAGTGCTCACCCCCGCCGCGCTGATTCTGATGCTGCTCACGGGCGTTTGGCGGTTGTGGATGGTTTGATTGAAAACCGCTTGCCCAACTTTCATGCTTCTGTCTTCTCGCGTTCCTTCTCAAGGATTTACTCCACCGCTCGGCTCCGCGCCCGCCGACCGCTTTTCCGCTCCGTTGCCCCGGATGTAAAGCCAAACCCGCGCTACGTCGAGTTCGCCCCCGGTGGCCGGTGGAGGGTCGTAGTTTTGAATCGTCAACGCAGCCGGAGCCACTCCTTCTCTCCCGGCCCGGTTGGGTTGATTTTCAAAAAAACTGTCCAATCAAACCCTTTCACGTTTATGAAAACCGCTTTTGTAAAACTCCTCGTTGTCTCCGTTCTCGTGGCTGGCCTCGGTGCCTGCGGTAAAAAGTCGGACGACAGTGTCACGCCCGCCGCGCCAGCGGCCGGATTCCAGGTGAAGATCGACGGGAACCTGTACGCCCCTGACTTTGCCTACGCCCTGGCCGATTTTCCGGGTAAAAATGGCTACTACGCCGTGTACGGTCTCGACAGCCGGACGAGCGACGTGGTGGCGATTGCCCTGCCCATTTCGGCCGCCGAAGGCACCTACCCCCTGGGCAGTGGCCAGCCTGGCTTTGCGCTGATGTCGACCAGCCAGGAAAACTTCTCGACCATCAACGGCGGCAGTGGTACGGTGACGATTCAAAAGAAAACCGCCACCACCGTGGTGGGGACGTTTAGTTTCAAAGCGGTGGATAGTTCGAACAGCAAAACGCGGACGTTCACCGAGGGTACTTTCAACGTGACGATTCGGTGAACGCCTAATTGAATTTTCCCTCGCGAATATCACGTCGAGTTGTCATCCCGACGTTAGGAGGGATCTCGTTGGCCTACCTGAACCCCGCCGGAACTGAGGGGTTCAGGTAGGCCAACGAGATCCCTCCTAACGTCGGGATGACAAATACTCCTTATTTTTAGGCACCACACTCACCTGGCTCGCCCATGAAATCCCTCCTGGTTTTCCTCCTCGTCGCAATAGCCCGTTGGAAAACCAGTGCCCAGGCCCCCAACCTGATCCTCGAACACCTGACCACCAAAGAAGGGCTGCCTTCCAACGACGTCTGGTGTTTGACCAAAGACCGCCAGGGATTCCTTTGGATCGGCACGGGCCGGAACATCTGCCGCTACGACGGCTACCGGTTTCAGTCGCCCGATACCTTGAAACTGGGGTATTGCTCTGGCGTTTCGACGGACTCGAAGGGCGATGTGTTTGCTTCGATCGACACGCGGGGTCTGTGTAAAATCGATTCCAAAACCGGGAAAATAACCACGTTACTCCAAAACAATTACGACGACACCGACACGGCCAACGACCTCCACGAGCAGGTCACGGTCGATTCCTACGACCAGGCCTGGATGTGTGACTACAATTCGGTCAAGCGCTACGACATCGCCCGGAAAAAACTTCACACGTACTCACTCGTACCGTCGCCGTCGGGCAGTGTGTACCAATACGCCAGTTTTTTTGAAGACGCCGCGCGTACCCTTTGGGTCGTTTCGGAAATCGGGTTGTACCGCTACGACCGACCCCGAAACAAGCTTACCTGCGTGCTGGGGAAGGGAGCCGCTAACCCCAAAAACCGAATCTCCGTCCGCCTGAACAAGGCCTTTGAAGACACCGCCGGTACCCTCTGGCTTGGGGCGTATGAGTCCGGGCTGATTCGGTTTTCGCCCCAAACCCAAGCGTTTACGATTCTGAAAAAAGGATTCGAGAACAACCACGTCCTCTGCGGGCTTGAATCAAAGGATGAAAACGGCCAAAAGTTGCTGTTCGTCGGTACCGAAAACGGCGTGAGTGTGTACTACCCCGACCGAAACGAACTGCATCACCTCGCTCAATTTGCCAACAGCGGTATCCACGTCAAAGCCCTGTTTGACGACAAAGCCAACGGCATCGTGTGGATGGGCACGCGGGAAGGCATCTACAAATACCGCTACCGCAACGCGGGCATTCGCACGGTCGATCTACCCGCCAGCGCCGTCCGGTTGCCGGTTCAGGTCACCAGTTTCCTACCCATGCCCCAGGGAACGTACCTGCTGGGCTTGTCCCATTCGGGTGCGCTCGCCTGGCAACCCGCCACCAACCAGTTTCGGTTGCAACCCTACCCGGTCAGTGCGTTCACGCACCGGCTGCGCTGGATTCAGAACCGGCCCGTTGCGTTTACGGACCAGGGAATTTTTGTGCGAGACACGAAAACCGGGCAGTTCGAGGTCTGGTCGCCCGCTGCGCGGTTGTTTACCACCCGCGATTTTCGGGATGGGCTGCTCGACCGCCGGGGACGAATCTGGCTGGCCAACATTGCCGAGGGATTGAAAGTAATCGACCCGACCAGCGGGAACGAACTCAAACTCTGGTCGGAAAAAGCCGCGCGTCGACTCTTCACCAACAACTTCGCCAAAGCCCTGCTCGAAGGAGGCGACGGGCGAATTTGGGTGGCGACCTGCTCGAACGGACTTTATTTTTTCGATGAAAAAGCCCGCGATTTCGTCAACGTCGAATCCCTGCCCGTCAACAAGGGCGTGCGGATCGGGGGCGAATGCATCAACTCCCTGGCCCAGGGTCCGGGTGGTTCGATTCTGATCGCGTGTTGGGGCGGAATCTCGAAACTGTCGGCGACGGGGCAGATTCTGACTAACCTCGACTACCGGAGCGACGCCCTCAACGACACCTACTGCTCCAACCTGGCCGAAGTCCCTGGCGGCACCCTCTGGTTCAGCACCAACGAGGGGATTCACATCGTCGACTCGAAAACCCGGAAAATCAAGTACCTGACCACCATCGAGGGCCTACGCAGCAACTACCCGGTCGGATTTCTGTACGCCGGGGGCAACGACCTGCTGCTGGGCCACACCAACGTCATCAATGTTTTGACGATCAACCAGTTGAATTCAGTGAAGGCGATGCCGAAAATTGCCCTCAGTTCGGTGGAAGTGGGCGGAAAATCGCTTCTTCAGGACCCGGCGCGGGACATCACCCTCCGACCCGACGAGAACTCGATCACGTTTAATTTCTCGGCTCTAAACTTTGAACCCGCGTCCCAAAACCGCTACGCGTATTGCCTCGAAGGCTACGACGAGCGCTGGGTCAATCTGGGCAATCAGCGGACGGTTTCGTTCAGCAACCTGCCCGCCGACTCGTACCGGCTGCGGGTAAAAAGCGGCAATGGCGCGGGGGTTTGGAGCGACACGCCCCTGTCGATTAACCTCCGGGTAAAGCCCTTTTTTACCAATACCTGGTGGTTTCGCACGCTGCTTGGGGTATTTTTCGGGACCGTGATCGCGGGCCTCGTCCGCTGGCGGGTAGCCACGCTGGCCGACCGCAACCGGATGGATCTGCAAGTGACGGAGTTGAAACTTAAGGCGCTGCAATCGCAGATGAACCCGCATTTTTTGTTCAACTCCTTGAATTCGGTGCAGAATTTCCTGCTCACCAACCAGGGCCTCGAAGGGGCCAAGTACCTCTCGAAGTTTTCAAAACTGGTGCGCCGGATCATGGAAAACTCGAATCATCCGTACCTGCGTTTCGAACAGATCATCGACACGTTGCGGATGTACGTCGAAATCGAATCGTTCCGCTTCAACCACGAATTCAGCTATGAATTCGACATTGCCGACGACGAGGTGCTGCTCGATGCCTTCCTGCCCCCGATGCTGCTCCAGCCCTACGTCGAGAATGCCATCTGGCACGGCCTCATGCCCAAGGAAGGCAAAAAAAAACTTTGCATTTCGGCCCGGATTGAAAACCATCACCTCGTCTGTACCATCGAAGACAACGGCGTGGGTCGCACCTTCGCGCCCCGGAAGGAAGGGCATATTTCGCGCGGCCAGGAAATGACCGAGGGAATTTTCGACTCCCTCCGGCGCAACCGCAGCCAGGCCCGGCTCGACGTACTCGATTTGTACGACGCCGAGAACCGCCCGGCGGGTACCCGCGTCGCGATGACCATTCCGCTGGAGAGGGGGTAGTGAGAATTAGGTAACTAGGTGATTGGGGATATTTGCTTGTAAAGTTTTGATTATCAAAATGCTACCATCGAAGTGTTTAGCATTTCAGTTTTCAAAAAAAAGGCTTGTCATCCCGACGTAGGAGGGATCACGTTGGCCTGGCTGGTACGTTGGCTACCGGCAAGGGGTCGATAGGGTCAACGAGATCCCTCCTACGTCGGGATGACAAGCCTTTTTTTCAAAATTCTCAACAGGTTCAGCCAACAACCAATTACCCAATCCCCATTTACCAACAACCAACCCATGCCATGAAAAAACTACGCGCTGCAATCATCGACGACGAGACCAACGCCCGTCAGGCGCTCGCCAACCTACTCCACCTCGTTTGCCCGGATGTGACCATTTGTGGCGAAGCCAAAAACGTCAGTTCGGGCATCGAACTCATTCAGGCCGAGCGGCCTGATCTGGTTTTCCTCGACATTCAAATGCCCGGAAAAACGGGTTTCGATCTACTGGCGGCGTTCGAAAAAGCGGAGTTTGGGGTGATTTTCACGACGGCCTACCAGGAGTACGCCATCCGGGCGTTTCGGTTCAGTGCCATCGATTATTTGCTCAAACCCATCGACCCCGACGAATTGCAGCAGGCCGTGGGCCGGTACCAGGCCCGGCTGGCGGCGGTAAACCCTCAGCAACTCCAGATTTTGCAGGAACACATCGAAAATCCGGTCAAAGCGGGTTTGAACCAGCGGCTGCCGAATGCCGGGCAGCGCATCGCCCTGCCCACGGCGGAGGGGATTCATTTCGTACAAATGGCCGACATCGTTCAGTGCGAATCGCTGGGATCGTACACCAAATTTCACCTCGTGGGCAGCAAGCCCATCGTGGTGTCGAGGCTGCTGAAAGAGTACGAGGAAATTCTGGACAAGTACCAGTTTTTCCGGGTACACCAGTCGCACATCATTAACCTCGAACACATCAAGCGCTACGTAAAAGGCGACGGCGGGCAGGTGTGGCTGAGCGATAATTCTGAAGTGGAAGTGTCGCGCCGGAGAAAAGAAGAGTTTCTGGCGCTGCTGTCGGATTTTTACGTGAATTCGGGGCGGGTTTCGTGACCTTTTCCCTGTGCTCGCAATGGCGCCGAGATTGAGGTTTTTTTGTAAGCATTCGTTACTGCTTTGTTTTTTAATCGTCCTCTCAACTCGCCAACACCAGCCTCACGATAAAAAACCGTCCGTCGTCGTCGATGATTGGTTCGCGGAGGCCCAGCAGGCGGTAGCGGTGGGCGATGTTGGCCAGGCCCAGCCCCTCGGAGGGCACCCGCACCGACTTGCGCCGGATGGTGTTGGCCACCAGCAACTCGCCCGTGTCGGTGGTCAGGATGCGGATGTTGAGCGGATTTTCGGGCAGGGCCACGTTGTGTTTCACGGCGTTCTCCACGAGCAGTTGCAGCGTCAGCGGCGGCAGGCGGTGGTCGAGCAGGGCCTCGTTCACCTCGCGGTACAGCGCGATAGCCGTGCCGTAACGGGTTTTCAAAAGGTAAAAATACGAACGCATGAACTCCAGTTCGGCCCGCAGGGTGGTGAGTTCGCCCTCTACGCTGCGGTTGTTTTGGAGCAGGTAGCGGTACACGCTGCTGAGTTCGTCGAGAAAAGCCGTGGCCTGCCGGGGGTTTTCGCTGATGAGTGCCGAGAGGGAGTTGAGGCTGTTGAACAAAAAATGCGGATTGACCTGCGCCTTGAGCCGGTCGAACTGGTTTTGCAAACCGGCTTTTTTCACCGCCTCGGCTTCCTGAATCGCCTCCCCGTATTTGCGAAAATAATACAGCAATTCGTACCCCAGCCCGATGGTGCCGAGGCTCACCAGACTCGCCACCACTTGCAGCAGGTGCAGACCCGGCACCGAAACCCCCACCCGCGCTAGGGCGATGACCAGTAGCCACAGCGCCACCGGCGTGGCCGTGCAAAACACCACGTACCCCGCAAACGTGAGGAGCACCCGCCGCCCGGTTTGCCCCACGTCGGGATAATTGCCCCGGGTGTAAAGCAGCCACCAGCGCAGCCCCAGCCAGAGCAGCGTGGTGTAGGCGATACCCAGCAAGCTGGTGTTGATGTACGCCCAGGGGTTGTCCTGGTATAAATCCAGAAACAGCAGGTTGCTGAGCAGTACCGTGGCCGGGATGCCAATCAGGCGGAGCCATCGGTCGTTGAGGAGTTCCAACGGAGAGGGTTCAAAAGATTGGTTTGAAAGGTACGGTTCGGCACGGAAAAAGTAGCCGCTCCTTCGTTCAAAACCAACGTTGAACCCCGTTGAAGCGCCCCGTTTTCCGATTGGAGCGGAAGAACGGGGCGCTCCAACGGGGTCACGCTGAACGGAGTCGAAGCGCAAGGCGTAGCGCTTCGACTCCGTTCAGCGTGACCCTTGCTTTCCCAGAATTTCACTTCGCCGCCACGGGCGCGGACTGGCTGGCAGGAGTGAATTTCACCACCTCATTTTTTACCGGTTTCACCGAGCGCAGGTAGGCGTAAATCGCCTTCAGGTCGCTTTCTTTCATTTTGCCGTACATCAGCCAGGGCATGATGGTGTTGAAACCCTTCGGGTCCATTTTGGGGGCCTGAAAGGCCAGGTCGGCGTACACCCGGAAGCGTTGCACGAACTGGGCTTCCGTCCATTGGCCCAGGCCGGTTTTATCGGGCGTCAGGTTGGCGGGGCGAAGGATACCTTGCGGAAATTTGAATTCGCTGCCCCCGGCCAATTCCCTTCCCGGCACGGGTGCGTGGTCTTGGTCGGTGGGCGTGTGGCAGTCGCCGCAGTTGGCCATCGTCACCAGGTACTTGCCGTAGGCGACGCGGTCGAGGGTATCGGGTTTTTTCTGCGGTTGCGCGGGGCCGGGCAAAGTTTCCACGATAAAATTGAGCGGGAAATCCAGTTGGCGCTCTGGAACCTCATTTTTCGCGGCGGGCAGCGTGCGGAGGTACGCGATGATGTCCTTGATGTCTTCGGGGTCCATTTTTCCGTAGGTGCCGTAGGGCATGACCGGAAACAGCGCGTGCCCATCGCGGCCCACGCCCGTGGTGATGGCACGGAACAGTTCGCCGTCGGTCCAGTCGCCGAGGGCGTGGGGGGTGAGGTTCTTGCTGTACACCTCACCGGGTAGGCCCAGGTCGTGGCCGAATCGCTCGCCTCCCGCGCCGAGCGTGCCGGGTTTGGGCGGACCGGCGTAGAGGCTGAAGTCGCGCTGGGCGTGGCAGTCGAGGCACACGGCCACGTGGTTGGTCAGGTATTCGCCGCGTTTTACGCGTTCGGGTGTGCGTTCGATGTTCAGTTCGGGCGCGGGTTCGGCTTTCGGGAAGGCAATGCTGAAGTAGGTGGCTCCGCCAAACAGCAGAAGAGCAACGGCGCCGAGGGTCCAGAGGCTGGCGCGGAGAAGTTTGCGTTTCATAAACGAGAGGGTTGATTGAACAGCCCAAAATTGCCTCGCCGCCCCCACCAGGCCGAGGGTCGTGCCCACCAACCGGAAGGAAGAAGGGATGAAGCGGTAGAATGGAGGAATGAAAAAATAGCTTTTATCCTGTCCGTCCGTGTACAGTCGCTGTCCGTTTGTGGACAGGTTCAGCCGCGCTAACCCCCTCAACGAAGCGGAATCGCCCTTTTCCCGGAGTGGCAAAGCATTTGATGTGCATTTGCACAACAAATCCAGTTTCGATGAAAGGAACCAACCTGGGCGAGTTTGAGGAAGTCGTGTTGCTGGCCGTGGCCATCCGGTCGGGAGAGGCCTACGGCGCGGCGGTGACGGTCGAAATCGAGCAGCAAATGGGCCGCGCGGTCAACCTCGGCGCGGTGCATTCGGCCTTGCACCGGCTCCAGGAAAAAGGGCTGGTTCGCTCCCAACTGGGCGGCATGACCGCCGAGCGGGGTGGCCGCCGGAAGCGGCTCTACGCCGTCACCGCCGCCGGACAGCGGGCCTTGCAGGAAATCCGGCAGGTGCGGAATCAGATGTGGGAAGCAATTCCTAACACGGCCTGGTCATGAAAAAGCCCCAACCACCGCGCTGGGCTAAGCGCCTGCTGCACGGCTTCTGCTCGCCCGACCTCGTGGAGGAAATGGAGGGTGATCTAAACGAGTTATTTCAGCAACGCGTCGAAGTCATTGGCCTGCGAGAAGCCCGCCTGCGCTACGTGCGGGATGTGCTGAGTTTGGCGCGGCCCTTTGCGTTTAAGCACCGACCGAGTGAGTTTTCCCAACCTTTTTTTCTGAGTCCCGATATGATTCGCACTTATTTCAAAATCGCCTGGCGGAGTTTACAGCGCAACCGCCTGTTGAGTTTTATCAACGTCGCCGGGCTGGCGTTGGGGATGTCCTGTAGCCTAGTGATTTGGCTTTGGATCAACGATGAGCTTCATTTCAACAAAGGCTACAAAGAGGCCGATCGGATTTATTTTGTGAGACAAACGGACGGGACGTACACGAACTGGCTGACGTCCGGTCCACTCGCCGAAACCTTGAAAAAGGACATTCCCGAAGTAGAAAAAGCGACCAAATTCACGGTTTGGTCCAACGAATACCTGATCAGGGTGGGGGAAACGTCCGACAAAGAAACCGGCATTTACGCCTCCAGTGATTTCTTCGACATCTTCCAGCCCGAAACGCTGCATGGGAACGCCAGCGCCGCCATTCAGTCGCCCAATGCCATCGTCATCACCCGCCAGGTAGCCGAGAAGTTTTTTGGAACTACCGATGCCGTCGGGCGCACCCTTGAGCTGAACAACGACAAGAATTACCAGGTAGGGGCCGTCATCGAAAACGTTCCCAAAAACACCTCCATCCAATTTGATTGGTTGGTCAACTTTAAGGTTGCCGAAGAAGACTGGATGAAAACCTGGGGGAACAATTCCTTTTACACGTACGTAAAACTGCACCCCAACCGCAGTCAGGCTCAGGCGGAGGCCAAGATGAAAGGAGTATTGAAACGCTATCAATCCGACGCCACCGAGGACCCGATTTTACAGCCCATTGGCGATACCTACCTCTACGGCGAGTACGTCAACGGCAAACCGGCAGGCGGTCGAATCAGCTACGTGCGAACGTTTGGTTTCGTAGCTCTTTTGATTCTGCTGATCGCCTGCGTCAATTTCATGAATCTGGCCACGGCCCGCTCGGCCTTGCGGGCCAAAGAAGTAGGCATCCGCAAGGTGGTCGGTGCCCGGCGCTCCTCCCTGGCGGGGCAGTTCATGGGCGAATCCACCTTGCTAAGTATGCTTTCGGCCTTGCTGGCCATTGGCGTAGTAGCGTTGCTGTTACCCACGATCAACCAACTCGTCGACAAGCACCTGGTCATCGACCTGACTGCACCGACGTTTTGGGGCAGCCTCGTGGTACTGGTTGGCGTAACGAGTCTGGTAGCGGGTAGTTATCCGGCGTTGTTTCTGTCGGCCATTCAGCCCGTTCGGGTGCTGAAAGGGACGCTCTCGTCGCTGCCAACGGGGGCCTTGTTCCGTAAGGTGCTGGTTGTGTTCCAGTTTTCGCTTTCCCTTTTTCTGATTATCGGTATGCTGGTCATCGGGCGGCAAATGCACTACGTCCGTACCAAACAGCTTGGCCTCGATCGGGAAAACCTGCTTCGGGTGCCGGTGGAGGGCAGTCTCCTGCCGAAAATGGAAACGTTTCGTCAGGAACTGCAACGGGCAAACGCCATCAGTTCCGTCACGACGGCCGGCGAATCGCCCGTTCAGATTGGCAGCAGTGCAACGGGCGGCCTAACCTGGCCGGGTAAAGATCCGAAACTCCAGGAGACGGTTTCCACGATGAAAGTCGGTTACGACTTCAGCAAAACGATGAACATTCGCCTGTTGGAGGGCCGCGACTTTACGCCAGCCGATACGGGCGCTTATTACTTGGTCAATGAGTCGGCCGTGAAGATGATGAACCTGAAAAACCCGGTGGGCACGGAAATTACTTTTCAAGTTGGTAAAGGCCGTATCGTTGGCGTGATGCAGGATTTTCACCTGGCCTCCTTTCACGAGCCAATCCGCCCGCTGGTGCTCAGTCTGTACCCAAAATGGACGAATATTTTTCTGATCAAAACCCGCCCCGGCCAAACCGCCGAGGCTATCGCTGCCATTGAGAAGAGTGCGAAACAACTCAATCCTGGTTACCCCTTCAAGTACCATTTTGTGGACGAAGACTACGAGAAACTGTACCACAGCGAAACCATCGTCAACACGTTGATCAACTACTTTGGGTTGCTGGCCATCCTCATCTCGTGCCTCGGCTTATTCGGCCTGGTCACGTTTACCGCCGAACAGCGCGTGAGGGAGATTGGCGTGCGTAAAGTGTTGGGCGCCTCGATTGCGAGTATCGTCGCGCTGCTCAGCAAAGACTTCCTCCGGCTGATCCTGATCGCCATCGTGATTGCCTCGCCCCTGGCCTGGTACGCCATGAACCGCTGGCTACAGAACTTCGCCTACAAAATCGACATCGAGTGGTGGGTGTTCGCCCTGGCCGGGCTGCTGGCGGTGGGCATCGCGCTCTTGACCGTCAGTTTCCAGTCCATCAAAGCCGCCTTAGCCAATCCGGTTAAATCCCTGCGGAGCGAATAGCCATGAAACCCGCTCCCCGCCACACCGTCGGACCGCCACCCCGTTGGGCCACGCGCCTGCTGCGCAGCTTCTGCTCGCCCGACCTCGTGGAGGAAATGGAGGGCGATCTGGACGAATTGTTTCGGCAACGCGTCGAAGCACTGGGCCTGCGAAAAGCCCGTCTGCGCTACGTGCGCGACGTGCTGAGTTTGATGCAGCCTTTTGCCTTGAAGCGTCAACCAAGTGAATATTCTCAACCTTTTTTCCTGAGTCCAGCCATGCTACGTACCTATTTCAAAATTGCTTTCCGAAACCTGACGAAAAACAAGGTGTACTCAGCCATCAACATCGGCGGCCTGACCGCCGGCATGGCCGTGGCGATGCTGATTGGGCTGTGGATTTGGGATGAATTGTCCTTCAACAAACACCATCAGAATTATGGCCGCATTGCCCAGGTCATGCAACACCTGACGTACAACGGTCTGATTGGCACGCAGGAGGCGGTTCCGTTTCCAATCGGCGCTGAATTGCGAACCAGCTACGGGACTGAATTCAGCCACGTCGTGATGGCCTCCTGGACGAACCCTCACCTGCTCACGTTCGGAGAAAAGACCTTTAAGAAACCGGGCATCTACTTCGAACCGGAAGCAACCGAGATGCTGACCCTGAAGATGCTGAAGGGCAGCCGGGCGGGGCTGAACGAACCGGCCTCCATTTTACTGTCTGAATCGGTAGCCAACTCCTTTTTCGGTGCGGGGGATCCCATCGGAAAACTGATGAAAATGGATAACCGCTCGGAAGTAAAAGTAACGGGGGTTTACGAAGATTTTCCGCCTAATTCCACCTTCAAAGACATCGCGTTCATGGCACCCTGGGAGCTTAACTTAATCCAAAACCCCTGGATTAAGGCCATGGACAATCCCTGGCGGTGCAACTGTTTTCAGACGTTCGTTCAACTCACTGACCAGGCGGATTTCGATAAAGTCTCCGCAAAAATTAAGGACATCAAAGTAAAAAATATTCACAAAGAAGAATTGCGGTACCGTCCGGCGGTTTTTCTAAACCCCATGAGTAAATGGCATTTGTATTCTGAATTTAAAGACGGCATTCGCACCGGCGGACGAATTGAATTTGTCTGGCTTTTTGGGAGTATCGGCGTGTTTGTCTTGCTCCTGGCCTGCATCAATTTTATGAACCTGAGCACGGCCCGATCCGAAAAACGGGCCAAAGAAGTGGGGATTCGCAAAGCGGTTGGTTCCGTTCGTAGCCAGTTGGTGGCTCAATTTTTCAGCGAATCATTTTTGGTGGTGGCCATCGCTTTCACCTTGTCCATCCTTTTAGTTCAACTCATTCTGCCCTTTTTCAATGAAGTAGCCGACAAAAAACTAACGATTCCCTGGGTAAATCCGATCTTTTGGCTGCTCGGCCTCGGCCTAAGTTTAGTGACCGGTTTGCTGGCAGGCAGTTATCCCGCGCTTTATTTATCATCGTTCCAACCCGTCAAGGTCTTGAAGGGTACCTTCCGGGTTGGGCGTTTTGCTTCCATGCCTCGCAAGGCCCTCGTCGTGGTGCAGTTCACGGTTTCCGTTACCCTGATCATCGGCACCATTCTGGTTTTCCGGCAGATTCAATTTGCTAAAAATCGCCCGGTTGGGTACAGTCGCGAGGGGTTGATCCTGACCGAATCGGGTCCCGACATCCACAAGCATTTCGCCGTCATCCGGGATGAATTGAAAAAATCGGGGGCCGTTGCCGAAATGGCGGAGTCGGGAGCACCCACAACGGACATTTGGGCGACGAACGGCGGGTTTGAATGGAAAGGAAAAGACCCGAATCTGTCCGTCGATTTCCCCAATACGGAGGTAGCCCACCACTACGGCAAAACCATCGGCTGGCAATTCGTTGCCGGTCGCGATTTCTCTCCGGAATTTACCACGGATTCCTCCGGTTTTGTGGTGAATGAAACGGCGGCGAAGTACATTGGTTTTAAAACCCCGGTTGGGGAAACGATTACGTGGGATGGGAAACCCTATAAAATTGTCGGGGTCATCAAAGACATGGTGGTTCAATCTCCCTACGAACCCGTCAGGCCTTCTCTCTTTCATTTAGCTCCGGGGACAGGCAATGTGGTCAACCTCAAACTAAACCCGGCCGCCAGCACGCGTGAGGCCCTGAGTACCATCGAAGCTGTTTTCAAAAAATACAACCCCTCCGTTCCGTTTGAATATAAATTTGTCGACCAGGAATACGCCAAAAAATTTGGTGAGGAAGAACGAATCGGCAAACTGACCAGCTTCTTTGCCGTGTTGGCCATCTTCATCAGTTGCCTGGGAATTTTTGGATTGGCTTCGTTCATGGCCGAGCAACGGACGAAAGAAATTGGGGTGCGCAAAGTGCTGGGCGCGTCGGTTGGTAGCCTGTGGCAATTGTTGTCCAAAGACTTTGTGCGGTTGGTTTTTATTTCCCTCTTCATCGCCACCCCGCTCGCGTACCACTTCCTCAGCAAGTGGTTGCAGAAGTACACCTACCGCACCGAACTCTCGTGGTGGATTTTTGCCGTAGCCGGTGCCGGGGCGCTGGTCATCACACTCCTGACGGTGAGTTATCAGGCCATCCGGGCGGCCAGCATCAATCCGGTCAACTCCCTGCGGAGCGAATAAGCCCCAGCCCCGAACCCGCTTTCGGAGCACCCAGGCCGTCTTGGTCGGCCTCACAAAAATCCCCCGGCGGCAGGGCCACCGGGGGTTTATTCACCACCTAACCTAAACCTATGTTTCTTTGGGAAGGGACCTTTTCTTTGAGAGGGATGCTACTCCTGGGATTGATGCCCCAAAGGTGCGCTACGGCCTGAACCTTTCCAGCCTGAAACCGCGTCAGGCGGAGAAAAACCACCCTGAACTGACGCATTTACCGGGTGAACCGCATCGCCATCAACCCCCACCGCCGAGGGTTGGATCAGGTTTACCGCCACCTCGAAAACCGCGTCGGTTTCGGCGATGCGCAGGGCGGGCTGGTTGAGCAGCCGGTATTTTTCGGAAATATTCAACAGCCCTTTCTGCGTCGAACTAATCCGGCTGCCCATCTTCCGTTGCAGGGTATTCCGCACGAACAGGGAATTTATCCCCTCGGTCCCGATCCGAATCCGTAAGGGGGTTTCGGCCGAAACGACATTGTGCTTCACGGCGTTTTCCACCAGCAATTGCAGCGTCAGCGGCGGCAACAGGTAATTCTGCGACGGGCCGTCCACGGCTACCTCAAGCTGAATGCCCCGCCCGTGACGGGTTTTCAGGAGGTGGTAGTACGAGCGGATGAATCCCAATTCGTTGCGAAGCGTGGTGAGTTCGCCCTCGTTGCTGCGCAACAGGTAGCGGTACACGGTGCTCATTTCGTCCACGAATTCTTCGGCTTTTTGCGGTTCGTCGGCAATCAGCGACGAAAGCGAGTTGAGGCTGTTGAACAAAAAATGCGGGTTGATCTGGTTTTGCAAGGCACGCATTTGCATTTCGGTCATTTCCTGCTTCAACTGCTGCACGGCCAGTTCGGCCTCGACGTGTTCGCGGCGGCGCTGCTCACGTTCGCGGGCGAGTTCGCCTTCCACGAGGGCCTTTTTGATGGCATCCCGGCGGTGGCGGTAGCCCAGACCGACCGAGAAAAACAACAGCTCGAAGATGATGCCGACGTGTAAATACGTCAGGTGCGCTCGCCAGAACGGATCCGTAGGGCGCTCCATGCCCGACCAGACCAGACTGAGCAGTACGGAAGTCAGCCCACCCACCACCAGCAGGAGTGACCCGGTGATGAACAACTGCGTCGTCATGTCGTGGCGGCGGAGAATCCGCAGGATCGTGTACAGAGCCACGCCGATCAGGCTGAGGCGCTCGACCGTGAACAGCAGGGCGTGGGTCGGCGTGCGCCAGAATTCGCTGAACAGACAAGCGGCGGTTTCAAACGCCGCGTACCCCAGCAGCATGGCCTGGGAAATCCGCAGCATCCGCGACAGCCGGGTGAAGGCGCTGGTGTGGTTGAGTTCCAGAAATGCCCGCGTGAAACCCAGGTACACGAGGTAAGCCACGTTGGGCATGACAATCCGGACGAATTCCCACCCAGACTCGGTGAACGGCAGTCGTTCGCGGCTGCACCGCACCGTGAAATACACCAGCCAGATGAGCATGTACAGCGTGTACAAACCGTAGATGCGCTCCCGGTACAAGGCCCACTGCACCACGTTGTAAACCAACATGGCCGCGACCATTCCCAAAAAAAGCAACACCCAGGTTTGGTAATTCATGGTAAAAAAAGCGGCCTCGTCGTTCGACCGGCCAAACCCGCGTTTTCTGAAAAAAACCCCGGCAGCAGGGCCACCGGGGGTTTCACCACCTACCCTAAACACAGGTTTTGAATGGAACGACTCGCGCAGCGTACTGGCTCAAACGTAGCAAATCGGCCCGTACCCCGAAACCAGAAAGCCCGCTAACCCGCTTAGAACGGGGATGAATCGGCAAAAGAGCGCCTTAAGTTGCAACGGTCCCATCGGTTAAGTACTTCGGATACGTCGGACGGAAGCCGGCCAGGTACGCCACTGGGGTCAGCAGCGTAAACAGCAGTTTCTGCACCACGAACGAAGGTTTGGCGAGCCGAAACTCCCCGGAAAACCGGTTGACCAGCAAAGCCACCTGCAAGAGGCTGGGCATTCCGGCCTCGTTGGTTTTTCCGTCGTTGGCCAGGCCCGTGGTGATTCGGAAAAACTGTTCGGTATCCAGCGCGGGCTGAACGACCCAGTTCACCACCGCTTCCTGGTCGGCATCGTTCCACATCGAATGCACCGTATTCGCCGGAACGTGCAGCGTGTCGCCCGCTTTGAAAACGCGCCGTTGCCCGTTCAGGCGCACGGTCAGTTCCCCGGCGATTACCTTAAAATCCTCCGCCTGCTGCGGGTGGTAATGCGGGGTTGGTTCTTGGGAACGGGGCCGGAAGGTCGCTTCCATTTCGAGCCGTTGCCCCCCGGTGTCTTTTCCCCGGCGGATCAATTTGATGCGTTGCCCGGTTTTGGAATTGTTGAGTACGTTGCTGGACTGAGGCATGGTGGAACGAGTGGTTGCTTGAAATTTTTCGGTTTGGAGAAAAAACAGCCGGTTATCCTGAGCGGCATCCGACTCCGTGGCGCGCTCGACAGCTTGGTGAAACGCGCCTTAGGGCGTGGGCCGGACGTGAAACTCGCCGCTGATGCCTGGGCCGTCGTGGTCGCACAGGTCCCCGTCGTTGTCGATGACGTTGCCGAAAAACGTGCCTTTGGCGTAACGTCCTTTTTTGTATTTCGTCAGAATCACGTAACCCAGGGAGTGGACGTCGGTTCCGCTGCAATTGGCGTGGCCGGAGTCGTAGGATTTCCCGGCGTTGAATCCCCAACTGAGTGCGCTCACGTTCGCTTCTTTTTCGGGGGCACTGAAACGGTACTGGCCGGGCCGATCGGCGCTGATGTCGCTCGTGAACGCTCCCGTCGGAATGCCCCCTCCGACGTGAATCGTACCGTCCTCGTCGTCGAGGTGAACGGCGGTCAGGTAGTAGTTTTTACCCTCAAACTTGACCTTGATGTAACCCAGGCCCACCACAAGTTGCTGCACCAGAATCACCTTCACCGAACTTTTGGGAAAGGTCAGTTCCACCGACACCGTCACCGGATTCTGAGCCGTTGGGGCGAGTGGAGCCGTGTAGGTAGCGCTGCCGTCGCCGGTGGGGTTGATGGTGCCCCCGCCCGCTACCGACCACTTGCCGATGCGCTCTTTGCCAAATTCCTGGAGGCGCAGGGCGGTTTCCTGTCCCTCGTCGATGGCCGGGATTTCGAGCACGGTCAGGTTGACCGATTCGCCGAAGTACGGAATGTCGTCATAATCACCGGAGGTAACCAGGGCAAACGCGTCGAGCAAGGCCCAGTCGCTGAAGTGGGTCATGGGCACCGAAACCTGTTTTTTGGCCTCGTCCACCTTCAAGCCGGGTACCGAGTACCACACGCCGTCGGATTTTTGATACCCCACGTGCAATGCTCCGGGCAGGCTGCCGCGCGTGTCGTCGTCGGTGTACGTGTAGGTGAGGGTGAGGGGCTGCTTGAACTGCGCCCCGTCGGGCGAGAACCGGTAGGCCATGCCGACTCCGTTGGGAGCCTGATTTTCGATGGGCTGGACGCTGAAGGTCGTCGGGCTGGTCACGGCCCCGGCGGGGATGCGGAGACTCACCCGCCCGTCGGGCGTCGATAGTTGGCCGCCCTCCGCGCCAATGGTCTGGCTAACGGCGGCACCGAGGGGCGTGCCCACTTCGGTAACCGTGCCGTTGGTGTCGTCGTCGGTGTGTTGGGGTTGGGGGTCGTTGAGGTGATTCGGGCCGGTGCAGGCCAGGGCCAGCAGGCTGAGGAGTACGAGGGTTTTGGAGAAAATGCGGAACATGGTGGAGAGAACGGGTTGAGCGTTGATTGATGGGTCAAAGGTGGCCCGCTACCCAGCCCGGCCCCGCGCTCACCCCCTCGAAACGGAAAACGGCCCCGATGAAGCCGCACACCAGCGGCTTTTTGCCAAAAACCTGAGCGCAGTTGAAGCGGATGCCGCACGGAAATCGGGTCGGGGAATCGAACGCGTCGGGTGGCGATGCGACACCGGAATCTCCACGCGGCATTCCCTCCGGTGTCGGGCCGGGAGGCGCGGCACTTTCTAACCTGCTTCACTCTTTCTGTTTCAGCCGCTTACCCCGTCGCTTCTTCGGCGGTCGTTGGCACTTCGCGGAAAAATGTCTTTTTTTGGGAAACCTCCCACGTAAATGAGTTTAGAATCTTCGAAAAAAGCGGCTGTTCTACTCCCTGCTTTGCCCAAATCCCCGACGGGCATCGCCGGGCTGGACGAAATCACGGGCGGGGGAATTCCCCAGGGCCGACCCACGCTGATCTGCGGCGGTACCGGTTGCGGCAAGACCCTGTTTTCCATGGAATTTATGGTGCGGGGCGCCCTCGAATTCGGCGAGCCGGGCGTGTTTGTGGCGTTTGAAGAAAAAGCCGAGGAACTGGCCCTGAACGTGGCTTCCCTGGGTTTCAACCTGGCCCAGCTTCAACAAGATAAATTGCTCCGGCTCGACCACGTCCACATCGACCGGAGTGAAATCGAGGAGACCGGCGAGTACAACCTGGAGGGGCTTTTCATCCGCCTCGGCTACGCCATCGACAGCATCGGGGCCAAGCGGGTGGTGCTCGATACCATCGAAAACCTGTTTGCCGGGCTAACCAACCAGGGGGTGTTGCGGGCCGAACTCCGGCGGCTGTTCGAGTGGCTTAAAGAAAAAGGCGTAACCGCCATCATCACCGGTGAAAAAGGCGACGGTACCCTCACCCGCCACGGCCTCGAAGAGTACGTGTCCGACTGCGTCATCCTGCTCGACCACCGCATCGCCAACCAGATCTCCACCCGGCTGCTGCGCATTGTCAAGTACCGGGGTTCGGTACACGGCACCAACGAGTACCCTTTTTTGATCAACGAAGACGGCATTTCGGTGCTGCCCATCACCTCCCTGCTGCTCGATCACCCGGTTTCGTCCGAGCGGATCGCGAGCGGCATCCCGGCGCTCGACAAAATGCTCGAAGGCCAGGGCTTTTTCCGGGGCAGCAGCGTGTTGGTTTCCGGCACCGCCGGAACCGGCAAAACCAGCATTGCGGCCTCCTTCGCCCACGAGTCCTGCCAGCGGGGCGAGCGTTGCCTGTATTTTGCCTTCGAGGAATCGCCCGCGCAGATCGTTCGCAATATGCGCTCCATCGGCATGGACCTTCAGCGGGACATCGACCGGGGCCTGTTGAAATTTCAGGCCTCCCGGCCCACGCTCAACGGTCTGGAGATGCACCTGGTGACCATTCACACACTGGTCCGGGATTTTAAACCGAGAGTAGTCATCCTCGACCCCATCACCAACCTGATCACGGTCGGGTCGGTGAGTGAGGTAAAATCGATGCTGATCCGTTTGATCGATTTTTTACAGACCGAACAAATCACGGTGCTCTTCACGGCGCTTTCGCTCAATACCATTATCAACGAACAAACCGACGAGGGCGTTTCGTCGCTGGTGGACGCCTGGCTGCTGGTGAAAGACATCGAATACAACGGCGAGCGCAACCGGGGCCTGTACGTGATGAAGTCGCGGGGAATGAAACACTCCAACCAGGTGCGGGAATTTGTTATTTCCGACCAGGGCCTCGACCTCGTCGATGTGTACCTGGGGCCGGAGGGCGTACTGACCGGCTCGGCGCGGGAGGCACAGCAATTGCAGGAAGAAACCGGCGTGGCCCTGCGCACCCACGCCGTGGGGAGGAAAGACCGGGAAATCGAGCGGAAGCGGCTGGTGCTGGAATCGAAAATCACGAGCCTCAAAGAAGAATTCGAGTCGGTGCAGGATGAACTGAACAAAACCTACGTCGAAGACGAATTGCGCAAGGAAGTCATGGAAAAAAACCGGGAACAACTGATCCGCAACCGTCACAACGAGCCGTGATGAACATTCCGAACGAAGTACCCCCTGGGTTGACCCACCCGGAGCCTGCCGAAGAAAACTGGGAGTTGCGCCTCTACGTGGCGGGCAAAACGCCCCGATCGGTGGCGGCGCTGGCCAATTTGAAAAAATACTGCGAAGAACACCTCCAGGGCAAGTACTCCATCGAGGTGATCGATTTGCTGGTGCACCCGCAGCTCGCCGAGGGCGACCAGATCCTGGCCATTCCCACGTTGGTAAAAAAAGTGCCGGAACCCATTCGCAAAATCATCGGGGATTTGTCGAACGAAGAAAAAGTACTCGTGGGCCTCAACATCCGCCCGGCAACGAACCACCATGCCTGAACCGCTACAAACGACGGATGCCGGGGCGGGGGCCGAACAACCGCCCTACGAATTGCGTTTGTTTGTGACCGGGGCCACGAGCAACTCGCTCCGGGCGATTGCCAACCTCAAATCCATTTGTGAGGCATTTCTCCCCGGTCAGTATTCCCTGGAAATCATCGACGTGTACCAGCAACGAGTGCTCGCCGAGCGGGAGCAACTCATTGCCTTGCCCCTGCTGATCAAGCAGTCACCAGCCCCGGAACGGCGCCTGGTCGGCGATATGTCGGATACCGAAAAGGTACTCCGGGGCCTGGGTATTTCCCATTAAGGTAATTGGGTAAATGGGTAATTGGTTTTTGAGATAGAAAAGTGCTTACTAAACAATTACCCATTTACCCAATTACCTCTGTACGAGTGCTAATGTTCATGAATCCGGTAAAAACCTACGACCAACTCGTTGCCGAAAACGACCACCTGCGCTGGCAGTTGGAAGAAGCCACCGATACCATCGAGGCCATTCGGACGGGCCAGGTTGATGCCCTGGTGGTGGAGGGGAAAGACGGCCACGAACTGTACTCCCTCAAAACGGCGGATCAGGCTTACCGGGTGTTTATTGAAACCATGAACGAGGGGGCCGTTACACTCAACGAAGCCGGGCTGATTTTATACTGCAATTCCACCTTTGCCCAACTCGTGGGCGTGCCCCTCTCCGGCGCGATCGGCCTGGCGCTGGAAACCTTCGTGACCGACAGCGGAAAGGGCGTTTACCAGGATTTAGTCCGGGAAGGCTGGCAACGAACCCAAAAAGCGGAGGTGGGCCTCCGGGGCGCGGATGGCGAGGTGCCCTGCCAGCTTTCGGTGACTGCCCTGGCCCTCGACGAGGGCGTTTCGTTGAGCGTGATCGTGACCGATCTCACCCTTCAGAAACAAACCCAGGCCCAGTTGAAACAGAACAACGAGCGCCTGGCCGAGATGAACGCCGCGCTGGAAACCAGCAACCACGATTTGCAGCAATTCGCCTCCGTGGCTTCCCACGATTTGCAGGAACCCCTGCGTAAAATCCTCATTTTCACGAAACTGTTTAAAGACCAAGCCGCTCAGGCGTTTCCGGCTGGTCAGGCGAAGTACCTGGATAAAATCATCGAGTCGTCCCAGCGGATGAAAACCATCATCACCGACGTGCTCAGCTATTCGCGGCTTTCGCTGCACGATACAGCCGTGGAGGTAATCGATTTGCGGGGCATCGTCGAGGAGGTGCTGATTGATTTTGAACTGCTGATTGCGGAAAAAAAGGCCCGGGTTATCGTGGCGGATTTGCCCGAACTGGAAGTAAATCCGGGGCAAATCCGCCAGGTGTTTCACAACCTGATCAGCAACGCCCTCAAGTTTAGCAAGCCCCACGAAACGCCGGTCATCGAAATCAAACGGGGGGAACGCCCGGCCTTGAATGAACTGCCGCCGGTGGCCACGACGGAACCCTTCGTGTACGTGTCCATTACCGACAACGGCATCGGGTTCGATGAAAAATACGCGGAAAAAGTTTTTTCTTTGTTTCACCGCCTCAACACAAAAGATGCCTACGAAGGAACCGGCATCGGCCTGGCGATCGCCAAACGGATCATCGACAAACACGGCGGCACCCTCACGGCCCTCAGCCAGGAAGGCATCGGTTCCAGTTTCACGATTGGGCTACCTTTGCAGCAACACCAACCGAATCGCCATGAGTAGTACGCGTTCCGTGAAGAAAATCCTGCTGGCCGAAGACGACGGGGACGACCAAGCCTTCTTCGTTGAATTTTTGGGAAACCGAGCGGACATTTCGCTGCTGCCCATGGTGGCCAACGGGGTCGAAGTGATCGCTTACCTGGATGCGGTTTCCACCGAGGACGAACGCCCGGACATCATCGTGCTGGATCAGAATATGCCCAAACTGACCGGCAAAGAAACCCTCGACGCCCTGAAACAGGACGGCAAAAATGCGGGCATTCCAGTGATCGTGTACACCACCTACGCGGGCCAGCAACTCATCAACGAATGCGAGGGCTTAGGGGCCGCGTTGGTCACGGTCAAACCCGATTCGAGGGAAGGGTACAACCCAGATGATGGATGAGATTTTATCGAGGTGCGGGGAGTAGTCCGGGCCGCAGGCCATCCGGTTTCCGTGGCGATTGCGGGTTCGATGAACCGGAAAAAGCCTTCGGTGAATCATTCACCGAAGGCTTTTTCCGGTTCCCGCCTGAGTTTCAACGAAATTACGACCCTGCTCGGCCACGTGTCCCGCACGTTTCCCAAAGAAACCCTCCCCTGCCGGGATCCGATTTTCTGAGCCTGGTCTAGGAACTCTCCGACTGCTCGCCCCAGGCTGCGCAGCCTGGGGCAACTTTTCAACCACGGGCGGCTGTACACCCATCTTGCCAGCAACCACCCCATCGACCTGTGCCGCTACCAGGTAGCCAACTGTTTCATGGGTCGGGCGGGACTCATCCACTCGGGCGGCGACTCGTCGGGTGAATCGGACGTGCGCGAGACCATCCCCACGGCGGTCATCAACAAGCGGGCGGGGGGGTACGGGCTGATTTCGGGGCTGAAGGCGTTTCAGCGGCCGTTTGGCGAGGGGATAACGTAACGTTGCTGGAGGCGATTCAGGGCGTTTATTCGGCATCTCAGAGTACCGTCGCCTAACCGTCTGATTGGCTGGGCAATCCGGTGTTTTTCCGCGAACCTTGGTCGATTAAAACGGGGTTGTTTCGCCAAAAAATAGTACCACAGACACGCCTAGTTTGTGGGGTGCAATGCCCTTCAGAATTTATACCCGTACCCCAGCCGCACGACCTGCGTTTCGTAGTAATCGGTGCTGACGTACCGAAAGCCGCTGCCCCGCACCTCCCGCCGGATTCGGAGCGTGTTGGCGAGGTCCGTGGCGTTCAGAAACAGTTCTCCCCGGTTACGCTGAATCGCTTTTTTCAGGCCCAGGTCGATGGAAAACCGCGAGTCGATGCGGCCCTGGGGCACCAAATCCGGGGCCAGGTAAATGGCCGTGATCTGCACCTCCACCTTCCGGGGCAGGTGGAAAAGGCCGTTGAATTTGACGTTGCCCGAAACCAATTGCTGCTTTTCGGCGGTAAACGTGTTCTCCACCGGGTACTGGTTGACGACCGTAAACGCGTCGATGGTATTCTGGTAGCCGTTCAGGTTCAGATTCAGCGTGGCCCAGGTAGCCAGGTTCTGCGACAGCACCACCTCGAAACCCGTGTTGCGGCTGTTGCCCGCGTTTTGGAAAATATTGTAAATCAGCGTACTGCCCGGCACGATGCTGCCGATGCGGGTGATGGTGGCCTGCGCCGCTTTGTGGTACAGGGCTGAGTAAAAATAGCCCGCGTTCCAGGCCGTTTTGTAGCCCAACTCCACCGAACTGGTGAATTGGGGCCGTAGGCCAGGGTTCCCCACTTTGATGATTTCGGCATCGTCGTACTTAGGGAAAATCCGGATGTCCACTTCGTTGGGGCGGTCCACCCGGCGGGTGTAAAAGGCCGAGAGCCGGTTGTTGTCGCTCAGTTTGTACGTCAAACGCAGGTTTGGAAAGGGCTGCCCGTAGCGGTAGCCGTCGCTTCGGTAGGTGTTGTGGTTGGGGTTTACGTCGTACCGCAAGTCCACGTACTCGAACCGCAGCCCGGCTTCCACCTCCACCTGCTCGTTTTCAAAAACATAATTTCCGTACAGGGCCGGGATGACCTCGCCGTAAGTGGCCTCGCCCCCGGCATTCACATCCAGCGGGGAATTCAAACCCGGAAAAAACTGCATATTCGTGGGAATAACCCGCCGCCGGAATTTGACCCCGGCCTCCACCCGCCCGTACCGGAGCGGCTGCACGTAGTCGATTGTCAGGTCGGCCACGTGTTCGTCGGAGAGCAGCTTGAACGAATCCATGCCGGTGTAGGCAGGCAGGATGTTGGTGAAAAAATACTTTTCGTCTTCCCGATGGAAAGTGTAGTTGAGGCCCACGTTGAGCAGGCGCCCCGGCTGTTTGAACTTATGCTGCCAGCCCGCCGACGCGGTGACGGTGGTTTTCAACTCATCTTCCAGAAACTGCCACAGGCGCAGCCGCTCCGACAAACCGCCGTTGAAAAACGGCTCGTCGCCCCGGTCGATGATTTTTTCACTGCTGAACAGGGCCGACACCGTGACCGTGTTGCTCGCATTGGCAAACCAGTCGACGCCCGCCTTGCCGGTCACGATGTTGGTGTTCCGGTTGCGTTTGAGTTGCTGCCGAACCACTTGCCCCGTGTCGTAGAACCGGTCGGCAAACTCGTTTTTGTTCAGGGTCTGGGTGTACAGGTTGTCGCCTTGAAAAAACAGGTTGACCTGGTTCTTCCGGTAATTCAGCGAGAGTGAGGGGTTGATTTTGGGCGTGTTCTGGTACTGGGGCCGGATGCCGGGATAGTTTTCCTTTTTCACCCACAGCGCCCCGACGGCCGCCGCCAACCCCACCTTGCCGTTGAAGCCTTCCTTCTTTTCTTTTTTGTAAATGATGTTGATGATGCCCGCGTTGCCGTTGGCGTCGAACTTGGCCGAGGGGTTGTTGATGATTTCGATTCGCTCGATGGCCGACGCGGGAATGTTGGCTAAACCAGCCTGATTGCCGAAGCCCGTCAGGGCAGTTTGGCGACCGTCGATCAACACCATCACGCGGTCGTTGCCGCGCAGCAGCACCTTGCCCTCGTTGTCGACGGTCACGCCCGGCAGGTTTTTCATGGCCTCCAGGGCCGAACCCCCGGCCTGGCTGAGGTTGTCGGCCAGGGTAAAGGTTTTCTTGTCCATCGACCCCGAAATAGCTTCCTGTTGCGCCCTCACGATCACCTCGCCGAGTTGAGACGCTTCCTCGGCTAATTTGATTGTGCCCACGTGGAGGTACTCGCTCAACTGGCCCACGAGCACGGGTTGTACCTGGGTTTGGTACCCAACGAAGGTGACTTTCAGGAGGTAACTGCCGCTCGCGACCCCAGCGATGGAAAACAGCCCTTCGTCGTTGGTAATGGCCCCGGTCACGAACGCGCTGTCTTTGGGCGTCGACAAGGTCACGTTGACGAACGGCATCACGGACTCCATTTTGGCGTCCTTCACGGTTCCCGACAGCGTGACGGTGCGGGTTTGGGCCGACGCGGTCAGGGGGAAACCCACCAGGACAAAAAAGAAAACAAACCACTTCATTCGGTGCACTTTACGAGTTGAGGCCCAAAATTATGGGGTAATTCGGGAGCAATTTTGAAGCGGTTACTCAGATTCGCCCCAGATTTGGCCCGTATCCTTGTTGACTGATTCGGCGTATGAAAATTCTTTTGGTGGAAGACGAACCCACGCTGCTGGCGGCCATGCGGCACTTTCTGGAAGTGGAGAAGTACGTGGTTACGACGGCGGCCACCTACGCCACCGCGAGCCGGGCTATTCATGATTACGACTACGATTGCATCGTGGTGGACATCGGTCTGCCCGATGGCAACGGACTGAATCTGATTCGGGAAGTCAAGGCGACTCGAAAGCCCGCCGATGCCTTCGCCGGAGCGCCCGGACTCATCATTATTTCGGCGAAGGACTCGCTGGACGACAAACTGCGGGGACTGGAACTGGGGTCGGACGATTACCTGACGAAGCCCTTCCACCTGCCCGAACTCAACGCCCGCATTAAATCCGTCCTGCGACGACGCTTTTTTGGGGGCAGTACCCTGATCCAGTTTGGCTGCCTTGTGGTGGATTCGCTGGCGCATCAGGTACGCGTGAACGGCCAGGTGATTGAGTTGACCGAAAAAGAATACCACCTGCTGCTGTTTTTCCTGGCGAATCCGAATCGGTTATTGACCAAAGCCGCCATTGCCGAGTACGTTTGGGGCGACCACATGGACGGGGCGAATTCCCACGATTTTCTGTACACGCACATCAAAAACCTGCGCCGGAAACTGATGAACAACGGTTGCCCGGATTACATCAAAACCCGGTACGGAGCGGGGTACCTGTTTTCCCAAACGCCATGAGCCTGCTGCGCAAAACCCTGCTCTACTTGTTGCTGGCCTCGGTTCCGGTGGTGATTGGTGGGGGCTGGCTGTTCCACACGATTATTTACCGGGGAATTCAGTACGAAATCGACGAACAGTTGAGTAGCGACCTGGCCTTCGTCCGTCGGCAATTGGCGGAGGGTCAAACCCTCACGGGGCGCTACCCGCTCAACAATCCGGCCGTCGAGCAGCTACCGGCGACCCCTCCCCTGGAACCGGTGTTTTCGGATACCCTGGAATTCGACTGGCGCGAGAATCAGCCGGTTCCGGTGCGTCGGCTCACGACCACCGTGTCGGCGCGGGGGCAGAGCTACCGGGTGGTGGTTAAACAGGCGATGGGCGAGTTTTACGAAATCGCCCGCTTTCTTTCCTGGTTCGTGACGGGGGGCTTCGTCGTGCTGCTGGGCCTGTTGGTGCTGCTCAACGGCTGGGTGTCGCGCCGGTTGTGGAAACCTTTTTACCGCCTCAGCGACGCGTTGCGGAACTATCGGTTAGACGCCCCAACGCCGCCCACTTTTCCCGGTAGCACCATTGCCGAGTTCAACGCGGTCAGTACCGCGCTCAACGAAATGAGCCAAAACCTGCACCGGCAGTACCGCGCCCAGAAAGAATTTACCGACCACGCCGCCCACGAAATGCAGACCCCGCTGGCCTCGGTGATGGCGCAGTTGGATAGCCTGCTGGGCACCGAACCGCTCAGCAGCGAGCAGGTTGCCCTGATGGAACAGGCGCAGCGTGCCGTTCGTCGGTCGGCCAACCTCAACAAAGGACTGTTGTTGCTGACCAAGATTGAAAACCGGCAGTACGCCGAGCGGGAGGAGGTGGACGTAACCGCTTTGATTTCAGGTAAACTGGAGGCCCTCGCCGATTGGATCGAGCACAAACGCCTGCGGGTCAGTACCGAGTTAAGCGCCTCCGTTCGGGTCCCGATGAACCCGCACTTAGCGGATATTTTAGTAACCAACCTACTCACCAACGCGATTCGGCACAGCGAGGAGGGCGGCCAGATGCGGCTTTGGTTGTCGGGAAAAACGCTTGAATTGACCAACTCCGGCCCCGCGCCGACCGTACCCGTCGAAACCCTCTGGGAGCGCTTTCGGAAATCCCGGCCCGACTCGGATTCGCCGGGGCTGGGGTTGGCGCTGGTGCGCGAAATTGCCCAGACCTACGGGTTTACGTCCCACTACGGGTACGCCGACGGCTGGCACCGGCTGAAAATTGGTTTTTGACTAGTTGGCTTCAGATTTTCTTCATAATCCAGTCGTAGTGTTGTGTTGAAAATCGGCAGCGTCGTTTTCCCCGCAATCGCTCCTCACCGATTCAAAAATTAATCATGAAAAAAACGGTATTTTTCGTCGCTGCGGCCCTGCTGGCCGCTCCTGCCTTCGCCCAAAAAGGGGCCATTCCTGTCGTCGTGAAGACCGAATTTGCCAAAAAATACCCCAGTGCCCGGAAGGTAAAATGGGTAAAAGAAGACGCCAACTTTGAAGCCGATTTTCGGATCGGAAAGGACGAAATGTCGGCCGTTTTCGACTCGAAAGGTGCCCAACTGGAATCCGAAAAAGAGATTCAGGCCAGTCAATTGCCTCCCTCGGTGCAGGCTTTCATGAAAAAAGCAGGAAAAAAAATAAAGGAAGCCGCCCAAATTACCAATGCCAGGGGCGAGGTGTTCTTCGAGGCCGAGGCCGGTGGCAAAGACTATTTTTTCACCGCTCAGGGCCAGCCCGTCGAAAAAACGAACTGAGTTGGTGCGTACCGCTTTCATCGCGCTTTGTGGCTGGTGCCTGGTGCCGTCCCCGGCGATGGCTCAGGGTGTTTAAATCCATGAACTCGGCTCTGGCTTACCCAGCTTGGTCGAGTTGGTCGATGGCTCCGGAAAGCGGGTCGGCCGTTACTGTTTTCATGGTTTTTTTAAACTGAATTTTAGCAACTGCGCATTCAGCGCTATAATCACCGTACTGGCACTCATCAGCACCGCCCCCAGCGCCGGGTTGAGCGCGTTGGGGTACAGCACCCCCGCCGCCAGCGGAATGGCGACGACGTTGTAACCCGTGGCTCAAAACAGGTTCTGAATCATTTTCCGGTACACGGCGATCCCCACGTTGGCCTGGGCCAGGGCGGGGGCGTCGTTCACCCCGTCGCCGGTCACGGCCACGAACTGGCCTTTGGCCTGCAAGTCCTTCACGACAGCCACTTTCTAGTCGGGCAAAACCTCGGCGCTCGTTTGACGGCCTCGGCTTGCTGGGGGGTCGTCAGGCCGTGCAGCTCGTAGTGATGCTGGTGTTTCATGGGAAAAGGGAATTTTTGCCGCCGGGCGTCGGTACGCCGAAGGGCACAACTAGTTGTTCCCCGTTTTTCCCCGTTCAACTAATTCTGTACGTCCTGCCGATAATTCTGTAATCGCAACGGGGCGGGGGTATCGGTTGCCAGGCTGAGTTTTATTCCTTCTTTCCCTTTCTCACGGCTCCACCAGCGGCAAGGTCACGACAAATTCCCCGCCGTCGTCAGTCACGACGGGCGCGGGCTGGCCGAGCATCCGGTACTGGGTCAGGATGTTGCTCAGGCCCACACCGTTGGAAAGTACCCGCGTTTTTTTGCGTTGCAGGTTGTTGCTCACGACGAGTTGCCCGCCTTCGTCGGTTCGGATTTCGATGCGCAGGGGCTGGTCGGGCAGCACGACGTTGTGCTTCACCGCGTTTTCCACCAGCAGTTGCAGCGTCAACGGGGGGAGTTGATGCCTTTGGAACCGGTCGCGTACCCGCAGGTCGAGGTGCAGGCCGAGGCCGTGGCGGGTTTTCAGGAGGTGAAAATACGAGCGGATGAAGTCGAGTTCGGCGGCCAGCGGCGTGAGGGGATGCTCGTTGGCACGCAATAGGTAGCGATACACACTGGCCAGTTCGTCGAGAAAAGTGCGGGCTTGGGCGGGTTCCTCTTCGATAAGGGCGTCGAGGATGTTGAGCGAATTGAACAGAAAATGCGGATTGATTTGCTGTTTGAGCGCTTCCAACTGGCTTTGCAGGGCGGCTTTTTCGAGCGCCGTTTTCTCCCGCTCGGCCCGTTGGAGCCGGGCGTTCGAGTACTGGGTTTCCCGAACCAGAAAAAATAGTTCGTACAGGCCGTAGAACAGCAAAAAATTAACGGTCGAATTGAGCAGGTTCGTGGCGAGGTAACTGGTCGTGCTGTTGCGGTTGTTGACCGAAATGGACAACGTGGTTTTAAAACTCTCGAACACCCCCGCCAGCGCGCCGTGCTCGACCCAGAATTTCAGGACGTGAAATACCGCACTGATCAGGGAGGTCGTGGCGATACCCGCCAGGGAACTAGCGGCGACCCGCCGAAATCCCGGCAGGCGACGTCGCAGTCGGGTAATCAACAGGCGATTGATTTCCCAGAACGCGAGTACCGCCCCCGAATCGACCGTAAAAGTTGTCCAGGTTTTGGGAGTGACGGGGCTGGTGCTGATGACGAAATGCCCCAGGCCGAGCAGCCCAATGAGCAGGCCAACGCCCGTGAGCCGAAGCCAGCGGTCGTTGAGCGGGGTTACGTTGGGAATCGGTTTCAAGGAGTGGGGTACGTTCGGGGACGAATCCTGGGAGGCGCGACGCACTCCGGGGTTTATCCCCGAAAAATAGCCTTTTTTGGTAAACTAATGGGCAGAAAACGACCGGCCCGCCCTGAAACGACACGCGGAAGTGCTCCCCAAAAGCGGCAAGACAACCTTTCACCGCCTTTGCTTCCGCCCTGGTCGGTTTGCTCAACGCTGGGTTGAGGCCCAACCTTCCCCTGTCCCGCCGGGTATTTAACGGATAATCCCCCGAACCGGAAAAGTCGACGCCGAAGCCGCCCATTTTCCATTCACGAACCCGCATCCGCCAGCCGCGAGCATTTCTCAACCGCCGTTCCTGCAAGCCCTTGAACAGCCCGTCCGTTTTTTTGTATCTTCGTCGTTAACCCATCCACCCATCCTGAACTGCCGCCCCCGCGCATGACGTACGAAACCTGGTCTCCACTTTTTCTGGGAATGGTGCTGGCCATGCTGCTAACCAACTCGGTGCAGTGGTTTATGTACCGCGAGCGCATTTACGGGTTGTACAGTCTGTACACGCTCACCTGGGCGGTGTACTTCCTCATCAACTACCTCGACCTGCCGCGTAACCTCAGCAATTTTCACAAAATGTGGCTCTCGTACACGGGCTACATCCTGTACCTCGAACTGGCCAAACTTTTCCTTACCCTGCGCGAACGGCCCCGGTTTCTGCGCTGGGTGAGCATCGTGCAATGGCTCTTGCTGGGCTACATCGTGGTGAAAACCTACGTGTACCTCTTCAGCGATTTCTGGCGCTCGCCCTGGCACGAATGGGTGCTCCAGCCCATGCGCTTCTCGCTGCTGGCGGTGGGCTTTTACATCGTGTACTCGTTCGTCCGTTCCTCCGATGCGGTGGCGCGGTTTTTCGTGGCGGGTACCGCCGCGCTGCTGCTCAACCACGCCTGGGCGCTGGTGCTGCTCATTCGCTCGCCCGTACTCGACCAGGATCTGCCGTTCTGGCAACATCCCGACCTGTTCATCCAAACCGGCGTGGTACTCGACCTGATTTTTTTCTCGCTGGGTATCTCGTACCGGCACCGGCGTGAGGCCGTGCGGAAGGCGGTGGTGGAAGGCGAACTGGCCCGCGAACGCGAGCAGCACCGCCTCCAGCAACTCGAAGGCGAACTGGCCGTGCAGCAACTCCGGCAGGAAAAAACCGAGGCCCAAATGCGGGCCTTGCAGAGCCAAATCAGCCCGCATTTTTTGTTCAACAGCCTCAATTCTCTTTCCTCACTCATCGGCGACGACCCCGGCAAGGCCGAGCAATTCGTGGATGAACTCAGCACCGTGTACCGGTACCTGCTCCAGGCCAGCGAGCGCGAACTGACGACACTGGACCGGGAACTGGCCTTCATCCATTCGTATTTTCACCTGTTGAAAACCCGCTTCGGCAGCGCCATCCAACTCGACCTGCGGGTAGATCCTCGCTACAATGCCTACCAAATTTGCCCGCTGACGCTGCAACTGCTGGTCGAAAACGCGGTGAAGCACAACGTGGTACTGACCGAACAGCCGTTGCGCATCGAAATCGCCACCACGCCCAACGGCGAACTCACCGTGGGCAACAACCTCCAGCGCAAGCCCAATGGCCGGGTGATTTCCACCGGCAAAGGCTTGCTCAACATCACCGAGAAATACAAACTGCTGCAATGCCCGGGCTTCCGGATTCAGGAAACGGACGCCGATTTCCGGGTCATCGTGCCGCTGATTAAGCCGGTAGCGATTGTGGTGGGGGCTTGAAAAGCGAGCGGAGATTCTACGACTCCCCTCCTTGATAAAGGAGGGGTGCCCCGTAGGGGCGGGACGGTCCGCCGCTGCGGTGGTTCGGCGGCGGATGAGGTTACTTGGCAGGCAACCCAACCACCCCGGCCTTCGGCCACCCCTCCTTGAAACAAGGAGGGGAATCGTAGCCGCTACCTAATTTCTTGAAAATCCAACCTCCCCCGCCCACCCCACGGGCAGCGCGTGGAGTTCGTAGCTACCTACTTCGTGACGGGTACCGCGCCAGTCGCTCAGGAAGCCCACCCGCACGTAGGCCGGGGCGGTGGGTACGTCGGTAAACAGCCAGGGGCGGCCCACTTGCGAGAGGATGAACAGCCCGTTGTCGTCGCCCACGGCGCAGAAATCGGGTTGGGGTATCGAGCGAATGAAGGGCGCTAAATCAAAACGTCGGGCCAGTTGGCTGGTCGTAAAACCCACGTCTTCGGTGGCGATTCCTACCTCGCTCACGCATTGAAACAGGTTCTCTGGCCCCGTGCCCTGGGTGGCGGCGTCGGCGCCCCGGCGTTCGATGCACTCAAGCAGGTTGCCGTTGGGGTCGAAAAAATACCTGGCTCGGGCCTGCCAGCCGGGAAACTCGGCGATGGAGTAACCGGGAGCATGGGTATCCAGAAACCGAACCGGCAGCAGCGCCGGGCACGAGGCCACGGCCCCGACGGGCACGTTGAAGGCCAGGTGCAGCGGCGCGGGCGAGTGGGCGACGACCCGGAACGTGAGGCGAGTCCAGCCCACCTGGAACGTCAACCGGTCGGGCGTGTCGGTGAGGAGTGGCAGGCCCAGCGAGTGGGCGTAAAAAAAGCGCGTGGCAACGCGGTCGCTGGTGTAGAGTTCAACGTCCAGGAGGTGCATGATTGGGAGGGGGATGAAGGTTTGCGTTACTCGCAGCCCCACCAGGCTTGCGGGTGGAGTAGGGGCCGGACGGAATGCCTCCGGCGGGCAGGGCGCGGCTTCAGGGCACGGCTCCAGGTTTTCAAGATGCGTTTCATCGGTTTTTTTTGAGCGATTGATGCCTCAAAATTCGCGGGTCAAGCGTCGAACTCCGCGCCGGGCTTCGCTCAACCAACCGAAGCAGGCGCTGAACTTGAAAAATTGAGTGATTGAGTGAGGGAGTGATTGAGTGAGGAGGAAATGCACCGCAGCGGCGGACCGCCTGCCTTTTTTCAATCACTCCCTCACTCAATCACTCCCTCACTCAATTTTTCAATACGCCCCCTTATTCTGGTGGTCGAAGCGCTTTTGCTTCACCCGGTTGAGGGGGATTTGCATTCCGCCAGTGGATTCGAGCCAGTCGAACACCTGGTCGCGGAGGGTCTTGGCAATTTCCTGGTGCTGGGGGCTTTTGATGAGGTTGTTCACCTCGTTGGGGTCGGTTTGCAGGTCGTACAATTCGTTGGTGTCCCAGACCCCGTAGTTGAAAATAAACTTGTAGCGGTCGGTGCGCACGCCGAACATGGTGGGCGTTTGCGGAAAGTCGATTTCCCAGTAGTATTCGTAAAAAGCCCGGTCTTTCCAGGGTACTGTTTTCCCGCCTAAGAAAGGCAAAAACGACGCCCCCTGCATCGGTTGAGGCTTTTCCAGCCCGGCGTAGGCCAGCAGCGTAGGGGCAATGTCCACGTTTTGCACCACCTGCGTGAGTTGAGTGCCGGGCTTCACCACGCTCGGACAGCGCACCAGCAGCGGCACCCGCATGGATTCCTCGTACATGTGCCGCTTGTCGATGAGTCCCCGCTCGCCGAACGAGAAGCCGTTGTCGCCCATGTACACCACCATCGTGGTTTCATCTAAGCCATTCGCTTTCAGCCAGTCGAGTACCCGACCCACGCTTTCGTCGACGCCCAGCAGGGTTTCGGCGTACTGGTGGTAAAAGTCATTGAAACCGATTTGCCCGTGGTACATGTAATCCACGCCGTGCCAACTGTACCGCTGGGCCTTCACCCACTTCGGAATCCCGGCGGCGTTGACGTTCAGCGGGCGTTCGGGGTCGGTTTTCGCCCTCGGCCCCCACTGTTTGCTGGTGTCGGTGGCGGTGAGGTACATCGACTCCGGGTAGTTGATGGGCATCCGGGCGTAGCGGCCCCGGTGGCGGCGGGTGGGCTGAAATTCGGCGTGAACGGCCTTGTGCGAGAGGTAGAGTAGGAAAGGTTTTTTCTTGTCAACCCCGTCCAGCCACTTCACGGCGTAGTCGGTGAGCAGGTCGGTGGTGTGGCTGCTGTCGGTGTGTTTCACCTGCTTGCCGTTGATGTTGAAGGTGGGGTTGTAGTACACGCCCTGCCCCCGGAAACTGAGCCAGTAGTTGAAGCCCGGCTGGGGGGCGTCGTCGGCGTTGCCCATGTGCCACTTGCCCAGGAAGGCGGTTTGGTACCCGGCTTTTTGCAGGATTTCCGGGAAAAATTTCAGCCCTTTTTGCAGGGGCGCAAAATTATCGACCACCTTGTGGGTGTGGGCGTACTGCCCGCTCAGGATGCTGGCCCGGCTGGGCGAGCACAGCGCGGTACTGACGAAGGCGTTTTTTACGTGCGCCCCTTCGCGGGCCAGGCGGTCGAGGTTGGGGGTTTGCAGCCCGGCCACCTTACCCGTAAACCCCATGAAATCGTAACGGTGGTCGTCGCTGAGAATGAAAATAATGTTTTTCGGCGGGGGCGGGGCGGTCGTGCCGGGGCGGGATGCAGCGAGCGAGGCCAGCAGCGAGGCGGCGAGGAGGAAGGCGGCGGCGAGTCGGTAGCGCATAAAACCAGGGCTATAGAATTTTCTTCAAAGCAAGAACACGGCGGGCGGAAAACCTACCGGCACCGCTGATTGGGTGATTGGGTGATTGAGTGATTGAGTGAGGAGGAAATACACCTGCCTTTTTTCACTCAATCAGGGAATGTTCAACGAAGTGTGTCATTGATTAAACCTTCAGGTGCGGCCTAACG
>CAXTIG010000056.1:0-37610 GCA_964244295.1 uncultured Cytophagales bacterium
ACAGTACAAATATAGCGCAACTACCTGTAAATCAACAAAAAGACAAGTCTAATGTTCAATTTGAACCTGTTTAAGGCTTCTGTTTTTTGAATGTGGGATGTCACCCTGAGCGGAACGGTCCGCCGCTGCGGTCGAAGGGTGGTGCGGCAGGTCAGCGCTGGCCCACCGCACCACCCTTCGACCGCAGCGGCGGACCGTTCCGCTCAGGGTGACCTTCGCACGTTTTCTACCGACTTTTTTGAAATCCTAAACGTCTTCTTTTTCAATGAACATTGAGCATTTTATTCCAAATCGTCACAGCTTCCCTATGTCCCGGTACCCCACCGGGACGCGTTTGGGCGCTTCGCTGCCGGGTACCAACAGGCTACCGAAATTCATTTTCACCTGCTCACCTTCGAGTTGGCCGATGACTTCGTCGGGGGCCTCTTCCAGGTAGGCCCGGTTGATGGCGCGGGTTATCATTCGTTTAGCCATTGGCACGCGGCCCAGGCGGTGCAGGAGCTGGGCGTAGGTCGCCAGCCGGTCGGAGCGTTCGCCAAATTCCATCGCCCGGCCAATCCAGTTCATCCCCAGGGCCATCTGGTCGGGCGTGGCGGCGGGGTCGAGGCAACCCTGGGCGGCGGCGGTCAGGTCGGCGGCGTAGCGGTCGGCCTGCTGGTGCTGCCAGTACCCGCAGGCCCGGCGGAAGGCCGGGAGGTTTTTCGCCGAATCGGCCTGCCCCGACTGGTAGGGTTTCAGAAATGCCGCCAGCCCCGCCGAATCGACGGGGGCCAGGCTTTCGGGCGTACGCCGGTTGGCCTCGCTGTTGAGGTGTTCCTGGGCCAGATTCAGGAATTTTGAAAAGCGTTGCGTTCGCAGAAAATACGTCATCTCCAGGTTTGCGTTGCTTAGTTCGCTCAGTTGAGGGGCGGTTTGGCGGATGCGCTCGTTGGCGGCCAGCGCTTTGTCGAGGGGTCCCCGCGTTTGGTTGAGCACGGCCCGGTTAAACTGGTTCATCAGCATCCGCCGGAACGCGCCGCTCAGGGCGGCAGTGCCGTTTTGCCCGGTTTCGTCGAGGGCCGTTTCCGCGGCGGCGTGGTGAGCGAGCAGCGTTTCAAACGCCTTGCTGTCGGGGGCAAAATTGACCTGACTCAGCAGCCGCAACGTACCAGGGCTGCGGAGCGAATCGGCGGGGAGCAGGGCGAGGTAACTTTCGGCCAGGTCGCCGTTGTCGAGGTGTTCAAATTTCACCCGCTTGCTCAGGTACTCGCGCAGCCAAGACGCGTCCTGCCGGTGCTGGCGGACTTCCTTGTCCATCTGTTTCAACGAAGTCGGGCTGCCTTTTTCGGCCAGGGCAAACCGCACTTCGTTCAGAAACTTCGGGGCCGGGCGCGAACCCACCAGCCGGTACACGTCTTCGCCGTCGCCGTTGACGAACAGCGCCGTGGGGTAGGCCCGCACCCCAAACTGCCGGGCCACGCCGATGCCCTCTCCGTGTTCGGCGTCGGCCTTGTAGACGAGCAGGTTTTGGTTCATAAACTGCCCCACCTGCGGGTTGTTGAACACGTTCTGGTCCATCCAGCGGCAGGGGCCGCACCAGGTCGTGTACACGTCCACGAAAATGAGCTTGTCTTCGGCTTTGGCGCGTTTGAGGAGCGTCTCCCAGCCGTTGGTCTGGAAGGCCACGCTTTGGGCGCTAGCGGGTTGGATGAGGAATGCGGCGAGTAAAAGAAAAAGGTGACGCATGGCTGGAGAGGTTGGAGCGAGTCCGAAAATGCGGCCTGTTTTCGTAAAAATCAAGCCGCTCCCTCAATTCAAAGCGTCTTGCTCTTCATTTTTTGCAAGGTCTCCTCGTAGCCCTTCACCCCCTCCGGCTCGCTGACTTTAGCCAGGTCGATGGCTTTTTGCTCCCACTGCACCGCTTCCTTCAACTGGCCGGTTTTGTACAGCAACTGCGCGTAGGTGTCGATAAATGCCGTGTTGTCGGGACTGATGTCGAGCGATCGCTTCGACCAGACCAGGGCCTCCTGCAAGGCTTTTTTATCGGAAACCGTTTCGTAAAAACCCCAGGCGAATCGGTTGTACAGGTTCGCTACTTGCCCGGTCTGCATGGTACGGGCGTATTTTTTCATCTGCTCGTACTCCGCTTTGCCCTGCGCCGAGGTGCTGTCTTTCTGGCCTGAAATGTAGGGTTGGACTACCTGCGCGTACACCTGCGCGTCTAGTTTTCGCAGGCTGTCGAGGTTGTTCTTTTCCACGTAAGTGGCGACAAACCGGCGGGTCGCTTCGGCGTACTTTTCGACGTCTTTCGTGGCTTTGTAAAACTCCACCGTCAGGTCGTCGTTGAGCCGGGCGGCGTCCTGGGGGCGTTTAGCCAGCTTGGTGTTGGCGGCCAGGGCCTGATCGAACCGGGCGCGGTCCTTTTCTTTCGTAGCCGTGCGGGCGCTGGCAAGGATGCCGTTTTGCACCGCCCGTTGCGCCTTTTGCTGACCCATCATCCCGTACAACTCCCGGATTTTGTCGGAATTTTCGGCCAGCGTGTTGAAGGCTTTCGTGCCCACGCGGGGCGGGGTAGCCACGAGCAAGCCGAAGGTGCGGGCCGAGAGCAGCGAGTCGGCGGGCAGCGCGGACAGGTACTCGTCGAGGAGCTTGGGATCGTCGTAACCCAGCGTTTTCTTTTTTCCTAAAAACTCCGACAAAAACGCCGCGTCGCGCTTTCCAGCCGCGTAGTCGGCTTCGTAAGCCGCGAGGGGTCGGCCCTGCCCGGCGGCCATGGCCTTGTCGGCTTCTTCGATGAATTTTTCCGCCGGGCGGCTGCCGATGGTGCGGTACACCAGGCTCTCGTCCGCCGACACGAACAGGTAGGTGGGGTAGGCCGTGACCTGGTATTTCTTCGCCAGCGTGATGCCCTCGCCTTTTTCGGCATCGATTTTATAGTTGACAAAGGCGGCGTTGAATTTCTGGCCCACCTTCGCGTCGGGATACACGTTTTTGTCCATCCACTTGCAGGGGCCGCACCAGGTGGTGTAGGTGTCGAGGAAAATCAGTTTGTTTTCGGCTTTGGCTTTCGCCACGACTTCCTTCCAGGAGCCGGGTTCGAAGGCGATGCCGGTGGTTTCCTGGGCCAGCGCGGCCAGGGGTAAAAACAGGGCGGTAAAAAGAACGCGGATTTTCATGCGAAACGGATTTTGTTGGTGAAAACGAACGGGTTGAACGGCGGTGGCGGTAAAAACGCCCGGAATGCCCGGCGGCTTCCCGAAGCGGGTTTTGCAAAGGCGAAGTTTGCGAAAGACCGGGTAAAAATCACTATGGTTTTGGCCTTACCTTCCCGGCCTTCGGTTAACTTTGCCGCCAATACTTACCGAACGGGCAACATGGACCAGTACACGTACATCGCCAACGCCGACGCCGCCTACCTCGACGAACTCTACCAGCAGTACCGCGAGAACCCCGGCAGTGTGGATACGGGATGGCAGAAATTCTTCGAAGGCTACGATTTTTCGCAAAAATACGCGGGCAACGGACTGCCCAACGGCACCGGAACGGCGACCAAAGCCAATGGTACGCCCGTTTCAAACGGTGAGGTAAAATCGGTTCCCACCGATGCCGTTCTGATTGAAAAAGAAGGCTCGGTGCTCAGCCTCATCAAAGCTTACCGCTCGCGCGGGCACCTGCTGGCCCAAACCAACCCCATCCGCGAACGCAAAGACCGCCAGGCCCGCCTGACCCTCAGCGACTACGGCCTCTCGGACGCCGACCTCGACACCACCTTCCAATCCGGCGCGTTTTTGCTCGGCAAACCGGCCACGCTGCGCGTCATCATGGCCGCGCTGGAGAAGGTGTACGCGGGCACCATCGGCTTCGAGTACATGTATATCCGCGAGATGGACGTGAAGAACTGGCTGCGTAAAAAAATCGAAAAGGAAGCCCTCGAATTTGACCCGACCGACGCCGAGAAAGAGCGGATTTTGACGAAACTCAACGAGGCTGTTGTGTTTGAAAACTTCCTGCATACCAAGTATTTAGGTCAGAAACGCTTTTCGCTCGAAGGCGGCGAAACGATGATTCCGGCCCTCGACGCCATCATCAACCAGGGGGCCGAAATGGGCGTGCAGGAGGTGATGATTGGCATGGCCCACCGGGGTCGCCTCAACGTGCTGGCCAACATCATGCACAAGTCGTACGAAACCATTTTCGATGGCTTCGAAGGCAACGTGCCCGAAGGCGTTCACGGCGATGGCGACGTGAAGTACCACCTCGGCTATTCGTCCAAACACGAAACGCCCACCGGCAAGGAAGTCAGCCTGAAACTGGCCCCGAACCCCTCGCACCTCGAAGCAGTGAACCCCATCGTGGAGGGCTTCGTGCGGGCGCGGGCCGACGCGCACTACGAAAAAGATTACGACAAGGTCATGCCCATCCTCATCCACGGCGACGCCGCCGTGGCGGGCCAGGGCATTGTGTACGAGGTGACGCAGATGGCCAAGCTGCCCGGCTACTACACCGGCGGCACGGTGCATTTTGTCATCAACAACCAGATTGGTTTCACGACCGATTTTGACGACGCCCGCTCCTCGATTTACTGCTCGGACATTGCCAAAATCATCGATGCACCCATTTTTCACGTCAACGGCGACGACCCGGAGGCGGTGGTTTTTTGCGCCAAAATGGCGGTGGAATTTCGCGAAGAATTCAACCGTGACGTGTTCATCGACATGGTTTGCTACCGGCGCTGGGGCCACAACGAGGCCGACGAGCCGAAGTTCACCCAGCCGACGATGTACGCCGTCATCGAAAAACACGCCAACCCCCGCGAAGTGTACAACCAGAGCTTGGTGAGTCAAAACGAGGTGAGCGCCCAATTGGCCGGGCAGATGGATGCCGCCTTCAAAGCCGACCTCCAGGCCCGCCTTGACAAGGTGAAGCAGAAGGACGTACCCGCCTACGTGCCGCTCAAACTCGACAAACAGTGGTCGGAACTCCGCTACTCGACGCCCGAAGACTTTGAAAAATCACCGGAAACCGGGGTTTCCCCCGAAGTGCTGGAGAAAATTGGCGAGGCGCTGGTTCGGTTGCCCGAAGGCTTCAAGCCGCTCAAGCAAATCGACAAGTTGCTGAAAGACCGGCGGCAGATGATTTTCGAAAACAAACAAGTCAACTGGGCCACTGCCGAGTTGCTGGCCTACGGCTCGCTGCTCACCGAAGACAAAACCGTACGCCTCAGCGGTCAGGACGTGCAGCGGGGCACGTTTTCGCACCGCCAGGCCGTGCTGCACGACGTGGAGACGAACGAGACCTACAACTCGTTGAATTTTATCCAGGAAGGTCAGGAGCCGTTCCAGGTGTATAACTCGCTGCTGTCGGAATACGGCGTGCTGGGTTTCGAATACGGCTACGCGATGGCGACGCCGAGCACACTGGTGGTTTGGGAAGCGCAGTTCGGCGATTTTGGCAACGGGGCGCAAATCATCATCGACCAGTTTATTTCCTCCGGCGAGTCGAAGTGGGGTATTCAAAACGGGCTGGTGCTGCTGCTGCCCCACGGCTACGAAGGCCAGGGACCGGAGCACTCCAACGCCCGCCCGGAGCGCTACCTCCAGCTTTCGGCGGAGTACAACATGGTCGTGGCCAACGTGACTACGCCCGCCAATTTTTTCCACCTGCTGCGGCGGCAACTGGCCTGGAACTTCCGCAAGCCGCTCATCGTGATGTCGCCCAAGTCGATGCTGCGCCACCCGCTCTGCGTCTCGCCGCTCGACGAGTTCACCAAAGGCGGGTTCCGCGAGGTCCTCGGCGATGCGTTCGCGAAACCGAAAAAGGTAAAAAAGGTGTTGCTTTGCTCCGGCAAGGTGTTCTACGATTTGTTCGAAGAACAGCAGAAAAATAACCGCGACGACGTGGCGCTGATTCGCATCGAGCAACTCCACCCCTTCCCGGCCAAACAGGTGATGGAATTACTCCGTCAGTACAACAAAACCGCCACGCTGTACTGGGTGCAGGAAGAACCCGAAAACATGGGTTACTGGACGTACCTCCTGCGGGCGATGGGCCAGGGAAAAATGGAAGTGATTTCGCGCAAACTGAGCGCCTCGCCCGCCACCGGGTTTATGAAAGTCCACAACCAGGAACAAGCCAGCCTGATTCAGCGGGCGTTTGCGTGAGTGCGGACATCCGATTGGAAATGTGTAGATTCGTGTAGTTAGAACCTCTTTCTTTTTGAAAAATGACTCGAATCGCTGCTTTTACTGCTTTACAAAAAACCCTTGGTCAGGAATCGGCTGAAGTGGTGGCGGAGTATGTTGAAAATCAGACTCAATTCGCTTCCCGCGACGACTTACAATTAATTCGAGGTGAATTGAAGGCTGAATTCGGTGCCTTGCGAAGCGAGCTGAAAGACCTCAAGATCGAGATGCTCAAGGAGTTCGCCAACGTCAGGCAAGAAATCGCGAAAACCCGTGAGGAATTCCTTAATCGACTCCTCTGGACGGCTTTTCTGCAAGTATTAACCGTTGTTGGAGCCATTGCCGCGCTAGTCAAATTCATTCCAAATTGATTGAGAACGGCAGGCGGGCCGCTTCTCACACTCTTACTTCTTAAAAGTATGTCGTTAGTCGAAATGAAAGTCCCCACCGTGGGGGAATCGGTCACGGAAGTGACCATCGCCGCCTGGAACAAAAAAGAGGGCGACACGGTGAAAATGGATGAGGTTTTGTGCGAATTAGAATCCGACAAAGCCACCTTCGAACTCCCCGCCGAAGCCGCCGGGGTGCTGCACCTGCGTGCCAAAGAGGGCGACACGCTTCCCATCGGCGCGGTGATTTGCGCCATTGAAACCGTCGATGCCGGTGCCTCCAACGGTCAGAAGAAGGACGTAACGCCCCCCGCCCAGGCCACGCAACCCGTTGAAGCCGCTGCCGCCGTGGCAAAGGCAGCCACGCCCGACGCGGCCCCCACGGCCCAACCCGTTCCGACCCCTTCGCCGCAACCCGTCGCCACGGCGACCGCTCCCGCCGCCGACGCGAAAACGGTGGAAGTGAAAGTGCCGCCCGTGGGCGAGTCCATCACCGAGGTGACGATTGCATCCTGGAATAAAAAAGAAGGCGACGCAGTAAAAATGGACGAGGTTTTGTGCGAACTCGAATCCGACAAAGCCACTTTCGAACTCCCCGCCGAAGCCGCCGGAACCTTACACCTCGTGGCCCAGGCCGGCCAAACCGTGCCGGTTGGCGGCGTGGTGGCGACGATTACGGTGGGTGCCGGTCAGGCAGTTCCCGCCCCGTCAGCTCAGGCTCCCGCACCGGCTGCGCAACCAGCTCCCGCCGCCAGCAACGGCCAGACGAACGAAGCCCGCAACGGGGTCACGCCCGTAGCCGCCGCCATTCTGGCCGACAAGGGCATCGACCCGAAAAGCATCCAAGGCAGCGGCGAGGGTGGTAAAATCACGAAAGCCGATGCGCTAAAGGCCGAAGTCGCCAGTCAGCAGCCAGCAGTCAGCAGTGAAAAACCGGCTGCTCCGGCTTCCACACCACAACCTGTTGTTCAACCTCAAACCTCAAACCGCGCGGCGGACCGTCTCAAACCTCAAACCGATGCTCGCGGCGAGCGCCGCCAGCGGATGACCAGCCTCCGCCGCACCATCGCCCGGCGCCTGGTGGCGGTGAAAAACGAGACGGCCATGCTGACCACCTTCAACGAGGTGGACATGAAGCCCATCATGGAGTTGCGGGGCAAGTTCAAAGACAAATTCAAGGAAAAACACGGCGTGGGTCTGGGCTTCATGTCGTTTTTTGCCAAAGCCATCTGCGTGGCGCTGAAGGAATTCCCGGCGGTAAACGCCTCCATCGACGGCGAGGAAATCGTGTACCACGACTTCTGTGACATTTCGGTCGCCGTTTCGACCGAACGCGGACTGGTGGTGCCGGTGTTGCGCAACGCCGAAACGCTGAGTTTTGCGGGCATCGAAAAAGGCATCATCGAACTCGCCACGCTGGCCCGCGACAACAAGCTGACCATCGAGCAAATGACCGGCGGGACGTTCACCATCACCAACGGCGGCGTGTTTGGCTCGATGCTTTCGACGCCCATCATCAACGCCCCGCAGTCGGCCATTCTGGGAATGCACAACATCGTGGAACGGGCCGTGGTCGTGGCCGGTGAAATCGTGGTGCGGCCCATCATGTACGTGGCCCTGAGCTACGACCACCGCATCATCGACGGCAAGGAATCGGTGAGTTTCCTGGTGCGGGTGAAGCAATTGCTCGAAGACCCGACGCGGTTGTTGCTGGATGTGTAGAGCGGAGTTTTCAGTTTAGGACGGTCCGCCGCTGCGGTTTTCAGTTTAGAGTTACGATAGCCCCGCGAGGATGCAAAAAATGCGACTTGCGGGGTTTGTTTTTAACTCTAAACTAAAAACCGCAGCGGCGGACCGTCCTAAACTGAAAACTCTCCCCCCAGCTTCGGATTATCCCGGTGCCGGGTCGCATCGCGGAGGTTCTTCTTTTCCAGATTTCGTTGAAAAGCCTCCGTCAAATCCACGCCGGTTTGGTTAGCGAGGCAAAGCAACACCCAAAGCACGTCGGCGAATTCATCGCCCAGATCTTTGCCCTTATCCGACTCTTTTTCGGATTGCTCGCCGTAGCGTCGGGCCATGATGCGGGCCACTTCGCCCACTTCTTCCATCAGGATGGCCGTGTTGGTGAGTTCGCTGAAATACCGCACCCCGACGGTGGTAATCCACTCATCGACGGTGCGTTGGGCTTGTTCTAAAGTCATAAAGGTGGCTCCGACCTCTGGTCGGAGTGGCGTCAGGTTGCAATCAGTTAGTCGTAGCGGGAAGGTTTCGACCTGCGGACTGCGCGTCTGCGGTCGAACTCCGACCGGAGAACTACGCGTCCCGGTCGGAGCAACCTTACTTTCTATTTTTCGAATCCAGCACAATCGTCACCGGCCCGTCGTTCACCAAACTCACCTTCATGTCCGCCCCGAACTCGCCGGTTTCGATGGGCCTGCCGAGCAGGCCGCCCAGTTCCTGAATCATCCGTTCGTAGAGCGGAACCGCTACCTCCGGCCGGGCGGCTTCGATGAAACTGGGGCGGTTGCCTTTTTTCGTGCTGGCGTGGAGGGTGAACTGGCTGATGAGCAGAACGGTACCGTCAACCGCCGCTAAATCCAGATTCATTTTTCCATCCGCGTCGTTGAAAATCCGCATCCCGACGATTTTCCGGGCGAGCCAGGTTACGTCTTCCTCCGTGTCGGCATGGGTAATGCCGAGCAACACCAGAAAGCCGGTTTCGATTTGACCACGAAGTTGATTTTCGATGGTGACGGAGGCTTCGCTGACGCGTTGGAGGACGGCAATCATAGTCTGAACCTTGATTCGTTGGATTTTAGGATTTTCCTGATTTCTAAAAGCCGCTTTTACGATCTCGAATTATCTTGGTAATCCAATAATCCCGCGAATCGAGGTTCAGACTAAAGGTGATACAACCCATACGCGATCCCAAAATACACGCTGTACCCCAGGAAATCGTTGGCCGTGGTGATAAACGGCCCCGAAGCCACGGCGGGGTTGACGCCGAACCGACTCAGAATAATCGGCGTGACCGTGCCCGTAAACGACGACAACAGCACCACCGAGAATAACGACGACGCCACCACCGCCGCCAGTTTGAGCGGGTGCGCCAGCAACAGCCACGTCACCAGAAACACGAAGGCGCTGATGAGTAACCCCTTCACCAACGCCACCGCGAACAGCTTGCCCATCCGCTGCCAGAAGTCCATTTCCAGCCCCGATTTGTCGGCCAGAATCTGCACCATAAACGAGGACGACTGAATCCCCACGTTCCCGCCCGTGCTGCCCACGATGGGGATGAACAAAGCCAGCGCGGGCACGAGTTGGAGCAAATCGTGTTCGAACAAGCCCAGAAACCGCGCCGCCAGCAAGCTGCCCACCATGCCGATGCCCAGCCAGGGCAGGCGCGATTTGGCGATTTCCCAAACCGTGTCGTCTTCCTCCACCGGCGCGCTCACCCCCGTGATGGCCTGGATGTCTTCCTGGGCCTGGTCGGTAATCACGTCGACCACGTCGTCGATGGTGATGATGCCGAGCAGGCGGTTTTGCACGTTCACCACGGGCAGGGCGTCGAGGTCGTACTTCTGCATCAGCGCGGCTACATCTTCGGCGGGGTCGTAGGTGTGGGCGAAAATCACGTCCGGCTCAAAAATCTGTTCGATTTTCGAGCCACGTTTGGCGAGAATAATCCGCTTCAGCGAACAAATGCCGAGCAGCGCGCCCTCGTCATCGACCACGTACACGGCGTACACTTTTTCCACGTCTTCGGCCTGACGACGGATTTCCTCCACGCACTCGGTCACGGTCTGGCGCACGTTGATTTTCACCAACTCCTTCTGCATCAGGCCCCCGGCGGTGTCGGGTTCGTAGGGCAGCAGGTCGAGGATGAACCGGGCCTGTTCGCGGTCATCGAGCAGGGCGATGACTTCTTCACGCACGCGTACGGGTTGCTCTTTCAACAAATCCACCGCGTCGTCGGAGTTGAGCACGTTGACGTACCGGGCCAGTTCCGCCGACGAAAATTGTTTCAGAAACGTCGTGCGCGTATCGCCTTCAATTTCCGAAAGAACTTCCGCGCCCATTTCTTCGTCCAACAGCGTCAGCACGTAGTGCCCCTGGGCCGGGTCGAGTTCGGCCAGCAGCGCCGAGATGTCCGCCGGGTACAGTTCTTCCAACTCGGCGCGGATGGTGTCGGCCTCGCGCTGGAGAATCGCCGTTTCCAGGCGTTCGACGGAATCTTTGGTTAACTCGAAGGGCATTTTTGTGAGAGGTGAGAGGATAGAGGTGAGAGAATAGAGGAAAAGCAATCGGTGTGGGTACTATCTCACCTCTATCCTCTCACCTCTATCCTCTCATAAAGTTTCGTCAACTCCACAAACTCTCCTACCCCCAACCGCTCCGCCCGCAAATCAAGCAAGGGGTGGTCGGGCAGGTTGGCATTCAGGGGTTTGAGCGCGTTGCGGAGGGTTTTGCGGCGTTGGTTGAAGGCGGTTTTCACGACCCGTTTGAACAGCACCGGGTCGCAACCCAGGTCGGTGACGGCGTTGCGCCGCAGACGAATCACGCCCGACTGCACCTTCGGCGGCGGGTCGAAGGCCCCCGGCGGCACCGTGAAGGCGTACTCGATGTCGTACCAGGCCTGGAGCAATACGCTCAGAATCCCGTAGTCTTTGTTGCCCGGCGGCGAGGCGAGGCGCTGGGCCACTTCTTTTTGCAGCATACACACCACTTCGGGTACCCGGTCGACGTCGTCGAGGATTTTGAAGAGAATCTGCGAGGAAATGTTGTAGGGGAAATTGCCGATAACAGCGAAGGGTTCCGCCGAAAACCGGGCCAAGTCCATTTTCAGAAAGTCTTCGCCAAATAGGCGCGGCTCCAGGTCGGGGAAATGGACTTGTAGGTACGCTACCGATTCCCGGTCCAATTCCACGACGGAAGTCTCGAACTCCATTTTTTTTATCAAAAACTGCGTCAGCACCCCCATGCCGGGACCGATTTCGAGCACCCGCCGGTAGCCGCCGTGGCCCGACAGCAACCCGACGATGCGCTCGGCGGCGTGGAGGTCGCGCAGGAAATGCTGACCGAGGGATTTTTTGGGACGGACTTTCAAAGGGGTGCGGTGAGTTTACGTAACATCTCCCCAAGCGCGTCATTGCGAGCGGAGGTAATCCGATGAGCGAAGCGAAATTGGATTACCGGAGCGAAGCAATCCCCTCCCGAAGACCAAGAGAGCACCGGACAAGTACCGTTCCTGCCCAAAGCTATTTTGGCTACCGGCGGGGGATTGCCGCAGCGGCGGACCGTTTCGCGGCGGGTGAAACAGTCTCGCTTCGCTCGCCTTTTCACCCTCCGCTCGCAATGACGGGCTGGGAGGTTTCGCCAAAAGTACCCCGAAAACCCCAATTCTTCGAAAATTTCACCCCAACCACTTGCCCGATTTGGGATTGTTGGGTAGGTTTGCCAAGAGCCTTTCCCACTACGCGCTTCCGCGTAGTGGGAAAGGCTCTTGGCATTTCAGCCCCCTGGGTGCCTTCAAGCCCCGAACCTCCTCCCCTCACCAGCTTCATTTTATCGCCATGCACTCCCTCCTCAAATCCACCCTGCTGCTGCTCTTCGTCTTCACCGCCCTCGTACTTTCCTGCGGGAAAAAAGAAGCCGATACCCCCAAACCCCAACCGACCGGCAACCCCATCACGGGCAACCTGACCGTGAGCGGCATCACCGGTGCCAGCGTGGTGCCCGATGCGGCCGGGACGAGCTTCACCGTGACCGTGCCCGCCGGCACGAACGTAAAAGCCCTCACCCTGAGCATTCCCCTCGCCACCGGCGCCAGCATCGACCCCGCTCCCGGCACCGCCCGCGATTACACCAATCCCGTTATTTTTACCGTAACCCCCGCCGGAGGCGGTACGCCCCTGAAAATTACCGTGACGGTGGTGGTGCAGGCCGCCCCCAAATCCGCTGACAAGCAGATTACCGCCTTCAGCTTCGCGGCCCTCAGCCCAGCCGTAACCGCCGCCATCGACCAGACTACCCGCAAGATTACCGCCACCGTCCCCGCCGATGCCGACCTGACCAAACTGGTGCCTACGCTGATGCTCTCGGCCAAAGCCACGGTAGCCCCCGCCTCCGGCGTGGTGCAGAACTTTACCAACGCGGTGAATTACACGGTGACGGCGGAGGATGGGAGTACGCAGGTGTACGAGGTGAAGGTGGAGAAGGCGGTGGTGGGGAGTAATGTGCCTTGCCTTTGCACGCGCATCGAAGACGTTTCGAATGCTAATGAATACTTGGTGTTTGAATACAATACCGATGGGCGAGTTGCCAAAATGAATGCTACAAAAAAATTCGGTTTATTTACTGTTTCTTTTGAGTATAATCAAAACGGAGAAGTAACAAAAACATTAACGCCTGATGGATTTTCTAACGAATTAACCTATACCAACGGTAAACTAACTAGCTTGAAACTTTATAAAAATGGCGTACTTCAAACAGGATTTGTGAATGTACCGAATGGAGAATTTATTGGACGCTTAAGTCTTAATGAGAAAAATGAAATCTTAGGTGTTGATACTGATAAATTTGAATACACAAACGGAAATATGACTAGATGGGAAAATTTCGATGGACCCAACAAATTAGAGGATTTCAGATTTGAATATGATCTTAAAAACCACTATTTATCTGCCAGCAAACCGAAAGGGATATTTGGTCATTTGTATTTTGGATTAATTAGTGGGGATTTTTCATCTCATGTAGGATTCATTACTACTTTCCTCAATAATCCAGTAAAACTAACTGTTGATAATGGAAAGTCTATTCTTTCGGGTAACTACAATTACACGTACAACAACAAGGGTTTTCCAACGCAAGTTGAATTAACCTCAGCAGGCGTAAGTGGCGGCAAATTGAAATTTACCTACTCCAACTGCCAATAAACCAGTAACCAAAAAAGCCAGAAAGGATGGGGTAAATCCAACCGTGCACTCCCCCGGCAAACGCCAGTCAGGGTCGAAAAAAACCTTTTGAAGTGGTCGGATTTGGGGTTGGCTCTCGTCCCAGCGGGTACGGAAGGTTGGTAGCACCTAACCGGCTTCCCACCCGTAACATCCCGGAAGCGTTCCACGCCGGGTTTAGCCCGGTCGGTGTGCCGATTCCGGCAAGTTGGCCTTAGTTTTACGGCATGGATTCCCTCTTCGCCGACGGCCAGCGGTTCATCCCCCTCATCTCGGATTACGGACGGTTCGCCGCTGCGATTTAAGGCCACCTTCGGCAACGAAGCCAACAGCCTGTTTCTGCGCCGGGCTTTGCAAGCGCTGATTCAATCCGAAACGCCCATCGAGCAAGTCACTTTCATGCCCAACGAACTCAGCCGCACCGATGGGAGCGACGGGTTCGGATTCGGCTCCCGACGGGTTTTTTTGCTATCTTTGAGTCAATGAAACCCAAGCCCGCATGACCCACCTGCCCCGAATCACGCTCAACCTTGCTGTCGGCCACGGCAAACCGACGGTGCGCAACACGCGCTACCTCGTGGAGTCGCTGCTGGAATACCTGGCTGCGGGCGATTCAATCGAAGAATTGCTGCAAACGTTTCCTGACCTGGAACGGGAAGACCTGCTGGCTTGCCTGGAATACGCGGTCGTTTTGTCGAAGGGACGCGGAGCATACCTCCAGGCGGCATGAAGTTCCTGATCGATGCCCAACTGCCGCCCGTGCTAAAGTTTGTCTTTCAGGCATATGGGCACGATGCCATTCATTCGCTGGATTTACCCCTGAAAAACGACACTCCCGACACGAGCATCCGTCAAATTGCTCAGGCTGAAGGGCGGGTCGTCGTGACGAAAGATACCGATTTTTACTACTCCCATTTTTTGACCGGAAGCCCTGTAAAACTGGTGCTGGTGCGGACCGGGAATATTCGGGTAAAGCCATTGAAGGCACTTTTTGAGAACGACATGGGCCGCTTGATTCGGTTGTTGGAAACGCACGATTTCGTAGAAATTACCGGCGAAGCGCTCGAAATCGAGTGAAGTGACCCCGGGTTGGCCGTATAGCCCTGCTCGCCCCGATTTGCAATCGGGGCGGCGGCGGTTTTGCGTCTCAGACGCAATTCCAAGTGCGCCCCGATTGCAAATCGGGGCGAGCGGTCGAGCGGTGGGGGTCAAAAAAAACCAGCGGGACGGAAGGTTGGTAGCACCTAACCGGCTTCCCACCCGTAACATCCCGGAAGCGTTCCACGCCGGGTTTAGCCCGGTCGGTGTGCCGATTCCGGCAAGTTGGCCTTAGTTTTACGGCATGGATTCCCTCTTCGCCGACGGCCAGCGGTTCATCCCCCTCATTTCCGATTACGGACGGTTCGCCGCTGCGATTCAAGGCCACCTTCGGCAACGAAGCCAACAGCCTGTTTCTGCGCACGGCGCTGCAAGCCTTGATTAAATCGGAGGTGCCGATTGTGGCGGTTACCTTTCTGCCCAACGAGCTGCAAAGCCTGACCAGGGACAGCCGCAGCGGGGTCTACGATTTAGCTTGCCGGGATGCAAATGGGAATTTCTTTATCGTGGAAATGCAACTGAGCGAGTACCCGGAGTTTATCCACCGCATGAAGTTTTATTCGCTGTACCGTTTCAACACGTTGGTCAAAAAGGGTAAATACACCTTCGAAGACCTGCCCCGAATCTACTGCATCGGTATTTTAGCCGGAGCTATTTTCCCAAACCTGACCGATTACCACAACCTGGCCGTTCTGCGAAACGAAAAAGGTGAATTGATTGACGACCAGACGGTATTTGTCACTGTAGAATTGGCTAAATTCGTCAAGCCGTTGGCCGCCATCGCCTCCGACCTCGACAAACTTATCTACACCATGAAGACCCTCCACACCGTCACCGACCCCAGCCAGTACCCAAAATTCTGGACGGAAGAATGGCTCCAACGGGCCATCGATGAACTCGATACGCGGTCGATGAGCCCTGAAGAACTCCTGAATTATGAAATGACGCTTTCAGCCAATGCGTTAGCCATCAAGAATGAACAGAAGAAAATTGAACGTGCCAACCTGGAAATCACAACCGAGACCGTAAAGAAGATGCTGCTGAGCGGGAAGCTATCCAGCGAAGACATTGCCGCGTTCACCAGCACGACACTAGATTTTGTTCTTGAAATTCAAAAGAGCCTGCCCAGCCGATAATTCCCTTGCTCACCAGTTATTCCAGCTATCGCCCCCAAAACGGGTACCAAAAGCCAATCGGTGATGGGCAGGCCGGTTTTACGCAACGCGACCGGTACGCCTCACTCAGCAGGCGCATCAAACCTGATTTTCCGGTAAACCGCCCCCATCGGTAGCGCCAGGTCGCCGAGGCGGATGGTGTCGTCGAGCGAGCGGTAATCTTCGCTGAGCCAGCGGTTGGGCGTTTCGGTGCGGGTGTGGAGCGTCGCGAAGGGGCGTTTCTGGTCCACGAACAGCACGTGGCGCAGCGTGGGGATGGTTTTGTAGCAATCGAGCTTGTCGCTCTGGTCGAAACGTTTGGTGGAAGGCGAGAATACTTCCCCCACAATTTCCAGGTTTTTGATGGCCACCGTCGAGCGCCGCCCACTGGGCAGGGTCACGAAGTCGTAGGGCTCGCGGGCTACCGAAAAATCGGCGTTGAAGGCCGCCACGCAGGCTTCGGCGTAAATTTTCACGTTGCTGCCCAGCACCTGGTAGTCCTCGAAGGCGTCGTAAAAATTGTTGAACAACGTGATGAGCCTGCCAATCAGGCTTTCGTGAATCGGCGTGGATTGTCCCATGGAAATGATTTCTCCGTTGAAATATTCGATGTTGTACTCGGTCAACTCGCTCAGTTCCCAGAACTCTTCCAGCGTGGCGGGCACGCGGATGATGTCGGGGGCGTTGTCGCGTTCGGCGAGGGTCAACGGGATTTTGGGCAGGACGGCTTCCATGAGGGCGTTTGGCTGATGGTGAGTAAAGATAACCCCCGCTCGCCCCGATTTGCAATCGGGGCGGCAGCGGTTTTGCGTCTCAGACGCAATTCCAGGTGCGCCCCGATTGCAAATCGGGGCGAGCAGGGTAATTTTCGGTAAAAATCGGCCCCAAGCCCGCGTTATGCCCACTCCCGATTCGTCCGAAAAACCCGCCACGGCTTCGCCCCGCCCCGTCGGGGGCCTGCCGCTCAGTTCGGCCTCCGCCGACTTGCAGGATCTGATTCGCAACACTTCCGACCTCATCCAGCTCATCGACCTCGACGGGCGTTTTCTGTACGTCAACCGCGCCTGGAAAGACGCCATCGGCTACCGCTCGGTCCAGTTGAGCACGATGACCCTCCGCGACGTGATTCACCCGGAGTTTCTCGACGAAACCCTCGCCCGCTTCGAGCGGGTGAAAAACGGCGAAACCATTCCCGACTTCGAGGCCGTGTACCGCCGCCGCGATGGGCGGCGGGTGTACCTGAGCGGCTCGGTCAACTGCCGCTTCGACGAGGCCGGGCAACCCGTGGCCTTTCGCTGCATTTTTCACGACACCACCGCCCGCAACCGCGCCGAGAAAGCCCAGAACCTGTTTTACCAAATCGCCTCCTCCTCGCTCACCAGCCGGAGCCTCGACGATTTATACTCGTTCATTCACACCGAGTTATCGGCGGTTATCGACACCAAAAACTTCTTCATCGCGCTGTATGATTTCGGGAAAAGCTTCCTTTATTTTCCGTACTACGTCGATGAATATTTTAAGGGAAACCTGAGGTTCACGAAACGAAAACTCGGCAACGGCCTCACCGAGTACGCCATCGCCGCCAACAAACCGCTGATTTTGGTCGAAGACGACATCCGCCGCCTGGCGGGCAAGCGCGAAATTTACATTTACGGCCAAATCCCGAAGGTGCTGCTCTGCGCCCCGCTCCGCATCGGCGACCGCATCACGGGCATCATCGGCGTGAAAAGCTACGAGCGCACCAACAAGTACGACATCCGCGACCTCGAACTGCTCGAATTCATCTCCGGCCAGGTGGCGCAGGCCATTGCCCGCAAGCAGGCCGAGGCCGAACTGGGCAAGCAAAACGCCCGGCTCCACGCCATTTTCGAGTCGTCGAGCCACCTGATGTGGTCGGTCAACCGGCGGATGCTGCTCACGTCGTTTAACCAGAATTACGTTCGGCTCATCCAGAGCAACCTCGACCGCGCTCCGCAAGTCAACGTCTCCACCGCCCAGTTTGGCTGGCAACTCATGGGCACCAGCAACCGCAAACTGGTGGAAGAAAACTACCGCCAGGCGTTCAAGGGCATTTCGCAATATTTTGAAATTCAATTAAATACCCGCCTCGGTGAATTGTGGTACGAAATGTACCTCAACCCGATCCTGCTCGCCGACGGCTCCATCGAAGAGGTATCCGGCATTGCCCGCGACATCACCCCGCTGAAGCGATCGGCCCAGGACTTGCTCAAGGCCAAAGAAGAAGCCGAGCGCTCGCTGAAGGTGAAGGAGCGGTTTCTCGCCAACATGAGCCACGAAATCCGCACGCCCATGAACGGGGTCATCGGCATGGTGGACCTGCTCAGCGACACCACCCTCGACGGCGAACAGCGCGAATACGTGCAGACGGTCAAAAAATCGTCGGAAACGCTGCTGACGATTCTCAACGACATCCTCGATTTGAGCAAAATCGAGGCGGGCAAAATGCAGTTGCACGAGGCCCCCTTTGCGCTCAACGATTTGTTCGACAAACTCATCAGCCTGTTCCGGCAAACGGCCCAGGCCAAGCGCAACGACCTCAGCTACCAACTCGGCGAAGACCTGCCCACCTACCTCATCGCCGACGAAACGCGGCTGTTGCAAATCCTCTCGAACCTGACCTCCAACGCGCTGAAATTTACCGAACACGGCAGCGTGACCCTCGCGGTGAGCAACCTCTGGACGAAGGGCAAGTGGCACAAAATCCGCGTGGAGGTGCGGGACACGGGCATCGGCATCGCGCCCGACGGGCTGAAGCAGTTGTTCAACGCCTTCAACCAACTCGACAATTCCTCCAAAAAGTCGTACGGCGGCACGGGCCTCGGCCTGGTGATTTCGAGGGAGTTATCTCAAATGATGAAGGGCGAAATGGGCGTGGAATCCGTCATCGGGCAAGGCTCGACGTTCTGGTTTACGGTCGAATTGAAAGCCACGTCCATCAGTCCGCTCACCGAGTCGCGGCCGGAGCCGGATTTTGTCGTGAATGGATTTTTCAAAACCATCCACCCGCGCATTTTGCTCGTGGACGACAACGCCGTGAACCGCAAAGTGGCCCGCGAAATTCTGACCAAAGCCGGCTGCGTGGTCGAAACGGCGGAGTCGGGCCACCAGGCCATCGAACTGGTAACGGGTGCCGACGACACCAGCGAAGAAGGGCACCTGCTGAGCACGCCCGCCCTGCGCTACGATCTGATTTTGATGGACATCCAAATGCCCGACATGGATGGTGTCGAAACCACCCACCGCCTGCGCCGACTGGTGGGCAAAACCCTGCCGCCGGTGGTCGCCATGACTGCCTACTCGATGAAGGAAGACCGCGACCGCTTCCTGAGCGAGGGCCTCAACGACTACATTGCCAAGCCCATCCGGGCCGAGGCGCTGGTGCGAAAAGTAAAGGAATGGATGGACGCGAAAGGCAATCAGCCCGCCGCCTCGGCGAAAAAAGCCGCACCCGCCAAGCCCGCCGCCCCGCCCGCCGTACCCCAATTTGACCGCGAGGTAGTCAACCAACTCCGCGATTTGGGCGGGGTGGAAATGGTGGCTTCCGTATTTGAAGACTTCGAGGCCGAAGCCACCCAGCAACTCGCCGAGGCCCAGGCCGCCTACCTCCGGGGCGACCACACCCACGTGGAAGGGTACCTGCACACGCTCAAGGGCAACGCCGGTACGCTCGGCATCGAGCGCCTGCACCAGGCCGTCAAATCGCTGGAAGCCCGCACGAAGGTGGGCGATTTCAGTACGTTCGAGGCGAAAATGCCGGGGATTTTGGCGGAGTTTGCGGCTTTTCAGGCGGGGTACAAGGAATTTTTGAATGGGCTTTAAAAAGATTGGAAGTCGAACAAAAACAAGGGGAAGACCGTCATGCTGAACTTGTTTCAGCATGACGGCCCATCGTGCGAGATTGCTCCACCACGGGTTTAAAATTTTCGCGGGTTTTTTCTTTTCAAACCCCGTATTTTCACCCCGGCAAAACCAACCCTTCGTACCCATGGCAATCCACAAGCGCGTTCTCATCGCCGAAGACAGTTCCGTGATTCAGAACCTGGCTAAGAAAATCCTTGAGTTTCAGAATTTTGAAATCACCTCGGTGAAAAACGGCGAACAGGTACTCCAAATCCTGGATAAGGAAGATTTCGACGTCATCCTGCTCGACATCAACATGCCCGTGCTCGACGGCATGGAAACCGCCCGCCGCGTACGCGCCCTGCCCGAAGCAGAAAAGGCAAAAATTCCAATGGTCGCCATCACCGGCAACGCCCGCAACTACACGATGGAGGAATTTAAAGAGGCGGGTTTCAACGACATGCTCATCAAACCCCTCAACTTCGACGCGCTCGTGGCGCTGGTGAAAGGACTAACCGAGTAGAGGATAGAGAAGAGAGGATAGAGAATAGCGAAAGGCATTTATCTGTTCTCTATCCTCTGTCCTCTATCCCCTATTCTCTATGACGATTTCTTTCCTCGGCACGGGCACTTCGCAGGGTGTGCCGGTGATTGGCTGCGACTGCGAGGTGTGCCGCTCGCTCGACTTCCGCGACAAGCGGCTGCGGGTGTCGGTACACGTACAGGTCGGGGAAACGAGCCTGGTCATCGACACCGGCCCCGATTTCCGCCAGCAGGTGCTTCGCGAACGCATCCGCCGCCTCGACGCCGTGCTGATGACCCACGAACACAAAGACCACACCGCCGGGCTAGACGACGTGCGGGCCTACAATTTCCGCCAGCAGCGCGAGATGCCCGTGTACGCCCACCCCCGCGTGCAGGAGGCGTTGCGTCGGGAATTTTCGTACGCCTTTGCCGAAAAAAAATACCCCGGCGTGCCGCGCATCCAGTTCAAAACCATCGGCAACGAACCCTTTGAGGCCGAGGGCATTCCGGTGATTCCCATCGAAGTCCTGCACCACCACCTGCCCGTGCTGGGCTTTCGCCTCGGCGATTTCACCTACATCACCGACGCCAATTTTATCGCCGAAGCGGAACTCGAAAAAATTCGCGGCTCGCGGGTGCTGGTGCTAAACGCCCTCCAGAAAGAAACCCACATTTCGCATTTTACCCTCGAACAGGCTCTGGAACTGGTCGAAAAAATCCGGCCCGAACGGGCCTATTTCACCCACCTCAGCCACCGCATGGGCCGCCACGCCGCCGTCGAGGCTGAACTCCCCCCCCACGTCCGCCTGGCTTACGATGGACTTAAAGTAGAGTTGAGAGCAGAGAGCAGAGAACCTAGCGAAATGCATCCGCAGCGGCGTACCTCGTAGTCTTTCTCTCTACTCTATCCTCTCTACTCTCTACTCTAACCACTACCTTTGCCCCCATGCTCCAAGCCGCCCTTTTCGACATGGACGGTACGCTGGTGGACAACTTGTCTTACCACATCGCTTCCTGGGAAGCCTTCAGCCAGCGTTATCACCTGCCTTTTTCACTCGATTATTTTTACCAACACCTGAACGGGCGCAACTCCCACGACACGCTCCGGCTGCTGTTTGGCCGTGAACTCAACGACGAGGAAGTGCAAGATTTCACCGAAGAAAAAGAAGAAATTTACCGGGCCACGTACCGCCCGCACCTGCGGCCCATCGCGGGGGCAGTGGCCTTGCTGACTGAGTTGCAAAAAAACGGCGTAAAACTCGCCGTAGCGACCTCCGCTCCGCTGAGCAACGTCGAATTTACCCTCGACGGGGCCGGGCTGGCCTCGTTTTTTGAGGTCGTGGTGTACGGCAGCATGGTGAGCCGGGGCAAACCCGACCCGGAGATTTACCAACTCACCGTCGAAAAACTGGGCGTGGCACCCCGCCACTGCTTAGTGTTTGAAGACGCCCTGCTCGGCATCGAATCGGCCCGGCGGGCGGGCATGGCCGTGGTGGGCCTGACCACCAGTCACCCCGCCGAGGAATTACGGCCCCTGACCATCGCCCAATTTGCCACGTTTGAAGGCATGAGCTTTGAAGGGTTGGAGGCTAAACTCAACGATTACCGTTCCCAATTGTCATCCTGAGCGCAGCGAAGGACCTCGTTGGACTGCCGGATAGTTTGAAGTTAGCTACTGCTGGATCACCGGCCAGTCCGGCAGTCCAACGAGGTCCTTCGCTGCGCTCAGGATGACAGTGGGGGATTTGAAGAAAAAACCGCATGGACAAAGTGTACTTAGGCATTGAAATCGGGGGCACCAAGCTCCAGCTTTTCGTGGGCGACGAAACCGGCGAGGTCCTCGACCGTCGCCGCTTCGAGGTGGACCGGGAAGCCGCCGCCGAAGGCATTCGCAGCCAACTCGAAGAAACCCTTCGGGAGTTGTTGCAGGAATACCGGTTTCTGGCGGCGGGCATCGGCTTCGGCGGACCCATCAACCGCAAAACGGCCACCATCAGCACCTCGCACCAAATTCAGGGCTGGGCCGGGTTTGAACTGTCCGACTGGCTCGAGGATTTGCTCCGCTGCCCCATCTTCGCCGACAACGACGCCAACACCGCCGCCCTGGGCGAATACCGGCAGGGGGCCGGGGCCGGATTTGAAACGGTTTTTTACGTAACCCTGGGCAGCGGCATCGGCGGCGGGATGGTCGTCAACGGTCGGATTTACCACGGAGCCGTGCCGGGCGAATCGGAAATTGGCCACCTGCGGCTCGACCGGGCGGGCACCACGCTCGAATCGCTCGCTTCGGGCTGGGCCGTGGACGCAAAAATTCGTGACCTCGCCGCCCAACACCCCGATTCGACGCTGGCCCGCCTCGTGGCCGAAGGCGATAAATCAGGCGGTGAGGCGCAGTACCTCGGCCCGGCGCTGGAGCAGGGCGACCCGCTGGCGCAGCAACTTTTGGCGGAAACCGCCGAAACGCTGGCCTTCGGGCTGTCGCACGCCGTGCATTTGTTTCACCCCGAAATCCTGATTCTGGGCGGCGGGCTTTCGCTCCTGGGCGAACCGCTCCGGCTGGCCGTCGAAACGGCCCTGCCGCCCTTTTTAATGGAATCCTTTCAACCCGGCCCGCTGGTGGCCCTGGCCCAACTCGGCGAAGAGGCCGTGCCCATTGGCGCGATGGCCCTGGCCCGCCGACGGCTGAATAACCACGAGTTTGAGTAAAATTGGGATTGCGGAAGTGGGATTTCAGATTGAACCCGCCTGCGCGTTTTATTCCGCAATCCCACTTCCGCAATCCGCAATTCTTTCATGAAAACCTACCTCGACATCTACCTGACCACCCAAAAAGCCGCCCTCGATTCCATCCCGACGGCGCGCGTGGCGGAATTGATTGAAAAATTTCGCGAAGCCCTCGACGCCGACCGGCAGATTTTCGTGTTCGGCAACGGCGGCAGCGCCGCCAGCGCCTCGCACTTCATCACCGATTTGAGCAAGGGCGCGTCGGACAAACTTGCCAACCGGGGCGACGGTCGCCGCTTCCGGGCCATGTCGCTCAACGACAACGTACCCTGGATGACCGCCCTGGGCAACGATTACCGCTACGACGAAATCTACGCCCGGCAACTGATGAACTTCGCCCGCCCCGGCGACCTCGTGATGACGCTGAGCGTCAGCGGCAGTTCGCCCAACCTCGTGCGGGCTTTCGAGTGGGCGAAACAGAACGGCATCTACACCATCGCCCTCGTGGGCGGTAAACGCGGCCAACTCGCCGACCTGGCCGATTTCACCATCGTCATCGACGACCAGCACTACGGCCGCGTCGAAGACGCCCACATGACCATTTGCCATTTAATTTGTTACGCGTTTATGGAAAAATAGGTTTGAGGTTTGATGGTTAAAGGTTTGATGGAAAATGCACCTTCAAACTTTAAACCATCAAACCTCAAACTTCCCCCATGCACACCAACCACTACTTCCTCCGCCAACTCACCGCGCAACTTGCTCCGAAGCTGGTCGGGCTAGTGCTGGCGGCGTGTTTCAGCCAGGAAAAAGACGAGTTGGTGTTGGGTTTTTGCCCTGAAGGAAAACAGTGGCGGCACCGCCGCGACGTGTACATCCGGGCCACGCTGCGCGGCGATTTCGCGGCGCTGGCCTTTCCCGACGAGTTTCGGCGGGCCGGTAAAAACTCGGTCGATTTGTTCAGCGATTTGCTCAACCGGCCCGTACTGGCCGTGCGGCAATTTCAAAACGAGCGGGCTTTTGCGCTGGTCTTCGACGAGGATTGGGCGCTGGTGTTCAAACTCTTCGGCAACCGCTCCAACCTCGTGCTGTTTCGGGGCGAGGAGGCGCTGGAGTTGTTTCAAAACCGGCTCGTGGCCGACAACAACCTCGTTTTCAGCGCCCTCGACCGCCCCCTCGACCAAAGCCGCGAAGCCTTCGACGCGGCGGGCGGCGACTGGCGGAAATTGTTTCCCACCTTCGGAAAAGAAGTAAACGGGGCGCTCACCGCCGAACTGACGGGCGTAAACGACGCCGATTTGCGCTGGCAAGCCGTGGAGCGGATGCGCGAGCGACTGGAACACCCGACCCAGTTTTTCATCAAAACCATCGAGCACCAACCCGTGCTCTCGCTGTTGGCCGAGGGGGGCGAAGTCCGGCAGACCTTCGCCGAATCCATCGCCGCCGCCAACGCGCTGTACTACGCCTACTCGCGCCTCAGCACCATCGACCGCGAAAAAAGCGCGGCCCTGCGAATGCTCGGAAAGCGGATTCAGAAAACGGATAGTTACCTGGAAATGGCCTGGGAAAAACTGGCCGCCGTGGAGAAGGGGTTGAAAAAGGAAGAAATCGGGCACCTGCTCATGGCCAACCTCCACGCCGTACCGGAGCGGGCCGAGTCGGTGGAGGTGCTGGATTTTTACCGAAACGTGCCGCTGAAAATCAAACTCAAGCCGGAGTTGTCGCCCCAGAAAAACGCGGAGGCTTACTACCGCAAGGCCAAAAACGAGAAAATCGAGGTGAGTCGCGCGTTGGAAGCCATCGAAGTGCGCGAGGCCGACAAAGCCGAAGCTGAAGGCCAGCGCGCCGCCATCGAGGCCATTGAAGGCGTGAAGGAACTTCGCAAATACCTGAAAACCAACGGGCTGCTGGAAGCCGACAAAGTACCGGACACGGTGGATACGTTGTTCAAAAAAGTCGTTATCGACGGCTTCGAGGTGTTCATTGGCCGCAACGCCCGCAACAACGACCTGCTCACCCAGCGCTACGCCCGCAAGGAAGACCTCTGGCTCCACGCCCGCGACGTGCCCGGTTCGCACGTCGTCATCCGGCGGCGAGCCGGGCAGAATTTTCCGGCCCGCGTCATCGAGCGGGCCGCGCAACTGGCCGCCTGGTATTCCAAACGCCGCAGCGACACGCTCTGCCCGGTGATCGTGACCCCCCGAAAATTCGTCCGCAAAACCCGCGATTTGCTCGAAGGCCAGGTGATCGTGGACAAGGAAGACGTGGTGCTGGTGGAGCCGAGGGGGGAATAACCCTGACGCTGTCATCCAGAGCGCAGCGAAGGAACTTTCGCGTTTGACTTCCAACTGGCCGGGAGGTCTGGGGCGAAAGTTCCTTCGCTGCGCTCTGGATGACAGCGTCGGGGTTATTTTCACTCCCTGGTCGCCTTCAGCAGCCCAATCCCGGCGGCGAAAAAGACGCCGCCGAGAATCAGGTACACGATGGAAGCACGGGCTACGTCGCCTTTGGTGAGGTCGAGGCCGCCGTAAACGATGCCCACCAACCCGACCAGGGTTAGTAGCATTCCGAAGATACTTTTTGCACTCATATTGGGGGAAAAGAAGATTGTGGATCGAACGAAAGGGGTATTCAGCCCCGCCAGGATGACGGTGTTCCCGCTACTTTTTCCGCCCCGCCACCACCAGGCCAATCCCCGCCAGCAGCACCAGTCCACCGGCGTAGGTAGGCCAGGCCACCCGGTTGTCTTCTTTTTTGTTGATTTCGATGGGGCCGACATCGACCACTTTCTTTTCCGTCGTGAAATTGAAGCCGTTGAAAACGAGCATGAGCGCGCCGGCAGCGATGAGAATGAATCCGAAAATTTTCATGGGGTTGGATGGAGGAAACGGTACAAAAAGAGTTCTACAAAAAAGTATGCCCAATTCCGCCGCCCCGGAATGCCTTTTGCCATACCTCCGGGCCTAACCCCAAAAGCCGCTTGGAATTCTTGTACACCACCGACTACAGCCAGCCCGCCGCCTTTGCGCTGCTCGTGCTGGGCCTGTTCGTCGTCATCATGGGCCGTTACCTGCTGCTGGCCGCACTCTTTCAGGCCTATTTCTACGTCTGGAAACGCGACGCCTGGCGCCACCGCCAACTCGGGCGCAAGGTTCGTCCGGCAGGACAGGAACGGAAGGAAATGGCCTGGTCGGCGGCTACGTCGGTCATTTTCGCGGGCATCGGGGCGTTGAGCGTGGTAGCCTGGCAGAAGGGCTACACGGCGGTGTACACCGACCTTGCCGCCTACCCACTCTGGTACCTGCCGCTAAGTCTGGCGCTTTCGATGTTCATCCACGAAACCTACTACTACTGGCTGCACCGGCTCATGCACCAGCCGGGACTGTACCGACTTGTTCACCGGGTTCACCACGATACGCCCAGCACGAGCGCCTGGACGGCTTTTTCCTTTCACCCGGTCGAAGGATTTTTGGAAGCCCTGATTTTCCCCTTTATCGCCGTGGTGCTGCCCCTGCACCCCCACGTGATTTTGGTACAACTGACGATCATGGTGCTTTCGGCCACCGTCAACCACCTCGACATCGAGATTTTCCCGGCCAACGCGCTTGGTACCCGGCTGGGGCGTTTCGTAATCGGGGCCACCCACCACGGCCTGCACCACCGGCAGTACCGGTTCAACTACGGCCTGTACTTCACGTTTTGGGACAAGTGGGGAAAAACCGAAAGCCCGCAGTTTAAGCCCCATTTTGAGGGAAGGGCGAAGCGGAGAATGGATTAAAAATCGTTGCCCCGGCGCGTCATTGCGAGCGGAGGCGAACAGTTCTCGCTTCGCTCGCCCTGTTCGCCTCCGCTCGCAATGACGCGCCGGGGCGGTTCGCCGCTAGGGAGCTTTGCGAAACCTCGGTTAAAAACAAACGCCCCCCGAAACCCAGCGTTTTCCTTCCCCGCATCGTCCTCGTACTCAATCGGGCGACCAACGAGCCCGCCGAATGATTACTTTTGACGGGGAAACTTCCGCGTCAAGCACCCCTTCGCGCGCCATGAAACGGATCATCGGACTGGGAATTTTGCTGGTATTGTCCTGGACCTGCGCGGCGCAGGACAAGCGATTCAACGTGTGGTACTTCGGCGAGCGAGGCGGGCTGGATTTCAACGCTACCCCGCCCGGTCCACGCACGAACGGTGCCATTAATGTCAGCAATTCCGAAGGCACCGCCAGCATCTGCGACGAGAGCGGCACCCTGCGGTTTTACACCAACGGAATCAATGTCTGGAGCCGCAACCACGCGCTCATGCCCAATTCGGGTGGCCTGGGCGGTCACCTTTCTTCCACCCAGGGTGCGCTCATCGTGCCCCGGCCCGGCGCTCGCGATTTGTATTACGTATTTTCAACGCCTAACCAGGGACAGGGGCCGCTGCAATGGGCCGAAGTAAACCTGGCCCTCAACGGGGGCCTGGGGGCCGTCGGAACCAGGAACCAGGTCTTGCTCGCTAAAGCCACCGAAAAACTCCAGGGTATCCCGCACTGCAACGGCACCGATTACTGGGTGCTCGCCCACGAAGCCGACTCCGACAAGTTTGTGAGTTACCTCGTTACGGCAGCGGGCGTATCGGCGCAACCGGTCGAAAGCCGGGTTGGGGCGAGGGTGGCTTCGGCCACGCCCGCCGACCGGCTGAACGCCGAATCCATTGGGCAACTAAAAGCTTCGCAAAACGGCAGTCGGCTGGCGGCGGCCATTTCGGGGCAAAACGCCGTGGAACTTTACGATTTCAATCCGGCCACCGGGGTCGTCAGTAATCCCGTGCGCCTCACGGGGGCCTTCAGTTCAAAAGTATACGGAGTCGAATTTTCGCCCAGTGGCCGGTTTTTATACCTGGGTGGCTCCCTGGATGATCCCAACACGTCTTCCGAAAAACGGGATTTGTACCAGCTTGATTTAACGAAAGGCAGTGCCGCCGACATCGCCGCTTCGGCCCAACTGATTGGACAAAGCCCAAGCCAGGTGTACGGAGCTTTTCAAATGGGTACAGATGGCAAGATTTATCTGGCCAACAACAACGACGATTCGAACGCCAGCAACCGGGGTTATCCCGCCCTGGGCGTCATCAACCGCCCCGACGAGCCGGGCGCGGGCTGCCAGTACGCCCCCGAAGGCATTCCGCTCGACGGGGGCAAAAGCGCCCTCGGCCTGCCCAACCTGCTGGCGGGCGTGTGCCGGAAACTCCCCGAAGTGGTGTGCCAAAAGGTGCAGGGCGGGGCCTGCGGGGGCGGTTTGCTCAAGGCCATCGTCACCAACGCCAGCAACGTGACTTACCAGTGGTACCGCGAGGGCGTGACCATTCCGGGAGCCACCGGCGAAACCTACCGACCGCTGATCGCCGGGAAATTCTCAGTAAAAATCGCTGAAACAACCCCCTGCCCCCTCCGGGCCGAGTCGGCCGAGGTGGAAATGTCGTTCCTCGACCGGGGTTTTGACCTCCGGCCCCGAATCGTGCCCCGCGCCTGCGGCACCTTCGTGCTCCGGATCGACCCCGGTACCAACAACACCATCGCCTGGAGCGGCCCCGGCGTGAGTGGCCCCGCCGCCAGCCGCGACACGCTGCTGGTGAGCGGGCAAAGCGGGGTCGTTATTTACCGGGTGCGGGCCACCAACCGCAGCGACTCGAGTTGCCGCGCCGATACCATCCTGAGGGTCGATTTCAACGTCAGTCCGTATCGCCTTCCCGTCCGCAGTCTGGCGGGTACCTGTGGCCAATCCCTGAACCTGGTCGCCCCCGCCGCCCCCGGTTGGGGCAGTTTCCGCTGGCAACTACCCAATGGACAGATCGTCAGTCAAAATCCTTACGCCGTCAGCAGCGGAGGATCTTACGTGGTTTTGGCAAAAAATACCCAAACGGGCTGCGAAAGCGGGGATACGCTCCGGGTCACCTTTCCGGCTACCCTGCCCCCGCCGCTGCTTTCCGCTGCATCCCCCACAACCTGCGCCGGAGCCACCGCGCCGACGCTCAGTGCCACCGGACAGGGCGTGGTCTGGTACGCCGACTCGACCCTCACCCGCCGACTAGCCTCCGGGCTGTCCTTTACCCCCGCTCCCGTGGCCACGCCGGGCCGGGCCGTATTTTTCGCCACCCAAACTGAAGCCAGTGGCTGCACCAGTTCTCCCGCCCAGGTGGCGTTTACGGTCGCCGCAAACCCTTCGCTCAACCCACCCCGACGCACCCTCGAATCTTGTTTCCGCGACCAGAGCGTGTGGGTACAACTCGACGCGGGTTCGGGCACGGGCTACACCCACGCCTGGCGACGGTCAGGAACGGGCGCGGTGCTGGGCACGGAGCAGACCCTACGCGTGCGGGAAGCCGGGGCATACGTGGTGGAGGTGCAAAACGCCGCCTCGTGTACGGCCCGCGACACGCTGCTGGTCAGCGAACGCTGCCCGCCGCCAGTGTCCGTGCCGCAGGTGTACCTGCCGGGGGTGTTTACGCCCAATGGCGACGGCCTCAACGACACCTTTGAACTGAAAGGCGACGCCCTGCAAGACCTCGAACTGACCGTGTACAACCGCTGGGGCGAAGCCATCCACTCGCTCCGAGGTGCCGACTTAAGCAGTGTGCAAACCCGGTTCTGGGACGGCACCATCGCCGGGCTACCCGCGCCACCCGGTGCCTACGCTTACAAACTCCGGGTGCGAATGACGCTGCTGGACGAGGCGTTTGTGAAGCTGGGGGTGGTGCGGTTAGAGCGGTGAGCGAAGGGCGTTGTTCGAGGTATTTTACCTCGAACCAAAAATAGACGGCGTTCTCTGATTTCTTCACGCAAAAAGGCCTCTTGAGTATTCAGGAGGCCTTTTTGCGTGAAAGCCGCACTTGAAACCAAGCCTGCCTAGTGACTAAAGTTTCCCACTCCCTCATTTTACGCTGAGGTATGGAACAACCTTTGTCCGCTTCAATCGGCGTAGCGAAAATCGTTGACAGGCATAACACTTCATCCAATAACGGGCTATCCCGTAAACCTAGAAAAAATGAAAAATTCCATTGTAGTCGTCGGGGCAACCGGCAATCTGGGCGGACGAATCGTCACGGCCCTGTTGAGCAGCGGGGTGGAGGTACGCGCCCTGGTCCGCCCCAGCAGCGACCCCGCCAAAGTTGATAAACTGAAGCAGAAAGGCGTCACCGTGATCCAGTCGGAGATGACGGATTCCGGAGAATTGGCCGCCGCGTTTGAGGGGGCAGCCGTCGTCGTATCGGCGGTGCAGGGCTTGGGGGACGTGATCGTGGACACGCAGTCTGTCGTGCTGGATGCGGCCGTGGCGGCGGGCGTACCCCGCTTCATTCCGTCGGACTTTGCCTCCGATTTTACCAAACTGACGCCCGGCGAAAACCGCAATTTCGACTTGCGCCGGGCGTTCAGAACGTACCTCGACCAGGCCCCCATCCAGGCCACCTCGATCCTGAACGGTGCCTTTGCCGACCTGCTGGCCTACGATATGCCGCTGCTGAATTTTAAGACGAAGCAAGTGGGCTATTGGGAGGATGCCGACTGGTGCATCGATTTCACGACGATGGACAACACCGCCGCCTTCACCGCCGCCGCTGCCCTCGACCCCCACACACCCCGGTTCCTGCGCATTGCCAGCTTCCAGATCAGCCCCAACGAATTGGTTGCCGTGGCCGGGCAGGTGAGCGGAACCCCGTTTGAAGTAATCCGACTCGGTAGCCGGGCCGACCTGTTGGCCTACATTCAGCGCGAACGGGCGGCTCACCCGGAGGGAGAACAGCAACTCTATTCGAAGTGGCAACAGAGCCAGTACCTCTACAGCATGTTCAACGTGCAGAACGACCCGTTGGACAATGACCGTTATCCGGAGTTGGCCTGGACCACTGCCCACGACGCGCTGGCCTTGCGACGGTAGGCGAGGGCCAACCGAGACGTTGCGTTAGTTGGGTCACCCTGAGCGGAACGGTCCGCCGCTGCGGTCGAAGGGTGTGCGGTGGGCCAGCGCTGACCAGCCGCACACCCTTCGACCGCAGCGGCGGACCGTTCCGCTCAGGGTGACCCTCTCTTAGTGAAAACCTAAGCCTGGTTTTCCACAAACAAAAGAGAGGGATTAGTGCAGGATTTTCACCGTCTTCGTTTCCTTCGCTCCGCTCACCCGCAGGAGGTACAAGCCCTGGGCCTGGCGGGAAATATCCCAGGTCAGAATTTCTTCTTCCGAAGCCCGCTCGATGGCCGATTCCCGTAGCGACTGGCCTAAGCTGTTGAACAACGCTACCCGCAGGGCCTGCCCTTCCGCCCCGCTGATGCTGATTTTTAACCGGCCTCCCGGCGAAGGATTCGGACTCACCACCACCCGCAGACCCGCTAACTCCTCCGGGGCCACTTCCCGACCCGCCGTGCAGGCTTTCACCTTAAAATTGGCGCTGGCCGCACTTATCTCCACCGGGTTGCTGCTGACGATGCGCAGTTTGTAGCTCGTACCGGCGGGGGTACCGAGGGGAATGGTCACGTTGTTGAGTCCGCCCGGCGTGACCGTGCCCACGTTCACTGGAGCGGCAAAGCTGCCCGTGGCGTTCGATAGCTCCGCCGTGAAGGTGTTCCCCGCCGGGAAGGCGCAGCCATTCAACGAAAAACTCAGCCGCACCGCCTCGCCCGCGCATTTGTTGTCGGCGCTCACCGTGGGCGTGCCGGCAAAGGCCGGGGCGTTCACCATGAAGGCCGCGCTCTGCGTCGAATACGCCGAGGAGCCGTTGGTGGTCGCGGCGATGCGTACCCGGTAGCCGCTGCCGCTGGGGGTGTTTTGAGGAATCGTCAGGGTGTTGAGGCCGGGGTTGACGCTGCCCAGCGAAACGGGCGTGGCGAAGTTTCCCGTGGCATCGGATAATTCCGCGCTGAAGACATTGCCCAGCGGGAAGGAACAGGCCGGAGCCGCCCCCTGGGTGAATGTTACCCGGATGCTCGTCCCGGCGCAGGCCGGTACCAGGCTGACGGTGGCCGTGGAGTTGAAGTTGGCCGATAGGCCCGTCACACCGAAAACCCCGCTTAGCGACGTCATCGTTGGGTTGCTGCCCGTGACCTGAATTTTGTAGTTGCCCGTGGGGGTGCCCGCCGGGATGGTCACCGCCTGGCTACCGGGAGTCACGCTGCCCAGGCTAATGCCCACGGGTACCCCCGCCGCCGTGGTCAATTCGGCCACGAAAGTGGCGTTGGTCGGGCAGTTGACCCCAAAACTCAGCATCACCGGGGTACCGGCGCACACCGGCCCGCCGCTGACGCTGGCCGGGCTGGTAAACTGGGGCTGGAGGACGCTGACCGTCTGGCTGGCCGAGTTGCGGCACGAGTTGCCGTCGGTGTAGGTGTACACCACGTTGTGCGGACCGATACTCAGGCTGGCCGGGTTGAAAGAGGCTACCGGGCTACCGCCGTCGATGGCATAGTTACCCCCGGCGGGGGTGCCGGGCGTGGAGGGGCTGGCATTCTGACAATAACTCGCGGCCAACGCCGACAGGCTCACGACGGGCAGGGGGTTGACCGTCACGCTGAGGGGTGGCGACGTGACCTGAAACCCGTTGCCGTCGGTGACCGTGACGGTGTAGCTGCCGCTTTGGGTGGCGGAGTAACTGGCGTTGGTGCCCACCGACGTGCCATCTTTTTTCCAGACGTAGCCGCTGAAGGTGCCCGCCGACAGGCTCACGCTGCTGCCCGCGCAGAAGGTGGTGGGACCGCCCGCCGCGATGACTGGCGCGGGCGGGGGCACGACCGTAACGACCGCCTCGCCGCTGTATGTGCCCACGCCGCAACTCGTTGACACCGCCGACAGGGTGTACGTGGTGGGGACAACGGGCGTGACGACCACCGAATGCGGACTGCTGGTAATGCCCGGATACGCCACGCCATTGACCGTAACCGACCAGGGCGCGGTGCCCGTGAGGGCCAACGACAAGGTAGCGTTTTGCCCCGCCGTGATGGTTTGGGTGCCGCTGAGCGTGGCGGTGGGCGGGGGGCAATAGCTGGTTACGACGCTGGTGCGGTTGCCCAACTCATCGTAATGGTAGGTGATTTTTGAGCCGGTGGGGTAGGATGCCTCCGTTAGCCGGTTGAGGGCGTCGTAAGCGTAGTGAATATGTTGGGGCGTTTGTGCGCTAACAAAAAAAGTATTCAGCAGAAGAATGATGAAAAGCTTGTTCATTTCTAAAAAATTGGATGAACCAGGGTTGAACTACCAATTGCTCGGATACCTTGCAACTATTAACGAAATCTTAACAGTTGCTCTAATTCTGTAATTTTTTGTACTACACCATCATGTGTTAAATTGTCAACTATATTTTCAATATATACTTTAGACAATTCTTTGATTAACCTACCATCCTTAGTGCTCAATTTTATCAATGCATCACCTGCATTGCCCGCTATTGTATTCCCAATTTTGTTGGCTTGTTTAAGCATAGCGTTATTAGCGCCGTTATAAATATTTGTATTTTGAATTGCTCCAATTACTCCTCCTAATACAATTGAGACTATTCCATCTTTTAGTCCTGATGTAAAACCTTTTAAGGTAGATTTTTCATCTGGTATTTTAGTATAGTTTTCTGTGGAAACTTCGATATACTTAAAACTCGCCCCTATAGCAATTGCCGCTCCTGGATTTACCATAGCCACTCCGCCAACAAGTGCTCCTTTTCCAGCTTCGTAACCAATTTTCTTCCAGTCAAGCTCACCCCCAGCGTCCAATTGTTCGTATAATTCGAATCCTCCTGAGACTAAGCCTCCTATCGCAGCTCCTGCTAAAATCCAGAGTTTACCGTCTGCATCTACACGTGTTACAGGGTTTCCGTCCGCATACCCATACAAGTTCGTACTCCAAATCGGGTCTTCGCTCAAAAACTTCCCGGTGGAGGGGTCGTAGTACCGGGCGCGCATGAAGTAGAGGTTGGGGGCTTCGTACTGCACCCCATGCTGCCCCACGTACCGGAAGGGGTTGTCGTCGCTGGCGGCCACCGGCGTTTGTTGCAGGATTTGCCCGTAGGCATCGTACTGGTACTGGCGCACGGTGTTCTGGCTGGCGTCGGTCATGGCCACCGTGCTGCCCCGGAAATCGTAGTGGTAAAATTCCACCGCGCCCCCGGCGCTTTGGCGGTACAGCAGCCCCGAGGGGCCATGCACGTAGAAGTACAGGTAATTCCCGGCCTCGTCGGTTTCGGCCAGTACGCTGTTGCTGAGTTCGTTGAGTACGTAGCGGCGGCCGGTTTTGGCCCGGCGGGTTTCGTTGCCGTCGTAGAAGTAGGTCACGCCGTTGCGGGTCAACAGGTTGTCCTTGCTGTCCCAGGTGAGGGTTAGCCCGGCCTGGTCGTTCATGGCCCCGTTGTTGTCAAAGTCGTAGCTTAGGCTCCCGGCGGCCTTCGTTTGGTTGCGGTCGTCCACGGTGTAGGTGGTCGTGCCGGTCGGCAGCGTCGGCACCGAGGCAAACGGCTCCGTCACCTCTTCCCCGGTGTGGTTGCCCGCCGGGTCGAGGGTGAAGGTGTACGCGCAAATCGCGGTCTGGTCGGCCTTCTGGTGGCGGAGGCCCGTGGGTCGACCGGCCGCGTCGTAGGTGTAAAGGGCCTTCGTGCCGTTGGGGAGGGTGTAGCTCCGCAGTTTGCCGTCGTCGTCGTAGTCGTAGGTGGTCACCCGCTCCGCCCAGTCGGTTACGGTTTTGAGCCGGTCTTTTTCGTCGTACCCGTAGGTGACGGTCTTGCTGCCTCCTGGGTAGATGACTTGCTCCAGGTTGTTGTTGTTGTCGTACCGGTACTGCACGGCAAACCCGTCGCAGGTGGTTTTGCTCACCCGCTTCAGCAGGTCGTAGTCGTAATCCAGCACGTAGGTTTTTGTGCCCTGCGCGTGGGTCACGGTGTTCAGCGTGCCGTCGGCGTTAAAATCGTTCGTGGCGTAGCCGTCGCTGATGAGTCGGCCCGACGGGTCGTAGCTGAAGCTAAACACGTTGCCCCGGCCATTGGTGAAGGTTTTCAGGGAGCCGTCTTCGTAGTAATCGAACGTTTCGGTTTTCGAGCCAAACGTGCGGCTTTTCAATTGGTCGGTGTGTTGGTCGTACACCATCGTGGTGGGGTGGCCTTTGGCGTTGGTCACGCTGGTGCTGTTGTCGTTGGGGTCGTAGCCGTACTGCACCGTGTAGCCCAGGGGAGCGTTCAGCTTTTTCAGCAGGTCGTTGGCAAAATAGTCGTAGGTCACGCTGTGGCCGCGCGCGTCGGTTTTCGATTTCACCCGGCTCAGGTCGTCGTAGGTGGCCGAGGTGACGATGGCGGGTTCCGGGGCATTGGCGGTGCTGGTGTTGAGGAGGTTGCCGTAGGTGTTGTACCCAAACGTGGTCACGATGCCGGCGGGGGTCGTGAGTTGCTCAATCAGCCCCCGCCCGTTGCGCACCATCTTCGTGGGCGCGCCAATGGGGTGGTTGATTTGCTTCAGGTTGCCCGCGTTGTCGTAATCGAAAACGGTCGTGAACCCGCGCCCGTTGGTAAATTCCTTGACGTCGTTGTACTCGGTGTACGTGTACTTCTGCGTAATGAATTGACCCGGAGCCTTGAGCGTCTCGACGAGTTTCACGTTGTGAGGGGCCGCCTCTTCGTACTCAATCCGAACGCTCGTGCTGTCCGGCGACTCAGGGTTCTGCGTCAGGCGCGTGGCCAGACTGCGGTCGGAGGCGAAGCCGTAGTGCATCGCCAAATCCACTGGCTTTTCGCCCGAGGTTTTCATGCGCGTAGCCAGGGCGTTCGTGTTGTGGGTGAAACTGGTCTTTTTCGTCACGTTCCCAGTGACGCTCACCTCACCCGTGCTTCCCTGCGAGTCGAAGTTGTAATCGGGTTTCCAGTTCGTGTTCATCGACTGCACCACGCCCCCGCCGTTGAGGGTCTGGCTGCTGCGGAGCTTGCGCTGCTGGTACGTGTTGTCGATGACATTGCCTTTGGGCAACGTGATGGTCTTGAGGAGGTGCGCCGTGCTGTCGGTGTAGGGCAGGTACGCGTAAGTGGTCGTTTTGAGGGCACCCGTGAGGTCGGGTTCCCGGTATTCTTTCAGGTCGGGAAGGCTGTCGCCGTCGGCGGGCACCGGGTGGTAATCGAAGGTGATTTTGCGCCCGTTGAACTCGCCCACGCCGCTCAGGACTACTTCAGTCAGCCAGTTTTCGGTGGGTTTGTACACGAAATTGAGGGTACGGCCCGCCGGGTCGGCTACGGATTTTAGCCGCACGTTGTTGTCCGCTCCCAGTTCGTTCGTGAACGTGAGGGTGTTGTTGTTGCGGTCTTTGATGGATTTGATGAGCCAGTAGTTGTCGGCCTGGCCGGGGATTTTCTCAAACAGGTAGACCAGTTTGGCTGGCGTGGTGATGGTCACCGATGTGGCCGTGGTGGTCACCGCGTCGAACACCCCGATAGATTCGGGCACGAGCGAACTGCCCGAGGGTTTGTAGAAATGTAGTTTGCCGTCGGGGTAATGCACCACCAGCCGCTGGTTGGCCCCGGAGCCAAGTGTGGTGACGTAGCAGTTGAAGGAATGCGACCAGCCCCGGCCCAGGTACGAGGGGAACAATTGAGCGGGCAGTTCGGTCACGTAGGAATTGTAGCCGTGCGCAAACACGAGCGGCACCACGCCGTCGAGTGCGAAACTGGTTTTGGTGTAGTGGTTGAAATTGCCCCGGTCGGTGCCCACCCCGAGGGCCAGGTTGTCGGGGCGGTGCTGACCCGGCACGAAAAAGCCCGTGTTGATTTGCGCCAGCGTCGGTTTGCTCACCGTGGAGGAATTCATCAGGCGGTACACGAACAAAAATGCTTCTTCGCGGCTGCAAGCCTCGTCCGGCCGAAACAGTCCCGACCCGGCGACCAGTCCCAACTCGTGCGCTCTTTTGACGTACTTGAAATAGGGGTGCGAGGTGGGTACGTCGGTAAACGGGGAATCGCCGGAGGCAGCGGTTTCGTCGATGTTCCAGGCTTCCAGCAAAACCTTCAGTACCAGCGCCCGATCGATGGGGCCGTTTGAATTGAAATGAAGTTGGTTTCGGTCAAACGGGGAGCGGCCGTCCCCATATTCGAGGTAGGACAGGATTTTGGCGTAGCGCACCGAATCGGCGTCGGCGTTGCCTTTTTGCAAATCGACAAACGGCACTGGGAAGTTTTCGGCGCTGAAGGTCGGAGTTGCCGGGTTGCTGGCGAACGTTACCCGCTGGTCGTAGTTGAGCAGCGAAAGCAGCGCCACCTTTGCCAGGTCGATTCGCTGGATGTTCGTTGGGCCGCCCTCCGAAACGCTGAACACCCGGCTGGTGGGAAATCCTTTGATGATTTGCTGCTGGCATAGGTAGCTAACCGCTTGGTACGATTCGGCGGGATTGTTTCCGCAGTTCGTTCCGCTGCTGCAATCGGTGAAGGCGCAGGTGTTGGAGGATTCGGAATTGTACAATGCCGTTACTTCGGTACTACTTAAAGCACGGTTATAAATTCGGATTTCATCAAGAAAACCATGATAAGAAAAAACATTTGGGAAACCGGGGGTAATGTAGGCAGACTTGCCTAATCTCAAATTTCCTGTACAGTTGCAATTCGAGCTCGAAACATCCGTAGCAACCTGAATTCCATTCAAATAAACGGTTCGTCTCTTCGAATTGGCATCAAATGTGTACGTCCAGTGCGCCCAAGTATTATTTGGAACAGTATTAGACTTGTCTTTTAACTGTAAATCAACATTTTACAACCTCTGATTTTGCC
>CAXTIG010000057.1:0-35374 GCA_964244295.1 uncultured Cytophagales bacterium
GGGAATGTTCAACGAAGTGTGTCATTGATTAAACCTTCAGGTGCGGCCTAACGCGGTCGCCGAACAAAATCGACAGTTGGTGAATGGTCAAGGCCCAGTTGGCTATCGGCATGGTCCATTTTTCCATGATTCGTTGGGTGGTCAGGTAGAGCACTTTCAGCAAGGCTGTTTCGGAGGAAAATGCCCCCTTCGATTTGGTCACGCAGCGAATCTGGCGGTGAAAGCCCTCAACGGTGTTGGTCGTGTAGACGACCTTGCGAATCGGGGCCGGGTACTCAAAGAACCGCGTGAGCCGCCGCCAATTTCGCCGCCAACTCTCGATGACCAGCGGATACTTTTTCTCCCATTTGGCGGCAAAATCTGCCAGTTTTTGTTCGGCCCCGCCCAAGTTAGGGGCTTGATAAATCAGTTTCAAATCGGCGGCTACTTCCCGGTAATCTTTGCTGGCTACATACCGCAGTGAATTGCGTACTTGATGAACCAGACAAAGCTGTACATCCGTTTTGGGAAAGACGGCCTCAATGGCATCGCCGAAGCCTGTCAGATTATCAATCGAGCAAATCAAGAGGTCTTGTACCCCTCGGTTTTGTAAATCCGTCAGTACCCATAACCAGAACCGGGCACTCTCGGCATCGCCGATATAAATACCGAGCAAGTCCTTTTTACCCTGTAAATCAACCCCTAAGACGTTGTAAGCCGCTTTGCTAACGACTTTCCCATCTTGCCTGACTTTAAAATGAACCGCATCCAGCCAGACAAAGGCGTAGACGGCCTCCAGAGGGCGAGCGCGCCAGGCTTCGACCAACGGCAACACCTTATCGGTGATGGCCGACAACGGCCCCGTACTCAGGTCGAGGCCGTACAAGTCCTCCAGATGCTGCTGAATGTCTTGATAGGACATCCCCTTGCTGTAGAGCGACAGGATACGATTGTCCAGTCCCTCGCCCAGCGTCGTCTGTCGCTTGGCAATCAGTTGGGGTTCAAAACTGCCGTCCCGGTCGCGGGGCATCTGAATTTCTACCGGACCGTGGGCGGTCTTGACCTGCTTGGTCTTGCTGCCGTTGCGTCGGTTAGGTCGGTGCTCCTCAACGTGAGCTTGCAATTCCCCCGACAAGGCGGCATCCAGCAAGTCCTTCAACAGCGGGGCCAGCACGCCGTCTTTGCCCGTCACCTCTTTATCGCCCCCAAGCAGGCGGGCAATCGCCTCCTGGCGAAAGGCCACGTAATCAAATCCGTTTTCCCCTTTTGTTTTTCCATGGGTGGTCAAGTTAACGATTGCATACTTGACACACTTTACTGAACACTCTCTTCTGGTTCTCACCGATTTAGCTTCGCTGAACTCACGTTTGCAATCGCTACGCTTCCGTCTTCGCGTCTCCGACGCCCTCACCCTCACTTCCCCATCCCATCCAGCAACACCACCAGCGCCGTCATCGAAGCCGCGCCGAGTTTCAACTCCCGCTCGCTGACGGCCTCGAACGTATCGTTGGCGGCGTGGTGGTAGTCGAAGTAGCGCTGCGAGTCGGGTTTGTAGCCGATGAGCACCGTGCCCAGCGGGGCCAGCGGGCCGATGTCGGCCCCGCCGCTGCCCCGCCCGATTTCGTGCAGGCCGTAGGGAGCCAGCAGGGGGGCGAAGCGTTGCAGGGCCGCCACCTGGGCGTCGGTGCCCACGATGCCGAAGCCACGCGGCACGAAGCCGCCGTTGTCCGATTCGATGGCGTAGGGGTGGGTCTCCCCATTTTTCCTGGCCAAATCGGCGTACTGAATCCCGCCGCGCAGGCCGTTTTCTTCGTTGGCAAACAGCACCGCCCGAATCGTGTGCCGGGGGCGGATGCCGAGGGCTTTCAAAGTGCGCAGCACTTCGATGGCCTGCACGCAGCCCGCCCCGTCGTCGTGGGCACCTTCGGCCAAATCCCAGGAATCGAGGTGCCCGCCCACGAGGATGAGTTGTTCGGGGGCTTCGCTGCCCTTGATTTCGGCCACCACGTTGTGTGAGGCGGCGTCTTCCAGGGTTTCGCAGGCTTGTTGGAAGAAAAACGTCAGGGCGGGATTCAGCTTGAGCAAGGCACTGAGCCGTTCGGCCCCGTTGGTGCTGATGGTCGCCGAAACCCAAGAAACCGCATGAGCCATCTTCCAGCCCGTCATGGAGGGGAACGTCATGCCGAACTTGTTCCGGCATCTTCCCGCTGGCTGGCCGAAGCGTTTGCCAGTAGTCAAGTAGCTTGCTGGCCGAGGGGAAGATACCGACCCTCGGCATGACGGCCCCCGTGGAACGGCCCGAAAATTAACCCAAACCCCCGCGTAACCGCCCCCCGCCCCATGAGCGAGTTGAACCTGGTCGAATTGCCCGTGCTCGAATGGCTCTGCGGCCCGCTCGACGGCTAATTCAGGCACCCGAGTTTGTGTTGCCCTACCTGGTGGTCCACGAAGCGGTGCATTTGGCCATCCCCGACCACTCCCGCAAATTCTGGCTCACCGTGCAAAGCCTCTACCCCGAAACCGAGCGGGCCCGTCAGTGGCTCTGTGCGCACGGAGAGGCGCTGATGGAAGCGCTGATCGTGGGGGAGTTTGTTTAGGAAGCAGTTTGAGTTAACGTGACCGATGAGCTTGACTTTAGCTGTTCGGAAATTGCTCATGGCTGTTTTTAGAATGGATAGGCTATGTTGAATATTGAACTTTCGAATATCCGCCTTAAAAAAGGGATGTTCAAAAATTCACTAATCCCTTATTTCCGCTTAAACAAGCCCATTGGGGCATTCTCAAACGGCTAAAGTCAAGCTAAACCCGCCACCGAAAACTGTATGCATCCAGCGCCCGCTGCGTAGCCAGAATGCCGTCGAGGTGGTCGTATTCGTGCTGGAGGAGTTCGGAAAGCGAGTCTTCCACGGCCCAGGTTTGCTCCTGCCAATTTTCATCGTGGTAACGAACGGTGAGCGAATGGTGGCGATTCACGCGCACGAGCAGGTTGGGAAAGCACATACAGTCGTCCCAGACTTCGAAGGTTTCCGGGGAGATTTCTTCTAAAACCGGGTTGATGAGCACCCGCCGCACTCCCTCCACGTGGGTGTAAATCAGCCGCTTCATCACCCCAATCTGAGGCGCGGCGATGCCGCGAAAAGCCCCGTAGCGGGCAAAACGGTCTTTAAATTCAAACAAAATATCGTGTAAATCCTCGATGACGGGTGCTAACCCCGCCAGTTCGTCGGGTTCGACGGGGGTGGAAATTTCGTGTAGGCGCGGGTCGCCGAGGAGGAGGACGCGGTCAGATTTCATCGTTAATCAGGAATGGTGGCAAACGCCCGCACAGGAAACGTACCCATCCCCACCACTTTTGGCGGCGTGGCCGTGAAGAAAAACGGCCTGTCGGGCAAGGCAGCCAGGTTGCAAAGGTGTTCGACAATCAGCACCTCGTTGGCGAGCAGCAGCGAATGGACGGGGCGGCTTTTTCCGGAAACGTCGTCGATGTTGTGGGAGTCGATGCCCACCAGTTTCGCGCCGTTTTCGAGCAAAAGGCGCGCGGCCCCGGCGGTCAGGAAAGGATTGCCGACGTAGTACCGCTCGCTTTTCCAGAACCGATCCCAGCCGGTATGCACGAGCACGGCTTTTCCGGCCACGTCGAGGTGTTGAAAGTGCGTTTCGTCAATCGCCAACGTGTGTTCGAAGGGCACCGACACCCGCAGGGCGGGCAGGTTGGCGAGTTGATCGAGGCGGATTTCGGATAAATCCTTGCCTTCGGCGTAGCGGTGAAAAGGCGTGTCGAGGTAGGTACCCGTGTTGGACACCATCTCGATTTTACCGATTTGAAACGAGGTGCCCTCCTCGTAAAACTGCGCCGAAAACTCCCGCGTCCAGAAGTCGCAAATGACCGGGCCGGGCAAACCCCGGTACGACGAAACGCCGTTTTCGACGGTGTGGCTAAGGTCGAGGAACATTTACGAAATTGAAAATTCGACGAAGTCAATTACGATTTACGAATCGCCTCAGCAGGGCGGGCAAGGCCACCACGACCCACACGAGGTTGAGCAGGGCTGAGGGATACGCTTGGTGAAAAATCGTGTTGAAAATCAGCGAAATCCCGCCGATTACGTTGCACCAAAGGTAGGTCGGGTTTGACGTGGCCCACCGCCCGCGCAGGTTGAAGGCGTAGGCCAGCAACACCAGCGCCGAGCCGAGCCAGCCGAGGAATTCTACGAAAAATGTCATGCAAGAACGGATTGAATCGATCGGTCCACGGCCTCCCGCCGCGCCTTCATCATCGGCTCGCTTCCGGTGCGGGCCGCTTCCATCACCGCTGCCGGAGCCACCGAGGGATGACCCGCCTCGAACGGCGGCTGTGGATTGTATTCCATCATCAACTGAATTTCCTGCGCCAGCTCCGGCCCGTACAGTTCGCCCACCAGCGTCAGCGCGAAGTCGATTCCCGCCGTCACGCCCCCGCCCGTGAAGTAATCGCCGCTCCGCACCACCCGTTCGCTGACGGCCTCCACGCCAGGAAATTCGGCCAACAGCGGCAGCGACAGCCAATGCGTGGTGGCCCGGTGCCCGCGCAGCAACCCGGCGGCGGCCAACAACAGCGCCCCCGTGCAGACCGAGGTGACGTAGCGGGCCTGTGCCCCCTTTTCTTTCAAAAAATAGATCAGGGTTTCGTCGTTCAGCATTGCGTTCACCCCCGGCCCACCGGGTACGAGCAGCAGGTCGAGCGGGGGACAGGCGGTGAAGGTCGTCGTGGGGTAAAAACGCAGCGGGCCGCGCTCGTTGGGCACCGGGTCGAGCGAGTGGGCCACGAGGTGAATCGTCGCGTCGGGCAGTCGCGCCAGCACCTCGTAGGGACCGGTAAAATCAAGCTGGGTCAGGTGCGGAAACAACACGATGCCGATGGCGAGCGGCTGGGTGATTTCCTCCACCCACACCACCGCCTCGCGGTTGAGTGGCCCGTACAGGTGCGGGAACAAGTCGCCGCCCGTGGCGGCTTCGTACTTCAGCGGGGCCGCCAGTTTGCTTTCGTCGACGTGCAGTTGCATCAGGCGCGGCACGCCCCGGTAGTAGCGACGCAACACGCCCGCCACCTGAGTTTCGGTGCTGAGGTGGATGAAGCCCTCACGGTCGAAGGTTTCGGGGAAATAATCGGAGCCTCCGGCAAATGGTTGCCAGCGGGCGGGGGTGGTGAGGTGGTAAATCATGGGGTTGGGCGGGATCGCGGTTTCGGAATTTTACGGCGGCGAAAATTCCACCATTGCCGGGCAAAATACCATATTTTCACCGGAATGGGCCGAACGTTGCCGTTTTCATCAATTGGTTTGCCTTAATTTGATCATCGCCTTCACCTCACCACAACACGGACTGGGCGTCCCCGACTAAAGTCCGTGCTTACCATGCACTCAGCCAAAGCCGCCATTGCCGACGGGCAAGGCCATTTTCAAATCCGTTCCCTCGCCGTCGCCGACCCCGAAGGCGATGAAGTGTTGGTCGAAATCAAAGCGGCGGGCATTTGCCACACCGACTGGGATTCGCTGCGCTGGGGCAAACCGCTCGTGATGGGCCACGAAGGCGCGGGCGTAGTACGGAGCATCGGCCCCGCCGTGACCAAATTCGCCCCCGGCGACCGGGTGATGCTCAACTGGGCCATTCCCTGCGGCGACTGTTTTCAGTGCCTGGAGGGCAACCAGCACATTTGCGAAGTCAATTCCCCGGTCACGGCGGGCAACAAAGTCAGCGGCGGCCACGCCCGGCTCGACGGCACCCGGCTCGACGGTGTCCCCATCGAACGGGCCTTTAGCCTCGGCACCATGAGCACGCTGACGCTCGTGCGCGAAGCCGCCTGCGTACCCATTCGCGTCGACATTTCCTTCGCCTCGGCCAGCATCGTGGGCTGCGGGGTGATGACGGGCTACGGCTCGGTCGTCAACGCGGCGAAGGTAAAGCCGGGCCGTTCGGTGGTGGTGCTCGGCGCGGGCGGCGTGGGGCTGAACGTGATTCAGGGCGCGCGCATCGCCGGAGCGGGTAAAATCATCGCCATCGACCTCAACGCCAACCGGCTGGACATGGCGAAAACCTACGGGGCCACGCACACCCTCCAGGCCGACCGCGCCGACGTGGGCCTGATCGATGCCGCCAAAAAAGTGCGAGCCTTGACCGAAGGGCGCGGGGCCGATTATGCCTTCGAATGCACCGCCGTGCCCGCCCTCGGCGCGGCTCCGCTGGCGATGGTGCGCCACGCGGGCGTGGCCGTGCAGGTGAGCGGCATCGAGCAGGAAATCAGCATCGACATGAACCTCTTCGAGTGGGATAAACTCTACCTCAACCCGCTCTACGGCCAATGCCGCCCCCAAATCGACTTCCCGATTCTGCAAGCCCTCTACGCCAAAGGCGATTTGCTGTTGGACGAACTCGTGACCCGCACCTACGCCCTCAACGAATTGGCGCAGGCGTTTGAGGATATGCACCAGGGGCGAAATGCGAAAGGGGTGATTTTGTTATAAAACCTACCCTCAGTGTCATCCTGGAAGAACCCGCGCGGCGTCCGCTTGTTGACCTGCCGGATAGTTGCTTGTCGGCTACCGCTGGGTCATCGTCCAACTGTCCGGTAAGCCAGCAAGCGGACGCCGCGCGAGTCCTTCCAGGATGACAGTCTTTTTTTTAAACTCATGTCCCATTTCTTCACCACCGAATCCTCCGACCCCACCACTGACTTCACTGGCCTGCGGTTTTTTACCGTGAAAAGCCCCGCTCTGGGTCGTCGTGCCGACCTGACCGTGTGGCTGCCCGATGGGGCAGAAAAGCAACAAAACCTGCCCGTCGTCACGCTGCTCCACGGCGTGTACGGCAGCCATTGGTCCTGGGCGCTCCAGGGTGGGGCGCACGTCGTGGCCCGCGACCTGATTGCCGCCGGGCGCATCCGCCCGATGGGGCTGGCCATGCCCTCCGACGGACTGTGGGGCGACGGCTCCGGCTACCTGACCCACCGCCGCGCCGACTACGAACGCTGGATTCTGGACGACGTGCCCACGCTCCTCCGCGAGCAAATCCCCGCCGTGTCGGAAACCTCGCCGCAATTCATCGCCGGGTTGTCGATGGGGGGATACGGGGCGCTGCGGCTGGGGGCGAAGTACCCGGAGCGGTTCCGGGGGTTTTCGGGGCTATCGTCGATTACCGAATTTGAGCAGTTGGGGTTGTTTTTCGAGAACGGGGATTTATCGAAAATCAGGGCCGAAGGGGTGGCGGAAGAATCCGTTTTGGATTTGCTTTTGGAAAATCGCCACCGCTTACCGCCCTTCCGCTTCGATTGCGGCGCGGACGATTTGCTGATCGAACCCAACCGCGCCCTGCACCGGGCGCTGGCCGAATCGGGCCTTCCGCACGGCTATTTCGAGCACCCCGGCGGGCACGAATGGGTGTACTGGAACCGGCATTTGGGGGAAACGCTGGCGTTTTTCGACCAGGTGCTAACTTTCCAACCGTTAACTTCCCAAAAGTTTTAAACTTTCAGGAAGTTGCAACACTACGACGTCATCGTCATCGGCGGCGGCTTGGCGGGCCTGGCGGCCAGCATCCGACTCGCCCAGAAAGGCCGGAAAGTGCTGGTGGTCGAGCGAAAAACCTACCCCTTCCACCGCGTTTGCGGCGAGTACGTTTCCAACGAAACTTTGCCGTTTCTGGAAAGTCTCGGTCTCCACCCTGCCGACCACGGCGCGGCCCGCATCCAGAAATTCCGCTTCACCGCCCCCGGTGGCCGCGCCCTCGATGCCCCGCTGGATTTAGGCGGTTTCGGCCTGAGCCGCTACACCCTCGATTTTGAACTCTTCAAACTGGCCCAAAGACAGGGCGTAGAATTCAAACTCGGCACGACGGTCGAGAAAATCGAGCGGGTCGAAAACGAAGAATTCTCAATTTTCAATTCTCAATTTTCAATTGGAAAAGCTCCCGTCGTCCTCGGTAGTTTCGGCAAGCGCACCCGCCTCGACGCTACGCTGGGCCGCGATTTTTTGAAAAAACGTTCGCCGTACCTCGGTGTGAAATACCACGTCAAAACGGATTTTCCAACGGACTTAATCGCCCTCCACAACTTCCAGGACGGTTACTGCGGCATCTCGGCCATCGAAGACGGCAAATTCTGCCTCTGCTACCTCAGCACCCGCGAAAACCTTCGTCGCCACGGCAGCATTCCCGACATGGAAAAGGCTATTCTGTGGAAAAACCCGCACCTCCGTCGGATTTTCACCGAATCTGAGTTTTTGTACGAAAAACCCGAAGTCATCAACGAAATCAGCTTCGCGCCCAAAACCTGCATAGAAAATGGAATGCTGATGGTGGGCGACGCGGCGGGGCTGATTACCCCACTCTGCGGCAACGGCATGGCGATGGCGATGCACGGGGCCAAGCTCGCCGCCGACCTGACGGAAGAGTTTTTAGCCGGAAAAATTAACTGCGAACGGCTTGAAAATCAATACATCGCTACCTGGCGGCGGCACTTCGCCGGGCGACTTTGGGTGGGGCGGCAGGTGCAGAAATTATTCGGGAATGAGCGCCTTTCGGACGCGGCGGCGGTGGGATTCGGGCTGGCGAAGCCGCTGCTGGGGGCCGTGATTCGAGCGACGCACGGGAGGGAGTTTTAGTCAGAATCAGAATTTACAGAATTCAGGAATTTTCAGAATTTCTTGATGCATTTTTTCAATTCTGAAAATTCCTGAATTCTGTAAATTCTGATTCTGACTACTTCACCGAAAACCGATACTCCGTCGTCGAACGGAAGGTCTGGCCCGGTTTCAGGATCGTGTTGGGGTAACTGGGGTGGTTGGGCGAGTCGGGGTAGTGCTGGGTTTCGAGGGCCAGCGCCTCGCGGAAGCCGGTGGGTTTGCCGCCCTTCATCACGTCTTTGCCCGCGAAAAAATTGCCGCCGTAAAATTGCATCGCCGGTTCGGTGGTAAAAATCTCCATTCGGATGCCCGACTTGTCGCCGGTAATTTCCCCGGCTTTGCCCATGCCTTCTTTTTTGTTGAGCACCCAGTTGTGGTCGTAGCCACCCCCGAATTTGAGTTGCTCATTTTTTTCCTCCACCCGCGCCCCGATGGCCGTGGGTTGGCGGAAATCGAAGGGCGTTCCGGCCACCGAAACCGGCTCGCCCTGCGGAATCAGGCCCGCGTCCACGGCAGAAAACTTGTCGGCGTCGATGGTCAGGACGTGCCCGTTGATGCTCCCGCTGCCTTCGCCGTTGAGGTTGAAAAAGGCGTGGTTGGTCGGGTTGTAGGGCGTGGCCTGGTCGGTGGTGGCGGTGTAGTCGATTTTCAAGCCGTTGTCTGTCAGCGAGTAAATCACTTTCGTCGTCAGGTTTCCGGGAAAACCGCCTTCGCCGTCTTTCGCCACGTAGGTTAGTTCCAGCGTTTGGTCGTCCACCGGCCGGGCCTCCCAAACCTGGTTGTGAAATCCCGTCGAGCCGCTGTGGAGGTTGTGGCCGTTGTTGTTCAACTCGGTCTGGTAGCTTTTTCCGTCGAGGGTAAATTTTCCCTTTCCAATCCGGTTGCCCACCCGCCCGACGATGGGGCCGTAAAACGGTTCGGTGGCAGCCTGATAGCCCTTCAAGTCCTTGAAACCCGGCACCACGTCAACGGGATTTCCCGCCTGGTCGGGCACGATCAGGCTCACCACGCGGGCCCCAAAGTTGGTGATCGCGACCTGAACCGCCCCGGCCTTTAACACGTAGAGCGCGGTTTTTTTGCCCTTCACTTCCGAATCAAAACCCTTCGGGTCAGGTAATTGAGCGGCGGAGGTAGCGGTGTTGTCGGTCATGGCCGTGGTGGTCGAATCGGTCGAAGTTTCGGTTTTGGAAGACGATTGGCAGGCGTTGAAGGCCAGCAAGGCAGCCAGTGCTGCCGGGAAAAGGTGTTTTCGCATGGGTTGGTCAGAGGAAAATCAAGCGCCAAAAGTAGCAGTTTAGAGGAGAGAGGATAGTGGAAAGAGGAAAGAATGCAAAGTCAAAAGCTGTCCTCTGTCCCCTATCCTCTCTCCTCTCTATTCTAAACGCCAATCGCCGTCGTGCTTTTCACCTCTTCCATCACGAACGAGCTGCTCATGTGCGAGACGCTTTTCAGCACGGATAACTTACTCTGGTAAAACGAGTTGTACGCCTCCATGTCGCTCACGACGACCTTCAGCAGGTAATCGAAATTGCCCGACACCACGGCGCATTCGAGCACTTCGGGCATTTGCCGGATCACGTCGTTGAACTCCAGAAAACTTTCCTGACGCTGCTTGTCGAGGGTGATGAAGCAGTACACCGTCAGGCTGCGGCCCAAGGCCCGGCGGTTGAGCAGGGTCACGTATTTTTCAATCACGCCCTCGCGCTCCAGTTTTTTCACGCGGTCGTGAACGGGCGTGATGCTGAGGTTGATGTGCTCGGCAATCTCGCGGCTCGTGAGCCGGGCGTTGCCTTGCAACAGCGTGAGAATTTTCCGGTCGGTGTCGTCGAGGGGCATAAATCGAAGCGTTTAGCCGTTACCGTAACCACCACGTCATTGCGAGCGCAGCCAAAGAAAACGAGTGAAACGGGATTTCTTTGGCGGAGCGAAGCAATCCCCTCCCGGAGACCAAACGATTCGTCGCCAAGTATTTCCCCAAAGCTCTCTCGGTCTCCGGCAGGGGATTGCCGCGCTCCGCCAAAGAAATCCCGTTTCACTCGTTTTCTTTGGCTGCGCTCGCAATGACGCCGAGGTTAGACACCCAAAGCGTAAATTTTTCGGCAGCAGGTTTCTCATAAGTCCATTTCTCCGAAAAATAAAGCCAAATCTATCGCTTCCAGAGAATGATTTTGGTATTTCTCCCACGCTCCCCGAAAATCCTTCTACAAACCAGACCTTTGCCCCATCGTTTCCAAAAAACTTAAACCGCTGCAACACCATGATCATCGGCGTTCCCAAAGAAATCAAAAACAACGAAAACCGGGTGGGCCTCACGCCCGCCGGAGTAGCCGAATTCCGCAAGCACGGCCACGCAGTGTACATCCAGGCCAGCGCCGGGGAAGGCAGCGGTTTTTCGGATGAAGAATACGCCGAAGCCGGGGCCAGCCTGCTCGCCACCATCGAGGAAGTGTACGGCATCGCCGAGATGGTCGTGAAGGTGAAAGAACCCATCGCCTCGGAGTACCCGCTCATCCGCGAGGGACAGTTGCTGTTTACCTACTTCCACTTTGCCTCGTCCGAAGAACTCACCCACGCCATGATGCAGCGCGGGGCGGTGTGTCTGGCTTACGAAACCGTCGAGAAAACCGACCGCAGCCTGCCGCTGCTCGTGCCGATGAGCGAAGTGGCGGGCCGGATGGCGATTCAGGAAGGCGCGAAGTATCTGGAAAAACCCATGAAAGGCCGGGGCATCCTGCTCGGCGGCGTGGCCGGGGTAAAACCCGCCAACGTGCTGATTCTGGGCGGGGGCATCGTGGGCACCCAGGCCGCCAAAATGGCCGCCGGCCTCGGTTCCAACGTCACCATCGTCGATGTGAGCCTGCCTCGTCTTCGCTACCTCGAAGACATCATGCCCGCCAACGTGGACACGGTCATGTCCAACGCCTACAACATCCGCGAACTCATCAAAAGCGCCGACCTGATCGTGGGCGCGGTGCTGATTCCGGGGGCCAAAGCCCCGCACCTCATCACCCGCGAGATGCTCAAGCTGATGAAACCCGGCACCGTGCTCGTCGACGTGGCCGTCGACCAGGGCGGTTGCATCGAAACCTGCACCCCCACCACGCACGAAAACCCGACCTTCGTCATCGACGGCATCGTGCATTACTGCGTGGCGAATATGCCGGGGGCGGTGCCCTACACCAGCACACTCGCCCTCACCAACGCCACGCTGCCCTACGCCATTCAACTGGCGAACAAAGGCTGGCAACGCGCCTGCGCCGAAAACGAGGAACTCAAAAAGGGCCTCAACGTGGTATACGGCAAAGTCGTCTATCGCGGGGTGTCCGAAGCCTGGGGCCTGCCCCTCGATGACGTGAGCCGCGTGATGGCGCAAAGCGAACTGGTGGCCTGACCCAAAGGATGCCAGCCGTACAAAGCCTGTGCGCGGACACGGCTGGCATCCGCCTCGGCCGGTAGCCCAATTGCGCCGAGCGGCTGGCATCCGCCCCCGTCGGTAGCCCAATTTTTTAGCAGAACTTCATCGGACAAACGACCCCACCCCGACCACTCAGGGTGGGTTTTTGTTTTCAAACATGAAGGCTTACTTTTGGAAAAACGCCGCTGCCATGCTGACCGAAGCGATTGAACGAAAAGGGCTTTTCACCCTGACCCTGTTGCCCCAGTGGACATCGGAGGATGATTTTTTCGATTTCTGCCAACTCAACAAAAACCTCCGGTTTGAGCGCACGGCGACCGGGGAAATTCTCGTCATGCCACCCACCGGAAGCGAGGGGAGCGCCTCGAACAACCAACTCAATTTTGAACTCGAATACTGGAATCGACAAACGGGAAGTCAGGGCGTGACCTTTGACTCCAACGGCGGTTTCACCTTGCCGGACACCTCGGTAAAAGCCGCTGACGCCACCTGGATTTTCAAAGACCGCTGGCTAACCCTCTCGCCTACAGACCGCAAGAAATTCGCGCACATTACCCCTGATTTTGTCATCGAATTGATGTCAGAAAACGACAAGTTGGGCGAAAGCCAGGAAAAAATGATGGAGTGGATGGACAACGGCGTACGCCTCGGCTGGCTGATTGACCCGAAACAGGAAAAGGTTTTTATTTACCGCCCGGAAGGCCTGATTTCCATCGTGGAAGGGTTTGACAAAACGGTTTCGGGGGAAGAGGTTTTGGTGGGATTTGAGTTGAGGTTGGAACGGTTGAGGGTTTGAGAAATAAAGCAATCGGCTACTGGAACGTCATTACGGAAATAGACGACGAACTAAACGAAGAAAAGTCATGATTGACGAGGCTAACGCCTATTTGAGTCGAATCGACTCGACTAACTCAACCGCCAAAAAGCAGACCGCCGCTGCTGAGTTACAGGCGTTTTACCAAACGCTGAGTGAAGAACAATACGAGCTTGTAAAAGAAAAGTTGCTGACTCCTCAATTGAATGAACTCAAAGTTCGCATGGCGAAATTGGATGAGTTAATTGACGAAGTCTTTTTTGAAAAAATGATTCGTTGATTTTCACCAAAAACAACTTAAAATATATTCAATTTCTTTTTTTAACTATGAAAGCGTTCATTTTTTTGCTGGCTATTTTGCCGATTTCAAGTACTGCTCAATTGAAGTACGTTGACGTAGTTAAATTCGGGAGCGTGGGTTGTGTTAAGGCGCAACGGCGTGTTGATTATATCAAAAAAAATGGCACTCCAATGGTTACCAGAACTGACCTTTTTGTTATTGGAAGCGGCACGAAAGATGATTACTTTGAAATGAACGAGGTTGAAATGAGAGACTTTGTTGATGCACTGACTGCCATTGCTTCGGCTGATTACAGCCCTAAAGGTGAGATAGAAAAGCAAGTCCATTATAAAAATATGAAAATCAGCGCAAAAGGATATGTTCCAGAAGGGGAGCGTGAAATGAAGTGTATTTTATTTACTCTGTCTGAAAAAATATGCGTATACAAGCGTGAAGAATTGCTTGATTTAATTAAAATGCTCCAGCGGGTGATTGATTATAAAGATAAGTCCTGAACTAAAATAAAAACTATCCCTGCTCCCCTGCTCCCTGCTCACACCGATTTAGCTTCGCTGAACTCACGTTTGCAATCGGCGCGCACTCAATTCCGCATCTGTGACACCCTTCACACAAACGCCGCCGATTTCCGAAACGTCATGTAGCCCAGCGCCCCCGCCGCCATGCCCGCCGAAATGTAAAAGTTGATGCTAAAATTGGCCGGGTTGCCCGCGTAGAGGAACCCGGAAATGTAGGCCCCCAACCCAATCCCCAGTTCCAGCGCGATGTACATCGTGGCGATGGCCTTGCCCCGGTTGTCGTCGTCGCTGAGGTCCACCGTCCAGGCGGTGATGGTGGGCGTGTTCATGCCGCTGGCCAGGCCGAATACCACCGCCGCCACGAGCAGCGTCCCGATGGAATTGGCGGAGGCCAGCAGCAGCAGCGCCACCACCAGCGCCAGCGCCGACACCCGCAGCACCCGCACCCGTCCGTAGCGGTCGGAGGTTTTGCTCGCCACGAGGCGCACCACCAACGCCGCCGCCGTGTACACGGCAAAAAACAGCCCCTTGTTCGACAGCCCGAGGTGGTCGCTCAAATCGGGAGCCAGCGTAACGACCGCGCCGTAGGAGTACGAAATCAACAGCATCACAATGAACGTAGCCAACACCTTCGGCTCGAACAAGTCGCTTTTTTGTAGCACCAGGTGACTCGGACGGAAGCGCTGCCGGTCGGCGAGGGTTTCTTTCATCCGCCACAAAATCAGGATCGACAGCAGCGCGAAAGCCGACGAAACGTAAAACATCACGTCCAGCCCAAACCACTCCGCCAAATAACTCCCCAGCGGCGGCCCACCCGACATCCCGATGCCCTGCGCCACGCCCAGCGTCCCGAGCGCCTCGCCCCGGCGGTTTTCGGGAATCAAATCGGCCACGTAGGCCGAGGTAGCGGTGGGTTTGAAACCCGTCGAAAAGCCGTGAATGAGCCGGAGAAACAAAAAGCCGGAGACGCTGGAAATAATCGGATACAACAACCCGCAGACGAAGCAAACGAGCGAGCCGAAGGCCATGATCGGCACCCGGCCGATGGTGTCGGTGAGTTTCCCGGAAAAGGGCCGGGAGATACCCGCCGTGAGCGTAAACAAACTGACGATCAACCCGATGTACTGCGCCCCGCCGAGGCTGCGGAGGTAGCCCGGCAGTTCGGGCATGATCATGTTGAAGCTGGCCGTAAACAAAAAATTGCTCGCGCAGAGCAACCAGAATTGAGTCGAATACAAACTTCGCGGGCTGGGATCCATATCGCAAAGGTAGGCGGCAACTTCCCGAAAGTTTTAGAACTTTCGGGAAGTTGTCACTCACCTCAGGGGGCTTCCAGCAGCTTCACAATATCCCCCCAAATCCCCTCCGGGTTGCTGGGGCGTTTGGCGTTGGCATCGACGATATGGCCCGCTTTGTCGATCAGCACGTAGCGCGGAATGCTTTGAATGCCGAAGTACTGCACCACTTTCGAGCGCCAGCCGCCCTTCGACCAGCCTTGCTCACCGGGGAGTTTCAGAGAATTCAACGCCGCTTTCCAGGCCGCTTCCGTGTCGTCGATGGAGAGGTACAGAAAAGCGACTTTGCCTTTGTGCTTCGCCTCCAGGCGTTCGTGGAGGGTTTTTGAATACGGAAATTCCGCCCGGCACGGCCCGCACCAACTCGCCCACACGTCGAGGTAGACGACCTTGCCCCGGTAGGCATCGAGCGTGACGGGCTGGCCTTGCTGGTCGGTGAAGAAAAACACGTTGGGGCCGGGTTCCTGCACTTTTTCCTCTTTTTTTGCCAGCACCGGCTCGTCTTTCCGGGCCATCACCTCGCCGCATTTGGCCTTCACCGCCGCCGCGTACCCCTCGCCGCCGGGCGTTGCCGCCAACACACCGAACAGACTTTTCACCAGCGAAGGCGTTGCTTTTTCGCAGGATTCGTGGAGTAGCCGCGCCAGCGCGTACTGGTAGGGCTTGCCGCTCAGGTGCTGCCGGGCGAAGGTGGCTTTGTCTTGCAGGGCCTTGCTCGCGTCGGCGTACTTGGCAAACTGGTGGTCTTTGGAATTGAAGTACGTGACGTACACCGACAGGAAATTCCGGTATGTCGCGGCGGGAAGCGTGGCCTCGTCGGCTACCTTATTTTCGTCGAAATTATCCAGCATCGCGGCGGGCAGCGACGTCACCTGCGCGTGGCTGGCCTGGGCGTTGCTGCGCTGAATGGCGTAGGCCAGCAGCAGGTGCCAGTAATTCCAGCGGATGCTGGATTCAACGAATTTTTTGAACGGTTCGGAAAATTGTCCCGCCTGCGGGTGGTTTTTGTAAAACGCGTTCTGCCCCTTTCGGGCGTCGAACAGGGCCATTTCCCAGTCGTCCACGCTTACGATGGCGAGCCGGGCGTACTGCGTCGGTGCGTCGAAATTGGCTTTAAATTTTTCGTTGAATTCTTTCAAAAATGCCTGTTCCGCTGGAGCGGGAAACAAGGTTTCGGATGACGGGCCGACGTAGATGTCCTGCGCCAGCGCGGGGGTGGCAAGGAGGAAAAGGAGCAGGAAGGCGTAGAAGCGGGGCATAGGGTTTTTATTGTTTTGACCAAGAAGCTGGTTGAGGTGCGGAGGGTCACCCTTCGACCGCAGCGGCGGACCGTTCCGCTCAGGGTGACCCTCCGCATGATTCAGGCCAATTTTTTAAAATTCCGAGCAGCTTCCTGAAAAAATTCCCTCACCTTCCCGCCCGCCGCTCCAACTCCGCCCGCTTCAGCGTGATCAAATGCCCGATGGGTTTGCCACCCCGGTAACCCACGACGCGGAGCGTAATCGGGCCGTCGGGCAGGTCGAGGGGTTGGGTGTATTTGGTGGAAAACTGGTCGGGCATGGTGTCGTCGGTGGAGTAAAACAGGTCGATGCCGGGGATTTCCGAGGCCAGTTCTAGACTTAGCTTGCCGTCCTTCGCGGTGGTTTTCACGATGGCGTCGTACACGGCTTTCGAGTAATTCACGCCCGCCGCGTCGGCCCGCTCGAAATGGCTTTCCAGGCGCGGTACGAACGCTTCCCAGTTTTTACTTTCCTTCGGCGACCAGTACACGTCGGCCAAAGCCCAGGCGCGGGGATAACTCATGTACTCGGCGTAGCGCAGGTTGGGAATTTGCTCCGTCCAGAGATTGCCCTGCCCGCCGAGAATGTGCTTCGCGTCCACGCCGTCGGGCACGGGTTCAAAACTGTAGCTTTTGCTCAGGCGCAGACCGGCGTAAATCGGCGGGTCGATGCTCGCTTCGCCCTGGTTGTAGTCGATGTAGGCAAACGTGCTGGGTGTCATCACCACGTCGTGGCCCAGGTGGGCGGCTTCGATGCCGCCTTTCACGCCCCGCCAGCTCATCACCGTGGCGGTGGGCGAAATACCGCCCTCCAGGACTTCGTCCCAACCCAGGAATTTTTTGCCCTTCGCCGTCAGAATTTTCTCGACCCGGTTCATGAAATACCCCTGCAAATCTTCGACGTGGCGGATGTCCAGTTTTTTCATCAAGTCCTGACAGCCCGCGTCCTGCGCCCAGTACCCCTTGTAACACTCATCGCCGCCGACGTGGATGTACGGGTTCGGAAACAAGGCGGCCACTTCAGTAAAGACTTTGTCCAGAAACGTGTACACGGCCTCGTCCGAGGGGTTGAGCGTATTTTCGACCTTCATTTTAAACGTGCCGTTGCCGTACCATTCCGAGAAGGGCGTGCCGGGATTTACAAACACTTGTTGCTTCGTGCAACTCAGTTCGGGGTAGGCCGCCAGCGCCGCCATGCTGTGGCCGGGCACGTCGATTTCGGGCACGATGGTCACGTTGCGCTCGGCGGCGTACTGCACGACTTCACGGATGTCGTCCTGGGTGTAAAAGCCGCCGTCGGTGGCGGCTTCGCCGGGTTTGGGGTCGGCGCGGTCGCCGAAATGGCCGGAACGCGGCACCCGCCAGGCCCCAACCGAGGTGAGTTTGGGCAGGGATTTTATTTCGATTCGCCAGCCGTTGTCGTCGGTCAGGTGCCAGTGGAAGGTGTTGTACTTGAGCCGGGCGAGTTGGTCGATGTAGCGTTTGACGTCTTCTTTCGGGAAAAAATTCCGGCTCACGTCGAGCATCACGCCCCGCCAGCCGAAGCGCGGGTAATCGGTGATGGTCACTGCCGGAATCGTCCAGACGGCCTGCGCGACGCTTTTCCCTTCGATTTCTTTGGGCAACAATTGCAGCAGCGTTTGGGCTCCGTAAAACAAGCCCGCCGGGTCGTTGGCCGTGATGACAACGCCCTTCGGCCCCGCATTGAGCGTGTAGCCTTCCCGGCCGAGTTGGGCGTTGGGCGCGGCGTTGAGTTTCAGTTGAATCGCCCCGGCATTGCCCCGTTGCGCCTTTACCGCGTAACCCGTCGGCACGTTCAGTTTCTGGGCCAGTGTTTCGGCCACCCGGCTCGCTTCGGGTTTGTCGTAACCGATAACCGCCGTTTTGGGAAGCATGAAACTTCCCGTATTCCGTTGGACGGAAACGGGTTGGGGAATGAGTGGAAGCGGGTCGGGTTGGGCGTGGAGGGTGAGGGTGGTGAGCAGGAAGAGGACGAGCAGGTTTTTCATAGGTGGTGCAGTCGGTTTAGAGAAAAGTCGGGGTCAAACCTACAAAAAAAATGGGGCCTGTCGGGAAGACAGGCCACGGGAGGAAATGTTAAAGCTGTTTAGGCTTTTGGTCTTTCAGAGGTGATTAGGTCACTTGGAAAGTAGGTAATATTTTGATAGTCAGTAATTTTAATCATTCTTCCCAATTGTCGATTTACCGCAACGGCGGCCCGGCCGGTTACTAAGTACCACCTACTTAATTGCGGAGGGTTACCCTGAACGGAGCGGACGCGTTTATTCGGCTATGTTGAAGTGCTAAACAGCTTTGTCGGATACTGAACGCCTACTTTCCTCCGCAGCCCCGAATGGCCTCCCGAAGGGCCTCGGCCAGGTTCCGGCCGCTTTCGATGCCATCCACCTGAATCTGAACAGTATGGACGTAGGCCGCCGGGTTGCCGTCTTTCGTCGTTTTGATGAGTTTTTCCCGGCCTTTGGTCGTCAGGTTGACGAACACATTCTTCCCGTTCACGTCGAACCCGACAGCATCGGCGTTGAGGCCGTTCAAGGAGAGGTCGTACACCAATTCAGTGGGTTTTTTTCCGCCTTCGGTTACGGTCAGTTTCAGGTCGCAGGGGCCGTTTTCGGCCTTCAAGGTCTGACTTACCGCGTCAGGCTGACCGGTATCCGCCGCGAGTTGCTGGCTGATCCAGTCGAGCCGGGTTTGCTGGCCGCTGGGTACGAGGCTTTTCCTGGACTGGGCACAGGACTGAATCGCTTTCTCAACCGCTTCGTCGAGGAAGCGCACGGCTTCGAGGTTGTCGGCAGCCAGTTCCAAGCCCGCGACGTAATTCTGGCGAACGCCGTTTTTCAGGTAGCCGATTACCCGTTGGTTGTCGCGGGTTTTCAGTTCGACGGTGTAGAGTTCCTTGTCCACGCCCAGTTTGGTGCCCTGCGGGGCGAGGTCGGCGAGGTTGAATTCGTAGGTTTCTTCCAAATTATTTTTCTTGAAAACTTCGCGGCGGGTGTAGCGGCAGAGGCAGTCCGCCTTCAGCGTTTGCTCGATGCTGCGGTCGTTGGTTTTGGCGGTTTGGATGCTGGCTTCCAGCGTTTTCTGCGCCACGGCGAAATCAGAGAACTTGGGCTGACTGGCCTGCAACTGCTTGACGGCCTGCGGAATCAGCTTGCGCCAAGCGCTCAACAAGTCGCGAATCCGGTCGGGGTCGGCGCTGACGAATTCGAGCGAAGAAACCACGTTGTCCAGTTTCCCGTCTTTGGCGTAACCCATCCGATTTTGCTTCTGCTGAATGGGCAGGTGCAGTTCCAGGCGACTGCCTTTGGTTTCGATTTGCAGGCCCTCCAGGCTCAGGTCGCCGAGGTTGAACGAAAACGTTTCCTGGGTGGCCGCTCCCTTCGCGCCCACCTCACTCCGCCGGAACACCGCCCGCAGCGGGTTATCGGCGTCGAAGGTCAGGGCCTGTTCGTACTTCACCGAGCCGATGGCTTCGGGGCCGATGGCGGTTTTCAGCCAGGCCCGCAGGCCGTCCATCGTGTCGGGGGTTTTGGCCAGGGCGTACACGGTATTCGCCGACTGAATGGCTTTTTTCAGCGCCTCGACCAGGGCTTTGGCGATGTCGGGTGTGTCGGCGTATAGTTTCAGGCGGTCGGTCAGGGCCTTCCAATCCCCGTCTTCGGTGTGGCGGATAAACTTGCGGTGTTGTTTGGTGTCGGCCAGCACGGCAATCACGTCGCGCTCGACTTTGTACGTTACCGTCGAACCGTCGAGGTCGGCGAGGTTGAGGAAATATGTTTCTTCGCTGCTTTTGCCCTTGTTGTCGGTGCGGGTCAGGGCGAAGGTGGCCCGGTAGGCCGGTTGGGCCGTTTCGAGTTTCTGTACAAACTGGGCGTTGGCCGTTTTGACGGGCTGCAACTGCGACGCTACCCCGGCGAGCGCCCCGGCCAGTGGGTCGTTGGTGGCGTGGGCGGCAAGGCTGACGGCGATTGCCAGGCCGAAGAAGAGGAATTTTTGAACGGCGTTGAATCGGTTCGATTTCATGGTGGCGTCTGAAGAAAAGGACGCGGCAAAGGTGCGGCGGGGTGGGAAGCGGGGAAAGGCTACAAAGCGGGGACTGGGGTTTTGGCCGCTTCAACCGGGATTTTCAAGGGCTGAAGTGTCGCAATTCCGTCGGCGTGGGCAGGTGTGCCACGGGGTGTAGGACCAGTTTAGTTTATCAGCCCCTGGTTTTAACCAGGGGAAAGTAAGAGACAGGGGTGGAGATTGAGAACCGTTTCAACGGTTTACGGGCCGCAAAACCGTTGAAACGGTTTCACCCACTTAGCCATTCGTTCCTTTTTCCCACCACTTAAGTGGTGGGCTGATAAACGGGTCTTACACCCCGTGGCCCGTAGGAAGTTTATCCCTTTTTTGGTTGCTTGCATCCACAACCTCCGAACCAACCAACCCCCGTGGAAACTCAGGAATTCATCCCCTCGACTACTTCCCGCCGCCACTTCCTCCGCCAACTCGGCTTCGGCGTGGCGGGACTTCACCTCGCCACTACCCTCCCGGCCTGGGCTGCTGCCGGTGGACTGGTCCGCAGCACGCCCGAAGCCCAGGGCGTGGCCTCGGGCGGAATTCTCGATTTTCTGAACGCCGTCGAAACGAAGCAGCTCCACCTGCACAGCGTGATGGTGTTGAAGCACGGAAAAGTCGTGGCCGAAGGCTGGTGGGCACCCTACGCCGCCGACTACCGGCACACGCTCTACTCGCTCTCCAAAAGTTTCACCTCCACCGCCGTTGGGCTGGCCGTGGCCGAGGGCAATCTGAGGGTCGAGGACAAGGTCGTGGGGCTGTTCCCCGACGACCTCCCCGCAACCCTCAGCCCCAACCTCGCCGCCATGCGGGTGAAGGACTTGCTGACCATGAACACCGGCCACGCCCAGGACACCACCGGCGCGCTCTTCGAACACCCCGAAACCACCTGGGTGCGCACCTTCCTCTCGCTGCCCGTCGAACACGCGCCCGGTAGCTTTTTCACGTACAACAGCGGGGCTACGTTCATGCTCTCGGCGCTAGTCCAAAAACGGACCAGCCAGACCGTCCTCGATTACCTCAAACCGCGCCTGTTCGACCCGCTTGGCATCGAAGGGGCCGACTGGGAAACGAACCCCCAAGGCATCGACGTGGGCGGCTGGGGCCTGCGGGTTCGCACCGAAGACATCGCCAAGTTCGGACAGTTGTATTTGCAAAAAGGGATTTGGGAAGGCAAGCGGCTCATCCCCGAAGCCTGGATTGCCGAGGCCACGCAGGGACAGGTGCCCTCGAAGGGCGGCAGTCGCCCCGCCGCCGAAAACGACTGGCTCCAGGGCTACGGCTACCAGTTCTGGCGCTGCCGCCACGACGCCTACCGGGGCGACGGGGCCTTCGGGCAGTACTGCGTGGTGTTGCCCAAAGAAGACGCTGTAATTGCCATCACCTCCGAAACCGGCGACATGCAGGCGATCCTCGACGTGCTCTGGCAACACGTTTTGCCCGCGTTGCGCGGCGAGGGCCTGACCGGCTCCGACCCCGCCCCACTCCGGCAAAAACTCGCCGCCCTCGCCCTGCCGCTGCCGCCCGGCCAATTGACCTCGCCGATGGCCATTCAGGTGAGCGGCAAGCGCTACGCCGTGGCCAATAACCCGCTGGGTGTGAAGGACTGCTTGTTTGACTTCGGGCCGAAGTTCTGCCGTTTGCTCCTCCGCGACGCCAGCGCTGAGCGCCGACTTACCGGCGGTTGGGGCCGCTGGATGGAGGGGAAAACCACGTTCCCACTCGGCCCACTGAAAATCCGCCCGGAGGAGGAAGATACCGTGACCATCCGCCGCGTAGCCGCCAGTGGAGCCTGGACCGATCCGAACACCTTCGTAATGACCTGGCGTTTTGTCGAAACCGCCCACTACGACACGCTCACCTGCCGGTTTGACGGCTCCAGCGTGAACATCGCCTTTCGGAGCAGCCTTTCGATTTTGAATAGCGTGGCCGATAAGCGGGTGGGGTTGGTGGGGAGGTGGGTGGGGTGATTATTGTCAAAAAAGCTGATTCGATTGGAAGTTGCTTGGCCAACCTCCTTACTTTTGCCCCCAACCCTCCGCTCATTACCTCCATGTTCTCCGTTCGTTCCGAGCGTCTTTCCCTCCTCATTTAGGCGGCATCTTTTCGCTCGTCATCCTGTTTCACGTCCTCATTTTAGTCCGCCTCATTCCCTACGATATTGCCTGGGGAGGGCGGCTGAACAGCGAGGCAGAAATGGTACGATTCGAGACCATTTCCATCGGAATCAATGCACTGATGCTCGCGGTGGTGGGCTTGCGGGCGGGCGTACTGCCCCTCCGGGTGCCTGCCCTCGCGCTGACCATCGCGTTTTGGCTGATGGCCGGGCTGTTTGCGCTTAACACCGTTGGCAACCTGCTCTCGACGAATCCGTTCGAGAAGTACACGTTTACGCCGATCACCCTGCTGTTGCCCCTGCTTTGCCTGCGCCTGGCATTGGGTAGGTCTTCCGTTTCACCAGGTTGACGATGATGTTGTTTAGAATTTGATTTTTTAGGTGCAGCGGTCACCCTGAGCGGAGTCGAAGGGTGTGCGGCTGGTCAGCGCTGGCCCACCGCACCACCCTTCGACTCCGCTCAGGGTGACTCCCGCACGTTATTACCGACTTTTTGAAATTCTAAACTGCTTTCCGTTAAAAATCCGTTAGCCTTGACGCGCTAAAATGGTCAGCATTCATAAATTTTAGGAAAAATTCGTCCCTAAACCGTCATTCCCATGCCGCTGCAAGTCGAAGATTTTACCAACGAGGTTCGCGGAATCGTGTATTCGCTGAAAGAACTTCAACGGAAGGACCCCGACGCGTACCTGATTTCCGACGTTCGGATGGACAATCCCGACGATCCGGATTTTCCGCTCCAGTTCGTCGATCTGGTGCAGGAAGGGGGCGGTATTCTGGGCATCGCGCTGGTGGGCTACACCTACGTACTCGAGGAAATGGGCATCCGCTTTGCCAGTCTGGCGGGTACTTCGGCTGGTTCGATCAACACCATCTTGCTGGCGGCGCTGGGTAAACCCCACGAGCGGAAGAGCGACAAGATTCTGCGCATTCTGGCCAACAAAGATTTCTCGGAATTCATGGACGGCGGCTGGGACGTCCGGCAGTTGGTGGGGGCTTTGTCTTCATCGAACCGGGTTCGGACGTGGATGGGCGGCATCGTCGCGGCGGTGGGGAACCTCGACGAAGTCTTGTTTCGGGACGGCCTGAACCCCGGTAACACGTTTTACCAGTGGATCGAAGGCGTACTGAGCGGGGCCAGCATGGACACGACCGAAAAACTGCTGGCCAACATGAACGACTTCCCGGAGAGCCTGCTGCCGCAATTCAAGGAAGAAGAACTCGCCCAACTCGCCATCATCGCCGCCGACCTCACGACGGAAACCAAGGTGCAGTTTCCGAAAATGAGCGAACTGTACTTTGCCCAGCCCGCCGCCGTGCATCCGGCGCAGTTCGTGCGGGCGTCCATGTCGATTCCCCTATTTTTTTCGCCGGTCAAACTCGACCTCAGCGCCCTGCCCCGCACCAACACGGCGTACAGCGACCGCTGGTCGGCCCCCGACCTGGGGGCCGGGTATTTTGGCCCCATTCCCGAACAGGTGCTGCTGGTGGACGGCGGCATCATGTCCAACTTCCCCATCGACGTTTTTCACGACTGGAAAGGTATTCCAAAACGGCCCACGTTCGGGGTGCGGCTAGGCCTGGAACGGACCGATTTCAACCGCATCGACAGCATGCTCGACATCATCAACGCCTGCTTCGAGGGCGCGCGCAACATCCGCGATGCCGAGACGATCCAGAGCAGCGACGATTTCAAGGAAATCATCGGATTTATCGACGTTGGGGAACACAACTGGCTCAATTTCAGCATCGACGATGCCGCCAAACTCGACCTGTTCCGACGCGGCGCGCAGGCGGCCAGTGATTTTCTGAAGCAATTTGATTGGAAAAAATACAAAAATATCCGCCGGAATCAGTTGCTTTCCACGGGTCAGGACAGCACCCGCGCCTTGTTTGCCGATAGCAACGTGCTCTGGCGCGTGGGCCTCAACCGCGATAAAAAAACGGTTGACAAAGTGGAGCGCTTCCGCAAGGCGGGCTACAAACCCGTGATTTTGTGGATCGACAGCGAACCTGCTAACGATTTTATCGAACTGCAATCGCTCCAGTCACTGGGCATCGGGCACCACACCGCCCTCACCTCGCAGGAAGCTACGAATGTGCTCGCCCGCCAGCGGATCGATCTGATCGTGACCGATTCCAACCGGGAGGGCAACCCCGCAGCGGGACTGACCTACTGCCAGCAGTTGCTCCAGACCCACCCGACGATTCCGATCATTCTGCGTTCGCTGACGCTGTCTAACCAACGCAAGCAAATCCAGGCAACGCACCCGAACATCGTCGCGCAGACGGGTGAAATCAAGGAGTTGCTCCGGCAGGTGGTGCGGCACTTGCCCGAACCGGCGGCTGGTAAGCCTTGATGGGTAGGAACGAACGTTGGAGGGTTGGGGTGTGGGAAGGGTGTCTGGTTTGGCTTTTGAGTTTTCAACAAAAAAAAGGGTTGTCATCCCGACGCAGGAGGGATCTCGTTAAAGGACCGAGTTACTGGTTACAGGCAATCGTCTCGGAAGGCCAACGAGATCCCTCCTGCGTCGGGATGACAGCCTCTGTGGAACAGGCTACTCTTCTCAGAATCAAAATTGCTTCTTTACTTTTTGGGATCTGCTCCGTATTCGTTTCCGCCCGCCGTTCCTTCGGTACAAGCCAGCACCAGGTTATAAACCGGAATCAGCGCGTACCACCCGCTCTTCCCCACGTCGTGCATCCGGCGGACGGCCACCGCGATGGAAGGGATCAGCACCGCCAGGGCGTACAGTGTGCTCAACAGGCCGATGAACGACGCACCATCGAGCGCCATGCCGATGACATTGAAGCTGATGGAAACGAGGACGTTGACCAGGAAAAAATACCAATATTCGCTCCGTCTGGCCCGTCCGTCGAAATCAGCAACTTTTTTCAGGACGGTGACGTAATTGGTCAGGATCGAAGAGCCTGCGGGAGATTGGGTTGAGGCATTCATTGGAGAGGAGTTGTTTAGTAGGGGTTTTCAGTTGCCGACTGGTTTGTTGCCGAACTGATGGGTCAAAAGTAGAGGCTTGCGGAAGGGCCACCAATCTGAAATCGGCAGTTGGTAGGTAAAACGGAATGCGAGGTAGGAAAATGGAAATAACAAGCGGCGGGGTCACCCTGAGCGTAGTCGAAGGGTGTGCGGCTGGTCAGCGCTGGCCCACCGCACACCCTTCGACTACGCTCAGGGTGACCCGCACGCCCAAAAAACATCGTCAATTATTTCCCAAATTCACCCATGTCAACCACCAACCACTACGCCATCCGGGGAGGAGTGGCGGGCCGGGAACGCCTGCGGGTGCTTTCCCGCACGATGCAACCGGGCACCACGGCACTGTTCGATCGTCTGCACATCGGCGACGGGCTGCGCTGCCTCGACGTGGGTTGCGGCGGCGGCGATGTGACCCTGGAACTCGCCCGACGGGTGGCCCCGGTGGGTCGGGTGATCGGGGTGGATGTGGACGAGACCAAACTCGACCTCGCCCGCCGGGAGGCCGAAGAGGCGGGAATCCGCAACGTCGAGTACCGCTTACTCGACATCCGCACGGCAGACGCCGGAACCGACTTTGACGTGGTGTACGCCCGCTTTTTGCTTTCGCACCTCGCCGACCCGGCTCGCGTCCTCGCGGCGTTTTACCGGCACCTGCGCCCCGGCGGTCTGGTCGTGGTCGAAGACGTTGATTTCAGCGGTTCCTTCACCTGGCCTGACTCGCCCGCGTTTAGGCGCTACCAGAAATTATACGGCGCGGTGGTGCAACAGCGCGGCGGCAACGCCAACCTCGGTCTACAATTGCCTATTTTGCTGGCCGACGCGGGTTTCGGGCAGGTGGGCCTGCACCTCGTCCAACCCGCCGCCACCCAGGGCGAGGCGAAGTTGCTCAACCCGCTCACGATGGAAAATATCGCCGATGCCGTGCTCCAGGACGGTTTGGCTTCGCGGGAAGAACTTGATGAACTAATTCGGCAGCTCTACGACTTTGCCGCCAATCCCCGCACGGTAGCCGGGGCACCGCGCATCGTGCAGACATGGGGCCGTCGGGCGGGTTTCTGAATGCGAATCACCCTCTGGTGCAAAAGACCTCCTGATACAGATTTGTACTCCTTGCGGGGCGAACTGTTCGGTACCCGTTCCGACTCGTTGCGTTTGTTCCTTCCTGCTTTCCGGGCTGGAATGGTCTTTTATTGGCAATCGGCAATACTCATGTTTCATCAACCAACAAAAACACCATGGACAGCATCAATCAACAACAGCCTGAAGAAAATCATGACGATCTAACCGGCGCGGAAGCCGGGAAAAAACTAAAAGGGTTGGCCAGCCAGAGCAACACGTGTTATTTCTGCACGAAAATCACGACCGGCGCCCCGTTGAAAGTACGGCCCATGGCGGTGCAAAAGGTGGATGAACGGGGCAATTTCTGGTTTTTGAGTGCCGACGATAGCCATAAAAACGCGGATATCCAGGCCGATAACCGCGTCCAGCTTTTATTTCAGGGTTCGGCCCATTCCGATTTCCTCAGCGTGTACGGGATGGCCACCATCTCTAAAGACAAACAACTGATCAAGGAACTTTGGGAGCCTATTCTGAAAACGTGGTTTACCGAAGGAGAAGATGACCCCCGGATTACGGTGCTCAAAGTCGAAGCCCAGGAAGGGTATTATTGGGACAACAAACACGGCAATGCCGTGGCCTTTGTGAAGATGGCAGCGGGCGCAATCCTGGGCAAAACCCTCGACGACTCGATTGAGGGAAAGCTGCGCGTTTAACCCCATCCTGCCGCAGAATCAGATTTTTCTTCGTTATTCGTCGTATTCACCGACTGTTCGCAAAGAGTGCAAGCCTCTTCGAACAATCGGTGAATACGACGAATAATCGTCGGTGGGCGAGCAGGTCCCGTGTACCATCAATCCGCTCCCAACCATGCCCGCTTCCAAAACGCCGATTTACAGCGCGTTAGCCGCCAACGTAGCCATTGCCCTGACCAAGTTTATTGCGGCGGGCGTGACGGTAGTTCGGCGATGATTTCAGAAGGAATCCATTCGCTGGTCGATTCGCTGAATGAAGTGTTGCTCCTGCTGGGCATCCGGCGCAGTCAGCGACCCGCCGACGACCAACGGCCTTTCGGCTACGGCAAGGAGCTGTATTTCTGGGCGTTCATTGTTTCCATTCTCATTTTTGGCGGGGGCGGGGGCGTATCGTTCTACGAGGGAATCACCCACCTGCAACATCCTGAGTTAATTACCAACCCAAGCTGGAATTACGTCGTGCTCGGCATCGCCTTCGTGCTGGACGGCTTTTCTTTCCTCACCGCCCTCAACGAATTTAACCGGCAACGGGGCAGTCAGCCCTTTTGGGTAGCCGTCAAACGGAGTAAAGACCCCTCCACCTTTGTGGTGTTGTTTGAAGACGCGGCCGACGTGCTGGGGGTTGATCGTGGCATTTTTGGGCGTTTTCTTGGGCCATCAACTGGCCAATCCGTATTTTGACGGCGCCGCCTCCATCGTGATCGGACTCATCCTAACGGCGGTTTCGGTGGTGCTGGCTCGCGAAAGTCGAAGTCTGCTGATGGGCGAAAGCGCCGATCCGGTGGCGGTGCGCAAGGTGCTGGCGTTGGTCGAAGGGGATGAGGCCGTGGGCAGGGTCTTGCAGTCGCCTTCGATGTACCTGGGTCCGGAAGAGGTTTTTCTGGTGCTGGTTATCGACTTCCGTCCCGACCTGACTACTGGCCAGATTACCCAGGCGGTTACCCGGATTCGGACTACCGTGCAACAGGAATTTCCAATCGTCAAACAAATTTTCATCGAAGCCGGAGTGGCTGCCCCGTCACCGGCGTGAGCGTTGCCTACTGCTTTTCTTGCCGAAGCGGTTTAGTTCTTCGCTCGAAATGAGCAAGACCCAGTCCGTGCCGTTTCAGGCTAAAACGCTTCCTCCCTCCACCACTTCCGTTCGCTGGGTTTCTACGAAATACATATCGATTTCGCCTTTGTTTTTAGCGAGAATTTTCCCCCGGTGCGTGCAGTTGAAGTGTTCCTGGATGAGTTCGTAGGTGGTTCCCGACACGTTGATTTTACCCGCTACGCTGCTGCTTTCCATTCGGGAGGCAATGTTGACCGTATCGCCCCAGATGTCGTAGGCAAACTTTTTCTCCCCCACGACCCCCGCCACGACGGGGCCGGTGTGGATGCCGATGCGGATTTCGAGCAGGGGTTTGTTCTCGCGATCCCGCTGGTTTTGCCACACTTCCATAAAGGCCTGCATGGCCTGGGCGGCCCGCACGATCCGCAAGGGGTGGCCCGGATCCGGGTCGGGCAGGCCCCCGGCACACATGTAGGAATCGCCGATGGTTTTGATTTTTTCCAGGCCGTACACCCCCACGATGCTGTCGAAGGCTTTGAAGCAGTAATCGAGATCGGCAACGAGTTCCCGGGCCGGAATTTTCTCCGCAATCTGGCTGAACCCTTTGAAGTCGGTGAAGAGCACCGATACCTGCTCGTAGCTCTGGGTTTGAGCAAAGCCCTTGATCTTGAGTTCACCCGCCACGGCGGCGGGCAAAATGTTGAGCAGCAATTTTTCGGCCCGTTGGCGCTCCTGCTCAATCATCGCGTTTTTATCGCTGAGTTGACTGTTGTGGCGTTTCATCACGAGCGATCGGTTGAAAAAGCCAATCGCAGCACCCAGCACCAACACCGAAATCGCGATGAGCATATTGCGTTCGGCCTGACGCTGCCCGATTTCTGCTTGTTGTTGATTGAGTTGCGCCCGCTGCTGCCCGATTTCCAGGGAATCCTGCAACGCGAGGTAGGCCAGGGAGTCCACGGCCAATTTTTGCCGGGCCAGGAGCAACGCCGTTTTCACCTGTTGCTCGGTCATCGTTGAAATCACCTGCCGCTGCGAACTAACGGCGACATTGAGCAGGCGCTTGTCGGTGCTCAGGCGTTTTGTTTCGCTGGCGAGCTGGCGCTTGTCGGCGTCTAAGCGCTGGCTGAGGGTGTCGAGGTCGTTGCGCTCGCGGTTGATTTCGGCCAGGCGAATGCTGAGCAGGCGATTTTCCTCCTGCACCTGTTCGTAGTCGCGCTTTGCCCCGCCCGCACCCGGCGAAAGTTCTCCCTGAATGATGGCGATTTTACGGTCAAGCAGGGCGACGTCCTGATTTTTCCCACGGGCCTGAGCCAACTCGCGCATGAGGACCAGGTGCTTCCGCAGTTCGGCCATCGAACCTCCCGGCAGGAGCAGCGCGTAAGCCAGGTCGAGTTTTTCGGTGGCTTCCTTACCGTCTTTTTTCAACCAGAGCACGGCCGCCTGCTGCCGCATGGCGGCCACGCGACGGGTAAGATCGCGCCGACTCAGGGCCATTTCGTAGGCCCGATCGGCTTTGGAGAGTGCTTCAGGAAAGCGCTTGTCTTGGGCGTAAAGGGCCGAAAGTTCGATCAGTTTATCGATCTGAGCCGACGGTTGGGTGAGGTTGCGCAGGCGTTGTTCTTCCTGCAAAATCCGATCGGATTGGGCCGAGGCCCAGGCGCTCGCCAGCAGTAGCACTAGCAGGAATAAAGTGCGTTTCATGAAGAGGATGAAAAGGTTGCCTTCGTCGATTGGCAGACTGGACAAAGATAGCATCCACCATAACTTTTTCCAGCAGCATCGCTGGCTTTGTTCGCGGCAACCCGGCATTTGATCCGACACCGTGCCCCGGCATTCGGGGGCGTCGTTCCGAATGGCCTTTGCAATTCCAATCTTCTCAAAACCAATTCCATCCGCGCCCCGTACAATTCATCCGCTTCTTTTCTGCCTCCCGTTATTGCCGCCTGCCGGGAGTTATTCACTCGATTCCTCCTCCGGTTGATTGGTCGTCGCTTTCCCACCTGCCGCCCGGCTACTTTTACTTCGCTCAGGCCAGCCAATGTTCCGTTGTTCTCGCCTCTCCCGATGTACCGTTTCAGGCCGTATTCCGTACCCTTTATTCTTTTTTTAACCGTGGCAAACGTCAAAACAATCCGCGATGAATGGGCCGTGAAAGACCTGGAAGATGGGTCTTCGCTCCACATTACCGTAGTCGACTGCACCGAATTAGGCAACCAATCCTTGCCCGGCGTACAGGTGCTCTACCTGGGCCAGATTATCAACTACGAGCCGCTCATCACCGAACGCTGGGCCTACCAGGCCACCAAAGCCGGGGTGTCGGAATACCTGCTGGAAGACTATTCCTGGCTGGTTCACGACGATCAGTACATCAAAAATTCGTTGCTCGTCGGGTCGCCCCTGAAGGCCAGGGTAGAAGTAAAAACCCGCAGTTCGAAGCCCGTGGTGAAGGAGTATGACTTGCCGTTTGGGGTTTAACTACTCGTAAGGCCGCACGACGGTGGAATTTCCGGAGCATCTTTACAAACTCCGGTTGGTGGGTGACCGGCTCCTTCGCACTTAATAAATAGCCAGCCAATAAATTCGTGCTCGCGGGTCTGAACCACCCGGTTCACCCGGCAGGGTCTACCACGTCTTTTTTCCGTTCGCCGATTTGTTGCCGCCACAGGGCGTAGTACAATCCTTTGGCGGCGACCAGGTCGTCGTGGCTACCGGTTTCGACAATCCGGCCTTTTTCCAGCACAAAAATGGGGTTGGCGTGCAAAATCGTCGAGAGCCGGTGCGCAATCAAAATGGTAATCTGCTCATTCAGAGCTGATACGCTGCGCACGGTGTCGGTGATTTCTTCCTCCGTGAGCGAATCCAGCGCCGAGGTTGCTTCGTCGAAAATAAGCAGCCGGGGGCGGCGCACCAACGCCCGGGCAATCGACAGCCGCTGTTTTTCCCCGCCCGACATCTTCAGCCCGCCCTCGCCGATCTGCGCATCCAGGCCCGCCTCGGAGCGGGCCAGCAAGCCATCGCAGGCGGCTTTGTCGAGGGCTTCGAGCATTTCGGCGTCGGTTGCGTCGGGCTTGACCAACTGTAAATTTTCGCGGATGCTGCCCGAAAACAGGTGCGTGTCCTGGGTGACGAAGCCAATCTGCCGACGCATCGGGTTGAAGCGCAGATCGTTGGTCGAAATGTCGTTGTAGAAAATCTCTCCCCCGCCGGGCCGGTACAGGCCCACTAGCAGTTTCACCATCGTGGATTTCCCCGACCCCGACGGCCCCACGAACGCGATGGTATCGCCCAGCCCGGCCTCGAACGACACGCCGTCGATGGCGTTTTGCCGGTCACCCTGGTGGCGAAACACCACGTCGGCAAACCGCAGCCGCTCGATGGGGCCGACTTCCACGGCCGATTCGGGATTGCGCTCGATGGGCTTCCGCATCAACTGATCGTACCCCGCCAGCCCGGCTTCGACTTCGCGGTAGGCCAGGATCAAGTTGCCCAACTCCTGCAAGGGGGTGAAGATTGCCACCGAAATAAACTGCATCGAAATCAATTCTCCCGTGCTGAGTACCTTCCGGAAAATAAGCCAAAGCAGCGTAAAAAGAACCGACTGTTTGAGCACGTTGAGCGTGATGCTTTGCCAGAAGGCCAGCCGCCGCACGCGCCGGACTTTGTACATTTCCAGCTCAAAAATCCGCCCCGTCTGGACTTTGAGCCGCCGGATTTCGGGAAACGTGAGGCCGAGGCTTTTGATGAGTTCGACGTTGCGCAGTGATTCCGTGATGACACCCGCCAGCAGGGCCGTTTCGCGGTTGATGGCCCGCTGGGTGCTTTTGATTTGCTTGCTCAACAGCCCCGTCAGGCTCCCCAACAGCACCACGCCGATCAGGAAAACGGGTACCAACGCCCAGTGTTTGGTGATGGCGTAGAAGATCAGAAACCCCAGGCCCACCACCGACGAAAACAGAATGTTGACGAAGGCATTGATAAATTTCTCGGTGTCGGTCCGGACTTTCTGCAAGAGCGACAGGGTGGCCCCGCTGCTCTGGTCGCCGAATTCCTGGTACGAGAGCCGCAGGGTTTGTTTCAGTCCGTCGTTGAAAATATCGGTGCCGAATTTCTGCACCACCAGGCGTGTCAGGTATTCCTGCACGGCTTTGGCCAGGTTCGAGAGAATCGCCACGCCGACGGCCAATCCCAGCAGTCCCAACACGCCCCGGAGCAACTGGGCCTGGGTTTTGCCCGCCGGGTTGGTCGCGTAGGTGTCGATGAGTTTCCCGAAAATAAGGGGGTCAACCAGGGCCAGCACCTGCGCCACGCCCGCCAGCACCAAGGCCAGGCTAGCCAGCCAGCGGTAGGGTTTTAGGTAATTCCAGAGAATCCGCATGGAGAAAAGTAAAGGAATGGCGATACCGAAAGCAGAGACGGGGTAGCCTATAAAAGCGATGCCACGACGGAATACGGGCCACTTTCGGGGTAAAGCACCGCGACTTTTCAGTAAAAAAAATCAGAAGCCGTCTTTGCGTGCGAAAGCACTGGAACTACGCGAACTGGCACCGGTTCCCTTCATCCGGCGCAAGTGTCTTTTGCGCCTCCGGTTTGTAACCCCTCACCAACCAACCCAACCATGCCTACCTGTTCGCGTCGCCACTTCCTCCACGCCTCGGCCCTGACGGCGGGCGGCTGGTTGCTTCAGCCAATGGCCGTCGGGCAACCGGCTCCGGTACGCCTGCGGTTGGGCGGACCCATTTTCCTCAAAACCGACGACCCGGAACTACTGGCCCGCGAACACCGCCGCCTGGGGTACAGCGCCGCCTACGCGCCCGCCGTGGACTTGAAAGACACCAACCGGATCGAGGCGATTCGGAACGCCTTCGCGGCGGAAAAGGTGGTGCTGGCCGAAGTGGGAGCCTGGGTAAATATGCTCGACGCCGACATCGGGAAACGACAGAAAAACCTGACCTACGTGACCGAACGGCTGGCCCTGGCCGAAGCCCTGGGGGCGCGGGCCTGCGTCAACATTGCGGGGTCGTTCAACCCCAGCCAGTGGGACGGCCCCGACCCCCGCAACCTGACAACGGACTATTTCGACGCCACCGTCGAGAATTGCCGGAAGGTGATCGACGCCGTGAAACCGAAATGGGCCAAATTTGCCCTCGAAATGATGGGCTGGAGTTTGCCCGACGGTCCCGATTCCTACCTGAAGTTCATCCGGGCCATCGACCGGCCCGGTTTCGCGGCCCACGTCGACATCGCCAACCTCATCAACCGCCCCGAACGTTACTACCAGAACGCGGCGCTCATTCGCGAAACGTTTCAGAAATTAGGGCGCTGGGTGGTGTCGGTTCATGCGAAAGATGTGTGGGGCAAAGACGTACATTTTGCCGAAGCCCTGCCGGGCCGGGGTGGCCTCGACTACGGCACCTACCTGCGCGAAGTCACGTCGCTGGGTCGGGAGGTGCCGCTGCTGCTGGAGCATTTGCGCACGCCGGAGGAGTACGACGAGGCGCGGCAGTTTGTGATGAAAAAAGCGGGGGAAGTGGGAATAAAACTGGCTTGAGTCCAGTAACCACAACCCCACCGCTGTCATCCAGAGCGTAGCGAAGGACCTCGGGTAGTCGAATGTAAGCAACCGGCAAACTAGCCGGAGGGCCGACGAGGTCCTTCGCTTCGCTCTGGATGACAGCGGTGGGTGCCGCAATAATTTTTCTAAAACCAGTCTCCTCCGATGCAACTCCCCGAAGCCCGCACCTTGCTCCAACCCGCCGGGTGGCACGACCCGACCCCTGCCCGCTGGACGGATTTGGGCTGTGGATCGGGCCTGTTTACGCAAGCGTTGGTGGGTTTACTGCCGCTCGGAAGCACCGTGTACGCCGTCGATACCGACCGGGCGGCGTTGGAGCGCGTTCCCGCCGTGTCGGGTCGGTCGATTGAAAAAATAACTCTCGATTTCAGCCGGGATGCCTGGCCGTTTTCCGACCTCGACGGAATTCTGATGGCCAACTCGCTGCACTACGTGCAGGACAAGCGGGCTTTTCTCGAAAAAGCCACCGGCCACTTCCGCGCCAGCGGCCGTTTTTTGATCGTGGAATACGACACGGCGGCGGCCAATCCCTGGGTGCCGTATCCCACTCCCTTCGCCGAGTTGACCCGGCTGTTCGCGGCGGCGGGGTATGCGAGCATCCGTCGGCTGGCCGAACGGCCTTCCCGCTTTCGCAACGGGAATTTGTACGCGGCGTCGATCGAAAAATGAGGCTCCGGTGCTTCTTTCTTTCCCATCCATTCTGCCTATTTTTGACGAATTCCGGGTTGATTTCCACCTCAAATTTTATGCAAAAAATCCTCGTGATGGCCCTGCTGGGGCTATCAACTTCCCCCTCGTTCGCCCAAAACTCCGATTCGGTGTCGATTCGCCGCATTTACAACGAAATCCTGTCCCACGGCAAATCCTACGAGTGGCTGCGGCAACTCACCAAAGGCGTCGGTCCCCGGCTGGCGGGGTCGGAAGGCTCGAAAAAGGCGGTGGAGTGGGCGAAGAAAACGCTGGAAGCCGAAGGGTTTGACCGGGTGTTTTTGCAGGACGTGAAGGTGCCGCACTGGGTGCGGGGCGCGAAAGAAAAAGCCACGATTCTCAACGGCTCCCAAAAAATCGACGTGCCCATCGCCGCCCTTGGCGGCTCGGTCGCCACCCCCGCGCCGGGCATTACGGCGGGGATAATCGAGGTGAAAAATTTCCCTGAACTGCGGGCGCTGGGCCGGGAGAAAGTGGCCGGGAAGATCGTCTTTTTTAACCGCCCCATGGACCCGACCAAACTCAATACGTTTGAAGCCTACGCCGGGGCCGTGGACCAACGCGCCGCCGGGGCCACCGAAGCCGCCAAACTCGGCGCGGTCGGGGCGATTGTCCGCTCGATGAACCCCTCGCTCGACGATTTCCCCCACACGGGCGGGCTGCGCTACGGCACGGGCGTAGCCTTGATTCCGGCGGCGGCCATCAGCACCAACGGGGCCGAACGGCTCAGCGCCTTGCTCAAGCTGAATCCCGCCCTGACGTTTTTCTTCCAACAAGCCTGCGAAA
>CAXTIG010000058.1:0-32446 GCA_964244295.1 uncultured Cytophagales bacterium
CAGTACAAATATAGCGCAACTACCTGTAAATCAACAAAAAGACAAGTCTATTGTTCCAGGTGTGCCGGGAGACTGGGACAAACAAGGTAGCTTTTCGAATCCGGATTGGTTTAATATCTGGTATTCCGATGAATTCACCTCCAGTGTCGATGCTTCTGCTTATTTTATAAACAACAAAGACATTATTCGGGAAAACTTAGTGAGGCTGTTCGTTACCAAAACGTTGGGTAGAGCAATCGGTGAAACCAATCAAAAATACGGTTTTGCCCCAACGAAAGGGCAGGAAATAATCTGGAACTCTGATTCGAGAAAACACCCTGAAAATGAGGCTTTTCAAAAGGCTTGTACTAAAATTAAGGAAGTTTTCTCAGAGATGCGCTTCAACGAATCGTCCGAACAGATTGTGGCGACTCTCAGCCCGACCATCGCCTACTTTGAAGGCTTGAAATCGAAGTACGCTTCGGACGATAAAACGGATAAAAAACTACGCTATGCCAGTTTTTACAACCTGGCCTTTTTGTATTATTACCTGGATATGCCCGATAAGGCCATCGAAAAAGCGAACGAGTTGATTAAGAATGACTACGACGAAAAAGACGGTAAGGCTTGGGTGACGAAAGCCACGGAATTAAAGAAAGTTATGGAACTCAACCAGGTGAAAACGACCCACCTAGCCATCGAGGAAATCTGACCAGTTTTAAATGAGAATGATTGGGGCAGCCCCGGCGAGTGACTTATGCACTCGTCGGGGCTTTCTGCTTGAAAAACCGCCTTCGCTGCGTATTTTTCAGCAATGAACCCCCCCGACCTCGACATCCAGGTTTCTCGCCGCCTCACGCGCTACTACATCCTGGCGCTCACTGCCGTGGCCTTGCTCTCGCTGTCGGGGCAGGTGCTCATCCAGTACTCGCTCGGCGACGTGCTCGACGATGCCCGCGTCATCAACCTCGCCGGCCGACAGCGGATGCTCAGTCAGCGGCTCACCAAGCGGGCGGTTCTGCTCAGTTACCCTGGCATTTATCCCGCCGGAACGACGGCCTACGCCCACGATTTCAACCACCTGCTCGCCCTCTGGAAAACCTGCCACGAAGGGTTGAAGGCCGGCCTGGTGCCTCAAGCCGAAGGCCCGCTGGTGGTCCGCATCAGCGCCGAAACCGCCGCGTTGTTCCGGCAACTCGACCCGCACTTCCGGGCCATGTATGGGAGTTTGGAGAAAATTGGCCGGGGACAAAGCCGGGGCGACACACTGGGCTACGCGGCGGCCCTTCGCACCGTGCTCCAACACGAGCAGACGTTTTTGGAAGAAATGAACGCCATCGTGTTTCAGTACGACCGCGAAACCCGGCAGCGCGTGGATCGGGTGCGTAACATCGAATTTATGCTGGCGGTGGTCACGTTCGTGGTGTTGTTTCTGGAAGGCTTGTTTGTTTTCCGGCCCGTCGTGGCGCATACCGGCGAGGTGATTCAGCGCCTTACCCGTTCGGAAGCGCAGGAACGAGTGGCCAACGACCAGCTTCAGTTTACCAACCAATCGCTCCGGCAAACCCAGGAGGCGCTGCTGCGCACGGCGGAAGAAAAACACCAACTCCAACAAGCCGAGGCCAAAATTCGCTCGGCTTCGCTGCTCACCGGGCAGGAAGAAGAACGCGGACGCCTGGCCCGCGAACTCCACGACGGCATCGGGCAAATGCTCACCGGCCTGAAACTGCACGTCGAGAAACTCAACGGGGCGGCGTTTACCGAAAAACAGCAACGCACCTACGATGAACTCCGGCGGCTCGTCAACCAAACCATCGACGACACCCGCACCGTGGCCCACAACCTGATGCCCTCGGTGCTCAGTGATTTTGGCGTGGCGGCGGCCCTGCGCCTGCTGGCCGAACAAACGGCGCGGAGTTCGGGCGTACGCGTCCAACTCCGGGCCGACGAAACCCTGCGCCTGCCCGCGCCTGTGGAAACGGGCCTGTACCGAATCGCCCAGGAAGCCCTCAACAATGCCGTGAAACACGCCGGGGCCAGCCTCGTGACGCTGGAGGTAGAACGTAAAAATGGCAGCGTTACGCTCGCCATCGAAGACGACGGCCAGGGCTTCGACCCGCGCAGCACCCGGCGTAAAAACCCCCGTTCGCTCAGCGGCAACGGCCTCCACAACATGCGCACCCGCGCCGAGTTGCTCAACGGCTCGTTGAAGATTTCGTCGGAAACCGGCAAGGGTACGCGGGTCTTTGCTAAATTACCGGTGTAAGTCAGTAAGCAAGAGCAGTGGGCAGTGAGCAGTTTTTGAATTCACTGCCTACTGCTCCTGCTTACTGCCCCCTTTTTTCTTCCCCATGATAAAACTTCTCATCGCCGACGACCACGCCGTGGTGCGCAAGGGCCTGATTACGTTGCTCGAAGACGAAACCGACCTGACCATCGTAGGCGAGGCCGTCGACGGGCAGGATGCCGTTGAAAAAGTGGCGCAGATTGGCCCCGACATTGTGCTGCTCGACCTGACCATGCCCCGGATGTCGGGCCTGGAAGCGGCACGGGTGATTTCGGACAAACACCCCGGTGTGCGGGCCCTCGTGTTTTCGATGCACAACAGCCAGGAGTACATCGTCAACGCGGTGGAGGCCGGAGCCTGGGGGTATTTGCTCAAAGACACCACCCGCGAGGAGATTTTGCTGGCTATCCACACCGTGGCGAAGGGAGAAAAGTACTTTCCATCCTCCATTTCGGCGGCCATCGCCGAGGCGTTGCTTCACAAAAACAGCACCCGGAAGGGGAGTAAACCCGAAAGCGGTTTAGGCAAACTCTCGCGAAAAGAGCGGCAGGTGCTGAACTTCATCGCCGAAGGCCTGAGCAGCCGCGAAATCGCCGATCGGCTGGGCCTCAGCATCCGCACCGTTTCGAACCACCGGGCGAATATGCTCCGCAAGGCGAAGGTGAAAAATACAGTGGAACTGGTAAGACTGGCGTTGGAGGAGAAAAAGTAACACTTCCCTACTGTCTCATCTTGAGCGTAGTGAAGGAACTCGTTGGATTTCCGGCCAGTCGGCTGTCCTGGGCGGCTACCGACAGACTACCTGGAGGGCCAATAAGGTCCTTTCACTGCGCTCAGGATGACAACTATCGCGATAGAAAACGATGCCAACCACAATCCCCATCCACCCCGCCGTCCGCATCGGTCACGTCCACCTGAAAGTAGCCAACCTCGACCGGGCGCTACAATTTTACTGCGGGGTGCTGGGCTTTGAACTGATGCAAAAGTTTGGTGACAGTGCCGCCTTTATTTCGGCGGGTGGCTACCATCACCACATTGGGCTGAATACCTGGGAAAGTGCCGGAGGTTCGCCGCCCCCGCCGGGCAGCACGGGGCTGTACCACCTCGCCATTTTATACCCCACGCGGGCCAGTTTAGCCGACGCGCTACGTCGCCTGCGGGCGGCGACTATTCCCCTCGACGGAGCCGCCGACCACGGCGTAAGCGAAGCGCTCTACCTCCACGATCCCGACCAAAATGGGGTCGAACTGTACTGGGACCGGCCTCAAGAAACCTGGCCCCGCGACGAACACGGTGGCATTGCGATGTTTACGCGGCGCCTGGATTTGGAAGGATTGGTGCGGGAAGCGGTTTAAGTAACCGGTGACTGGGCAAATGGGTGGGGTAATCGTCTACCATACAGATTTGGTAGTCATAGACTCGTAATGACAGGTTGTAATAGGTGGTCAAAAAGCGGATGGCCTTGCCATGCCGTTCGAGTTTTTTTGGAAAAAGAGTCGAGTGACGAACTGGCGAGTGCAGCGGTCTTTACCCGAGTAAGCACAACCGTTCTTAACCGTACGGGTGGTCCCGTAAGGTTGACCCCCATAGGATGAGCAGTTGCGTTGGTGAAACTGAGGCGTAGTTTGAGTTTGGCAACCCAAAACTACCGCCCCCTGTGACTTTCCTGCTTCCTGTCATTATTTCTTTAGACTTTCCTTCCCACCCCACTCATCCCCACATTCTGCCAACCCGTCGTTGACCCCGTGCAAAAAACCGCTCTTTTTCGTATTTTCACCCACTTTTTCAAAAACCACTTCCTTTTTCCATGAAACAACTTTTTAGCGGGGCCTGTCTGGTGGGTCTGACGATGCTAGCCGGGTCGGTAAGCGCCCAGCGCGGCAACGCGGCGGCCGAATACAACGCCAACACGCGCTTCGAGCAGATGGGCACGATGCTGCCCACACCCAACTCCACCCGCGCCGCCTCGGGTGCCCCCGGCAAGGAATACTGGCAACAACGCGCCGACTACGACATCAAAGTAGAACTCGACGACGAGCAACGCAAAATCACGGGGACGGAGGTCGTGACCTACTTCAATCAGTCGCCCGACGTGCTGCCCTACATCTGGCTCCAACTCGACCAGAACCTGTTCAAGAGCGACGCCATCGGCAAAAACACCGGCACCGGTGGCATCGACCCCGCCCAGGGCAGTTCGGCCCGGGGCTTGTCGCAAATCGTGAACACTGATCCGAAGAAATACGGCTACAACATCAAAGCCGTGAAAGACGCCAAAGGCGGCGCGTTGCGCTACACCATCAACAACACGATGATGCGCATCGACCTGGCCGCGCCCCTGCGGCCAGGTCAGACCGTCGTGTTTTCAGTCGATTGGGATTACCTCATCACCGAATACTACGGACGGAGTGGCTACGAGTTTTTTGCCAAAGACGGCAACGCCAACTACTTCATCGCCCACTGGTTTCCGCGCCTTTGCGCCTACGACGACGTGAACGGCTGGCAGCACAAGCAGTTCCTGGGTCAAGGCGAGTTCACGTTGATTTTTGGCAATTACAAAGTCGCCATCACCGTGCCCAATGACCACGTACTCGGGGCCACCGGCGAACTTCAGAACCCGAAAGACGTGCTGACCGCCGCCCAAAGCAAGCGCCTCGACCAGGCCAAAGCCAGTTTCGACAAGCCCGTGGTGATTGTTACCCCGGAAGAAGCCCTGAAAGCCGAAGGCGGCAAACCCACCGGCAAGAAAACCTGGGTATTCAAGGCCGACAACGTGCGCGACTTCGCCTTCGCGACCAGCCGCAAGTTCATCTGGGACGCCATGAACGTGGACATCGACGGGAAGAAAACCCTGGCGATGTCGTTTTTCTCGAAAGAAGGCAACCCGCTCTGGGGGCAGTACTCCACCCAGGTGGTGGCGCACACGCTCCGCAGCTACGGCGCGCGCACGATTGCCTACCCCTACCCGGTGGCGATTTCCTGCCACGCCACGGCGGGCGGCGGGATGGAATACCCCATGATTTCGTTCAATGGCGGGCGGCCCGAAGCCGACGGCACGTACTCCGAGCAGACCAAAGCGGGCATGATCGGCGTGATTATTCACGAAGTGGGCCACAACTTTTTCCCGATGATCGTCAACTCCGACGAGCGCCAGTGGAGTTGGATGGACGAGGGCCTCAACACCTTCTGCCAGTACCTGGCCGAGCAGGAGTGGGACCGTAATTTCCCCAGTCGCCGGGGCGAGCCGCAGGAAATTGTCAATTATATGAAATCGGCCCCCAACACGCAGGTGCCCATCATGGCCTCGTCGGACAACGTGCTGCAATTCGGCCCCAACGCCTACGCCAAACCCGCCACGGGCCTCAACATCCTCCGCGAAACGGTGATGGGCCGCGAGTTGTTCGACTACGCCTTCAAGGAATACGCCCGGCGCTGGGCTTTTAAATCGCCGACGCCCGCCGACTTTTTCCGGACGATGGAAGACGCCTCCGGCGTGGACCTCGATTGGTTCTGGAAGGGCTGGTTTTACTCCATCGACGCCGCCGACCAGGAGCTAACCGACGTGCAGTGGCTCGCCATCGACCCGATGGACCCCGCCATCACCAAAGCCGCCGCCAAAGCCGAAGCCGAACGCCGCAAGCAGACGATGGCGAACACCCGCAACAAAACCGACATCAAGCAGACGGTGGTGGAGAAAATGCCGGAGATGAACGATTTCTACAATGCCTACGACCGCTACGCCGTGACCGAGGCCGACAAGAAAAAATACGCCGATTTTGTAGCCAGCCTCAGCGACGACGAGAAAAAGCTGTTTCAGTCGGGTAAGAATTTTTACACGCTCAACCTGAAAAACAACGGTGGGCTGGTGATGCCGGTCATCGCCAAAGCCGACTACGAAGACGGCAGCAGTGAGGTGTTCCGCTTCCCGGCGGAAATCTGGCGCTTCAACGACAAGGAAATCAAGAAGGTGATTCCGACGGATAAAAAAGTGACGCGCTGGACCATCGACCCGTTCTACGAAATCGCCGACATCAACGCCGACAACAACAGCTACCCCCGCCAGGCCGCCCAGCCGACGCGGTTCCAGTTGTACAAGCAACGCGCCAGTCCCTTCGCCCCGCAAGGCCCGAACCCGATGCAGCAGCAGCGGCAAAGCCGCCCCAGCGCCGTGCAGGGGAGCCAGGGGAGGAATTAAACAACTGTCACGCTGAGCGGAGTCGAAGCGCCGCGTGGAAATGGGAAATATTCCCCGTAGTCCACGCAGCGCTTCGACTCCACTCAGCGTGACCTTCTCAACAAAAAGGCCAATCCGTCTCGGATTGGCCTTTTTGCTATCGTTGAAAAATTATTCGTAGTGTCCTTTCAACGAGTGAACTACTACTTCAGCATCGGTCACTTCGTACACCATCTGGTGCTCGTCGTCCAGACGACGCGACCAATAGCCTTTCAGATTTCCTTTGAGCGGTTCGGGTTTGCCTTTTCCTTCGAACGGCGTTCGTTGGCACTCTTTCAACAACTCCGCCGCCCGCTTGAATAGTTTCGGATTGGTATTCAGCCAGTACGCGACGTGTTCAAACGCTTTCGGCTCGAAACGCACGCTCCTCATGACTTCTCCACCTTCCGGCGGCTGATTTCGGCCAACACGTCCACGGGTTCGTCGTTCAGAACGCGGTCGGCGAATGCTTCAAATTCTTCCGCTGAGAATTGGTAGGCATACCCGGCTTTTTCATTTTCGGCCAACGTTCGAAGCAAGGACTCGTTCGTAATTTCTTTTGCTTCCGGCGTTACCGTAACCGTGAAGCGGCGGCCTTTGAACAGCCGTTTGATGCTTTCCACGACTTCGGCATCGAAAGCCTGCTCGTTTTCGAGGTGAAAAATGACCGATTCCATGAGCCTTATTTTTATTGAAACCAAAAATACGCATTCCACACGAACGGAGCCAACGGGCTTGAATTAGTGCTCCGCACTCGCCACCTTTGCCCCCGGCTAACCCAACTGCCGCTGAAAACGCACCGTTCCTTCTTCGTGGTTCGGCCTGGCATTGCCTGAGGCAATCCGGGCGGTTCTCCCGCTTTCACCCCGCTTCTCCCTAGAGCGGAAGCATTCCCTTTTTTTCATTTCTGAAAGCAAAACCAATGAATTCCACGAAGTGGTACCAAACCTTTTTTGACGGCCTCGCCACGCTCTCCTGGCAGCGCGCCGTTCCCGCCTCGCTCACCGAAGTCGAGGTGAATTTTATCCTGCAACACACCGCGCTGCCGCCTGATTCGCATATTCTCGACGTGCCCTGCGGCTTCGGGCGGCATACGCTGGCCCTGGCCGAACGGGGCTACCGCGTCACCGGCGTGGATTTGGCCGAGACCTACATCCGCCAACTTTCAGCGGAAGTTGCGGCTCGCGCCCTGCCCGTCACGTTGATTCACGGCGATGCGCTCCGCGCCGACCTGGGCGGGCCTTACGATGCCGTCGTGTGCATGGGCAACAGCTGCGGCTACGCGCCTTACGCGGTCATGCGGCGTTTTCTGCGAAGGCTGGCGGCGGTGACGAAGCCCGGCGGCTGGTTCGTACTCAACACGGGCGTACTGGCCGAAACCCTGCTGCCGCACCTGAAAACCAGTGCTTCCTACGAAACCGGCGACCTGACGATGCACATCCGCAACGAATACCGCCCGCTGGAAAGCGTGCTTGAAAGCGAACTGACGTTCGTGCAAGGCGAAAAGACAGAGGTGAAAACGGCTTTTCACTACGTGTTTACGTTGGCGGAGGTGACGCGGTTACTCCGGGGGGCGGGCTTCGACCTGCGGGCCGCGTACGGCGGGCCGGACGACAAGCCGTACGCGCTGGGCGACTACGCGTACCTGCTGGCGCAACGCCGGTCGTGAAAACAAAACGGTCAGCCCCGGACGGTGGGCTGGCCGTTTTTTAGTTTCTTTCCCTGAAAAAGCAAACCAACCTCTACCTCCGAAATGTACCGTCGCGATTTCCTGAAAACCACCGCCACCACCGCCGCCGGTTTTGCCCTGAGTGCCAACCTCCACAAACTCATGGCCGCGCCCCGCGCTGCCGAGCCGTTCCAGCTTCGCTACCGCCAGGTTCACCTCGATTTTCACACCTCCGAACTGCTCAAGCCCATCGCCGAACAGTTCGACCCCGAAGAATTTGCGACGACCCTGAAACGCGCCTCGGTCAACTCGGTGACGGCCTTCGGGCGCTGCCACCACGGGATGATTTACCACGACACGAAGAAATTTCCCGAACGCCACCACCCCGGCCTAAGCCGGAATTTGCTGAAGGAACAAATCGTGGCCTGCCACCGGCAGGACATCCGCGTGCCCGTCTACGTGACCGTGCAGTGGGATTACTACTCGGCCCAGCACCACCCCGATTGGCTTTGCTACGACGAGCACGGCAAGCCCCTCGGCACCGAGCCGTACCAGGCCGGGTTTTACCGCCGCCTCGACGTGGCTTCGCCCTACGCCGATTTTCTGAAAGCGTACCTGACGGAGCTGTTCGAAGTCGTCGGCGAGGTAGACGGGATTTTCTTCGACATCATGCACGCCGTCGAAAACTCGGCCCCGCCCGCCATTGCGGCCATGCTCAGGCGCGGGTTAAATCCCGAAAAGGCCGAAGACCGCGCCAAACACGCCACCTTCGTCATCAACGAGTTTAAGCGCGATATGACCGCCTTCGTGCGCAAGCTCGACAAGAGTTGTTCGATTTTTTACAACTCCGGGCACGTCGGGCCGTACCTCCGCCAGTCGGCGGCTACCTACACGCACCTCGAACTGGAATCGTTGCCGAGTGGGGGCTGGGGCTACCTGCACTTTCCGCTCACGGGCCGCTACGCCCGCACCCTGCCCAACCTCGACGTGCTGGGCATGACCGGCAAATTCCACACAAGTTGGGGCGATTTTCATTCGTTGAAAAACAGCGCCGCGCTCGAATTCGAGATTTTCACCATGCTGGCCCTTAACGCCAAGTGCAGCATCGGCGACCAGCTTCACCCCAACGGCAAACTTGACCCGGCCACCTACGACCTCATCGGCAGCGTGTACGGGCCGGTGGCGAAAAAAGAACCCTGGTGCCTGGGGGCAAAACCGGTGGTGGACATCGCCCTGTTCAGCGCCGAGGAGGTCTTCCAGCGCGAAGGCCAAACCAGCACCGCGCCCCGCACGCCCACGATGAGCATGGGTGCCGTGCGGATGTTGCAGGAGGGCAAGCAGCAATTCGACGTGGTGGATTCGGGGGCGGATTTTACGAAGTACAAAGTCCTGATTCTGCCCGACGTGGTGACCTTTGACGCCACGCTGAAGGCCAAAGTGGAAGATTTTCTGGCGGGCGGCGGGGCGGTGTTAGCCAGCTACGAATCGGGTTTGACGCTCGACAAAAAAGCCTTCGCCAGCCCCACCTTCGGCCTCGAACTGGTCGGCGAAGCACCCTTCAGTCCCGATTTTATTGTCACAACGGGGAGTCCAATCGGACAAGGCTTGCCCCAGACCGAACTCGTGATGTACCAGAAAGGAATGGAGGTGAAACCCACCACGGCGAGCGTGCTGGCCGGGGCCAACGTGCCGTTTTTCAACCGAACTTACGAGCATTTCGTCTCGCACCGGCACACGCCTTCGTCGGGCAAGGCGGGCTACCCGGCGGTGACCCAGGCCGGGCGGGTGGTGTATTTCATGCACCCGATTTTTGGGCAGTACGGCCAAAACGCCCCGAGTTGGTGCCGCAAGCTCGTACTCAACGCCCTCGACCGCCTGCTGCCCGAACCGCTGCTGCGGCTACCCGGTGCGCCAACCACGCTGATTGCCGCCCTCAACGAACAGCCTACCCGACGCGTGTTGCACCTGCTCAACTACATCCCCGAACGACGCGGAACCGATTTCGACGTGCTGGAAGACGTGATTCCCCTCGCCAACGTAGCCGTGTCGCTGCGGACGGACAAAAAACCAACATCGGTGAAAACGGCCCCGGAAGGGCAGGCGTTGAAATTTACGTTTGCCAACGGGCGGGTGAATTTTACGCTGCCCGAATTGCGCGGGCACCAGATGGTGGCGCTGGGGTGAGTTTCCGGGTGGATGCGAAGGTATCGAACCCCAATCGAGGACGATGCCTTCAAATTTGAAGGGGGTAAAACAAAAGCGGGATACGATTTCGATCGTATCCCGCCAACGACGATAAAGTGTCTCTATTTGTCCCGCTTGCCGAAGTAATACCCAAGTACTAGTGAGGCAACGCTGTTAAGAAATACGGTTGCGTAGCCCCAAACCTCTTTGGCCCCCTCATTGTCATGCAACCAGATACGCACGGTCGATCCCGCCACAAACAGTACCGCTACGACGGCGAGGATCTGCTTGCCGAATTTGAATAACATCTCCGGAGACACTGGCTCGATCTCCAGTGGTGATATACCTGGGTCTTCCCCTGGATAGTTGGTTACTTCATCGGGAAACTCCTCACTAGAGGTACTCATCTCAAGATTGGTTAAAGGCCAATGATTTTCACCAATTCTTTAGTGCCATCGGGTTTTTCCAGGTACAACTTCCCACCCTCGCTCTGATTTTTCACCAAAATCTCCGCGAGTTGAATACTGCCGGATACTATTTGGGTGCGATTGGCAGTACCCGTGATTCTGCTGAGGTTCTCGATGCGGTCGAGGGTTTGTTGCCGCAGGCGCATCTGAACGGGTTTAAGTGCGGCGTTTTCTTGTTCGGTTGGCATGGCTTTTCGTGAAAAAAGTTGATGAATTGAGTTTTTGTAGCGCAATTGTAGTGACAATGTAAACACAATGCAAAAAAATACGTGCGTCTCGGCAAATTTTTGTGAACGTATTCCGGGGACAACAAAAAAACGCCGGGTATGTGCCCGGCGCTCAAAATCCTGATTGGTAGCAACTTCTAAAAATTCCGCTCCCCCGCCTCGCGCTTGCCGAGCATCACCGCCCCGACCATCGCCACTTAAAGGACGATTTTATTCAGCTTCAAGCCAATCGTGACCAAATGGTCGAAATCGTGGTCGGTGGTTTGTAGTTCCAGGTCGTATAAAAGCGCGGTGGCAGCAATCCAAAGGTCATTTTTTCCCATGTTGCGAGCGGACATTCCGGGTGGCAGCGGGTCGTCCGGTAAAAGTCCCTGCGAGTACGCGTCGACCACAGCATAACGCTCGATGACGGCATCGTCGAGGTCAATGACGGGAAGCGTACTTAGCAAGTCGCTCAGAGCCTGCGTCTTCACCACACCCCAGCCTCGTTTGAGAGCGAAGGCTTTCAACTCTCCAACCACCACAATCGATAGATAGCTGTTGGGCGGCGGGTTTTCCTTCCTCCGAATCAGGCGCAGGCATTGATTGGTATCGAGCAGTAGCGGCTTCATGCCTCAGCGCGCTCTTCGGCGCGCAACATGGCCTCCCATTCCTCCTCCGAAAAATCGAGGACGGGCCACTGCTTCGCCGTTTCGTTGCCAATCAGTTTGCTGAACGCCTCAATGCCACCCGCCGCCCCGATTTGCTCGGCGTTGAACACGTTCAACTTGCCCGCCTGCATGGGGGGAATAACGATGCGTTTGACGATGACTTTTGGTTTGCTGCTTGCCATGTTTTTGCAAAAAATCAGAATCGCTGAATCGCCTTACTCAGCGAAGCGTCGAATTGCTGGTTGAAGTTTTCGTCCCGTTTGTCGGCTCGTTTCATGTTAAAATAGGGAAGGAGAAGCCATAAAAATGGTGCTACAAAAACGACTGCCAATCCTAACAGCTTTTCTAAGCCTCCACCATTCATAAAACTTTTCAATGGCTTTATGAACATAGCCGGAACGAGAAAAAATTGAACAACTCCAATCAAAACCGCCAAAAGCCAAAGCCGAAGCCCCGGTCGTTTGAGAAACAATTGATTGGGCTTCTCAGAAATCCGGTACTTCGTATTCGTGGTGTGGTTGATGACCCAGTAGTCGTGGCCTTCCACGCGGGCGATGCTCACCGTATTTCCCTCCCGAACCTGAATGTCGTTGTTGCGGAGTGAAAGCGCGGCTTGCGAACCGTCTTTTCCCGTCAGCCACACGTCCTGCAACTTGGTATGAACGGTGCTGATGGTACTGCTTGCGTGTTTTTCGTTGGCAAAGGAACCGCCCTGGATGCCCGTCTGGGTACGTTGGCGGTTTTCATCCACGATGCCCGTGAAGTAGTCGAATTGAAAGGTTCGGTCGGCAACGGAAAAGGAGGAGGTCGTTCTCATGGTTCGATGGATTGGCTAAGGGCGTGAAAATAGAGAAACTTCCCACGCAAGAACCAACCGGTGGCGCATAAAAAAAGCGCCGAGTGGAAGCCCGGCGCTTTTTTGGTACGGTCGGTAAAAATGAGCCTGTTGGGAGTTTGGCTTTGGGTCAAAAGAGGCGCGGAGGTCACCCTGAGCGGAGTCGAAGGGCGTGCGGCTGGTCAGCGCTGGCCCACCGCACCACCCTTCGACTCCGCTCAGGGTGACCTCCGCCCTTAAAACCGAAACCCTCAAAAATTTCGCTCCCCCGCCTCGCGCTTGCCGAGCATCACCGCCCCGACCATTGCCACGAAAAACAGCACCGTCACCAACTCGAAGGGCAGCAAATAATCGCGGAACAGCACTTTGCCCAGGCTCTCGACCATCCCGACCTGCGAGTTGTACTCTTGCGGGTTGGCCGGTTGAAACTGGGCGGTGCGCATGGCGGCCACCAGCAGCACGAGCAGCACCCCACCCAACACGGCGGCCCCCAGTTTGACGAGGTTGGTCTTCGATTCCGCCGAGTATTCCCGCAGGTTCAGGAACATGATGACGAACAGGAAAAGCACCATGATGGCCCCGGCGTACACAATGATGTTGACCGCCGCCAGAAACTGCGCGTTGAGCAGCACGTAGTGCGCCGAAATCGTGAAGAACGTGAGAATCAGGTACAACACGCTGTGAACGGGGTTGCGCACCACCACGACCATGATGGCCGACACCAGCGTGAGGAAGGTCAGAAAATACCAGATGTAGTCGACTTTCATGAGGTTAATGTGCGAATTTCTAATGTGCAAATGTGCGAATTTTCAATGCATTCATTAGCACCGCAGCGGCGGACCGCATTGGAAATTAGCACATTCGCACATTAAATTCATTTCCACCCCTCCCGCAAATACCGGCTGTCCATGTTTTCGACGAGTTGGTCTTTGCCCCAGATGACCTGGTCGCGCTCGGTGAAGGGGGGCAGGTACTTGTCGTGCTGGAGGTAAATGGCCTGCTTGGGGCAGGCTTCTTCGCAGAGGCCGCAGAAAATGCAACGGAGCATATTTACTTCGTACACCGCCGCGTATTTCTCCTCCCGGTAGAGGTGCTCTTCGCCTTTTTTCCGCTCGGCGGAGACCATCGAAATGGCCTCGGCGGGGCAGGCCACGGCGCAGAGGCCGCAGGCGGTGCAGCGTTCGCGGCCCTCCTGGTCTTTTTTCAAAATGTGAATTCCCCGGAACACCGGCCCCAGGTACCGCTTTTGTTCGGGGTACTGGATGGTCGGCTTTTTCCGGAAAAAGTGCTTTATCGTGATGGTAAGGCCCCCGGCGATGGCCGGCACGTACAGCCGTTCCGCCAGGGTCATCTCGCGCTTGTCTACCTTTTTGGATCGTGTGCTGAGTTGCATAATTAATTGGGAAGGGTGAGTTGTGAATTGGTGAATTAAAAAGCATCCCCATTTCACAATTCACCAACTCAAAATTCACAATTTAAGACGGCTGCATGACGCGCCGGGGGCGGGCCGCCGAAACGACCGCCGCCACGACGACCACCGCGATGATCAGCCACGAAGCCCAGGGGGCGTTGTAGAGCAACCCCGCGCCCGTGACGACGACGTTGAGGATGGCCAGCGGGATCAGGCTTTTCCAGCCCAGGTTCATCAGTTGGTCGTAGCGGAAACGCGGGAGCGTCCAGCGCACCCACATGTAGAAAAAGATGAAAAAGAAAGTTTTGGCAAACATCACCGCCACCTGAATAGTCGTCATCAGGTTGTGGCCCGTGGCCCCGGCGGGCAGCACGGCGCGGAGGTTGTCCATGAAGGGAAAGTTGAACCCGCCAAAATACAGCACCGAAATCACCGCCGAAGAAACGAACATGTTGATGTATTCGGCGAAGAGGTAAAAGCCGAGTTTCATCGAACTGTACTCGGTGTGGTAGCCGCCCACGAGTTCGGTTTCGCACTCCGGCAAATCGAAAGGCGTGCGGTTGCACTCGGCGAAGGCGCAGGTCAGGAAAATGATGAAGCCGAGCGGTTGGTACAGAATATTCCAGTTGGCTCCGTGCTGCTGGTTGACGATGTCGCGCAGCGAAAGCGAGCCGCTCATCATCAGGATGGCGATGATGCTCAGGCCCATCGCCAGTTCGTAGCTGATGTTTTGCGAGGCGGCGCGGATGGCTCCGAGCAGCGAAAACTTGTTGTTCGAGGCCCAGCCACCAATCATCAGGCCGTACACGCCCAGCGACACGATGCCGAAAATCCAGAGAATTCCGATGTTGATGTCGATGCCCTGGAAGGAGGTGAATTTGCCATCGTACTGAACGCTGTCGCCCCAGGGAATCACCGCGCTCGCCATCAGGGCGGTGAGCATGGCCAGGCAAGGCCCGGCGATAAACAGCCACTTGTTGGCCTGGGCGGGGATGAATTCTTCTTTCGTGAACATTTTCACGGCGTCGGCCAGGGGCTGCCAGATGCCGAACGGCCCCGCCCGGTTGGGCCCAAGGCGATCTTGCAGGAAGCCCGCTACCTTGCGCTCGGCGTAGGTCGAGTAGGTGGCGATGAGCAGCGTAATCGCGAAAATCCCCAGGATAATCAGCGAGCGGATGATGAAGGTAGTTAAGTCCATGGTTCGTTGGTTTATGTCTGAACCGCGATTGGCCTGGATTCAAGGATTTACAGGATGGCTATTCCTGATTTTCGATTTCTGGATTTTATCATCCTGTAAATCCTTGAATCCGGGCCAATCGTGGTTCAGACGAGTTAGGCCTCCGCCGGGGGTAGTAATTTCTCAAACCGCTCTTTCGGCACGGGCTGGATGCCCAACTGCGCCTTGTCGCGGTCGTCGTCCAGTGGTTTGTAGTGCAGGGCGGCTTGTTTGAGGGGGAAACTGGCTTTGGTCAGGTTGGCACCGTACTTGTTGGCCGAAATCACCGAGGCGCGTTTCACCTGCGTCGGGCCTTCGATGACCCAGTCGCTGGTTTTTTTCGTCTCGAAACGGCAGTCGTTGCAGATAAATTCGAGCGTTTCACCCCACTGGTTTTTGCGGGCCGTGACCCGGATTACCTCGTCGCCCCGGTACCAGAGCGTCACGTTGCCGGAGCAGGTGGGGCAGTCGCGGTGGGCATCGACGGGTTTGGTAAACCAGACTCGGTTTTTGAAGCGGTACGTTTTGTCGGTCAGCGCGCCCACGGGGCACACGTCGATCATGTTTCCCGAAAAATCGTTGTCGATCGCTTTTTCGATGTACGTGCTGATTTCGGAGTGGTCGCCCCGGCCCAGCACGCCGTGGATGCGGTGGTCGGTAATCTGGTCGGCGGTCTGCACGCAGCGGTAGCACAAAATGCAGCGCGTCATGTGCAACTGGATGTACGGGCCGAGGTCTTGCTTCTCAAACGTCCGGCGCTCTTCTTCGTAGCGGGTCTGGACGCTGCCGTGTTCGTAGGAAAAATCCTGGAGGTGACACTCGCCGGCCTGGTCGCAGATGGGGCAGTCGAGCGGGTGGTTGATGAGCAGAAACTCCACCACGCCCTTGCGGGCATCTAGCACTTGCTGGTTGACGGTGTTTTCCACCACCATGCCCTCCTGCACCTGGGTGATGCACGAAGGCACCAGTTTGGGCATGGGCCGGGGGTCTTTCTCCGACCCGGCGGTGACTTTCACCAAACAAGCCCGACATTTCCCGCCCGACCCTTTCAACGGCTCGTAGTAACACATGGCGGGCGGGGCCACTTCCGGCCCGATTTTGCGGGCCGCCTGGAGGATGGTCGTGCCGGGTTCGACGTCGATGAGGATGTTATCGATGGTTACTTTCATTGCGAAAGTCTAAATTTTGCGAAATCTGATTTTGAGTTATGTCACGCTGAGCGGAGTCGAAGCGCCGGGTGGAGATGGGAAACCTTCTCCGAAGTCCAACCCGGCGCTTCGACTCCGCTCAGCGTGACACCCTTTCAATTGAATTAAACTTTCCTAAAAACTGAACCGCCGCCAAAATGTCTTCCCGCGTTAGATGCGGGTACATTTCAAGGATTTCCTCAAACGAGTAACCCCCCGAAATTTTACGTAAAATCAGTTCGACGGTGATGCGCGTGCCCTTCACAACGGGCTTACCGAGCATCACCGCCGGGTTGGAATCGATACGCGAAAGCAAATTTTCCATGTAGTATTCAACTTTTCAAACCGCTCAAACCAACTCCATCGCCCCCCGGTACACCGCCCCTGGCCGCGTGGCTTCTTCGGGGTGGGTGATGTGCCACTCGAATTCGTCGCGGAAGTGGCGGATGGCCGAGGCCACGGGCCAGGCCGCTGCGTCACCCAGCGGGCAAATGGTGTTGCCTTCAATTTTCTTGGCGACGTCCACCAGCAGGTCGATGTCGTGCAGGGAGCCTTTGCCGTGTTCGATGCGGTCGAGGACGCGGGCCATCCAGCCGGTGCCTTCGCGGCAGGGGCTGCACTGCCCGCAGGATTCGTGGTGGTAAAACCGGGCGAAAGTCCAGGTGTTGTGAACGATGCAGGTGGTTTCGTCCATCGCGATGAAACCGCCGGAGCCGAGCATGGTGCCGGTCTGGAAGCCGCCCTCGGCCAGCGATTCGTAGCTCATCAGGCGGGGTTCACCGTTGGCGAGTTTCAAAATCAAATTCGTGGGTAAAATCGGCACCGAGGAACCCCCGGCCACGACGGCCTTCAGTTCGTGCCCGTCGCGGATGCCGCCGCACCACTCGTCGGAGTAGATGAATTCTTCGACGGGCAGGCCGAGCGGAATTTCGTACACGCCCTGGTTTTTGATGTGGCCGGAGGCCGAAATCAGCTTCGTGCCCGTGCTGCGCCCAACGCCGATTTTGGCGTATTCCTCGCCGCCGTTCATCAAAATCCAGGGCACCGTGGCGATGGACTCGACGTTGTTGACCACCGTCGGGCAGGCGTAAAGGCCCTGTACGGCGGGGAAGGGCGGCTTGTTGCGGGGGTTGCCGCGCTTGCCTTCGAGCGATTCGAGCAGGGCCGTTTCTTCGCCGCAGATGTAGGCCCCGCCGCCGGGGTGGACGTACAAATCGAGGTCGTAGCCGGTGCCGAGGATGTTTTTTCCGAGAAATCCTTTCGCGTAGGCTTCGGCGATGGCTTTTTCCAGAATCCGAATCACGTACATCAACTCGCCCCGGACGTAGATGTAACTGGCCTTCGCCCCCAGCGCAAACGACGACACAATCATGCCTTCGATGAGCGTGTGCGGCGACTTCATCATCAGGTAGTGGTCTTTGAACGTGCCCGGCTCCGACTCGTCGGCGTTGCAGACGAGGTACCGCGCTTTGCCTTCGGGCTTCGCCAGAAACGACCACTTCATGCCCATCGGAAAGCCCGCCCCGCCGCGCCCGCGCACACCGGATTTTTTCACTTCTTCGACGATTTCCTCCGGGGTCATGGTTTTCATGGCCTTTTCGAGGGAGCGGTACCCGCCGTTTTTCATAAACACGTCGAGCGTTTCGATGCCGGGAACGTCGATGTGTTCGGTCAGAATTTTTACTGCCATGTCAATTTACAAATTGCGCTAAATCGTAGCCAATGGTTTCGCAGAACGAGGGTGTTTCGACCACCTCGCCCGTTTCCGAGTCGAATTTACGCCAGGTTTTCGAGGCGTAGTCGAATAAAAATCCTTCCTTCAAAAACTCGGATTCTTCCAGTAACCGAGTCAATTTTTTGGCCTCTACCCTCACCGCTGACTTACTGGTCAGTTCGATGACCGCCACCGGCAATTCGTTCCGGCAAATCACCACGTCGGGTACCGGACTGGTGTGCGCTTCGTCCAGTTTCAAGGCGGGCAGTGCTTCCCACTCCGGCTTGCCCGTTTTCTCAAACCAATTCCCCAACCCCCTAATCAGCCGCGCCACCGCTTGCTGGTGTTCGCGGGAATGGATGATGTATTGAAAAGGAACGTCCAGCATCGGCGTGATTCGTTACCAATCTTTCCCCCCCGTCAAACTATTCTCCTGCGCCAGGTTCTCCGGGTTGGCGTAAATCGTAATGCCGTTTACGTTTTCCGAAGGCGTGCTTTCGCCCGTTTCCCAGCGGTGCCTGGGGTAGGAGCGGGTCGTGGAATAATGCACCACGAACGACTTCCGCGAGAGCGCCGGGTTGGCAATCTTCCCGCCGCCGTGGGCCAGGGCCGCGTGCCAGAACAGCACGTCGCCTTTTTTGAGCAACAGCGTTTTTTTCTGTAAACCCTGCCCTTCGCAGGTTTTGGTCAAATACTGCTCAAATTCCGCTGGGCTGCGGAGCGACTCGGTATCGCGGTACAGGATGCCGGTGCCAAAGTTGAATTTTGGAATCCGGTGTGAGCCGGGGTAGTAAAACAGCGGGCCGGAATCGGGATGCACGTCTTCCACCGGAATCCAGACGGCGGCCATGTGGCTGGGGTAGTTGGAGCGCACCCAGGGAAAATCCTGGTGGACGCCCTGCTGACTGCCGAATTTAAAAATCAGACTCTGCAACAAGGCGAGGTCGTCGCCCAAAACGGCCCGCAGGAACGTGACCAGATTCGGATGAGCGAGCACGTTCTTAGCCCCCACCGAGCTGTTGTGGTACTCGATGAGCCGCGCACCCAAACTGCCAATCTTCCCGACCGGGATGTTTTCCAACTGGGTTTCCTTGTTATTGTTCACCCCGTCCACCAGCGCCCGGATGCGGTGTTTCTGCGGTTCGCGCAGCACGCCTTCCACCTCGGCCCAGAGGCCATCGAGCCAGGCACCGGGTAGCGCCTTTTCCAGAATCACGTAGCCGTTTTCCCGCCAGAATTGAAGCTTTTCCTTCAAGTCGTAGGGATAGCCCACCGGAACGGGGAAGGTTTTCAAAAAACCGTCGATGTCGGCATCGGGCCGGTCAATCCAGGGCAGCGACTCGGCCTCGAACTCCAGCTTGGCCCCGTTGAGTTGGAACCTGAGGGCTTTGTAATACGGGCGGAGTTTGTCTTTGAGGGTACTCATGGAAATTAATTTTGAATTTTGAATGACCGAATCACTGAACAAAAAGGCTTTTTCTATTCAATCATTCAGTCATTCAAAATTCAGTCATTGCTGCTGTCGGTATTCGTCTAAAATTGCGTCTACGCGCTCCGGGGTGAGGTGCGTGTGGTATTTTTCACGAATTTGAAACACCGGCCCCATGCCGCAGGCGGCGAGGCACTCCACTTCCTTCAGCGTAAACTGCCCGTCGGCGGAAGTACCTCCCACTTCAATGTCCAGTTTTTGGCAAATGTGGTCGCGGATGCCTTCGTAGCCCAACACGCAGCACGGCCCCGTCCGGCAAATTTCGATGACGTGTTTCCCGACGGGTTCGACGTGAAACATCGTGTAAAACGTTGCCACTTCGTACACTTCGATGGGCTGAATGTCGAGCAAGCCCGCCACGTAATCCATCGCCTCGGCGGGCATCCAGCCCCACTGTTCCTGGGCCAGGTGCAAAATGGGCAAAATGGCCGATTTCTGCTTGCCTTCGGGGTAGTGACGGATGAACTCCTGAGCGCGGGCAAGACGCTCCGGGGTGAAGGCGGCGAGGGCTTTATCGAGGGTTTCGGTCGTCATAACGCGTAAATCGTATTTCGTAAATCAGGCATCCAACTCCCCGGCAATCACGTTCAGACTACTCATCATCACGATGGCGTCGGAGAGCGTCGAACCCTGCACCATTTCGGGAAAGGCCTGGTAAAAAATGTAACAGGGCCGCCGGAACTTGAGCCGATACGGGGTTCGCCCGCCGTCGCTGACGAGGTAAAAACCCAGTTCTCCGTTGCCGCCTTCCACCGCGTGGTATACCTCGCCGACGGGCGCGTCGATTTCGCCCATCACGATTTTGAAGTGGTAAATCAGGGCTTCCATGTTGCGGTACACCTCCGGTTTGGGCGGGAGGTAATACTCCGGCGCATCGGCGTGGTAGGGGCCTTCGGGCAGGTTTTCCATCGCCTGCTCGATGATTTTCAGGCTTTCCCAAATCTCGCCGTTGCGCACCATGTAGCGGTCGTAAGTATCGCCGTTGTGGCCGACGGGAATGTCGAACTCAAAGTCACCGTAGCTAGAGTAGGGGTTCATCACCCGCACGTCGTAGTCCACGCCCGCCGCCCGGAGGTTGGGGCCGGTGAAGCCGTAGTTCAGCGCGCGTTCGGCGGTGATGCCGCCCACGTTGACGACCCGGTCCATAAAAATTCGGTTGCGGTTGAAAAGGCTCTCGAACTCCCGCATCACGGGCGGAAAACTTTTCAGAAACGCCCGGATTTTTTGAATCGCCACGGGCGAAAGGTCGCGCTCCATGCCACCGATGCGGCCCATGTTGGTGGTGAGCCGCGCCCCGCACATTTCCTCGTAGATTTCGTAAATCTCCTCGCGTTTCTGGAACACGTACAAAAAGCCGGTGAAGGCCCCCGTGTCCACGCCTAGGATGGAGTTGCAGATGAGGTGGTCGGCAATCCGGGCCAGTTCCATCATAATCACCCGAATGTACTCCGCCCGCTTGGGCACGGTCACGCCGAGGAGTTTTTCGACGGTCATCCACCAGCCCATGTTGTTGATGGGGCTGGAGCAGTAATTCATCCGGTCGGTGAGGGTCGTGATTTGGTAAAACGGCCGCCGTTCGGCGATTTTCTCGAAGGCCCGGTGAATGTACCCAATCGTCTGCACGCCCGATATGATGCGCTCGCCGTCCATTTGCAGCACGTTCTGAAAAATGCCGTGCGTGGCCGGGTGGGTGGGGCCGAGGTTGAGGGTGGTCAGTTCGTTGACGTACTGCCGCTGCTGCCCGTTGCGGGCCAGTTGCTGCTCGGCAATGGCAATGTCTTTTATTTCGTCGGTAGGCATTTTCTACTGAGTGATTGAGTGATTGAGTGGTTGAGTGATTGAGTGGGAAGAAAGGCAGGTGTATTTCTTCTCACTCAATCACTCAACCACTCAATCACTTCCTTTTTATCGCCCAAACAACTCATCAATTTTATCCTTGCGGGTGGCGTCTTCGAGGGGGTATTCCTTGCGCATGGGGAAGTAGTCCATTTCTTCCACGTTGAGGATACGAATCAGGTTGGGGTGACCCTCGAACTCAAACCCGAAAAAGTCGTAGGCTTCGCGCTCCATCCAGTTGGCGCAGGCAAATTGGTTCACCAGCGTGGGCACCACCGGATTCTCGATGGGCACGTACAGCTTGATGATGAGCCGGACGTTGTTTTCGAGGCTGTGGAGGTGGTAAATCACGCCGAGTTCCTTGCCTTTGACCTCCGGGAAGTGAATCCCCAGGAGGTCGGTCAGAAACTGAAACTTGAACCGGGGGTGCTCGTAGAGGTATTTCACCACCGCCAGGATGTGGTCGGTGGTGGTTTCCACGTTGAGCAGACCGTAATTTTCAATGGGGTTAAAAACTACGTCTCCCCCAAATTTCCTGACGAGGTCGTCGACGATTTCCTGGTTGGTAATCATAATTTTGAATGATTGAGTGACTGAATGACTGAATAGAAATACAAAATTCAGTCATTCAGTCACTCAGAACTCAATCATTGAATGGCATACGACTCCATCAGCGCCTGGTATTCGGGTAAATTCCGGCGGCGGATGGATTCGTTGCGGGTGATTTCCTGGAGTTGCATCACGCCGTCGAGAATCTGCTCGGGGCGGGGCGGACAGCCGGGCACGTACACGTCCACCGGAATGATGCGGTCAATGCCCTGAAGCACCGAGTAGGTATCGAAAATCCCCCCCGAACAGGCACAGGCCCCAACGGCAATCACCCAGCGGGGTTCGGCCATCTGGAGGTACACCTGCTTCACAATCGGCCCCATTTTCTTGGCAATCGTGCCCATCACCATCAGCATATCGGCCTGCCGGGGCGAGAAACTTGGGCGCTCGGAGCCGAAGCGGGCCAGGTCGTAATGCGGGGCCATCGTGGCCATGAATTCGATGCCGCAGCAGGACGTGGCGAAGGGCAGGGGCCAAAGGGAATTGGCGCGGGCCATGCCCACGACCTTGTCGAATTGCGTGGCAAAAAAACCTTCGCCCTGAATGCCCTCCGGCATCTCAATTTTGGGGGCGTTGGCTACTTGAATATCGCTCATGGTTGGAGTTCTGGTTGACGTAGGGGTAACACGGGCGGGGGTTGGAAAGTTGGCATAAAAAGGGTTTTTCGGTTTATGGTTTTCGGTTTATGGTTGTTAAAAACCGTGAACCACAAACCGAAAACCACAAACCATTTTTCCTACGCCCACTTCAAAACCCCCTTCCGGATCACGTAGTAAAATCCCACCAGCAGCAGGCCCATGAAGACGATCATTTCGCCGAAAATCAAGATTGCCGTTTCGCGCGATTCCTTCATCCAGTCAAGGAAATTGACCGCCCAGGGGTAGAGGAAAATGATTTCCACGTCGAACAACACGAAGAGAATGGCGACCAAGAAGTACTTCACCGAAATCGGCGTGCGGGCGTCGCCCTCGATGGGAATGCCGCACTCGAAGGGGTCGTCTTTTTTCTTGCCGTGGCGCGACGGCCCGACGTAGTGCGACACCAGCATCGAGCCGACGATGAAGCCCAGCGCGGCCAGCAACTGCACCACGATGGGCAGGTAATCGGAAGGCAAATAGGTGGTATTCATGGGTGTTAGGCTCGTTGGGGAGAAAGGCGGTTTACAGTTTTCGGTTTGTGGTTTTCGGTTAAAAGGCCAACTGAAAACTGTAAACCGAAAACCATAAACTGCTTTTCCGCCCGCAAGTTAGTTAGAAAAACCGTTCGCGAGGCGGGACGAATCGGCGGGAATTGTCCTTGCAGCCGGGGTTTTGACGGGTTCAGGAACCAGCACCCGAACGAGCCGCTGCATCAGGTTTTGGAAAAACGAAGCCGTGCCCGGCCCGTACCAATTCATGGTGTAGGTTTCGTAGGCATCGCGGTTCCAGTACTTGTCGGGAGTGACGTAGCCCAGGTAGCCGCCGTTGAAACTGGTGATCATCAGGTTGACGCCGCGCTCGCGGGCGGTGGCCCCAAAGCCGGCCGTTAGTTCGCCCGAAAAATCGCAGGGCGTACCCAGCAGTACGGTGTTCCCTACGCGTAGGGCTTTCAGTTCGGCGGGGTAATCGCCGTACACGGCTTTCCAGAGCCAGTACCGCATTTTCAGGTTGCCCAACACCCGCCACTGCGGCTCGCGCAGCACCAGGGGCAGGGCCACGATGCGCAGGTTGCTGTCACTGCGGAGGGGAATGTTGCGAATTTCGCGCTGGATTTCGAGTTGCAGACCAAGAGCCTCGTTGCGGAGTTCCTCCCAGTCGGTTTTTCCTGCTTCGAGCGGGGCCATGCTGCCCACCGCCCCAGCCATGTACTGGGCGAAGTTGACCGTTTTCTGCTTTTCGAGCGAATCGACCAGGGCACCGGGCCAGTCACGGGATAGCACCACCTGGTTGGGTTCGATGGTGGTAGAGTGGGCCGCGTAGGTAACCAGCAGGGCCGTTTCCCCAGAAATTTTCCGGATTTTCAACAAACGGATGTACGGGTCGACGGTGCCCTCATCGCCCACGAGCCGGTTATGCACCATATCGGCCTGATAAATCTGAGTGTAACCCGTCTGGGCGGGCATCAACCGGCGCTGGGCCACGGCAATGGCCTCGACGATGCGGTTGGCAATCCACTCCACCGTGGCGGGATTGAATTTTCCGGCGAACACCCAGCCCGCCGTGCGCTCGCCCCAGCCGCCGAGGCTGTTGTGGGTGTGGGTGGCTCCGAGGTAGGTGCGGTCGAGGCTGAGGCCGATGCGGGGTAATTTTTCGCGCAAGCGTTCGGTCACGGTGGGCGGAATGATCAGCAAGTCGGCGCTGACGATGGCGGTGCGGGTGGTACCGTTGTCGAACACGATGGCCCGCACGAACACCGAGTCGTGGATGCCGCCGTACACCTGCCCGTTGCGCACGCCGTAACCCGCCGTGGGCGTGGGTTGGGCGGGCGTGAGGGCCACTTTTGCCCATCCGGCTTTCAGACTTGGAATTACCGAGTGATAACCCGGCAGACTGTCGGACACCAGGGCAGGCGAGGCTTTCCCCTCCAGTTTCCGCAGATTTTTCAGGGTTTCGAGGTTGGCCTCCGTTTCCAGGTAGGGCGTTGAACTGGCAGGTACCAGGCTGACGGCCAGAAAAAGGAGCACCAACCCCAATAAGCCAAGCAAGACGTACAGCAAAACACGAATCAGTTTCATAAATCAGGTGGGGTTGGGCAAGGGTACTCCAATTTCAAACGTAAAACGGCGGCGCGGGAGTTTACCCACGCCGCCGTTTTGGTTTTTGGTTTACAGTTTTTGGTTTATGGTTCTTGATGATTCGTCGAAGCAGTTAGACGACAAGGAATCATAAACCAAAAACTGTAAACCTGTTTACTCGCCGTACGAAATCTCGGCGTTTTGTAGAATGTAATTCAGCTCGTAAATGTCCGAAGCGTTGAGTTTGAGGGTGCCTTTGAAGGTCTGCACCTCGTCGGTTTTAAACCGACGACCGGGTTTTTTCAGCTTCAGCGCCATCACCGACTCCGGTCCGCCGCCGCCGCAGAAAAAGCACTGGCTGTAGGGAAAAGCCGACAACACAAACTGGTTACTCTCCACGTCCACCGGAATCAGGTAGCCCTTGATGGTGACTTCCTTGCCTTCGAGTTTCTGGATGTTCGGGCCGAAAGTGGGGTAGAGCATGTAAATGCTTTCTTCGGGATACCATTTTTTCTTGAACGTCACGTCGCGCAGGGTTTCCCAGGTGACTTTGGCCGGGTCGGCGGCCAGGGGCAGCGGGCGGCTCGTGAAGGCGCTGAGGCTCAAACCCGCAAGCAGTAAAATAACAGTGGAACGAAAGGGCTTCATGATTGAAAGTAGCAAGGTTGACGACGGCAAAACTCAAAACGCCCGGCCTGGGTTCAAAAATACATACGGAGGGGAGTTAACGCAAGATGACGGTGAAGATCAGCCGTTAACCCTGCTTTTTCCTGGCCGGTGGTTTTTCTCCGAATCACCCCGCCCTCGGCACGTTCACCACCCGTTCCACGGCCACCGGTTGCCCGTCGGCGGTGATGCCCTGCACGGTGATGCGTAGTCTCCGGACCACGTCTGACAGGGGAAACGCGATGGTCACGATTCCTCGGTCGTTGGTGGTCAGCAGTGGATTCCAGTACAGCACGTCGCGGCGGTCGACTTGGACGGGTGCTCCACCGGCTTCGTCATACCGGGGCACGTAAAATTCGTGCTGGGTCGGGAAGCCGTACACCGTCAGGTCGCCCGAACCGGCGGCGTTGTTTTTACGGAAAACGGCTTTCTTCGAAAAAAACGCGATGACCCCCGCCCCACCCCGTGCGCCATAGATCGCCGCACTGCTGTTTTTCAGTACTTCGATTCGCTCGATTTCAGCGGGATTTGTGAAGACAAGCTGATCCACATCAACGTACACACCATCCAGTAAGTAAAGGGGAGGGACGGCACCTTGAAGCGTACCAATGCCTCGGATGATAACCGTGGTGCCCGTTACCTGCACGCCCGCTACCTTGCCTTGGAGCATTTGGAACACATCCGTGTACTGAGCGCTGTTTTCGTCAAAAATCAAGGTAGCATCCGCCGTGCCGTGCAGGCTGGCGCGCCGGGCCTCTCGGTCGTCGGGGAGCTTGGTGGCCCGCACGGTGACACCAGCCAGGAGTTGGGCGTCGCCATCCCGATACGAATCAGGCCCAGTTTGTTGGCGGAGCCGGGCCGTTTCCCAGCCGCGCGCGGCGGGTTTCCAGCCGGGCCAGGGCGTTGAATCCGGCCCGAACCGCCCGTCGGGCGCATCGAGGCGCACGGTGGCGTCGAGGGTTTTAAAAAAATCGTCCATCACGCGGGGCCGCAACCGCACGGTGTCCCGGAGCAGTAAGCCACCCATCCGAAAGTTGCCTGCCGAGTCGGCGCGGGCCGAAAACGCGACCGGCTGGCTGGCACTGGTCGAAGTCAGGATCACGTTGACTCCTGGAAGCGGTCGGCCCCGTCGGTCGAGTACCCGGCCCCGTAGCACCAGCCCCCCAAGCGAATCGACCCGGACTGCGGACTGGCTCAACCGCCGCCAGCCCTGGGTGAGCAGCAGGTCGTCGAGCGCCCGGCGGGTGCCGGGCTGCGTATCGCGCAGGTACGCGTTGGGATTTTCAATGCGCCCGCGCAAGGCGCTGGTCAGCAGCAGGTGGGTGCGGAGGTCGGCAGTCAGGGAATCGGGTGGAACTTGATCGGCATCCGTCACCGCAACCGACCCCGCAATGACGGCGGGGGCCTCGGTACCGTCGATCAGGCGGAGGGCAAACACGGCCCGTTCGCGGGGCTGGTACTGCGGCTTGCCCGCCGTGAGCGACAAACGCGCCGGGGGCATCCGTTCGGGCACGAAGGCCAGTCGCTCGGCCCAGGGCCGTCCGGCGGCATCGAACAGCGTCACCTGGCACACGCCCGGTGGCAGGGCCCCCGTGGGAAGGTCGAGTTGGGCACTCCCGTTTTGCAGCATTAGTTTGGCCTGTCGCCGCACCTGCCCCCGGCTTTTCACCAATAGGTACACAGCCTGCTGGGCGTACTGCTTTGAAGCGCGTACCCGTAAGCGGAATCGGGTCGAATCACTGACCGCGTCGACGCCCAGCGTAAGGCCCTCCGGTTCGGGAAAAGGAAGGGGAAGCACGTGCGACACGGTGTCCATATCCAGGCGCACAACGGCGCGGTAGCGTTGACCAGGCAATGGCGTAAACGCCACGCTGCCCATGCCCACGGGGTTCGTGACCAGCCGGGCAACGGCCTGGCCCGCCGAATCAAGAATGCTGCACTTTACGCGCCGTCCCCGACCGGTGCGGTCGAGTGCTTTTACGCCCAGCCGGGCGGGAAGTCCTGCTACCCAGCGCCCTCCTTCGGGTAAAAACTGGACGTCGAAACCATCAGCGGCCGGAGGAGGGGCGCTGACTTCCGGCGATTTTAAGCCGTTTTGAATGAATACGGTGCGTTCAAACGCGGGTTGAAACGCATCCCGCCCGGCATCCGGGTAGGCCCGGAGTCGGTACACCCCCGCTGCCAGCGAGTCCGAAAGCCGGAACTCTCCCGCCGCCCGGCCTTCGCTGACCCCTTGCCACTGGTGCCGCACCAGTTGACCCGCCGGGGTTAGCAACTCCACGTGCAGCGCCGGACTGCGTTCGGGGGTACCGGGGTCCGCCCGCCGGAATTGAGGCGTGGTGGGGTCGAGTACGTAGGCACTCAGCCAGAGCCGATCGCCCGTGGTGTAAATCGGTTTGTCGACGTGCAGAAACACGGCGGAGGGCGGCGTTTGAAGGGCTTGGAGCCGACCCAGCGAATCGAGGCGCTGGTCGGTTGCGAGAACGGCGACTTCAGCCGGGGCCTGACCCTTCGCCGGAGCGGCTTCCTGGCCGGTGGGTCGCCAGTCGGCGGGAAGCAGTGCCGCCAACCGATCGCCGCCGAGGTAGCCTCGTATTTCCAGGCCCTGGGGGCGGGTTACCCAGCCGTCGGTGGTGACCACGGCGCTGCCCTGCGGCAACTTCAGCAGCGAGTACGCAAAAGGCATATCGCGGTAGGGTGACTGGCGGGAGTTGAGTTTGGTGTAGAAAATTTCCAGCGGGTTTTTTAACACAAATCGGCGTTCAAACGGTAAATCACCGGGTAAAAACAGGCTGTCGGCCTGAATCGCCGTGGAGCGTTGGCGCTGACTTTCAAACAAAAGAATCGGACTGATGGCATCGTTGGGAACCCTGAAATCGGTTTGGTACACCAAAAAGCCCTCCTGTTCGTACGTACCAGCGATCAAACTGGCCAGCAGGTGACGCGTGGAACCTCGGTAGGCCGCTTGTCGGGCCCGTTGCCAGCGTTCGGCCTGGGTGGGGGTTTCGGGGTTTAATTCCTCGAACCGCGTGGTACCGGCAAAGTAGGTGATGCGCCGGTCGGTATCGAAGTAGAGCAGGTCGTAGTGCAGCCGGTAGCCCAGCGCCCGGTTTTCGATGATCAACGGCTCGGTGGCCTGCGCCAGCAAGTGCCCGGCTTTTTCCGAAAACTCAATCGTCCGCCCGTTTGAAATTTCACATTGATTAGCCAGCGGGGTTTCACCGAGCAAGGCGTCTTTGAATCGCCTGAATTGCCGTTGCCAGGTTTTACTGCCTTTGGCGGTCACCGTCACGGCGTTGAGCAGCGCGGCGCTGGGTTTCAGGACGAGATTTACCGTTGGAAAGAGGCCGCCGGTGAGCCGAATCTTTTGCCGGGCAGGTTGGTAACCGAGGTACGAAGCCACCACCTCGATCGTGCCGAGCGGCACGCCCGTCAGGCGGTAGTACCCCTGATCGTCGGTGGTGGTGCCCCGGGTGCTGGCGTTGATAAACACGCTGGCAAAGGGCAACGGCTGGCCGGTGGTGGCGTCGGTGACGCGGCCCCTGAGCGCCGGAGCGGGTTGCGGCTGGCCGAAAACGGTCCCGGCGCTCAGGCCGGTTAGCCAGAAGAGGAAGAGAACGTTTCGCATACCGCTGCGGTGAAAGGGGCCGCTTTTTTCGTGCCGAACGAATTGCGGCGGGTGAACCAACTCCGGTTTCAGGGATACAACAGGTACTTTTTGCGCATCGTTTTAAAAGCCGAGAGGCCCGGTTCCCAGCTCTGACGAATTTCCTGCTCGGTTTTCCCCGCGATGATTTGTTGCTTCAGGGCCTCCGTGCCGGCCAGTTTATTGAAGTCGTTCATCTCCTTGTTTTGCGTAAAATCGAAGAATTTTTCTTTCGCCGGATACGCCGCGTACAGATCCATCAACCACTTCAGGTTCAGTCGTTTCGTTTGGCGGAATTCCCCGGTGTCGTAGTTCCGTAGATCCAGGCCGTAGCAGTCCGTATCCTCGTGGAGTGGGTTTACTTTCATGCCTTTGATGCTGACCGGGCGGAACGAAAACGGATATTTTCCCTTGAAAGCCGGAGCGCCCAGCACCGTAAACGGGTGGTACGTACCCCGGCCCTGGCTGACGATCGTTCCCTCGAACAAACACACGCTGGGGTAAAGTAACACCGATTGCGGGGTGTTGAGGTTGGGCGAGGGCATCACGGGCAGTTCGTAGGGCGTGTCGTGCGTGTAATTGGCCACGTGAATGAGGCGGAGTTTGCACCGGGCTTTTCCGGCCAGCCAGCCTTCGCCGTTGAGCAGTTGAGCAAACTCGGCGATGGTCATTCCGTGGGTGATGGGGATGCGGTGCATCCCGATTCCCGAATGAAGGTGGTCTTCCAGAAGGGGGCCGTCCACGTAAAACCCGTTTGGATTGGGGCGGTCTAAAATCATCAATTCCTTGCCCTGCTCGGCGCAGGCTTCCATCACGTACTGAAGGGTGTTGATGTAGGTGTAAAACCGCGCACCCACGTCCTGGATGTCGTAAATCAGCAGGTCTACATCCGCCAGTTGTTCTTTCGTGGGTCGCCGGTTTTTACCGTAGAGGGAAATAACGGGGATGCCCGTGTTGGGATCGACCCCGTCGGCCACCTTTTCTCCGTTGCTGGCATTGCCCCGAAACCCGTGCTCCGGCCCGAAAATCCGGACGACGTCGACGCCCAGGCTGACCAGGCTATCCACGCTCGGTTTTTTGCCGATGATGGACGTGGGGTTGACGACCATCCCGATGCGTTTTCCCCGGAGATAGGGCAAGTAAGCGGCGGTTTGGTCGGCACCGGTAGCCAACGGCTTGGCCTCGGCCTGAACCGCGAAACGGATGGGTGCGGGTTGAAAGCCGGTCGACGAGTGCGGTACCGGGAGCAGAAAGGCCGGTGCCAACAGGAGCAGAGTGGAGAAAGTTGGTTTCACGGTGTTGTGGCTGCGGTAAATGGAGTGGTAGCGGGCCTAAAGTTGGGCACAAATTTGCAGGTTTCCGCGACCGGCTCCGGCATCGGCACGGAGGCGGTTGCGCCGGGGATGAATAACGTGCTGATTCCGGCGGGAATCCTCGCCGTAACGGGCTACAAACTCCGCATCGTGAGCAGCACCCCGGTGGTGACGAGCGCGGTAACCGCGAATTTTAAAGGGAAAGCCTGCGGCCAAAACCGGAAAATTTCACCCAAAGAAACCGGCCTGCGGGGGGCGTCAGCCCCAACCCGGCTACCGACGGACGGCTGCGGATTCCTAGTTCGGGAGCCTCAGGGCAGGAGTTGCGGGTGGAATTGTTCAACGGAATGGGGCAACCACTGCGGGAGTAAACCATCGGGCAGGCGGCGGAGGAAGAGGGGCTGGCGTGGGACATTGCCCGCCAGCCCCAGGGTTTGTAACTGCGGCGGGCGGGACGAAGGACGTGAAAACGCTGAAGGTGTTGCGGTAGGTTTCATCAATCAATCGGACGGACTGGGCTTCCTTGCTTCAAGCCGTCCGACTGGTAAACACGAGGCGGCAGGTGCGGGGCTAAAGCCAAATGCTTATCGTTCCCAGTTGGCATTTGGCTTTACCCCGCCATCGAAGGGGAGACGTAACGAATAGGCATTCGAAGATGGAGTAGGTAAAACCCGCTTCTGAACGCAAAAAAGCAGATTAAAAAATTTATTTTTAAAATAGTTGCACTGAATTATTTTTTAGTTGTACAATTGTCACGACTTCATTGATAAACACTTCTGCCTATGAGCCGCACACTCACTCGCACATCTTTCGCTTGTCTCTTTTTATTATGCCCAACTTAATCTTTCAATCATTCAAAGGATTTAATTCTCCTTGATAATATTGAGAGTTAAAGGCCCTATCTTAATAAGGTTTAGCTTAACTATCGCTTCAATTTCTCGCAATCAAAGCACTTAAGAGCTATAAGGTGCTCTTTAATGTAATTCTTTTACTTCTGCTTAAGCACAGATATGAACAGATTTTCAAGAATACTCATTTTCTCTTTTCTACTCACAAAGTTCTTTTTCTGCAACGGTCAGGATAGTATTTCTCATCGAACATTCATCGAAAATAAAGCAAAATGGGAATTTGGCTATAACCCTCTTTTTTGGACAGGAAACAGTGTTCTTGCCAGTCCTTATACATTTATAATTAAAAAATATGATTTTAGATCATCAAGCAAGGTAACTGCATATAGATTTAAAATATCTACAATGGGTACTAATGTTCTAAGCAACACTGTATCAGGCTCAAATATAAGCAATTCAAGCGCCAATAATTATAGTTTTGATTTAAAGATGTTTCTTGGAAAAGAATGGGATATACGTTTTGAAAAGGTTGTGTTTTTCTACGGAACTGACATTATGTTTCACATAGTAAATGAGAACAAAATTGGGTATGATAGTAACGGTATTTTGTCCTCCAAAACCAATTCAGGTTATTATGAAATTGGAATTAATCCAGTAATAGGAGGCAAGTATTTATTATCGCCTCGTTTGTCGTTAACAGTTGAAACTGGATTACTCACTTGGTACAATAAAGGTAAAACCACCAATAAAATTGATCTCAATACGCCTCGCTACAGTATTGTTAATAATGAAACTGAATATGTATCTTACATTTTCTACCCAGTAAACGGTATTTATCTAAGCTTTCACTTTTAAACACCTAAAAACTTCAACCCCTATGAAAAGTTATCTATTTTTTCTACTGTCCTTAAGTGTGACAATTCAAGCATCATTTGCTCAAACTTGGAGAATTAGACCGGTAAGCGGTAATTATGCAAACAGTGTCCCTCCAATGCAGGTTAATGGTGTGGAATACCGTATCGTAGATTCAAACGGCTCTCCAATAACTAATGCTAACGGAAACAATTGTTCCGTAAAGTGGACAAGCAGTTATGGGACAATAAATTCTCATCTTGGCTACTCACTTCCTAATAACCAAGATACTGAAACCTTGGCCTTTGGTAATGGTGGAGCTTTAATTCACATGAAGTGGGAGAATGCAAAACTCTTCGAAACGAGTAATAACAACTTTATAGCTCGTAGATTCAAGTTTCAAACGCAACAAAGCGAGGGGTAGAAAAAAGCCAGAAG
>CAXTIG010000059.1:0-32421 GCA_964244295.1 uncultured Cytophagales bacterium
CGTCCCATGAGACGAAAATACAATAACCTAAACTAATTTACAGCAACTACTTAAAACCCATCATGTCCGTCCTCCTCACCGAAACCGAAGCCAAGACGCTCCTCCAGAAAGTATTGAGCTACTCGAAGGCCGATGAATGCGAAGTCAACCTGTCCGGCCAGGAGCGGGGCAACATCCGCTACGCCCGCAACGAAGTGTCTACCAGCGGCGTGCTCACCAACCAGAACCTCGTCGTGCAATCGGCCTTTGGCAAAAAAGTAGGTACAACTACGATTGACGAATTTGACGACGCTTCGCTCGAAAAAGTGGTGCGGCGCTCGGAAGAACTCGCTCGGCTCGCCCCCGAAAACCCGGAGTACGTCGGGCTGGTCGGGCCGCAGACGTACCTGAAATCGAAGGGCTTTTTCGAGTCCACCGCCACCATCACTCCGGCCCAGCGGGCCGAGGCGGTGGCGAAGAGCCTCCAACCCGCCCGCGAGCAGAAACTCAGCGCCGCCGGGTACCTCGAAGACACGCGGGGTTACTCGGCCATGATGAACTCGAAGGGGTTGTTTGCGTACTACCCCAGCACGAACGTCAGTTTTTCGCTCACCGCCCGCACCGACGACGGCAAAGGCTCCGGTTACGTGACACGGGGCTACAACGATTTCGCCAAACTCGACACGGCGGCAGCCACCCGGATTGCCATCGGCAAGGCCGTAGCCTCCCGCGAGGCGAAGGCCATCGAACCCGGTAAGTACACGGTAATTCTGGAACCCACGGCGGCGGCGGTGTTGCTCGAAAACATCTTCTTCAACTTCGACGCCCGCAGCGCCGACGAAGGCCGGAGTTTTCTGAGCAAACCCGGCGGCAAAACCAAGCTGGGCGAGAAAATCGTGGACGAGCGCATCACGATTTACTCCGACCCCACCAACGCCGAATTGCCCGGCTCGCCCTGGTCGGGCGAGGGGCAGGCGCTCGAAAAAATGACCTGGATTGACAAGGGCGTGGTAAAAAACCTGGCCTACTCCCGGTTCTGGGCGCAGAAAAAAGGCGTGAAGCCGGTGCCCTTCCCCAGCAACGTCATCGTGGCGGGCGGTACGGCCTCGCTGGAAGACATGATCAAAAGTACCACGCGCGGCATTCTGGTGACCAAACTCTGGTACATCCGCTTCGTGGACCCGCAAACGTTGCTCGTTACCGGCCTGACCCGCGACGGGACGTTTTTCATCGAAAACGGCAAAATCAAGCACCCCATCAAAAACTTCCGTTTCAACGAAAGCCCCATCATCATGCTCAACAACCTCGAAACGTTGGGCCGTCCGGAGCGGGCCGTCAGCACCGAATCGGAGCGCAGCTACCTGATTCCGCCGATGAAGATTCGGGAGTTTACGTTTACGAGTTTGTCGGACGCGGTGTAGGAAAAGCAACAGCAACGATTGCCCTCCTTAAAAAGGAGGGCAATCGTTGCCATTCGCGCTACCGAAAGAAATTGCTTCGATACGCTCGCAAGGTTTTCAAAACGCCTCCCCCGTGAAAATATAGAACCCCGGCCCCTCCCGCGTAAAACCCGCATCGAAGCGCAGGAATACGTCTTTTTTCGGGAAAAGCAGGTATCGCAGGCCCAGCCCGCCCGTGGGTTGTACGTTCTTCCAGGCCAGTTCCCCCGGCGTGGGCGCGACGGCTCCGGCTGAGGCGAACACCGCTCCGCCGAAGCGTTTGCTGAACGGAAAGGGCAACATCCGAAACTCGACCTGCCCGGCCAAATACGCCTGATCGCGATAACGTCCGGCGTAAAACCCACGCTGAATCATCTCGCCGCCCATGAGCGAGAGATGGTGAAATGGCACCGCGCCCCCCGTCGTGTAGCTACCGTAAAGCTGACTGGCCAGCACCTGGCGGCGGGCAGCACCCACGGGCCGGTACGAACGCACGTCGAAAAGAAACTGCTGGAAATTGAAGTTGCTGCCCCAACGGGGGCTGTATTTCAGCGCGGCCAGTTCGACGTACAGCCCTTCGCGCACGTTGAGTGGGTTGTGTCGGTTGTCGAACACCAGCGCGGGGCCGAGGCCGAGGTTGGTGGTGCCCCCGGCTCCGGGCGGCACGGCGTAAGCATCAGTGTCGGGTTGGTTAAAGCTCACCCGGCTCAGGCGCTGAAAGTCTACGCCCAGCCCGCCGAATAAATTGGGAATGATTTTACCCACCACGCGCTGGCGAACTTGCAGGTAAGTCGCATCGACCTCGGCGGGTTCTCTCCCGGAGTTCTCCGGCCCGATGCCGTAGTAAAGCAAGGGAAAGCGTTGAAAACGAATTCGTCCGAGCAGTAGCCAACGGTCGGCGTCGCCGTAGAGGTTGTTGTCGAGGGCCAGACCGTACTGGCTGCGCAAAGTGAAAAACACGAACGTGTTGACCTCACTGAGGCGGTTCTGAGCCACGTTGTTTTTGGCATGGTACAGAAACAGTGAGGATACGCCCAATTCCAGGCTGGTTTCGGGCGCGTAAGCCAGCGTGGGATACACCAAAAAACGAGGACGGCTGGGTGGCAGGGTATCGCGAAAAAACTTGTCGACCTGGCGGCCTACCCAGTTTTTCCGGGCTACTTCCTGGGCCGGGGCATCAGGCCCACCCACCCCCAGGCCCAACCCCAGCAGCAGGGTTCGCCAAAACCACCTCTTCTTATTTTGCATGAAAACTAACCCATGCAAGAACGATACCGCCGGGACGAGGGGCTTACTGCCGGGCAAAAATCAGGATTTCATCGAAGCGCCGGGCAAGGTCGGCAATGGTCTGGGCCTTGTCGGAACCGTTGATGATGGAGCGGGCGTGCTCGAAGTCAGGCGCTTGCCCCTCGCGGAAAAACTGACTTAGTTTTCTGCCCGTAAACCAGCCTTCTTTCATACCCTGAATGGCAATCTGGTAGGCCAGTTCGGGTTCTTTGGCCCGATCGGGATGGGCGACCAGGTTAATCCCGAATTTGCTCCCCGCTCTCTCGTAGTTGGCCCGCCCGGTGAGTTGCACGTAACCGCGCCCGTGGAAACGCGCTCCGTCACCGGGCTGAGTATTGCCGAGTCGTTTGCCGACCTGGGTTTGGGGGCCGTACAGCCGATCGAAGCGCTCCGTCGAGCCAAACTCGTCGATGGGTCGCATGGTGTGGGCGGTTTCCCACTTGAAGGTAGCCAGGCAGTAGGCCAGTTGGCGGCGGTCGGTGTCGGAATCCGAAAACCGGGTGTCCTGCTCCACTTGCCGGAGCAAAAAAATCAGGGCCTCGGCCAGCGGGTTGGTAATCGGGCCGAAGCGGGCCACGTACATCTGGCCGAGTTTAACGTCGTCGAAGGAAAGCATGGGCTTGGCAGTAAAAGTAAAACGATGCTGCCAAGTTGAATCACAAAAAGGTTCGGGTCAAAAAAAGTGAGGGAACGGTTGAGTTGAGGTACCTCCCCCGGCTGATCCACAGTGGCTGTCATCCAGGAGAAAAACAGTTTTTCCACCCAAAAAAACTACTCATTTTCCCCACCCAACTGCTCCGAAATCGCCTTCCGCAGCGCCTCCTCAGGTCGGAGCGTACCATTGCGTTTCAGGCCGTTGGGGGCGGTGCCGCCCGATTCACTCCGGGCGCGGGCAGCCAAGGCGGGAGAGGTGAAACGGCTGTTGCGAAACTGGTTCCATTCTTCCTCGCTCATCCACTGCCGGGTCTGGTCGCCTTTCTGGTAGCCGTCGTTGAAGGCCGCGATGCGGCTGTCGGTTTCGGCAAAACGGCTGTCTTCGAGCAGGGCGTCGAGGTCGGCCTGCACGGCGCGGCGCTCGGTTTCGAGGGCGGCGGGGTCGGGCAGGGTGGCGAGGTCATTTTCAAAAATGGCCTTTTTGCTGCCGTTGGTGGCTAAAATTTCGTCGGCCCGCACCAGGGCGGTGGTCAGGCGGCGGCGTTCGCGGCGCATCCGGCCCATTCGCATCGGAATCTGTATCCAGCGCTGCCAGTAACTTTGCAGCACCGGAAACGCCACCCCCAGGCACACCGCCCCGGCAATGGCGAACAAAATGCCCGTCAACACGAACGAGAGCAAAGCCCAGCCACTCGTGACGAGGCTCTGGTTCAGCACATCCATTTTTTGCAACTCCCGGTCTACCTGCCCGATGGCGGAGGCCGAGCCGGGGTCGGTTTGCTGCAACTGGATGTTCTTGACGGTCTTGTTGATTTCCTGCTTCAGCTTGTCGGTTTTGTAGGCTTCGTACCGAAACCAGCCCAACACAAACATCGTCGCGACGGTGAACACCACCAAACCGCCGATAAACCAAGCGTAGTTGCGGTGGGCGTTGGGGTGTTTTTCCAGGTACGGCTGTTCGATGAGGCGCTCGTAGGCGGGTTTGAGCAAAATCGACAATGCCGCCAGACCCACGGCGAAACTCCAGGCTTCGACGTTGTTGCGAATGTTGAGGGCATAGGCGACGATTTCGTGGGAAATAATCAAATCGCCGCCGATGAACAGCACCCCGGCGATGAGGTAAAGCAGCCCCGCCAGAAAGGCGTAGCTCGACTCGGTACGGCGGCGTTTGTCGCGCAGACGCACCGTTTCTTCCTCGTTGATGGCCACGCTGGCTTCGAGCCGGGCGGCTTCTTTTTCGGCCAGATGCAGTTCGGAAAGGTGGCCTTGCAGGGCGTCGAAAGCGGCCTTGCGGCGGCTGCGGGTTTGCTCCAGGTCGGTGTCGAGGCGGCTCAGGCGCTGACGTTTTTCAGTCAGGCGTTCGTTGAGTCGGGTCAGGTTGACCTGGCTGCTGAGGTACCCCTCGTAGCTGTCCCGGCTGACCTGCTCCAGCCCGCTGGTATAGCCGTGCTGAAAATCGGAGGAATTGGTGTGCTGCGAAGCATCGCGCGGTGGCGTACCCTCGGACGGAGCGCCGCCCGGCAGGTTTTCAAACGGGGTATCCTGATTCATGCGTCAAAGAGAAATGAACGAAACGAGATTTCAAACGGTAACGGTTGGTCATGTTCTCTTTTTCGGGGATACGCTCGCTGATTCAGGTTGCTGCGACGAATTGAAACTGATTTTTTGTCTAAACCCGCTGGGTAAACCTCGCGCGGGGCGGGTTGAGTTCCGCCTTTCCGCTTGGTGTTGGTTTTTGTCAAACGAAGTTGGCGCTGGTTTTCCTACCTAAGGGAAGCGTAAAAAATAGGGCCAGACCGATTTACGAATGCCCCTTGAAAACCGATGTTACGCTGTTCAGTAGTTTAGTTTTCGGTAAAAGAAGGGGTTATCATCCCGACGTAGGTTGTCATTCCGACGCAGGAGGGATCTCGTTCGACTACCAAGTACGTTGGCTACCGGCAAGGGGTCTGGCAGGCCAACGAGATCCCTCCTGCATCGGAATGACAGGCCGTTTCTTCAAATTCTAAACCGCTTAAATGCCCCGATGAGCGGTCAAAACCCCTCCTTCCGCGCCGGAACGGGCGGCTGTATGACGGCCTTCACGTATTTGTACCCAACAGTCAGAAACAACCCTAACCCCAGCACCAACCCGCCGAAAAACAGGGCGCTCAGCGCCGGATTATAAAAAACAATCGCCCCCAGGCAAACCCCCGACAAGCTCAGCGCGAGCAAGGGCAACCAGGGATACAGCGGAGCGCGGAACGGGCGCGACAGGTTCGGCTCTTTCCGCCGCAACACCAGCAGCGCCGCCATGCTGATGCCGTACATCACCACCGCCCCCAGCACCGACAAAATAATAATGGAATCGGTCGTGCCCGTAGCCAGCGCCAGCAACCCCACCCCGCCGCCCGCCAGCAGCGCCCAGTGGGGCGTTTGGTAGCGGGGGTGCAGCGTCGCCAGGCGTTCGGGCAGGTAGCCTTCGCGGGCCAGGGCGTAGAGTTGGCGCGAGTAGCTGAGCGTGTTGCAGTGAAACGAAGCCACCAGCCCGAACACGCCCAGACCCGCGAAGAGTTTGGCCCAGCCGCTTTCTTCGCCCAGGGCCATCGCCAGGGCATCCGGCAACGGGTGGTCGTGGGTAGCCAGGGTTCGCCAGTCGCCCAGGCCCGCGCTCAGAATCATCACGCCCAGCGCCAACGCCACCAGCGTGAGGATGCTCGACACGTAGCCGCGTGGGATGGTTTTGTGCGGGTTTTTTACTTCTTCGGCCACCATCGCCACGCCTTCGATGGCGACGAAAAACCACATGGCGAAAGGAATTCCAGCAAACACCTCCCCAAGGCCAACCCGCGCCGGGTTGTGGGCCAGAAAATTTTCCCAGGAAAAGTAGGGCCAGACCAGCACCATAAACACCAGCAATTCCAGCACCGAAAGCGCCGTAACCCAGAACGAGAACCGCGCCGAGCCTTTCACCCCGAACCAGTTGAGGGCGATAAACACGCCGTAGGTACCCACCGCCACCGGCAGCACGGGCAGGGCAGGATACAGAAAATGCGCGTAACTGCCCAGCGCGTAGGCAATGGCGGGAGGGGCCAGCAGAAAATCGACCAGCGTGGCAAACCCGGCCACGAAACCGCCCGTTGGCCCGAAGGCCCGCCGGGCGTAGGCCGCCGCGCCCCCCGCCGAAGGAATAGCGGCGGTGAGTTCGGTGTAACTGAAAATAAAGGAGACGTACAGCGCCGTGACGAGCAGCGTGGAACCCAGAAAACCGAGGGTGCCGGAGGTACTCCAGCCGTAATTCCAGCCGAAGTACTCGCCCGAAATGACCAGGCCCACGGCAATGGCCCAGAGTTGGGGGGCGGTGATGACGCGCTGGAGGGGAGCGGAAGGAGGTTGGTCTTTCAAATCGCCACGAAACGGTTTTAGGGAAGGAAGAAGTGGGCGAAAATACGACCGACGGGGAATTTGCGAAATGAAAAGATTGTGGAGACCCTTTTCAGCCAAACAATCCGCGCATCAAGTCTTCTTTTTCCATCCCCAAATGGTCGGCGATGCTGCCGAGGATGTCGTTCAGAGTGCCGACTTTGAGGGGATTATGACGAGGGACGGTTTCGAAGTGTTCGCCATTTTTCAGCGTACGAATGCGGATATGGCTACCCGTTTGCCTTACAATTTCGTAGCCGAAGGGCTTGAGCAGTTTGATGAGTTCGAGGCCGGACAGGTCGCGGGGCGTTTTCATTTTATTGAAATTTTGCCCAAACTTACCCGCTTCTGCCATTGCAGTTTGAAACCTAATGTGTTTGGCTTAGCTGCATTCACACCGCGAACACTTCATCCTTTACGAATCGTAAGCGTACCTGCGTTGGTCGTTGGGCCACCTCGTCAAAATGACACTCGATGGCATCGCGAATCATCGCTTTCAAGTCCTCCACGTCTTCGCCCTGCGTAAAAATATTCTCTCCCACCGCGCGGGCCGTGTAGCCGCCGTCGGGGTCTTCTTCGACAATAAATTCCAGCGGTTCGCCGCGCAACTCGTTCATGGCCGTTGATTTTTCGTAAAAATACCCATCACCCCAACCCAAACAACACCTGCAAGTTAATCCAAAGCGCCTTTTTCTTGGCCTTGTCGGTCTGGATGGTGGCGAGCGGGTCGGTGAGGAGGAATTGGATACCCTCCACCGGTGTGATGCGGTAGGGCACCAGCACGAGGTCGAGGTTGAGTTTTTTCAGGCCCACGCCGAAAGAAATGAACTGGTGGGCTGACTTGCTTTCGAGCAGGGGTTTGAAATCCTGGCCCTTCAATTTTTGCAAATCGAGCAAATCCACGTCATCAAGCGTCAGGCTAACGGCTTTCAGAATGTTGGTGAGTAACTCTACATCGGCGGGCGTGGGGCGGTCGGTGAGGAGGATGGTCTGCCGAAAGGTAGCCCCGAACTTTAGTTCGGGGTGGGATGGAACGGGCAAACTTGACGAGTCCTCAGCAATCGCCGCCGCTGGCAACTTTTCTTCAACGACGGATTTCGGGGCTTCCGTTGCCACGGAAATCGGGATTTTTTGCGGGGTTAAGGCAACGACGGGTTCGGGCAGCTCCACGCCCCCTGCCCCCTGCCCCACGCGCTCCGGCACGGCGTAGAGCGTTTCCCCGTAAAATAAAATCTGCAAAGCTTCCCGCGTGATGACTTCATTCATGCCGATTTTTCTGAAAAATGGGGGACTTTTGGGGCGAAAAGCACCGCCGGTTCCGCCGCCGTAAAAGTAACCGCTAAATCCCGTTTGACTACCGCGCTTAGCCCAGCCCGACCCTTCGTTGAGTCATGAAAATTCGCCTGATTTTTTTCCTCCTTCTCTTCGCCACCGGCCTCCAGGCCCAAACCCCGACCGATTCACTCCGCGTCGTCACCGCCTCCTGGCGCGAAACGAAGCTCGCGAAGGGCGTGATTTGGCGGGAGGCGCACTTCGATACGCTGTTTGGTTCGCCGCAAAACGTGAACGTCGTTTGGGTGAAAAACCGCCGCCGAAACCCCCGCCTCGCGCTGGCCTCGGCGGGCGACAGCCTGAAAATCACCAGTTGGTTCGGGAAAAACCACGGGGCGCTCGTGGCGCTCAACGGGACTTTTTTCGACGTGAAAAAAGGCGGCTCAGTGGATTTTATCAAAATCGACGGCACCCTCTTCGACTCCACGAAAACCACGCCCGGCAAACCGCTGGCCGAACACCAGCAGGCGGCGCTGACCATTCACCGAAATCGCCTGGGCCTGGCCTACGGCGGCAACCGGCCCGGTTGGGAAACGGCGTTGCGCGATGAAAATGTGATGGTGAGCGGGCCGCTTTTGCTCGAAAACGACACTGCCCACGGGCTTTTGAAAAACGCCTTCAACGACAACCGCCACCCGCGCAGCGCCCTGGGCACCGGCCCGCGCCGCCGCCTGCTGCTCGTCACGGTGGACGGTCGCCACGCCAACGCGGCGGGCATGAACCTGCACGAACTTACCGCATTGCTCCGATGGCTCGGTTGCCGCGACGCGCTCAACCTCGACGGCGGCGGTTCCACCACGCTCTGGCTGCGCGAACGGGGCGTGGTCAACTACCCTTCCGACAGCAAGCAGTGGATTCACACCGGTGAGCGAGCGGTGAGCAATGTGCTGTTGGTGAAGTAACTGAGGTTGAGCAAAACTGCGCGAAAAGCCTGAAAGAGTTTCACCACCAAAGACTTTCGAGTTTTGGTGATATTGACTTTCTAACGCCAGCAAGCCATTGAAAACCAGACAAATCATCAACTTTGAAATTAGCTTGGCCGTAGTGGCGAATCGCACTATTTTTGAATGAAACATCCTATAATTTAACGGTCGACTTTTCATTTCAACGCTCATGCAGCCCACCTACCCTCTAAAACCCACCCTCCAAGCCGCCCTCCTCGCCGGTACCCTCGACATCCTCGCGGCGATGCTGACCTACCTCATCCAAACCGGCAAAAACCCGGTTGCGGTGTTGAAATTCGTCGCCAGCGGCGTTTTCGGCAACGAAGCGTTTTCGGGTGGTACCGGAATGGCCGGGTGGGGACTGGTGTTTCACTACACCATTGCCTTCGGGTTCGCGGCGCTGTTCGTACTGGTTTATCCGAGGTGGGCACTTTTGCGGAAGGCTCCCGTCGTTGCCGGGCTGGGCTACGGGGTGTTCGCGTGGCTGGTGATGAATTTGCTCGTCGTGCCCCTGAGTCAGGCACCGAAGCAGCCGTTTACTCCGGGCGGTGTGCTGCTGGGAATTTTCATTCTGATGGGTTGCATTGGTCTACCCATCTCGCTGGTGGTGAGCAGGTTTTACAGAAAACAACGGTTCCGCTGAGCGTTGCCGACATTTCACTCCCCTACCCCGCTCCCGTCGCGCTGCAACCGGGCGGCGACTTTCTGCACGTCGGCCATGACCCGGAAGAGGTTGCCAGCCCAGATTTTGCGGATGTCTTTTTCGCTGTAACCCCGCTGCACGAGGCCGATGGTGATGTTTTCCATTTCGCTCACGTCGAAAGCCCCGTCAAGCCCGCCGCCCCCATCGAGGTCGCCACCGATGCCGACGTGATCGATGCCTGCTACCTTCACCAGGTGATCGAGGTGGTCAAGGGCGTCGTTGAGGGTGGCAAGTTTGGTGGGAAATTTCTGGTTTATCGCCCGCATCTCGGCCCGGAACTGGGTGCGCTGCTCGTCGGTCAGGGTACCGGCCCCGCCCGTGGTGGCCCCGCCGTATTTTTTTGTCAATTCGGCGCGGGCGGCGTCGAGTTCGGGGTTGGGGGCCGCTTTTTTGATGTAGCCGCTCAACAGCACGAGTTGCACCACGCCGCCGGTTTTGGCAATGCCCCGCGCCAAGTCGTCGGTCAGGTTGCGGGGGTGGTCGCAGAGGGCCTTCGCGCCGGAGTGCGAGGCAATCACGGGCGCTTTGCTGAGCCGCAACACGTCGAGCACGGTGCTGTCGGAGGTGTGTGAGAGGTCGACCATCATGCCGAGGCGATTCATGTCGGCCACCACTTTTTCACCGAAAGAACTGAGGCCGCCAAATTCGGCTCCTTTCGGGTCGGTCGAGGAGTCGCAGATGTCGTTGTTCGAAGAGTGGCAAAGCGTCAGGTACCGCACGCCCCGGTCGTAGTAGGTTTTGAGCAGGGCAAGGTCGTGGCCGACCATGTAGCCGTTTTCCATTCCCAGAAAAATCGCCCGTTTGCCTTCTTTTTCGAGCGCGTAGGCTTCTTCGGACGTGGTCACAATCTTTGCCATTTGCGGCAATCGGCCCACGGCAGCGTACACCGAATCGAAAATCGTCATCGCCGTTTTGCGGGCCTTTTCGTGGCCTTCGGGCGTGCGGGGGCCTTGCCCCAGGTACACGGCAAAAAACATCGCATCCATCCCGCCTTTCTGCATCCGGGGAAAATCCACTTTCGAGCCAAAGCCCGACGGTTCTTTGGGCGAGTTGTCTTTCCCCAAATCGAAGCCCTTGCTCATCAGTTGCATGGGCGTGTCGCAGTGGGTGTCGATGGTGAAGATTTTCGCGTGAATCTTCTTGGCTTTCTGGATGGTTTTTTCGTCGGGAGCGGGCCGCTGGGCCAGGGCCGAAACGCCGCCGATCACCGCGAAGGCGGTGACAAAGAGTAGAGATTTCATGAAGTTTACGGGTAAGAAAGTTAGCTTGAAAAGTACGAAAAAACCCGCTTCGGCCAACGCTAAAGCGGGTTTTTATGCTAAAGCTTCGCCCTTCTTCGGAATTCAGGCCGTTTCGCCAAACTTAATTTTTCGATAAATCTCCCGCATCGGTAGCGCCAGCTCGCCCAGATGGATGGTATCGTCGAGCGAACGGTAGTCGCGGCTGAGCCACTCGTCGGGAGTTTCGGTGCGGGTGTGGAGTGTGGCGAAGGGGCGTTTCTGGTCCACGAACAGTACGCGGCGCAGCGCGGGGATGGTTTTGTAGCAATCGGGTTTATCGCTCTGGTCGAAGCGTTTGGTCGAAGGCGAAAATACTTCTCCCACGATTTCCGGGTTGTTGATGGCCACCGTCGAAAGCCGTCCGCTGGGGAGAGTCACGAAGTCGTAAGGTTCGCGGGCCACCGAAAAATCGGCGTTGAAGACCGCTACGCAGGCTTCGGCGTAAATTTTCACGTTGCTGCCCAGCACTTGGTACTCATCCAGCGAATGGTAGAAATTGTTGAATAGCCAAATCAGTGTGCCAATCAGGCTTTCGTGGATAGGAGTGGCTTGTCCCGTGGCAATGATTTCACCGTTAAAGTATTCGATGTTGTATTCGGTCAACTCGCTCAATTCCTAGTATTCCTCCAGCGTGGCGGGCACACGAAGGATTTCGGGGGCTTCGTCGCGTTCGGCGAGGGTCAACGGAATTTTGGGAAGCACGGCTTCCATGAGGGCGTTCGGCTGGTTGGGAGTAAAGATAACCGGAATCCGTTTCGCACAAAAAAACCTCCGGACGGTGGCCCGGAGGTTTTTTTGTGCGAAACACAACGTACGTTTTTCAACTCGCCCCTTCTTCCTGCGGTACGAGGTTGTTCTCCTGCTGGAATTTTTCGGTTTTGGCGGCGAAATTTTCGTGCAGATCCGTTACGTCGTCGAGGCAATCGGAGATGTCGGAAAATAAGTCGGAAACGCCGGTTTCCAGTTCTTTGTCGTTCAGTTCAATATTGTGTACTTCGATTTGACCGATTTTCTTCAGAATCGCGGTCTGGCTGTTTTTCAAGTCATCCAATTCCCGAACGACTTTCTCCATCAGGTTAAATTTTGCCAGCTTATCCATGTTGGGATTGGTTTGGTTGAACCTACCCCGCTAAAATAACCATTCCCCTCGTCTGGAAAAGCAACGCTTCCTTAGGGGCAATGTCTTGTCTTTTAATTGGTTGATGCTAAAAACTTTAAAATCGGCTGGTCCTGATTTTTATCGAAACCCGTTCCGCTCCTACCCCGAAGCGGGGTCAGCCGGCCCCAGACGAATCAAAAATCCGGTCCATCAACCGCCACTTCTCGCCGGGCTGCGCCGTAGGCAGAGGCTGCTGGTAGGTACCCATCAAGGCTTCCCATTTTCGCACGGTCGGGTTGGCGGCATCGGCGGCGGCCTTCGCCTCGAACGAAAACGCCTCGTCCGTTTCCATCACCATGAAAAGCCGGGTACCGAGCCGGTAAATTTCCATCCGTTCGATGCCCGAATCGTGGATGCTGCGCAGAATTTCCGGCCACACGGCGCGGTGATGGGCTTCGTACTCGGCAATCCGCGCCGGGTCGTCTTTCAGGTCGAGGGCGAGGGCGTAGCGTTTCATTTTAAGTTGAGAGTTGAAAGTTGCGAGTCCATTGCCAGACTAATTTTCAATTTTCAACTCTCGACTTTCAACTCCGCCACGCGGTAGCCGCGCCAGCCGAAGTAGGCGATGAAGAGCAGGCACACGAGCGGTACGATGTACGCCGCCTGAATGTTGCTCTGGTCGGAAAGGTAGCCCATCGCCAACGGGCACACCGCCCCGCCCGCGATGGACATCACCAGCAGCGAAGAGCCAAGTTCGGTGTCGTCGCCGATGCGGTCGATGCCGAGCGAGAAAATAGTCGGAAACAGGATCGACAGAAAAAACGGAATGGCCCCAATGGCGTACACCGCCACTTCGTTGCGGGCCAGGAGCGCCACTACCAGCAAGCCAATGCTGATGAGCGAGTACACCAGCACCAGGCGGTTGGCCGCGACGTAGCGCATGAGGAAGGTTCCGAAAAAGCGTCCGATCATGAAGAAAAACATGGCAATACTTAGCCAGGTGGCGGCTTCTTTTTCGGGTACGTCGCTAGTGAATTTAGCGAAGCGAATGAAAAAACTGGTGATGCACACCTGCGTGCCGACGTAGAAAAACTGCGCGACCACGCCCCAGCGCAGGTGCCGGTGCCGCAGGGCGGAAGCGATCGAGGATTTTTTGCCCCCGGCTTCGCCCCGAAACTCCGGCATTTTAATCACCAGAAACAGCCCCGCCACCAGCAACACCACCACCCCGATGATGAGGTAGGGCGTCTGAATCGTGTTGGCCTCCGATTGGAGGTAGGCGTCGAGTTGCCCCGGCGACATGGCGGCGAGTTCGGCCTCGGTGTGTTCGACGCCGCTCAGGATGAAAATCCCCCCCAACAGCGGCGCCAGAAAAGCCCCCAGCCCGTTGAACGACTGGCTCAGGTTGATGCGCGTCGTGGCCCCCTGCGGCGGGCCGAGGATGGTAACGTAGGGATTGGCGGCCGTTTCGAGAAACGCGCAACCCGAAGCGACGATGAAGAGGGCCCCCAGAAAATAGGCGTACACCCGCGTATCCGCCGCCGGAATGAACAAAAACGCCCCCACGGCGTACATCAGCAGCCCTACCAAAATGCCCAGCCGGTAGCCGTATTTTTTCATGAGCAAGCCCGCCGGAATGGCCATCACGAAATAGCCCAGGTACACCGCCGAATCGATCAGCGCCGACTGCAAATCGGTGAGTTGACAGGCTTTTTTGAGGTGGGGAATCAGGATGGGTTCGAGGTTGTGAACGAAGGCCCAGAGGAAAAACAAACTCGTCACCAGCGCAAACGGCACGAGGTACGCCGGGGTGGTGGATTGGCCGGGAAGTGCTTTGGCCGAGGGGGAAGGAAGCGCCATAAAAGTGGTTTGAGGTTTGAAGGTTTGAAAGTTTGAGGGTCGTAAATCAGTTTGTGACTTGAAAAACCTTCAAACCTCAAACTTCAAACCCTCAAACCTGGTCAGGCATTGGCCAGCGCCCGGTCCAGATGGACGTAGCCGCCATCGACGTGGAGGAGTTGGCCGGTGGTGTGGCTGGATGTTGAGGAAAGCAGGAACGCGACCATGTTGGCAATTTCTTCGGGGGTGGTCATGCGCTGGCCCAGGGGAATATTTTTGGTGATCTTCTTCAACGTTTCCTCCGGGTTGGGCAGGCCGCTGAGCCACTTTTCGTAGAGCGGCGTGTAGCTTTCGGCCACGATGACGGCGTTGACCCGGATGCCGTATTTCAACAATTCCACGGCCCATTCGCGGGTGAGGGCGTTACGGCCGCCGTTGGCGGCGGCGTAGGCCGAGGTGCCGCCCTGACCGGTTTCGGCGGTTTTCGAACCGATGTTGACGATGGCCCCTTTCGTTCGCTTCAGCGCGGGCAGCGCGTACTGGGCCATGAGGTAATAGTGGACGAGGTTTCTGTGCAACGAGGCCATGAAACCTTCGTAACTCCCGTTTTCCAACCCTACGCCGTCGTTGACGCCCGCGTTGTTAACCAATCCGTCGATGCGCCCGAATTCATCGAGGGCGCGTTCCACAGCCTGGCGGCATTCAGTAGGTTCGGTGAGTTCGGCCACGAGGTGGCGGGCATCGCCGCCCATCTGGACGATTTTTTCGACCGTCGCCACGTTGTCGGCTTCGCTCCGGCCCACGATGATCGGAATCGCTCCCTCGGCGGCCAGCACGGTGCTGATGCCCTCGCCGATGCCCTTCGCCCCGCCCGTGACGAGGATGATTTTTTCTTGAAGGTTTAAGTTCATTACAAAAAGTTAGCGGTCACTGAAATTTACTTGTCATCCTGAGCTTGCGAAGGACCTCGTTGGACGACCGGACAGTCTGCGGAAAGCTACCGCTGTCACTGACCAATTATCCGGTCGTCCAACGAGATCTTTCGCAAGCTCAGAGTGACAAACTGATTGATTACAAGTTGTAAAACTTCACCGCATTCCCGCCCCAAATCTTCGCCTTTTCCGTCTTGGAAAAAGCAGAAAAATACTCTTCTACCAGCCCCACCACCTCGGCGTACTCGGCGGCGAGCAGGCACACTGGCCAGTCGGAGCCGAACAGCAGGCGATTCACGCCGAAGGCTTCCACGACGGCATCGAGGTAAGGGCGGAAATCGTCGCGGTGCCAGTGCTCGGGGTCGGCCTCGGTGACCAGCCCCGACACCTTGCAGTACACGTTTTCGTGTTTGGCCAGCGCCTGAATATCGGGCTTCCAGCGGTCGACGACGCCCTGGCGGATAAGGGGTTTGGCCAGGTGGTCGAGTACGAATTTCTGGGCCGGAAACCGCGCCGTGAATTCCCGCGCCACGCCGAGTTGGTTCGGGTAAATCAAGAGGTCATACGTGAAATTATACCCAGCCAGCGCCCGGATTCCGGCCAGAAATTCCGTTCGCAGCAAAAACAAATCGTCGGCTTCCGACTGCACCACGTGCCGGAACCCCTTGAGTTTGGGGAAAGCGGCGTAGTGGGCGAGCCGTTCGGGCAGGTTGCTGGCTCGGAAATCGACCCAGCCGACTACGCCTTTTACAAAGGCGTGTTCGTCGGCCAGGCCCAGCAGAAAATTCGTTTCGTCCTCCGACTGGTCGGCCTGCACGGCTACGCAGCCGTCGAAGCCGTGCTGATCGAGGCAGGGTTTCAAGTCGATGGGGCTGAAATCGCGACGGAGGGTGGTCATGGATTCGGTAATCCAGGCATCGCGGACGAAGTCGAAATTCCAGAAGTGCTGGTGGGAATCAATTTTCATGGGGTGGTCAGAGGCGATGCGGTTAGCAAGCTACGAAGCAAATGGCTGAATCAGAATTCGCCGAATTTGAGAATTTTCAGAATCGTTGGTTCACCAATTCTGAAAATTCTCAAATCCGGCGAATTCTGATTCAGACAAAAAAAGCCGCTCCCCATGAACGGAAAGCGGCTTTTTACTGAAACCAAAAGTTGGTTTATTTTTTCTCCTTGAGGCGGGCGGCTTTGCCTTGCTTACCGCGCAGGAAGAACAGGCGGGCGCGGCGAGTGACACCCCGGCGGACGACTTCAATCTTGTCGATGTTAGGCGAAAGAATCGGGAAAATCCGCTCGACGCCTACGCCGTTGGAAATTTTCCGTACCGTGAAGGTCTCGCCGTTGCTGTTGGGGTTGCGGCGTTGGATCACGGTTCCGGTGAAAACCTGAATCCGCTCTTTGTTGCCTTCGCGGATTTTTACGTGTACGTTCACGGTATCGCCGGCACCGAAGGCCGGGGCATTTTCGCGGCGGGCGGCATTCTCGGCCTCCACCAATTTAATCAACTCACTCATGGCTGTTGTATGTCGTTGTCAGTACGATGCGCTCGGAAATGAGCCGCAAAGATAGAGTGATTTTCCGGCACCGCCAACGGACGTTTAAAAATCAAGTGCTCCAATTCAACATTTTAAGAACCGGCTTGCGGACAAGCCCCTCCCGTTCGCATCTTTCCCCTTTTAAGTACCCGTCTAGAGGTAATTGGGTAAATTGAAAATTAGTCAATTATTTAACAACCAGACCTTTGTGGCGAAAAAATCAATTACCAATTTACCCCCGATAGCCATCGGGACTAATCCCCAAAACCTAAACCGGGTCATCGCTCCTTTTTACATGAATTTTTTCGCTCTGTTGCGCACCCTTCTGCTGGCAGGAAGTCTGCTGCTGACGCTCACGGTACGCGCCGAACGCCGGGTATTCCTGCTTCGGAATTTCGACCGGTTTGAGGTCAGCAATGAATTTGTCGTGGAAATCAAACCGGGCGACGTGTATCATGTGGTGGTGGTGGGTGCCCCCCGCGATTTGAAAAACCTCGAAGCCGGCTTCGTCCGCTCCAGTTCCACGGCGTTCGTGCGCTTCCGGCGCGACTACCTCAACCCCAGCAAAATGCGGGTGCGCCTCACCGTGACGCTGCCCACCTTACGCGGTCTGTCGCTGGGCGGCAAAAGCAAAACGATGCTGGAAGGTTTCAAAAACCTGGACACCTTCGACCTGAAACTGAGCGGCGAAGCAAAGGCAAAACTTCAGTTGAAGGCCCAAAAAGTCACGCTTGCCGCCGGAGGCGCGTCCGAACTGACGATCATCGGCGAAACCACCGACTTCAACGGCACCGTCTTCGGCGGCAGCGAAGTGCGGGGTTACAACTTTGAGGTGCGCAACGCCCGCCTCAGCCTGAGCGGGGCCAGTCTGGTTCACGCGCTGGTGAGCAAATCGCTCGTGGCCGAGGCCAGTGGGGGCAGCACCCTGCTCTACCGGGGGGGTGCCCGGCTGCGGTCGAGTACCTCCGGGGGGAGCACGGTGCGGAATGAGTGAGATTTTCTAAAAAAACCTGTTATAAAAAACTGTCATCCTGAAAGGACCTTGTCGGACTACCGTTCAGTTTCCTGAAACGCTCACGGTAGTCCGACAAGGTCCTTTCAGGATGACAGTTTTTTTATAAACTGACTTCTGATAAACTTCTTATAAAATAGAGTTGGCGTAACAAATTCCAACCGGTACAATCGTTAGGACGGTACGCCAACGCCCTACCCATGACCCGATTCCTGCCTTCGCTGCTCATCGGTGCCTTGCTCAGTCCAACGGTTTTTGCTCAACCGAACCCGGCGCGCGGCGACCTGCGGCTACTAGGGGGCCTGGGCCTGAGTTATTACGACGGCGACCTCCGCGCCGAGCGCCTGCGCAATCCACACCTCCGGCCCAACGGCAACGTCGGGCTGAGTTACCGCCTCGGCGAACACCTCAGCCTGCGCGGCGAAGTGGGTTTTTACCGGATCTACGGCAGCGACGAAGGCGGTGAAAAGTTTGAACGAAATCTTTCCTTCCGCAGCGACAACCCCGAATTTTTCCTCGCGTTGAGCGGCAACCTGCTGCCTTTCACCCGGCAAAGCGCCTTCAACCTCTACGCCTTTGGCGGGCTGGGTCTGACCCGGCTCAACCCCAAAGCCAGGTTGCAGGGGCGCTACTACTCCCTGCCCCGCCTCCAAACCGAGGGCGTGGCCTACCGGCGTGTGGTGCCCATCCTGCCGCTGGGCGCGGGGGTTTCGCGGTCACTCAGCTCCCAACTCACGGCGGCGCTCGAAATCCGCTACACCTACGTCTTCAGCGACTACCTCGACGACGTCAGCACCGAGTACCCGCAGCCGGGCAGCATCGATGCCTTTGCCACCAACTTTTCCGACCGCTCGCCCGAACTCGGGTTACCCGCTAACCCGCCCGGTAATCCTCGCGGCAGTCCGGGCAGTTGGGACGGGTACTATTTCCTCCAGGCCCGCCTCGAATACACCCTCGGCAGTAGCCAGAAAGCCGTCCGGAAGCGGTTGATGCGCTGTCCGAAATTGTAAAAAGGAGAAGGGAAAAAGGACGTAGCAGATCCTTTTTCCCTTCTCCTTTTTTCCTTTCTCCTACTTCCTTCCTTCTATCTTCGCGGCATGATTAAGCAAAAATTCGCGTCCGATTCCCTCACCACCATGACCGAAATGGTGTTGCCCAACGACACCAACACGCTCAACAACCTCATGGGCGGGCGACTCCTGCACCTGATGGACATTTGCGCGGCCATCACCGCCCAGAAGCACTCCAACCGGGTGGTGGTCACGGCCTCGGTCGATAACGTTTCGTTTTCGGAAGCCATTCCGCTCGGCAGCGTGGTCACGCTCCGGGCCTGGGTGACGCGGGCCTTCAACTCGTCGATGGAGGTATACATCGAAGTTCACGCCGAGAACATTCCGGCCCAGGAGCGGCTGATGAGCAACAAGGCATTTTTCACCTTCGTGGCCGTCGACCAGGCGGGCCGCCCCATCGACGTGCCCACCGTGGTGCCCCAAACCGACGAAGAAAAAGCCCTCTACGACAGCGCCCTCCGCCGCCGCCAGTTGCGCCTGGTGCTGGCGGGAAGATTGAAGCCGCAGGATGCGACGGAATTGCGGGCGTTGTTTGCGATGGAAAGTGCGTAATTTTAGCATTGGTCATGCCCAAGAAAGTCAAGGAAATTATCCGCTTGCTTGAGGACGACGGGTGGGTACACGTTGTCCAGAAGGGCAGTCACCGGCAATTTAAGCACCCATCCAAGAAAGGAAGGGTCACGGTTAACGGCAAACTCAGTGATGATTTGGAACCGTTTTTAGAAAACAGTATTTTGAAACAAGCTGGGCTAAAATAGCATTTTACGTTATGGAAAAATACCTCATCGTTATCGGGAAATCCGCTACCAACTACGGTGCCTACTCACCCGATGTGTTGGGCTGCGTGGCTACGGGCGAAACGATTGAAGAAACGATTTCCAACCTGAAAGAAGCCCTCGAATTTCACCTCGAAGGCATGGCTGAGGACGGCGACCCGCTACCGGAACCGAAAGGATTGGCGTTTTATCTTGCTCAAAATGAGCCGTTTGCCGAACCAGATGATTTGTTAACGCATGTAGAGGTGCGTTTGCCCGAAATCGTTTAGAAAGCTGACTCGTATCCACGACGCATGGAATTGAAAATCCAGGTCACCTGCCACCACCTGCCCAGCGCGAAAGGTCAGAATACGGCAACTCCGATTTTTGAAAATGCATTGCTGGGCATTCAGGAGGACAACACCGTTATACAGGCCGAACCAGCTAGCCGGGAGCGCTTGGTGTTTGAACCGACGTTTCGGGTGGCCCCCCTCTCCGGTGGCCTGACCAATTTCCTCGGCCCCTTCGCCAAGGGAACCCCAACCGAGCGGTTTTTTTATTTGTGTTGGGTGACGAAAGGCTCCGCTGGAAGATTGACGATGTTTCGGCGGGCGAAAATCCACCTGAGCCAACTGCCCTGGGAGCAAGTCGAACGCGCCATTCAACAAGGCGACCCGTTGCGCGTCGAGGTGTCGATGACCGACCAACGCGGCGGGCCGCTGTGCGGGTCAGTTCGGAATGAAAACCTGCGTTGGATTCAGTAGATTTTTTTTACCACCCGGAAGGCTCGGAGTCACCCGAGCGCCGATTGCCTTCTTCCACCCTCCCCACCGAAAACGCCACCGCCTTCTCCGCAAAAAGCCCCTTCGTTTTCGCCCAGGTCGTTTTAAAGAAATCGGATTGCCGGTAGGCCTCCAGCGCCTCGGGGCCGTCCCAGTGGCTGTAGGTGCAAAAAATGTTTGGCTGGTCGAGGTCGCGGAGGATTTCGAGGTGTTGGCAACCGGGAAAGGCGCGGATGCGGTCTTTTGAACCGTTGAAAATGGCCTCGAATTCCGCCACGGCTTCGGGCCGGAAGGTCATGCGGACGATGCGAATCAGCATAGCTATTGAGTGATTGAGTGAGGGAGTGATTGAGTGAGAGAAAAGCAAATTCATTTTATCACTCAATCACTCCCTCACTCAATCACTCAATTTAGAGTATAAGCCCCATCAGCAAAAACACCCCATCCCCCGCCCAGCGGTAGCGTTCGTGGCGGGCAAGGTGGCGCTTCTGAAAATTCATTCCCCAGAGCAGCCCCGACATGGCCAGGAGGATTAACCCCATCCGGCGCTGGTACGGAAAGTCGGCCCCGATGGTGGTGAAAATGCCCCCCACGGCCACGAGCAGGAACAGCACCATCAGCACGTCGGCGGAGAAACCCGTGCCCCACCAGGTGCTCAGGTTGTTGGCCCCCGGCACGAGGCGGCTTTCAAACATCGAAAACAAAATCAGATTCTGCATTACCACCCCGCCAAACATCAGCGCGAGGGTCCAGCTTACCCAGGTATCGGCGGGGTGCAGGGCAAACACCGGCCCCCAGATGCCCGCCGCGTAACCCAGCGCCGTGGTGGGTTCTTTGAGGTATTCCCAAACACTCCCCACGGGCAACCGGCTCACCACGAACAGGTAAATGCCCAGGACACCGGCCAGTTTGAGGCCAAACCACACCACCGCCGAAGGCAGCGCGTACGACAACGCAAACGCCGTAAGTCCCACCCCCGCCAACACCCGCCAAAGCAGGCGTTGGTGCCGGGCGTGGAAGGCGTGCCGGAGCGTTTCGGGCTGGTCGGGTTTGCGAACGTCGAGCAGGCGGTCGAGGGTGTAAATGCCCCACACCACCAACGCCAGCACGAGCAGCGCCAGCGCCGGAACCGGCGCGTGGCCATCGGGAAGTTTCCAGGCCGCCCAGGCGCTCAGCACGGCTCCCAACACCACGTCGAGGTTGAGCAAACGGGCTTCGCGCAGGCGTTGGGTGAGGAGGGTTGGGGTGTTTGTCACTAAAAGAAAGTTCTCCCGCCCGGTGTTGTCATCCTGAGCGGAGCGAAAGGACCTCGTTGGATTTCCAGATAGTTGGCCGATTACCAAGTGGTAGCTGACCGCCGACTAAACGGTTGTCCAACGAAATCCTTCGCTCCGCTCAGGATGACAAGTTGGATGCTATCCGGTGGGTTGCGAAGGGTCAAAGATACGGGCTACGCCACAAAACCCGCCGTTTTCACAACGCGACCCCGTACCGCAGCGCCAGCCGGGCGGTGTACGGGTCGCCGAAGGCGGCGATGAGGTCGAAGCGGTAGAGGCGGAAAACGTTTTCCAGACCCACCGTCGCCTCGGCGTAGAGTCCGCGTTCGGGCGTGAGCAAGGCCCGTAGCCCAAGCAGTTCGTGCCAGGCAAGGGCGTTGAACAGCGGGATTTCCCCCAAAAACTGCCCCTGAAAATGGCGTTCGTAGAAACCCTGCACAAACCAGCGGTCGGTGCTGTGGGTGTAGTACGGCAGCAGCGCGAAGGCCTCGGTTTGGGTGCGGAGGGCGCGGGTTTCGTTGCCAAAAAAATGCCAGTAGTCGGGAAAATACGCCTTATTTTTCCACAAAAAAGTCCCAGCCGAAAAACTCAGCCGACTCTCGCCCAGGCCCCGACGGGCGGGCCAGTTGGCCGAATACTGCAACCGGATTTTAGCGAACTGCGGGGCCACGCCGTCGTCGGGCAGGGTTTGGCGGTAGCTCAGGCTGAGGCGGTTGAAATTCTCGCCCCAATCGAGTTGGGCATCGAGGCCGGGCTGAATCAAATCGTGCGGGCGGAAGGCGAGGCCGTTGCCGGCGGGCCGCTGCGGGTCGTTGGAGGTGAAGCGGCGGCGGTCTTCCCGGCGAAAACTAAACTCGCTCGCGTTGGGCAGCGCCACCCGCCGGGCCAGTTCGAGCGAAGGGACCAGGGTGAACCGTTTCCCCACCCTGCGTTCGTAGCGGAGCGTGAGGAATTGCCGCTCGTATTCTTTCAAAAAATTAACGCCCCGCAGCAGCGTCGCGCTGGTGTTGAGCAGGGGCGTGATGGGTTCATCGGGGTTGAATTGCTGCACGTACCGCCCGCCGTCGAGCCGGAGCGATTGCCCGCTGGCCCGGTCGAAGAGCCAGGAAACGTAGGCTTTCGCGTAAACCTGTCGGCTGGCAAAGCCGTAACGAACCGCCCCGCCGAGGCTTAGGAATTGCCGGTTCTGCGCCAGTTTTTGGGAGAAATCCAGACTCTGGCTTAGCACCCAACCCTCGACGGTGTTGAACTGAATCAGGTTGGGCACCAGCGGCCCCAGCGTGAGGTAACGACCCCGGGCCGTATCGGCGCGGGTGTAGCCGGTGAAGAGCAGCGTTTCGGCGGAAACGCGGGGTTTGGGGCGGGTGGAGTCGGCGGGTTGGGCGGAAGAATTGGAGAAACAAGAAGCAGGAGACAAGAAATAGGAGACAAGAAACAGGAGACAAGAAAGGCCCTTCTTGTTTCTCACTTCTTGTCTCCTGTTTCTCATTTCTTGTTTCTTGTTTCTGAAACCGCTCATTCCCCCCGCCAGCTAATCACCTCCACCGCATCGCCCACGCGCAAGGTGCCGTTGGTCTGGGTGGCAATCAGGTTTTGCCCAAACAAGGTTTTCGTCCCCCGCCGCCGGTGGGTACTCAGCACCCGCAACACCTCAGGACTGCGCTCGGCGGTGGCCTGGTCGATGCCCGGCATGGCGCAGCGGGCGCAGGGTTTCACGGCAAAAAACGTCAGGTCACCCACCCGGAACTCGCTCCACTGGTCTTCGTCGTAGGCCGAGGTGCCGCTCACGACGAGGTTGGGCCGGAAGCGATTCATCGGCACGGGCTGGTCGAGGTGCGTGTTGAGGTCGTCGAGCGACGATTGCCCGACGAGCAGAAACGAATAGCCATCGGCCAGGCTGGTGCAATCGTCGGGGTGGCGGGCGTAGTCCCTGTCGACTGGGCGGTGGGAGGCATCGGGTTGAAAGACCAGTTGTAGCGGGCGGCCCAGCACGGCGCTGAACCACTCGTCGGCTTCGTCGGCCACGCGTTGGGTTTCGACCGGCCAGCCGAACACCGCTGTGGCGACCGGCTCGCCCGAATGCGGCTCGAAGGGTACCGCCAGCGGCGGAAACGGGCGGGTTCGGTGCCTGATTTCCAGGCCCGCACTCGTCAGACTCACATCAAGCAGGGCCAGTTCGGGAAGTTCGCGCTGGGTCAGAAAGGTACCGGTTTGGTCGGTGAGCATCCAGCGGCGGTCGTGGCGCAGGCCCCGGTCGCTGAGGTCAGCCTTTTCGAGGCGGATGCCCGCGAGCGATTTGACGGGGTAAATCCAGAGTTCGGAGAGGTGCAAAGGGAAATTGTTTTGAAGGAGTAAAATGGGTTTGAAAATTCTAACTTGTCATTCTGGAAGGACCTTGTTGGAGTACCGTGCCCGTTTCAGGAATGTTCCCGGTAGTCCAACAAGGTCCTTCCAGGATGATAACCCTTCCTCAATTTGTTTGGATTGCCTTCAGCCGAAACCCCGCCTTTTTCAGCAACTTCAGCACCCCGCTGCGCCCGCCGAGGTGGGCGGCACCGACGGCGAAGAACGTGGATTTTTCGCGGGCTTCGCGCTCGATGGTCGGAATCCAGCGGCGATTGCGGTTTTCGAGCAAATCGGCTTCGTAGCCCTCGAAACCGCCCGCTTCGTCCTGATTGGCCAGGCGGGGCATTTTTCGGATTTTTTCCGCTTGGTACAGCGCCACAAGTTCGGCGAATTGGGTTCGGGATTTATCGCCTTCCTTCAGCAGTTTCATCACCTGCTCGGCTTGTTTTTCGTAGGGAATTTTGTCGAAAACGGCCAGTTGCTCCTCCACCGTTTCCAAGCCGATGACTTCTTTCTTGTCCTTTTTTGCCAACTGCACAAATTCCAGTTCGTACGATTTGGGTTGGCAGCCCAGCATTTTGGGGAACAGCAGACTCATCAGCACGAAGGGCTTGCTGCTGGCGAAGGGGGCCAGGGGAAATTTCAGCGAATCCTTGAAATACGCGGCCAGCAAGGCGTAATCGGCTTCGTTGAGCAGGGTTTTCAGGGTTTTGCCGCCGGTCATGATCATGCTTTTTTGCATGGTCATCATCAGGGCCGGATCGTCCATGTCGAGTTCGAGGGCCACTTGCTCGCTGGCGACGAGGCGGTCTTTCACGGCATCACCGAGGCGAAAATCGCCGGGACAAATCAGGTGGATGGTGCCGAAGAGGTAGGAAGGTTTCTGGAGGCCATTGCCCGAAATTTCCCAGAGCAGGGCAGATTTTTGGGCGGGGGCAGTTAAACTGAAGCGACTAAGGGCGAGGAAGCAGAAAATTCGTAGCATCGAATTGAAGTTGGTAGGCTAAAAATAACGACTCAATTCCACCCGCCCCGGACGGCCACGAAGGGACTCCGAAACAGCGGCGACTGGTGGCCGCCCGACGGGGGATAGCCCGCTAAACAGGCTCTAAATTGCCTCAAAACCGCGTCATTGCGAGCGGAGGACACCCGCACGAGCAGAGCGAGGGCGGGGTGGTTTTAACGCTTGATGCCGAAGTAATTTTTCCTACCACGCCATCCTCGGCAGCGGACTCACCGTTTGCGGGCAAAACTCCCCCGCCAGGGCTTTGAAATGCGCGGCGATGGCAATCATGCCGGCGTTGTCGGTGCAGTACTCGAAGCGGGGCACGTACACGTTCCAGCCGAGGGCCGCGCCCGTTTTTTCCAGTTCCGCCCGCAGGCCCCGGTTGGCCGACACGCCCCCGGCAATGGCGATGTCGCGGATGCCCGTCTGGTCGGCGGCTTTTTTCAATTTATCGAGTAACATCCGAATCAGCGTCGCCTGGACGGAGGCGCAGAGGTCGTCGAGGTTTTCTTCGACGAAGGTGGGGTTTTTCAGCGTCTGGGCGCGGAGAAAATACAGGAACGCGGTTTTTATTCCTGAAAACGAAAAATCCAGTCCTGGCACGTCGGTGGTTGGGAAGCGGAAGCGGGTCGGGTCGCCGAGGGCGGCGTGGCGGTCGATGAGCGGTCCGCCGGGGTAGGGCAGGCCGAGGAGTTTGGCGGTTTTGTCGAAGGCCTCCCCCACCGCGTCGTCGCCGGTTTGGCCGATGATTTCGAGGTCGAGGTAATCGCGCACGAGCACGAGTTGCGTGTGCCCACCGCTGACGGTGAGGCAGAGAAAGGGAAAGGTGGGCTTCGGGTCTTCGATGAAATGCGCCAGCACGTGGGCCTGCATGTGGTTGACGTCGATGAGCGGCACGCCCAGCGCCAGGGCCAGGGCTTTGGCAAACGAAGTACCCACCAGCAGCGAACCCAGCAGGCCCGGCCCCCGCGTGAAGGCAATGGCGGAGAGGTCGTTTTTGGTTACTTTTGCCTCCCGCAGGGCCGCCTCCACCACCGGCACGATGTGCTGCTGGTGCGCCCGCGAGGCCAGTTCGGGCACCACGCCCCCGTAGCGGGCGTGAACGAGTTGGGTAGCGACGACGTTGGAACGCAACTCGCCGTGCTGGATGACGGCGGCGCTGCTTTCGTCGCAGGAGGATTCGATGGCGAGGATGGTCATTTTTTACAAACTAAAAACGGCCTCCGTAAACGCGTCATTGCGAGCGCAGGCCATCAGCACGAGCGGAGCGAGGGGTGAGGGCCGAAGCGAAGCAATCCCCTCCCGAAGACCAAGAGAGCGAAAACCGAGTGCTTGCCCTGAGCTATTCCGGTCTCCGGTATGGGATTGCTTCGCTCCGGTAATCCGATTTCGCTCCGCTCATCGGATTACCTGCGCTCGCAATGACGGGGGCTTTAGGGTTTGGCGGGGTCTTTAGGTTTTTTAAACCCCTGCTTTTTCAACAAAACTAAGCCCCAAACGTTTCAAAACCGGGGTCGGAAGCTTGATTTCAAGGGATGCGCAAGGTCTTCACCGTGTTGGTTCGCTCGCTGTTCGGTCTGCTCGTGCTGACCGTCGCGCTGCTGACGGCGGTGGTGCTGGCCCTGCGGGTGCCGGCGGTGCAGACCCGCGTGGTGCAAACCCTGGCTGATTCGGTGTCGGCCCGCCTGGGCTACCCGGTTCAAATCAGCGCGGTGGACTACCGCTGGTTCGATGAGCTGCACCTTGACAGCGTTCGCGTTCGGGATTCGCAGCAACGGCCCATGATTGACGTGGGGCGATTGGAGGTGGATTTCAAACTGAGCAGTTTTTTCAATCCCCTGCCCACCGACAGCCTGACGGTATTCGGGTGGACGGTTTTCCGGTACAAAAACTACACGAAACTTTCCTTCGGCAACACCATCAACCTCGACCGCGTTCGGCTGCGGCGGCCCGACGTGCGGCTAGTGGTCAACCCCCGCACAGGCGATTTGAACATCGACGAATTCATCGCCAAAATCGACTCGATTACCGCGCCGAAAACGCCCAGTCTCCACCCCGGTCCCGACCCGATTTTCAGCATCGCCCAGGCGAGCATCGAAGCCGGCACCTTTCACTACGACGACCCCCGCTCGGTGGCGGTCAACCGCAAGGGAACGTTTGATTACAACCACTTCGCCGTTTACGATCTGAACGCCGACCTGAGCGATTTTCTGCTCGTGGCCGATACGGTGGCCTTCCAGGCCGACAACCTGCGCGGCATCGACCGGGTGGCCAACCTGCGCATCCACGAACTGGACACCCGGTTTTTCTTTTCCAAAAAACAAATGCGTTTCGACGCGCTGCTGGCGCGGGTCAACCGCTCGGTGATTCGGCGGCGGGTGGTGTTTCGCTACGGCCACCGCCGCGATTTGGGCGATTTCAACGCCAAAGTCCGCATCCTGGCCGAGCTCGACAGCACCGTCGTGTATAGCGACGACCTCGCCCGGTTTTCCCGCCCGCTCTACGATTTTAAGGACGTGTGGCGGGCCAGCGGGCACATGGACGGGCTGGTGGGCGATTTCCGGTTTACCAACGCGCGGCTGTTTTTCGGCAAAGAAAGCCGGGCTTTCGGCACGGTGGCCTTCCGGGGGCTGCCGGAATTTGAGAGCAGCACGATGGATTTTACCCTGAAAAACGCCGTCGCCACGGTGGCGGATTTGGAGCAGTACCTGGGCAAGGCCACGGCGGCATCCATCGCGGCGTTTTTCCCGGTTCGGTTCGAAGCCACGTTTCTGGGGCGGTACAACGATTTCAAAACCAAAGGAATTTTTGAAACGCCCCTGGGCCACGCCGAGCCGGATTTGACGATGAAATTGGCAACCAAAACGGCCAATTCTACCTACGACGGCACGCTGAAGCTGGTGGACTTTGACCTGGGAAAATTACTCGGCGATGAAAAACTGATTCAGCGCGTGGACCTGTCGGGGCGGGTAGCCGGGCGCGGGTTTGCCCTCGACGATGCCGTGCTGCAATTCGACGGCAGCGTCCCGCGCCTCGGCATCCGGGGCTACGACTACCGCCAGGCGGTGGTGCGCGGCACCCTGCAACGCGGGCTGTTCGACGGCGAGGTGAGCCTGCGCGATACCAACCTGGTGTTCGACCTGACCGGGCGGGTGGATTTGCGCCAGCGCCGCGACGCCTTCGACGTGGTCGGAAAACTGACCCGCGCCAACCTGAAACCGCTCGGTTTTGCCCAGGGGGACGTTCGCCTGCACACCGACCTCGACGTGAATTTCACCGGCCTCCACCCCGACTCGATGTACGGCGCGGTGCGGCTCCGCAACGCCTACCTCACCCTCGACAAGCGCAGTTTGCTCGTGGACTCGTTGCTGGTGCTGGCCCCGCAGGCCAACGAGCGCGGCGAGCGGCTCGTCACCATCCGCTCCGACTTGCTCGACGCCAGCGCCTACGGGCCGTTCCGGTTTTCGCAGGTCGCCGCCGATTTGCCCCGGCTTTTTGAAGAATACCGGCTTTATTTTTCGGAAAACGAAGCGACGCGCCAGGCGTACTACGCCGGACGGACGGGGCGGGCTTTTCCGCGCTACGCCATCAACTACCAGGCGCTGCTGAAAAACACGAAGCCGCTGATGGCCTTTTTCTACCCCGAAGGCTACCTCTCGCCCGGTGCGACCCTGAACGGCGAGGTGCGGCTGGGCAACACGGCGCTGGTGACGCTCAACGCCCGGATGGACACGCTGTTTCTGGGCGATTACCACTTTTACGATTCCGAAATCGACCTCAACACGTCCAAATTTGCCAACCGCAGCGAGGTGCTGGCCTCGGCCATTCTGACCTCGGAAACGCAGAAACTGGGGGCGCTGGTGAACACCGAAGCGCTCGAAGTGGAAGGCTCCTGGGAGGGCGACCGGATTGCCTTCACCAGCAACCTGAGCCAGCGCGAAAGCAGCAACCGCGCCAACCTCAACGGCACGCTGCGCTTCACGCCCCAGGGCACCGAACTGGCCTTCCGGCGCTCGCGGGTGCGGGTGCAGAACGAAACCTGGACGCTCGACCCCAACAACCTCATCAGTCTGGCGGGCGATACGCTGCGGGTGAAAGACCTCAGTTTCCGCAACGCCGAACAACGCCTCGCGCTGGGCGGCGTGGTTTCCCAGGATTCGCTCCAGGGGCTGCGGCTCGACGCGACCGACTTCCGGCTCGAAGCCCTGACCCAACTCGTGGGCCTCGACCTGAAGGGCACCCTCAACGCCAACGCCACGCTGCGCAACGCCTACCGCAACCTGAACCTGGAAGGCAACCTGAACGTGGACGAACTGGTGTACCAGAATTTTCTAATTGGCAACGTGGTGGGTGAAAGCCGCTGGAACCGCGCCCGCCAGGAAGTGAACGTGAGCGCGGGCATCAACCGCATGAACAACCAAATCGTGACGGTGAAGGGGATTTTTGACCCCAAAAAAAAGGAGAACTCGCTCAACCTGCTCGCCACGCTCAACCAGACCAACCTCGAAATTCTGCAACCCTTCACCCAGGGAATTTTCTCGAACCTCGGCGGCACGGCCACCGGGCAGGTGCGCATCGAGGGCACACCCACCTACCCGCTGCTCAACGGCAGCGTGAGCGTGCGGCGGGGGCGGCTCACGCTCGATTATCTGAAAAGCGTGATTCGGTTTGAGGACAAAATTTACTTCGAAGGCGACGCCATCACCACCCGCCGCCTGCCCCTGACCGACGACGAGGGCAACCGGGGCACGCTCAACGGCGGGGTGTTTTACGACGGCGCGGGCAATTTCGCCCTCAGCCTGAAGGCCAACCTCGTGAATTTTAAGGTGATGAACACCAGCGCCCGCGACAACCCGCTGTTTTACGGCACCGCCTACGTGACCACCGAACCGGGCCGGGGGCTGGAACTGATCGGGCCGTTCGACAACCTGCGCATCAGCGCCGCCGCCACCACCAACCGCAACACCCGGATTTACATCCCCTTCGACAACGCCGCCACCGTGAGCAGCGACGATTTCATCACGTTGCTGAGCGCCAAACTGCGGCAGGATTCGCTGGCCCGCCTCAGCAAAACCGCCCTGCCCGCCCAGCGCCGCAACGCGAGCCGGCTCGACATGGATTTCACGTTTACGCTCACGCCCGATGCGCTCTGCGAAATTCAGTTGAACCGCCAAACCGGCGAGGGCATTTCGGCCACGGGCCGGGGCCGGATTGGGCTGGGCATCGACACCCAGGGCGATTTTACGATGAGCGGCACCTACGTGATCGAGCAGGGAAAATACTCCTTCAAGTACGCCAACCTCATCGACAAGCCCTTCGACATCCGCGCGGGCAGCCGCATCAGTTGGGCGGGCGACCCCTACGAGGCGCTCATCGACATCAAAGCCGCCTACCGCACCCTGGCCTCGCTCAGCAGCGTGATGCAACTCAGCGACGCCGAGCGCAAGGACCCGCAGTTTCAGCGCCGCTACCCGGTGTCGGTGGTCATCAGCCTGAGCGACCGGCTGCTTTCGCCGACGATTTCGTATAATTTGGAGGTGAAAGAATACCCCCGCACGGGGCCGTTCGTGCGCGACATTCCGGCCTTCGAGGCGCTGCTGCAAAGCAACGAGCAGGAACTGAGCCGCCAGGTGAGCAGCGTACTGGCCTTCGGTTCGCTGATTCCCCCCTACGGGAATCAGTCGTACGCCAGCATCAATTACCTCAACACGCTCAGCGAGTTGGTGGCGAATCAGGCCAGTTCCTGGCTTTCGCAAATCGACCCGAATTTGCAGGTGAATTACCTCTCGCTCAACGGGGCCAGCACCACCGCTACCCAAGCCTTCATCGGCGACCCCAGGGCCAGCATCAGTTACAACTTCCGCGACCGCATCCGCATCACCCGCGACGGCGGTTTCAGCAACTCGGCCTACACCGGCAACGCCAACCTCATCGGCGACTGGTCGGTGGAAGTGCTGGTAACGAAAGACGGACGCTGGCGGGGGAAAGCCTTCAACCGCTTCGTCCAAAACCCGTTTACGGGCACGGTCAGCAACCAGTCGGTCGCCAACTTCGGGGCCAGTTTGCTGTACACGCAGAGTTTTAATTATTTCTTCAAACCCAAAGGCCAGGACGTGTACGCGCCCCTGCGCCGCAGCCCCGCCCCGGTGGTGAATCCGCTGAACAAGCCCGCTCCTACGCCGCCGGTGACGACTTCGCAGGTAGAGACGAAAAAAGTTGTGCAGGAGTAAAAACCTCAAACGCCCCCGTCATTGCGAGCGGAGGTACTTCGATGAGTGAAACGAAATCGGAGTACCGGAGCGAAGCAATCCCCTCCCGGAGACCAAACGGTTCGTCGCACGGTAGCTAAGTCCAGCCGACTCGCCTGATGCCCTCTCGGTCTCCGGGAGGGGATTGCCGCAGCGGCGGACCGTTTCGCTCCGGCGAACAATCCTCGCTCCGCTCGTTTTTGTACCCTCCGCTCGCAATGACGGGGCGTTTGAAGGCTTTTTAATTCTTCTCCACCGGCAACACCCGCACGTTTCGCTTCGCGTTGTTGCGGAGAATGCCCAAATCATGCACGGTGCCGATTTTTTCGGTGGTGAGTTGGCCGAACAATTCATCGGAGGTTTCCACGGGTTTTCCGTCGAAACTGTGGATGATGTCGCCCGAAAGCAGGCCCGCCGTGCTGGCCGGGCTGCGCTCCTCAACGCCCACGACGAACAGCGCCGAGCCGTTTTTCACCTCGGCCAGTTGCCGGAGTTTCGCCACCAGTTCGATTTGCTGCAACTGCAAACCCAGGTACGCCCGTCGCACCCGCCCGACGCGGATGAGCTGGTCGGCGATGCTTTTGGCGGTGTTGATGCTGATGGCAAAACACAGCCCCTGAGCGCCCCGAATGGTGGCCGTGTTGACACCAATCACGCGCCCCTCGGCGTCGATGAGTGGGCCGCCGGAGTTGCCAGGGTTGAGGGCGGCGTCGGTTTGGATGATGTGGTCGATGAGCCGCCCCGACTGGCTGCGCAAACTGCGGCCCAACGCGCTCACCACGCCCGCCGTGACGGTGTGCTGAAAACCGAGCGGGTTGCCGATGGCGATGGCGAGTTGACCGATTTTCAGCTCGCTCGTGTCGCCGAGTTGGGCGGGGGTGTAGTCGTAGGCGCTGACTTTGAGGATAGCCAAATCCGTGTCGGGGTCTTCGCCGATGAGTTGGGCGGGGTACTGGCTGCCTTCGTAGAGCGTCACGCGGAGTTCGCTGGCCCCGTTGACGACGTGGCTGTTGGTGAACAGATACCCGTCGGAAGAAAAGAAAAAGCCGGAGCCACTGCCCTCGGGCACTTTTTTGCCGCTTTTATCGGTCTTGAACCGGTCGATTTTGACGACGGCTTTTTTCACCGCGTCGACAGCGTTGATAATCAGGGTGGAGTACGCATCCATGAGGCAGAGTGGTAAGTTGGTAAGGGGTAAGTCGTAAGGAGTTTCTTTTTAAAAACCCCAACCAACCCGTGTTGGACGCGTAGAAAAATTTTAGACCGATTGGTTTAGAATTTGAGTTTCGGAAGAAAAGACAGAAAAGGTGTGCGGAAAAGGACGGTTTGGCAGGAGAAGCAAATCAATCCTGCTGTTGTTTAGTGAGCAACGTCAGGAAATCTTCCAGACTGATAACCGGTACGGATGGGAAAGAAACCGATTTCAATACGTCGAAATGCCGGTCATTAAGTATTTGGGCTGAATTAGTTTAGACTAAATGAGCTGAACTTGATGGTCAA
>CAXTIG010000060.1:0-31664 GCA_964244295.1 uncultured Cytophagales bacterium
CCCCGCGCCCATGATACTGCACTCATCTGCGGGAAAGTAGGTCGCCGCCTCAATAATTACCTAAGCGCCCGATTCGTAGTTTACGAATCGGGCGCTTTTTCGTTTAACAACTTTAATAGATCGATTTTGATGCCTTGCCAGGATTGACTTAAGTTAATGGTCTCCACCCGAATACGATGCTTGTCATCCGAAAACGTGACGGAAAGCGACTGACTAACGACCGGGTAAAGCAAAATTCCCTCGCAGGATTTATCCGAAACCGGCTGATTCTTTAGGTAAGCGAATAGCTGATACAAATGCGCCGAGTGAAGTTTTTGCGCATCGAAATGCCGTTGAAAAATAGCCTCGTAATACTTCGTGTCGATGATGATTTTGCGGTGGGCGTCTTCCAGGGTGATGTCCGTCTGCATTCGGGGAAGTAAGCGATGGTCTGATTCGGACGCGGTTAACTTCCAGGTAATTAATTCCCGACGTACCTTGAGTTGGTTCTGTTCGAGTCTATAAAAATTACGGACGAAGGCTTCAAATAGGGCTGCCATTCTTTTTTCTTCTCGCCAAAAATCACGGAATTGATAGCATCCGGTTTCTTCATTGACGAACTGGTTTTCATACAGCAACTGGCAAAGGTGCAGTAGTAATCGCTCACGCGGGAATCGAACCTGGGTGAGTTGTTGCTGAAACACTCGGTTAGAAAGCCGAACCTCGCTAACCTCACTCAGGCAGTGCAACAGGTAACGCGATTTTTGCCGAAGACTTTCATCCAACTCTTTGAATTGTAGCGCCAAACGAAGACTGGCTTTAAGAATACTACTGAAGGCGTGATTGACCGTAAATTCATCAAAATCACAAATCGTTTTCCCAGCGCGAAGCGAATTCTGACGCAGCGTTTCGCCCAAATTCAACTTGCCCCGAATCCCAGCAATCGACGTTTCTTGTTCAACGTACCGGCGCGGAAATCCAGCCCGAATTTGATGTTCGAGGTGCCGGTTCAAAATATTGACTAATAAATTAATAAAGGAGTTATCGCCTGGTTCCGTGGCTACGTTTACGCCTGTTCGTTCGGGTAAAATATCCCAGGCGTAGCAAAGCAAGTAATACAGGTTTTGGACGGGGATCATGCGGCAATCATCAGTAATCGGGCTACTTCATCGGCGGCTTTTGAAGGATCATCGAACCAGTATTCCCGGAGCAGGGGACCAATTTCGAGTTTGATGACGCGTTGAAACCACACTTTCGGGGCCGACACGTCGGGCTGAAGAAAATAGCTGTGACCGATCTGAAAGGCCGCCGAAAGGGACGGATCTTGCCGAATGGTTTCGTTCAGTGCTTCGATGCCCTGTGCCAAGCGCAAGCTGAACGATTCGTCCAGTCCTCGCTGCTTGAGCAAACGAACCAGTTTTTCTCCAAATTCCGGTTGTACTTCCACGAACGCGAACCGCCGTCTCAGCGCGTAATCGACCAGCGCCAGCGAGCGGTCTGCCGTATTCATCGTGCCAATCAGGTACACGTTGGGCGGAATAAAAAAAGGCGTTTCGGAATACGTGAGCGGGATGGCCTGCGCTGGAGTGCGTTTGTCGGCTTCAAGCAACAGCAGCAATTCACCAAAAATTTTACTGAGGTTGCCCCGGTTGATTTCGTCGATGATGAACACGAACGCCTGGCGCGGGTGCCGTTGGGCCAATAGGCAAAATTCATAAAACGGTCCGTTGCGCAGCCGAAAACCGCCGCGCCCGTCGGGACGATAGCCCTGCACGAAGTCGTCGTAGGCGTAGGATTGGTGAAACTGAACGGTGCGCAAGCGGGCTGTGTCGCGCCCGCCGAGCAAGGTTTCGGCGAGCTGCTGCGCCATGAATGTTTTCCCCACCCCCGGCGGGCCTTGCAAAATCAGGTTGCGCTTGTGTTGGAGAGCGGCTAATGCTTCCGAAACCAGTTCGTCTGGTTGCAGCAACTCCTCCCGCGACGAGTTGGCGGCAATACTGGCCCGGTAAGCGGGTGGCCCCGGTTCCGCCAGGGTGTCGGGAATTGGCCGCTGGTTGGCTTCGCCATAGCGCTCAACGAGCGTTTGCAGGTAGGCAATGGCCGACTCCAGTTCCGTGAAATGCGCCACCACTTCGAGGCGATCGTGGACAACCGCCGAACCCGACCAAAGCCCGGCGATAAGTTCGGACTGGTTGAAACGGCAAAACAACTGATGGGCCGCCGTGTGCCCCGCCTTGTCGGGCGGGAAAAGGGCCAGCCAGCAATCCGACGCGCCGAAATGATGGCTTCCCGAAAAATCCACGAGGTGTAGCCGCTGGTCGGTTAGGTGGAGCGTCTGTTGAATTTCCTCGCCAATTTCCCGTAACGCCTGCTCTACCACAGTCGCCTCATTTTTCCGGTAAAAAAACGAGTGGAAGAGTTTGAAGTACGAAAGCCGACCGCTCTTTTGCCAGATTCGGAAGGGGTCGTTTTTGGAATACGTTGCCAATCCCTCCGTCAGCCGGGCACCGTATTTTTCAAAAAAAGCGACGTTGCGTTCCTCAATTTCATGGCGAATGAGCTCCACGTCGGCGGGCGAAAGCGGCGGGCGGCCTTCCTCCAGTTGATTCAGCACCTCGTAACGCAGCAAATTCACTGGCGAAAACCGCCGCTCGACGCGCTGGTAGTGGCGTATCAATTCCTGCACCGTGGCCGAAGGCAAGGCGTTGAGCCGGGCGAAGAGCGTGGCTTCGTCTTCGAGCGCGTACAGGGCGCGGGCCACGTCCTGGAGTTGGTGCAGCGCGGCCTCAGGCATGGTGGGGTTGGTAAAACGCGTCGATGCGCCGGGTCAGATCGAGCAGGTCGGCTTCGCTCAGTGGCCCGCCGGTACGAATCGCTTCGACGCGATCGAGCAGGGCATCCACGTCGGGGCGGGCCACGCCGCTTTTCCCCGCCAGACGCTGCCGGGCTTCTTCATCAAATTCCGGGGCGGCGAGTTGGTAGTGTTGCCGCGCGAAGGCCAGCCAGTGGGCGATTTTTTTCAAGGCCAAATCACGATGGTTTCCCTGTTGAAAATAAAGCTGCCCGACGGTTTCCACAAATTCCAGCGAGGTGTTGCGCGGCGGCTCCACCACCGGAATGGGCCGCTGCCGCCGCCGACTTTGCACCAGCAGGTACAGCACTAGCGTAGCCAAAATCAGGTAGTACGCCCAGCGCAGCGAGGGGTGACTCAGCAAAAACCGAAACAGCGACTGGCTCCCCACGCGGCCCTGTTTCCCGTATTCGTCCCAAAACATCGGCCCGGCGGGCAGGTACGAAAGCGCCTTGAACACGTAGGCGTCGGTAGGTTTTTGCAGGACGTAAAAATTGCTGAACGCCACGGGCACGGTATGCAGGAAAAACGCGCCTTTCCCGAAGGGAACCTGGATAAAATTGGCCTGCCCCCGGTTGTTCACGCCCAGAATTCGGGCACGGCTCAACGCCGGTTTAGGCAAACTGTCTGGTTCGAGGTACGCGGTGGCCCAGTTGCGGCGGTAGGCGTAGGCACGCGGGGCTTGCAGGCGGGGGTTGGTAAAATTCAGGCTGGTCGAATCCTGGTTGAGCAGGTCTACCCCCATCCGGGCGGACACGCCCAGGGTATCTTCCAACCGGCCCGGAAACTCCTGAGCGGAGAGAAAAACCTGATTTCCTCGGGCGGCGTAGGCCAGCAATTCGTCGAGGTCGGGTTCGTCGAAATTCACCTGCTGGTCGATGAAGACGTAGCTGCTGCGGGGGGGCAAAGCGGTTTCAGTCAGGTGGTTGTACACCGGCACGCGCACCGTGCGGATAGCTTCGGGGCCGAACAAACCCGGCAGCAACTCGTACAGGGCGCGGGTGCCGTAGGGAATAGCGTCGCGGTTAGAGTACGTTGGCTTCCAGTCGATGGGTTTGGGCCGAAAGTATTCCACCGCGACGAAGGCCAGCATCGTTGCGCCGAGGAGCAGAAGGTATTTGGTGGAGGGGTTTTTCAAGACAAAAATTATTAACGAGCCGCTATCGGCAGAGCTGCCCCAAATTCCTCAAATCGACTTTGGGCCGCTTCAAACTGCGTCGCATCGAGCGGCAGGTTGCCGTACCAGACGAACTCGAACTGGTTGGTGAGGCGCTCAAAATCGGGCCGTAAGCGTTCGGGGTGCAGTTCTCCGACGTAAGTCCGGTTGGTTTTGTTGGGTTGCCAATCAATAAAATCAGCGTCGCTGAGGCGCTTGAGGGTCTGGAGGTAGTGCAGGCGCAGGGCAAGCCGGTACTGCTGCCGGGCCAGAGCGGCGGCGATTTCTTCGCTGAAATCGATGACGTGAATGTTTTCCGATTCCACCCCGTACCCCAGCCCCGACTCCGCCCCCCGGCGACCGAGCAACCCGGCCACGTCCATGCCCATCAATTTCCAGACGGTAAAAACGGCCACCCCGACCACGAAAGCCACCGTCAGCCAGTCGCGGGTGTTTTTGCGGTCGGGGTCGTAGAGCCACTCGGCAATCCAGCGTAGAAAACGCTCCCAGACCCGCCCTAGTACGCTTTCTTCGTTGGTTTGCACGTCCTGGCCGTACTGAAATTCACGGTCGGCCCGCAGGCGCTCCCAGGCGGCGGCATCAGCGCGGCGGGCCACCACGGGCGAACGGTCGGGGGGTAGCGTGGGTTTGGGGGCGGCGATGGCCCCCAGCGTCAGCAGCAGGAGCCAAAGGCCGAGGCTAATCGTTTTGTTCACCGAAAAAAGGCGTTGGAGGCGGAGTCGTCCCGATTTGTTCGAGGCCTTGCAGCAGGCCGGTTCCTTCCTTGAGTTCCACCAGATTAAAATACTGAAAGCCCAGCGCCAGTACCGCCACCGACTTGAGCAGGGTGCTGGCTACCGTCGCGATCATCGTGGCGACGACGAGCGGCAGGGTGAGGTCGCCGGAGAGTATCTCCATCGTTTTGAGAACGGTCACGATCAGCACCGGCAGTTGAAACACGTAGCTGGCGACGGCGACGATGAAATAAACCACCACCAGCAAGCCGAAGGTAGACCACCACTTGCCCTCCACCAGCCGGTACGAACGGCTCATCGCCTCGCCCAAATCAAGGCGCTCCTGTACCAGCGCCATCGCGCTCAACGACAGGGCGATAGCCAGGTAAATTCCCGGAATGAGCAGGAAAATCGAGGCGAAGAGGATGATGAAAAACAAGGCCAGGGAAAGCAAAAAACCCCAGCCGAGCGATTGGCGGACGCGGAGCCACACCGTCGATACGTCCGGCGGACGGTTGCCCGCCGCCTCGTATTCGGCCAGAAACGAGCAGACCGTCAGCGAAAGCAGCACGCCTGCCAAGCCCGAAAAAAGCAGGGTTAGCCAGTACTCCGGGGAAAAAAAACGGCTCATGATGCTGAAGGTACTGGTGTCGACGCTCCCCGTCCCCGACCGGCGGGTCACCAGCGAAAGCACCTGCGACTGGTACAAGCCGCCCACGATACCCGCTAGCAGGGCCACCGGAGCCACGATGTAGAGCAGGCAGAGCGAGAAGGGCTTAAAATGCCGGGTGACGAACTGAAACGTGGCGTTGAGTTTCTGACCAAAATCGCGTTCGTGGCGTAGTTCGAGAGGGGAGGGCATCTGGTTTGTGGTTTACGGTTTGTGGTTTAGGACGGTCCGCCGCTGCGGTTGAAAACCAGGGATGCTTTTGTCACGCTGAGCGGAGTCGAAGCCCGGCGGCGTGACATCGGTGGCGTAGCGTTGCGCTTCGACTCCGCTCAGCGTGACCGGGCGCTACTCACTTTTTTGCAACTGAATCGGGTACCAGACGAAATACCAGCCGATGAACGCCGCTGAGGCGGCGATGATGCCCCCGCTCAGGTACCAGGGCAGGGGCAGGCGGGTGACGAAACTTTCGAGAAAACCCGCCGCAATGAAAATGGGCACCAACCCAACGGCGATTTTCAACCCTTGTTTTGCCCCTTGCCGAAACGAATGCAAGCGCGGGTACGTGCCGGGAAACAACAGGCTGTTGCCCATCACCAACCCGGCGCAGCCCGCGATGACGATGGCCGAAATTTCCAGCGTGCCGTGAATCCAGACCGTGAGCAAGGAGGTGAGGAGGAAACCTTTTTGGTAAAAAAACGTCTGAAACGCCCCCAGCATCACGCCGTTTTGAAACAACAACCACACCGTTCCCGCCGAGAACGTGATGCCCAGCACGAAGGCAAAAAAGGCCACCCGGATGTTGTTGAAGGTGATGGCGAGGAACATCTCCGCCTGACCGGCGCTTTTGTAAATCGCCAGCGGGTCGCCTTTTTCGATGTTTTCCAGGGTTTGATTCACGTAGCCGTCGCCGAGGATGAGCCGCACGAAGGTGTCGTCGTGCAGCGCCGACACCACGCCGAGGGCCACCGCCGCCGCGAAAATCAGGAACGCGTACAGCAACTGCCGGTGCGAATCGCGGAACAGCCGGGGCAGTTCGCTGCGCCAAAACCGCCAGAAGCGATCCCGCTCTTCGGGGCGGTTGCGGTAAATCTGTTGGTGAAGGCGGGCGGCCACGCCGTTGAGGTACTGCGTGACGGGCGCGTTGGGGTAGAACGTGCGGGCGTAGGCCAAATCATCAGTGAGTTCGATGAAGCGCTCCGAAAGCACGTTGGGATCGCCGGGGCGGGCGTCCTGCTCAATGGCTTTCCACTTGTCGGCGTTCTGGCGGATAAAAACGGCTTCGCGCATTCGGGCTGGGTGGTTTATGGTTTGTAGTTGGTGGTTTAGCTACGCTGAATCTTCGATTTGTGGTTAGGCCTAACGTATCAACCCGTCGTTTTCCGTCGCATAGCGACCCAACGTTTGTAGAAAAAAGTAACTCGCTCGTTTTTTGCCGGGCCGCCGGAGCGGTCGCGTAGCGACCCCATGTTTGTAGAAAATGGATAGCTCCGTTCGTGCCTGGTCGCGTAGCGACCCAACCAACCAGCCTCGGTTGGGTCGCTACGCGACCAGGCACGAACGGGAATAGCCGTTTTTCTACAAACATTTGATGCCTAACGGCATCCCCAACGATGGGTCGATATGGTAGGTTGTCAGGCAGGTCGTGAAAAGCTACAAACCACAAACCACCAACTACAAACCGCAAACCCTAAATTAGCCGTTTCAACCTCAACAATCCAAGCATGGAAGGCCTGCTGATTGAAACCACGCAGAACGTCACCCTCGAATACCAGCCCGCCAGCATCGGCGAGCGCATCCTGGCCTACCTGCTCGACGCGCTGGTGGCCTTTGCCTGGGTGTTGAGCGTAAGTCTGGTATTCGGGATTTTTTCGAATGAAAACCTCCGCGACACTGAAGGCTTTTTCCTGCTGTTTGCCGTGCTGATTCTGCCCGTCGTGTTCTACGATTTAGCGTTTGAAATCCTGCTCAACGGCCAGAGCATTGGCAAAAAAGCCCTCGGCATTCGGGTTGTGATGCTCGACGGACGACAACCTACGCTGGGGGCGTACCTGATGCGCTGGCTGTTCCGGTTGGTGGATATCACGCTTTTTTCGGGCGTGGTGGCGGTGATTACGATTGCCGTCAACGGCAAAGGCCAACGCCTGGGCGATTTGGCTGCGAAAACAACGGTCGTGAAACTGCGCCCGCCCGTATCGCTCGAACGCGTCGTGGCCGTGCCCGCCGTTGACCCCACCTACCGGGTCACGTACCCCGAAGCCAGCCTGCTCAGCGACCGCGACGCAACCACGCTCCGGCAGGCGCTCAACAAGGGCTTGGCGGTGGGCAACGCAACGCTCGTGGAGACGGCTGCCCGCAAAGCGCGGGAGGTGACGGGGATTCGCGGGGAGGGCGACGACGTGCAGTTTTTACACGTGTTGCTCCGCGACCACGCGCATTTGAGTTTGGGGTAGCAACCCTGACAGCGGCCAACGGCCCTGTCAGCGGTTGCGCCTCACCGGATAACCGAATCGTGGCTACCGACCAGCCTGCAACCGCTGACAGGGCCGTTGGCCGCTGTCAGGGTTGCACCGAAAAGTGCGCCAGCCGCACGAACTCCTGCACGCGGGCCTGGATTTCATCCTGGCTCAGGTTGAGCAGACGCTCCGTCCCGAATTTTTCCACGCAAAACGAAGCCATCGCCGAGCCGTAAATCAGGGCGCGTTTCATGTTTTCAAAACTTACGTCGCCGGTGCTGGCGAGGTAGCCGATGAAGCCGCCCGCGAAGGTGTCGCCCGCGCCGGTCGGGTCGAAGACTTCTTCCAGCGGGAGGGCCGGGGCGAAAAACACCTCGTCGCCCTGGAAGAGCAGCGCCCCGTGTTCCCCTTTTTTGATGCAAAGCGTTTTCGGGCCCATCGCCAGAATTTTCCGGGCGGCTTTGCGTAGCGAGTACTCCCCCGAAAGTTGCCGGGCTTCTTCGTCGTTGATGCTCAACACATCCACCAGCGTCATCACCTCGCGGAGTTCGTCGAGGGCGATGTCCATCCAAAAATTCATCGTGTCCATCGCGATGAGTTGGGGGCGGGTTTTCAGCCGTTCGATGGTGGTTTTCTGCACCTGCGGCGAAAGGTTGCCCAGCATCAGAAACTGGCAATCCTGGTAGTTTTCGGGAATAATCGGGTCGAAGGTAGCCAGCACGTTCAGGTCGGTCACGAGCGTTTCCCGCGAGTTCAAATCCTGGTTGTAGCGCCCGGCCCAGAAAAACGATTTCTCGCCCGCTTTCACCTGCAAGCCCTCGGTGTCCACCCCGTGGTCGTTGAGCAACTGGATGTATTCCGCCGGAAAATCATCGCCCACCACGGCCACGACGTTGACGTTCGGAACAAAATACGAAGCCGACAACGCGACGTACGTGGCGGCTCCGCCAATGATTTTGTCGGTTTGGCCGTAAGGGGTTTCAATGGCATCGAAGGCAACGGTGCCGATGGCGAGTAAAGACATTTCTTCAATTAAGAATTAAAAATTAGGAATTAAGAATTGGAAAGACCGCAGTCTGATTTTCACTCAATCACTCAATCACTCAATCACTCAATCACTCAATCACCGAATCACCGAATCACCGGACACCGCTTAAACGGCTTTTCCCGGTCGAAGAGGTAGCGGTAGGTCACGTAGGTTTTGGCGAGTTCGCCGCCGATTTGCCGCACGAAACGCAGCATGATGGGGTTGAAATCGCCGACCCAATTCATCTCGATGGTTTGGTAGGGAAAGTCCGGATCGTCGCGGCCGGCTTGCCGAAAGCGCAGCGCAATGGCCGATTCCAGGCCCTTGCCCTGGTGTTCGGGCACCACGCCAAAGCTCACGCCGAAGGTTTTATCGACCACGCCCCGCGTTTTGAGCAGCAAAAATTTCAGTTTCGCCCAAAGGGTAAACTGCCCGTCGAGGTACTTCACGATCTGGTTGATTTCGGGCAACACGATGAAAAACGCCACCGGCTCTTCGCCCGCGTAGGCAAACCAGATGAGTTGTTCGTCGAGGATGGGCAGGGCCGCTTTTACGATTTCCTGCGCCTTTTCCTCCGTCATCACTTTCACGCCGCTGTGCCGCACCCAGGCTTTGTTGTAAATCGTGCGGATGGCGGCAGCGTAGGTTTTCCAGTCCGATTTCTCGACGTGTCGAAACTGGTAGGCCGGGTTGTTGTAAATCCGCCGCGCCCGCTCTTCCACGCCGGGCGTTACGACCGCCGCCCGGATGGGCGTCACGTAGGTGAATTGCCGGAAATAATCCTGAAAGCCGTAGCCCTCGAACAGCCGCTGGTAGTAGGGCAGCGTCCAGGGCATTTTGTAGCTGGGTTCGTGCTGAAATCCGTCCACCAGCAGTCCCCACCAGGTATCGCGCTCGCCGAAGTTGACGGGGCCGTCCATCGCTTCCATGCCTTTGCTGGTCAGCCATTCCCGGCAGGCCTCGAACAGGCGGGTCGCCGCCGCGTCGTCGTCGATGCATTCGAAGAAACCCATGCCGCCCGTGGGCTGCTCTTCCTGAACCGCTTTTTCGTAATCCACGAAGGCCGCCACCCGGCCGATGGTCAGCCCTGCTTCGTTTTTCAACACCCAGCGAATGGCTTCTCCGTGCTGAAACGACGGGTTTTTTGCCGAATCGAAAACCTCTTCGATGTCTTTGTCGAGCGGGCGAATCCAGGTGGGCTGGTCGCGGTAAAGCCGGAGGGGCAAATGGAGAAATTCGCGGCGAAGGGCGGGGGTATCGCCTACGTCCAGAAGCGTCATGCGGTCGGGGGTACGGAATAAGTCGGCAAATATAGCCCGACGGCGGGGAAAGAGCGGGTTAAAAATAGCGCGCTCCCCACCGCCGCGCCCGCAGAATCCCTTAATTTTGTGCATTCGACGGAGCTTATGGTGGACAAAGACGCGGTGATTCGCGACGTAACCGACATCCTGAAAACCCTCTACGGCGGGCGGCTCGACCGGATTTTTCTGTACGGCAGTTACGCCCGGGGCGATTTCCACGACGAGTCGGACATGGATTTTCTGATGCTGCTCAACGACGAAACCATTTCCGTCCGCGACGAATTGCAAGTGTACGGCCCGCCCATCCACGGCTTGCTGGCTAAACACGGCCTGGTCGTGTCGGTGATGCCCACCTCGGTGAAACACTTCAACACCTCCAACCGGGCCTTGTTCCGGTACGTGCGCCAGGAGGGGATTGTAGTGTATGGCTGAAAACCCAGAACTGACATGGTCAACCAGGAAGAAATTATCCACGACGTGGTTGCCCTGATGAAGCGCCACTACGGCGAACGCCTCGACGAGGTGATTCTCTACGGCAGCTACGCCCGGGGCGATTTTCACGACGAGTCGGACATGGATTTTCTGGTGGTGCTGGGGGACGAAGAGATGGATCAGAGTCAGGAAATCAGTAACCTGACCGAGGCCGTGTCTGAGCTGACTGATAAACACAAGATGTGGATTTCAGTCAAACCAACCACCAACGCAAAGCTGAAAGACGAAGGGCTACTTTTTTATCGAAGAATCAAAAAAGAAGGCATTCCGCTGTATGAACGACGAACTCAACCGGTACATTGACCAGGCCGTCGACGAGTTGGGATGCGCCCGCAACCTGCTCGCCGACGGAATGTTTCGAGGTGCCGTGGGACACTGCTATTACACCTGCTTGTGGTTGGTTCGGGGTTTGCTGGCGAGCAAAGACTTGTTTTCAAAAACTCACACGGGTGCCGATTCGCTTTTCAACGAGCATTTCGTAAAACCAGGCTTGATTCCTACCGGTTACAAACTCACGTTGCGAGAACTGTTCAACCAACGGCAGAATGCCGACTACGACCTCGACTCCCAGTTTACCGAAAAAGACGTCGTCCGTTTTATCGAAAAAGCCGAAGCCTTTCTCGCCTTCGTTAAATCAACTTTTGCATGAATTTTCTGCTGCTCCCTCCCACCCCGCGATGTTGACCCCGATTCACCGTTTCCAAAAAACCGCCTGAATCCGTTCCGGTCAATCCAATCGCTCATGCAACCCCTGAAGATTTTCAACACGCTTTCCCGCGAAAAAGAACTGTTTACCCCCCTCAGTTCGCCCCACGTGGGCCTGTACGTCTGCGGCCCTACCGTGTACAACTACGTCCACCTGGGTAACGTCCGCACGTTTTTGACCTTCGACGTGCTCTTTCGCTACCTCCGCCACCTCGGTTATAAAGTCCGCTACGTGCGCAACATCACCGACGTGGGCCACCTCGTGGGCGACGGCGACGAGGGCGAAGACAAAATTGGCCGGATGGCGAAGCTCGAAAAACTGGAACCGATGGAAATCGTACAGCGCTACGCCAACGATTTTCACGACGTGCTCGCCCAACTCAACTTCCTCCCGCCCAGCATCGAACCCACCGCCACCGGCCACCTGATGGAGCAAATCGAGGCCACGAAAAAGCTGATTGAGAAAGGGTTGGCCTACGAATCGAACGGCTCGGTGTACTTCGACATCGAACGCTACAACGCCGAAGGCGGCAGCTACGGCAAACTCTCAGGCCGGGTGCTCGACGACCTCCTCACCGAAACCCGCGAACTCGACGGCGTGGGCGAAAAGCGCAATCCGCTCGATTTTGCGCTCTGGAAACGCGCTGCGCCCGAACACCTCATGCGCTGGCCGAGTCCCTGGGGGCAGGGTTTTCCCGGCTGGCACCTCGAATGTACCTGCATGAGTACCAAGTATCTGGGCAGCCAGTTCGACATCCACGGCGGCGGCATGGACCTGAAGTTTCCGCACCACGAATGCGAAATTGCCCAGGGCACCGGCCTCAACGGCGAAGCGCCCGTGCGCTACTGGATGCACACGAATATGCTGACGGTAAACGGGCAAAAAATGAGTAAGTCGCTGGGCAATTCCTTCCTGCCCGCCGAGTTGTTCGCGGGCAACCACCAGCTTCTCGACCGCGCCTACTCGCCCATGACCACGCGGTTTTTTATGCTCCAGTCGCAGTACCGCAGCACGCTCGATTTCTCGAACGAAGCCCTGCAATCGGCGCAGAAAGGCTACAAGCGCCTCATCAACGGCCTGCGCCTGCTCAAGCAAATGGAGTACGTGGCGGCGGAAGGCGTGAGCGTGGACGCCGCGCAGGTGGAGGAAGTGGAAAAAAACCTCCAGGGCTGCTACGATGGCCTGAACGACGACCTCAACACCGCCGTCGCCATTGCCCACCTGTTTAATTTGCTCAAGAAAATCAACTCGATGTACACCGGCCAACTGAGCACGGCGGCGCTGGGCGAGGCCGTTTTTACGAAACTGAAAGCTACCTTCATTACGCTAATGGAAGACGTGCTGGGCTTGCTCGAAGAACAAAGCGCCGGAGCCGAAGCCCTGGCCGACGGCCTGCTCGATTTGTACCGCGAGTTTAAAATTCAGAAGCAGTACGCCAAAGTGGATCAGATTCGGGCGTACTTCAAAGCAAACGGACTCGTTATCAAAGACCTGAAGACGGGGGTGGACTGGGCGTATGAAGAGTGAAAACCTCCACTACCCCGTCATTGCGAGCGGAGGTTGAAAAGATGAGCGAAGCGAGCATTTTCAACCGGAGCGAAGCAATCCCCTCACGAAGACCGAGAGAGCTAAAACCAAGTAGCGTCCTCTGAGCTATTGCGTTCTCCGTGAGGGGATTGCTTCGCTCCGGTTGCTACCCCTCGCTCCGCTCGTGTCAGCAACCTCCGCTCGCAATGACGAGCCTTTTCGCCGTAGCCTTTCAACATTTTTATGAACCGTACCACTGCCCTCCTTTTTCTCCTGCTCGCAGGCATTTGCGCCTGTAAAACCAAACCCAAAACCAGCGACGAGGGCAGCGCCACCCAGGCACCGCTGGCGAAAGCCCCCGCCTTCAACGCCGATTCGGCCTACGCCTTCGTGGCGAAACAGGTGGCATTTGGCCCCCGTGTGCCCAACTCGAAGGCCCACCGCGCGGCGGGCGATTGGATGGTAGCCAAGCTAAAAAGCTATGGCTTCGAGGTGACGGAGCAGACCTTCGTCACGCCCACCTACGATGGCACCCGCCTCAACGCCCGCAACATCATCGGCAGCTACAACCCGCAGGCCGCCAAGCGCATCGTGCTGGCGGCGCACTGGGACACCCGGCCTTTTGCCGACAAAGACACCGCCAAACTCAAAGACAAACCGTTCGATGGGGCCAACGATGGAGCCAGCGGCGTGGGTCTGTTGATTGAAATGGCCCGGCTGATTCACGCCTCGCCCGACAAGCCGAAGGTGGGCATCGACATCGTGCTGTTCGACGTGGAAGATTGGGGCGAAAAAGAAGGCATGAGTTCGACCAGTGCCTTGAAGTCATTCTGGGCGATGGGTTCGCAGTACTGGGCCAAAAACCCGCACAAACCGGGCTACTCGGCCTACTACGGCATTCTGTTCGACATGGTCGGGGCGAAGGGGGCGCGGTTTCCGAAGGAAGCCTCGTCCACCCGCTACGCCTCCAGCATCGTCAACTCGGTCTGGGAAACCGCCGGGCGGCTGGGCTACGGTCAATTTTTCATCGACGAGGAAGGCGGCGACGTGATGGACGACCACACGGCGGTGAACGAAGTGATGAAAATTCCGATGATCGACATCGTGGAAATTGCCACGAAGGCCCAACTGAGCCAAACCAACAAACTCTTCGGTGATTATCACCACACCGTCGGCGACAACCTGCAAAACATCGACCCGAAGGTGCTGAAGGCCGTCGGCCAGACCGCCACGCAGGTGATTTACGGGGAAGAGTGATATGGGATGTTGGATACTGGGTACAAGATGCTTGAAGAAACCCTCCAGGTTCAGTATCCAGTATCCCCTCCCCTATCTTGCCTTTCATCCAGCATCCATCCCCATGCAACCCCTCCGCATCGCCACCGCCCAGTTCGAGCACCGCAGCGGCGACAAAGCTTATAACCTGAGTAATCCGGCAATTGACCGCCAAAGCCGCCGCCCAGGGCGCGCAGGTCGTGGCTTTTCACGAATGTTCGGCGCGACGGGTTACGCCTTCGCCCGGCACCTCTCGCGGGAGCAACTTCTCGACCTGGCGGAGGCTGTTCCTGAAGGCGAAAGCATCCGGGCGCTGACCGACATCGCCCGCGAATACCAGGTTGCGGTGCTGGCGGGTTTGTTCGAAAAAGACGCCGAGGGGCGGGTGTTCAAAGCCTACGTTTGCGTCGATTCAACCGGCCTGGTGGCGAAGTACCACAAACTCCACCCTTTCATCAATCCCCACCTCACCCCCGGCAATGGCTACGTCACCTTCGACCTCCACGGCTGGACGTGCCGCCGCCCGGCGTTGTACGCCGACATCCTCAGCCCGCCGCCCGAGTCGGAGCAGAAGGTGGTGTTACACGCGGATGCACCTGCGCAGGCGTAACCCATTCTTTTCCCGTGTAAAACGTATCCCGTCGTCAATTTCTACGCAACGGCATCACCGACTTTTTGCCAGATAAAAAACTTGTCGTGTGCGATTCGGCGGGTAAGCAGCGCTGAATCAGCGAATTGCGTACCTTGCCTCAACGAAGGCAGCCACTCGATTTTCCACCTCTTACCACCCAATCCCCATGAAACGCAGAGCATTTCTCCAAAACACGACGCTCTGCGCCGTGGCCGTCAGCACGACCGGGTTCGTCCGCTTCAACGGCCAATCCTACGAAGGCGATTGCGAGACCACCACCGACATTCTCGGCCCGTTTTACCGACCCGATGCGCCCCTGCGCCGCAACCTGGTCATCGCGGGCGCACCCGGTCAGGCCGTGACGCTGAAGGGAATCGTGAAACACAAAGACTGCACGACCCCCTACCAAAACGCCAAAGTCGAACTCTGGCACTGCGGGGCCGACGAGCAGTACGACAACACCTCCGCCGAGTACTGCTACCGGGGCACCACCCACTGCGACGCGCAGGGGCGGTACGAATTCCAGACGATTCTGCCCGTGCCGTACAGCGTGGGGAACGGCATCACCCGGCCCGCGCACTTCCACCTGCTCGTTTCGGCACCGGGCTACCAAAGCCTGGTTACGCAACTGTACTTTACCGGCGATGCCCACCTCGCCGCCGATGCTTCCTCGGCCTCACCCACCGCCAAACGCCGGATTCTGGACGTAAAACAAGGACCGGATGGGAAAAAGACGGTGACTTTCGACGTGACGATGACCGAAAAACTGGCCGCCGAACCCGCCGCCCTCGACAAACTCGTTGGGGTTTACTTCTATGAAAAAGACAAGGCGTATAAAACCGAATTTTTCAAACACGAAGGGCAATTGTGGGTAAAAAACGAGTTGTACGGACTCGTCTGCGACTACGCAGGCAACAACACCTTCGCGATGGGCGGGCCACCCGCTGGACGGAGCCACGCCTACGCGTTTGAAATGCTGGGGGCGGGGGCAGTGAAAGTGACGGAGACGGCCGTGAGCGCGAAAGGATTGAAGGAGTCGTGGGTGTCTTTTAAGGAAAAGTAGCCGAAATCCCGGTCGTCGTGACTAACGACGACCGGTTTGCGGAATTTCCCGAATGGCTTGCTTTGAGCAAAAGGCGCGGTGTATCTTTCCAGCCAACCGTTCATCGCCACCCCATGAAGCACCGCTTTACCCTGCTCCACGTCCTGCTTTTTGTCATCACCGCTTGGCCCGCCGCCGCGCAAACGCCCCAGGCCCTCCGCACGGATCTCAGCGTCAAGCCGTTTTACCGCATCACCAACACCGATTCGCAGGTGCGCATCGCCTACGATTCCACCCGGCGGGTGTTTTACACCATCAGCGTGGACGGGGGCTTTTTTCAACTCACCGAAGAAAATGGCACCCGGCGCCACGAGCGCCTCGCCGACGCCAGCCAGCACGAAATCGATTACCTCCAGGGCCTGGCCGTGCGGGAGGGCGTCGTTTTTCTGGTCGGTAACCACGTCACCCAGCCGAAGGTGTCGGGCTACGGGGTTGTAAAACGCGGCCAGCGCCAGCCCAACGGCTCCTGGGTCTGGACGACGGTGATGAAAACCGCCGAACATTCTTCCTCGAAAACCCTCTACGACCACGCCTTCAGCGGCGTGTGCTTCTCGCCCGACGGGCGCGACTTGTACATCGCCAGCGGCTCCCGCACCGACCACGGCGAGGTGAAAGACAACGAAGGCCGCCACCCCGGTCTGCGGGAAGAGCCACTGACGACCGCCATTTTCCGAATCCCCGTCCCCGCCACCAACCTGTTTTTGCCCAACGATGCCGACCAACTCCTGGCCAGCGGCTACGTGTTTGCGCGGGGAGTGCGGAATGCCTTCGACATCGCCCTCTCGCCCCGGGGGGAGTTGTTCAGCGTGGAAAATTCCGGCGACCGCGACGACCCTGAAGAAATGAACTGGATTCGGCAGGGGCAGCACTACGGCTTTCCCTGGGAAATCGGCGGCAACGAAACGCCGATGCAGTTTCCGGGCTACGACCCCAAAACCGATAAACTCGCGAATCCGAAAAGCACGAGTTTCCTCAACGGCGGGCTGGCCAACGATCCGAATTATCCGAAAAAACCGGGGAACATTGCCTTTCAAAAACCCATCCGCAACCTCGGCCCCGACGCCGACAAGTACCGCGACCCACAGACCGGAGCCATCCGCGACGCCAGCGAGGAGGGCGGTTCAGTGACGACGTTTACCGGCCACCGCTGCCCGGTGGGGTTGGTGTTCGACACCCAGGCGCAGTTGGGCGGCGAGTACACCGGCCAGGCCTTCGTGCTGGGCCACCAGAAAGGCACCTTCGATCCGTCGGGTCTGTCCATCCTCGGTTCGCTCGGGCCGATGAACGACCCCGGCGAAGATTTGATGCTGATGAATCTGACGAAAAACGCCGACGAGTACACGGTCCGTTGCCGCCGTATCGTCGGTAATTTCACTGCCCCCGTCGACGGCGAAATGGTGGGCAATCGCCTTTACGTGCTTGAAGTGGGCGGGCAAATCTGGGAAGTGACCTTTCCGAAAAAAGCCGTGGTACCCGCCCCCGGCCTGACGGCGGCCAACGACGGCAAGTTCTGCGAAGGCAGCAGCCTGACCTTGACCGCCGCGCCGGGCTACGACTCTTACCAGTGGTACCGCGACAGCGTGCTGGTTCCCGCCCAAACCGCGAGTCAACTGGTCATCAGGATGGGTGGGGTATTTCGGGTTTTGGGAAAAATCGGGGGAGAAACCAGTCCCCTTTCAACGGGCGTACCCGTTACGGTCGTGCCGCTGCCCGCGAAGCCCGGCATCACCGCCAACGGCATGACCCTGCAATCGAGCAACCCCTCCGGCAACGAGTGGCTGCTCAACGGCACCTTGCTTGCCGGGGCCACCAACGCCATGTTCGAGGCAAAAACCAGCGGGACGTACACCGTCCGCACGACGGTCAACGGCTGTTCGGCCACGTCCGATGCGTTTACACTCACCATCACCGACCAGCCCCTGGCGGCGGAACCGTTCCGCCTGTATCCCAACCCCAGCGAAGGCGTGCTCCGCTTCGACTGGCCCGAAACCGCCGAGGCCCGCCTGACCGTCACCGATGCCCTGGGCCGCACCCTGCACCAGGAAACCCGGCGGCTCAACCCCCACGTTCCCGCCGAACTGACGCTGACCAGCCTTCAACCCGGCCTGTACCTGCTCCGGGTGCAGACTGCCGGGCGGCAGGCGACGGGGAAGGTGGTGGTAGAGCGGTAGTTGAAAATTGAGGGTTGAAAGTTGAAGCCACCAACTTTCAACCCTCAATTTTCAACTCGTTAAATACTTGGGCCGCTTTGCGTTTCAGAATCAGCGCACTGAGCAGGGAAACGAGCAGTCCGACGGGGAAAATTTCCAGGAACGTGTAGCCCAGCAGCACGTACCAGGTGTCGTAGTCGGCAAACAGGGTGTCGAGTTGCGTGGCGGCGGCGGTGATCTCGGCGCTGTCTTTGCCTTCGGTTCTCATTTTTTCGAGTGTGTAGCGGCGGTAGTTCTGCGGAAATTCCGGGTACACGGTTTTGTACAGCACTACCCACGTAAGCGTGTACAGCACGGAGGCGATAATCGTAATGCCGAGGCCGATGCGGAAACCGGTTCCGAACGAAATGGAGCCTTGCCGGTACTGGTCGCGGTAGCTTCGGATGGCGACGAAAATCAGGCAGAACGCCAGCAGCATCGACGCGTAGCCGATGACCATGCACCAGTCGAAGGCGGCCTGGTTGCCTTTGGTCAACAGCATGGAGAGCGTCATGAGCGCGGAGACGATGGCCCCGGCAAAAAGTCCGAAAATCAGGATGGTGCGGTTCATGGTTTTTTTTGACCCAAAACTGGCGGCTGGCGAGGATTTGGTTTTCACCCGTTCGGGTGATTTTACAAAAAATCGCCCGAACGGGTGAGTCGATTCAAGGAAGTAGACCAAGGGTTCGGGCTTTATCGATGGCCTGGGTGCGGCGGCTCACGGCCAGTTTTCCGTACAGGTTGCCGAGGTGCGTTTTCACGGTATTCGTCGAAACGAACAGCTTCCGGGCGATTTCTTCGTTGCTGAGGCCCTGCGCCAGGCACATCAGCACCTCCCACTCACGAAGGCTGATGCGGTAATAGTCGAGTACCTCCTGCCGGGGCCGTGACGGGGCTGGCTCGGCGGGAACCGCTACGGGCGGAGGGATGACGACCGTCCGGGACCCCGACCAGCGTAAACCGGCCCAGATGCCAACGGCGGTAAACAGCCCGGCGATGAGCAACCCGTACAGTTCGGTGGCGTGGTCGATGATGAGGAGGCGGTAGTTGGCCCAGGTCATCAGCGCCAGCAAGCCGCCCAGGGCCAGGCCGTAGGCGAGAAAAGACCGGAAGGGCTTCCACTTCGGGTTCATTTTTTGCCTGATGAGGTTTAAGCACCCAACCGTAAATTCACCGGCAGTAGGTAGAGGTTTTGTCATGGCTCCGGCCACCCGGCCCGACGAAGGTCTGTCATCCCGACGAAGGAGGGATCTCGTTGGGGTGACGAATGCTCTCCTATCGGCAAGCGTCTCAGCAAGCCGGCGAGATCCCTCCTTCGTCGGGATGACAGAACCCCCAAAACCACCGATTTTCGCAGCGTTGGCCCCCGGATTTTTCTGCTGTGAATCGGTAGGGCCAAAGCTGAGGAAATTGGCGGAAAACACCGTCGCCGCCAACCGGGTTTTGTAAAAATGAAGCCGCGCCAAAAATCCGACCTGCCTACCAAAACCTGCCCCGTTTGCCAACGGCCTTTTTCCTGGCGAAAAAAGTGGGAACGCGACTGGGAAAGCGTGAAGTACTGCTCGGAGCGTTGCCGCCGCGAGGGTAAACAGACATTGGCCGAAAGTTTGTAGACGCACTCCCTGACGCCGTGTTCGCCGGAAGCACTAACTTGCGGGCCGTGTCCTGCCGCTTCATGTCCCTGATTTTTTCTCCCTTCCTGCTTTACCTGTCCGTTTTCTTCGGGTGCCAACCGGCCCCGCCCACCGCCGTGCCCCCCTCGCCCAAGCGCGAATTGCGGGCGGTTTGGATTGCCACCGTCGACAATATCGACTGGCCCCGACGGGGCGAATACAACCCCGCCGCCCAACAGCAGCACTTTCGGGAAATACTCGATGCCCACCGCATGACGGGCCTCAACGCCGTGTTCGTGCAGGTGCGCGACGCCGCCGACGCGTACTACGCCCGCAGTCCCGAACCCTGGTCGCAGTGGCTTACGGGTCAGCAGGGCCGCGCCCCGGAGCCATTTTACGACCCGCTGGATTTTATGATTGCCGAAAGCCACCAGCGCGGGCTGGAATTTCACGCCTGGCTCAACCTCAACCGGGCCACGTTCAAAGGAGCCACCAGCATCACCCCCGACCACATCAGCCGCAGCCGCCCCGACTGGATGCTGACCTACGACGGCATGAAGCTTTTCAACATGGGCCTGCCCGACGTGCGTGATTACATCACCTCGGTAGTGGTCAACCTCGTGCGCAACTACGACGTGGACGGCATTCACTTCGACGATTATTTTTATCCCTACCACGTAGCGGGCCAAAAATTGAGGGATGAGAAGACGTTTCGCGCCTACGGACAAGGCTACGCGAGCATCGACGACTGGCGGCGGGCCAATGTTGATTTGCTCATCCAGCAAATTTCGGTGGCCATCCGGGCCGAAAAGCGGTATGTGAAATTCGGTGTGAGTCCGTTCGGAGTCTGGAAAAATCGTTCGGCCCAGGACCCCGACGGCTCCGACACGCACGGGGGGGCGTCGTACTACCAGCTCTACGCCGACACCCGCCGCTGGGCGCTCGAAGGCTGGATCGACTACATCGCCCCGCAGATTTACTTCAACAACGCCCACCGCCTGGTGCCCTACCAACCGCTCGTAACCTGGTGGTTGAGCAATTGCGGCAACCGGCACCTGTACATCGGGCAGGGGGCCTACCGGCTAAACGGCAACGCAGCGGGTTGGGAAAATCCCTCGGAATTGCCCGGACAAATCCGATTCAACCGGCAATTCAGCAACGTGAACGGGGCCATTTTTTTTAGTTCAAAATCCCTGACCAACAACTACCGGGGCATTCAGGACACCCTCCGCGCCGACCTCTACCGCCTGCCCGCGCTGGTGCCGCCCATGCCTTGGAAGGATAGCATCGCGCCCCGCGCCCCGCGCCGGTTGAGCGCCATTCCCGAAGGCCCGGTCGTGCAACTGACCTGGCAAGCCCCCGAACCCGCTGCTGACGGTGGCACGGCCCAGTACTACGCCGTGTACCGCTTCGAGGCAGGCCAGCCCGAAGACCTGGAGAATGCCGCCAACCTGCTGACCATCCGCCGCCAGTGGGAGCCGATGTTCAACGACGAGCGCGTCCGCCCTGGCCTGCGCTACGTGTACGTGGTGACGGCCTTCGACCGGCTGCACAACGAAAGCGCGGCCCTGGCACGGGTGGAGGTGGGGGTGGAATAGCACAAAATCCCTGGTTATCATCCCGACGCAGGAGGGATCTCGTTGGGATTCCGATTAGTTGACCAGTACCACCAGCGGTAGGCTACGACTAACTAATCGGCAGGCCAACGAGATCCTCCTGCGTCGGGATGACAACACACATAAATCCTAATTTTTCTATGAAAACCCTCTTCGTCTGCCTCGCTCACTGGTTGGAAGCAACCAACCACCACCTGGCGGGCATCGTCGTGACCCGCACCGAAACGGGCCTGACCATCGCGCGCGACGAGGCGGGCCAACCGCGCTGGATTCGGCCCGTCCTGGAACGCGGCGAATCGTTTCCGGCTTCGGTGGAGGAAGTGCAACTCCGCGATTTGGTGGAAGTGGAAACGCTGCGGGCCGCCGCCGTAGCGGCAGCATACCAACCCGAAAACACGCTGGTCGATCCGGCCACGCTGCTCGTGGTGAAGGCGCTGCCCCTCAACGCCGCATACCTCGACCGCCTCGCCAACCAGGAACAAGCTGTGCTGCTGGGTACGCCCGGCGGCGTGGTTCCGGCAGAAGCGGTCGATGGGTTAGACCACTCGCTCACCTTCGTCCGGGTGCGGAAGGCGCGGGCCTACTCAAGTGAGGCTGGGGTGCTGCGCCTGCGGTTTTTGTTCGGAGAAACGTTCTACGATTTCCCCGTCACCGACGCGGGATTCGCCCGACGCCGCGCCCTCGACCCAACGCTGCTGGCCAGTCCGTCGGAGGTGTTTTTTAGCCTGGCGCTCGGGGCGGAGGAGAAGGGGAAGTACGTGAAGCAGGTGGTGGGGGTGGTTTCGGTTTGAGTTTGTCGAATACCGGGTCAGGATTCATCAGCTTGGCGGGTTTCAGCCCAGGGTTTTAACCCTGGGGAAAAAGTAAGGTGAGGCTGACTTTCAACGGTTTCAACCGTTTCCGCTCCATTGGTTTGCTAAAGCAGCCCTGCGATTGCCCCAGAAAAGAGAACTGCCCATCGGTTATTTTGAAAAATCACGCCCCCATTCGTTTCGCAGCTCGCGGAATTGTGCGTCAATTTCGTCCACGGTCAGGCCCGTTTGAATCGAACCCCGCAACGCGGAAATGCCAGTTTTGGGATGATTTTCTGGCTTCTGACGGTAAATTTTAATGAGGCCGAGTTCCTCCCAATCCTCCAGCAGCCGGTAGGCCTTCTCGTTCAGGATTTCCACGGTGACGGTTTGCATGGCCTCGGTATTTTTTTGAAAGGTACGAAAAACGGCGTTTCCGAACCCTTCCACTCACGCCGCCTTTTTAGGAAACGGTCGCGGTTTTCCCGCCCCTGACCGGTATCTTTATTCTTCCGTTTTTTCGTAAAAAATACCCCCATGCCTGCTTCCACTGCCTCCCTCACCAAAGAACAAGTCCTCAAACAAACCTTCGGCTACGACCGCTTCCGGCCCCTCCAGGCCGACATCATCGACACCGTGCTGGCCCGCCAGGACTGCCTCGTGCTGATGCCCACGGGCGGGGGGAAGTCGGTGTGTTTTCAGGTGCCCGCGCTGGTGAACGAGGGCCTGGCCGTAGTAATTTCGCCGCTCATCGCGCTGATGAAAGACCAGGTGGAGGCGCTGCGGGCCAACGGCGTGCGGGCGTCGTTTCTCAACTCCACGCTCTCTTCCCGCGAGCAGGACGCGGTGCTCTGGGCGGCTAAACTCGGCGAATTGAAACTGCTTTACGTCGCCCCGGAGCGCTTGTTTTCGGGCAACACGATGGAGTTTTTGAAAAGCCTCAACGTCAGTCTCTTCGCCATCGACGAAAGCCACTGCATTTCCTCCTGGGGCCACGACTTCCGGCCGGAGTACCGGCAACTGGGGCAGTTGAAAACCGAATTTCCCGACGTGCCGCTCATCGCCCTCACCGCCACCGCCGACAAGGTCACGCGCAAGGACATTCTCCGCCAACTCGGCATTCCCGACGCCCCCGTCTTCGTCGCCGGTTTCGACCGGCCCAACCTGAGCCTCACCGTGCTGCCGGGCCGCAAGCGCCTGCAACGAATGGAGGAATTCCTGCGCAAACACGAAAAGCAACCGGGCATCGTGTACTGCCTCAGCCGCAAAACCACCGAAGAAGTGGGCGCGAAACTGCGCGAACTGGGCTTCCGTGCCGAACACTACCACGCGGGCTGTCCGCCGGAGCAGCGTTCGCGGGTGCAGGAGGCGTTTTTGAAGGATGACATCCAGATCATCGTCGCCACGATTGCCTTCGGCATGGGCATCGACAAGTCGAACGTGCGGTGGGTGATGCACTACAACCTGCCCTCGAACGTCGAAAGTTATTACCAGGAAATTGGCCGCGCCGGGCGCGACGGCGAACCCGCTGATACCGTCCTGTTTTACAGCTACCAGGACGTCGCCATGCGCCTCGACATGATTGCCAATTCGGAAGTGCCCGAAGAACAGAAAGAACTCCAGCGCGCCAAGCTCAACCGGATGAAGCAGTACGCCGAGGCCGACCACTGCCGCCGCCGGATGCTGCTCAGTTATTTCAACGAAACCGTCACCCAGGATTGCGGCAACTGCGACGTGTGCAAAAACCCGCGTAGCCGCTTCGACGCCACCGTGCTGGCCCAGAAGGCGCTTTCGGGCGTGGCCCGCACCCGCGAGAGCGTGGCGATGGGCGCGCTCATCGACATCCTGCGCGGCAGCCGCAACCAAAATGTGCTTCGCCACGGCTGGGACCAGTTGCCCACCTTCGGCACGGGCCGCGACCTGAAGGGCGAAGAATGGGCTGACTACCTCGGCCAGTTGCTCAATAGCGGCGTGATGGACATCGCCTACGACGAGGCCCACGCCTTCAAACTCAACCCCACCAGTTGGCAGGTGCTGAAAGAAGGCAAGGCGGTGGAGTTGGTAAAATTCATTCCCTTCGAAGAGCGCCAGGCCGCCCGCGATGCCGCCGAGCCGAAGGAAAAACCGAAGCGGGAAGTCATCAAAGACGCGATGTTCGAGCGGCTGCGCACCCTTCGCAAGGCCATCGCCGACACCCAGGGCGTACCGCCCTACGTGGTGTTTTCGGACGCGACGCTGTCGGAAATGGCCCAGAAGCGACCCATCAGCGAACTCCAGATGAAGGGAATTTCCGGGGTGGGCGAGGAGAAATTCCGGCGCTACGGCGAGGCCTTCATCAACGAAATCCTCGGTTTCGCCCGCGAAGCGGCCAGCACCCAACCCACCTCCCGCGTAGTGAAGGGCTTTACCTACATCCAGACGTTTGATTTGTACAAAGAAAATCTCTCGCTCGACGAAATGGCCCTCCGGCGTGGCATTGCGCCTTCCACGGTGGTATCGCATTTGGTGAAACTGCGGGAAGAAGGCCACGAGGTGGACTTGTGGAAATTTATGGACCGGGGTAGCTACACGATTATCGTCGGCGGGGCGAAGGAAATCGGCCTCAAGCGCGGCGACGCACTGGCCCCGCTCTTCGAGTTGCTCGAACAACGCCACGATTACGCTCAGATTCGGCTGGCGCTGGCAATTTGGGAGATGGAAGAGGGGATGGGGTGAGGGAAACCCATCTGCGTTTGGCGGTAAAGAAAAACTCCCCGGAAGTCTTAGACTTCCGGGGAGTTTTTCTTTAGTCGGGATGGCGGGATTCGAACCCACGACCTCCTGCACCCCATGCAGGCACGCTACCAAGCTGCGCCACATCCCGTATTCAGGGCGCAAAGATAGGCGTTTTGCCCGGCTGGTTCCAACAGGGGACTAAAAAATTTGGTCTCGCGCCTTCGCGCTACTTCACACGTCTGGACCATGCCGACTCGGGTTAACTCCGTTTTCAAGGGGCAACTGGTAGAAAAGCGTCATTTTTTGACAAAAAATCAATACTCACGGACAGTCAGTTTGCAGTATTTTGAGGAAAAATTGACGTACTTCGTCGCGGACTCCGCGCCGGTTGTCTACACTTTTTCCATAACCTCCTTTTTATTCTAAACCTTCTACTCCTCATTCTCATGAAAAAAACGAACGTCGGCCATCGGCTGCTGATGGTCGCCGCCGGACTGCTGCTTACCGTAGCCAGCCTGGCCCAATCGCGGATCACCGGTAAAGTCACCGGCACCCGCGACAACCAACCCGTGGCGGGGGTCAACGTGCTCGTGAAGGGTACTACGACGGGGGCCGTCACGGATGCCAGCGGGGCCTATTCCATCCCGGCAGGCCCCAACGCTACCCTCACGTTTAGTTCGGTGGGTTATACTACGCAGGAACTGGCCGTGGGCGGGCGGACGGTGCTTAACATTAGCCTGTCCGAATCGGTGGGGGGACTCGACGAGGTCGTCGTAACGGCGCTGGGGATCAAGAAAGAGGCCAAGCGTCTCGGCTACGCGACGGCTACGGTTAGTCCTGAACAAATCAACGTTAACCGCACCGTCAACTTCATGAACGCCCTGCAAGGCAAAATTGCCGGGGTGAACATCACCAGCCTGGGCACGGGGGCGGCGGGTACGAGCAAGATTCGCATCCGGGGGCAATCATCGTTTGCGGGCCAGAATACCCCTCTGATCGTGGTGAACGGCGTGCCCATCGACAATGGAAACTTTGGCCAGAACAATGGCAACACGGGCAGTGATAACTCCACGGGTAACCGCGACCGAAATTATTCAGACGGCGGCGACGGGCTGTCGTCCATCAACCCCGACGACATCGAAGGCATGACCGTGCTGAAAGGCGGCACCGCCGCCGCCCTCTACGGTTCGCGGGCCAAAGACGGGGCTATCCTGATCACGACCAAAACCAAGGGCAGCGGACAGGGAATCGGTGTCAGCTACAACACCAACTTCACCACGGATCACCCCCTCGATTACACCGATTACCAGTACGAGTATGGGCAGGGCGAATACAGCAAGCGACCCACCGCCGCCAACCCGACCTCCGGGGTGTGGAGTTTCGGCGAAAAATTCACGCCGGGGGCTACGCAGGTACTTTTTGGCGGAGTGACCGTGCCCTACGAACCGGTGCGGGGCCGGATCAATAAATTCTACCGGGACGGAACCACCTTTACCAACACCGTTTCGCTTTCTTCGGGCGGCGATAAGGGTGGATTTAACCTTTCGCTTTCAAACCTCGACAACAAAGGAATCACTCCTAACAATACGTTTAGCCGCAAAACCATCAACTTGGGCTTCAACTACAACCTGTCGCCAAAACTGATGGTGACGGGTACGCTCAACTACTCCAATGAGTTGAACCGCAATCCACCCCAGATTGCCCAGCAGGATAACAGCACACCGACGGTGATTTACACACTCGCCAACTCGTTGCCCTTTGACGTACTCGAAGCCAACCAAATCAACCCCGCCACGGGCAACGAGTTCGTGTTTTCGCGGTTTATGAACCGGACGAATCCTTACTTCGTGCTCAACAATAAGTTTGAGAACATTCGCCGGGATCGCCTGTTTGGAAACATCACCGCCCGGTACAATGTGCTGGACTGGCTTTACGTGCAGGGCCGGATAGGGCAGGATTACTGGTCAAGGGATCAGGACTACAACTTCCCGACGGGCCAGGCCTCGCTGGCGGCGGCTCCGGCGGGCTTCGTCAACGGGGCCTTTGTGCAGGAATCCCGGCGTTTCCGCGAAATCAACGCCGACTTTCTGGTAGGAGCCAACCGCAAATTTGGCAACTTCGGCATCGACCTGACCGTTGGGGGCAACCAACTCTACCGCCGGAGCGACCTCAACAGCGTGCTAGGAACTGATTTTATCGTACGGGGCTTGTACGTACCGCAGAACGCACGGGTGAAAGACCCCACCTACGGCCTCAGCGAACGAAAAGTAAATTCACTATACGGAGCAGCCGAATTTTCTTTCAAAGACTTTCTGTTCGTAAACGTGACGGCTCGCAACGACTGGTTCTCGACGCTGGCCCCGGCCAACCGAAGCATCCTGTATCCCTCCGTTACGGGTAGTTTCGTTTTTTCGCAGGCGTTTAACAGCTTGCCAACCTGGCTGAATTTCGGGAAGTTACGGGCGGCCTACGCCGAGGTAGGGAGTGACGGGGACGTAGGACCGTACTCGAACAACCTATTTTACAGCGTCGGGGCCAACCTTTTCCCCAACCCCGCCGGGCAGGGCCAGCCGGTAGGCAACATCACCTCGAATACCGTCCCGAGCGCCACGCTAAAGCCGAGCCGGGTGGCCGAGGCCGAAGTGGGCCTCGAGTTGAAACTCTTCAACAACCGGGTAGGGTTGGATCTGGCGGTTTACAATAAAATCACCAGCGACCAGATCGTTTCCGTGCAGTCGTCGGATGCCTCCGGCTATACGAACAGCTTGATCAACAGCGGCCAGAGCCGCAACCGGGGGATTGAGGTGCTGCTCAATTTCTCGCCCTTCCGCTCGACGAATTTCCAGTGGGACGTGACCCTGAACGGCTCCGTCAACGAGACGAAATTGCTTAAACTACTGACGGATGTGCCCGGCGAACAAATCGTAGTCGGCAACGGCATCTACGTGGGCGACCTCCGTCAGGTGGTTGGCGAACCGCTGGGACAACTGTACACTTATGGCTATCAGCGAGATGCCCAGGGCAACATCGTTCACAGCAGCGGCGATGGTCTGCCCAACCGGACACCCGCCCCCATTTCGTTTGGTTCGGCCCTACCCAAATACGTGGGGGGGATTAACAACTCCTTCACGTACAAAGGCTTGAATCTGTCGGTGTTGATCGATTTCAAACTGGGCGGCAAAATGATTTCGGGTACCAACCTGAATGCCTTCCGCCACGGATTGCAAAAAGAAACCCTCGTGGGTCGGGGCCTTTTGCTCGACGCGACCGGCAGGGAATTAATTGTGGGCGTGGGGGTGAACGATAAAGGAGAACCCAACACGACCAAGGCTGTCTTGCAGGATTTTTATTCAGTGGGTCGATCCAAAAGCCTCGGCGAGCAGGTCGTATACGACGCAGGGTTCTGGAAACTGCGGCAAATCACCCTGGGCTACGACTTCACGAAGTTTTTACCCCAAACCCTGTTTATCAAGGGTATCCGCCTGAGTGCCGTGGCCAACAACGTGGCGATTCTGAAAAAATCGGTACCCAACCTCGACCCGGAGCAATTCGGCTTTAGCTCCGACAACCTCGTCGGGCTGGAATCGACGGGCCTGCCCACCACCCGGAGCATTGGGTTCAATTTGAACGTTAGATTCTAAACCTTGTTTGAATCAGAATTTTCAGAATTGAGGAGATGAATTTTTTGAATTCTGAAAATTCTCAATCAGACAGCCTTACACAAGCCATGAAAAAATTCAGCCTATTCCTGACAATCCTCGCTCTGCTCACCGCGATGGGCGGTTGTGACAAGGGATTCGACGAACTGAACGTCAACCCGACGGCGGCCACGTCGCTCAACCCCGTCTTTACGTTCAACAACGCGATGCTCAACTCCACTTTTCCGGGTTCAACACTGGTGTTCGAGCACCCCATCGTGCAACAAATGTTTTCGCCCAATTCGGGCGTGCTGGCCGGTGGAAACTTCAACGTCGACAACCGGGGACCGGTCGGTCCGAACGCAGGCCTCTGGCAACGTTACTACCGCGATGTGGTGCGGTACCTGGTGGACGTGATTAACCAAACCAAGACCGACGCCAACCGCAGCAACCTCTACAACATGGCCCGGGTCTGGAAAGTCTACGCGTTCATGGTGCTCACCGACACCTACGGCGATATTCCGTACAAAGACGCGGGCCTGGGCTACCTGTCGGGTAACGTATCCCCCAAGTACGATACCCAGCAGAGTATTTACGATGACCTGATCAAAGAACTGACCGAGGCTTCCGCCGCCCTGGATGCTGCCAAAGCCACTGAAGCGGGCGAAATCATGTACGGGGGGAATATTGTCCGCTGGAAAAAACTGGCCAATTCGCTTCTGCTCCGGGCGGGAATGCGGCTCTCGAAGGTAAACCCTACCCTGGCGCAATCGACGGTGGCGAAGGCGGTGGCGGGTGGCGTGTTGCAGACTAATGCCGACAATGCGGTGATCCGAAATAATGCCAACTACCAGAATTTGGTCGGGAGTACCCTCAACTCGACGGAGGCCGCCAACTACTACCTCACGGGCTACTTCGTGGATTACCTCAAAAGCACCGCCGACCCGCGCCTGGCTTCGATTGCCGTGCGCTACGTGGGAGCCAAGAGCGGACCGGAGCAAACCAGCACCCGCGCCAACCGTGATCCGACGGTGCAAATCGGGATGCCGCTCGGCTTCGACAACGGGACGATTCCGGCCCGTGCCACGTTGGACAAATTGGCGAGTTTCTACGACTACTCCCAGTTGGACCGCACCCGCCTGGGTAAACTCGACGCGCCCACGTTTATGGTTACCTACGCCCAAACCCAACTCCTGCTATCCGAAGCCGCCCAGCGCACCTGGACGACCGGCGACCCGGCCACGTTCTACAACGCGGGCGTGACGGCGCACATGCAGCAACTGGGTGATTACGATGCCACCTCGCTGGTACCCGCCGCTGCCATTACGGCCTACCTTACGGCCAACCCGTATTCGGCAGCCAAAGCGCTGGAACAAATCAACACGCAGTACTGGCTGGCCTCGTTTCTGAACGGGCCGGAGGTGTTCGCCAATTTCCGCCGGAGTGGGTTCCCAAAACTGACACCCAACCCCTACCCTGGCAAGGAAATCAAAGGCAGTTTCATCAATCGACTCAGTTACCCGGATTCTGAAATTTCGGTAAACAAAGCCAATCAGGCCGAAGCGATCGCCCGGCAAGGTGCCGACAATCTCGACAGCCGGGTGTGGTGGGACAAGCAGTAGGCAATTACCCATTGGCAGTAAAAAAAGCCCCTTCGTTCTCGGAGGGGCTTTTTCGTAACCCCGCGAGCATTTAAAACGCGATCACGGGAATTTTTTTTTGTTAAATCGAAGCCGTCGGTTCGGTCGGTTCCGCAGGCTGGTTCCGTCCCCAGCGCCCCCGTCCGCCGCAGCGGGATTCCCAGCGTTGGCGCATCTGCTCGCGCTGGTCGGGGCTGAGGTTCTTCCAGCGCTCTTCCATCCGCTCGCGCCAGTGTTCCTGGCCCGCGCCACCGCGCCAGCCACCCCAACCACCGCCGCGTCCGCCGAAAAGCAACCGGGCCAAGAGGAGCAAGCCCAGCGCCTGCCCAAAACCAATCGCCGGAACGGCGAACAAGGCGGGTAGCAGCGCGTTCCAAAGGCCCATCACGGCCAGACTGGCGAGGGCGATAAACACGATTCCAAAGGCGGCAAAACGCAGGCCGCGTTTGATCCAAAAGCGTTTTTTCATGTCAGAAAATAGAAGAAAAAGGTGAAGACTGAGCAGTCGGTTTGGGGGTGTTGGGTCTGGTCTCGCCCCGGTGCCAGGGCGCGTGCTGCCGCCCGTCGCGATCGCTGTGATTGCCACGCCAGCCGTGCCCACGGAACCCTCCGCCAAACCCACCGCCGAATAAAATCCGGCTGAGCAAGAGCAGCCCGATGGCGTATTTATACTGCAAACGCGGCCCGCTGAAGGCCCCCGGCACGAGCCAGTTCCAGAGCCGCATCACCACGTAGGCCACGGCCAGAAAAGCGAGAATTCCGATGGCGACGAACGCCAGAATTTTGAGAGTGAACATGATCGTTTTTAGCCCCAACCCCGAAGGGGGCTTGTTAAGTGGATAAATAATGCTCCCTTCGGGGGTTAGGGGGCTAAATATTCCTCGTACAACTCCCGCAGCCGTTCCCGCAGGTAGAGTACGGCGTAGCGCTTTCGCGAGAGCAGCGTATTCAGGGGCACGCCCAGTTCGGCGCTCATGTCCCGAAACGATTGCCCCTCCAGTTCGTGCCGCACGAACACCTCCCGCTGCTCCGGCGGCAACTCGTCGAGGGCTTCGTCGAGGGCCTCCAGCACGGCTTCGCGCATCAACTCGTCGGTGGCCGATCGGGTGTCGGTGGGCAGCAGGTCAGTCAGCAGCAGCGTGTCGTCGTCGCTTTCAATTCCCGCGAGTGGCACGTCGAGTGAGGTGGTCCGGGCGTAAGCGGGTCGCCGGTACCAGTCGGTGATTTTGTTTCGGGCCACGGCAAACAGCCAGGAGGCCACGCGCTCGATGGGTTTGGCCAACTGGTAGGCTTCGGTGAGTTCGTAAAACACGTCCTGTACCAAATCTTCAGCCTCGTCGCGGTTGGGAATGCGGCGGCGGATAAAATCCAGCAACCGGCCCCGTTCCTTGCAGACGGTTTCCTGAAGGTCCGGCGGCGGGGCCTCGTTGGGAAGGGGAAGGGTACTGAGAAGCGGTTGCATGAGTTGGAAACCGGGTAATTGGGGAATTAGGTAATTGGGTAACTTCAATGGTTCGTCAAGGATTAAGCGGCTCTACAGCCGAAACGATACAACTGG
>CAXTIG010000061.1:0-31549 GCA_964244295.1 uncultured Cytophagales bacterium
AACGTTCTCGGTGGTAGTTTCCAATGGGCTACCTAAACAGTTACCTTTTTTGTACGATGCCCTCCTCCACCCACCACTTCACCGCCCCCCTCAGTCGTTTCCCCGGCAAGGGCGGCTACTACCACGTCGAGTTTCCGCACGTCGTGGAAAAACTGTTCGGCACGAAGGGCAGCGTGCGGGTGTTGGGCACGTTCAACGGCTACCCAATGGACCGGGCGCTGATTCCGCGCGGTGACGGGACGCACTACCTGATTTTCAGCGGAGACATGCGCCGCCTGGCCCGTCTCGCCGTCGGCGATGCCGTGCGCATCGAACTCTGGCGCAACGAAACGCCCCACGACTTCCAGATTCCCGAAGAACTCAGCGCCGCCCTCGACCTCGAACCCAGCGCCCAGGCCGCCTTCGAGCGGCTCAAACCAGGCGTGCGCCGGGGCATGGCGATTTGGGTTGATCAGGCCAAAAGCCTCGACGTGCGCGCCCGCCGCGCCACGGATATGCTCGGACGAATCATGCAGGGCGAATTCTTGTTTGGCGGGCAGAAAATTAACGTATCCGAATCCGACGACTGACCATGCCCAATGCCCTCCACCAACTCGCCGAGTTCCATGCCCACACCCGCGCCGAGTGGCGGACCTGGTTGCAGGAAAATCACGCCACCGCGCCCGGCATTTGGTTGATTACCAACAAGAAAACCAGTGGGAAGGCCCACCTGAGTTACGCCGAAGCCGTGGAGGAAGCCCTCTGCTTCGGCTGGATCGACAGCCTGCCCCGGAAGCTGGATGAGCTGCGCACGGCGCTAGTGTTTACGCCCCGCAAACCGAAAAGCGGCTGGTCGAAGGTGAACAAGCAGCGCATTGCAACTCTCCTGGAGCAGGGCTTGATGACCAGAGCCGGGCTGGAAAAAATTGAGATTGCCAAGCAAAACGGGGGCTGGACCTTACTCGACGAAATCGAGAAGTTGACCATTCCCGCCGATCTCCAGGCAGCCCTCGACGCCAACCCTACCGCGCTCAGGCACTTCAACGCCTTCGGCAATTCGGTGAAAAAAGGAATTTTGCAGTGGTTACAAACTGCCAAACGCCCCGAAACCCGGCAGAAGCGAATCGACGAAACCGTAGCACTGGCGGCGAAAAACGAGAAGGCGAATCAGTACCAGCCCTGAGGTAGTAGTATCCTGAGGTAGTAGTATTTTGTAGTCAATGAGGCAGGCTTGTCACGCTGAGCTTGTCGAAGTGCCGTCTCCTTCGACTCCGCTCAGGATGACGGCGCTTCGACAAGTTCAGCGTGACAAGCTAGTCAACTTATTTTTACCACCCCCAACTGTTTACTTCTTCTTCCGGTTCACCCACTTTTCGTACACCATCTGAATGATGCCGTCTTTCAGCCCCAAATCGGGCACGAGGATGGTCGTGGCCCCGGCCCAGCGCATGGCCGACAGGTAAATGCGGGCGGCGGGGATGATCACGTCGGCGCGGTCGGCGTTGAGGCGGAGTTTGTTAATCCGGTCGTCGAGGCTGAAACTGGCGATGTGGGTTTGCAGGCGTTCCAGTTCCTGGATGGAAATGCTGGTCAGGGTAAGTTTCGTCGCCGCTAAATTGAAAAGTTTGCTGATGTTGCCGCCGGTGCCGACGGCCACGATGCCCGCCCGCTTGGGGTCCACGTGGTCGGCAATCCAGCGCCGCATTTTTTCCCAATCGCCGGGTTGTTCCTTGCCTTCGAGCAGGCGCACCGAGCCGATTCGGAACGAGCGGCTGGCCACTTTCACCCGCTCCACGTACAGGTTGAGTTCGGTGCTGCCCCCGCCCACGTCGACGTGCAGGTAATTCTGCTCGCCTTCGAGGGCCTGCACCACCACGTTGTTGATGAGTTCGGCTTCGCGGCCCCCTTCGATCAGGTGAATTTTCATGCCCAACTGCCCGTGGATGCGCGTGACCACATCCGGCCCGTTGCTGGCTTCGCGCATGGCGGAGGTGGCGCAAATCAGGTAGTCGGTCACCTCGTGCAATTCCATCAGCAGCCGGAACGAGAGCAGCATTTTAAACAGCCGCACCTCGCCTTCGGGGCTGATCTGCCCGGTGTTGAACACGTCGTGTCCCAGCCGGAGCGGGAAGCGGACGTACTCCACTTTTTTGAAAGAAACCCGACCGGCATCGGTCAGCACGGCGGAAATCTGAAGGCGGGCGGCGTTGGAGCCGATGTCGATGGCAGCGAGTTTCACGGAAAAAAGGTTGGAGGGTTTGAAAAGGTTTGAGGGTTTGAAGGGGTTTGAGGGTTTGAAGGTAGAACGAAAACCTCCCCTTAAACCCACCAGTAATCAAACTTTCAAACCCTCAAACCTTTTCAAACCCTCAACCCTCAAAGCTGTTTTCGCACCAATTCCCGGATTTGCAAACTGGCGGTTCGGCTGATCACCCCTTCTGATACGGTAAAAATCACCCCCGCTACGCCGTGGGCGCTGTCCTGCCAGGGGTGGGTGCCGAAGGCACCGGGGCTGCAACTTTCGAGCAGCGTGCCGTTGGCGGCCTTCACGTCGAGCCAGTTGCCGATGCCGTAGCGCACGGGGTTGACGGCGGGCGTGGTGTAGGGATTGCCACCCGCGTAGGGCGTATACTGAATGGCGGCCCCGGCGGTCTGGTCGCTCAACATGGCGCTGACGGCGGCTTCGCTCAACACGCGTTTTCCGTTGAAAACGCCCTTGTTCACCACCATTTCCACGAAGTTGAGAAGGCTCCGCGCCGAGGTGGAAACGCCACCCGGAACGAGCGGGTGCTGGGGTCTAGACGGGCTGTAAATCGCCGTCAGGTTGCAGAGTTGGCCTATTTTTTCGTTGAAAAGCGCCTGCCAGGCTTTGCCCGAAGCCACCTCCGCTACGCGCCCGGCGATCTGCATTCCCACGCCGCCGTAGTAAAACGCGGTGCCGGGCGGGGTGAGTAATTTCGTGTACACCGCCAGCGAATCGACGGCCTGGGCGAGGGTCAGGTCGCGGCGGTCTTCGTAGCCCTGGGGCGAGTCGCCGGGGAACCCGGAGGTGTGCGAAAACAACTGCCGGATGGTAATTTTCCCCTTGCCGTGTTTCGTGAAAATCGGGAGGAATTTGCCGAGGCTGTCGCTGAGGCTGAGTTTTCCCTCGTCGACTAGCGCCATGATCACACCCGCCGAAAGCCATTTCGAGGCGGAGGCGATGGGCTTGACGGTGGTCTCGGTCAAGGCACCCCAATTTTTTTGGTAAATCAACTTCCCGTTTTGAGAAACCAGGATGACCACGCTGCCGTTGTAACTGGCGAGGTTTTGGGTGACGAAGGCATCCACCGCCGAAAAATCGTAGGGGTTGGGCGTCGGTTCGGGGGTAGGGGAGGCGGGCGGCTGGCAGGCCAGAAACAAGGCGACGAAACCGAGCAGGAGGGGCGATTTGGGCATGGGTGCTTTTTGACGGCTTGGAGATTGCCCGGCAGCGAACGTTTAACGAAGAGGTTGTTTAGAATTTATTAAAAAAAAGAGTTGTCATCCCGACGCAGGAGGGATCTCGTTAGACGACCAGGTACGCTGGCTACCGGCAAAGGGTCTGTAGGGCCAACGAGATCCCTCCTGCGTCGGGATGACAACTCTTTTTTGAAATAGCAATGGAAAATGGTACCCCCAAAATTGGACTGACACGGGCACTACCCCGCTGAAGACCCCGTCGTTTTTACTTACTTTTGCACTTTACTGAGAACCGGCGCGTTCCGCCCGAACCGTTCCGATGCCGATTCGAATCCGGCCCCATCTGCCCATGACGACCACGACGCTCCAACGCCCCGACCTCCGCGACCTGCTGAAAACCCGCATCCTCGTGCTTGACGGCGCGATGGGGACGATGATTCAGCGGCACAAACTTGAGGAAGAGGACTACCGGGGGGCGCGCTTCGCCGACTGGGGCCAGTCGCTCAAGGGCAACAACGATTTGCTCAGTTTGACTCGCCCCGACATCATCCGCGAAATCCACGCGCAGTATTTTGAAGCCGGGGCCGACATCGCTGAAACGAACACGTTTTCCGGCACCAGCATCGCGATGGCCGACTACGGGATGGAGGAATTGGTGTACGAACTGAACTACGAATCGGCCCGGATTGCCCGCGAGGTGGCGGATGAATTCACCGCTAAAAATCCCGATAAACCTCGCTACGTGGCCGGTTCCATCGGTCCGACCAACCGCACCGCCTCCCTCTCGCCCGACGTAAACAACCCCGGCTACCGCGCCGTGAGTTTCGACGATCTCGTCGAAGCCTACACCGAGCAGGTGCGCGGGCTGGTGGACGGCGGGGCCGATTTGCTGCTGGTCGAGACGATTTTCGACACGCTCAACGCAAAAGCGGCGCTGTTTGCGATTGACCAGTTTTTTGCGAAGGTGGCTCCGACCTCCGGTCGGAGTTCGACCGCAGGTCGAAACGTATCCGCTGAGACCGGCGTCCCATCCGGGGACTTTCGACCTCCGGTCGAACTCCGACCGGAGGTCGGAGCCACCACCCTGCCCATCATGGTCTCCGGCACCATCACCGACGCGTCGGGCCGGACGCTTTCGGGGCAAACCACCGAGGCGTTTCTGACCTCGGTTTCGCACCTGCCACTGCTGTCGGTGGGATTGAACTGCGCCCTCGGAGCCGACCAACTCCGGCCTTACGTGCAGACGCTGGCGCAAAAAGCCCCATTTTTTACCTCCGCCCACCCCAACGCCGGGTTGCCCAACGAAATGGGCGAGTACGACCAAACCCCCGCCGAAATGGGTGTGCTGATCGACGGGTTTTTGCAGGATAATTTCCTCAACATCATCGGCGGCTGCTGCGGCACCACGCCCGAACACATCCGGGTGATTGCCGATACGGCGGCGAAATACGCGCCGCGCACCTTGCCCGAAACCGTACGCACGCTGCACCTCTCCGGCCTCGAACCCGTCGAGGTGACGAGGGAAAAAGTGCTGTTCCTGAACGTGGGTGAGCGCTGCAACGTGACCGGCTCGAAGAAATTTGCCCGGCTCATCCGCGAAAACAAGTACGACGAGGCCCTCAGCGTGGCCCGCGAGCAGGTCGAAAACGGCGCGCAGGTGATCGATGTGAACATGGACGAAGGCATGATCGACGGGGCCGCCGCCATGACCACGTTCATGAACCTGCTCGCCGCCGAACCCGACATCGCCCGCGTGCCGGTGATGATCGATTCCTCGAAGTGGGAAGTGATCGAAGCCGGGTTGAAGTGCGTGCAGGGCAAGGCGATTGTCAACTCGATTTCGCTGAAAGAAGGCGAGGAGGCCTTCCGCGAACGCGCCCGCACCGTGCAGCGCTACGGCGCGGCGGTGGTGGTGATGGCCTTCGACGAAACCGGGCAGGCCGACAGCTACCAGCGCCGCGTTGAAATCTGCGAACGCGCCTACCGGATTCTGGTCGATGAAGTCGGGTTTGCCGCCGAAGACATCATTTTCGACCCCAACATCCTGACCGTCGCCACGGGCATCGACGAGCACAACAACTACGCCGTCGATTTTATCGCCGCCACGCGTTGGATTAAAGAAAACCTGCCCTACGCCAAAGTGTCGGGCGGGGTGTCGAACGTGTCGTTTTCGTTCCGGGGCAACGAACCCGTGCGGGAAGCGATTCACTCGGCGTTTTTGTACCACGCCATCAAAGCGGGCATGGACATGGGCATCGTCAACGCCGGGCAGTTGACCGTGTACGACGACATTCCGAAGGACTTCCTCGAACTGGTCGAAGACGTGTTGCTCAACCGCCGCCCCGACGCGACCGAGCGGCTGGTGACGTTTGCCGAAACCATCAAAGACAAAGGCAAGACCGAAACCGTGGTTGACGCGGCGGAATGGCGGGGCCTGCCCGTCAACGAGCGCCTCACCCACGCGCTGGTGAAGGGCATCGCCGATTTCATCGACGAAGACGTGGAGGAAGCCCGGCACTTTTTCAGCCGTCCGCTCGAAGTCATTGAAGGGCCGCTGATGGACGGAATGAACGTGGTTGGTGACTTGTTTGGCGAGGGAAAAATGTTTTTACCGCAGGTCGTGAAATCGGCGCGGGTGATGAAGAAAGCGGTGGCGTACCTACTGCCGTTCATCGAAGCCAGTAAATCCGCCGGGGCCAGTTCGTCCAATGGCAAAGTGCTGATGGCGACGGTGAAAGGCGATGTACACGACATCGGTAAAAACATCGTCGGCGTGGTGCTGGGCTGCAACAACTACGAAATCATCGACCTCGGCGTGATGGTGCCGACCGAGAAAATTCTCGCGGCGGCGAAGGAACACCAGGTGGACATCATCGGGTTGTCGGGTCTCATCACGCCGAGCCTCGACGAGATGGTGGGCGTGGCGAAGGAAATGCAGCGGCAGGGTTTCACCGTGCCGCTGCTCATCGGCGGGGCCACGACCTCTCGCATCCACACCGCCGTAAAAATCGACCCCCACTACGACGGCCCGGTCATCCACGTACTCGACGCCAGCCGCTCGGTGCCGGTGGCCGGTCGGCTCACGCAATCGGAGCAAAGCCAGGAAGACATCTGGAAAGAAATCAAAACCGAATACGCCAAACTCCGCGAGGAACACGCCCGGCGCAAGCAGGACAAGGCCGTGGTTTCGATTGAAGTAGCCCGCGAAAACAAGCCCAAAATTGACTGGTCGGGCTTTGTTCCGAAAAAACCAGCCTTCCTCGGCACCCGCGTCTTCGAGGATTATCCGCTGGCCGAAATCGCCCGGTACATCGATTGGACGCCGTTTTTCCAAACCTGGCAATTGCACGGAAAATACCCGGCCATTTTTGAAGATAAAATCGTCGGCGAAGAAGCCCGGAAACTGTTCGACGACGCGCAGAATCTGTTGCTCGACCTCATCAACGATAGGTCGTTACAGGCCCGCGCCGTGGTCGGCTTCTGGCCCGCCAACGCCGTTGACGACGATATTTTGCTGCATGATTTTGAGGAAATCGAGCGGGAAGTTTCCTGCGAACGGCACGGCTCGCATCGGCACGTGGAGTATCGAATCGCCAATGCCCAAAACGATCCGTCAACCCGTCGCAACGTAGGAGTCGCTGACCCGTTGCTCGCCGTTCACTCGGAACAAGGAGTTTTAAGCCCCTCCGAAGGAGGGGTTGGGGAGGCTCTTGCCGTCCTCCACCACCTCCGCCAGCAAAGCCAGAAAGCCGTCGGGTTGCCCAACTACTGCCTGAGCGATTTCGTCGCCCCACTCGAAAGCGGCAGGGAAGACTACCTCGGCGGCTTCGCCGTCACGGCGGGCCTGGGCATCGAAGCGCTGATCGAAAAGTACGAGCGTGACCACGACGACTACAACTCGATCCTGGTCAAAGCCCTCGCCGACCGCCTCGCCGAAGCCTTCGCCGAGTTGATGCACGTGCGGGTGCGGAAGGAATTCTGGGGCTACGCGCCCAATGAAGAATTGGACAACGAATCGCTCATCAAGGAAAAATACGTGGGCATTCGCCCCGCCCCCGGCTACCCGGCCTGCCCCGACCACACTGAAAAAGCAACCCTCTTCGACCTCCTCGACGCCGGGAGGGCGGGTATCGAACTCACCGAGAGCTACGCCATGTACCCGGCCAGCAGCGTGAGCGGCTGGTATTTCTCGCACCCCGAAAGCCGGTATTTTCCCGTCGGGAAGCTCCAGAAAGACCAGGTGGTGGATTACGCCAAACGCAAGGGGATGAGCGTGGAAGACGTGGAGCGGTGGATGGGGTCGGTGCTGGGGTATTGACCAAAGTTTATAGGGGTGTTGTCATCCCAACGCAGGAGGGATGACAACACCCCTATAAACTTTGGTTACGCAGTTACTTCTTCCCGCCCTTCTTCGCGTTGTAAGTACTGTTGCTCAACGGCTGATTTGATTCGCTCTGTTCGTACTTGGGCGTTTTGTGATGGCCGGGCGATTTGCTCGCTTCGGCCCCGGTTTTCTTGGGGGTTTTATCCGTTTTCATGGTTGATAGTTGATGAAGGCACGTTTCCTCGTTTGGAGAAACTGCGCCGGTGAAGAAGCGCACCCGAAGCGGGATACGCAGGCAAAACGGCATTGGAAGTGTAGTTCGAATGCCGCCCGCCCGCTGTAAGGTACCTTAAAAAAACCAGCGCACCACCAAATCCCCGACTTCAATCAGAATCAGGATGATGATGATCCACTCCAGGCGGGTGCTTTCGCGATTTTGGAGGAATTCGGTGAAAAGGGTCAGGTTCTCCTGCACGATTTTGAGTTTGTAATCCACGTCGCGGTAGCGCATCCGCAGGTCGAGGGTTTTCTTCAGGCCCTCGTCCATTTTGCCCAGCAATTCGGCCTCCCAGACGCTGTCGGGAGCATCGAAAATGTAGAGGTTGTCGATGATGCTGTTTTTGATGTTGAGCGTTTTGCCGATGAATTTGAGCAGGTCGGTTCTTGAAATCAGCAACTTGCCGTTCCGTTCGAGTTGGTCGGTGAGGCGCCGGGTATCGGCCAGGATGCCCAGGCCCAGGGCTTCGTAGTAATCGAGTGCCACCGACTGCGCCACGTTGAGCATCACGATCCGCAGGCCCTCGTCGGTGAGTTCGGGCAGGCTGATGGCGTTGTAGCTGGTCTGAACGGGCGCCTCCGGGTTGATAATGATTTCAAAATCTTCGCGGTAATCTTCCGCCACCGGGTCTTCGGCGTAACTGCGGATAAATTGGAGCAAACTGCTCTTTTCCAGGTCGTTGAACCCCGCGAAGGCCACCACGCCGTAGCTGAAGAGGTAGAAGTAGCGGTCGGTGTCTTGTTTGTAAAACAGTTCGGAATTGTTGGCTTCGAGGGGCGAACTGGTGTACTCGCTCCGAAACTTTTTCAACTGAATCACCTCGGCAATCTGGTAGGCTTCGATGTTCATGCGCGGGAAGGGTTGGTTGGGGCAAAGATAGGGCTTAGGCTTATCCTGCCGAAGGGTCACGCTGAGCGGAGTCGAAGCGCGGTGGGTAAACGCTGACCAGCCGCACCGCGCTTCGACTCCGCTCAGCATGACTCCTCCAGTTTGTTCCAGCTTCACAAATTCCCTCCCACCTTCAACCCACTCGGCACGCTCGCCGGTACCGTTTTTTCAAAATCCGGGTCGCTCAACGCGTTCATGAACTCAATCAAATCCCGGTTCAGCGTTACGCGGGGGCGGAGCAGCGAATCCAGGCGGCTCGCGGGCACCTTTGGATTGAGTTGAACGCCGTCCTTGATTTGGTCGTAAAAAGACAGCACCTCGCTCAGCGACTGGTGCCGCCCGTTGTGCATATACGGCGCGGTGAGCGTGAGGTTGCGCAGGCTGGGGGTGCGGAAGGCGTAGGTGTTGGCCCGGCCCGCGTCGGAGGCGGTCAGTTTGGCGTTGTCTTCCACGCCGAGTACGTGGGTTTTGTAGTCGCTGAACATCGGGCCGTGGTGGCAGTCGTTGCAGCCGTTTTGCACGAACAGCACCATCCCGCGTTTCTGGGCTTCGGTCATCGCGCCTTTGTCACCCCGCCGGTAGCGGTCGAAGGGGGCGTGGTTGGCGAGCAAGGTGCGCTCGTAGGCGGCCAGTGCCCGGCCCAGGTTTTGGGCCGACACGGCGACTTTACCGCCGAAGGCCGTCCCGAAGCGGGTTTGGTAGTCGGGAATGCGTTTCAATCGCGTCACCACGCTGTCGAGGGCGGCTTCGGGGCTGAACACCTTTCCGCGCATTTCCTCAAACGCCGCGATTGGCATCAGCGATTGGGCTTCGAGCGAAGCCGCCCGGAGGTCGAAAAACATGGGGGCCGTGACCGGGTCGTAGCGGCCCTGCGGGTCGATGCCGTTGAAGGCCACGTTGAGTAGCGAGGGCGTGTTGCGTTTAGTAAACGGCACCTCGCCGGGCGAGGAAAACCGCCGCTCCGCGCCCTGCCCGACACCGCCCACGCCGATGGGCAGGTCAAGGCCGTCGGCATACCCGAACCGGGGGTGATGGCAGGTGGCGCAGGATACGTCCTTATTTCCCGATAGAATCGGGTCGTAGAAAAGCAGTTTTCCCAACGCGATTTTTTCGGGGCTGCGGGGGTTGTCGGCCGGGTCGAGGACGGTCAGGGGTAAGGCTCCGAAGTTTTGTTCGGGGGCCACTTCCAAATCCGTTTGGGTTTGGCAAGCCCAGGCCAGCACAAACAGCGCGGCGCTGGCGGCGAGGGCGAGGAGTTTTGTCGGTTTCATGGGAGGAGGTGTTTACCCCCCACCCCCTAAAGGGGGCTTTTCAGGCCTGGAATGTTTTAGCGGCGAAAAGCCCCCTTTAGGGGGTGAAGAGGTTAAAACGTGTAACCCACCGCCAGCGCGAGGTTGTTGCGCAGTACCGTCCGTTCGGGTTCGACCTGAAACAGGCCCCGGTATTCGAGGCCGAGTCGGTAGCGGGGCCTGATTCGGAAACCGAGGACCGCGCTGGCGCTGGGCAGGAGGTTGGTGAAGATTTCATCGATTCGGTCGTCGCCGAGGCGAAGCCGCATCCGCTCGTTCCAGTACTGCGCACCTACGGCAACCGAGGCGTTGAACGCCTTCCGCGACTGGTAGCGGTACCCGGCGTTGAAGAGGCCAAAATTGGCCGTGAACGCGCTGGTGGGTTTCTGGAAAAAATGCCCGTAACCGACCTGAGCAAATAGGGCGTGAGTGGGGTTGCGGAGCGGCTTGCTCACTTCAAACCGTGCTCCGGTTCCCAGAAAATAAAAGCTGGATTTGGCGAGCTGGGCGTTCACCAGACCATCCGCCCAAACGGTGTAGGTCAAGGGTTTTTGGGCAAAAAGCGGGGGCCTGAACAGGAACAGGGCGAGGAAAAACGGCGCTGTTTTCATGGCGTTTGGAAGGTTTTCGGCAAAAGCGTGGCTCGTGGCCCGGTTTTGGGTTGGTGGGAGAATTCTCGAAAAATTGGAAAAACGTGGAGTCACTCAGCCCTCCAGCCAGGCCTTGAACGCCGGCGCTTTCTCCCGGCTGATGAGCACTTCCTGCCCGGTTTCTGGGCGGAGTTCGACCTTGAGTTTGCCGTTGAAATAGGTATGAATTTTCTGAATCGAAGTCAGTTGCGCGATGAACTGCCGGTTGAGCCGGAAAAAGTGCGTAGGGTCCACCAGGTGCTCCAATTCTTCCAGCGTGTAATCGACCAGAAACTGCCGCCCGTCTTTCCCGACCAGGCAGGCCAGTTCGTTGGCGGTGTAGAAATAGGCAATCTGGTCCAGCCCGATGGGAATCAGTTGCTCGCCGTTTTTGACTAAAAACCGCGCTTTGTGCGCTTTCCGCCCCAACTCCAGCGACTCGATGAGCGACTCGATTTTGCTGGCGTAGGCCACGGGCGAAAACTCCTGCCGCATCGCCTTGAACTTCTCCAGCGCCTCGGCCAATTCGGGCAATTTGATGGGTTTGAGCAGGTAATCCACGCTTTTCACCTTGAAGGCCCTGATGGCGTACTCGTCGTAGGACGTGGTAAAAATGATGGGACTGTGGGCTGGAAACGCCTCGAAAATCTGAAAACTCAGTCCGTCGGAAAGCTGGATGTCCGAGAAAATCACATCCACCGGCGGGTGGCTACCGAACCACTGCTTGGCCGTCTCCACGCTGTCGAGCACGGCCGCGATTTCGATGCCGGGGTCCAGTTTATGGATGAGCTTTTCCAGGCGTTCCGCTGCCGGGTATTCGTCTTCGATGAGCAGGGCGGTCATTTACAGGGCGGTCATTTAATTGAGTGATTGAGTGAGGGGGTGATTGAGTGAGGGAATGATTGAACTGAATGAGAAGGCAAACCACTGTCTTTTTTCACTCAATCACCCCCTCACTCAATCACTCAGTTGGAAAGCAGCGGCAATTTTACCGTGAAAAAACCTCCCGTGCGGATGATTTCGACGTGGCGGTCGGTGAGGAGACCGTAGCGGTTGATGATGTTTTGCAGGCCCACGCGGGTGGAGGTCGCGAGCATCGTTTTTTCCTGGATGTTGTTTTCCACCACCAGGTACTGCGCTTCCTGCTGAATTCTGATTTTCAGCGGTTTGTCTTTGGAAACGACGTTGTGTTTGATGGCGTTTTCAACCAGCATCTGCAAACTCAGCGGCGTGACGTGCTGTCGGTAGGCTTCGGGCGAAAGGAGTTTTTCGACCTGCAAATTCTCCCGGAACCGGGTTTTGTTCAGAAACACGTAGGCGTCGAGAAACGCCATTTCTTCTTCGAGCGGTACCGTGTTTTTGTTCCGGCTCACGAGCACGTACCGGTACACGTCGGCGAGGCGGTCGAGGTATTGCTGGGCGGGCAGGTTTTCCTCGTCGATGAGGGCGGCGAGCGTGTTGAGGCTGTTGAAGAGGAAATGCGGGTCGAGTTGGTTTTTCAACACCTCCAACTGCGACTGCACGGCCTCGCGGGCCAGCGATTCGGTTTTCCGCACGTTGGTTTTCCAGGCTTCAAAAAAGTAAATCGCCTCGTAAATCAGGTACACGACCACCGTGGGGAAGAGGCTGAGGCGGAAACCCATGAAGGCATCGTCCTTTCCCAAAATTCGTCTGCACAACACCTCGTCGAGCAGAAACGTGGCGACGAACGTGAACCCCAACGCCAGCAGGGCTTCGCTCAACAGGCGTTGGGTGGTTTGGTTGTAGGCCGGGAAGGCCCGCCGCATCCACAGAATAATGAGTCGGTTGCCCTCCCAGAGCAGCGTTGTGGTGCAGGCCGAAACGAGCAGGTACTGGGCCGTGTGCGCGTCGAACCGGATGAACTCGCTGAAGTGCGTCACCAGCGGCACGAGTACCGTGACCAACGGGATGCCCAAGAGGCGAAAACGGCGGTCGTTGAGGGTGTAGGGAGGGGATTCCATGCGCGGGGAGGGGCTTAGCCTGAGCAAGTTGGTTAACCGGGAACGGGTGAACAAATAAACTTTCCCTTCGGCGTCATTGCGAGCGTAGGTCATCGGATGAGCGAAGTGAAATCCGATGACCGAAGCGAAGCAATCCCCTCCCGGAGACCAAGATAGCCTAAGCCAACTACACTGCTTTCCTAAAGCTATTTCGGTCTCCGGTAGGGGATTGCTTCGCTCTGTCTACCAATTCTCGCTCCGCTCGTCTTGGTAGACTCCGCTCGCAATGACGAGGAGTAGGAAGGTTATTTTTTTAGAACGTGTACCGCACCTGCGGCACCGGGAAAAAGCCCTGCTGGTACTCGGTGGTCAGGCGGTTGAGGCGGCGGTTGTAGGTTTGCTGGAAGACGTTCTGGTTTCCCGTCACGTTTTGCAAATCCACCGCGACTTCGAGCGTGCTGCGCCGGTACTCTTTGCGGTACGAGAGCCGCAAGTCGGCCCGGAAGTAAGGGTCTTGCTGGACGGAGTTGGTGCGGTTTTCGTCGTAAATCGCCACGCCCCGCGCCCGTGACTTTTCGGGGTCGATGGGCGAAACGTACTTCCCGCCCACCGTGCTGGCTCTGAGGTTGACGCCGAACACGTTGGTTTGTTTGCGCCCCACCTTGATTTCTTTGCCCAGCAACCCATTGAGCACGTAGCCCGTGTTGAACGCAGTGTTGCGCTCGACGCCGTCGCTGCCTTTGTATTTTGAGTCGAACAGCGAGGTGGTCACCAGAAAGTAGTAACCCCGGTTGAAGCTGCGCTCCAGCGTGAGTTCGATGCCCACGTTGCGGCCCGTGCCTTTGTTTACCAAACTATCCTTGTCGGTCGGCCCGAAGCTGTTGCCGACGTTCAACGTCGAAAACGAACTGGCGTGGCGTTCGACGGGCGCGTCGAAAATGGCCTGGTAGTACGGCTCGATTTTCAGGCTGAGGTTGCGGGTGAGCAGGTTTTGGTAGGTCAGCACGAGGTGGTGGCTGCGGGTGAAACCCAGGTCGCGGTTGGTCAAAGTCGGGCCGTTTTTGCCGGGGGTTTGCACGGCGTACAGGTACACGTCCTGCGCCTGGCTGTGCAAGCCGTAGCCGAGGCCGAGCGATTGCCGGGGGCTGAGCGTGTACTGGAGGCCGAGGCGCGGTTCAATCGCCGCCGCGTTGCTGAGGCTGTGGTGCTGGAAATGCAGCCCCGCCGTGAAGAGCAGGTTGGCGTTGAAGCGGTGCCGCCACTGCGCGTAAGCCTGGGTCAGCACCGTGTTTTCGCCCTTCGTGTTGACCCGCACCGAGTCGAAGCGGCCCCCACCGTAAATGTCGCGGTTGAAGAGGTCGAAGTTGAGCAAATCCACGTTAAAACCGGCGTAGAGGCTGTTTTTGGCGTTGAACTTATGCCGCAGGTTCATCACCGCCGAATACTTGCGGGTGGTAAACCGGGCCTCGCCGCTGGGGAATTCCTGCCGGGTGAGCACGCTGATGGAATCGCCGTTGAACTGCTGGTCAGTCGAACTGTAGCCGAGCACGAATTTGGCCGTGGTGCGGGGCGAGAAGTTGTACTCGTAGCTCAGGCCGCTGATGGTGGTGCGGTACTTCACGCGGGTGTTTTCGTTTTCGGTGCCGTAAAGATTGGTTTCGGTGGTGTCCACGTCGTTGCCCAGAAAATTCACGTCGCTTTGCCCCAGAATGCCGAAGAACGCCAGCTTTCCTTTTTCCCCCGTCGGAATCACGATTTTGTAGTTCAAATCCTGGTAGTTGGGCGTGGCCCCGCCGGTGCCGAAGTTGATGCCCAGGGCCTTGAACACGCTCAGCGTGGAGTAGCGGTAATTGACGAGGTAGCTGGCTTTGGACGTTTTGGAAAGCGGTCCTTCGGCCCCGACCTCGAAACCGTTGAAGCCGATTTGCCCCAGAAACTCGTGCTTGCGGGTGTTGCCCTCGCGCATCCGCAGGTCGAACACCGCCGAAAGGGCGTTGCCGTACTGGGCCGGGAAGGCGCTGGTCACGAAGTCCGATTTGCCCAGCACGTTGTTGTTGAGCATACTCACCGGGCCGCCGGTGCTGTTGAGCGAGCCGAAGTGGTTGGGGTTGGGCACGTTCAGCCCTTCGAGTTGCCAGAGCATCCCGCTCGGCGAGTTGCCGCGCACGACGATGTCGTTGCGCGAATCGTTGGCCGACACCACCCCGGCGAAGTTGGCCGCCATCCGCGAGGGGTCGCCGAGTGCCCCGGCGAAACGTTTGGTATCTTCGATGTTGAAGGAGCGGGCGCTCACCAGCGAAAGTTCGTTGTTGGTTTTGCTGGCGTCGTCCTTGCGGTCGGCCAGTACGACGACTTCGTTGAGTTTGGTCACGGCTTCGGTCAGCGTGAGGGTCAGGATGACTTCCTTGCCCGCCGTGACGGTCACGTCGGGCAGGGTGAGGTCTTCGTAGCCGACGGAGGTGATGCGCAGCGTTTGCCGACCGAGGGGCACGTCGGTAATTTTAAAGTCGCCGTTGGCGTCGGTCATGGCACCGAGTTGGGACTGGCCTTCGCGGAGCACCCGGATGGTCGCGCCGGGCAGCGGGGTTTGGGAAACTTCGTCGCGGAGGGTGCCGCGTAGGGTTTGAGTTGCCTGCTGAGCCAGGGCGGCGTTCAGACAAAAAAAGAGGAGGAGGAAAGAAAAGAGCTTTTGCATCGCGAGTTTTGGGCTTGATTGACGGGCCAAAACTGGCGGATGCTTTCCGCGTGGCGAAGCCGGTGGGGGGCGAAGCGGCGAGGAGCCGGGGCGAGGCGAACGAAGGGCGGGGGTGAGGCGGGAGGCTCGTCCTCAACTTCCCGGAATTGCTCCACAACGGGTTTAAAACTTCCGGGAAGTTGAGGACGAGCCTCCCGCCTTTTTTTAATTCTCACCCGCCCCCTACCTTTCGGGAAGTTTTACCACCCAACCTCACCGTGGCACCATCCCCCGCGCCCGCGCCGTTTACGGCCCACCAGAAAATCGTGGTTTTTTTACTGGCCTTCACCCAGTTTACCGTCATCCTCGACTTCATGATTATGTCGCCGTTGGGTGATATTCTCATGAAATCACTCCACCTGAAGCCCGCGCATTTCGGGCTGGCGGTGTCGGCCTACGCATTCAGTGCCGGAATTTCCGGCTTGCTGACGGCGGGCTTCGCCGATCGTTTCGACCGCAAGAAACTGCTCCTGTTTTTTTACACCGGTTTCATTCTCGGCACGGTGCTGTGCGGGCTGGCTAATTCGTACCCGTTGCTGGTTGCGGCCCGCATCATCACGGGGCTGTTTGGTGGGGTCATCGGGTCCGTTTCGATGGCGATCATCACCGACCTGTTTACGCTTCAGCAACGGGGCCGTGTGATGGGTTTCGTGCAGATGGGCTTCGGTGCCAGCCAGGTGCTGGGCGTGCCCATTGGGCTGTATTTGGCCAATCTGCTGGGCTGGGAGGCCACCTTTTTCATGGTAGCAGCGCTGGCAGTGCTCGTCGGCGCGGGAATTTGGCTCAAACTGCAACCCATTACTGCGCACCTGGCCCTGCAACAGCGCCAAAGCGCCTTGACGCACTTGACGAACACCGTCGCCAACCGCTCGTACCGCATCGGGTTTACGGCCACGGCGCTGCTTTCCATCGGCGGTTTCATGATGATGCCGTTTGGGAGCGCGTTTGCCATCAACAACCTGCGCATCAGTCAGGAGCAACTGCCGCTGCTGTTCCTGGTTTCGGGACTGAGTTCCCTGGTGATTATGCCCCTGGTGGGTCGCCTTAGCGACCGCATCGACAAGTTCACGCTCTTTGCCGGGGCCACGGCCTGGATGGTGGTGATGGTGCTGGTCTACACCCACCTGTCGGTAACGCCACTGTGGGAAGTTCTGATTTTCAACGTCCTGATGATGATGGGCATCATGAGCCGGATGATTCCTTCGACCGCCCTGATGAGTGCCATTCCCAACCCCCGTGACCGGGGGGCGTTCATGAGCATCAACGCCTCGCTTCAGCAGGTGGCCGGGGGCGTGGCCGCCGCCTTTGCGGGCTGGATCGTCGTGCAGAAATCCCCCGCCAGCCCCCTGGAACACTACGACACGCTGGGCTACGTCATTGTGGGCGTTTCGCTGCTGACCGTTTTTCTGGTGTACCGGGTGAGTCGCTTAGTGAAAAAGCAGGATGTACAAAGGTCGGCACCGGAGGCCAGCCTTTCGGAGTTATAGTCGGCTGGCAAGCGCGGCCCTGCTTAGTTACGGCGGCTCTTCAGCGGGGCAGCGCCCCGGAACAACGCCGGGAATCGGAGAAGAAATTCAAGGTGATTTTTTTGCTGACGCAACAGGCGGAGCGGAGTTAAACTTCCCGAAGGTTTGGGAAACGTTGCCAATCGAAAACACATTGTTTACTTTTGGTAAACCTCTTCGTTCATGTTCAACATTATTGCCCGAAGAACTTTACTTGATTACGCAGCGCAATACCCTGAATCAGCGGCGGCACTTCTTGAATTGTACGATGAACTGGTCAGGGCTGACTTTCAAAATTTCAATGCACTCAAAAAAGTGTATGGAAACGCGAGTATCGTGGGCGACAGCCGGGTCATCTTCAACGTGATGGGAAACAAATACCGTCTTATCGTGCGCATCAGTTTTCTTCACAAACGAATGATGATTAAGTGGTTCGGAACGCATCAAGAATACGATGGGATAGATGCGGCAACGGTGGAGCACATTCCCCCAACCACGCTTTGACCTTCAGTAAACTTCTTAAAACCGACGATGAACGTTCGACTTATCAAAACAGAAAAAGAGTACGACGACGCGCTACAACGTGCCGACGAGATTTTCAATGCCGCACCGGGAACCCCGGAAGGGGACGAGGTTGAATTGCTGTTTCTGGTGATTAAAGAGTACGAAGACAAGCATTATCCCATTCCCCCACCCGACCCCATCGAAGCCATCAAATTCAGAATGGCCGAAAAAGGGCTGAAACCCAAAGACCTGACCGACCTCATCGGCAGCAAGGGCTACGTCTCGGCCATCCTGAACCGGAAGAAACCGATGACCCTGAAAATGGCCCGGCTGTTTCACCAGAAACTGGGTATTTCGGCGGAGGTGTTGCTGGCGGGGGATTGAGGAAACCGCGAATCACCGACGAACACCACTTGGTGTACGTAGTCACTGAGGAGGAAATCGTCTTGGTGCAGTGTCTTTGTCATTATTGACGGGGGCTATACCTTCCACTGGATTCAGTTCGGTTTTGATAGCATTGGGAGTTTTACAAGTAACCGTCTATCACAAGTGCGAATGGACTTATTTTATCGCATGATGTGCAAGGGTCTCAGAAGTTTATCTGTACTCCGATGTATAAATTCGGAGTTCCATCAAGCGTAAATTTTAAATCTTCTTCAAGCGCAGTGGTGCTTGGAACGAATTTGCCTACTGCGTAATTTGTGAGCGTTTTTTTCCAAGACCATATGGCACCCCCGGAGATAACAATCGGTTTTTCCCAACGCAATCTAACTCCAACACCTGCCAGTAAACTCGGACGGCCTTTTCCAGTGCCTACACCTAATTGAAATACAGGATGTGTCAAGCCTGAGAATGCGTTTAATGTCAAATTTAGCATACCCGCTGCGACGACCGGAAGCTTCTCTCTACCTTCAGTAATTGTCAGGCTGTCGCCGAGAATCTGCGTTCCAAAAATTGGGTACTTGACATTGGTGTAATAGAAACCCGTTGAAAATTCAGGAATTAATGTCTGATGGGTACGAATCCTGATCTCACCGACGACTACGTCAGTTGATTCATTTATTTGAATCTGCTCATCCTTAAATACCACATCTCGTTTCCTGATAGCTAAGGTAACGTCCTGCATTTTACTTCCAGAAACCGTAAATCGTTTCAAAATAAACGTATTTTGAAACGTATTCACTTCTTCGCCCATTCGCATATCGGCTGATTTCAATACGGTGTTCATACCCGCTGAAAGGGACTGCATGGCGTGTACAATTTCTTCACGCCTTTTTTGCACGACTTCACATTCATTGATGAAACGTTCAAGTACGTTTAGAGAGTAAGCCGCAAAGAATTTGCACTTGCCGGTACGGTTGGTGATGTCCGGCTCTGATTCAAGAATTTTCTTGAATCCATCGAGTTCTTCCCGGCTTTTCTTGTTAAAATTTTCAAGATTTGCCACAATTCTATCGTATTTCTGTAAACTCAACAAGAGCGATAGTGTTTCTTCTTTTGAATTATTAACTTGAGAAATTGCGAACTTTATAGAATCTACAAACTGCTTTTGATAAAAGAAACTATCCACATCGTACACCTTTTTGATAACAAGACTGAGGGGATTCAAGCAGTCAATTTCTCTACTCAATAAATATTTCCATTCGATTAGCTTTTCTGATTTTACCCGTATCGCCTTATTTGTTTTATCCTTAGCATCTTTTAATACCTCTTGTTCGTAATTTTTGGGTTTTTCCTCATTTTTCACAGATATCAATTTTGGACTATCACTAGTTTTAGATTTAAATTCTTCAGCAGTACTCTTTTCCAGAAGATCAATACCTTTACTTTTCTCCTGATCAAGCGAAGGAAGTTCATTCACGGCGGTTTTTATTATTTTCACAAAGTCTTCAATTGCCTTAAAACTCGGATCTATCATCATCGTATCTGAAATAGAAATGACATACTTGAAAGGATTGTAGCAGTTGATGGCAAAAGTAATTTTTTTATCGCGGGTAGGAACGCTTAAAATTAATTTGTCGTCTAACGATTTCTGCTGCTTGTTCTTAACATCCCGGTCAATGCTGTAAAAAAACATCTTTTGGTCGAAGTCAGGCCGAAGTTGGATGAATTCAGTTGCCTTAGACGCATCGAGCAGTTCGTCAGTTGGGTTTTGAGCCATCGCTCCGAACCCTAGCGAAAAGATACAGACAACGAGGGCGGTACAGGTTTTCATGGCCGGGAGGGGGTGTTTGATTTGACTTGACAAACATATCCCCGCAATACCCAGAAAAGCACCGGGAAAAACACCCTTTTTTATCCCGTATTTTCACCCCGCCCCCTGCCAAACCCCATACACCCCCACACCCAAAATCGCCGCAATGCTCACCCAGAGCCACAAATCATAGCCCCACGAAGGCCGCAGCGCATCGGGCAGCCGCCGGTAGCGAAACTGCCAGGCCGCCCACACCACCACGATGAGCAGCACCGAAGTAGCCACGCCGCCGAGCAGAATCATCAACACGGGCACCTGTAAAAACAAAAACAGCACGCACCACACCGCCGGAAACACCCAGGCCAGCACCGCGATGGCCCGGCGCTGCACGCCCGGTTTTTTCAAATCCAGCCAGCCGAATTGCCCCAGCGCATCGGCGTACAGCCGCGCCCAACTGGCGTTGGCCGTGAAGAGGGTGGAGTACAGCACGAAAAACGCCCCGACCAGAAAAATCCACTTCGCCCCCGGCCCCAGCGTGACCGTAAACAGCCGCGAGAGCGTTTCGACCATCGCGTAGCCTTCGGGAATCGGGCCGCGCTCGTGGAGCAGCGAAGCGCCCAGCAGGTAAAACGCCGCCGTGACGAGCGTGTACACCACCATCGAAGCGAGCGCGTCGAGGTACATGACCCGAATCCAGCCCCGCGCCCGCTCGGTCCAGGCGGGCGTGGCTTCGTAGGGGCCGACGTGCGTGGCGTAGCCTTTTTCGAGGCACCAGTACGCGTAGTACATGATTTCATCGCCGCCCACGCCCGTGATGCCGAAAGCCGCCAGCGCCACGCCCACCGTTTCGGGCGGGAGGCGGAAGGTCAGCCCCTCGGCCAGTTGCGCGCCCGTGATGGCGTAGGGTGTGTTTTGGAGCAAAAACAGTGAGAGCAGGATGGTGCCGGTAAATAGCCCAATCATCAACAGCGAGCCTTTTTCGACCCAGCCGTACCGGCCCTGGTAAATCAGCAATGCCGCCGAAAGGGCCGCCAGCACCGCCCAGAGGTTGGGACCGAGCGCCGGGAACGCCATGTGCAGCACCAGCGCCACGCCGCCCACGATGCCACCGACCTGGAGAAATTTCAGGGCTTGCAACGCCAGCCAGAGCCAGAGCGTCCAGTGGGCTTTGCCCAGGCGCAAACCCGGCAGTTCGTTGAGCGAGCGCATGGTGGTTTGCCCGGAGTAGATGGCGTTTTTGCCAAATTCCAGTTGCAAGGCCACTTTCATGAAGCAACTGACCAGAATGACCCAAAACGTGGCGAACCCAGCCTTCGCGCCGAGCGCGGTCGTCGCAATCAGTTCGCCGGAGCCGACGATGGCTGCCGAAAGAATGAACCCCGGGCCGAGTTGGCGGAGTTGACCGGGGAGGGTGAGGGGGGCGGGGCGGGTGAGGGGCTGGGCTTGGGGAGGTAACGCGGACACGAGGTGGGGAGGGTTAGAGGTGCGGGGAAAGGTACGCAGGGTGGGGGAATTTGGAAAACAATCCCCGGTCTGTCACCCAGAGCGCAGCGAAGGACCTTTCGCGGTTGTAATCAAGCTACTTGGTTGGTAAGCGCGAAAGATCCTTCGCTGCGCTCTGGATGACAGGCTACGGGAAAATAAAAAAGCCGCCTCCCTCTCAGGAAAGCGGCTTTTCACCAAAATCAAAACCCTCAATATTCAATCTCCACGTGTTTCTGAAAACCCTTCGTCATGTTGTTGAAGGGCAGGAACACGCGCCATTGGCCTTCGCCGTAGCGGGCCGAGATGTTTTGCAGGTCCACGTCGTTGGGCAGAATCAGGTTGCCCACCAGGTCGGGCAGGAAGGTTTCGGCCTCGGCTTCTTCGCGGGCCAGCACCGGGCGCAACTGGTAGAGCCAGAGCCGCCCGTCGGTTACGTCCACGTGCAGGTCGTCGGCCTCGACGCCGGGCAGGCGCACGAGCACCTCGTAGCCTTCGGGTTGCTTGCTCACGTTCAGCGTCGATTGGCTGCGGCCGCCGCCCAGGGTGTTGAGCAGGTCGATGCTGGCTAAGATTTGTTGCGGAATTTGTATGATCGGCTTCATGGAAAGTCCTGTTTGCTTGGTTAGAAGTACGATAAAAACCCCGTTCCGGCCCTGGTGGTGCGCCATTTCGTCGTTAAAATTTCTTAAATCCCGCGCTCGGGGCGTCAATTTGACCGAAACCGTCCCCGAATGCGCCCATCGTTGGAAAGCCCACCGGGCGGCGGTAATTTTGTGGCTCTTAAAATGCGTGGCTTTTTTTCCCCAGAATGACTAAAATCACCGAATACTTACGCGTCGCCGAGGGTAAACCGCTGTTTTCCATTGAAATCATCCCACCGCTGAAGGGCGAAAGCATCCGAACGCTGATGGACACGCTGGAGCCACTGATGGAATTTAAGCCGCCTTTCGTCGATGTGACCTACCACCGCGAGGAGTACATGGAAAAAATTGTGGACGGGCAAATCGCCCGGATTCCCATCCGCAAACGGCCCGGCACGGTGGGTATCTGCGCCTCGCTGATGCAGCGCTTCGGGGTCGATGCAGTGCCGCACGTGATTTGTGGCGGCTTTACGAAGGAAGAAACCGAGGATTTCCTGTTCGATCTGCACTACCTCGGCGTCGAAAACGTGCTCGTGTTGCGGGGCGACCCCATCAAGGGCAACGCGCATTTTACGCCCGAAAAAGGCGGCCACGCCTACGCCACCGACCTCATCCGGCAGGTGGTGGACATGAACCGGGGCAAACTGCTCCACGAAGAAACCCAGGCCAGCCCGACCAATTTCTGCATCGGCGTGTCGGGCTACCCCGAAAAACACTTCGAGGCCCCCAACCGCAACGCCGATTTCAAGTTCCTGAAACAAAAGGTGGAACTCGGGGCGGAATACATCGTGACGCAGATGTTTTTCGACAACCGGAAGTATTTTGAGTTCGTCGAAAAATGCCGGGAGGCCGGCATCACCGTGCCGATCATTCCGGGCCTGAAGCCGCTTTCCACCAAAAAACAACTCACCGCCCTCCCGCGTATTTTCCACCTCGACATCCCCGACGACCTCGAAACCGCCGTTCAAGCCTGCGCGACCGACAAGGACGTGCGGCAGGTGGGCATCGAGTGGGGCATTCAGCAATGCCGCGAACTGCTCGCCGCCGGGGCACCCGTCCTCCATTTTTACACGATGGGCAAGTCGGACAACGTGCGGAAGATTGCGGAAGCGGTGTTTTGAATGTGCGAATTTCTAATGTGCAAATTTCTAATGTGAAATGCCACGGTGTAACCGCAGGCATCTTCATTCGCACATTTGCATATTGGAAATTCGCACATTTTCATTCGCACATTGGCACATTCGCACATTTTCAAATTAATCGACTGTCCCCGCGATGCGATGCAGGGCTTGGCGCATTTCGTGCCGACGGAGGTGAAGGTCGCGTACCTGCATCGCTTGCTCCGGGTGGGCTTCGACACGCTCGACTTCGGGAGTTTTGTGTCGCCCAAAGCCATTCCGCAATTGCGTGACACCGCCGAGGTGCTGGCGGGTCTGGACTTGTCGGGCACCGGCACCCGCCTGCTATCCATCGTCGCCAACCCACGCGGGGCGGCGGAAGCCTGCGCCCACGCCGAAATCAGCTACCTCGGCTACCCGCTTTCCGTTTCCGAAACCTTCCAGCAACGCAACACGAAGCGGGGCATCGCCGAAGCACTCGCTGACCTGGACGTGATTCAGAACCAGTGCATAGCGGCGGGAAAAACGCTGGTGGTCTACCTCTCGATGGGCTTTGGCAATCCCTACGGCGACCCGTACAGCCCGGAATTGGTGGTGGATTTTACGGAAAAACTCGCAGCGCTTGGCGTTGAAATCGTGGCTCCGTCGGACACCGTCGGGGCGGCTTCGCCCGCTTCTATCGCCGCCTTGTTCGGTGCTTTGATTCCCGCGTTTCCGGCCATTGAGTTTGGGGCGCATCTGCACGCCACGCCCGACGCAGTCGATGAAAAAATTGCCGCTGCCTACAACGCGGGTGTGCGCCGGATGGACGGTGCCCTGCGCGGCTACGGCGGCTGCCCAATGGCGACCGACGCCCTCACCGGCAACCTGCCCACCGAGCAAATCGTGGCCTGGCTGGAGGGGCAATCGGTTGATTTGCAACTAGACAAAACCGCGCTGACGGAGGCGCTGGCGTATTCGGGAAGGGTATTTGGATGATTGATTCAAACAGGCGGGTGTCACGCTGAGCGTAGTCGAAGCGCCGGGTGGGAAATGGGAAATGTTTTCTGAAGTCCTCCCGGCGCTTCGACTACGCTCAGCGTGACACCCGCCTTTCATTCAAACCAGCTCTACATAAACTCCCGCCTCACCTCGTCCTTCAAAAACCGCAACGCCTCGTCGGTCGGGGTGGGGCTGAGGGTGATCCAGCGGTCGAAGATGCGGCGGGAGAGGTCGAGCGGGGGGGCATCGGTGGGGAGGTCCTGGGCGGCGGAATTGACCAGGCCGAGCACCTCGTTTTGCGCCAGCCGGATGCGATCCCAGGCTTCGTTGCTCAGGTACACCTGCTGGGCCAGGTTGTGGTTGAATTCGTCGCGGATGTCGCTCAGCAGCAATTGCTGCAATTCCAGGGCGCTGCCGGCGGCGGGACTCAGACGGAGCAGCAGGTTGTTGGGGCTGATGCGTTCGAGAAAAAGCACCATCCGTTCGTACGCCTGCAAGCGCAGCGGCAGCAGGGTGCGGGCGGCTTCGGCGCGGAGATCGACCTGGCGGTCGAGGAGGTTTTTGTTCAAAAACGAGCGCAGCGTGAGGTACATCGCGTAGAGCACCAACGCGGCGGGAAGGGTGATTTTGAGGAGTTCGGGGAGGAGATCCATGCGGGCGTTGGGACGCTTGTACGTTGAGAAAAATTAAAAAAGCTGTCATCCAGAGCGAAGCGAAGGATCTCGTTGGGCTGTCTGACAGCCAGCGGTAAGCTACCGTCGGGCTAACGAAAAGCTACCCAGTCGTCCAACGAGATCCTTCGCTCCGCTCTGGATGACAGCCTTCGCGTTTGTAACGAAAACGCCTGGCGTTTTCGGGCGTCGGTGAAACTAAAGCCAAGCATTGGGCGGTTATTGACGGAAACCGGTTCGTCGGCAATTTCCCGACAAAACTACGCCATTCTGCCGCAAGGGATCATGTTTTCCACGCCCAACCCGATTCAACTCACCGCCGCCGCCCAGGTTCAAATCCGCGCCATTCTCGCCGAAAAAGGCATTCCGGCGTTTTACGGCCTGCGGGTGGGGCTGCGGGGCGGGGGCTGCGGGGCCACGTACCTGCTGGGTTTCGACACCGCTACCGACACCGACGAAACCTACGACCTCGACGGCCTGGCGGTGCTCATCGACCGCCGCCACCTGATGTACGTGCTGGGGCTGGAGATTGATTACGAGGCCGAAGGCGAAGGGTTTTCGTTCCGAAAAACGGTGTTGAGCGAGTAAATCCGTCGTTCCCGTTTCACTTCCCGAAGAGAAATTTAGGCCGGGATGCTTGGCCCTTCGCCGACGCTGCTATTTTTACGAAAAACTGGCACGGTTTTTCGGGGCCATCCTCTGCCTAACCTTCTGATTCCCACCGCGTGAGCCTGTTAAAACGGCATCTTGTTCTGATCCTGAGCCTGTTGCTGATGGGTTTGGGGGGAATCCTCTACCTCGGTACCGAGCGCGGCCCCATCTCGGCCACTGAAACCCAGTACCTCCGCACCGTGCAACGGCGCGTCCTCGACGAACTTCAGCAGTCGGACGCCGATTTACTCAACGTCCAGTCTCATTTTTCGCTCACCGCCGACACGAGTTTTACCCGGCTGAGTACGCCCACGCGCTATCCCTACTTTTTGTTTCGCAACGGTCGGCTGGTGTACTGGTCCGATTACCGATTCGTGCCGCCGTACCGGCTGTTTAATTCCCGAAAACGGCATCAGGTGGTGGAGTGGGAGGGGAGTCAGTACCTGGCCAACCGCCGCGTGATCCGGCAAAAACCGGAGGTGGTCGAGGTCGTGTCGCTGATTCCGCTTTACCAGGCGTACCGGGTCGACAACCAGAACCTGACGTCGGGCTACAACCCGGCGCTGTTCCGTCTCGAACCGCGCCAACTCCGGGCTACCCCCGCCGACGCGGCCCACAACGTGTACGCGACGGATTCGTCGGCTGCCCCTACCTTCCTGTTTTCGCTCGAAGCGCCCCGGCGCGCGGTATTGCACAACCAGTCGGTGCCCAACGGCATTCTGGCGCTGTGGGTGCTGGCGGCGCTGCTGCTGGGGGTGTACGTGTTTAGCGTGGCCTGGCGCTGGCGGCGGCGGCGGCATTACGAGGCGGGGTTCATTCTGCTGGCGGCGTACCTGGTTGGGCTGCGGGCGGTGATGCTGTACTACACGATTCCGTTCACGTTTCAGGAAAGCGACGTGTTCAACCCGGCTTTTTATGCCTCCTCGGTCTGGTCGCCTTCACTGGGTGATTTAGGACTTAACTTGCTGGTGCTGGTGCTGGTGCTGGTGTATTTGATCAACACCTACTTTCGGTCGAGACTGTACCGGCGGCTGCTCCACCTGCCGGGGCCGGGGCGGACGGCGCTGGGAATCGGGCTGGTGGTACTGAGTTACCTGGCCTACTATGAACTGTACGGCGAACTGAACCGGCTCTACACCAATTCCAGCTACCTCCTCGACCTCAAGCTCAGCTATTCGTTTTACCGCCAACCCCTGCGGCTGGCCACGCTGGCCGTATTCCTGCTGCTGGCTTCGGCGTATTTTCTGGTGATGCACCTGCTCCTCAGCCTGTTCATTCGTCTCAACCCGGATTGGCGGGTGGGGCTGAGAAACTGGGCGCTGGGAACACTGCTCGCCGCTGGGCTGCTCTGGCTCCTCAATTCCGGCGGCGTGCAGGGGCTGTTCGTGCTCAGCGGCGCGTATGGGTTGCTCCTGTACCTCACCCGCCTGCCGCACGCGCTGTACGTGTTTCGGTACCAAACGTCGATTTATTATTTCACCGGGGCGATGGTCTGCGCCCTGTTCGGGGCCTACGTGGTGTACCACCAGGAACTCGACAAGGACGTGCAAAACAAGCAACGATACGGGGAGGAATATTTGGCCGAAAACGACAAATACGGGGAATTTCTGCTCAGCCAGATGAACCGCGAAATCCGGCGTGACACCGCCCTGACCCGCTTGCTGCTTGACCCCACGCTGCCCCGCGAGCGCGTGCAGGAGCGCATCCGGCAGGCCCACCTCAAAAATTACTTCGACAGCTACGACGTGGAGGTGCTCGTGTTTGGTCCTGACGGCATTCCCCTTGACAACTCGCCCGGTGCCCTGCCGTTGGCCGACGTGGCCCGTCGCTACCGCCAGGATCGCTACCAAACTACCTACCCCGATCTGTACTTCGTCAATCAACCCGGCGATACCGCGCCCGACAGTGGTTTTCTCAAACAATACGTGGATTTCGTGCCGCTGGGGTCGAACAAAGGCGCGGAGGCAGACGGAACGCCGCCCGGCACCGCCCCGTCGGGCACGATCGTGCTCGATCTGAAACTCCGCGAGACCATTCCGCAGCGGGTGTACTCCGAACTGCTCGTCGATTCCAAGCAAAAGCGCGTTCCCGAAGCGGCTAGCGCCGACTACAGCCATGCCATCTACGACCCCGACAGCCGCTTGCTGGTGAGCACTGGGACGTTCAATTACGAAAAAAGGCTACCCTTGACCGTCCTCAACGGCAATGAACTCTACGCCACCGGCCTGCACCTGCACGCGTATCGCCATTTGGGTGTAAAAGGCGCGACGGGGCGGCGCATTGTGGTGTCGTCGCGGAGCCAGGTGTTTACCAGTATGTACACCGGGTTTTCGTTTCTTTTTCTGGTACTGGTGGTGTCGATTGTGGGCTTGATTTTGGGTTACGCCGTGCGGTATTTTTTCTCGGCGCGAAAAGTCAATTTTGCCACCAAAATTCAGATTTACCTGCACATGGCCTTCCTGCTGCCGTTGCTGTTGGTGGTGTTTATCGCCGTGGGCATTATCGGCACAACCCTGAGCGAAAACCAGGAGGCCTCGTACATCAGCCAGACCCGCAACGCGAGCGCGGCCTTTGCCGCCCAACTCGATACCTACGCCAAAGGCCGCATCAGCCGGGGGTACCTAGAGCAGGAGGTGAAAAAACTGGCCACCGACGCGGGCCGCGACGTGAGTTTATTTTCGGGCAACGGGCGGCTTTTTATTCCGAGTCAACCCGAAATTTACGAGAAAGGACTGCTCTCGCGCTTCATCAACCCCGCAGCCTACGCCCGGATTATCGAAGACCGCGAACATGAGGTGTTGCTGCCCGAATCGCTGGGCAACCTGCATTACAAAACGGCTTACGTGAGCCTGAATTCCTACGAAGGGCGCTTGCTGGGTATCCTGAGCGTGCCGTTTTACGAATCGCGGGTGTCGTTCGAAAAGCAAATCCTCGACGTGGTCGGCTCCATCCTCAACACGTTTACGACGGTGTTTCTGGCGTTGCTGGGCATTTCCTACTACGCCTCGCTATCGCTGACAGTGCCGCTGCGGGCCATTACCCAGAGAATCCGCCGGACGAACCTCGACAAACTCAACGAACCGCTCGACTGGAAATCGGACGATGAAATCGGGCTGCTGATCGGGGAGTACAACAAAATGCTGCTGAAACTCGAAGAAAGCAAGAAGGCCCTGTCGGACAGCGAAAAACTGGCGGCCTGGCGGGAGATGGCCAAGCTGGTGGCCCACGAAATCCTAAATCCGCTCACGCCGATGAAGCTCAAGCTCCAGCAGCTACAGCGGGTTTTGCCTACCGAAAACCCCACGTCGAAGCGGATGATCGAGCGGGATTTTGTCTCGCTCATCGAGCAAATCGACAACATCACCGACATCGCCAATTCGTTCTCGAATTTCGCCAATATGCCCGTCCCGCGCAACGAACGCTTCGACCTGGTGCCGGTGGTGCAGAAAGCCGTCGACCTCTACGCCGATGATCGCGGCATTGACCTCCAGGCCGACATCCGCCCCTCGCGGGCGCAGGTGGTGGGCGATCCCCGGTTGATAAGCCGGATTCTGACCAACCTGATCATCAACGCTATGCAAGCCGTTCCCGCCACCCGCCGCCCCGAAATTCGGGTTAAACTTAGTACCGGCGATGAATTTGTGATGCTGGAAATAACCGACAACGGCAGCGGAATCCCGGAGGCCATCCGGCAGAAGGTATTCATGCCCAATTTCAGCACCAAAGACGGGGGTAGCGGCGTGGGCCTGGCCCTGGCCAAGCGCGGCGTGGAACACGCCAACGGAAGCATCTGGTTCGAACCCGCCGCCGAAGGCAGCGGCACCACGTTTTTCATCAGCCTACCCCTGGCCGAGGTGATTCAGGCCAGGCCGGAAGGGGTGGTTAGCTAATTTCCAATGGGCTAATTTCTAATGTGCAAATGGGAGAGGCATCTTCATTGGCACATTAGAAATTAGCCCATTCGCACATTGAATTATTCTTCCAACTTCACGTGTTTCCAGTTTTCGCCGGAGCGGATGCGGTTGAGCTGGGTGTGGGTGATGCCAAACTGCTTCGCGATCATCTTCAGGCGGTTCTTGTCGCTCTTCAGCATCTTCTTAATCATGATCACCTTGCTTTCGGTGAGCTTGTAGTTCTTCGTCCGGCGAGGCACGACTTTTTCGCGCAAGGTCGGATTCTGGCGGTTGTGCTCGTGCATTTCCTCGCGGGTGGCCCACTTCAGATTCTCGTAGAAATTATTGAGTTTGTCAAAATCCACGTGAATCACGAAGCGGTGTTCTTCGCTGGGGCGGGCCACGAAAAACTCGGCCACCAGTTTATGAACGTACCGATTGGCGGTGCGGCTGCCGGGCAGGCGGATGTTGAGCGACTTATAGCCCTGAATCACCGAGCCTTTGATCAAATCACCCGCCGGGTTGGTCTGGAAACTCCGCAACCGACCGTAGTTGGATACCTCATACCGGGGCGGGTGTTCGACATCGTCAAACGGGATCAAAATCCATTTTTCGTTCCAGAAACTGGTCGGTTTTTTCTCAATCATGGCGTTTCCTCGATTAGGTGTTCAATGCGGTTTTGGGGTAACAGTTTGTTTAATGAAATGTTTCAAAACGTATACATAGATCAACTATCGTGCAAGCAACAAGAAAACAACGGGTTACGGTTCGCAGAAAGGGCCAGCATCATGAAAAAAACACTCATTGTCGGGGCTTCCGAAAATCCCCAGCGTTATTCCAACAAAGCCACCCATCGGCTGCTGTTTCACGGGCATCCCGTTGAACTCCTCGGCTTGCGGGAAGGGAAAATCGCCGATCGCCCCATCCGAACCGGGCGCCCCGATTTTGAGGGCATCGATACGATTACGCTGTACGTGGGGCCGAAAAACCAACCGCCACTTTACGAGTACCTCCTGGGTCTGAAACCCCGTCGCATCATTTTCAACCCCGGTGCCGAAAACGAGGAACTGGAGTATCTGGCCGAGAAAAAAGGCATCAAAATTGTAGAAGGCTGCACGCTGGTGCTGCTGGCGACGGAACAGTTTTAAAATTCCCCCTTTGAAGGGGGGTGGGGAGGATGTGCGGTGGGAGGGGGATGTCCTCGCGTACCACCCAGCCACATCCCCCCCCTCACGCACCAAGCTCGCGCACCCCCCTTCAAAGGGGGAATTACCACCGAATCAGCGCCGAGGCCCAGGTGAACCCGCTCCCAAACGCCGCCAGACACACCAACTGCCCCGGCTGGAGCCGACCCGATTCCCAGGCTTCGGCCAAGGCGATGGGGATGGAGGCGGCGGTGGTGTTGCCGTAGCGCTGAATGTTGTTGATGACTTTGTCTTCGGAAAGGCCCATTTTCTGCCGAACGTACTCCGAAATACGCAGGTTGGCTTGGTGCGGCACGAGCAGGTCCACGTCGGCTACCGTCAGGCTGTTGGTGTCGAGGGCTTCCTGGATTACTTCCGGAAACCGCTGGATGGCGTGCTTGAACACCGCGCTGCCGTTCATCACCACCTCCCGGCTGCCGTCGCTGAGGGCTTCTTCACTCAGCCAGCGACCGGGGCGGCTGCCGCCCGGCCCTTTCACGTACAATTCCTCGGCGTAGCGCCCGTCGGCGTGGAGGTGCGTCGAGAGGATGCGGTGTTCTGGTGAATCGGTCGCCTGGAGCACCACCGCCCCGGCCCCGTCACCGAAAATTACGGCGATGTTGCGGCCTTCGGTGCTTTTGTTCAAAAACGTGGACTGAATCTCGGCCCCCACCACCAGCACGGTGCGGTACATTCCCGAACGGACGAACTGATCGGCCACCGACAGCGCGTAAATAAATCCCGAACACTGATTTTTGATGTCGAGCGCCCCGATGCCGGCGAGGCCCAATTCGCGCTGAAGCAACACGCCGTCGCCGGGAAAATAATAGTCGGAGGTGATGGTGGCGAAAACGATGAAATCAACGTCCGCTGGTTGCAAACCGGCCCGGTCTATAGCCACCCGCGAAGCCGCCGCTGCCATGCTGGCCACGGTGTCGGTGCCGTACTCGAAAAAACGCCGCTCCTGGATGCCCGTCCGTTCCTGAATCCAGGCGTCGGAGGTATCCATAATTTTGGCTAAATCATCGTTGGTGACGACGGTCGCGGGCACGTAGGCACCCACGCCGGTAATTTTGGAAAAGGGCATTCGATCGGGGCGTGTTCAGGGGTGCAAATTAGCACTTTCCCGACTTTTTGTTTAGAAGTTATAGATGTTCAGGAAAAGGTTAGCAAAACGAGATTGCACAGGTTGAAGGCAAG
>CAXTIG010000062.1:0-31319 GCA_964244295.1 uncultured Cytophagales bacterium
CGCCGAAGGGGTAAATGGCTTTTTTACGTTGCTCCGGCGAAAGAGAAGTCAGGAAGGTTTGGGCCGCCTCGGCGGCTTCGTCTTTCAGGCGCTGCGTGGGGGTTTGGGCCAGCAGTGAGGTTGCGGTGAACAGCAGCAGCAGGAGGGTTTTCATGGGAAATCATGGTTAGAGGTTGCGGCAAGCTTGTCTGGTTGTGCGACGCACTGGTCACGCTAAACGGCGCGTCGCTTCGGGGTGCGTGGCAGCGGCAGGCCAAACGGTTGAAAAGGAAAGAATTCCGTAAAAACCGAATTTTGAGAATGCAAAACACCCCCTATCTTTCGTCTGCCTAACTCCTCAACCTGCTTTTTATGAAAAACTACCTGCTGGCCCTGAGTCTGGGACTCGGTTTGACGACTTCCTCCTTCGGCCAGGACCGGCTTACGGGCAAAACCTTCGCCACCCGTGCCGTGGTCATGGCCCAACACGGAATGGCCTGCACTTCGCATCCGCTCTCCACCCAGGCGGCCATCGAGGTGTTGCGGGCGGGCGGCACCGCCATCGACGCAGCCATTGCCGCCAACGCGATGGAAGGCGTGGTGGAACCGCACATGAATGGCATCGGTGGGGATTTGTTTGCGTTGGTCTGGGAGGCCAAAACCGGAAAACTCCACGGTCTCAACGCTTCCGGGCACTCGCCGTATTCGCTCACGCTGGCTGAATTGAAAAAGCGGAATTTATCGCAACTTCCCGCCACCGGCCCGCTGCCGGTATCCGTGCCGGGTTGCGTGGATGGCTGGTTTCAGTTGCACCAGCGTTTCGGCAAACTCGGGATGGAACGTCTGCTCGCCCCCGCCATTCGCTACGCCCGCGAGGGGTACCCCGTTCACGACGAGGCCGCCTGGAGTTGGCAATACATGGTGGACCGTCTGGGTAATTTACCGAATGTAAAAACCACCTACGCGCCCACCGGAGCCGTGCCGAAACGGGGCGAACTTTTCAAAAATCCGGCGCTGGCCAACACGTTAGAGAAGATTGCCAAAGGCGGACGCGACGCGTTTTACAAGGGCGACATTGCCCGCACCATCGACGCGTTTATGAAAAGTCAGGGCGGTTTTCTGAGCTACCGCGATCTGGCCGAGCACACTTCTGATTGGGTACAGCCGGTTTCGACCAATTACCGGGGTTACGACGTGTGGGAGTTACCGCCCAACGGGCAGGGCATCGCCGTGTTGCAGATGCTCAACCTGCTGGAAAGCTACGATTTTTCGAAGATTCCCTGGGGCAGCCCCGAACACCTGCACGCGTTTGTGGAGGTGAAAAAAGTGGTGTTTGAAGACCGCGCCCGGTACTACGCCGACCCGGATTTTGCCAAAATTCCGGTTCAACGACTCATCTCCAAAGCCTACGCCGCCGAGCGCCGCCTACTCATCCAGCCCGACCGCGCCGCCACCCGGCTGGAGGCGGGCAGCCCGGCCCTGAAGGATGGCGACACGATTTTCCTGACCACCGCCGACGACGACGGCAACATGGTCGCGCTTATCCAAAGCAACTACCGGGGTTTCGGCTCCGGCATGGTGCCCGACGGTCTGGGGTTCATGCTTCAAAACCGGGGCCAGATGTACAGCCTGACGGAAGGGCAGAACAATACCTACGCCCCGCACAAGCGGCCGTTTCACACCATCATTCCGGCCTTCGTAACCAAAGACGGCCAGCCTTTCCTGAGTTTCGGCGTGATGGGCGGGAGTTTCCAACCGCTGGGTCACGTTCAGATTCTGATGAACATCCTCGATTTCGGCATGAACCCCCAGGAAGCGGGCGACGCCCCACGCATCGATCACCAGGGGTCGTCGGAACCAACGGGCGAGAAAATGGCCGGGTCGGGGGTCGTCACGCTCGAATCGGGTTTTCCTTACGAAACCATTCGCGACTTGATGGAAAAAGGCCACCAGGTTGGCTACGCCCTCGGGCTGTACGGCGGCTACCAGGCCATTTTGTTCGACGCCAAAAACAGGGTCTACCACGGCGCGAGCGATGCGCGGAAGGATGGGCAGGCGGCGGGGTTTTAAGAATTGAAGCGGTCACGCGAAACGGTCCGCTGCTCGGCGTGACCGTTTGTCAAACAAAAAAAAACTAACCGATCCATTTTTATAAATAAATGAAAATCAACTTACTGCCCGCATTCTGTCTCCTCGCCGCCTTCGGCCTGACCGCTTCCCAACCCCTCCACCGCCCAACCGCTGAAGGCTACGTGTTTGAACGGGATGCGGAGGTTGCCAAAACCGGTCCCGGCCCGCATCAGGGGCTGGGTAGCACCGTCGGGTATTCGTTTTTCGAGAAAGCGGAGGGCTACAAATTCTCCTTTCGCAAACGGGTGTTGTCGCCCGGCTCGTCCATCGGCTACCACGCCCAAAAAATCGACGAAGTGTACTACATCCTCAGCGGCACCGGCCTGATGACCATCAACGGGAAAGAAATGCTCGTAAAATCCGGCGATGCCATCCTGACCCGGCCCGGCAGTTCGCACGGCTTGGTGCAGACGGGGACGGAAGCATTGACGCTGATTATTACATTCGAGAAGTAGCAAGCAGGTTTCCCAACGGATTCAAGCGAGAGGGTACCTTCTCCGGTCCATCCCTTTTTAGCGCTCTGTGCCTCCTTGCCCACCCTTGGTGAAAACCCACAAAACTGGCTGGAAAGGCTGATGGGTAGCCTGAAGCGCTGCGTTTCAAAACAGGCTTCGACTGGTATTTGACCTAAAACGCAGTTGTCGATACCACTATGAAGCGAAATAAAGCCAAAAATTGCCCTACCCGCGTTAAAATCTGTTAACGTCTTGACCTTGAAAACGGTACCGCCTACCTTCGGTCATTCATCAATCCGACTGTCATGAAACCGTACCTCTACCTCCTTGCCGCCGTTTGCCTGCTAGCTTCCTGCGCCCCCGAAACGGTACTCCGGCTTCGCCCGGTGGCCGAGGAAACCCGCTTCACCGACGGCCTGGAAGCGGTGAAAGGGGAAATCGGCGGCGTGAAAATCGTAACCGCCTTCGAGAGCGTGTACCACACCCGCGAAGGCGGGCAGAACCGGGATTACCTGATTTTCAACACCGAACTGTTTAACCTGACCGACCACGACCTGGACGTCCGCCCCAACGATTTCCGCTCCATGGTGCTCGATGCCGGCCAGCAGACGCTGTTTTCTAAACGTTACGAAGCCGATGGCATCGCACGGGCCGTTACCTACGCGGCGCTCGACCCCGATCGGCAACTGCTCGAAACCGAAACAAGAATGAAGCGGGAGGAAGCCCGGCTGAAGGCCAACAAGGTGTTCAACACGGTACTCTTCGTGGCACTGGCCGCCGCTGCGGTGTCTACCTCCAACCCCAACAATTCCCGCTCTTACGGCGAGTACTGGCGGAAAGGCGTAACGCTCGATGCGGGTTTTCAAGCCTGGGCCATCAAGCGCGTGGCTGACCGGGCGACGTTTGCGAATCGGATGGACCGGCTGAATTGGGAGCAGAATAATTGGCGGCAGGAAACCTTCCGCCGCACCACACTGGCACCGGGCGCATCGTTGCGGGGCCGCTTGCTGGTGCCCGCCAACCGGGAAGCGGCGTTCGTGAAGTTGAGCTACCCGACGCCATCCGGCGACGTGCAGTTCTTGTTCGAACAACGGGCCGTCCGCGCCAAGCCGTAGGGCGGGTTAAGTAGTTGTGCAGAGGTAATTCACCTAAGTTGTGAGATAGTCAAAGGTCAGGGAAATGATGAAGAGGGAGATTTTGAGCATGAATCCCTCCGCCGTGACGGCGTGAATGTGCGCTGGCAGGCGGTCTTTGATTACGGCGAAAACCGTCTCGATGCGTTTGCGGAAATGGTTTTTGAGGAAAGCCAAGGAGGGCGAATCCGTGCGCTTGCTGTTCGATTTGCGAATCGTCAACAAGCCAACTTGTTCACATTCAGCTAACAAGGCCTCGATTTCGTAGTCCGTGTACCCGCTGTCGGCGTAGAGTTCGCTGCCAGCAGGCAAATCCAGCGGCATGGCCTGCCAGTCGGTGACATCGACGAAGGCCCCCGCGTAGAGGTAGAAATCGACGGGTAGTCCGTCTTCGGTCGTAATGACCTCAACGCGAAACCCGTAAAAATACCTTCGTTTGCTGGCGCAGTAGCCTCGGTAGGCTTCGCCCTCCAGTAAACGAGAGCGGGAAATACGGAGGTTGTCGCAGACGGCCACGGGGAAGGAATCCATCAGGTAACGGGCCGATGCATTGAAGTCTTTTAAGGTGGCACCGACGGCGCGGAAAATGACCATCAACTGCGGTTGCAGACGGGGCAGTCGGCGGTTGAATTGGGATTTGTCAGGGCATTTAAATCCCTGATGGTCAGTCATGTATTTAACGGCTGAGGTTTGATTACCGAAAAAAAACAGGGCTGACATCAGGGCCGTTGTCAAGACTTGGGCATCAGAAAAACGGGTATGGGGGTCTTCGCGCCAGCCCACCGAGTGGAGGAAATCGTCCAAAAAACAATAGATTGCAATGGCCTTCTGGTTCATGGTTGAGCAATTTGAGGTGTGGTAACTCCAAATATACTCAGCCGAGAATCGAAGGCTTTTTCTATCTCACAACTTAGGTTAAATTAGGAATTGCCGAATCAGGAAGGTCAACGTGGTGACAATCATCCCGACCAGGAAGACCGAATACGAGGTACGGAGCATCCGGTATTTCCGGTTGAGTACCTGGCCCTGCACGTAAAAATCGCGGAGCAGAATTCGGTATAGAAAGTTAGAATCCTGGAGTGTGGCCAGCATAACTTCTTCGTATTCCTCCAGTGGAAGGGTCGAATAATTGCCAAAAAAAATCAGGTGCGCCTGTTTACTCTCGATTTCATCCGGGGTCATTCGATTACGAATCAGGCTGGGCCGGGTGGCCAGGATGGCAAAAATGCTGGTAGCCAGGCAGGTAGTGACCAGCGATAGCATCGGAATCAGCAGGTTTTGCCAAAATTCGATGTTCCGGGCGGCCGACCCGATGGCCAGTGACATAATCACCGTGTTGATGGAAATCATGATGTTGGCCTTGTTGTCGGCCAATCCATTCAACTGGTTGAGGTTGTTGGACATCACACGGAAAAACGCGTTGATGCCGCTTTCGTGCATTTTTTCGGGAGGCACGGCGGCCTCGGGAGCAGTGTAGGGGTTCATCAAATACAAAAGGCAGCCTGACGCAAGACCAGAGTTTGGCGTGAAATGAGTTTTCAGAAAAATTCTCAGATTGGTGTTGCGTCGCCGAGCGCGCTTCGGGCTGGAGAAGCCCCTTAGTTGCGTCCGACCAGAAGGCAAGTTACGCCAAACGTTGAAAAATTTTGTTTCCAGAACTAGTTTCGGTTTCGCTTCTGGCGATTTTCCACAAAAAAAGGCAATCCTCGGATTGCCTTTTTTTGTGGAAAACTCTTGGAATCAAACCCGAACCCGGGCGTTGGCCCAGCACAGTTCGCGCACCGCTTCGGCAATACCCGCCGGGTCGAAGCCGCATTCGCGGTGGAGTTCGAGTTGCTCGCCGTGCTCCACCACGCGGTCGGGGATGCCGAGGCGTTTGAGGCGGGCGGTGTAGCCGTGGTCGGTCATGAATTCGGCGATGGCCGAGCCGAAGCCGCCCAGCAAACAGCCGTCTTCGACGGTCAGGATTTTATCAAATTTCCGAAAAACCTCGTGCAGCAGTGCCTCGTCGAGGGGTTTCACAAAACGCAGGTCGTAGTGGGCGGGCGAAAGCCCCTCGCGTTCGAGCAGCCGGGTGGCTTCCACCGCGTAGTTGCCGATGTGACCGATGGTCAGGATGGCGACCTCGTCGCCGTCCTTGATTTTGCGGCCCTTCCCGATTTCCACTTTTTCCAGCGGGGTTTGCCAGTTGGGCATCACGCCTTCGCCGCGCGGGTAACGGATGCTGAAGGCTTTGCCCAGCGCCTTCGTCTCGTCGAGCGAGGCCGTGAACATCAGGTTGCGGAGTTCGTGCTCGTTCATCGGGGCGCTCACGATGAGGTTGGGGATGCAGCGCAGGTAGGCCAAATCGTAAGCGCCGTGGTGGGTCGGCCCGTCGGCCCCGGCGAAGCCAGCCCGGTCGAGGCAGAAAATCACGGGCAATTCCTGAATCGCCACGTCGTGGATGACCTGGTCGTAGGCCCGCTGCATGAAACTGCTGTAGATGTTGCAGAACACCGTCAGGCCCTGCGTCGCCATGCCCGCCGAAAACGTCACGGCGTGTTGCTCGGCGATGCCCACGTCGAAGGCCCGCTCTGGCATGGCCTTCATCAACAAATTCATCGACGAACCCGAAGGCATGGCGGGCGTCACGCCCACGATTTTCGGATTTTGCCGGGCCAGTTCCACGAGCGTATGGCCGAACACGTCCTGGTACTTGGGTGCCTGGGGCAGGTCGTAGGTTTTCTTGAAAATCTCCCCCGTGATTTTGTCGAATTTCCCCGGCGCGTGCCACTTGGTCTGGTCTTTCTCGGCCAGCGCGTAGCCCTTGCCCTTCACCGTCACGGCGTGCAGAATTTTCGGACCGGGGATGTTTTTGAGGTCGTTGAAAATCTCCACCAGGTGATCCACGTCGTGCCCGTCCACGGGGCCGAAGTAGCGCAAGTGCAGGCTCTCGAAGAGGTTGCTCTGGTGAAGCAGCGTGGCCTTCAGGCCGGTTTCGACTTTGGAAACGACCTCCTGCGCCGTTTTCCCGAAGGTGCTCAGCTTGCCCAGCAGGTTCCAGACTTCGTCCTTCACCTTGTTGTAGGTGTGCGAGGTGGTGATGTCGGTCAGGTAATCCTTGAGCGCCCCCACGTTGGGGTCGATGCTCATGCAGTTGTCGTTGAGTACGATGAGCAGATTCGTGTCGATGCTGCCCGCGTGGTTCATCGCCTCGAAGGCTTGCCCGGCGGTCATGGCCCCGTCGCCAATCACGGCGATGTGCTGGCGGCTGGCGTTGCCGTTGTGCCGCGAGCCGACGGCCATGCCCAGCGCCGCCGAAATCGAGGTGGAAGAGTGCCCCACGCCGAAGGCATCGTAGGTACTTTCTTTTCGTTTGGGAAAACCCGACAGCCCACCGTAGAGTCGGTTGGTGGGGAAAGCGTCGCGCCGCCCGGTCAGGATTTTGTGGCCGTAGGCTTGGTGCCCCACATCCCAGACGAGTTGGTCGTCGGGGGTGTTGAAGACGTAGTGCAGCGCCACGGTCAGTTCGACCACGCCCAGACTCGCCCCGAAGTGCCCACCATACACCGACACGTCGTCGATGATGAATTGACGGAGTTCGGCGCAAACCTGCTGGAGTTGGTCTTTGTCCAGCTTCCGTAAATCGAGGGGCGAGTCGAGTTGGGCGAGGAGTTTGCCGGGGGTGATGAGCATGGAGTGAAGCAAAAATCTGCGGGAAATGTAGAATAAACCTACGGAATTCCCCAACGGTTTGGGCGGGACAAATTTGAATGACTACCCTCGGTGGTTCGCTCCGTAGCGTAGGGTTTAAACCCTACGCTACGGAGCGAACGGATTGCCCAAAAAGACGACAAAAATACGGTATTCCAATGAAAAACCCCCCGTTAGCGACGGGGGGTCGGGCGTGGCTTGGTAAATCGTTAATTCCGCTGACTGGCCTTAAACAACTTCTGCTTCTCCTCCCTCGTCAGGCTTTCGTAGCCCGATTTGGAAATTTTATCGAGAATCGCATCCACCTCGTCGTCGTCGGGGAAGCCGTCGGGGGTCATCGAGGTGTAGGTAGTTTTGGTCTGCGAGCGGTACGTCACCTTCATCGAAGGCCGGGGTTTGGGCTTAAACAAATTCCGCACGAAGGTCGTCAGGCCGTCGAGGGGTTTGCCCAAATCGGAGCCGCGCTGGAGTTGTTTGATGAAAATAAACCCGAGTAGCGCCCCGCCGAGGTGGGCGATGTTGCCGCCGGCATTCGACCCCGTGCTCTGGGCGAAGGAAAGAATCAGGTAAAACAAGGCAATGTACTTGATGCGCACCGGCCCAAAAAATAGGAGATGAAACGAGTAATTTGGCAGCAAGGTAGCCGCCCCGAACACCACCGCAAAGGCCGCCCCGGAGGCCCCAATCATCACCGAGCCGGCGACGCGTTCGTGGAAATACGGCACCAGATTGTAAATCGCCACGTAAGCAATCCCCCCCACGATGCCGCCGAGCAGGTACAGGTTCACCACGCGCCGGTTGCCCAGGTATTCATCCACCAACCGCCCGAACCAGTACAGGAACAGCATGTTGAACAGGATGTGGAAGGGGTCTTCGTGGGTAAAAAAGTACGTGAGGAGCGTCCAGGGCCGTTGGGCAAGTTCGGGCAGCGAAGCGGGCAGCTCCAACTGGTTGACCACCAGTTCATAATACCCGTCCATTTTCGACAGCTTCAACACGACGTGCGCGATGAGCAACGTCAGAAACACGATGACGTTGACCAAAATAATTTGCACCAATCCGTTTTCCCGTTTGGTGAAGGCGCCTTTGAAATCGTCGAGAAAGCCGCTCATGACTCAATAGAATTTTTTCCGTTGGGAACCCCAGTAGCGAATCAGCACAAAAGCAAAAACCATTCCGCCTATGTGGGCAAAGTGCGCGACGTTGTCGCCCTGGGCGTTATGGACTCCCGCGTAGAGTTCGTAAAGCCCGTATAAAGCTACAAAATATTTCGCTTTGATGGGAAAGGGGAAAAACAACAAAAACAGTTCGGTATTCGGGAACAACAAGCCAAACGCCGCCAGAATCCCGAAAATTGCGCCCGACGCCCCCACCATCGGAATGTCGGCGTGGAGCGAAACCAGGCCCTGGGCAATCGCCAGGCTGTTTTGAATCAAACCGGGGTTTTCCGGATTGGCTTCAAAACTGTTGATAAACGAATCGAAATGCTGCACGATGCGCTGCCCGCCTTCCATACTCAACAAACTGCTGAAGGCCAGCGGCGAAGGCGCGTCTTTGTACACGTCGATGGTGCGCTGCAACTCCTGCATCTCGTAATAATTCACGCCGGAGTACAGCAGGCCCGCGCCGATGCCCGTGAACAGGTAAAAAAACGCAAACCGCTTCTCGCCCCAAACCTGCTCCAGCAGCGGCCCGAACATGAACAAGCCGAACATATTGGTAAACAAGTGCCCCAGCCCGCCGTGCAGAAACATGTGCGTGACGAACTGCCAGGGTTTAAACAGCGACGACCCCACGTAGTGCAGGCCGAACAGCGTCGAGAAATCGAGTTTCAACAGCGACTCCGCCGCGAAAATCAATACGTTAATCAGCAAAAGGTTGCGAACAACCGGGGTAAGGCGAGTATTCATAAAAGAAAAGCCCCCTTCGGGGGTTGGGGGGCCGGGGCAGGATGGGAGATTACTTCAAAAGCCCCGCCAGTCTGTCCAAACTCAAAAGCACCATCGTTGGTTCGCCGCCGGGCGTGTATCGGGGGCTGTTTGACGCGAAAAGCTGGTCGATGAGCGCCCGGATTTCTTCGGTGCTCAGGCGCTGGTCGTGGCGCTGGGCGGTGCGGCGGGCCACCGAGCGGGCCAGGCGCTGGAGTTTGTCGAGGCGGAGGTCGCTCTGGTGGAGTTTGTACTGCTCCAGCATTCCCTCGAAAAGCTGCTGCTCGTCTTCGTCGCTCAGTTCGGCGGGGACGCCCTGAATCAGAAAATCGTTCCGCTCGGTTTCCCGAAAATCAAAACCCAGCGCGGTGATTTCGGCGCTCAGTTCGCGCACCAGCGCCGCGTCGCCGGGTTGCAGGCTGACGGTTTTCGGAAAAAGCAGCGCCTGCGAACTGCCGTTGCGCTTGTCGAGCAGCAGCAGGTATTTGTCGTGGAGAATCCGTTCGTAAGCCGCCCGCTGGTCGATGAGCAGCATCCCCGATTTCACCTGGGCCAGGAGGTAGCGGTTGTGAATCTGGACCGGCAGCGTTTCGATTTCGGGCAAATCGGGCTGAATCGCCAGGCGGTTGGCCTTGCTTTGCAACGTCAGGCTGGTTTGGGCGGGTTCGGGCGGGGCCAGGATTTCGTCGGGCGCGTCGGTCGTCAGGCGATTAAGGAAGCGGTCGCGCTCGAAGTTCCGGTTTTCCATCCCGTCGAACAGCCGCGACCAGTTGCTGACGTTGTGGCGCTGGGTGATCGGTTTTTCGGGCAAATGCGGCGTGGCCGGGATGACCTTCCGCTCCGGGGCCAGCGCCGTAGCCGGTGCCGACCGAAACGACAAACTCGGCCCGGCGAAAGCCTGCCCGGTGCTCATGAAGTTGGTGTTGGTCTCAAAATCGAGCGAGGGGGCCAGGTTGTGAACGCCCGTGGTGCGTTTCACCGCCGCCCGCACGATGGCGTACACCGAGCGTTCGTCGTCGAATTTGATTTCGGTCTTCGTCGGGTGGACGTTGATGTCGATGTGGGCCGGGTCGATTTCGATGAACAGCACGTAAAACGGGTGGCTGTTGTCGGGAATCAGCCCTTCGAAGGCGCTCAGCACCGCGTGGTGCAGGTAGTTGTGGCGGATGTAGCGGTTGTTGGCGAAAAAAAACTGCTCGCCCCGCACTTTCTTGGCAAACTCCGGGCGACCCACGAACCCCGTCACGCTCACGAAGGGCGTTTCCTCCTGACAGGGAGCGAGTTGTTCGCGGTAACTTTTCCCGAACAAATCCACGATGCGGCGGCTGAGTTTCCCGCCGGGCAGCGTGTACACTTCCGAGTCGTTGTGGTGAAACACGAAGCCCACCTCCGGGTTAGCCAGGGCCACGCGCTGAAATTCATCGAGCACGTGCCGCATTTCCACCGAATTCGCCTTCAGGAAATTGCGCCGGGCGGGCACGTTGAAAAACAGGTTTTTCACGCAGAGGTTCGTACCCTGGGGCGTCGAAACGGGTTCCTGGGTTTTCACCTCCGAGGCGTCGATGCACACGCGGGTACCCAACTCATCGGCCTCGCGGCGGGTACGAAGTTCGACCTGCGCCACGGCGGCGATGGAGGCCAGCGCCTCACCCCGAAAGCCCATCGTGCGGATTTTAAACAGGTCGTCGGAACTGCGGATTTTGGAGGTGGCGTGGCGCTCGAAGCTCATCCGGGCGTCGGTTTCGCTCATGCCCGCGCCGTTGTCGATGACCTGGATGAGCGTTTTGCCTGCTTCTTTCACCAGCAACTGCACCTGCGTGGCCCCGGCGTCGATGGCGTTTTCGAGCAATTCTTTCACCACCGAAGCCGGGCGTTGCACCACTTCCCCGGCGGCAATCTGGTTGGCAATCGAATCGGGCAGCAGGCGAATGACGTCGGACATTTTTTGCGCGGCACCGGCCCCAAAACGGGCCGGTTTTTCTGGTTGGAACAAGGTGCAAGTTCGCCAGAATGGGGGCAAAAGCAAAGCCGGAAGAAGCGGTTTCACGGAAAAAAAGCAGGCCGGAAGCCCGAAGGGAAGCGATGACAAGCGAGGGTTCTACATTCGGTTCAACCCCTTCTCCCCGCTGCATTTCCTCAATAAACCCGCACCTCTTCGGCCTTTGCAAAGGCTTCGTACACCTGGCGGAGGCCGTCGGCCAACCCAATTTTATGGTGCCAGCCGTAGCCGTGAAGCTTGCCCACGTCCATCAGTTTGCGCGGGGTACCGTCGGGTTTTTCGGAGTTCCATCTGGTTTCGCCTTCGTAGTTCACCGTGCGTTGCACCAGTTCGGCGAGTTCTTTGATGGTTACGTCTTCGCCGGTACCGATGTTGATGAGCGTCGGTTCGTTGTAGTGTTCCATCAAAAACAGGCAGGCCTCGGCCAGGTCGTCGGCGTGGAGAAATTCCCGGCGCGGCGAACCACTGCCCCACACTTCCACGGTCGGAGCTTCGCTCAATTTAGCTTCGTGAAATTTGCGAATCAAGGCGGGCAGCACGTGTGAATTTTGCAGGTCGTAGTTGTCGTTTGGACCGTAGAGGTTGGTGGGCATCACCGAAATAAAGTTGCAACCGTACTGACTCCGGTAGGCTTCGCAGAGTTTGATGCCCGCAATTTTGGCGATGGCGTAGGGTTCGTTGGTTTCTTCGAGCAGGCCCGTGAGTAGGTAATCTTCGCGCAGGGGCTGGGGGGCGAGTTTTGGATAAATGCACGAGGAGCCGAGGAACATCAGTTTTTTCACCCCCGAACGGTAGGCCGCGTCGATGACGTTGCTTTCCATCATCAGGTTGTCGTACAAAAACTCGGCGCGGTACACGTTGTTGGCCTGAATGCCGCCCACCTTCGCAGCGGCCAAAAATACGTAATGGGGACGTGCTTCCTCAAAAAAATCCCGCACGGCGGTCTGGTCGCGGAGGTCGAGTTGGCCGGAGGTACGCAGGATGAAGTTGGAATAGCCTTCGCGCTGGAGGCGGCGTAGCAGGGCGGAGCCGACCATCCCCCGGTGTCCGGCAATGTAGATTTTGGCGTCTTTTTCCACGGAAAAATGGGTGTTAAATTTGTTGGCGGATTTTTATTGGGGCGGTCCATCGCACGGGCAGATTACCACAACAAAGCCCTAAAAAGGACGTTCCAAAGTTAATACAATCGCCTGAGCGTTTGATCCCATGAACCGTTTCCTCTTGGCCGTTTTCAGTTTTACCGCCCTCAGCGGCTACGCGCAATCGCCCGACAGCAGCGCCGTGCTCACCACGTCGGGTAAGCCGCTCATCGAAAAAAGTGGCCGGAAAACGGTGATTGACCAACTCAAAGAAACGAAGGATAAAATCCGGGATGCCATCAAAGACCCGTCGAAACTGAAGGATGAGGCCCTGAGCCGCGCCGACGTGGGAGCCAGGGCCGGTGGTGAGGAACTTACCGCCGAAAGCCTGCCCGATTTGGGCCTGAAGGTTCGTCCCGAAAAGAAGAAAAAAAAGAAAGCCGATCAGACCAGCAACTTTTTCAAGAGTGAATTCGACGGCATCGCCGTCACCAAAATCGTGAATCGCTTCGGCGCGGGCGACCGGGCGACCTCCGAGGAATTTTTCGTTTTGAAAGAATACCGTCAGCCCAGCGTGTACGCCAAAGACATTGCCTGGTACGACTACCAGGCCCGACGGGTGACGAACGTGCCGATTAAGGACAAGGCCTACGCCCAGATTCTCCACGGTCCGTACCGGCGCTTCGTGGGCGAGGCGCTGATGGAAGAAGGCTTTTTTTACGTCGGCACCAAGCAGGGCCGCTGGGCCAGCTACTTCCCCGATTTTACGTTGAAAGACAAGGTGCGCTACGAAAAAGGCTTTCCCGACGAGTCGCACGTGAGTTACTACGACGCGGCTCAGACCAAAATCAAGGAAATTATCCCGAAACTCTACGGCCACTGCACCGGCGACTACCGGGCTTTTTACGAAGGCGGGCAGTTGATGCTGGAAGGAAAACTCGACGACTCCGTGCGGGTGGGCAAATGGCGAGAGTACCACCAGTTCGGCTCCGGTGGCCGCACCAAAAAAGAACTTCAGTACGGCAAAACCAAGTGGGAACCCGCCGAACCCGTCGTGCTCCGTGAGTGGGACAACCGGGGAAAACTGGTGTACGAAAACAAAAATCCGAAGAAGCAGGAAGAGGTGGAGGAAGAGAAGTTTTAATAGAAGTGGAGAATTGAAAATGGAGAATGAAAAACACCGTCGGTTTTTCATTCTCCATTTTCAATTCTCCATTAAAAAAAGGCGTCCTCAAAATGCTCGATTTCCGGCTCCCGACCTGGCGTGAGTACCACTGCTACCACGTCATAGCGGATGTTGTGGTGCCAGTCGGTGCTGAAAATGTAGGCATCGGCGGCTTGCCGGACGAGCGCCGCCTTCCTGGCCGACACCGCCGTTTCGGGCATTCCAAACGAGAGATTCGTGCGAGTTTTTACTTCCACGAAAATCAGCACGCCGTCTTTGCGGGCAATCAGGTCAATTTCTGCCCGTCCCGCCCGGTAGTTGCGGGCTAGAATTTCGTAGCCTTTTTCGCTGAGTAGCCGGGCGGCGAGGTCTTCCCCCCGTCGGCCCGTGTCGAGGTGGGCGGGCATATTTGTAGAAACAGGAGATACGAAGCAGGAAGCAAGAGGCAGGAAGTAAGAAATAAGACTTAGGGAACAAAATACGCCTGACCCAAATTTATGCTTGGTCTTGTTTCCTGCTGCTTGTCTCCTGTTTCTTGCTTCCTGTTTCTTTTCTTCACAAAAATGAACAAATCCATCCACTTTCATGACCTCGGTCTCGTCGACTACCAACCGGCCTGGGACGAGCAGGAGCGGTTGTTTGCCGAGGTGATGGCGACCAAACTGGCGAACCGCGACCAGCCCGCCGCGCTGACGCAGCCCACCCCCAACTACCTGCTTTTTTGCCAGCACCCGCCCGTGTACACGATGGGAAAAAGCGGCAAGTCCGAACACCTGCTGCTCGACCAGCCCGGCCTCGATGCCGTCGGCGCTTCGTTTTACCACATTCACCGGGGCGGCGACATCACCTTTCACGGGCCGGGGCAACTGGTCGGGTACCCGATTTTTGACCTGGAAAATTTTTTCACCGACATCCATCGCTATATGCGCCTGCTGGAAGAGGCCGTCATCCGCACCTGCGCCGACGTGGACCTCGACGCCGGGCGCATCCCCGGCCTGACGGGCGTTTGGCTGGGCTACCGCGAGGGCGACGCGAATCCGCGTAAAATCTGCGCGATGGGCGTGCGGGCCAGCCGCTGGGTCACCATGCACGGTTTTGCGCTCAACGTGAGCACTGACCTGCGGTATTTTGACCACATCATCCCTTGCGGTATCGCCGACAAAGCCGTGACGTCGATGGCCCGTGAACTGGGTGTGGCACCCGATTTTTCGGTGGTGGCGGGGCGAATGCGGCATCACCTCGGCGAACTTTTCGAGGCAAAATTTTCCGCTCAGGAAGCCGTCAGCATCGGTTAACCCAATTTTATTTTTCGTCCATCGCAGGAAAAGGCATGAAGAAGGACATTCAATTTCCGCCGGTTGAGGGTGTAAAAGTGGCCGTGGCCCGGCAACTCGACGAGTTGAATCAGCCGGAGTGGCGGGTGTTTCTCATCAACCGCAACCGGCAACCCATCACCAACGTATTCGTGACCTCGAAAGGCTACGGCGAGAAAGAGGATGTGAAGCAAAAGACCTCGACGTTGCGGCATTTTTTCGCCGAAATTCCCGGCAACAGCCACCACCTCGTCGAACCCATCGACCCGGCCCTGTTTCACCTCACCAACGAATACTGGGTGAGCTACTTCATCGGCCCGCAGGTGTACGACAAAAAATTCCTCTTCGTCCCCGAAAGCATCAGCGAAGCCAACCTGATTCCGATTCAAAGCCTGGGTCTGGAAGGCGTGCTGCACGAATAGCGAACGGAGCAGACGAACCGGTTGAGTTTCAATTCGTTTAGCGAACGGTTTGGCAATTGGCGAACGAGGCTATTATTTGCCTCTCCTCATTTTTGCCCAAAGCCATGACCAGCGACCTGACCCAGCTTTTCAAAAATTTGCTTTTTATCGACATCGAAACCGTGGCCGCCTATCCGACCTACGCCGCAGTGCCGGAGCGGCTTCAGGTGCAGTGGAAGCGCAAGGCTGGGTACCTCCGCACGGAACCCGGCCAGAGCGATGCCGAGTTGTACGAAAGCCGGGCGGGAATCTACGCCGAGTTTGGCCGGGTGATTGTAATCGGGCTGGGCTTTCTACATTGGGACGACGAGCAGCAGATTTGCCTGAAAGTCCGGACGATGGCGGATTCTGACGAGCGTGCCCTGCTCAGTACCTTCGCTCACCTGCTTGAAAGCAAGTACAAGCCCAACCTGCTCACGCTCTGCGCCCACAACGGGCGCGAATTCGACTACCCCTACCTTTGCCGCCGGATGTTGGTCAACACGGTTCCCCTGCCCCGCGCCCTGCAACTCAGCGACCGAAAACCCTGGGAAATCAACCACCTCGACACCCTTGAACTTTGGAAGTTTGGGGACAAAAAAAATTACACATCGCTGGAACTGCTGGCGGCCTTGTTCGATATTCCTTCGAGCAAGACCGACCTCAGCGGCGACCGGGTGAATGCGGTTTTTCATCAGGAAGACGGCCTGGAGCGCATCCGGCAGTACTGCCTCGAAGACGTAGTGGTGCTGGCGCAACTCTTTTTGCGCTACCAAAATCTTCCACTCATTTCCGAAGAACGCATCGGCAGACTGCTTTAAAGCGGGCGAATTTCTGGTTGGCCCGTCAAAAACCGCATAATTGAGCGATTTTTGACGTCGGTGCTCTTCGGTGAAACATCAACGCTTCTGACCCGTTCGATGGAAAGATCACCCCAATCCGGATTGGTCAGACGGGTTTCTTATCTTTGGCTACTTCAACCACAACGACTTTTTTTTGAAAATGGCAACGCTCCTCGATTTCATTCCCGGCTCCGTCCTGACCGAAGAACACTTGGCCGTACAGGCCGCCGCCCGCAATTTTGCCCAGACCGAACTCCTGCCCGGTGTCATCGAACGGGATGAGGAAGCCCGGTTTCCGGCGGAGCAGGTGCGCCGAATGGGCGAACTCGGTTTTCTGAGCATGATGGTTTCGCCCGAGTACGGTGGCAGTGGCCTCGACACCGTGTCATACGTGCTGGCGATGGAAGAAATCTGCAAGGTGGATGCATCGGCGGGGGTAATCATGTCGGTCAATAACTCGCTCGTTTGCTGGGGTTTGGAGCACTTCGGTACCGAAGATCAGAAGCAAAAATACCTGACCCGCCTGGCAACAGGAGAAATCATCGGCGCTTTCTGCTTGTCCGAACCCGAGGCCGGGTCGGATGCTACCTCTCAGCACACCACCGCCGAAGACAAAGGCGATTATTACCTGCTCAACGGCACGAAGAACTGGATTACCAATGGCAGTTCGGCCTCGGTGTACCTAGTCATGGCGCAGACCGATCCCGGCAAACGCCACCGGGGCATCAATTGCCTGATCGTGGAAAAAGGAACGCCCGGTTTTGTAATCGGAAAAAAAGAAAATAAGATGGGCATTCGCGCGTCTGACACTCATTCGTTGATGTTTACCGATGTAAAAGTGCCTAAGGAAGCCCGCATCGGCGAGGATGGAGCCGGCTTCAGGTTCGCCATGGCTACCCTCAATGGCGGGCGCATCGGCATTGCCGCTCAGGCCCTGGGTATTGCATCGGGCGCTTACGAATTGGCCTTGCAGTACTCGAAAGAGCGTAAATCATTTGGGAAGCCCATTAGCGAACACCAGGCCATTCAATTCAAACTCGCCGATATGGCTACCCAGATTGAAGCCGCACGGCTGTTGTGCCTGCAAGCCGCTCGGCTTAAAGACGAACACGGCGATTACGTAAAAGCAGCAGCGATGGCCAAGCTCTTTGCCTCTAAAGCAGCGATGGACATCACCACCGAGGCCGTGCAGGTACACGGAGGGTATGGCTACGTGCGAGAATACCACGTCGAGCGACTCATGCGCGATGCCAAAATCACTCAGATTTACGAAGGCACCTCCGAAATACAAAAAATCGTGATTGCTCGAGAGTTGTTAAAATAAGAATTTTCTACTCAAAAACGCCTTTTTCGGAAAGTGTGTGGCCCTTCACCGGTCACACACTTTTTTATTTGTATTTGGAATTGTTGGTTACCTTATTAGTTTTGTACAAATTTCTTCCTCTCAATCCCATTGAAGCCATTTAGATAGCCCGTTCGTACAATGGAAGATTACAATAAAATTATTGAATCCCTCGGGGTTAAGTTCATCAAGTCGCGGCACTTCCGGATGCTTCAGCCCATCCGCATCAAGAATTTCTATGATGTGGAGAATACGTTGCTGATTCTTTACAAAGGGGAAGTTTCGTTTGGGGATGAAGAGTTGAGCGCCGAAGAAGGTGATATGCTTTTTATTCCCGGTGGGAAAATGCTCAGCATCACCTACGGTAACCCGGAGCGCCCCAAACTCATCAACAACGAGGATTTTATGACCCACCGCGAGCAGTACCTGGAACCCATCCGGGACGCTTCGAGGATTGGTCAGTTGGACAACTCGTTTGGACTGGTGGCCTTTGAAGCCAAGGTATTCGACTCGGTCAACTTCTTTACCTCGCTCGATATTCCGCCTTTTATTATTAAAAAAGAGGATAGCCTGGGCAACGCCATTGCCCGAATTCTGGCGGAAGATTCGACCGACTCGCCGGGCCGGGGTCGCATTATTAAAATAAAAACCGAGGAGATTGCCATCGAGGTCATCCGGTACATTCTAAAGCACCGGCTTTTCGTCGAGCAACTGGCCACCAACAGCACGTATTTCAAAGATCCCCGCCTGATCGACATTTTCGCGTACATCAAAAACAACATCGGCGGCGACCTTTCCAATAAAGTACTGGCCAACGTGGCGAACGTTTCGGAAGATTACGTCGGGCAGTATTTTAAAATGCTGACGGGCATCAATCCGCAGGACTACATCGAATACCAGCGCATGGAAGCCGCCGTGGGGCTGCTGCGCACCTCGAAAAAGAGCATTCGTGCCATCGGGGCCGAAGTAGGCTACAAGGATACGGCCTATTTCTGCCGTCGGTTTAAGATGATGTTTGGTATTCCCGCCGGAAAAATGCGCCGGAGAGAATCGCTGATGAATTTGTAGAGAATCGTCGGGTGTGGTAATCCAATGATTTTAAAAAATCTTGCGCCGATAACGGCGCAGGATTTTTGTTTTTATATCCTTCCTTTTTTTAGCAGACGGTCAGGTGCTGTCGCACGAAAACAAAAACACCGTCCCGAGAGCTTTCGGGACGGTGTTTTGCTGATTTAGACTCTTCTTCCTAAGGCAGGAAGCGCAATTCTACGCGGCGGTTTTTACGCAACCCTTCCTTCGAGGCATTGTCGGCAACCGGCTTGAAGGCCCCGAACGAGTCGGTGATGATGCGGGCGGGGTTGTTGACCCCGGCGTTGACGAGGTACTTTTTCACGGCTTGCACCCGGCGTTCGGCCAGACCCATGTTGTAGCGGTCGGAAGCGCGGCGGTCGGCATGGCCGGTCAGTTGCAGACGGCAGGGCACCCGGTTGAGCAGTTCCACGATGCGGTTCATCATTTCCTGGTATTCGGGCTTGATGATGCTCTTGTCGGTGTCGAACTGCACGTTGGCGAAAATCTCCATACAACCGCTGCCCGGAATGATGTTGTTGACGATTTTCTCGAAATCAATCGCTTCACCCGAACCCGAGACGATGCTACCCGGAGGAGTATTCGGCTGCTTGTCGAAATAGTCCGAAACCCCGTCGTTGTCGCTGTCGAGCAGGAGGCGGGGGTCGATTTCTTTAGGGAGGTTGACTTTGGCGATCGAGTCGATTTCATCAATCGTCAGGATTTTCGGCGGCTTGATGAGCAACTTGGGATCCACGTAGCGCAGGTGATACGTGCCTCTGGCGGCATCGTACACTTTATCTTTTCCGGGACTAACGGCGTTTTTACCCAGTTTATACGTCACCATTATGGCCAGTTTACCCCACTTATCGAGGTCGGAAAGTCCCTTACGGTAGTCGTAAATGTTACCCCGGTTGCCGGTCAGGTCGTAGGCACTGGAAGCATCGCCACCCACGGTGGCGTCCAGTTTTTCGGTGTTGACGTTGTTGAGACCCAAATCAAGACCCAGATCGAAGCGGGGCGACAATTCGTAATTAATTGTCAATCCGATGGGAACAACCAATTCTTTGGTTCGTTTGCTGTCACTGTCGAAGCCGTAGAATTTAGCCGAACCGTCGCCATTCGTGAAGCGCTTTAGCTTTGCCGGAGAGCTACCAATTTCGTAGGCCTCCGATTTAAACGACATCAACCCGACACCCGCGTAAAAGTCAATCTTCCAACGGTTTAACTTCCGGGCACCAAAAAAGAGGGACTTTAAATTCGTTGTACCCAGCAACGAAACCTGGTAGAAATCGGCTTTGAAGTACGAATTGTAAATCCGGTACTTCGTACCCTTCAGCGTCCCGATGTCGCCGACGAGCGACGCACCGAACAGGTGAGAGAATTGCTTGTTGATGTACACGCTGGCCCCAAAAGTACCGCGCTCACTCTGACTCTTGTCGCTGTTGGCACCAGTGGGCCAGAAATCATACTGCCGCAGGTCGCCAAAAAATTGAGGGGAACCCGCACTGACCGACACCGACCAGGTATTGAGTTTATTTGGCCCCTCGTACAACGCGTTACGGTTGTAACGGTTGGCCTTCGAGGTGGTGTCGAGCATGGTATCCTGCGCTTGCCCACGCAGGCTCATCAGCGTACCCAGCGCAAAAAGCATGAGGCATGGAAGAGCGTTCAGATTCTTCATGTCTATTCGGAGGGGGTGAAATAAGGGATAAAAAAACACTGGTTAGGGTGGGCCGAATCGGGCGGTACCCCTGCAATGCGACCGGCACAAAAGTATGCGTAAATTTTGAACAACAAAAAATTATTCCCCCGCCCATCCATGTCCACTCCGAAGGCATCGGGAAAGGTGTAGTTTAAATAATACTTGAAATTTGAGCCTGTGTTCGGTTGTAACCACAATTTGGGTATGTTTTTCTACGGTTTCACAAACGCTGCATCAACTCCGGTAAGATTGCATTTTTCCACGAAAAGAAACTTCCATCGGCGATTCGCTGGCGGGCCGTTCGTACCAACCAAAGGTAGAACGTAAGGTTGTGAACACTAGCAATTTGTGGTCCCAGCATCTCATCTGAACGCACCAAATGACGTAGGTAAGCCTTCGTGTAGGCCGTGCTGACGTACCCTCCCAGAGTGGGATCGATGGAGCTAAAATCCGCTTTCCACCGTTCATTGCGAATGTTAATTATCCCTTGTGTGGTAAACAGCATTCCGTTGCGGGCATTGCGGGTGGGCATCACGCAGTCAAACATATCCACACCCAGGGCTACGGATTCCAGAATATTGGCTGGAGTGCCCACGCCCATCAGGTAACGAGGCCGGTGTTCGGGTAGAATAGCGCAAACCTGCTCCGTGATTTCGTACATAATTTCGGCGGGTTCGCCCACCGACAAGCCGCCGATGGCGTTGCCCTCTCGTTCAAAACCCGCCACCACTTCCGCCGACTGCCGACGCAAGTCCGGAAATGTGCTGCCCTGTACGATAGGAAACAACGTTTGGCCATAGCCGTAGCGCGGCTTGGTTTGGTCGAAGCGCTCACAGCAACGCTTCAGCCAGCGGTGGGTCAATTCCATCGACTCGCGGGCATAGCCGTATTCGCAGGGGTATGGCGTGCATTCGTCGAAGGCCATAACGATGTCGGCCCCGATGCTGCGCTGAATATCGATCACCCCTTCGGGCGTGAATACGTGCGTGGAACCATCCACGTGCGAGCGGAAAGTGACGCCTTCTTCTTTGATTTTACGGCCAGTTCCCGAAAGGGAATACACTTGATAGCCCCCGCTGTCGGTCAGGATGGGACCGTTCCAGCCGTTGAATTGGTGCAGGCCCCCGGCTTTTTCGAGCACGTCCAGGCCGGGGCGCAGGTACAAATGGTAGGTGTTGCCTAATATGATTTGCGCCTGAATGTCGTCGCGGAGTTCGCGCTGGTGGACCGCCTTCACGCTGCCTGCCGTGCCAACGGGCATGAAAATGGGCGTTTCGATCGAGCCGTGGTCGGTGGTGATCAGGCCCGCGCGGGCGCGGCTGTGGGGGTCTTTCTGCTGAATTTCAAACTGCATACGTTCCGGGAAAAGTCCGTAAAAATAGCCCCGCCGCCAGGAATCTTCCCCCCCTGAAAAGTATCTTTGTCCACGTAACCTTATTCCTCTCGCATTTGACCCTACTTTTAATTGGCTTTGCCGCCTTCGTGCTGGCGATTGGCATTCAGTTGGTTTTCGTGTGGGCGGTTTTTTCCCGTACGGCCCGGTATCAGGTGCCCGAACGGCTTTCTCCCGGGTACACGCCCGGCGTTTCAGTGGTGGTTTGCGCCTGGAACGAAGCCGAAAATTTACGGCAACTCCTCCCGCTGCTCCTCGACCAGCAGTATCCCGATTTTGAAATCGTGCTGGTCGATGACCGTTCTGAGGATGACACCTACGAATTTCTGCTTGAGGCGGTCACGCGCTACCCCAATCTCCGCCGGGTCCACGTCAAACAAACACCCCCACACATTACCGCTAAAAAATACGCCCTCTCGCTGGGCATTCGGGCGGCACAGAAAGAGGCCATTTTGGTGACCGATGCTGATTGCCGCCCCGCTTCGCCGCAGTGGATTGCCAGCATGGCCGGTCAACTTAGCCCCGGAAAAGCCATCGTGCTGGGTTTTTCACCCTACCAAAAACGGGAGGGAGTTCTTAATTCCTTCATCCGGTTCGAGACGTTCTACACCGCGCTGCAATACGTTTCGCTGGCTCTGGCCGGATCGCCGTTTATGGGCGTGGGCCGGAATCTGCTCTACCGGCGATCGCTTTTTCTGGAAAACAAAGGTTTTAACGAACACCTGAACGTACTCGGCGGCGACGACGATTTGTTCATCAACCGAGTCGCCACGGGGAGCAACACGGCGGTGTGCCTCGATCCGCTGGCCTTCGTGTGGTCATTTCCGAAAACCTCCTGGCAAAGCTGGTACCGGCAAAAGCGCCGTCACCTTTCGGTGGGAAAGTTTTACCGCCCCCGGTTTCGCCGGATTCTGGGCTTGCTGGCGGCTTCGCAGGTATTCGCGTGGCTGCTGTTTCTCGTCCTGGTTCCGGCCTTTGCGCTGCGGGGTGATTGGGGCTGGCTGGGGCTGACGCTGGGCTTATTTCTGCTGCGGTTGGCGGCGATGTGGCGCACCTACGCCACGGCCAACCGCCGCCTCGGTGGCCTGATCAAATCCTGGGCTTTCCCCGGTCTGGATGCGTTGCTGGTGGGGTACTACGCGTTTATGGGCAGTAAAACCATCTTTTCCCGTAAAAAATTAACCTGGCGTTGAGAACCAGCCTGGAGAAAGGTTGCCTGCAAAAATTTCCTCGCTATCGACTATCCACTGCCAACTATCGACTTTGACTCATGGGCGTCGACCTGATTTTTAACTATTTCCCCACCCTGACCGAGCGTCAGCGAGCGCAGTTGGCCCAACTCGACGAAGTGTACCGATTCTGGAACGGGCAAATCAACGTGGTTTCGCGGCAGGACATCGAAAATCTCTACGAGAAACACGTCCTTCATTCGCTGGGCATCGCCAAAGTTCAGCCTTTCAAGTCGTACGCTACCGTGCTCGACGTGGGCACGGGCGGGGGGTTTCCAGGCATTCCGCTGGCCATTTTATTTCCCGAAACCGAGTTTCACCTTACCGACAGCATCGGCAAAAAAATAAAGGTGGTGCAGGAAGTGGCGAAGACGCTGGAATTGAGCAACGTGCGGGCCGAGCAGGTCCGGGCCGAACAGCTTACCGATAGCTACGACTTCGTAGTGAGCCGTGCCGTCACGCAGTTAAAACCTTTCGCTGAGTGGCTGCGGGGCCGATTCAACCGGCACTTCAACCACGACTTGCGCAACGGCATTCTGTACCTCAAAGGCGGCGACCTGACCGAGGAACTCCGCGACCTCCGCCGCCCGTACCAGGTATTCGGTCTGGACGGTTTTTTTGAAGAAGAATTCTTCGCCACCAAAAAAGTGGTACACGTCCCGATGGTGTGACCCGGCTCCGGTTTTTAGTTTTGGGGTTCCGGGTGAACCTTTGTTCTCTATTTTTTCAAACCCTTTCTTTCAACTCCAATCCAACCGCATGGGAAGTTACGTCAACGATCACCTGATTAAAGACGAAACCGTCGTCTACGAAACCAGCTACCACTGGATTATTTTTTTTGAACTGGCCTCCATTTTGACGCTTTTCATCCGTCCGCTCATCAAACGCGCCTCCGACGAATTCGTGGTGACCAACAAGCGGGTCATCATCAAAACCGGCTTCATTTCTCGCGATACGATTGAACTGAACCTCAACAAAGTCGAGAGTATCGAGGTGGAACAGAGCGTGTTCGGGCGAATGTTAGGCTTTGGTACGCTAAAAGTACACGGCACCGGCGTGACGGGCCAGGGCTTCCACAAAATCAGCGATCCGCTCGAATTTCGCCGCCGTTTGCAGGAGCAGTACGACCAGTACACCCAAAACCGGGGGGCATTTAATTAAGTTTTTTTCAACGGAGGCTTGCGCAGCAGAGCCGAAAAGCCTACTTTTGCGTCACTTTTTCGGAAAACGAAAAAGAAAAACAAATTCCCGAATAGCTCAGTCGGTTAGAGCATCTGACTGTTAATCAGAGGGTCGCTGGTTCGAGCCCAGCTTCGGGAGCCTAATAATCAGGCACTTACGAGGTAAAACTTGTAGGTGCTTTTTTATTTGCACAAGATTTGCACAAGAATTTTAGGCTTGATTTAAAAATATACGGAGTGCGGAGCAGGATATCCCCGAAGTAGAATTTTAGTCCGGGACGATTGATGCTCACCTTGTGGCAACAGAAACACGAATCCGTTGTAGGTGTTGTTAAAGAAGTGATAAGTAAACGTAACTAATCCATTTTGTGTAGGAAGGCTAATTTCTCCGTCTTCACGGAAGCGGCGGTCTGAAAAGTAATCTTGCACAAATGGCCACTCATGCCCAAAATGCTCTGGGGTTGCTAATTCCCCAAATTCATTCGTGAACTTCACTGATTGAAAAATATCCCTTTTATTGCATTTAGGGAAGGCAAATGGAGAAGCCAAGTCTTCGTCCATCTTCAGTACCAGTAAGGCACATCGCTTGTTGGAATGCTCGACCATACGCCGTAAAGATGCATGAACCGACCCACCAAATTTTTTTCCTAACGCCATACCCGCTTTCAAACTCAGTTCGAGCTTTCCCATTTCACTCGTAAAGCGGTCTTGTTGAAAAAGCGTGAGGGACGAAAAAAAATTAGCTTCTGCTTCAAATTCTTCCCGCACGGCAAAGCTCAGGGTCTCATCATCATCCACGTATTGCATGATCTCCCTTTGCCACGGTAGGACCTCGTGTCCCACTTCGTGCAATTTAATAAAGTTTAGCCGGGTCGGAAATTGCTGCAAGTCCAGGTAGATTACCTTCTCGGAGCGGTCCAGAAATCCTCTGACCTTTCCCCACCCACTGCGGAAAGCAGTGGAAGCTTTTTCCAGGAAAGACTCGTCAATTGCGGAAAGGTCAATCGTACCGTTGACAACCAGGTCGGCAGTACGGATGATTCGATCAATCGGAGTAGGAAATACGTCAAGCGCTTTAGACTGCCTCAACAAATCCATCGATATCTTTTCAATATCGTGCTGCGTGGAAAGCTCAACCATGTTTACTCTTGAACTTCATGTACTTGATGTAATCTAACACGGCACTCTGCTCTTCTTCGGATAAACTATCCGCGTAAAAAGCCAATCGGTTTAACCACTCACTGTTATCTCTTTGCGAACTGCTATCCGTCGTTTTCTCAATGATACCGGCTGCACTAAGCAACGCATTCAGGGGAACGTTATAAATAGAAGCTAATTTATATAGCACGTTTGCCGATGGCTTCTTAATCTTATCGTTTTCCAACTGGCTCAGGTACGCGTTGGAGATTCCGGTTGCTTCCTCCACCTGGCGTAAGGTAAATGGAAAAAGTTCTCGGGCCTCTTTAAGAGTCTTCCCTAAAGATTTCGTTTCGTAAGGCACTGCTTGTCAGTTATTTGTTCAACAAATATACTAATCTAATTCCATCAAACAATATTAATAATGAAAAAAATCTACCAAGATTTGCTTGATAGAATTAGATTTTCTTTATCTTTGTGTCATTAAGAGGGAGAAAATGGCCCTTGGGCGGAAAACCTACTGCTCAGTCATTAACCCTGTGAAAGAAACTATTTTTAACTTAAAAACCTTAAAATCATGGTCTTATCAGATTCCCTACAGAAACAAAACACAGCGCGGATCTTGACCTTCAATGTTGAAGACAAGCCGTTTACTGCCAACCGTCAGTACCTGACTGGGGCTCAAATCAAGGAGTTGGCTAATCTGCCGAAGGATGCAGAACTGTTTTTGACGATTTCTGAACCCTGGAAAGATGACCCGATCGCTGATGATGAGGAAGTTGATTTGGCGCGGCCGGGCATCGAAGGCTTCTACATCAAGAAAAAATTGAAGTTCATCATCGAGGGTGTAGAGCATCAGACGGATCGACAATACATCACGGGAGCCGAAGTTCGACGACTTGGTTCCATTCCGGTGGGGTACGATATCTTCCTTTCCATCAAAGGGCCTTATGAGGACGAACTAATTGAAGACACCAGCCGTGTCAATTTGGCTCGTGAAGGAATCGAAAGCTTTTACGGATGCAAACCCAATACGACCAATGGCTGATTCATTCCTACCATCCAGGGATAGAGGGTTTTTAACCAGCAAGGGCTATAGCTTCCGGGAAATCAGTGATGGGGCCCAAAAGGGTCTCATCATTGATAATTTCCCGGTGAAGCCGGATGACAAATTCAACCTTGCTCATTCATCCTTGCTGATCATAATGCCAGTTGGATACCCCGATATCCCACCCGACATGTTTTATTTCCAGCCAGAACTGAGGCTGGCTTCTGCCAATGTTTATCCTCCACAAGCCGATCAGTTGGAAAGCCATTTTCAGCAAACATGGCAACGTTGGTCACGTCACGCCCCGGCCAGCGAGTGGCGTATAGGATTAGATAACATACAGTCTTACCTGCAACGGGTAATAACCGCACTTCATACAGCCTAATGAGATACACCCTGACGATCCAGGAACGCCACTTTGACGAGCTTTACCGGCTAACTATCAAAGAAGATATGAAAGAACGCCCAGCGTTGATGCTCTGTGGGCGTTCCGAAACAAGCCAAAATATGTGGGATGGTGGAGGAGAGTTTCGATTTTTGTCCAAAGAGGTAGTTGCTGTTCCCGACGAGTACATCCTTGAACATAGCGCAGATCGAGTTGAGTGGAACACCGAAGTCTTTCGGAAACTGTTAAAACGGGCTAAGGAGGAAGATTTGCAAATCTGTTTGGTTCATTCACACCCATCTGGCTACAATGAGTTTTCCGAAACAGACGATGAAAACGAACGATCTCTTTTTGAAACTATTTACAAGCGGAACAATAGTACGCACCCTAACCTTAGCTTGGTTATTCTACCCGACAAATCGGTCATTGCCAGGGCTTGCACGAACAGGTTGAGTTATTCTCCAGTTGATTTCATCAGAATCTTAGGAAATCGGTTCGCGTTTTTTTACAAAGACAAGTACGCAATCCACCCGAAGGAAGAGTTTCATCGCCAGCAGTTGGCCTTCGGGCCAACGTTGAACGCGGACCTGTCCAAGCTAAAAATTGGTGTTATTGGTTGCGGAGCGACCGGTTCGGCAACGGCTCATCTATTGGCCCGCTTGGGGGTTGGTCAGTTGCTGTTGATTGACAATGACCTTGTCGAACGCAGCAATCTTAGTCGGCTTTATGGGGCTACTTCGCAGGATGCCGATGCGGGCAGACCCAAAGTCGATACGCTTAAGGACCTAATCGCGGGGATCGGCATTGGTTGCCGCGTCCGTTACTTGAATAACTGGGTTGGTAGTGAAGAATGCCGGAATGCCATTCGAACTTGTGATGTGCTCTTCGGCTGTACCGACGACAACAGTGGACGTATATTCCTAAATCGTCTCGCTTACTTTTATTTAATCCCTCTTATTGACATGGGGATTATGATTGAACCCTCTGAGGATGATCCATCGCGACTCCAAGCTTTGCAGGGCCGGATGACCGTCGTGCAGCCGGGCAGTACTTGTCTGTTGTGCCGAAGAGTAGTAAACCCCGCTCTGGCGCGCGAAGAGCAGTTAAAACGAAACGATCCTCAGGGGTACGAACGACAGAAAGAAGAAGCTTACGTAATTGGTGGTGGCAATCCAAGTCCTGCTGTCATTACGTTCACTTCAGAAGTCGCTACCATGAGCGTGAATGAATTTATCAACCGATTGACCGGGTACAAAAAGAATGGCCCGGAAAATCACCTGGTGCGGTTATTCGATCAAGGGGTTGATCGTAGGCCTTCTATTGGACCCGGAAACACTTGTGCGGTTTGCAAGAGTGAAGACTACTGGGGTCAGGGCGATATGAAGCCATTTCTGGATCAGGTAAACTAACTATTCGGTGAAACATTTCGTTTGGCGCATCATAGGTAGGTTACAGCTCCTTTTGGGTAAGGTGGATTACTCACCACGGTTAATTACCGTGCGGCCCAAGGAGGCAGACATCCCCGCTAAATTTCTTATCATAGTAGGCCATCGGGACCTACCCAAATGGGCGTTGATGAGGTGCCCCTGCGGTTGTGGTGAGATACTCACCTTATCATTGATGAAAAAATTCAGTCCTTACTGGGATCACAAAATTGACAAGTGGAATCGGGTAACTTTAACTCCGTCTGTGTGGAAAAATGATGGATGTAGGAGTCATTTTTTTCTTAGGGACGGAAAAATTATTTGGTGTTGACTTTGTAAAACCTAAACATTTCTGTGCGGAGAAATGATACTAATCAGGTTTTACTCCTAAGTTGAACTAAAAAAGTCATTACTTATCTTTAGACATTGTTCGGCGCTGGCTTAGTTGGAATTCAAATGCAAGTTATCTGCCTGCAAGACGAAGCATTTTATGCCCTCATCGAGGAAGTTGTGGCGCGGCTGCGGGAAAAGCATGGCGATGAAAAAGAAAAGTGGATTTCCGATGATCAGGCGATGAATCTGCTGAACATCAAGTCGAAGACGACCATGCAGAAACTCCGCGACGAAGGAAAAATTCGTTTCTCCCAACCCCAGAAGAAAATCATCCTCTACGACCGGGACTCCATCGACGCCTATCTGGAGAAGAACGCCCGCAACCCCTTTCGCTGATGGAAGAAATCCAAACGCCCTCTCCTGATTTTGTGAAGGGCTTCAACGAAGGCTACATTCTGGCCAAGCGTGCGCCGCACTTGGCTGAACCCCTAAGCCAGATGGAGCCACAGAGTGACCGGCTCAGCGGTATGAAAGCCGGACGTGATCAGTATCTCGTTGAGCAAAATCGGGAACGGTTACCAAGCTGGCTCCGCAACGATGCCACCCCGCGCACCCGCACCGCACCTGGAAAAGAGAAGGGACGGGATATAGAGCCGGACCGGTAGTCTAATTAATCGCGATCCTGCTCCACATCCCGGTGCCGGACTGGTTCCGTTGGTCCGTCGTTTTTGCTGGGGCTGGGCGACCAATGCAGGGTCTGCGTGAAACGCGCGGAGGCGGATACAAAGTTGTTGGCCGGGGGTGTATCGACTTCTGATTTCTCTTGAACCGCCTTCTGACGCGCATCGGCCATCAACGCATTCATGCGCTCCTGGGACTGGTCGAGATCCCGGGAGGCGGTGGGATCATTCGGATCCGGGGCGGGAAATCGCAACGCGTCCATGTAGTCCTGCGATTGTTCGAGGTCCCGGCGCTCGCCCGCCGGTGTATTGCGTTCTGCACCCGTCCGGTACGGGTTGGGAAACAGCGCCTCGCGAGCCTTAGCCCGCACCTGGGCGCGGATTTCGGGGCTGGCGTCCCCAGTTTCTTTTTCGACCTGGTTGAAGCGCTGCGCTTTCAACGTCTCCCTTGTTTCTTTAAGTTTATCGATGGCAGCGTCCCGGTTGCCGGGTTGCCGGGAGCGGAGAAAGCCAGGCGGGTTGTAATGTTGTTCCGGTCCCCGGTCGGGAGCCAGGTTCTCAATGCGTTCGTCAATCTGACGTACTGTCTCCTGGGTGTCTTTGACAAGTCGTTCGACGTGGGCGTACTCCACCGGGTACACCGGGTCTTTGCCGGGTTTCTTCTCCATCCTCCTGAGCAGTTGATTCTTTGTTTGGCCGTTCGCTTGTGCTAAGATAGAAAAACACGCCAACCTTTTTTGAGCGGGAGGCAGGAAAATGTGGCAAAGCGAGTTGAAGACCGAAACGAAAACAAAAACCTTGTCCGGTCGTGTCTTTTCATAGGAAGAGATTGATGCGGGGCGGCTGTATGCGGTTCACTGGCAGGATTTGTCCCTGGCCGCACGTACACTGCCCGAACTGGAGCAACCGGCTCACGAATTAATTGAAACTTGGCTGGGCTACCTGCCCCATCCGTGCGTCACGTTGCCTGAAGAGCCGTCCATCCGCTTGATGCTAAATAAGTACCTCCAGTGCCAATGGGACGAGGCCACGTACCATCAACGACTGTTGCCTGCCATGAAACGCATCCGCAACCGGGATCTGCGCCACAACACCGAACCGGTCTATCAACCAGACATTTACCAAACCTACGCGGCGACGTACTATCCGTACGGCTACGCAGTGCGGCAGCGTCTGGTGCATTTTTTAGGATACGAACCGGCGCTGGCGTGTTCGCTGATTGCCGAATTGTGGCTGAGAAAGGCGGTTGCCACAAACCACGGTTTGCTGCTCATGGGCGAGACTGCGCTGGACCGACGAGCGACCACCTTAGTTAAGTACCGGGAAGTGCTGCTCGCTCACGGTAAAAAAGAGGCTGATGTTTCGCCTGTGTGAGGCGAAGAATAGAACAATTGTTTTCGTTCACCTCCATCTCTTCGGTTCTACTTTACTCTGAGACGTTTCCCTAACGTACTCAAAGACGACTCAGTAAATCGTCTCGGCTTTTTTCTGCTGAGTGGAATGGTTCTGTATATTGGCTTTCGCTTCACCGATGACGTGCGTCTCTCTGAAATATTTTTTATTAAGAAAACATTCTGATTACATTATTGTCTTTAAATCTTCTATATTCTGTGCCTCCCATTTCTGAAACGCTTCCGGATTCTTGCGCAAAACGTCCCAAGCCTGATTCATAACAAGTGAGACCGGTTGGTGAATGGAATCTACTTGTTCTTGATAAGATAGAAAGCCTAATTGACAGCACGAATGATAAACATTTTCAGCTAACGCACTAAGTAATTCGTCTGGGAAGGCCAACGTATAATAATCAGGTTCCTGATAAGCCGGTAAAGTAAGTAGTACGTTCCACTCTTGTTTAATTTCTTCTGCTTCACTGAAGTATCCCAAAATATACAACATGCAATTTATTATTCTCATCCGCGCCTCGTGAGATGGATGAGTTAGTGATGTGCTTTCATAAATATCTTCTGGGCGTTCCGCTGCGGAAAGTTTCAAGTTTGTCCAAGCATAAGCTGGTCCCACGAAATAGGTTGCCAACAAATCACAGGTGAATTCAGTTAGCCAGCCTTGCAGCCAGGTCTGCTCCCAAACGTTTATTTTCTCTTCCAACACTTTAGGCCTTTGTTGATCAGCAACTAAGTCTCGCTCATTGCTAAAAAAAACCAATATTTTGTCTCTGATATCACCAGTAGACTTGTCTTTTTGTTGATTTACAGGTAGTTGCGCTATATTTGTACTGTA
>CAXTIG010000063.1:0-27192 GCA_964244295.1 uncultured Cytophagales bacterium
GTACAGTACAAATATAGCGCAACTACCTGTAAATCAACAAAAAGACAAGTCTATTATTCTTATCGAGCCAATCTTGGTGAAATTCAATACTTTTGTTCAGATTCTGATTCCCTAAAAAATTTATCATCTCTAAATCCATGTCAGATTTGATTGATGATAATTTTAATTCATTAAGAAGGTCTAAATGTAAATTGTTTTTCTCAATTTTGCGAATAAAATCTACAACTACATAAACAAAACTTCTGTCTTCTGATTGATCTGATAATAAATAATCGAAATTTAATACAGTTTCTAAAAGAACTCTAATAGTAATTTCGCATGGATCAATAATCGAAAATCTAATATTCGACGCAATGGTATCAAGATATTCAACTGTTTTTCTTAAAAACATAAAGCGTGTAAGATATTTATCTCCCTCAAGATGTTTTGATTCCCAATCAAGTAAATGCACTCCAAAAATTACTGCTTCATGCAATGCATTGTAATAAATCTCTAAAATCTTTTTTAATTCGGAATCTAAATTGTCTCCTAAATATAATTTTGAAAAAAGAGGTGTCTTGTACATAAGGGTGATTCTTTAAGCCTATTCTTCGATCTGTAACCACATCACCCTATCCCGTCTCCTGACGGGTTGGAACGACGAAGCGGTTCGCTTGCTTAACGCTACTCCTCACGCTTCGGCTCGTCTCGCCGTTCTTTATCGGGTAAGCCGTATTTTTCGATGGAAGCCTCCGCCTGAGCAAGCTTTTCGGCAAGACCCACGTCTTTCCGGTTTTGGTTCATGGTCGGGTCGAGCGTGAAGCCTTCCGGCAGCGGGTGTGCTTCGAGAAACGCCCGTGCCCGTGCGGCCTTTTCGGCGAACAGTTCATCTGGGTACCGGTCGGTCAGTGTTGGGTCAACCGTCACCTTCCAGGGTTTGCCGCGTTGAGCGTTCAGGGGGCGTTTGGTTTTCGTTTTCATGATTGAAAAATAGCCGGTTATTTCAATCGAGCCAAAAAAGCCTCGTAATTTTTCCCCGGCTCGAACGGTTGCCAACGTTCGTCGCGGTAGCCCAGCACGGTGAGCAAGGCGGTCACGTCGGCCCCAAACCGGTTCAGCCCCATCTGGTAGAGCCGCGTCCGGCTGGTCGTGCTGCCTTCGGCGTACAAAACCACCGTCGGGTGGTGGCGCAAGAACGCCACGGCGGCACTGGCAACGGTAGCCAACACTTTCGGCTGGTCGCCGTTGTTGGTCACGACCCGGTCGTCGAGCGTTTGGGAAGCCGAATCGTAATCGCCGAAACCAAGATTGAACAAGTCCGGGGCCAATGGCGTGAACGCAACGAGTTTGACAATCCGCCCGCGCGGGCCTTCGCTGATAAACTCAAATCGTGTGAAATCGTCGGAGATGGTAACGTCGTACCGTTCGAGGTTCATGCCCCAAACCTACGGCTTTTCCCGAATGCTTGGTCAGCGCGAAAATTTCACGAAATCCGCGCCCAATTCCGCTCATCCGCCTTCACCGATTCCACACGATCCCGAATCGGGGCGTGTTGGGGCAGCACCAAATCCGGGTCGTCTTCCAGGACGGCCTGAGCGCACTCGCGGGCAGCTTTCAGCACCTCGCCGTCTTTGGCCAGGTCGGCGATGATGAGGTCCACCACGCCGCTTTGCTGGGTGCCGCTCAGGTCGCCGGGGCCACGTAGTTTCAGGTCTACGTCGGCAATCTCGAAGCCGTCGGTGGTGCGCACGAGGGTTTCGAGGCGGATGCGCGTTTCCTTGCTTAGTTTCACGTCGGTCATCAGCACGCAGTAGCTCTGCTCGGCCCCGCGCCCCACCCGCCCGCGCAACTGGTGCAACTGCGCCAGCCCGAAGCGCTCGGCGCTTTCGACCACCATCACCGAGGCGTTGGGCACGTTGACGCCCACCTCGATCACCGTCGTGGCGACGAGAATTTGGGTTTCTTTCTGGATGAATCGCTGCATTTCGTAGTCCTTGTCGCGGAAGGGCATCCGGCCGTGGACGATGCTCAACTGGTATTCCGGAAAGGCCCGCGCCACGCTTTCGTAGCCGTCCATCAAATCCTTGAAATCCAGTTTTTCCGACTCCTCGATGAGCGGGTACACGATGTAAATCTGCCGCCCCTTCCGGATTTCTTCCCGCAAAAACCCGAACACCGCCAGCCGGTGCGAGTCGTAGCGGTGGACGGTCTTGATGGGTTTGCGGCCCGCCGGGAGTTCGTCGATGATGCTCACGTCGAGGTCGCCGTAGAGGGTCATCGCCAGGGTGCGCGGAATCGGCGTGGCGGTCATCACCAGCACGTGCGGGTAAATTTCCGGGTTTTTGGCCCAGAGTCGGGCGCGTTGCGCCACGCCGAAACGGTGCTGCTCGTCGATAATGCAGAGGCCGAGGTTGCGGAACTGCACCGGGTCTTCAAGCAGGGCGTGCGTGCCGACGATGAGGTGAATGCTGCCGTCCAACAGCCCTTCGTGGATGATGCGGCGGCCCTTTTTATTCGTCGAACCGGTCAGTTCGACAATGCGGAGACCCATCGCCTCGGCGTAGGGCTTGAGGCCGTGGTAGTGCTGGTCGCTGAGGATTTCGGTCGGGGCCATCAGGCAGGCCTGCGCCCCGTTGCCCACCGCCAGCAGCATGGCGATGAAGGCCACGATGGTTTTGCCCGAACCCACGTCGCCCTGGAGGAGGCGATTCATTTGCTTGCCTGACCGCAAATCCTCGAAGATTTCCCGGATTACCCGCTTTTGCGCGCCGGTCAACTCGAAGGGCAGGTGGTCTTTGTAAAACTGCGTGACCAGGTCGGTGCGGGTGAAAATCTGCCCGGCGTAGTCGGTTTTACGAATGAGTTTCTGCTTGATGAGTCGGAACTGGTTGTAAAACAGTTCCTCGAACTTCAGCCGCCGCCGGGCCTGGTGCAGGCTGTTCTCGTCGCCGGGGAGGTGAATGTGCCAGAGCGCCTCTTTTTTGCCGATGAGCCGGTATTTTTGAATCAAGCCCTCGGGCAGGGTTTCACGGATGTGCGGCAGGGCGAGTTCGAGCAGGGTGCGCTGCATTTTGGCAATGACCTTGCTCTCGATGTGCCGCCGCCGCAATTTCTCCGTCAGGTTGTACACCGGCTGGAAGTGCCCGCCCTGCTCGTTCTCCGGGGTGAGGATTTCGAGTTCGGGGTGGGTGATGGAATATTTTCCGCCGAAGGCAACGGGCTTGCCGTACACGACGTATTCTCCGTCGCGACGGAGGTTTTTTTCCAACCAGGAAATTCCCTGAAACCAAACCAGGTCCATCGCCCCGCTGCCGTCGCTGAAGTGGCCGATGAGCCGGGTTTTCGGGCCTTCGCCCACCAATTCCCAGTGCCGCAACCGGCCTTTGATCTGGGCGGCGGGCAGGGCCTCGGTCAGTTCGGCGACGGTGTAAAACCGGGTGCGGTCTTCGTAGCGGAAGGGGTAATGCTGAATCAGGTCGGCGTAGGTGAAGAGGCCCAATTCTAGGTTGAACAGGGCCGCCCGTTGCGGGCCGACGCCCCGGAGGAATTCGATGCGGGTTTCAAAAAAAGCGGGTCGGTCGGTCATGGGACGGCGGGGAGGCCGGGGGGCTGGAAAGTCGATCAGATGTAAATCGGCATCCTCCTGGTTTGTCATCCCGAGCGTAGTCCGCAACGGAGTTGGAGGGATCTCGCTGACCTTCCGAGCAGGTAGCGGTGATCCAGCGATAGCCAACAGCCAATTGGTCGGCAGTTCTAGGAGATCCTTCGCTACGCTCAGGATGACAACGACGATGAGAAAGGGTGATAAACCGGCTTACTGAAACAAAAATACACCGCTCCACCGGAAACCGAAACCACGACGTTGTACCCTTTTCCGATTGAATGGATTTTCCCCGTACCTTACATCCCCCAAAACGTCCGCACCGCCGCTAACTCTATTTTCACGCGTAACCGACCGAAGGATGAACTTACGTGTACCAATTGGTTTCGCCCTGGGGCTGCTGCTGAGTGCGTTAACGCGCCCCGTCCTGGCCTCGCACATCGTGGGTGGCAATTTTGAAATGGCCTACCAGGGTACGCCGGGCAACTTCCTGCTCTCGATGCGCTTGTTTTTCGACGAAGCCAATGGCAGTCGGACTTCGCTGACGAACCAGGTGACGGCGGTAATTTTCCGGAAAAGCGACAACGAGAAAATGCAGGACATCGTCCTGGTTCAAAACGGTCGTACCCCGGTGCAGTATACCAACGAAGCCTGCGCCAAAGCCCGTAGTCTGAAAACTACCGATGTGGGCTACTCGGCCAATTTGCGGCTCAACCCGCTGCTTTACAACGATCCGGCGGGCTATTACATCGTCTGGGAACGCTGTTGCCGCAACGCCGCCGCCGACAACATCCTTTCTCCCGGCCAAACGGGAATGACGTTCTACCTCGAATTTCCGGCGCTACTTCAAAACGGAGTGGATTTCATCAATTCCTCGCCCGATTACGGAATTCCCAATGGCGAATACATCTGCAAAGACGACCCTTTCAAGCTGAGTTTCGCCGCTACCGATGCCGATGGCGACCGGTTGGTGTACTCGATGGTGACGCCCTTTGCGGGCTATTCGTCTAGCCGCACTGCCGAACCCATTCCACGGGGAGCTTCGACGTACCCACCCGTGCAGTGGGCCAGTGGGTACGATGCCCAAAACCAGATCACGGGCAACCCGCCCTTGCAGGTAGATGCCCAGACGGGCCTGCTTTCTGTAACAGCCAGCTCAGTGGGGTTGCACGTGTTCTGCGTGTTGGTCGAAGAGTACCGCAACGGCCAGCGCATCGGGGCCGTGCGGCGCGATTTCCAACTGCTGGTGATCGACTGCATCAAAACTCCCCCGCCTACGCCGCCCGTGTACACGGCTTCTACGCCAGTCGTGCAGCGATACCTCGGCGTGCGGTCGCTCGATTTGTGCGAGGACGGATTCGTCGAACTCGTCACGACCGACAGCAGCAATTACAGCTACCAGTGGCAACGCGACGGGCAAAACCTGGCTAATGCCACGATGAATAAACTGGCCGTGGGCGAACCGGGCAAGTACACGGTGGTGGTGAATTACAAGGTCGGATGTGGGCGGGCAAGTTATTCGGATACGACCGACGTGATCGAAAAACCCGGCGCTCCGGTCGTCCTCACCGCCGACGGCCCCACCACCACCTGCGCCGATCGCTTGCCGACGCTCTCGGTGCGCATTGGTAATTTCAGTTACGTCTGGCTGCGCAACGGCGATACCCTCGCCACGAACGTACCCAGCCTGAAAATCACCCAGAGCGGACTGTACAGCGTGAAAGCCCAGAGTTTGGCCTCGGATTGCTACTACCTTCCGAGCCAAAGCGTTACGATCAACTCCCTGCCCGAATCCATCCTGTTCCGGCCCTCCAAGCCGGGCATTTGCGCCAACGACACGCTCAACCTCAACGCCAAACCCGGCGCGGGCTACCAGTACACCTGGCTGCGCGATGGCACCCCACTGGCGGGCATCGCCACGAGCACCAACCCGCTTTCGGTGAAAACGTCGGGCAGCTACGCCGTGAAAGTGGTCGATGCCAACGGTTGTACGACGCAGTCGGGCACGCTGCCGCTGGTGGTGAATCCCATTCCTCAAATCGTGTTCGATTCCATCCCGCTCCAGTGCGGGTCTGATCGAAGCATGGTTACGTTGAAAGCGACGCCCGCCGGGGGGCTTTTCTCCGGGCCGGGGGTACGCGGGGAGACCTTCAGCCCGAAACTGGCCAATTTTGGCAACCACGTGCTCACGTATACGGCAGTCAATGAGTTTTTGTGTACCAATAATGCGCGACGGGTAGCCGTAGTTTCGCAGGTGCCCCGTGTGCAGTTGGGGCCGGATTTCAATTTGTTCCGGGGCGATACCGCCTCGCTGCCCGCCCACAGTAGCCCCGGCGTGGCGTATCGCTGGTCGCCGCCCGATGGCCTGAGCGATGCCACCGCCTACCGGCCGACGGCCTCGCCCGACCAGACCACCGCCTACACCCTGCGCGGCACCTACCCCAACGGCTGTTATTCGGAAGACGCCATCACGGTGACGGTCTGGGAAAAACTAACGGTGCCCAACGGATTCACCCCCAACGGCGACGGGACCAACGACACCTGGGAACTGGCGGGAATTGCCGAATACCCCAACGCCGAAATCCGGATTTTCAACCGCTGGGGCAGCGAGGTGTTCGCCTCCAAAGGCTACGAAAATCCCTTCGACGGTCGTTTCCAAAGCCGCAATCTGCCCCCCGCGACGTACTACTACGTCATCCGCCCCAACGAGCAACTGCCGCCGCTGAAGGGGTCGGTGACGATTTTGCAGTGAAATGTTAAAAACCTGTGAGGGTCACCCTGAGCGGAGTCGAAGGGCGTGCGGCTGGTCAGCGTTGGCCCACCGCACGCCCTTCGACTCCGCTCAGGGTGACCCTCACAGGTAGAAAAAAGGCTTTATCTTGACTGCGAAAATAACCGCTTTCATGTCCGACCTAACCGTCACCCTCGTCCAAACCTACCTTTTCTGGGAAGACCCCGAAGCCAACCGGGCGATGCTTGAAGAGAAAATTGCGGGCATCGGTCAACCGACCGATCTGATCGTTTTGCCGGAGATGTTTACCTCCGGTTTCACGATGAATCCCAACCGCGTGGCCGAGCCAATGGGCCTGACTACCTTCCGCTGGCTGAAGCAGCAAGCCGCCCGCACGGGGGCCGTGGTGACGGGCAGTTACGTGGTGCAGGAAGAAGGGAAGTTTTACAACCGCCTCGTTTGGATGCGCCCCGACGGGCAGGCCCGATTTTACGACAAACGCCACCTCTTCCGCATGGCGGGCGAACACGAACACTACGCAGCGGGCACCCAACGGCTGGTGGTGGAGTGGAAGGGCTGGCGGATTTGCCCCCTGATTTGCTACGATTTGCGCTTTCCGGTCTGGAGCCGGAACACCCCCCTGGATTTCGATTTGTTGCTCTACGTCGCCAACTGGCCCGCCGCCCGGAGCCACGCCTGGAACGCGCTACTCCAGGCTCGCGCTATTGAGAATTTATGCTACGTGGCAGGCGTAAATCGGGTGGGCGAAGACGGCACCGGCAAGGCCCACGCGGGCGAAAGTGCGTTGGTTGATTTTAAGGGCGAACGCTTGGCTTATCAACAGGATTTGGAGGTTATCCACACAAATCCACTGAAAAAAGAGGAGTTATCCACATTCAGGAAAAATTTTCCGACGGATTTGGACGCGGATGAGTTTACGCTCAACGGGTAAAATTTCCTCAGCTAATTCAAGGTGAACTAAGCTACTAGGGCATCCCCCTGCCACCGCACCGCCTCACGCACCCCCCCTCGAAGGGGGAATTTATTCCAACACCTTTGGCACCCGGAAATAATCGGCATCCCGCTTCGGTGCGTTGACCAACGCTTGCTCGTGGGTCAGGGTTGCCTTCGCCAGGTCGTCGCGCAGGCCACCGATGGCTTCGGTCATGTGCGTGAGCGGCTCCACGCCGGTGGTGTCGAGTTCGTTGAGTTGTTCCATCCAGGTCAATACCTCGGTCAGGCTACTCAACAACGCGGCTTCTTCGCTTTCCTTGATTTCCAGCCGCGCCAGATGGGCGATACGGCGGAGGGCTTCCTGATCAATGTGCATGGGAGTCATTAGTCGTTAGTGGTCAGTCGTTAGTCGTGGGCAGAAGGCTTGATTTTCCGTTTCTGCTGACGACTACCGACTGACGACTGACGACCGTTTACGGTTTCGTCAATCACCTGAAAAACCCGTTCTTTCAACTCAGGTACGTCGGCCTGAGTGAGGCCGATCGTGGAAATGGGGCGGTGTACCACCACCCGCAAGCGGCCCGGATGCAGCAGCGGTTTGGTTTTGTCGGGCAAAAGTCGGTACGTGTTGAGCAGGGAAATCGGGACGATGGGTACCTGTCGCTGAACGGCCATCACGAAGGCCCCGTCGCGGAAGGGTCGGTGCATCCGGGGCGGGTGTTCGGCGCGGATGCCGCCTTCCGGGAAAATCATGATGCTGCGGCCACTATCCAGCGCCTTGAGCGAGCGTTGCAGGGATTTGGCCCGGCTACCCGGATCGCTACGGTCCACCTGAATGTGCAGTTTGGCGAACATATAGCCAAACAGCGGCACCTTTTTTACCGCACTTTTCCCCATGAACGCGTAGTAATTTTTCAGAATCACCCCCATCGACGCGATGTCGAGGTAGGAGAAATGGTTGGCGCAGAAAACGTAGGTCTGGTTGGGATCGGGGCGGTAATCGTAGCGCACGTCGATGGGCATTCCGATAATCGGGAAAAACAGCTTTCCCCAGAGCCGGTTGCAGTAGTGTGCGTAGGGTTTCCAAGCTTCCCGTTGCAGAAACAGGTACTGAGCCGGGAAAATGAGCAGGAAAAGCCCCACGAACCAAACCGTCGCCCAGGTCGTGTAAAGCACCAGCAAAATGCGTCGCATGGGGCAAAGGTAAGGTACTGAGCGCATAGAGTAGAGAGGGGAGAGTAGAGATTGAAAACCGCGCACCACTCTGCTCTTTGCTCTCCTCTCTCTACTCTTACTCCGGCGTTTTCAGTCGGTTCAACGTCTTCACATCCACCCGCAGAATGATGTTCTTTCGGGAAAACCGGATGGTCCAGAAGCCCCCCGCCGAATCGGGTTGGGCTGTGGGAGCGGTGTAAAGCCAGTATTCTCCCCCGTCGAGTTTTTGCAAATTGGGATCGGCGGGCAGACGATTAGCGGCGGCGTACTGGTAGGCAGCAGCCACTTCGCGCACCTTCGGGTCGGGTTGGGCGGAGAGGTCGCGAAGGGTCATAAACTTCGCTTCCGCGCCGTACTGCCGCCCCAATTTTCCCACCTGCGCCGTATCCCGTCGGCTGGCCGGGAGCCGCCGATTCAGGCTATCGGTCAGTTGGCGGCCCCACTCGTCGGCCAGCGTGGCGAGTTGCGAAGGCGTGACGTGCTTGGGCTGGCGGTCGCGCATTTCCCGGGCCATGCCGCCGGTGTCGAGTTTTTTGGGACCGCAGGCGGCGAGGGCAAGCAGGAGGAAAACTGTGGAATTTTTCATGGCAAAAATCAATCTGTCATCCTGGAAGGACCTTGTTGGACGACCGTTCCCATTTCAGGAAAGCTTACGGTTGTCCGACAAGGTCCTTCCAGGATGACAACGTCTTTGAATTGCGACCCGATGCACGGGTAGGTTCACTTGCAAAGGTAAGCCCTATCTTTGCCCATCGTCTCAACCCAACGCCATGATTGATAAATTGGAAGCCATCCGGGAGCGCTTCGACGAAGTCGCGCAGCAGATTTCGCAGCCCGAAATCGTCTCGGATTTGAAGAGGTTCACCACCCTTAGTAAAGAATTTAAGGATTTAGAAAAAGTCGTGAGCCAGTACCGCGCCTACCTGCTCGTGCTGGCGCAGATCGAGTCGGCGAAGGAGGTACTCGCCACGGAGAAAGACGAGGATTTCCGGGAAATGGCGAAGGGCGAACTCGACGAACTTGCCCCGAAAAAAGAAGCGTTGGAGGACTTGCTCAAAGAACTCCTCATCCCCAAAGATCCCAACGACAGCCGCAACTGCATCCTCGAAATCCGGGGCGGCACGGGCGGCGACGAAGCGGCCATTTTCGCGGGCGATTTGTTTCGGATGTACCAGCGTTTTGCCGAAAAACAAGGCTGGAGTTTCCAGGTCGTCGACCATACCGACGGTTCTTCGGGCGGGTACAAGGAAATCATTGCCAACGTGGCGGGCGAAGACGTGTACGGCAAACTGAAGTACGAATCGGGCGTTCACCGGGTCCAGCGGGTGCCCGCCACCGAATCGCAGGGGCGCATCCACACTTCAGCCGCGTCGATTGCCGTGCTGCCCGAAGCCGACGAACTGGACGTGCAAATCAACATGAACGACGTTCGGAAAGACACCTTTTGCTCCTCCGGCGCGGGCGGGCAGTCGGTCAACACGACGTACTCCGCCGTGCGGGTTACGCACATTCCGAGCGGCTTGGTGGTGCAGTGCCAGGACGAGCGTTCGCAGTTGAAAAACTTTGAAAAAGCCATGACCGTACTGCGCTCGCGGCTCTACGAAATGGAATTGGAAAAGCAACAGGCCGCCATTTCGGGTCAGCGGAAAAGCATGGTGGGCAGTGGCGATCGTTCTGACAAAATCCGCACCTACAACTACCCCCAAAGCCGCGTGACCGACCACCGCATCAACCTGACGGTGTACAACCTGCCCGCCGTGATGGACGGCGACGTGGGCGATTTTATCGAACAACTCCGCATCGCCGAACACGCCGAACGGATGAAAGAAGGGGCGGCGGTGTAGCAACCCTGACAGCGGTCGAAGACCCTGTCAGCGGTTGCGGGCTGGTCGGTAGCCTAATTAACCTGGTTATCCAGAAGTACGTAACCGCTGACAGGGTCTTCGACCGCTGTCAGGGTTGCTTGCTGGTTTCCCTGAGTAGCATCAAATTTGCCCCTGCTTCTCGACGTTCTTTCCGCAGAAAACCGGTTTTCCCGTATGACCCCCCTCCGCTACCTCCCTCTTCTCCTCCTCCCGCTAAACACCCTCGCCCAGCAAGCCCCCGAAAACCTCGGCGAGGCGGTCAACTCCGAATACACCGAACTCAACCCCGTCATTTCTCCCGACGGGAAGATGCTGTATTTTGCCAGGGTGAGTCATCCCCAAAATACGAATCCGCAAAAAGGCAGTCAGGACGTGTGGTTTTCGGAAAACCAGGGCGGTTACTGGACGGCGGCCCGGCGGATGCCCTCGCCCGTGAACCGCGAAGAACACAACGCCCTTTACAGCATCACCCCCGACGGCAACACCATCCTCACCCACTGGGTTACCCACGACGGCGGCGATTTGAGCATCCGGGGATTTGCCGTGATAAAAAAACAAGGCGGCGGTTGGGGCCAGCCCCTGAAACTCGACATTCCGGGCCTCGACAACCTCAGCCGGGGCACCTACGAAACCGCGACCCTGGGCAACGACGGCAAAACGCTCATCATGGCCTTCAGCACCAAAAAAGGCAGCGACGAAGACGACCTCTACATCAGTTTTCAGGACAAAGCGGGTAAGTGGTCGAAACCAGCGGGTCTAGGCGGTGACGTGAACACCGGAAAATTCACCGAAACCACCCCCTTCCTGGCCGCTGACGGGGTAACGCTTTATTTTTCGAGCAACCGCGAGGGGGGACTGGGCAGCAACGACATTTACGTGACCCGGCGCATGGATAAAACCTGGACGAAGTGGACCAAGCCCATCAACGTCGGCGCGCCCATCAACACGCCGGAGTACGACGCCTACTACTCGGTGGCCGCGTCCGGCGAATGGGCCTACCTCGTCACCTACAAAGGTGGCAAGGGCAAGGCCGACGTGGTGCGCCTCAAACTCCGCCGCGACGAACCCGCCACCCCCGTCGAAGCCCCGCCCACCGTGGCCCAGACCCTGGAAAAGCCCAAAATCGAACCTTCAAACCCTCAAACTCTCAAACCTCAAACCAACCAGGCCGAGCCGGTGGTGATGCTCACGGGCAAACTCATCGACCCCAAAACCGGCAAAGTACCGCCCAACGCCCGCATCAGCTACGAAAGCCTGCCCGACGGCACCGAACTCGGCACCGCCACGCCCGACCCCATCACCGGCCAGTACAAACTGGTGCTGCCTTACGGCAAAAAGTACGGCATCAACGCCCAAGTGCCCGGCTACGTGGCCCAGTCGCAGAACCTCGACCTGACCGACAGCAAGGGCGCCCGCTACCTCGAACTCCCCGACCGCAACATCGCCCTGGTGCCCATCACGGCGGGGCAGAAGGTGCGGCTGGAGAACATTTTCTTCGAAACCAACAAATTCGCGTTGCAGGCCGAGTCCTTCCCCGAACTCAACCGGGTGATGGAGTTGATGAACCAAAATCCGAAGATGATCGTGGAAATCGACGGCCACACCGACAGCGACGGCAGCGACGAAAGCAACCAGGCGCTTTCGCAGGCCCGCGCCAACGCCGTGCGCGAGTACCTGCTCGGCAAGGCCGTGAAACCGGAACGCATCGCGGCCAAAGGTTTCGGCGAAACCAAGCCCGTGGCCGCCAACGACACGCCGGAGAACAAGCAACTCAACCGCCGGGTGGAGTTTGTGATTGTGAAAAATTGACGCGATAAATCGCCTGGGGATTTGATAATTCAGCGCGCCGTTAGCCCGGCGCTGAGTCCGCCGGAACGGAAAGGATGCGTTGGGCAACCACGAACTAAGTAATGGACCTATTCCCCAAAAAACCGCAGGCCGCTCATCCCCTCCGCCTGCTCATATTCCGCCAGGATGCGCCGGGCGGTGGCCAGTCCCTCGGTTCCGTAAGCCAGCACGCAGACCGTACCGCCGCTGCCCCCACCCGTAATTTTTGCCCCAAACACGCCCGCCTCCGGCCCGGTCGCACGGATACGCGCCACGAGCGCATCGGTGTGACTATCCCCCAATCCACAGGCCGAGTAACTTTCGTGCGACTGGCGCATCAACTCACCCAGGTAGCCCAGCGTGGTGCGGCGGTAGCTGGCATTCGTACGCAGGCGGGTCGGGTCGAGGCTGCGTAATCCGGCGGCGAAGGCATTCACCCGAAAATTCTCGTGTACCGGGTGCCGGGTACAGGCCCGGATGGCGTAGGTGGTTTCGTCAAAAACGTGCGAAATTGAATCGATGGTAGCGCCGAAGGTCTGTAAAAAATCCCGTCCGCTTAGGGTTTCGGGCAACATCGACTGGTAGTTTTTGTCGAAAAAAGCGGGCGAGACGTTGCTCAAGAAACCGCCGTAAGGCAGGCCCGACCAGTCGCCGGAATCCCGCGCTTGCTGCAAAACGTCGGCATTGACCCCCGCCCGGCGGGCAATCATCGAATAGCCCATGAACGCGCCCGCCCGCACCTGCCCGTAACTGGCTCCGCTCACCGCGTGGCGGATGCCGCTGTCGAGACCCACGAAATGCAGGTTGTCGGGCAACGTCAGCAGCGGGTACAAGGCATCGGGCTGGCAGTGAATGGGCAACAGGTGACCGGGTTTTCCGAAACACGAAGCCAGTTGATCCATCAGGCCACAGGGCGAATCGGCCACGAGGTTTTCGGCCCGCTGAGCCAACCGGGGCAACGTAGTGCCCGACAGCGCGACGCCGTAAAGCTGGCAAAACGCCCGCATCGCCGCCACGCCCAACGCCGCCGACGAGGAAACGCCCTTGCCCAGGGGCACCTCCGATTCCACCCACACCTCCAACCCCCGCCGGGGCAGGTCGCCTTCGCGCAGCAACACGGCCAGGCAACCGATCGGGTAAATGGCCCAGTCGCCGCCGGGGCGGGCTAGCACGGCGGCTCGCAGGGCGTCGTACGAGTCGAACGGCAGGTCGTCCCAGTCGGCGCTGAATTCGGTGGTGACTTCAGCACTGCGGAAATGCAGCGCATTGTCGGGGCGGAAGGCGGCGCGGACGGTGGCCCGTTCGCGCAGGGGCATTTGCAAAACCAGCGAGCCGGAATAATCGGCGATGCCGCCCATCACGTCGAGCCGACCGGGGGCAGTGGCTTGGACGATTCTTTCAAGGGGTTGATCGAAGGTCGCGGATTGAAGTTGGTGAAAATCCATTCTGCAAAAATGCTGTAAGTTGCCGGTGTTGTAGGGCGGGTCGATGTAGATGCATTCAATTCCCTTATCTTTATCCTGCTATTTCGATTAAAGACCATGAGCAACGTGCAGTACATCACCAACGAGCAAGGCCAGAAAACCGGCGTGGTTCTGAGCATGAAGCAGTACCAGAAACTGCTGGACGAATTGGAGGAGTTGGCCGAGGTCAAAGCCTATGACGAAGCCAAACGCCGGGGTGGAAAGGCTCGTAACTTCCGGGAAGTTTTAAAGGAGATCGAAGAATCTCAGTCGTAAACGTCGCTGCGATGTCCAAGTTCGATTACTGAAACCAATAGCTGACGGTCGAATACTTCGTAAATGACCCGGTAATCACCTACGCGAATCCGGTAGCCGTCCCGGTCTTTTAATTTCTTACATCCATTCGGTCGGGGATCATCTTCCAGCGTCAAAATAGCTGCCGCCACTTTTCTCCGAACGTCAGTCGTTAGTTTCTTTAGTTGCTTCTCAGCGTGGGGGAGGATTTCGACGGTGTACATTTCCGTTGGATTTTGCTTTGACGAAACTAATGGTCAAAATCTTCTCATCTCAAACGGCACCTCGTATAAATCGCTTTCTCTTAGTGATGTTCTTCCCTCACTGCCACCGCACCACCACCCACGCATCCCGGCTCCGACCCTGATCATCGGTGCAGGAAATCTTCAACCGGCCCGGCTGGGGACGGAAAAACACGGTTTCGCCGGGGTCGGCGCGGCGCAGCAGCCGGTCGTTGACGTACCAAAACACCGTGCTTACCCCGTTGGGTGTCTGGCAGCGTAGGGCCAGTTGCTGGTTGCCGGTTTTAGTTACAAAAAATTCACTGCCATCCACCGGATCCACGATGAGCGGGCCGCTTTCGGCCTGGTCGAAGAGCCGGGTGCAGGCCGGGTTGTGCGGCGGGATTTTTTGGTACGGAACCCGCTTCGTGTCGTACCAGGCCAGTAAGTCGGGGGCGAGGTTGGGGTAAAGTCGACGCACCGCTCCGGTGTCGGGGCGGCAGCGGGTACAGTAGCTGAGCGTGGCGGCGGCGTTGACGAACACGGGCCGGAGGTGGTCGCACACGGCCGTTTTTGAAATGCCCGGTAGCTGATAATCCAGAATCTGATGTTCGCAGAAATCGGCGGGCACCAACCCGCTCACCGCGCAGACTTTCCGCATGGCCAGGCCCTTCGGTACCCCGAAGCCCCGCGCCGGGGCGTTGTAATCGACGACGTTGAACACGTCGAATAGCAGTGGCGTGGCGATGGCCGCCCCGCTTAGTTCGGGTACGCCCTGGCCGGAGAAGTTGCCCACCCACACGCCCACCGTGTAGCGGGCGTTGTAGCCAATGCTCCAGGCGTCGCGCTTGCCGAAGGAGGTTCCCGTTTTCCAGGCGATTTTCGGCAGGCGGTACGTGTACTCGTAGTGGTCGGGCAGGTCGGGGCGGGTGATTTGGGAAAGCGTGCGGGTGACAAGGTAGGCGGCTTCGGGGGAAACCAAAGCCTCCAAAGCGCTGTCATCTTGAGCTTGCGAAGGATCTTTCGCGGTAGACTTCCGAGTAGTTCCATTCCTACCGCGAAAGGTCCCTCGCAAACTCGGGATGACAGCGTCATGGGACGGTGTGCCAAAGAGGCTGGCCTGTTCCCACTTCCCCCCTCTTGCAAATGCCGCAAACAAATTCGTCAACTCCTCCAGCGTCACGCCGCAGCCGCCCAGGATGAGCGAGAGGCCGAGTTTTGGCCCCGCTTTTTTCACCGATTCAAATCCCGCTTTTTTTAATTGCTCAACAAACGCCGACGTGCCCACGTCTTTCAAAATCCGCACGGCGGGCACGTTGAGCGAGTTGGCCAACGCGAAATGCGCCGTGACGGGGCCGTGAAATTGCCGGTCGAAGTTTTCGGGCGCGTAGCCGTGGTAACTCACGGGCACGTCGGCAATCACGGTTTGGGGCGTGAGCAGGCCCCGGTCGTAGGCGGTGGCGTAGAGCAGCGGTTTGAGCGTACTGCCCGGTGAGCGCACCGCCGTGACGCCGTCCACCTGTCCGCCGTCGGTGAGGTCGTTAAAATCCGCCGAGCCGACGTAGGCTTCCACCGTTCGCGTCTGGTTGTTGAGCACCAGCACGGCGGCGTTGCGGATGCCCCGCAGCCGGAGGCGCTGCACGGCGTTGCGTACCAGCGCCTCGGCGCGGGCTTGGGTGACGGGGCGGAGGGTGCTGCGCAAAATTGGTGCGTTGGGGTGTTCTGCCACCAGCCGCCGACTCAGGTGCGGGGCCAGCCGGCGTGCCTCGTGGCGGCGCACGGTGAGGGGTTCGCGGAGGGCGTCGGCGATGGTTTGGTCTTCAAATAAACCCGCCTCGGCAAAGCGCCGCAGCCAGCGGTCGCGCTCGGCCCGCACGGCGGGGTTATTCTGGCCCAGCCGCAGGCGGTTGGGGTGGTTGGGCACCACGGCGAGCGTGGTCACTTCGGCCAGACTGAGCAGGCGCGGGGATTTTTGAAAATACAGCATCGCCGCTGATTTTAGCCCTTCGATGTTGGAGCCGTAGGGGGCGAGGTTGAGGTAGAGTTGCAGGATTTCGTCTTTGGAAAAATGCCACTCCAGTTGTAGGGCGCGGGCCATTTCGCGGAGTTTGCCGCCGTAGGTGCGGGCCTTCGGCTCCAGCAGCCGGGCCACCTGCATGGTGAGCGTGGACGCGCCGGAGGTGCGCCGCCCGCTCGTCAGGTTGCGGAACCCGGCCCGTGCCACGGCCAGCGGATTCACGCCGGGGTGGTAGTCAAACCAGCGGTCTTCCTTGAACAACAGCGCCCGGCGCAGCGTGGGCGTCACCTCGGTTTGTTCGGTATACAGCCGCCACTTGTCGTCGCGGCTCAGGAAGGCGTGGAGCACGGAACTATCGGCGGCGAGTACAAGGGGAGAGTAAGGCGGCGGTGGAGGAAGCGGGAACAGCGCATCCAGTACCAGGAAGAACAGGAATCCACCGGCCAAACCCGCGAGGGTGCGGCGGAGCCAATGGGGTTTGAGGAGATTCCAGAGGAGGCGGGGCATTGACCCGAAGGTACCGACTAAGCCGGAGAAAATGCGGCAGGCTGTTGCCGAAGCAGAAAGATCAATCGGGCTTTTTGGGCTTCGGCAACGGCTTCGGTTGCCTCGAATCCAGCTCCTGAGGGCTTAATTTCGGCATCGCTACCGACGTTCCCTTGCTCTTCAGGACGGGCATTTTGTCCGCCGATTTTGTCTTGACTATCGGCATTTTGTCGTTCGACTTGGCACTCTGTTTCGAGAGAGAATCCTGCTTAACAGATTGCAGCGTAAGCCAGAAGACACAAACGGCGATTAAAAACGAGGCTTGAGTTTTCAAGGCATAATGCGTTTAGAGTTCCAAAAGTTACGATTTTTCCCGCACACGCTCAGTGAAAACAGAACGGGTTAAACGGCTCAAGGCCGTCCAACCCGAATTCACCCATTCGCCACAAATGGCGCTTTCCTCCCGTATTCCCGGCTTTCCAACTGCTCAACTAGAAACCGGGCGAGGTCTTCCGCCGTAATTCGCGGCCCCGGCAGGTGCTCCAGATTGACCAAAACGGTGCCCAGTGCGGGTGCGGGATCCGGGACTACGTAAGGCAGGCGCACGTACGTCCAGTCCAGGTCGCTTTTGGAAAGGAGTTCGAGTTCGCGCCGTCGGTCGGCCATGAAACGCGGGAAATTTTGCTCCATGAAGTCAGCGGCCTGTCGGGTTGGTAAATCCCGTTGCTCAGGGCCGGTTTCGTAGAGGCTGGTCACCGCCACGTACCGGCTGATGCCGGCTTCCCGCAGGAGCGGCAACAGGTGCCCGGTCACGGTACTGAGGATGGGCGTTGGCTCCCCGCGTGGGTTGCCGAGAGCGCTGAGCAGGGCGGCGCATCCGCTCAAAAGCTGTCGGAGCGCAGCGGGGTCGCGGGCATCGCCCTGGATAATTTGAAGTCGCGCATCGGTTGCATCGAACTGTTCGGGGTGGCGCAGGAGTACCCGGACGCGGTACCCCGCCCGGAGCGCTTCCCGAACCAGCGGGCGGCCCGCCTTACCGGCCCCGCCCAAAATGGCGATGGTTGAATCAAAAGAAATTTTCATGCTGCTGACACGAGTTTTCGACCGCTGGGTTAGCCCGGCAGTCGGATGAGTGCGAACCGTCAGGAAATTGGAGGTCGCAGGAAAATAAAGGGAAAGAACTGGCGACCCGGATTGGGCAAGCCAGACAAGCCGTTCACGTCAGGCCACGAGGGTCTTCACTTCCCAGAAGGGGTAGCGGGAACGGACGGGATGGTGGTGCAGCAGATTTTGATGGGCGAAAGTAAGCAGGATGGGTGAATTCCCGTTCGTCTGCAAATCGGACGAACAGGAAATTTCTCAGTCAGGGCGACGCACTACCCTTCTCCCCACGCCGCCACCTGCCACTCCGGTTTTGCCAGGTAAATCACCGGGTCGAAAATGAACAAGTCGCCGTCGGCGTCCACCAAAGCGTTTTCATCGTGAAGATCTTCGCCAGGATTTGGAGCGTTGGGCTGAAGTAATCGTCGTTGCGGTGGAGGTAGAAGTTACGTCGCCGCAGTTCCAATTCGACTTCTTCGCGAGTACCCCCGCCAATACCACGGATGGTTCGTTGCGAAACGACGGGGGAGGGGTGAATTGTGAATGAAAAGCCAATATTTCATTCACAATTCACCCCTCCCCCCTAATCCTTTCTCAGGGCTTGTACACCGGCGGAAACACAATGATCGTGTCCGATTCGATGACGTTGCTCTCGTGCAGAGCGCGGTCGAGAATTTTAATCTGAAATTTAAGCGTGTCCTTCAACGGTTTAGGTTGGTTCGAACCGAAGAAAATCTGCGAGAATCGCAGGGTACCTTCGATGGGTCCGGGCCGCCCATCGGGCTTGAGCGGCGGGTAAAAACTGTTGAAAGGCACCTGCGGGAACACTTCGACGAATCCCGTGCGGGTTTTGCGCATCACGCGCACAATGTAATTATTGACTCCCTTCAGCCGGGGTTCGCCCTTACCCTGGAATTCTTCGGTCGTAATGCCCAGGTCGCCGTCGCCATCCCGGAAATCGACCAGGACCACCACCGAATCACGGGGCACCCGGTTGCCGAGGCGGTCGGGGCTAGTCAGAATGCGGTGATCGAAGCCGCCGAACGAAATGGAGGGTACGTCGCTAAAATCAGGCTCCTTGAGGCAGGAAGCGAGCAGTAGGAACAGGGCGGGTATCGCCAGGAAAGTAAGCGTTTTCATAACGGAAATCTCACGTTGGGGCCACGACGCAGCCGGGGCCAATGGCTTTTGCATAACGCCCGGACGCGGCCAAAGTTACACGCTCCAAAAAATTATTCCGGCGTAGTTTTGTGGGTATCATGGCTTTTCTTTCCCAGTCCGGCGAATTGAAGCGCCGGGTGCTCGGCCTGCAACCCGGCGAATTCGAGGCCCTGGCGCTCGACGTGTTCCGGTTTCAGGCCACCGCCAACCCGGTGTACCGCCAGTACCTGCACTACCTCCGGCGGGATCCCGCCCGCGTGGAGCACTACACGCAGGTGCCGTTTCTGCCCATCGAGTTTTTCAAAACCCAGCGCGTGCTGAGCGGTAGTCCCGCCGTGGCGCTCCAGTTTGAAAGCAGCGGAACCAGCGGGCAAACCCCAAGTCGGCATTTCGTGGCCGACCCGCTTTTTTACGAAACCCTCAGCCAGCAGCTATTCGAGCAACGCTACGGCTCCCTACGTGGCTACACCATCCTGGCCTTGCTTCCTTCGTACCTCGAACGCGGCACGTCGTCGCTGGTCCACATGGTGCGGCATTTTATCGAACAAAGTGGGACGCCACAATCAGGTTTTTTCCTGAACAATATCGCTGAACTCCGGCAGCAGCTTTTGAAAATCCGGAATCAGAAACCAGCCATCCGGATTCTGCTCATCGGCGTCACGTTTGCGCTGCTCGATTTGGCCGATTCGGGCGAAGACTGGTCGTTTCTGGGCGAATTACCCGGTTTGGTCGTCATGGAAACGGGCGGGATGAAAGGCCGGCGGCGGGAACTGCTGCGCGAAGAAGTCCACGACCTCCTCACGCAAGCCTTCGGCGTGGCCCGGATTCATTCCGAATACGGCATGACCGAACTGCTTTCGCAGGCGTACTCGGCGGGCGAAGGAATTTTTGAAGTGCCGCCCTCGATGCGGATTCTGCTGCGCGACGTGAACGATCCCTTCGCTTTCCTGCCGCCGGGTGGGCGGAGCGGCGGCATCAACGTCGTGGATTTGGGCAACGTCGATTCCTGCGCGTTTGTGGAAACCAAAGACCTGGGCAGTTTCGTCGGCGAAAACGGCTTCCGGGTGCTGGGCCGCTTCGATAATTCCGACGTGAGGGGGTGTAATTTGATGGTGGTCTGAACCGCGATTGGCCCGGATTAAAAGATTTTCAGGATGAAAAAAATCGACCATCCTGAAAATCTTTTAATCCGGGCCAATCGCGGTTCAGACCACCACACTCCGCCTCGACGATTCCCGCACGATGAGCTGGGTGGGAAGCACCCGCACCGGGTTTTCGAGCACGGTGGTGTTGCCGGCGAGTTGGGCCAGCACCAGGCGGGCGGCTTCGCGGCCAATTTCCTCGATGGGCTGGGCCACGCTCGTCAGGCCGGGGGTAATCAGGGCGCTGAGGGGTTCGTTGTTGAAACCCACCAGGGCCACTTCGTCGGGCACGTGGACGCCGCGCGCTTTCAGGGCAATCAGGGCACCCACGCCGATGCGGTCGCTCAGGGCCAGGATGCCGTCGGGCGGCTGGGGCAGGTTCATCAGCCGGTGGGTCAGTTCCACGGCGTTGTCCTGACTGTAATCGCCGTAGGCAATCAGATTTTCTTCCACCGATAATCCTTCCGACTCGATGGCATCGCGGTAGCCGAGCATCCGCTGGACGGTCAGCGACAGGTACCCCGGCCCGGCCAAAAGCGCAATCCGGCGGCAACCGTTGTCGAGCAGGTGTTGCGTGGCCTGCCGGGCGGCGGCGCGGTTGTCGATGAGCACCTTGGGCACGTCGAGTGCCTCGCAGTCGCGGTCGAACAACACTAGCGGCACGCCCCGGCGTTGCAGGCGGCGGAAGTGTTCGTAGTCGGAGGTTTCCCGCGAAATCGACACGATGAGGCCGTCCACCTGCCCCCGGGCTAAATCCTGGAGGTTGGTCAATTCCCGCTCGTACGACTCCTTCGACTGCGTCAGCAGCACGCTGTAGCCCGCCGCGTGGGCCACTTCTTCCATGCCATTGATCACCGTCGCGAAAAAATAATACCCCAGGTTGGGCACGATTACCCCGATGGTGCGCGTGCGGCTTTTGACGAGGCTCGTCGCCAGTTGGTTGGGCTGGTAATCCCATTCGGCGGCCAGATCGACGATGGCCTTGCGGGTATCGGGGTGGATATCGGGCAGGTTCCGCAAGGCCCGTGACACCGTAGCCACCGACACGTTGAGGTGCCGGGCCAGGTCTTTGATCGTCACGGGGTGATTGGTCATAACCAAGAAGCGATGCGGGGTTCAAAGGTAAGCAGAAATGGTACTCACACAAGGTAACCGATGCTCGCCCGGAGGCAGGGCATCGACCGGGTTTTCACCGTAAAAAAAACGGTTTTATCCCGGCTGGTATTTTTTCAATGTTCCTTCTGGTCGGATGTAAACGTTTACGGTAACGTTTACAAAAATAAATACCAGGGTTTTTATGGTAATTCAGAGGCCAGGCTGTACTATCGAAAGACCTTTCCAAAAAAAGAACCAGGAAATACGGATTAAGTACTGAATTAAATAGACTTGGTACTGTTCTTTATTTTTGAATTTTTCCGAGAAAGGTTGTCTCTGCTTAACCACTATAAACCCCGCCTCTGCCCATGCGCACCCGACCTGCCCTTGCTGCTCAACCCCTGCTTTCGGGAAGTTACGATGCCGATGAAATGGCCCTCTGGCGGGCCTTCAAATCGGGCGACGAAGCCGCCTTTGCGCGGATGTACCAACGCTACTGCCACGTGCTGTACGGGTACGGATTCCGGGTCACTTCGGACGCGGCGCTGATCGAAGACAGCATCCAGGATTTGTTCATCGAACTCTGGCGCACCCGCGAGAATCTTTCCGACACCACCTCCATCAAGTACTACCTCTTCCGCTCGTTGCGCCGCCGCATTAGCCGCACGCTCAATTCCGACCCGCTGCGCAACGACGTGAGCGAAATCCACGACCACGCCGAGTGGTTTTCGGCCCCTTCGTTCGAGGCGCTGCTGGTCGAGAACCAGTCGAACGACGCCCGCGTGGCTGGGTTGAACCGCGCCGTGGAGGGCCTCAGCCGCCGCCAACGCGAGGTGATTTCGCTGCGCTTTTACCACAACCACGACTATCAGGAAATCTGCGCCATCATGTCGCTCAACTACCAGTCGGTCTGCAACCTGGTGTACCGGGCGCTGGATACACTCCGGCAGCGGGTGGTGCTGGAGTAGTTTTCGGTTTTCAGTTTGTAGTTTTCAGTTTTTCGTGGGTAGGGCGGCGTTCTGTTGCCGTCTACCCGTGCCAATTCCTCGTTTCCCTTCATGAAATCGCTTCTCGCCTGTTTCGGTGCCGCGTTGGCATTGGCGGCCTCCGCCCCGCGCCTCGACGTGAAAAAAGAACTGGCCTTCGCCGGTGAACAACTCACCCGCGCCGACCTGGCCCGGACTTCTACCGAAAAAATTCCCCACTCGCTCAAGCCCGATGGCTCGCTCAACGACCGCGAAACCGCCTGGTGGTGCAGTGGCTTTTTCCCCGGTGATTTGTGGTACCTCTACGAATTCACCCGCGACCCCAAGCACAAAGCCCTGGCCGAAAAGTGGACCGCTCCACTCGAAAAAGAACAGTTCAACACGGGCACGCACGACCTGGGCTTCATGCTCTACTGCTCCTACGGCAACGGCTACCGCCTCACCAAAAACCCGAAGTACCGCGAGGTGCTGTTGCAGGGGGCCAAGTCACTGGCGAGCCGCTTCGATCCGAAAGTGGGCGTGATTAAATCGTGGAACAGCCTGAAAAAAGGCGACGTGACGTACAAATACCCGGTCATCGTGGATAACATGATGAACCTGGAATTTCTGATGTGGGCCAGCCGGGAAAGCGGCGACAAAACGTTCCGCGACATCGCCGTGACCCACTCCGACAACACGATTAAAAATCATTTCCGCCCCGATTACAGCAGCGTTCACGTGGTGTGTTACGACGAAAACGACGGAAAGGTGTTGGCCAAAAAAACCCACCAGGGTTACGCTGACGAGTCGGCCTGGGCGCGGGGGCAGGCCTGGGGATTGTACGGTTTCACGACCATGTACCGCGACACGAAATTTCCGCGCTACCTGACCCAGGCCCAGAAAATCGCCGATTACTACCTCGGCCACCCCAATTTGCCCGCCGACAAAATTCCGTACTGGGATTTCAACGCCCCCAACATTCCGTCCGAAGAGCGTGACGCCTCGGCGGGAGCCGTGGCCGCTTCGGCCTTGCTCGAACTGAGCCAGTACACCCCCGGCGCGAAGGGCAAGGCGTATTTTGCCGCCGCCGAGCAGATGCTCCAGAGCCTGGCCTCGCCCGCCTACCGCGCCGCCAAACCCGGCGACAACCAGAATTTTATCCTGATGCACAGCGTCGGAGCCAAGCCGCTGAAATCGGAAATCGACGTGCCCATCAGCTACGCCGAGTACTACTACATCGAAGGGCTGCTGCGGTACGGGAAACTGGCGAAAAAGTAAGCCGATGCAACGACGGCGCTTTCTCCAACTCAGCGGCGCGTCGGGCCTGACCCTGGGCTGGCCGGGCCAAGCCCCCGACCCCCCGCCCGACCGGGCGTACTGGCTGAGTTTGCTCCAAAAATTAGCGAATCCGGTGTTGTCGGCGTTGGCGAATAACCAACTCCACGAAAAAATGCCGGTGGAGGCCCGCCGCCCCGAAGCCCTGCCCGAACGCCGGAAGTTTTCGCACCTCGAAGCCTTCGGGCGGTTGCTCTGCGGCATTGGTCCCTGGCTGAACCTCCCGCCCGATGTCACGGCGGAAGGGCAGCGGCGGGCGCAGTACTTCGGGTTGGCGCAGCGGAGTCTGGCCAACGCCGTGAACCCCGGCGCGACGGATTACCTCAATTTCAAGAACGGCGCGCAACCGCTGGTGGACGCGGCCTTTCTCGCCCTGGCGCTGCTGCGCTGCCCCCGGCTTTGGGAAGCGGCCACGCCCGAAACCAAACGGCAAACCGTCGAGGCCTTCCGGCTGACGCGCCGGATTCAGCCCGGTTTCAACAACTGGCTCCTGTTCAGCGGGATGGTGGAAACGTTTTTTCTGCAAAACGGCGAAGACTACGATCGGATGCGCCTCGACTACGCCCTGCGCCAGCACGAAGCCTGGTACAAAGGCGACGGGGTGTACGGCGACGGCCCGGAGTTTCACTGGGATTTTTACAACAGCTTCGTCATCCAGCCTTTTTTAGTAGAAATTCTGGAGCGGCTCACGCCGAAGAACCCGCAGTACGCCGGGATGGAAACCAACGTGCGGAAACACGCCGCCCGCTACGCCATGATTCAGGAAAAACTCATCGCTCCCGACGGCAGCTTTCCGGCCCTCGGCCGCTCGATTTGTTACCGGGCCGGGGCGTTTCACCACCTGGCGACGATGGCCCAGCGCCAGCAACTCCCGCCCGACCTGGCCCCCGGCGCGGTGCGGTCTGCCCTCACGGCGGTGTTGCACCGCACGCTCGACAACCTCAAAAATTGGGACGAGAACGGCTGGCTCCGCCTGGGCCTCAACGGGCACCAGCCCCGCCTGGCCGAAGATTACATTTCGACCGGTAGCCTGTACCTGACCAGCTTCGCCCTGCTCCCGCTGGGCCTGCCCGCCGAAGCCCCATTCTGGGCCGACCCGGCATCGGACTGGTCGTCGCGGCGGGTCTGGGCCGGGGCCGACGAAGTGGCCGATCAGGCGGCAGGAAAGTGAAAAAAGGGTCACGCTGAGCGGAGTCGAAGCGCGTACGGTGGGCCAACGCTGACCTGCCGCACGCGCTTCGACTCCGCTCAGCGTGACCCTTTTTTTCAACCCTTCAAACTAAATTTACCCTACCAACGCGTGCTGGTTCACGTCGTCGAGGGTGATTTCCTGGCCGCACATGATGATGAGGCGTTCGACCACGTTGCGGAGTTCGCGCACGTTGCCGGTCCAGGGCAGGCTCTGGAGGTAGAGCATCGCTTCGGCGACGATGGTTTTGGGCAGACCCGGACTGCCGTATTCTTCGGCGATGTCGTTCAGAAATTTTTCGATGAGCAGCGGAATGTCCGCCCGCCGGTCGGCCAGGGCCGGGACGTGAATCGGAATCACATTGAGGCGGTGGAACAGGTCTTCGCGGAAACGCCCCTCGCGGATTTCGGTTTGCAGGCTTTTGTTGGTGGCCGCAAACACGCGCACGTTTACTTTCACTTCCTTGTCGCCACCCACGCGGGTCACTTTGCCTTCCTGCAAGGCCCGGAGCACTTTGGCCTGGGCCGAGAGGCTCATGTCGCCGATTTCGTCGAGAAACAGCGTGCCTTCGTTGGCCTGCTCAAACTTGCCGATGCGCTGCTTGATGGCCGAGGTGAAAGCCCCTTTTTCGTGGCCGAACAACTCGCTCTCGATGAGTTCGGAGGGAATGGCGGCGCAGTTGACTTCGATGAGCGGCTTGTGGGCGCGGTTGGAGCGTTCGTGGAGTTGCTTGGCGACCATCTCCTTGCCCGACCCGTTCGGCCCCGTAATCAGCACCCGCGCTTCGGTGGGAGCTACGCGCTCGATGGTATCTTTCACCTTCTGAATCGGGTCGGATTTGCCGATGATTTCGTTGATTTTATACACCCGTTTTTTGAGGGTACGAATCTCCGTGACCTGCTGCGACTTGTCGAAGGCGTTGCGCACGGTGACGAGCAACCGATTCAAATCCGGGGGTTTTTGCAGAAAATCGTAGGCCCCGCGTTTGGTCGCTTCCACGGCGTTTTCGATGTTGGCGTAGGCCGAAATCATCACAAACTGGGCGTGTTTTTCCAGTTCCTTGGCCTTGAGCAACAGTTCCAGGCCGTCCATTTTCGGCATTTTGATGTCGCACAGCACCACGTCGTAGTCGTCCTTCCGGATGGCGTTGTAGCCTTCGTCGCCGTCGCGGGCTTCTTCGATGGTGTAGCCTTCGTACTCGAGAATATCGCGCAGCGTCTCACGAATGGGCTGTTCGTCGTCAACAATCAGAATTTTGGCCATGGGTCGGGGAAAACGGACGTTGTGCAAAGTAATCAAAAATCGGGGCGACTCCGGCAACCCGCCACCCGAAAGATACGTTTCCCGCAACGGAATCCGTATCTTTCGCGTACTGCCTCAGCCTGCTTCCCCAGCCATGACTCCAGCCATTCCCTACGAAACCCGCTACTGGCACCTGCGCAACCACAAGCTTTTTGCGGCCCTCGACCGGGAAGACATGAAGGAAATCTGCCTGATTTCCAACTTCAAAACCGCCCGCAAAGGCGAAATCATCTACTTCTCGCAGGCCGAAGACCTGAGCCGGATTTTCACCCTCAAACAGGGCGTGTTGAAAATCGTGGAGGTGGACGAAGCCGGGCACGAAACCATCAAGGACGTGCTCCAGCAGGGCGATTTGTTCGGGCAGGTCACGCTCGGAACCGGCCCACTCGACGAATACGCCGTGGTGATGAGCGACTACGTGACGGTGTGCAGCTTCAAAATTTCGGATTTTGAAAGCGTGTTGTCCAAAAACCCGTCGATGGCGATTGGCTTTACCAAACTGGTGGGAATGCGGCTCAAACGCCTCGAAAACCGCTACGCCAATTTGATGTACAAAGACGTGCGCAGCCGGTTTCTACTATTTTTGAAAGAATGGGCGATGAAAGAAGCCCCCGGCCAGACCCGCGACGTGACGCTGAAAAACTACCTCACCCACCAGGACGTCGCCAGCCTGATTTGCTCCACCCGCCAGACCGTCAGCCAATTATTCAGCGAAGCCCGCCAGGCCGGCCTGCTCGACTACGACCGCAGCACGCTGACGATTGGGGATTTGGGGAAGTTGTAAACCCGACTCCGGGGGCCTTCGTGGCTTCTTCTCGGGTGCTGTTCGGAGGGGCGATTCATTAGGCAGGATGCTGCTGCCGCTGATGCGGTACCACGCGCTGCAAATTTTGGTGGGGAGTATCGGCGAAGCAGTGGGGCGGCAGGGGGAATCTTGAAACGGAGTGCAGCGCTAAATTTCAGTATCGGTTGAGTACATTCGTGTAACACTTGGAGACCATGCAAACCATCCAATACGTCACCGATGCCAGCGGTAAGCCCCTGTACGTGCAGGTGCCAATTGCCGAGTACGAAAAATTGCTGGCCGATGCCGAAGAACTGACGGATAGTGCCGCTTACAAAAAAGCAAAGAAGAAACCGGGTGGACTGATTCCTTTTGAGGAATCGTTTGCTGAAATACCGAGTCGTTTACGAGATTAAGTATTTGGGCTGAATTAGTTTAGACTAAATGAGCTGAACTTGATGGTCA
>CAXTIG010000064.1:0-26609 GCA_964244295.1 uncultured Cytophagales bacterium
TATTGTTTCTGGTGTTTGTTCCATACGCCTCAATGATATTGAACAGCCTTGGATTATTTGTCCAAGACGCTTACTTGTTTTAGGTAAGAGAGGCGGTGAACTAAAAAGAGCCAGTCAAACTGCGGTAGAACAGAAGCTGTTATCGGTAATTGATTATCCTATAAAAACGAAAGTTGGTGTTTGGTCAGAAGTGAAATTAAAAACCTCGAATGAGGAAGATGAAGAAGATGAGAGAACTTTTGACTATACTTTTGATTATGTAATGATGCCATTAGATTCTGTTAGTCAACATGATATAACTTCGATCTTAGGAGGAACTTGGAGCTTTTGGCGTCGACTACTCACCTCCGCAGGGTATGCGATTTCAAGAATTGATGGTATTGAATACGTAGATGATTTTCCGGTAGATGAGCCTCACATAATTGAAATAATGACTTCCAGCACTTCTGGTGGGAATAAGAACAAGCGTACAACAATTCCCCAATCTTTTGAAGATGCTATTTTACGTAAAAACCATAATGCTCCTGGAATAAATAAAAGACAAGTTTGGGCTCGAATGGTAAGTCAATTAATAGTGAAATCTCAGACTGCTCTTGCTTGGGGAGGCAAAACACTTTGGATTGTACAAGATAATCTGACTGATTATATTCAAGCATCCACAGCCCTAAAATTAAAGACATTTATATCGAATCAATTGTCAGAAGTCAATATTCTCAGTTTTAGTTATGGTGATTACACCCTCACAGAAACCGGACTTATTGAATTAGAATCAAAGTACCAGTATTCTGGACCTATTTCTCCTGATATGGCCCAAGAAGATCCCAGTTTTACAGATATAATCAAAACAGCATTCGTGCCACCTCGGTCTGCATTAATAAGAGCATTGATGAAAAGTAGATGGAATACGGTTATCAAAGTGTGAATCAATATAGCGCGTACAGTGCGAGTTTGCAAACTTGCGCCATAGCCTATTCTGTCTGATAGACATTAAGGCAGTTTGACAGTTACAGTGTGTACAGTTTATCTTTCAAAATTCTCGTTATTTATTATTCAGGTACTTTAACTATGTCCAGTCATGGAAGCAACCTTTGTCCTAAATCCCCGTGAAGCAAATCCTCAACTCATCGGGCAAATGCTCCAGTTATTTGCCGGTAGCGAGGAGCCGGTGACGATTCGGGTTACGACCCACCCGAAGCCTTCGTTTGATTTTCAAACTTGGTTTCAGGGGATGGAAGCGATACGGGCCAGAACAGAAAAGGTACCCGTGCTGCCTGGAATTAGCGACCTCGATGAGTTGATTGACGAGATGAATGAGGTAGAACGATGATTTACTTCGACGCGAATGTGCTGGTTCACTATTTCGTCGATTACGAACCGGCCAAACACCAGCAGGCGAAGCAATTGATTCAGCAATCGGTCAACGAACGGACTTTTTATGCAACCCTGCTCGGTGTTCAGGAAACAGCCTTTGCGATGGCCAAACTTCAGCAACCACTGGCCAACATCAACCGGGCGGTGAATCAGTTGCCCCTGACCAATCCCGTTGGCTACGACTCCTCTCATTTTCAGCGAGCCGCGCAGCTTGCGCAACACCTCGGATTCAAAAACATCAACGACTGCCTGCACACGGCCTTGGCTGAAGCGCAAAATTGTGCCGAGTTGCTGACGTACAACCGCAAAGATTTTAGCCGCATTCAGGAGTACACTTCGCTGAAGATTACCTTGTTGTAAGTAAAGACACTCGAAAAAACAAACGCCCGACTCTGTACAGAATTGGGCATTTGTTTTACCAATAAATTAAGTTTTGTCTTCAAAAATACTTCAACTTAATCACCTCTTTCTCCGTCAAAAACCGCCAATTTCCTCTGGGCAAGTCTTTCTTGTCGAGGCTGGCGTACACGGTGCGGTCGAGTTTGGTCACTTCGTAGCCCAGGGTCTCGAAGAGCCGCCGCACGATGCGGTTGCGGCCGCTGTGAATCTCGATGCCTACCACCTGCGCGTCGGGCGTGACGATGGCGAGATCGTCGGGTTTGATGAAGCCGTCTTCGAGTTCGAGGCCCGCTTTTATCTTTTCAAAATCCTCCGTCGTGATGGGCTTGTCGAGTTCGGCTTGGTACATCTTCCGGATTTCGTAGGAAGGGTGCGTCAGCTTCTCGGCCAGTTCGCCGTCGTTGGTGAGCAGCAGCAGGCCGGTGGTATTGCGGTCGAGCCGCCCGACGGGGTAAATCCGTTGCGGCCCGGCATTTTTCACCAAATCCATCACCGTCCGGCGGTCGTTGGGGTCGTCGGTGGTGGTGATGAAATCCTTCGGTTTGTTGAGCAGCACGTACAGCATTTTCTCCGGGTTGAGGGTGCGGCTGCCGTACTTCACCACGTCGCCGGGTTTCACCTGAAAACCCATCTCGGTCACGGCTTTTCCGTTTACCATCACCTCGCCCGATTCGATGAGCTTATCGGCATCGCGGCGGGAGCAAACGCCCGCGTTGGCGATGTAGCGGTTCAGGCGAATCGTATCGCTGCGGTTGCCTTCTTCTTCCTCAATTCGCTTCTGAATGCGCTTGGGGGCGTTCTCCTTAAAATGGTTGAAGTCGTAGTTGGGCGTGCGGCCATCGGGTTCATCGCGGTGACTGCGGCTTTTGAAAAGCGGTTTCCGAACCCCGCCCGGAGCCGGGCCTTCGGGCCGACTTTCGTCGCGCCGGAAGGAAGGCCGGGGCCGGTCGTCGCCCGTCGGACGGGGGCCACCAAACGCGGGCTTGTCGCCAAACTTCCGAAAGGGCTTGTCGCCGTAGGGCCGGTCGTTTCCACGCCGGTCGCCGCCTTCGAAGCGGGGCTTGTCGAACGTAGGCCGCGAACCCGGCGTGAACGGTTTTTTATCGCCAAACCGTCGCTCGCCGCGCTCGTTGTCAACCGGCCGGTCGCCGCCGCGTCGGTCGTTCCCGCGCGAGTCGCCGTCGCGGTTGAAACCGGGCTTGGGGCCAAAGGCGGGTTTGTTGCCGTAGGGACGCCGTTCGCCACCTTCGGGCCGGTCGGAACCAGGGCGACGCTCGTCGGGGCGGCGGTCATCATCACGGCGGTTGCCGAAGCGGGCAGGGCCGTTGGGGTTAAATCCAGGTTTGCGGTCAAAAGCGGGCTTATCGCCGTAGAGTCGGCGCTCGCCACCCGTTGGACGGTCGCCGTCGCGGCGGAAACTTGGTTTGGGGCCGAACGCGGGTTTGTCGCCGTAAGGGCGGCGTTCTTCCCGGTCTCCTCCGGTGCGACGCTCGCCGGGACGACGGTCGTCGGGGCGTTGGTCGTTGTCTCGGCGGAAGCCTCCGGGGCGACGGTCGTCCGGACGGCGGTCTCCCGCGTCGAAACCGGGCTTGCTGCCGTAAGGCTTACGCTGGCCACCGGTTGGGCGGGCAGGGCGGTCGCCTTCGGGGCGCGAGGCACCGAAGGGACGGCGGGGACCCGCGCCGGGGCGGGGAGGACCATCGCCAAAAGGTTTGCGGGGTGAAAAAGGCCGTTCGTTGGGGCCGGAGCCTTCGCGGCGCGGGCCACGGGGCGGACCGGAACGGTCGTCATCGCGCCGGGGCGAAAAGCCCGAACTGGGGCGGGCGGGGCCGGGGCGACGCTCGCCGGGGCGGCTACTGGGTGCGCGGCGCGGGCCGTGGTCGTCGCGGCGGGAGCCACCGGGACGTTCGTCACGTTTCTTGGACATGGTTTTTGCAAAAATGCCACCTCTCGGCGGGAATGAAGGAAAGTAAACTGGCCTGGAAGTACCCCCAACCCCCTAAAGGGGGCTACCTGCCTGGAATGTTTCAGCAGTGAAAAGCCCCCTTCAGGGGGTTGGGGGTATTTTAGGCTTAAGTTTAGCCCGCAAAGGTAAAATATTTTGGGCGGAAAACGGGTTTATTGTAAGCGCGTACCGGGCCGGGGTTGGCGGGCGTTGGGGCAATCCCTATCTTGCCCGCGCATCGCATGAATCCGCCGGCCCCGCGATGCTTCTTTTCCGCACCAGAATTTCAGACCTGTGAACCGTACACTTTCTACTTTTTTCCGACCGGCCTTCGCCCTGCTCCTGGCCGCTACCTGGCTGGCGGGTTGTAATTCGACCCTGCAAACCTTTAAAAAAGGGCAGAAGAAATTTGAAAACGGCGAGTACGAACTCGCCATCAAAGACTTCCAGCAGTCGGTGGTCCACGACCCGGCGCGGGTCAACTACCTGATTGCCGAGTCGTACCGGCTGTCCAACCGCCCGGCTGCTTCGGCGGAATTTTACGAAAAAGCCTTCGCCACCAACTTCAGCGAACCCGCCGCCCGCTACCACTACGCCTTCGCGCTGAAGGCCCAGGGCCGTTACAAAGAAGCCGCCGAGCAGTTGGAGCGGTTCACCAAAACCACCCAGCGCGACCGGGTGATGGCCGACAAAGCCCGCCGCGAACTCAAGACGTTAGCTATTGTCGATTCGCTTTCCGAAAAACAAAACAAGGTGGCCCTGCGCAACCTGGAGGGCATCAACACGGCGGGGGCCGAATTTTCGCCGGTGTTGCAGGGGAAAGAATTGATTTTCACCGCGTCGCGGAAAGACGTGACGTTCAAAACCAACGGCCAGCCGATGCTGGGTTTGTACAAAACCCCGCTGACCGCCTCGACCGAAACCGGCCCGACCTCGCTATTCAGCGACGTGCTGTTTCAGGACAACCGCAACGAAGGCACGCCCACGTTTTCAAAAGACGGCAAAACGATGGTGTTTGCGCGGGGCAACACGGGTAAGAAAAAAGGCAAGGGCAACACCGCCGACGTGGATTTGTACGTGACCCGCCTCGTGAACAGCGCCTGGACCGACCCCGAAATGCTGGCTATCAGCGACTCGGCGGCCTGGGACGCGCAACCGGCTTTTTCCGCCGACGGCACCACGCTGTACTTCGCCTCCAACCGGCCCGGCGGCGCGGGCGGCACCGACCTGTACCGCGCCAACGTGGACCGGGCTGGCCGCTTTGGTCGGCCCGTCAACATGGGTCGCGACATCAACACGCCCGGCGACGAGATGTTCCCTTACGTGTCGGCGGATGCCAAGTTGTACTTTGCCTCCGACGGGCACCCCGGCCTGGGACGGCTCGATTTGTTCGTGGCGACGCGGGAGGAAGATGAAATCAAGGTCGAAAACCTCGGCCAGCCCTTCAACTCCCGCGCCGACGATTTCGCGCTCGTGCTTTCCGATTCGACCAGCGGCTACCTCGCTTCCAACCGCGAAGGCGGCAAGGGCGACGACGACATTTATTTCTTCGAACCCTCCACCCAGCCCACCCTCGCGCAAGTGCCGCCGATGCCCAAACGCGACACCACCACCACGCCAACGCCCGTTACGCCCACCGCCCCGACCCGCGTGGCGCGGTATTTCCTGCGGGGCACCGTGCTCGACGTGAACGGCAATCTGCCGCTCGATTCGGTGCGGGTGCGGGTGCTCGATGCCGACCAGAAACCCGTGGGCGAAGCCCTCACGGCGGCGGGCGGAAAATTCGGGCCGATTGGCGTAAATGCCGAGCGCACCTACGCCATCGTGGTGGAAAAACCGACCTATTTCACCAAGCGTGACCCCTTCAGCACGGTGGGCAAAACCATCCCGGCGGAGCAACTGGTCAAGCCAGTGACCGACACTACCTTTTACGCCACGGTGACGATGGATAAGCCCAAGCAGAACCTGGTTATTAACAAGCTCTTCAAAATCGAGCCGATTTATTATTTCTACGACAAAGACAACATCCGTAACGATGCCTCGGACGAACTCGATAAAATCGTGCAGATTTTGAAAGACAACCCCGGCATCAAGCTCGAACTCGGTTCGCACACCGATACGCGCGGGGTGAGCATTTACAACCTCGACCTCTCGCAACGCCGGGCCAAATCGGCGGTGGATTACATCATCTCGAAAGGCATTTCCTCCGACCGCATCACCGCCAAAGGCTACGGCGAAACGCAGTTGGTCATTAAAAACGCGAAGAACGAGGAGCAGCACCAGTTGAACCGCCGGACGGAGTTCAAGGTGTTGCAGGTGCAGTAACGAAACCCTGACAGCGGCCAACGGCCCTGTCAGCGGTTGAGTCCCGCCGGATAACCAGCGTTGGTCTTCGGGAAGGACTCAACCGCTGACAGGGCCGTTGGCCGCTGTCAGGGTTTCGTTTGCTACCTTTGCCCCATGACTCCCGACCGCTACGCCCAACGCGGCGTTTCTGCCACGAAAGAAGACGTTCACCGCGCCATCGCCCGCCTCGACAAGGGCCTTTTTCCGAAAGCGTTTTGTAAGATCGTCCCCGACGTACTGGCCGCCGACCCGGCCTACTGCACCATCATGCACGCCGACGGAGCGGGGACGAAGTCGTCTCTGGCGTACGTATACTGGCGGGAAACCGGCGATTTATCGGTTTGGCGGGGCATCGCCCAGGATGCCGTGGTGATGAACACCGACGATTTGCTCTGCGTCGGGGCACTCGGCCCGATGCTGCTTTCTTCGACCATCGGGCGAAACAAAAATTTGATTCCGGGCGAGGTCATTGCCGAAATCATCGACGGCACCGAAGAAATTCTCCAACTGCTCCGCGACCACGGCGTCGACATCCACAGCACGGGCGGCGAAACCGCCGACGTGGGGGATTTGGTACGCACCATCATCGTCGACAGCACGGTCATCGCCCGGATGCCCCGCGCCGAGGTCATCTCCAACGACCGCATCCGCCCCGGCGATGTGGTGGTGGGAATAGCCTCGTTTGGGCAAGCCGTTTACGAAAAAAGCTACAACGGCGGCATGGGTAGCAACGGCCTCACCTCCGCCCGCCACGATGTGCTAGGGAATGACCTGGCCGGGAAATTCCCCGAAAGTTTCGACCCTTCCGTTCCCGAAAATCTGGTGTACAGCGGCTCCCGGCATCTGACCGAGGAGGTAGAAATCGTAACCCGTGATTCGTCCATCGTAACTCCGACAGTCGGGCAACTCATCCTTTCTCCCACCCGCACCTATGCGCCAGTCGTGAAGGCGTTTCTCAGCGAACTGCGCGGCGAAATCCACGGCTTGGTGCATTGCAGCGGCGGGGCGCAGACGAAGGTGCTGCATTTCATCGAAAACCTTCACGTCGTCAAAGACAACCTCTTTTCCATCCCGCCCTTGTTCCGACTCATCCAGGCCGAAAGCGGCACGGATTGGGCCGAAATGTACAAAGTTTTCAACATGGGCCACCGGCTGGAAGTGTACCTCGATGAGCGCCACGCCCAAACCGTCATCGAAGCCGCCCGCTCCTTCGGCATCGACGCGCAAATCATCGGGCGGGTGGAAGCGTTTTCCGGAAAAAAAGTAACGGTGAAGGGCGAGGCAGGCGAGTTCGGCTACGCCGGATGATTCTGCACCTGAACGTAAAACCAGACAGCAAAGTCGATTCTCTGTTTTACGACGAAGCCGGGCAGCTTTGCGCCAAAATCAAAGCCCCCGCTCAAGACGGCAAAGCCAACGCGTACCTGAGCGAGTTCTTGGGCAAAACCTTCGGCATCCCTAGATCCGCCGTGACGCTGCGGGCGGGGTTTACCAATTCACACAAAAAGCTGGAAATTGATGGGGATGAAGCTGCCCTTCGGGCGGTGTTGGAAGAGTTGAAATAGGTTTTTCACGCAGAGACGCGGAGTCGCAGAGGAAATTCATTCTCTGCGACTCCGCGTCTCTGCGTGAAAACTCCGCTACAAAATCTCCATCAACTCCCGCAACTCCCGAATCTCGTAGGTAGGCCGCTCCGTCGTGCTGATGCGGGTGGGGTTAAAAAAAACCGTGTCCATCCCCGCCGCCCGGCCCCCGGCAATGTCGGTCTCGCAGTTGTCGCCAATCATCAGGCTTTCGCCCGCGCCACACTCGGCCCGGCGCATGGCGTGGGTGAAAATGCGCACGTCGGGCTTTCTGGCCCCTGAACTCTGGGACGTAGTAACGAACTGAAAATAGGACGACAGTCCTGACTTGTCCATTTTCACGGCCTGCACGTCATCAAATCCGTTGGTGATGATGTGCAGGGTGTAGCGGGGCGCGAGATAGTCGAGCAGGTCGCGGGCGTAGTCCACGAGATGGCCTTTTTTCGGGCAGCGTTCTACGTAAGCCGCGTTGAGCGCGTCGCAGCAGCCGTGTTCGTTCACGCCCAGGCCGGTAAAAACCTGCCGAAACCGACGGTGCCGCAGTTCGGCCTGCGAAATCTGACGGGTGTCGTACAAACTCCACAGTTCCACCGTCGTGGCCGCGAACAGCCGTTGAAAATCGGGCAGGGAGCAAATGCCTTGGGCAGCCAGATTAAACTCCGCGTGTAATTCGGCCAGCGTTTCGTTGGAGTTGCGCTCAAAATCCCACAGCGTATGGTCGAGGTCAAAAAAGAGATGTTTGTAACTCATCCGGTCGCGGCTTGCTTCGGCGTTTGGGGGTTGATTTCGGTTCTTTGAATACCCGCCGGTCGGTAATCAGCGGGCGATTGGTTTCCAGAAACTCCGAAAACCGCACCAGCCCATCGAGCAACGGCTCAAAATCGTAGCTGTCGTAGCGGTACGTTTCCACGTACACCGCCTTGAAATCGGTAATCAGGTATTCCAGTTGCTCCACGCCCCAGGTGTGCAGGCCCAGCAGGTAAAGGTTTTGGGGATTGAGGGCAAACTTCGGCGCTTCGTAGCGGGCGGTGGTTTTGATGTCGATGGCCCGGTTGCCGCCCAGCACGTCCACCACGCCGTACAATTCGATGTCGCCCCGCACGACGGCCTTCACGTACACCTGCGTGCGATACCGGCGGGGCAGTCGCCGCCGCATTTCTTCCAGAATCGGGCTGGGGAAAACTTCTTCGCCTTCGCCGGTCGTCAACGCGGTTTCAAAGTCGATACCGCGTTGCTGGGGGGCCGTCGTGGGTTGGGGCACCCGGTTGATGCGGTCGAGGAGTTCTTGTTTGGGGGTCTCCAATTCCGCCGCCTGCTGGATTTGCCACTCGTAACGTAAGTACGCGTTGAGCAGCGTCGGGTAAATGCGGTAGCGGATTTGGGACATGACTTTTCAAAAATTCAGTTTCAGGCGCTCCACCGGCGTGTCGTTCACCAAGTGGCTTTCCACGATTTCCTCCACGTCGCCGGGTTGCACGTTGCCGTAAAAAACGCCTTCCGGGTACACCACCAGCGAGGGGCCGAAGGCGCACATATCGAGGCAACCGGTTTTCTGGGCGCGCATCGTGGTGTGGAGGCCGCGTTCTTTCAGCGCTTCCTTAAAGGCATTGACCAATTCCGTGCCGTGTACTTCGCCGCAGGATTTCTTGGGGGCATCTTTCTGATTCGTGCAGATGAAGACGTGCTTCTGGTATTTCATAAAAAGGATTAAAATTTTCCTGCGAAGGTACGACGAAGCAACCCTCGGCCTGATTCTTGCGTAAATTGTTCCTGAAAAGTAGTCGTCTTCACCTACCCTCCCGCCAACGTTCCGATTGTTAAAAAGTGTTAAGCGAACTGGTTAACAGTCAATTTATGATTGGAGTAATTAGGGAATTAGTTGGAAGCCGTCTATTTTTGGTCAGGCATTTCATAAAACCCGACGTATCTTCACTTCACAAAAAACGCATAGGAGGCAAAATATGGTACAAACGCTCTACGTTAACTCAATCAGACAAACAAAATGGCAAAAGTCCAGGTTAGCGACAGTGAGCTTGTATCGCTTTACATCCGTGGCAACGAAGACGCCTTCGCGCACTTAGTCGGTCGTTACAAATCCAAAGTGTACACGACCATCTACCTCATCGTCAAGGACACGTACACCGCCGAAGACCTCACGCAAGACACCTTCATCAAGGCCGTCGAAACGTTGAAATCCGGCAAGTACAACGAAGAGGGAAAATTCCTGCCCTGGATCGTGCGAATTGCTCACAACCTCGCAATCGACTATTTCCGACGAGAGAAACGCTACCCTAGCGTGGTGTTTGAAGACGGTAGCAATGTGTTTAACACGCTGGATTTTTCGGAGGACTCCGCTGAGTCGCTCACCATCCGGCGCGAAACGCACGAATACCTCCGGGAACTCATCAAGCGGTTGCCAGAGCAACAGCGCGAGGTGCTGATTATGCGGCACTACGAAGACATGAGTTTCCAGGAAATTGCCGACGCCACGGGCGTCAGCATCAACACCGCACTGGGTCGTATGCGTTATGCTCTCATCAATTTGCGCAAAATGATGAGCAAACACGCCCGCACCTATGACAAAAACCTTTACGCACGATGACGTCATCCGCTATGCTTACGCGGAAACCGCCCAGGAAGAAGAGACTTTGTTAGAAGAAGCCATGATGGCCGATTCCGACCTGCTCGACCTTTACCTCGACCTCGTTGACCTGAAAGTTGGCCTCGACCGGGCCGAACTCACGCCCTCCGACCGCGTGGTCAACCGCATTCTCGCTTTTTCGCGAAATTACCAAAGCCAACCCCAGCGCCTCGTTTTCTGAGCGCCGGGGTTGGCTTTTTGGTGATTACTTTTGGCGTCATTCACCGTGACGACCCGAAAAAACCATGCTCAAAAAAGAGCGCTTCCGACGTTTCCTGGCTTACTTCACCGAGCACTTCCCGGAGCCGCAGACGGAACTGAATTTTGGCAATCCTTACGAGTTGCTGGTGTCGGTGATTCTTTCAGCGCAGTGTACCGACAAGCGGGTGAACCAGATAACTCCTGCGCTGTTCGAGCGCTTTCCCACGCCGGAGTCGCTGGCGGCGAGCACTGCCGAGGAAGTATTCCTGTACATCCGCAGCGTGTCATATCCCAACAACAAGGCCAAGCACCTCGTCGGCATGGCTCGGCTCCTGGTGAACGAGTACGGCGGCGAGGTACCCGCTACGACCGAAGATTTACAAAAACTTCCTGGAGTGGGGCGAAAAACGGCGAACGTCATCACTTCCGTGATTTTCAACCAGCCGACGATGGCGGTGGACACCCATGTGTTTCGGGTATCGAAACGGCTGGGACTGGCGGCGCAAACGGCCTCTACGCCGCTGGCGGTGGAGAAGCAATTGATGGCGAACATTCCAACCCAGTACGTGCCCAAAGCCCACCACTGGCTTATTCTGCACGGGCGGTACATCTGCAAAGCCCAAACGCCCCGTTGCGGCGAGTGCCCGCTGACGGATTTTTGTTTGTTCTACGAAAAAGTAGTCGTCAAAAACAGAATTGGGGTGAGGCCTCCGCTCAGCGAAGCCCTCACCCCAATCGAGTAAATTCAGCGGTCAATCCGCAATCAGAAATCTCAACTCCGCAATTTCAGACGCCTTCCGCCACCACTTCCTTCACTTCCGGCACCATCCGCGTCAGCAGGTTTTCGATGCCCGCTTTGAGCGTGAGCGTCGAGGAGGGGCAACCGCTGCAAGAACCCTGGAGGAGCACTTTCACCGTGCCTTCGTGGAAGGAGTGAAAGTTAATGGCCCCGCCGTCGGATTCCACCGCCGGGCGGACGTATTGGTCGAGCACCGTTTTGATTTTCTGCACCGTTTCCGAATCCTGCTCCCCGGCGGCGCTTTCGTAGGCTTCCGTGGCCGCCGTACTCAGGATGGCTTTCCGGTCTTCAAAATAGCGTTTCAAAAACTGCTTCGCTTCGGGCAGCACCGCTTCCCAGGGGGTTTCTTCGTCTTTCGAGAGGGTGACGAAGTTGTAGGAAATAAACACCCGGCGCACCCAATCGAATCCGAACAGTTCCACCGCCAGCGGTGAGTGCTTGCCGGGAGCCAGGGCCTCGACGGGCGCGGCGTAGTCGAACGACGTGCCTTCGGGAATCAACTCCGAGTTCAGTACGAACTTCATCGAGTTGGGGTTGGGCGTGGCTTCGGTGTAAATCAGAACCTGGGGCTTCAACATGGCAACAACCGTTTTTTTGAGAATCGAAAGTACAACCTGCTGGGCTGAAAAAGCGTCGACCTCCCGAAAAGTTCCGGCGTGGTTCGGGGCCGAACGCAAAAAGCCAGTCTGGACGAACCAGACCGGCTTTTTTGCACCGAAACGAAACTTACTCGCGCCCGGCGGTGAGTTCGTCCTGCAAGGTTTTCAGTTCATCCATTTTCCCGGCGGCGGCCAGAGCCGACTGCTTCGACCAGGTGGCGGGGTTGGCGATGGCGTAATTCGGACCGGCGGCATCCAGGATTTCCTGAATCTTCTCGACCGGCGTTTCGGCCAGTTGCGCGAAGGTGCTGATGCCCGCGTCGCTGAGCAGACCGGCGATTTTCGGGCCGATGCCTTCGATGAGTTCGAGGTCGTCTGCTGCCGAAGCGGCTTTCTTGGGAGCAGCGGCGGGCGCTTCGGCAACGGGGGTCTCCGCAACCGGTGCAGGAGCCGTTTCAACGGCTTCCGCCACGGCGGGCGCTTCCACCACCGGGGCAGCAACGGCGGCCGGTTTTTCAACGGCTTTCGTGGCGACAGCTTTCGCTGCGACGGGTTCAGCGCCGAGGGCCGGAGCCGAGGGCGCATCCACCAAGTCCGCATCGGTTAGCGGGTTGACGTGGACGAACGAGCGGCCTTTGAAGCCTTTTTTAAACTCGACCACGCCCGTGGTGAGCGCGAAGAGCGTGTGGTCTTTGCCAATGCCGACGTTGCGGCCTGGGTTGTGCGGGGTGCCCCGCTGCCGAACAATGATGTTGCCGGGAATGGCCAACTGGCCCCCGAACAATTTCACGCCGAGCCGCTTGCTGTCCGACTCCCGGCCGTTCCGCGAACTACCTACCCCTTTTTTGTGTGCCATTGCTGGAATGAGTTTAGGGTCTAGAGTTTAGGGTTTAGAGTCTCAGAAATAGCTCTGAACGCTAAACCCTAAACCCTGAACGATTTTAGAGTGCGATGTTTTCGATGAGAACTTTGGTCAAATCCTGACGGTGGCCGGTTTGCTTCTGGTAGCCTTTGCGGCGTTTTTTCTTGAACACGATGACTTTCTCACCGCGAACGTGCTCCAGAATTTTGCCGGTTACGGTCGCGCCCGCCACGGTGGGGGCACCAACCTGCACGGCGCCGTCGTTGTCAACCAGTAAAACCTGGTCGAAAACGAGGGCAGCGCCTTCCTCGCCCACCAGCCGGTGGGTGTAGAGGTATCGGTCTTTTTCAACTTTGAATTGCTGACCTGCGATTTCTACGATTGCGTACATGATGTTGGAACGGTTTGACTGACAGGGAGTTCCGAAGGTTCGGATTCTGAACAGGGTCGCAAATATACGGAAAGGCGTTTGAAGAGGAAAGACCGGCTCCCAAAAAAGTTTAAGAACCTGAAAATCGGCGCGTTGCCGCGAAACTTTCGCCCCGGCGATTCGTTCCTTTCACGTATGTATTCACGCGGCTGGAAAACAGGATTGGTCGGGATTTTGCTGGGGCTATCGCTATCGGCCCCGGCGCAGGAGGTACGGGTGGTGAAATGGCCGGTCGTTCAGCAACTCCTCGACCAAAAAAGCGACACGACTTACGTGCTCAATTTCTGGGCGACCTGGTGCAAACCCTGCCTCGCCGAACTGCCCGCCTTCGAGCAAGCCAACGCCGCCTACCGGGGAAAAAAAGTAAAGCTGTTGCTGATTAGCCTCGATTTTGCGACGCAACTAAAAAGCCGGGTGTTGCCCTTCGTGAAAGCCCGCCGCCTCACCTGCCCGGTGTGGTTGCTCGATGAAACCGACCAAAACGCGTTTATCGACCGGGTGGACCCGGCTTGGAGCGGGGGTCTACCCGCCACGCTGCTCATCAATCCCGGTCGGGGTCGTCGCAAACTGCTCGAAAAACCTTTGAATTTCAACGAACTCCGCGTAGAATTGAGCCGCTTTCTCTGAGCCACGCGAAGCCATTCCATCCAAACCATGAACGCAATTCTTAAACCCCTGTTCGTCCGCCCCGCCCGCCTGCTGGCCGGACTACCCCTGCTCCTCGCGCTGGTCGCCTGGCAGCAACCCGAATCGGCCCCGCTGGGCTACGGTATCGGCGACGCGGTGGCGGATTTTCGCCTGAAAAACGTGGACGGCCGTACCGTCTCGCTGGCCGATTTCCCGAAGGCAAAGGGGGCCATCGTCGTGTTCACCTGCAACCACTGTCCTTTTTCACGGGCCTACGAAGACCGCGTCATTGCCCTGAACCAGCGGTTTCTGTCGCAGGGTTTCCCGGTGATTGCCATCAATCCCAACGACCCGGCGGCTTACGAAGAAGATTCGTTTGAAAACATGAAAGCGCGGGCAAGGGAAAAAAGCTACTCATTCCCGTACCTGGCCGATGAAACCCAGGGCGTGTCCAAAGCATTCGGCGCGACCCGCACTCCGCACGTGGTGGTGATTAAGCGGGAAGGCGATAAATTCACGGTGCAGTACATCGGCACCATCGACGACAACTCGCAGGACGCGGGCGGCGTGACCCGCCGCTACGTGGAAGACGCGGTGAACAACCTGATGGCGGGCAAGCCCGTGGGGCTGAACACGACGAAGTCGGTGGGGTGTGCGATTAAGTGGAAGAATGCGTAACGTATTTGTAGGGGTGGTGCCGGGCGGCGTCCGCTTGCCTCCGCCCCTACGAAAGTCAAAAAGCCAGACCCACGTCTGGCTTTTCAATTATTGTGTGGTTGATATAAGTAAATTTGATATTCCTTTCTCGAAAAAAGGCATCTATTTATCGATGGAATCTCATGGACTTACACTCCGTCGAAACCTTCTTTAATACCTCCTGGAGCGCGTACGACATTGCCCTGGAGCATAATTACATGTTCCATCGGGAGATTTACGCCGAGGTGCTGAATCAACTGCGGGCCTTCGGGGCGGGGCAGTACACGATGCTCGACCTGGGTTGCGGCAGTGCGAAGTACCTCGCCCCGGTGTTGGCGCAACACCCGCCGCTCCGGTACGTGGGTGTCGATTTGTCGGCCACCGCCCTGGCCGAAGCAGCGCACTTCCTGCGCCCGTATGGTTTTGAAGTCGAACTTCATCGGGGCAATTTGTTCGAGACCATCCAGCAAACGCCCGCCCAACGCTTCGAGGCGGTATTCGCCGGGTTCGCTATCCACCACCTGCTGGAAGCCGACAAGCAGGTTTTTTTTCAGTACGCCCACCGCGCCCTGAAACCGGGCGGCTTCTTCCTAATGCCCGACGTGGTCCGCCAGGAAGACGAAACCCGCGACGTGTACCTACAGCGGTACGTGCGTAACCTGAAAGAAAACTGGACGGCCCTGTCGCCACAACAGGCTGCGGACGTGACCGACCACGTGGTCGGGCAGGATTACCCCGAAAAACCCTCCACCCTGATCGGCATGGCGCAGCAGGCGGGTTTTGCCCGCAGTCGGGAGCTGAACCGATTCGGGCAGCACGCTACTTGGCGGTTTGACCACTGACTTCTATGGAAATTTCCTCGAAACCCACCCCCGTCGACGGCTACATTGCCGCCCAGCCCGCGCCGCCGCAGGCAACGCTGCACCAGCTTCGGCACCTCATCCGAACCGCCGCGCCCGGGGCGCAGGAGGTGATCAGCTACGGGATGCCCGCGTATAAATTTCACGGGATGCTGGCGTATTTCAACGCCCACACCAGGCACTACGGGTTGTACGTGATGCCGCCCGTGTTGCAGGCGTTCAAAGCTAAACTCGCCGGGTACAAACTGGCCAAAGCCACCATTCAGTTTCCGTTCGGTACACCCTTGCCCGAGTCTCTGATCACCGAAATTATCCAGTACGCCGCGAACGAAAACCTGGCGAATAAGGCCATGAAAGGCGCGGCGCAGGGTACGAAAGCAAAGGCAGCGCCGCAACGCACCCAAAAGCCATGATACTGAAGAAACGCTTTGGCCCGACCCACCTGCTTAGTTTTCTGTTGTTGGTGGGTTGCGCTTCCGACCCGGCCTCCTCTCCGCCTGAGTTGAGCGTGCGGCAAGTTAGTCCCCTCCGCGCCCGGATGGGCGACGACTTGATGATTCGGGGGCAGGGGTTCGGCATCGTTCCGGCCAGGGTGACCGTTCTGATCAACGGCAAGGCGACCCCGGTAACCAGCGCACAGGATAGCGTACTTTCGGTACGGGTTCCCGAAGGGGCCGGAAACGGCACGGTTCAGGTGAAGGTGAATGACCAACTGGCGGCGGCAGACGGTACGTTTGAATACCTGTTCACGGCCACTACCCAGCCCTTCGCGGGGGGCAGCGAAGGAACGGCCAATGGAAAAGGAGAACAGGCGCAGTTTTTCCACCCCTACAACATCAGCGCCGACGCACAGGGAAATTTCTACGTGGCCGATCAGATCAACAGCCGGATCCAGAAAATCACCCCCGACGGCACAACCAGCACCCTGGCCGGGGGCATTCAGGGCTTTGCCGACGGCAAAGGCGAAGCCGCCCGCCTGCGCTTTCCGATTGGGGTGTTCGCGGCGGCCAACGGCACGGTGTACGTGGCCGATGCCTTCAACAGCAGCATCCGCACGATCGCACCCGATGGCTCCGTGAAAACCCTCGTCGGCGGCCCCGATCGGGTTGGGAAGACCGACGGCCTCCTGAGCGAGGCGCGGCTGCAAAGTCCTTACGGCGTGTACCTGGATCGCGCGAACGTGCTCTGGATTTGTGATACCGAGAACAGCCTGATCCGGCAGGTTACTACCGACGGTCGGCTGGTCACGCAGGCCGGTAGCGAACTGGGCCACCAGGACGGCAAGGGCACGGCGGCCCGGTTTAACTGGCCCGCCCACCTGACGATGGATGCCCAGGGAACGGCCTACGTGGCGGATAAGCAGAACCATTGCCTGCGTAAAATTGCCCCCGACGGCACCGTGACGACGCTGGCCGGGAATCCGGGCACGAAGGGATTTGCCGATGGACTCGGAAAAGTAGCCCAATTCAATCAGACCAGCAGTGTTTCGCTCGATGAAGCGGGCCACGTGTTCGTGACCGATTTGTACAACCACCGCATTCGCGGCATCACGCCCAGCGGTTACGTGTACACGTTGGCGGGCGATGGCACCGCTGGCTACGCGGAAGGGGCCGGAACCCTGGCGCGGTTTCATTACCCGCAAGGCTGCCTCTGGCAACCCGGCAACCGGCTTTTCGTGACGGATTCGTACAACAACCGGATTCGGATTCTGACGCTGAAGTAAGAATTTGTATAGACTTCGTCGCCGGGTTTTTACAGGCTGCCGCCGGGTTGGCCTACGGTGTATCCCGTACCCTTGAAGGCAAGCCAGCGGCAGTTACAGAATCCGAGCGAAGATTTCGCAGCTTCCCGCGACCATGTTCCGTTTTCTCCAAACGCCCTTTCCCCTCCAACTCAATACCCGAACAAACGGGCTTGTAGCCCTGAGTCTGGGCGTTTTTGCCTGGGCTTTTTTGGCTTTTTACCAACCCTTCGGCATTGCTACGCTGCCCGACGGCCCCGCCAAGTGGGGTTTTCTGGCTGGTTTCGGACTGGGCCTGGTGGCCGTGTACACGGCGGTGACCATCGGCGGAGCCAGGCTTTGGCCCCGTTTTTTTGACGAAAATTCCTGGACGGTGGGGCGGGAAATCGCGAAAAGCGCCGTACTCATCGGTTTGTTGGGCGCAGCGTGCTGGCTCAACGCGCTGCTTTTCGGGCACGCGGCGGCTTCGGTAGCAGAGTTCGGGTATTTCCAAAAAATTACCTGGGCGGGCAGCGTGATTCCGATGGCGGGGCTGACGCTCTGGAAGCAACTTACTTCGACCCGTCGCCGCCTCGCACAAACCGAGCGCAGCGATTCGGAACTACGCCAACGGGTACAGCACCTCAAAACCCTGCCGCCAACCGATGCCCTGCTGCACCTCCACGGCGCCTCGGCGACCGAAATCCTGCGCCTGCCCCGGTCGGCGGTGTGGCTACTCCGGGCCGACGACAACTACGTCGAGGTGATTTACCGCGACCAGAATGGTTTCAAAAAACACCTGCTCCGGGCCACGTTGAAGCGTCTTGAAACCCAGTTGGCTCCTTTCCCGGAATTCTACCGCTGCCACCGCTCGCACCTGGTCAACCTCAACAAAGTCCGGCGCGTGAGCGGGCAGGCCCCCAACTACCGCCTGGAGTTGGAAGACTTCGCCGAGGCCGTGCCCGTGGGCCGGAGCCTGGCCAAACCCGTGCTCGACCGGCTCTATTCCTGAGTGATTGGCCGGGGGTTTTTACCAACCGTTTTCCCGACACGGGCGGGTGGTCGCCACCGGGCGTAGGCCATGAAGCCCAGCGCCACCCCGGTGACCAACACCGAAGGTAAAAACTGACTGTACGGCTGGTACTCGCTCAGTACGGTACCCGAAAAGGCCGAAAGCAGCGCGCCGTAGGTGCTCATTAGTTTCCAGATGTGTTCGTAAAGCCAGAATCGCCCCCGTACCCAGCGCCGCCGGAACAGGGGACGGGTCAGGTCGTACAGCGCCACGGAGCCGAGCGCGCCGAGCAAACTGTACATCACGCCCCCTGACCAAACCAAGTCGATGCGGTGCAGCAAGACCAGAAAGGCAATTGTTCCAAGCAGCGCGAGCAACGCGACGAAGGTGTCGAGGCGACGTGGTCCGGTGGTTTTAAAACCCAATACCCGGTAGCCCGCAAACGCCTGGTACGCCGAAATCCCGACGACGACCGTGAGAAAGGCCCGAAATTCAAAGGCGGTAATCCCAAGCGTCGCCGTGAGTACCACGACGGCAGTGAGGTACAAAAAATACCGCCCGAAGCGGCGGTGAATCGCGCCGCCTTTACTCGAAAAAATGGGTACCAGACCCAGCAGCAGAGCCAGCGTACCAAAAACGACGTGGATGGCGATGTTGGTGGTGTGCAGAATTTCCATGATTTTTTAGGAGCGAACGGCTCAAACGTAGGCTTGAAATCGTGCTTGGAAAACGGGTTTCCGCATTTTGGGGCAGACGGTATCGTCGGCGGGGCGAAAGGGCGTTGTTAAAAATTTGCTGCGTTGATGGGGGGTGCCCCCATCCTTAACTGTCATCGGGCCAAAATCCCAAACCCTCCGATGACCCGTTTGACTCGTTTTCTAAAACTGGCCGCGCTCTGCGCCTTTTTCCAACCCTCGACTCAGGCCCAGACGTTCACCCAAACTGTGCGCGGCACGGTTGTGGACCAAAGCCTGCAAACGCCCCTGCCCGGCGCGACAGTTGTGCTGCTGAATTCCTCGCCCCTCAAAGGCACCCTCACCGAAGCCGACGGCAGTTTCCGACTGGGTCAGGTTCCCGTCGGACGGCAAAGTTTTAAGTTCAGCAGCCTCGGCTACCAGGACCGGGTGCTGACCAACATTGCCGTGGAAGCAGGCAAGGAATTGGTGCTGAACCTCAGCCTGGAAGAAGCCGTGACCCAACTTGGCGAGGTGACCGTGCGGCCCACGCCCGAAAAAGACAAGCCCCTGAACGAAATGGCCACCGTGAGCGCCCGGACGTTTTCGGTGGAAGAAACCCAGCGATTCGCCGCCGCCGTCAACGACCCCGCCCGCATGGCCACCGCCTACGCCGGGGTGGTCGGGGCCGACGACGGCAACAACACCATCGTGATTCGGGGCAATTCGCCCACGGGCCTGCTCTGGCGGATGGAGGGGGTGGAAATTCCGAACCCCAACCACTTCGCCAACCTGGGCACCGCCGGGGGCGGCATTTCCATCCTGAGCGCCCAACTCCTCACCAACTCCGATTTCATGACCGGGGCCTTCCCGGCGGAGTACGGCAACGCCCTGGCGGGCGTGTTCGATTTGCGCCTGCGACGCGGCAACACCACCAAGCGCGAGCACACCGTGCAGGTGGGCGTGCTGGGCATCGACCTGGCCAGCGAAGGGCCTTTTTCCAAAAAATACGGTGGGTCGTACCTCTTCAACTACCGCTACTCCACATTGGGGCTGTTGTCGAAACTGGGCGTTTCCATCGGTTCAGCCTCGACTGTGTTTCAGGATTTTTCGTTCCACGCCTTCCTGCCCACCCGCCGGGCGGGCACGTTCACCGTTTTCGGCTTCGGCGGCCTGAGCACCAGCGACACCAAAGCGGTGGCCGATTCGACGCAGTGGACGAGTTCGACTGACCGCTACGCCGACCGGTTTACGGCCAACACCGGCGCGGCGGGCGTCACGCACTCGCTGGCGCTGGGCCGGAAGGCGCTCCTGAAAACCGTGCTGCTGGCCTCCGGCTACCGCAGCACCGACCGCTACGAGCGCCTCGACGAGCGCTACCAGCCGGAGCCGCGTTCGGAGGAATCGTATTTCACCCAAAAACGAATTCTTTCCAGCACGCTGACCTATAAATTCAATCCCGAACTCACGCTCCGTACGGGCTTTATCGGCTCGGAATTGCGGTTCGATTTGCTCAAAAAAGGGTACGTCCCGGCCCGCGACGGCCTCGAAACCACCATCCAAACCGCCGACCAGACGCACAGCCTGCAAGCCTTCGCGCAAGCGAATTACCGCCTCAGCGAGCGCCTGACCTTCAACGCCGGGCTGCACTACCTCCGGCTGCTGCTCAACGGCAGCCAGGCGCTCGAACCGCGCGGCTCCGTCCGTTGGGCCTTCGCGCCGCGCCAATCGCTGAGTCTGGGGTACGGGCTGCACAGCCAGTTGCAAACCATTGGAACCTACTTCAGCCGAAGCCCCGAAACGGGGGCGCTGCTCAACCAAAACCTGGGCCTGACCCGCGCCCACCACCTCGTGGCGTCCTACGACTGGCGGCTAACCGACCACCTGCGGGTGAAAACCGAAGCCTACGTCCAGAGCCTGTTCAACGTCCCCGTCAGCGCCGACCAACGCGATGCCTTCGCCCTCCTCAACGCCTACGACGGCCTCGCCACCCGTCGCCTGAGCAACGCGGGCCGGGGCCGGAATACCGGTTTGGAACTCACCGTCGAGCAGTTTCTAAACCGGGGCGTGTACTTCCTCTGGTCGTCGTCGCTCTACGATTCGCGCTACGCGGGGTCCGACGGGGTGTGGCGCAACACGCGTTACAACGGGCGCTTTGCGGGCAGTTTTCTGGCCGGGAAAGAAGTCGTGACCGGCAACCGGGGCCTGTTTCGCAACAGCACGCTGGGTGTCAACCTGAAAGTGGTGTACTACGGCGGCTACCGCGACTCGCCCATCGACGTCGCCGCTTCGCAGCGGAAAGAAGAGACGGTGTACGTGGAAAACCGGCTTTTCACGACCCAACTCCCCGCCTACTTCCGCAGCGACCTGCGCCTGAGTTGGAAAAAAGACCGCCCCCGCAGCACCCGCACCCTTTCGCTCGACATCCAGAACCTGAGCAACCGCGCCAACGTGGCCGGGCAGTTTTTCGACGTGGAATCGGGGCTGGTCAAAACGGCGTACCTGACGGGGTTGATTCCGGTGCTGAGTTATCGGTTGGCGTTTTGAGGAACAAAAAAAAACGGTTTTGCCTCTCCCAATCCGTCATTGCGAGCGGAGGTAATCCGATGAGCGGAGCGAAGCGGTCCGCCGCTGCGGTCGGATTACCGGAGCGCGGCAATCCCCTCCCGGAGACCAGAGCGCGTTTGTCAAGAATTGTAATCGCCTTAAGCTATGTTGGTCTTCGGGAGGGGATTGCCGCGCTCTGGGTGAAAACCCTCGCTGCGCTCGTCTTTTCACCCTCCGCTCGCAATGACGCGTCGGGAGAAATTTATGATTTCTAAAAAAACCTCCGCTCCCCGTAGGGGTCGCCGTTCATTGGGTTGTCTCAACCGCAGAAACGAGTCAGCAACGAAACAACGACCTCGGGCGGGTAGCTTTGCGGCTTCCCTCCCGATGCCGCGATGAATCCCGTGCCATTCCCCGATCCTGAAACCGTAGCCGCCCTGCGCCGGGGCGACGAGCGGACGTTTGAGCGCCTGTTTCGCACCCTCTACGCCAGCCTGTGTGGCTACGCGCACACGTTTTTGAAGGACGATGCCGACGGCGAAGAAGTCGTCCAAACCGTGTTTCTGACCCTCTGGGAAAAGCGCGGCACCCTCGACATCACCGTGTCACTGAAGGCGTACCTGTACCGGGCGGTTCACAATCACTGCCTCAACCGGCTCAAGCACCTCCGTATCCGCGAAGGGCACGCCGAGTGGGTGCTGGCGACCGCCGAACCGGGTTACGACAGCGCCACGGCTCAGTTGATCGGCACTGAACTGGAAAACCGGGTGGAAGCGGCCATTACTCAACTGCCCGCGCAGTGTCAGTTGATTTTCAGGATGAGCCGCTTCGAAGAGTTCCGGTACCAGGAAATTGCCGATGAATTGAACCTCTCGGTGAAAACCGTGGAAAACCAGATTGGCAAGGCCTTGAAAATCCTGCGCGTCGAACTGGCCGACTACCTGCCCGCGCTGACAATTTTGAATTGGAGGATGATTGAATTGTTGATGGAAACCAACAACAATTTACTTTTTCAACAATTCAGCACTCAACAATTCAACAACTAACCTCGTGGATGAAACACGTTTATCGAGCTTTTTAGCGGGCGAAGCCAGCGAGGCCGAGGCCACGGCCGTACGGGCCTGGCTGGCTGAGTCGGAGGCCAACCGGCTCGAACTGGCCCGCCTGCGCCGGATTTGGGATACCGCCGCCAGCCCGCCGCCCCGCCCCGTGGACGTGGACGCGGCCTGGCAACGCCTGCGCGGGCAGATGAAAACCGCCGCTCCGGTGGTTTTCGAGCCGGAAACGCCCGTGGTTCCACTCCGCCCGGCGCGTCGCTGGGGAAGTTGGCGCGTGGCCGCTTCGGTGGTCGTACTCCTGGGCCTGGGCTGGCTGGGCTTCCGGCTGGCGTTTCCGCCTGCCGTGCCGCCCGTCGAAGTGGCATCGGGCAACGCACCCCGCGCAATCACGCTGCCCGACGGGTCGCGGGTGACGCTTAACCGGGCTTCCCGCCTGCGCTACGCCGCTGATTTTGACGAAAAAACCCGCGCCGTGACCCTGACGGGCGAGGCGTTTTTCGACGTAAACCCAAACTCCGCCCGGCCCTTCGTCATCGCGGCGGCGGGCACCGAAGTGCGGGTGCTGGGCACGTCGTTCAACGTCAATGCCACCACGCCCGACGTGGCCGTGAACGTGGCGACGGGTACCGTCCGGTTTTCTGCCAAAAAACAAGCGTTGCTTTTGACCAAAAACGAAGCCGCCACCTTCCGCGCCACCGCCGATACGATTCTGAAAGCGCCCCGCGCCAACCCCAACGCCCTGGCCTACAAAACCCGCGTGCTGATGTTCGAGGCCACGCCGCTGACCGAGGTGGTCGCCGCGCTCAACCACACCTACGGGGCCGACATCACGCTGAGTCGCGCCCTCGAACGCTGCCCGCTGACGGTGACGTTCGAGAACGAATCGCTCGACGGCGTGCTGGGCGTGCTGACCGACACCTTCCGGCTGACGGTGGAACGCAGCACCGACGGGCGGATTTTGTTGGTGGGAAAGGGGTGTCAGTAATCATCCTCCCATGCTGTCATCCCGATTTTGTCATTCCGAGCGCAGCGAGGAATCCCGTTGGCCCACCCGAGAGCTGGCTGCGAGCTACTGTTGGGCTAACGACCGACGGCACGGCAGGCCAACGAGATTCCTCGCTGCGCTCGGAATGACAGCCACCTGGTTGAACCGGAATTTTATGAAATGAAACCTGCCGCCCTCTTTCTCTCCGCCCTATTTTTCGTCAAAACTGCCCTCGCCCAATCCCCGCTCGACCGCCGGGTTTCGGTGCGGCTCGACAACGCCCGCCTGACCGATGCCCTCAGCGACCTGGCCCGGCAGGGCGATTTCGCCTTTTCCTACGCCTCGACGCTTTTCAACGGCGAGCGACGCGTGGATTTAATCGTAACCAACACCCCCGTGCGGCAAGTCCTCGACCAGTTGTTTCGGGGAAGTTTGCGGTACAAAGTCCGGGGCAGTTACGTGATTTTGCGAAAAACGGAGCCGGACGAAACGCCGCGTTATTTCGTCGTAACCGGCACCGTGACCGACGGGCGCAGCGGCGAACGCCTCGCGGGCGTGAGCGTATACGAGCGCCAGTCCCTCACAGCCACCCTCACCGATGGCGCGGGAACGTTCCGCCTGCGCCTACCCGCCGCGCTGGCGCGCCCCGAATTGCGGGTGGTAAAACAGGCTTACGAACTCCGCCGATTTTCCCTCCGCTCCGGAGACGACTTGCCCCGGCGCGTGGCACTGATGCCGCTCCCCCCGCCTCCGCGCCCCTTGCCCGAACGCCTCGAACCCCTCACGGCCCGTGCCCCCGCCGATTCGGTTTCGGTGCAAGCACCGGGTTTTGAAACGGCGGCTTTGCTTAAAGTCCTCGTTCCGGCGGAGCAACGCGCCCTGGCCGAAAACCTGCAAGACACCATTCGACGCCCGTTTCAGATTTCCTTCCTGCCCTACCTCGGCACCAACCACCGGCTGAGTGGCTCGGTGATCAACTCGGTGTCGGTCAACGTGCTGGCGGGGTATTCGGGGGGCGTGGATGGGTTCGAGGTGGGCGGTCTGGCCAACCTGGTGCGCGGCCCGGTGACGGGCGGGCAGGTGGCGGGGCTGGTCAATCTCGTGCGCGGGCCGGTGCGCGGGGTGCAGGTGGCGGGGCTTTCCAACCAGAATTTCGCCGATAGCCGGGGGACGCAGGTGGCGGGGCTGTTCAACAACAACTGGGAAAATTCGGAAGGCATCCACGTGGCGGGCTTGGTCAATTTTACCCGAAAAAATCTTCGCGCCGTGCAGGTGGCAGGTTTTGTCAATGCGGTGAGCGGGCGGATGAAGGGCGCCCAAATCGCTGGCTTCGCCAACGCCAACGGGGGCAGCAACGAGGGCTTTCAACTCGCCGGGTTCGCCAACGTCAACCGGCTCGCCAACCGGGGTGCCCAGGTGAGCGGCTACGCCAACGTCACGCTGGGCGATAACACGGGCCTGCAACTGTCGGGGGCGGTCAACGTTACCCTCGGTACCCAGCGCGGCTGGCAGGTTGGGGGCTTGCTCAACGTGGCCCGCACCGTGACGGGCGGACGGCAACTGGCTTTTTTCAACTACGCCGATTCGTCGTCCCAGGCCCCCATCGGCTTGCTGAGTTACGTCCGGCGCGGGGGCTACCACCACCTCGAAGCCTCCGCCGACGAGGTATTTCCCTTCAACCTCACCTTCCGCACCGGCAAGCGCAGTTTTTACACCCTCCTCAGCACCGGCGTAAATCCGTTCGCCTCCGAAAATTTGCTCTATCGGCTGGGCCTCGGCCTGGGACGTTCCTGGCGGCTGGACCGCGCCCGCCGCTGGTGGTTGAACACCGAACTGGTCAGCTACGGCATCATCGAAGACCGGTTCGAGGAATTCAGCGTGGATTTGCTCAAACTCAACCTGCTCGTGGAGCGTGAATTCGGGCGGCACTGGGCGCTGGCCTTCGGCCCGACGCTCAACGCGTACACCATCGACATCGAAAACCCCCGCTACTCGAGCACCTTCGCCGGGCTGATTCCCTACCGCCTCTCGCGCGATTTCGACCTGGGCCTCACCGAAACCACCACCTGGGTGGGCCTCCACGCCGGGTTGAGGTGGCGGTGGTGACGAGGCAAGGCATTTTTCAAAACGACTGTCATCCTGAAAGGACTTTGTCGGGATGCCGGATACTCGAACGGTGACCCAGCATTTGCCTACCGCTGACTATCCGGTATCCCGACAAGGTCCTTCCAGGATGACAGTCGTTTTTCCAACTAAAAATCACTCCGCGTTAGGGGTAACCCCCCGCCCGGTGGTCTTAGCGCCGGATCACCCGACTCCACTGACTCGTATGAACCAAAAAGCCACCCTGACTTTCGGGGTGGCTTTTTTCGGAAGAATGAAACGAAACCGATTACCGCAGGACGGGCCGCAGCAATTCCGCCCAGAGCTTGTACCCTTCGGCGTTCATGTGCAGGCTGTCGGATTTGAAAAGGCCGGGTTTGGGGCGGGCCGTGGCCGGGTCGAGCATCACGGGCACCACGTCGATAAAGGCCGCGTTTCGCTGCCGCCGGAGGTAACGCCGGATGAGCTGGTTGGTTTTGTCCATCTCCGGTTTCAGCTTCCAGCGCGAGGGACTGGGTTTGATGGCCACGAACGCGATGGGCAGCGCAGGTTGCGCCCGGCGGAGTTTGCCGAACAATTGCACAAAGAGACCGTACACGTCCGCTGCGTTTTTGCTGCCCGTAGCCAGGTCGTTTTCACCCGCGTAAATGACCACCTGTTTCGGTTGGTAGGCCATAATCACCCGGTCGGCGAAGTGGAGCGCATCGCTGAGTTCGGAGCCGCCGAAGCCCCGATTAAGGATGGGTTTTTCGGGAAAATACGTCCGCACGTCGGTCCAGAAGGCAAACGACGAACTGCCCACGAACACAATCGGGGCCTTCGGCGGCGGTGTTTCCCGGTCTTCTTTTTCAAATTTCTGGATGGCGGATTCCCACTTGTTCTGGGCGAGGCAGGAGGTGCCGAGGAGGAGGTAGAGGAAAAATGTTCTCACGGAGTAAAATGAGTTTTTGTACCTGCAAAGGCGGAATCAGCGGAAATCTCCTCCCGACGCGTCATTGCGAGCGGAGGCATTTGAAATGAGCGGAGCGAGATTCAAATGCCGGAGCGAAGCAATCCCCTCCCGGAGACCAAGATAGCCATAGGCAAGCATCTATGATTTATAGATGTTCAGGAAAAGGTTAGCAAAACGAGATTGCACAGGTTGAAGGCAA
>CAXTIG010000065.1:0-25558 GCA_964244295.1 uncultured Cytophagales bacterium
CTCATGTTCTATTAGTCAAGTAGTTAGGCGCTCGCTATCCCATAGTTCGCGTTAAGTTGAAATTGAAACGGTTGCGTCCCGTCGGGAGACTGGGCCGGAATGAAAAACCTTATTCCTGTCGCCGTGTTTTTGACTTCCGCGCAGCCGACCGGATCGCTCCCTTTTTTACGCCTGCGGTTGTCCGCGTGGTTGCCTCCTCAAAAACCCCTTCCCGCGTTTCTTCGTACCCGTAAATCTGAAGCAGTTTTCGCACGAATGCCACCTGCTCGGGGTCAGAAACCGTGACTTGGTAGGAATGCCGTTTAGTGCTGTTCATGGAACAGGGTGTTGATGACTTTTTGGATGAGCTGTTTCAGGTGTGGTTCCTTCAAGCGCCCGACGCGCCGGTCAATGTCGCGCCCGGTGAACGGGTTGAGCAGGTGACACTTAGCGAAACTGGGGTACTTGCCGTTGGACTGGTTGACCATGTTGGCGCTGATTTCAAACGCGTAGTTGAGGTTGTAGGCCTTCGTGGAAAGCATGACCGCGTAAAACAATTCCTCTTCCTCAAAAACCGATACTACAATGCCCGGATGGTACGATGGCCGGTTCCCGATGGGAAAATACAGCATCAGGAGCTCACCGGGTTTGGGCATCATTGGAGCAGGTCGGCGTTAGCGGTCCAGAACCGACGGTTATTGCGCAGGGTGGCTTCCCGAAAGGCTCGTTCTTCCTCCTCGGCGCTCATCGCTTCGAGGTCAGTGTAGGATTCTTCCAAAACTGACTGGCTTTCGACCTCCACTTCGGGAATTTGGCGAAGCGTAGTCAACAAGGCTTCGGGAAGCGGGCCGCAGGGGTGAATGGTGAATCGAATCATGCGTTAGGATGCATTGAATGCCGTTGCTCAAACTTACCAGGCGTGGCACAAAGTTCAAAACGCGGATTGCGAAAACCGGTGGTTCTTCACCTCGGCCCGTCCCTGAAGGGTCAAGGTGGGAATTTGTTCACACCCACCGGATGGTCGCTTGTTCTAAAAACCTACCCCCGCGCCTTCCCACTCAAAAGCATTTCCCGCCCCACAAAGTAGAGCACCACCGCCAGCCCCAGAAACGGCAGCATCGCCAGCCAATCCGCGTTCGGGCCGTCGAAAAACGGGTTGGCTATTTTCGCCCAGTCGCCCGAACGGGCCTGGAGGGCTTTCAAGGCCGGAACGACGGCGGCCAGCGCGACCATGATGCCGGCAATCGCGCCGCCCGCGATGTAGCCGGAGGCCATCAGCACGCCGTTCGATTTGTCAGTTTCAGCGATGAGCTGCGCTTCGGTCAGGTTTTTCTGGGCGAGTTTTCGCTTCAAATAAATATCGACGCCGTAGCGCACGAGACCGCCGACGAAAATCGGCGCGCTGGTCGAAATCGGCAAATACAACCCGACGGCAAAGGCCAGCGATGGCACGGCGGCGAGTTCCAGCACCACCGCAATCAACGCGCCGATGAGCACCAGGCCCCAGGGCAGTTCCCGGCTCAGAATCCCTTTGATGATGTAACTCATCAGCGTCGCTTTCGGCGCGTCGTAGCGGGTGAGCTTCACGGTTTTTTCGGTGCCATCGGCGTCTTTCTCGACGACTTCGTTGAGGATGCCGTTGATGCCGGGGTCGACGAAATACGCAGGCTGCCCCTGCGGGGTGACCAGGTATTTCCCGACTTGTCCGGCTTTGGGGTCGGTGTTTTGCCAGACGCGGTACGTCGCCGCGTCGGCTTCTTTTCGTTTTCCGACCGGAATCTCCTCCGTTTTGACCGTGCCATGTTCTCGGAAAAGCTGGGCCTCGGCCACGCGCACCTGGGCAATGGGCGAGGAGGCGTCGACCTTTTGGTAATACGTTTCGTTGTCGTTCAACACCAGCAGCAGCGGCCCCAGCACCAGCGCCGAACCGAGCGCACCGACCAGAATGGCTATTTGTTGGTTGCGCGGGGTGGCCCCGATGAGGAAGCCGGTTTTTAAATCCTGTGACGTGGTACCGCCGTTGGAGGCGGCGATGCAGACGATGCCGCCGATGGACAGCGCCGTGACGAAGTACGGGTCCGCCGCCGTCCAGCCCAACCCCAGAAACACCAGGCAGGTGATGAGCAGGGTCGCCACGGTCATGCCCGAAATCGGATTCGTCGACGAGCCGACTTCGCCCGTCAGGCGCGACGACACGGTGACGAATAAAAAGCCGAGGACGATAATCAGCAGCGCGCCCAGCAAAGAAACAACCGGATTTGAGAAGACACTCAGTCCAAGCTGCGGCGTCAGCATAATCGCCGCGACCAGCGCCAGGATACCGACGATGACCCATTTCATCGAAAGGTCCTGGTCGGTGCGCGGCAGGCGTTCGCCCCCGGTGGTGGTGCCGCCGCTGCGGATATCGGCCAGCCCCGATTTCAACCCGCTCCAAATCGTCGGCAGGGAACGGCCGAGCGAAATCAGGCCGCCCATCGCCACCGCGCCCGCGCCGATGTACAAAATGTACGCGCTGCGAATTTGGCCGGGCGACATGGTGCCAATCGTGTTCGTCAATTCCGGCGCGAGTGGCCCGGCCAGGCCGCTGCCGAAAAACTTGATCATCGGAATCAACACCAGGTACGACAGCACGCCGCCCGCCATCATGATTCCGGCGATGTACGGCCCGATGATGTAGCCGACGCCGAGCAGCGCGGGGTTATTTTCGAGCGAAATGGAGCCGCCTTTCAGCGTCGAATCGGAAAATTCTTTTTCCGGCTCGCCTTTCCACAGCGAAAAAACCTGCATCAGCACGTTGTAGGCGAACCCGACGAGAAACCCGATGCCGATGATTTTTCCGCCCTGAAGGGCCGAGTCGTCTTCCTTGATCACCTCGTCGGAATGCGCACGGGCCACGGCGCGGGACTCCGCCGAGGCGCTTGCTTTCAGCACTTCGGCGCAGGCCGTTCCTTCGGGGTATTTCAAAAAACCGTGTTGTTCTTTGATCAAGGCCCGGCGGAGGGGAATCATCATCAAAATCCCCAACAGCCCGCCCAGGATGGCAACCATCGTCACGCGCCAGAATTCGAGTTCAAAACCGAGAATCAGAATGGCGGGCATCGTCACGCCCACCCCGAAGGCGATGGATTCGCCCGCGCTGCCGGCGGTTTGGACGATGTTGTTTTCCAGAATCGTCGCGTCCTTCCGTCCAAATTTCGACAGCAGGCGGAACAGGGTAATCGAAATCACGGCGACCGGAATCGAAGCCGAAACGGTCAGGCCGGTTTTCAACACCAGGTACAGCGACGAAGCACCGAAAATAACGCCGAGCACCACGCCGACCAGCAGCGGCAACACCGACAGTTCGCGGAAATCTGTCACGCGGTCGGGAATGTAGGGGCGAAAAACCGCCAGAAAAGGATTTTTAGGCATGGCAGCGTGGTGGAGACCTTCCGGTTTTCAGACTCCGAACGGACGTGTTTTAGAGCGAAACCTGCGTCAATCTACCGTGGCGTCCGCGAACACGCAAGGGAAATGAGATTTCGTCGGAAATTCGCTTCGCTGGCAAAACAAAAGAGGGGTGTAGGGCGCGCTTTATTAGCCCCTGATTTTAATCAGGGGAAAGCAGGAGAGTCGAATGGAGGGGGAACCGTTTCAACGGTTTAAGGGTCGGTAAACCGTTGAAACGGTTCCCACCAAGCCCCCTTGCTGTCTTTCCCCACCACTCAAGTGGTGGGCTAATAAACGGATACTAAATCCCAAAGAGGCGACCCACTAAAGCCGTTGGGACGTAAAAAAGCCCGGCATCTGGGTTGAAAACCAGGTGCCGGGCGCAGGCCGGTTTCGTGAACCGTTACAAAATATACGTCAATTGGGAAAGTTCGTTCAGATTATTAAACGGAAGTTCGACGGGGCGAACAGGACGAGGCGCTTTTTGGGGCGACGAAGGGCAGGGCTTGGGTCGGGAGGTCGGGTTTAGAAACCGAACGAGAAACGCTTTCATGGAGGGAGTTAAGTTAACGCGGGTGAAAAACAGGTAGAGGTTCGTTTCAGGAGCTTCGCGTTAAAAATTTCGGTTTGAAAAAAGCGGTCGTTTGAAGAGGCAACGCCCGTTTTCTCCGCCGTATTGCGAAGCGCTGCAAAAATAACGGAACGGAGCGGGTTCGATCCGGTTGCAGCGAACCGACCCATTAAAATTTCGTGCCGCCCCTCGGCTACGGGGCGGATTTACGTAATTTGCCGCCACCCCGCCCCCTGGCGAGGTCAACTCCTTACCCCGACGCAAGCCCCCGAAGATGCCCAACCTGGACTGGACGCGCGTATTTCGTCCGCCCAAGCGAATGCTGGGGCAACAGCCCGTTCGGCGGATTCGGTATTTTATTTTCCTGAAAGACGTCGCCATTCTTTCGGTCACATCCTTCGGCGGCCCGCAGGTGCATCTGGCTCTTTTTCTGGATCGATTCGTTAAAAAACGCGGTTACCTCAGCGAAGTTGAACTGCTCGAACTCACCGCCCTTTGCCAGATTCTACCCGGCCCCACCTCCACGCAAACCATCACGGCGCTGGGCTTCAAAATTGGTGGTCCCAACCTGGCTTACCTCACGTTGCTGGTGTGGATGACCCCCGCCGTGGCGCTGATGACCGCCGCCGCGCTGGGCGTGGATTACCTGCAAGACCGGCAACTCTCCCTGCAATTCACCCGTTTTATTCAACCGATGGCGGTGGGGTTCGTGGCGCAGGCGGGCTACCAGATTGGCCGGAAGGTGATTCACAATCAACTCGGAGTTGTGCTCATGCTCGGATCGGCGGGGGCGGCGTACCTGTTCCGTTCGCCCTGGGTGTGTCCTCTGGTCTTGCTGGTGGCGGGCAGCATCACGGCGCGGAAATACCGGGTTTTGCAGCAGCAGGAAAAAAGTCCGATGCGGGTGGAATGGGCCAATTTCTGGCTTTTCGTGGGGATTTTGGTCGGTTCGGCCCTGCTGGGGGCGATTACGCGCAGTTTACCCCTGCGGCTTTTCGAGAATTTTTTTCGTAACGGCAGCCTCGTGTTTGGCGGCGGGCAGGTGCTGGCTCCGATGCTTTACACCGAATTTGTGGAGTTCAAACACTACCTTTCGCGGCCTGAATTTCTGTCGGGACTGGCGCTTTCGCAGGTGGTGCCGGGACCGGTTTTTTCGATTGCCTCCTACATTGGCGTACTCACCATGCGGCAGTACGGAATTTGGGGAAAATTACTGGGGAGTTTGGTCGCAACGGCGGGGATTTTTCTACCCGGCACCTTCCTCATTTATTTTGTGTACCGGTTCTGGACGCAGTTGAAACAGTACCGGCCCGTGCGGGCTTCGCTCGAAGGCATCAACGCCGCCAGCACCGGCCTGACCGTCGCCGCCGCCGTCCTCCTGGCCGAACCCCTAGCGACCGACTGGTTGGCCGTGGCGACGGGACTGGTCATGGTGGCCCTGCTCCAGTTTACACGGGTGCCGCATTACCTGATTATTCTGGCGGGCTTGCTGGCGGGGTTTGTCGTGAGCTAAATTACAACGGTATTGCTGGTATTTTGTAAATCGTAATTAGCTTCGCTGAATCCCTGATTTCGTAAACCGTAATTCGTAAATCACCTCGTGGCTCGAAAAAACATCACCACCGGCACGCCCTGGGAGGGCATCGTCGGGTACGCCCGCGCCGTGCGGCTGGGCAACGTCGTCGAAGTATCGGGCACCGTCGCCAGTGATGAGCAGGGTCGGGTCATCGGTCCGGGCGATTCCACCGCCCAAACCCGGTACATTCTCCAAAAAATCGAGAAGGCCCTGACCGAAGCCGGGGCCAGCCTGACCGACGTGGTACGCACCCGCATTTTCGTGACCGACATCCGCCAGTGGGAAAACATCGGCCGGGCGCACGGCGAAGTGTTCGCCGCCATTCGCCCGGCCACCTCGATGGTGGAAGTGCGCAAATTGATTGGCGATGAGTTTCTGGTCGAAATCGAAGCGACGGCGCTCCTCGCCGACTAATTCACTTTTTAAGTGAAAAAATTTCCACGACTGAACAATTGTTCGGAAACGTTGCCAACTTGATTTTAGCGCTAAATTTCTCGTAATCAAGGAATGTGCCCATGTATCTCAGTCGAAGGCAGGAAAGCGGGGGGCTTTATTTTTTTAATCAATCCATTCACCCTGAACTACTTATTGTGGGAAACGCTCACCTCGCGCCTCAGCGACCGGGCATCCGTCTCGGTTCAATGCGTGCGGTTTTGCCCTTTTCTAATCGGAGCAGGTTAACCGACGGGGTCAGCGGTTCGGAGCGTTGCCCACAAAAAAAAGGTACTGATCGGTTGCCGTTTGCACGGCACGTTGCTGAGCCTCAGTCAGGGGTGCGGAGGGCTTAACAGCCACATCTTTTCTGTTCAACACACATTTCCAGCTACCCGCCGCGACCCCCTCCACCACCAGCGTGTGCGGGTAGGTGCCGTTGCCCGCCGACACGGGTGGCCCGCCGACGAACAGCGCGCTCCGGTTTTTGTAGCTGATGCCGTACTCGTCGTAGTCGGGCAGTAAAAAAGTGGTTTGGTGGGCAGGGGTGAGGCAGGCCTCGGTGGGTACGAAAAAGTGCTCCTGTCCGTCGAACGTTTCCCGCACGAAAGGCGCGGGTGAGGTAGCCACCCCGGCGCGGGCGTCCTTCATCGTCAGGCCTGACCACCACGTGAAATTGGCGAGGGTAGCCGGGCCACGGCTCCCAAAGTACCGCAGGCAAAGCGCGGCCAAGCTTTCTTCCCGACTCAGCGCCGGGGTGGGCGGTACGCGTTCATCGAGCAGGGCGTAAGTGAATTGCTTGCCCTGGCGGGGGCCGCTGCACACGAGGCCCTCCAGTTCGGCCTGCATCATCACGTAACCCAGCCGCTGGCCTTCGGCCTGAATGCCCGCCCCGGCCAGTGCCGCTTGCAGGGCCGGGCGGGTCAGGTGCTTGCCGCCTTCCAAAGCCCGCGTGAATACGACGTGGCAGCGCCGGAAAAGTACATTGTCCAATTCCGTTTTCCGGTACATGAGCGCGTTCCCGGCCTGGACACGCGGCCCCGACAGCGCCAGCATCCAGCGGATGTCCGCCGGGCTGACGAAGTGCCAGGTCGGGCGCAGGACGTGGGTGCGCAGGATGGCCCCGGCGTTGTAGGCGGCTTCCACATCGGCGTCGGTCAGGCCGGGGATGCGCAGGCCGATGGCCCACTTCGCCATCGCCCATTCCTGGGATTGCATGGCGCCGAGGTGGGAGACGATTTGCTCCGGTTTCGTGAAGGTCGTTTCGGCGAGGTGCTGGTGGAAGAGGCGGTGGCGGCGGAGGTCGGTGGGGGGCATGAGTCGGCAGTAAACTAGTTCTCACAGATTTTCACGAATTTAGGGCGCAGATTTCCACAGACGATTTAGCCACGTTTCTGTGAAAATATGTGCCCTAAATCTGCGAAAATCTGTGAGAACTGCCTTTATTTTTGTGTTCGTAAAGCATGAATCAATTCATAGCCATATTCTTCTATTGGCAAGAATTTCACCCGTGAAAATGCAGGCGAAGCGCTCGACACCCGCAGTAAGTTCTTTGGCTTTGTAAGCAATTTCTCGCTTGTCTTTGCTGTGGTAAAGCACGATACCGCTCACAAGTTTGCTTACCACGGAGCCAACCTTTCTGGAATCTCCTAAATCAGGATTTCCAACCAAAACCCATTGGTCGGGGTATTCTGTGCGGATTTGGTCGATGGTTAGAGTTTGCATGGAAGTTCAGTTTTACGAAATGAAATTTTTGCTTTATCCGATCTATTTCAGAGTAAATTTGTCAAGCAACAATTCGCCGTCTGTCTTTATCCTCCTTACCTCAACAAGCTGCTTTGCCGCTTCCAAATTTTGTGGAACGACTCCAATACCATGACAACCACAGGTGAAAAAATTAAAATCATGGATAGCTAAAAACTCAATTGCTGACCATTTATCGACTGCATCCTTAACTGGCAATCTTAAATCTTTCCCTAAATTTCTCATTGGCTCACTGCAGTGAGGGCATTTCACGTCAGTCTGTTGTCTTACGTTTTCTATCTGCAAGTCCGTAGCCAAACGTCTTTTAAAACCTTTGCGACATTTGAAGCAAGCATACGTGTTTTTGTATTCAGTAAATCCGTATCTGCACATGGTCAGTCCGTTATGATTCAGGTTATAAGTTGCATGACTGCAACAGGGTGCAGTCATGCAACTTACATCTAAAAATACTTTTATTCCAAAAATTAATTGAGGGATAACACGGCATAAATGCCAAGTAACCTGCTGTATTCCACTGACTCCTACCCCCCCTTCACCCCAAACAACACCCGCACCCACCCCACCGGCCGAATCAAAAAGTGGTAAATCAACAAACACCCCCCAAACGTCGCCCCGGCCAGCAGCAGAAACTTCAGCCCCCAGGGCCATTCGTAGGGGATGAGGTAGTAGCCCACGGCCACGGTGATGGTTTGGTGGAGGATGTAAAACGGGTACACAGCTTCGGTGGCGTAGGTGATGAAGCGGTTGCGGCGGTTGAGGTAGCGCCGGGCGTAGCCGAAAATGGCGAGGAAGATGCTCCAGATGTTCGCCATTTTCACCACCCCGTACAGCAGGAAGGGCAGGCCCATTTCGTCGGTGTCCCAGTCGGGGAGCCAGAACACGGCGTAGAGCGTGGCCGTCAGCCCGAGCGCCAGCAGCAGGTAGTACCCCCGGTGGGTTTCGGCCACTTCGCCGAAGGCCGGTTTGCCGCCGATGAGGTAGCCCAGCAGGAAAAACACGAGCGAGACGGTCAGGTTGTACCAGTCGGCGATGAGATTGTGGGTGGTGGGCCAACGCAGCGCGAGCGCCCAGAATACCAGCAGGAGCGGTAACGCGAAGGCGTACACGCCCACCGGATGCGCCGCCCAGCGGGTAAACAGCGCCTGGCTGGCTTGCCCTTTTTTCGATTTGAAAAACAGCAGGATAGGCAAACTGACGAGCGAAAACACCCAGAGGTACGCCACGAACCAGAGGTGGTGCCAGCTAAAACTCCCGCCCCCGCCGCCGTCCTGGTAACTCACGAATTGAAACACGCTGGGGTACCAGTCGAAATAACTGCCCGCAAACTGCCCGCGCCAGAGCCGCTCGAAGTAAATCTGCGGCGGCACGATGACGAACATCCCGAAAATCAGCGGCAACAACAACCGCTTGGTCCGCTCCCCGGCGAATTGCCCGCCCGTGCGGGAACGAAGCGCGAAGCTGGTACCCACGCCCGACACGAAAAAAAGGAGCGGCAAGCGCCACTGACCGAACCAGCGCATGGGCAGTTGGAGCCACTCGCTGGTCACGTTGTTTTTGACGTGCCAGCCCCACTCGGCCACGAAAAACATACCGCTGTGGTAAAAAATCAGGATGCCAAACGCGAGCACCCGCACCCAGTCGAGGTAGTACTGGCGGGTGGGGCGTTGGGTGGAAAGGGCCGATTCAGCGGGGAGCATGGGAATGGGGTTTTGATTCTGACCCAAAGGAACCGCCCGGTTTCGCCGAAAAACGACCGATTTTACCGGCGCGTCGTTCACGCCGATACGCACGAACGCCTTAACTTCCCGGAATCGGACCGCCGACCGGTTTAAAACTTCCGGGAAGTTAGAACAGGGAGTTGCTTGCGGAATTCGGAGGGCGTCAGCCCCGTCAACTTCTTAAACGCCCCGTTGAAGGCCGACTTGGAGCCGTACCCGACCCGCTCGCCGATTTCCTCCAGTTTCAGGTGCGCCACCGCCGGGTCGGCGAGCAAACGCCGGGCTTCCTCCACGCGGTACTGGGCCAGGAACTCAAAGAAATTCTGATTCAGCCGGTCGTTGAGCACCTGCGAAAGGTGGTGTGGCGATGTGCCCAGCCGCCCGGCCAGCCCCGGCAGCGAGCAGGCCGAATCGAGGAAAGGTTTTTCCGACAGCATGACCTCGCGCAGCTTCCGCAGCGTGGCCGCTTCCAACTCCGGCGTCAGGGCGGATTTTTCGTACTTTTTGGCGGCTTCCGGTTCGGGTGGTTGGGGCGCGAAGTGCGCCGATTGCCGCAGCAGGGCGAAACTGGTGGCGTACATCACGAAGGCCATGTGCGCGGCGATGAGGTGGTCGCCCAGATCGTTGGGGAAACTGAGGCGGGTAACCAGAAACACCACCACCACCGAGCAGACCTGGAGCAGCAGGTTCCGGTGCCAGGTGAGGGAGGCGTTTTTTTTCGAGAAAAACGGCAGTTCCGCCCCGCGAAAGGCTTTTTTCACCCGAAAAAAACTCAGCGCCAGGTACCCGACCATGCTCAGGGCGGTCAGTTCGATGATGGAATGTTTAGGCCAAAAGGCCCAGTCCGGTCCGTACGCCCGCACCGGCAGGCGGGGTAGCTGGTCGTGAAAGGCGCTGACGTAGGCGTTGTATTTCAAAGCGCCGGGTTGGGGAAACCAGAGTACGCACAAGTAAACCAGGTACAGCGCCGAGGGCAGAAAATGCAGCCAGGCCCGGCGCGAGGGCCGCCCGTCGAGGCTGGTTTTGAAGTAGAGGTAAATCAGCGGAAACAGGAGCAGGTTCACCCACTCGGTCGAGTCGTCGAGCCAGACGACTTCAAACATGTAGTTGGTGTAGCACAACCACACGTCGGTCATCAGCAGGGTTTGGCCGAGCATCAGGCTACCGAGGTAGCGGTTGGGGGCCTGCGGGCCGCGACTGTGTTTCAGGAAAAAATAGGCCAGCACCGGCCCCTGCACCATGCCCAGGAAAATCAGGAAGGCGAATAAATCGGTACGGGGTGGGAGGGAAGCGGGCATTCGGGGTGTTGGAGTGCCCGAAAAATAGGCGTTTCACTTCAATCCAGCAAGCGAAGCCGGGTTTCGAGCAAACGCCGCTCCGCCTCCGACGTGGTGAGGGCCTGAGCCTGTTGCCAGGCTTCACGGGCGGAGTCGGGCTGATTCAGCCGGTGAAAAAACTCGCCCCGCACCGCGTGAAACAGGGAATAGGTTTTCAGCGAATCAGCCAGCGGCTCCAGCGCCCGAAGGCCCGCTTCGGCCCCCTGCCCTTCGCCCAGGGCCACCGCCCGGTTGAGCGCCACGACGGGCGAAGGGTTAAGTTGCAACAGCAAATCGTAGTAGTGCAGCATCTGCCGCCAGTTGGTGGCCGCGTAGGTGGGCGCGATGCCGTGTTCGTGGGCAATAGCCGCTTCGAGGTGGTAGGCCGTGATGTCGGGACCCACCGCCGACTGCGCCAGCAACGCAATGCCCTGCCGGATGAGCGGGCGGTTCCAGCGGGCGCGGTCCTGGTCACGGAGAAGGATAATGCCCCCGTCGTTGTCGAAGCGGCTTTCGGCGCGGGCGGTTTGGAAGCACATCAATGCGAGCAGCGCCTTTACTTCCGGGCGGTCGGTGGGCGGAAAATCGACGAGGAGTTTGGTAAACCGCAGCGCGTCTTCGAGTAAATCGAGCCGGACGAGCGTGGCCGAGCCGGAGTGGTAGCCTTCGTTGAAAAGCAGGTAGAGCGTTTTCAGCACGTTGCCGAGCCGGGGCGCGAGGTTGGTGCCCGCCGGGAGGTCGAGGCCGATGCCCTCCTGTCGGATTTTCTCCCGGATGCGGTAGAGTCGTTTTTCGATGGTGTCTTTTCCCGTCAGAAACGCGCTGGCAATTTCGGGCACACTCAAACCACATAAACTTTTCAGCACCAACGCGATTTGCCCCTCCGTCGGCAGGGCCGGGTGGCAACAGGCGAACATCATCCGAAGCTGGCTGTCCTTGATTTCTTCGTCGGAAAACCAATCGCCTTCCGTTGCTTGCGTTCCGTCGAAATACATGAGTTCCGCGCTGATTTTTAGGAAATGCGCGTCGCGGCGCAGGAAATCCAGGGCTTTGTTGCGGGCCACCCGGTGCAGCCAGGCAACGGGGTCGTCGGGCACGGAAACCCGCCAGGCCGCGAGGGCGGCCATCAGCGTTTCCTGCACCAAATCCTCGGCGATTTCGCGTTGGGCAAAGCCGAAATGCCGCGTCAACACGGAAACCATCTTTCCCGACTCGCGGCGGAAGAGGTGATCAACGAGTTGGTCGGCCTGGGGCACGGGAAATTTTGAATTGTTGAAGGTTGAATTGTTGAAAGGCAAACGCTAAAATCGACAATTCAACCTTCAACAATTCAAAATTTAGTCAAAAAACCATGACCGGCTTCACCTCCATCCGTCCGTCGGCCTCGAAAATCGGGCAGCCGTTGGCCAGGGTGACGGCCTCGTCGAGGTCGGTGGCGGTGACGATGGCATAGCCGCCCATCACTTCTTTGGCTTCGCTAAACGGCCCGTCGGTCACGATTTGGGCTTTGCCCGAAATCGTTTTACCCGTGGGTGCCACGGCATCCGTGCCGACCAACCGACCCTTACCGGCCAGGCCGCCAATCCAGGCGTTCCATTTGGCGATGTCCGCCTGCATCGCTTCGGGCGATTGCTCCATGAAGCTTTCTTGGTTGGTGGCCGTGTTCCACCAGAAAATGAGCATGAACTTTTCCATGTGGGAAAAAGGGGTTTGGATGGTGAAAAGTAGAACTTTCGGGGATTGAAAAGCGGCCCCACCGGATTATCGAATTGGTATTTCTTCGGTTTCGATGCCCCGGCTTCGGGCGGTTTTCAGGGAGATGACGAACGGCCTTCTTCAAAACCGGACAACGTTCCCGCAAAATTTTCAAAAAAAGTTTCCAAACCCCCTACGTGTTTTTCCGCGCCCAACCGTCTCTGTTAAAAGGCGCGCTGAAAATCGGGTAGTTTCGGGAAAAAGTAGAATTTCAACGAGAACATGGGGCAACTTAGACGCTTGAAACCAGACGACGCCGGTACGGGCGAAACACCGTTTTCGTCGCCAGGGCGCTTCACGGGCCGGGTGCTCGATGCCGAGTACCTGATCCGGAAAGCCTTCGAGACGGATTCCGACGCGGGCGTGGCGCTCTTGTTCCAGCATTACTACGGCCCGTTGTGCAGCCACGCCGTGCGCTTTGTGTCGTCGAAAGCCATTGCCGAAGACCTCGTTTCCGACATTTACTACGAATTCCAGGTCGGGCAGTTGCACCACTCCGTCACCACCTCGTTCCGGGCGTTTTTGTTTACGGCGGTGCGCAACCGCGCCTTCGACTACGTCCGCACCGAAATGAAGCGCAGTACCTCGCTCGAACGCGCCGACACCCTCGCCCTCCGCGCCGACCAGCAACCCGACGCGCTCACCCAGTTTGAAGAACTCTACCACGACGTGGAAAACGCCGTCAACTCGCTCTCGGTCAAGCGGAAGCAGGTGTACGTGATGCACCGCTTCGAGGGGAAAAAATACGCGGAAATCGCCGCCGAACTCGATCTTTCGCCCCGCACCGTGGAGGTTCACATGTACCGGGCCATTCACCACGTCCGGGATTTTTTGGCCGAAAAGTGGCTGGTGATGGTGCTGGGATTGTTAAGCCAACTTTGAAATCGAATGCTGTCATGGCATCGGCCACCCGGCCCAACGAAGTATTGTCATCCCGACGAAGGAGGGATCTCGTCGGGGTACCGAACACTTGACAATCGGCAAAGGGTCCGGCAGACCAACGAGATCCCTCCTTCGTCGGGATGACAAAAGGCTGGCCGATGCCATGACAAAGAAAGGAAACAGGCTAAAACCTTCCCAACCATGAAAAACGACGTCACCCAGGAACTGCTCTTCCGCTACTTCGCGGGCGCGGCCACGGCCTTTCAGAAGCAGTTGATTGAAGAATGGGCGCGGGAACCCGCCCACCGGGAGCAGTTTTACGAAGCCCTCGAAGCCTGGGAAGCCCAAAACCCCCAGTACCTGCCCGACGTGGCGGCGGCGCAGCAACGCCACCAGGCCCGCCTCGCCAACCCGGAAGCAGCTCCGCATCGGATCAGTCAGGAAAGCCCCGCCCATCCTTTTTTCCCGCGCCGGAGTTGGTTGGGTTGGGGCATCGCGGCTTCGCTGGTGTTGCTGCTGGGCAGTGGGTGGATTTTCCGCGAAAACCTGCTGAACCAAACCTACGCCACGGCCTACGGCGAAACCCGGCAACTTACCCTGCCCGACGGCAGCCGGGTCACGCTCAACGCCAATTCCCGGATTCAATTTTCCCGCTTCGGGTTCGGGAAACGGACGCGGGAAGTGGCCCTGCGGGGCGAGGCCACGTTTTCGGTCGTCCACACGCCCGACGACCGGCGGTTTGTCGTGAAAACCGACCGGAATTTCGAGGTGGTCGTGCTGGGTACCGAGTTTACGGTGTACAACCGGCCGCGCGGTGGGCGGGTGGTGCTCAGCCGGGGCAAGGTGCAACTCCGCTACGGCGCGGGCGCGGCCACCCGGCAGTTGACGATGAAACCCGGCGATGCCGTCACGCTCGACCCGCGCGGGCAGGCCAGCCTCCGGCGGCTGCGCCAACCCGACAATGCCGCCGCCTGGCGCGAAAACCGCTTTGTTTTTGAAGCAACGCCACTGGCCGAAATCGCCCGGCTTTTTGAAGAAAATTACGGCCTGCACCTTCTCATTCCCGACCCCGACCTGGCCCGCTGGACGGTGTCCGGCTCCTTCACCGCCCGCAGCGCCGACGAACTGCTCGAAAGCCTGACCCAGGCCGCCGCCCTCAACTACGCCCGCCACGACGACCAGATCGTACTCACGGCCCCGTAATTCTTTTTTCGCCCCTTTAAACCTCCAAACCTTCCATGAGAAAACGCCTACCCGCGCTGTTGCTCACGGCCCTGTTGGGCCTGTGGCAACCCGGCTTTGCTCAGATGCTCGCCAAAGCCCAGACCACTCCGCCACCCCAACCGCCCGCCCGCTCAACCAGCCGGGGACTGAACCAGGTCCTGCGCGACCTGAAAGACCATTACCGGGTGGACATCCTGTTTTTCGACCGCACCGTGGAAGGCTACACCGTGCCGGCGGATGCCGTGAACCTCGATTCAAAACTGGAGCGCAACCTCGACGCGGTGCTGAAGCCGTTTGGGTTGGTTTACAAAAAATCGAAAACCGGGGGCTACGTGATTTCCCGCCGCGAAACCGAAAGGAGGGAAGGCCCCGATGGGTCGCGATTTCCGGAAAGTCCTGCGCCCGCCCCTGGCCCGCAGCCCGAAGAGCGCAGTGGCAACCCCGCCCTGATGCCGCTCCAGGCCCTGGCCCAAACCGCCCGGCCCGAACTGACCGTGCGGGGCCGCGTGACCGACGCCGCCAACGGCGAGGGGCTGCCCGGCGTGAGTATTTTGCTCAAGGGAACCCAGCGCGGCACCACGAGCGACGGCGGCGGGAATTATTCCCTGGCCGTGCCGGATGAAAACGCGACGCTGGTGTTCAGCTACGTGGGTTACGAAGCCCAGGAAATCGGGGTGGGAAAACAAAGCCTGCTCAACGTAAACCTGAAAGCCAGCGCCGGTTCGCTCGACGAGGTGGTGGTGGTGGGTTACGGCACCCAGAAGAAAAAAGACCTCACCGGCGCGGTATCGACCATCGACGCCCGCGACGTGGGCGGGCGGCAAACCGTCCAGATTTCGGAGGCCCTGCAAGGCAGCATCGCCGGGGTGTCCGTCACCCGGAGCAGCGGCGCGCCGGGGGCGGGGTCTAGCATCCTGATTCGGGGCATCACCACGCTGGGCACCAACAGCCCGCTGATTATCGTGGACGGGGTGCCGGTGAGCAGCATCGACAACGTCAACCCCAACGACGTGGAAAGCGTGACCGTGCTGAAAGACGCCGCTTCGGCGGCGATTTACGGATCGCGCGGGGCGGCCGGGGTGGTGCTCGTCACGACCAAACGGGCGAAGGAAGGGCAAAGCAGTTTTGAATACAACTACGAATACGGCGTGCAGAAACCCACGGCCCTGCCCGCCTACGCCTCCGCGCCGGAGTACATGCGGCTGTTTAACGAACAGGCCACCAACGACGGCTCCTCCAGCGGCCCGTATTCGTCCGATTTCATCCTAAATTTTGAAAAATACAACCGCGAAACCCCCGACAAATTCCCCTTCGCCAACACCGACTGGCAGAAAACGGTGATGACCAAAGCCTACGCCCCCCGCGTGCGGCACGACCTGGTGTTTACGATGGGCACGGGCAAAATCAAAACCAAAGCCTCGCTGGGCTACACCAAATCCGGGGCGTTTTTCGACAATCAGACCTACGAGCGCTACCTGGTGCGGGTGAATAACGACCTGCAAATCAACCCCAAACTGGGCGTCAACCTCGATTTGGCCTACAAGCGCACGAACACCCTCGCGCCCATACTCAACCCGATTTACGAGGCCCGGCTGATGCCCTCGATTTACGATGACTTTTACTCGGACGGGCGCTACGCCCTCGCCAAAGACGGTCGAAATCCGATTGCGCAGCTCAACGAAGGCGGTACGGCCAAAGGCACCTACAACCAGTTTTTGGGTCGGCTGGCCTTCAACTACAAACCCGTCGAGGGCCTGACCCTCACCGCCCTGGTTTCGTCCACCATCGACCTCGACCGGACCAAGACTTTCTCCAAACGCATCCCCTTCACCAACCCCGACGGGAGCGCCAGCGCCTTCAGCAACCAGCCCCGCACCACGCTCGCCGAAGGCCGCAACGAAAGCCTGGCCCTGACGGGGCAGTTGCTGGCTAATTACGCGCGAACGTTCGGGGGTGGGCACGGCCTCGACGTGTTGGGCGGTTACGAGGAAATTTACAACGCCACGGAATCGCTGGGGGCTTCGCGGAGTGGCTTTGCCCTCACGGATTTTCCGTACCTCAACGCCGGCTCGCAGGAGTTGCGCGATAACTCGGGCAGCGCCAGCGAAGTGGCCCTGCGCTCGGTGTTTGGCCGGGTGAAGTACGATTTTCGGAACAAGTACTACCTCCAGGGAAACCTGCGCTACGATAAATCCTCCCGCTTCAAGAGCCAGTACCGGGGTGCCCTGTTCCCGTCGGTTTCGGCGGGCTGGACGCTGTCCGAAGAGCCGTTTCTGCGCGACAGTCCCTGGCTTTCGTTCCTGAAACTGCGCGGGTCGTACGGCAAGGTGGGCAACGAACGCATCGGCAACTACCCCTACCAGGCCACCATCCGATTCAGCAACGCGCTGTTTTACCAGAACGGCGTGCTGGTACCCCTCAACGGCGGCGGACAGGTGGACTACGCCGTGGAGAACATTTCCTGGGAAACCACCCGCACCTTCGACGTCGGCGTGGATGCCGCTTTTCTCAAAAACCGCCTCACCCTCGCCGCCGATTACTACCGCAAACGCACCTACGACATTCTGCTGGCCCTGGACATTCCGCTCTACCTGGGCTACGAACGCCCCCAGCAAAACGCCGGGATTCTCGACGTGAAGGGCTGGGAACTGGAAGCCGCCTGGCGCGACCGCCTAGGCAAACTGTCCTACTCGGTGGCCTTCAACCTCTCGGATGCCAAGTCGAACATCGTCGATTTGAAGGGCACGCAGGTGCTGGGCAGCCAGGCCATTTTTCAGGGCAGTGAGTTCAACGAATGGTTCGGCTACCGCTCGGCGGGCCTCTACCAAACCGCCGACGAAGCCACCAATTCCCCCCGCCTGAACACCAACGTCACGGCGGGCGACGTGCGCTACCAGGACCTCAACGGCGACGGTAAAATCACCCCCGACGACCGGGTGCTGCTGGGCGGCTCGCTGCCCCGCTACCAGTACGGCAGCACGCTGCGCCTGGAGTACGAAGGCTTCGATTTGGGGTTGGTGGTGCAGGGGGTGGGGAAAAAACTGAGCCGGTTGCCCGATGAAGTCGTCCGGCCCTTCGGCGAAGCCTTCGGCAACGTACCGCAGGAACTGATTGGCAATTTCTGGAGCAAAACGGCCACCGCCGAGCAAAACCTCCAGGCGCGGTACCCCCGGCTCTCGACCCGCTCGCTGGCGGCCAACTACGAAAGTTCGGATTTTTGGCTCATCAGCGGGGCGTATTTCCGGGTGAAAAACATCACGCTGGGGTACACGCTGCGGAATGACCTGCTCAAACGGCTGGGCCTGCAATCGACGCGGTTGTACGTGTCGGCCAATGACGTGTTTGCCCGGCACCGCTTTCCCCGCTACTGGGACCCGGAAGTGGGCAATTCTTCCTACCCCATCGTGACTACGTTGCTGGCCGGTGCCACGCTGAAGTTTTAGCCCTTCCTGCCTCGAAAACCTGCTCCAATCATGAAAAAAGCACTCGTTATTCTGTTGCTGGCCTCCGGCCTTCCGGCCTGCAACAACCTGGACCTGAACCCCTTGTCCGAACCTTCGACGGCCTCGTTTTATTCCAACCAAACCGAACTCGAACTGGCCGTCAATGACCTGTACCGCCTCGATTTCTGGGGCAACGACAACGAGCAATTCACCGACAACTACTGGCACCGGGGGCAGTTGGGCAACGCCGTCACGTTTGGCACGATGAACGCCGAAGACCCCACCGCGCAGGCCTACTGGACGGTTTGCTACAAGGCCATCGCCCGCGTCAATTCGTTTTTGGCCAACAAAGACCGGGCGGCCGCCAACACCCCGGCGGCGGTGCTGACGCAACTCGAAGCCGAAATGCGGCTGATTCGGGCCTACGAGTATTCCCGGCTGATCACGCACTTCGGCGACGTACCGCTGGTGACCAAACCCGTGCTGCTGGAGGAATCCTACGGCGTGACCCGCAGCCCCCAGGCCGAGGTGCTTACTTTTATTTTTGCCGAACTCGATTTTGCCAGTGCCAACCTGCCGCAGGGCTACGCTGCCTCGGCGGTGAAGCGCCTGACGAAAGGGGCCGCCCTGGCCGTCAAAGCCCGCACGGCGCTGTACACCGGCAAGTGGGCGTTGGCCCGCGACGCCGCGCAGGCCGTGATGCAGTTGACGGGCGCCGGTTCCTACAGCCTGCACCCCTCGTACAGTTCACTTTTCCTGAAAGCGGGGGAAACCAGTCCCGAACTCATCCTGAGCATTCCCCGCGACGAGGCCCAGAAAGTATTCACCATGGGCACCGACGTGCGCGACCAGCTTCCCCGGATTGCCGGGGGCTTCGGGGCGCAGATTCCCACGCGGGAAATGGTGGATGCCTACGAATGCCGGGACGGCAAGACCATCGACAAATCGCCGCTCTACAACCCAAAGGAGCCGTTTAAAAACCGCGACCCCCGCCTGACGGCCAGCATCGTGGAGTTTGGTACGCCCTGGCTCGGCTACACCTACCAGCCGCACCCCGACACGCTGACGGTGTTTAGCCCCAAAGACAACCGGCGGGTGTCGAACCTCGACACGCGGGCGGTGGCGGCTTTCGCCAGCTTTACCGGTTTTCTCTGGAAAAAAGGCATCGACCAGACTTGGGCCGACCGGCAAAGCGAAGACGCCGACGCCATTCTTTTTCGCTACGCGGAAATCCTGCTCACCTACGCCGAAGCGAAAATCGAATTGGGCGAAATCGACGCCAGCGTACTCAACGCCCTCAACCAGGTGCGCGCCCGGGCCTACGGCGTGGCCGTCGGGCAAACAACGGCCTACCCGGCCGTTACCAGTACCGACGCCGCCGAACTCCGGCGCGTGGTTCGGCGCGAACGGCGGGTGGAATTTACCCGGGAAGGCCTGCGCTACCTGGACCTGATTCGCTGGAAACTGGCCGAAAAAGCCCTCACGCGGCCCGTCATCGGCCTGCCTGACCCGGTAGCACAGAACCGGGCGAAGTGGCCCTTCCCCGGCGTCACGCCCCTCGACGACGACGGCATCGCCGACTATTCGGGCTTCGGCACCGACGTAAAGGTGGTCGCCCAGCGCAGTTTCGACAAAACCCGGCAGTACCTCTGGCCCATTCCGGCCCTGGAGCGCCGGGTCAACCCGAATCTGACGCAAAATCCGGGGTATTGATACTGTTTTACCGTTCTATTTTTTTAACGAAAAGCCTTGTCACGCTGAGCTTGTCGAAGCGCGGCGTTAGAATGGGGTGTGCCTCCAACCACTACGCCGCGCTTCGACAAGCTCAGCGTGACAAGGCTTTCTTCCTGTTTTCTTGAAATTCTAAACAGCTTTGGGCGAGACAATTTGAATTATTCATCATGAAAAAACTCCTTCTTTCAGCCTGCCTCGCCGGGTGGTTGCTGGGCAGCCACCCGGCCCTGGCCCAGCGCAAGGCTCTGCCGTCCTTCAGCGGCATCTACCCGCACCTGGCGATGTACAACAACGAAGGCGAATGCGGCACCGGCGCGGTGGTACCCTGGGCGGGCAAACTCTGGGTCGTCACCTACGGCCCCCACCTGCCCTTCGGCTCGTCGGATAAACTCTACGAAATCGCGCCGGACCTGACGCAGGTCGTTCGGGCCGAGAGCACCGGCGGCACCCCCGCCAACCGGATGGTTCACCCCGAAAGCAACCAGTTGTTCATCGGCCCCTACGCCATCGACGGCCAGGCCACCGTCCGGACGATTCCGTACACGACCATGCCGGGCCGCCACACCGGCAACGCCCGCCACCTGAGTGACCCAACCGGCAAAATTTACTACGGCACGATGGAGGAAGGCTTTTACGAAGTCGATGTAAAAACCCTGACCCCGACGCAGTTGTACGAAGACGGTAACGTGAAAAACGCGAAAGGGGCCGACGAGTCGAACAACCACGCGGGGACGCTGCTGCCCGGTGCGCACGGCAAGGGGCTGTACTCCGGGCAGGGCGTGCTGGTGTATTCCAACAACGGCGAACCGGGGCCGAAAGCGCTGGTGCAGTTCGACATCGACGCGGGGTCGCTCTCGGAGTGGGACGGGAAAAGCTGGAAGGTCGTTCGCCGGAACCAGTTCGTGGAAGTGACCGGCCCAGGGGGAATTTACGGTAACAAAAACCCCGATTCCGACCCGATTTGGGCCACGGGCTGGGACCATAAATCCGTGCTGCTGGGCGTGCGGGAGAAGGCGGCGGGCTGGCGGTTTTTCCGGCTCCCCAAAGCCAGCCATGCCTACGACGGTGCCCACGGCTGGAACACCGAATGGCCCCGCATCCGCGACGTGGGTACCGCCGACAAACCCGATTACCTGATGACCATGCACGGTTTGTTCTGGCGCTTTCCGGGCACGTTCAGCGCGGCGAACGCGGCGGGCATCCGCCCTCGCTCGGCCTACCTGAAGGTGATTGGCGATTACACCCGCTGGAACGACGGCCTGGTGTTCGGCTGCGACGATTCGGCCCAAAAGGAATTTTTGAACAAGCGCAAAGCCAAAGGCAGCCTCGAAGGCCCCGGTCAGTCGAACTCCAACCTGTGGTTCACCCCGCTCGACGCCCCCGACCAGTTCGGCCCCAACACCGCCGAAGGAGCGGTCTGGCTGAACGAAGCGGTCAAGGCGGGCGAAGCCTCCGAGCCGTTTCTGTTCGCGGGTTGGGACAACCGCTCCGCCTGGGTGCAGAACCACGGCGACGCGCCCGTCGTCGTAACGTTTGAAGTGGACAAAACCGGCAATGGCACCTGGACGCCGCTGCAAACGGCAACCGTGGCCGCCCGCAGTGCCGCTCCCGTCGCCTTCGCGGCGGAGGCACCCGGCGAGTGGATTCGGGTAAAATCGAACGCCGCCGCCACGCTGACGGCGCAGTTTTCCTACGCCGCCACCGACGGGCGCAGCACCGCCGCCAACCCGATGTTCGCTGGGTTGAGCCGCGTCACCACGGCCAGCGCCTCGGGCGGGTTGATCTACGGCCTGGGCAACGACCGCCGGACGCTGGGTATGGCCGCGATGACCTTCAACGGCACAAAACCCACCGACGTCGGGTACTACGAACTGAACAGCGCGATGCAGTTGGTTCGGAAGGCCGACGCCGACGCGCAGGCGTTCATCCAGGAAAAATTCGCGATTCCACAAAAAGCCGTCGCGATTGAGGAATCGAGCGTGCTGGTGGTCGACGACAAAGGCCGACGCTGGCGGCTCCCGCTGGGCAACGAAGCCTACACGAATCTCACGAACGGGGCCGCGTTGCGAATTTGCCGGGAAGTCGCCACCGAGCGGGACCTGTTCAACTGCCACGGCACGTTCTACGAATTGCCCGCCGAAAACGCCGACGGCTACGCCAAAATCCGGCCCGTTGCCTCGCACACCCTGCGCATCCACGATTACGCTTCCTATCGCGGGCTACTCATCCTGACGGGAATCGACCTGCCCGCCGCCAACAACGAGCACGTTATTCACTCGGACGACGGGAAGGCCGCCGTGTGGGCCGGAGCCATCGACGACCTCTGGAAACTGGGTAAACCCACCGGGCACGGCGGCCCCTGGAAGGCCACGGAGGTGCAGGCCAACGAAGCCTCCGACCCGTACCTGATTGGGTTTTACGACCGGCGGAGTCTGGAGCTTTCCCACCGGGCCACCGCCCCCGTCACGTTCACGCTGGAGGCCGACCCGGTCGGCACCGGCGTCTGGATGCCTTACAAAACCCTGACCGTTGCGCCCGGCCAAACCCTGCGCTACGCATTTCCGAAGGAATTTCAGGCCCGCTGGATTCGGTTTAAAACCGACCAAGCCTGCGCAGCGACGACGCTGCTTCGGTACGAGTGAGCTTGCCTGAGTTCGGAAAAGCAAGAGCGGAACCGGCGGGGCGAACACAGGTAGTTCCTATTTTTCATAGGTTTGCTTTTCAGGCAGTCTGCCCTTGCAGGCTGCCTGCTTTTTTTCTCCCGATGCTTCTCCGAATCCTGCTCCTGTTCGCCCTGTTGCGGCTTCCCCTGTTCGCCCAATCCCCCGATTCCCTCCGCGTGGTTTCGCCCAACGGCCAGCTTCAATTCCAGTTTTCCCTCACCGACAGCATTCCTCGCTACGAAGTAAATTACCGCCAGCAGCCCGTCGTGCTGCCCTCGCGGCTGGGCCTGAAACCCAATCCAGGCGGGGTGGGCTGGATGCTGGCCTGGGACCGGGGCCTGGCGATGGTGCGCACCCAGACCAGGAGCCAGAACACCACCTGGAAACCCGTGTACGGCGAGCGGGACGTCATTCCCGACCGCTTTAACGAGACCACATTTACGTTCCAATTTCCCGACCCCAAGCGCGGCCTGATGCAACTGGTGGTGCGGGCCTACAACGAGGGGCTGGCCTTTCGCTACGCGTTTCCCGAAGACCTGCGTTCGCAAATCATTGAGTTTGGCGACGAGACCACGCAGTTCGTTTTTCCTCCTGAGACCCAGGCGCTGTACACGACCCGCGCCCAGGGCGAGTACCAATTTCGACCGTTGAACGGTTGGAAACAGGGGGCGGAATTACCGCTCACGCTCAAACTCCCCAACGGCCTCTGGGCCAGCATCGCCCAGGCCGACGCCAGCAATTTTCCCCGGATGCGGTTGCACACCGAAAACGGCGGACTGGTGAGCCGCCTCTACAGCGAAGTAACCGAAACGCCGCCTTTTCAGTCGCCCTGGCGGGTGCTGCTGCTGGCTGACCGGCCCGGACAGCTTTTGGAGAACAACCACCTGATTCTGAACCTGAATCCACCCAACGCGCTGACCGACGTGAACTTCATTAAACCCGGTCGGATAATGCGGGAATCGACGCTCTCGACCAGCGGCGCGAAGGCGTTGGTCGATTTTGCCGTCGAGCAGGACATCGATTTTATTCACTTCGACGCGGGCTGGTACGGCCACGAGTACGAAGTGGCCGCCGACGCCAGGAAGGTGGACGTGGACCCGCGCCGGAATCCGAAGAAAGATTTGGACTTGCCCGAAGCCATTCGCTACGCCAAATCGAAAGGCAAAGGCGTGATTTTGTACGTCAACCACCGGGCGCTGGAGCGGCAGTTGGATGAAATTTTACCGCTCTTCAAAAGCTGGGGCGTGGCCGGGGTGAAGTACGGCTTCGTGCAAACCGGTTCGCACCGTTGGGTCACTTGGCTGCACGAAGCCATCAAAAAAGCGGCGAAATACGGGCTGATGGTGGACGTTCACGACGAATACATGCCTTCGGGTTTCACCCGCACGTACCCAAATTTGATGACGCAGGAAGGCGTTTTCGGCAACGAGGGCTTCCCCGACGCGATCCACAATACCATCCTCCCCTTCACGCGCTTTCTGGCCGGTCCCGCCGATTACACGTTTTGTTTCAACGTCGAAAGCCTCCGTCCGGGCAAAGTCAAAACGACGAAAGCGCATCAGTTGGCCCTGCCGGTGCTGTACTACAGCCCCTGGCAGTATTTATTCTGGTACGGCACGCCCGAACTGTATCCGAACCGGCAGGAAATCGAGTTTTGGAAGGGCATCCCCACCATTTGGGACGAAACCAGAGTGCTGAGCGGCACGCCGGGCGAATCGGTCGTGATGGCCCGGCGGAAAGGCGCGGTTTGGTACCTGGGCGGCATCACCAACGTCCAGGCGCGGGAGTTGACGATTCCGTTGACTTTTCTCGAAAAAGGGAAAAACTTCCGGGCCACGGTTTACGAAGACGATGGGAGTGGGGGGGTGAAAAAGCGGGAGGAACGCGTCACAACCATGACCGTGTTGAATGCAAAGTTGTTGGCATCGGGGGGTGTGGCGCTGCGCGTGGCGCCGTGACCCGGTTACGCCTTCACCATCGCCCGCACCGCCTCCCGTGGCGTGGTCGGCGTGAAGTTAAACCGCTCCTCAAACTTGCTGCTGTCGAAAAAATAATCCCCTTCGTACTGGTAGAGCATGGGCCGAAATTCGCCCAGGAAGGGGATGAATACGCCCAGTAACCCAATCGCCCAGGTGGGCAGTACCTGCACGTCCGGCTTGCCGCCCATTTCGCTGGCGAAGAGCGCCGCCCAGTCGCGGCCCGTCAGGCGGCTGCGGTCGGTGGGCAGGTGCCAGGTTTGGTTGAAGGCCTCGGGCGTGTTGCCCAGCAGGGCCGTGGCTTTGGCCGCGTCGGGCGTGTAGGTAAAGTTGTGGCGTTTGTCAGCGTTGGAGGGCCACATGGCTGTTTTGCCTTTGAGCAAATTTTCCGTGACCATCGCTTGGAGGACGCTATTGGTGCCGTTTGGCCCGTAAAAATCCGCCGAGCGGGCAATCAGCGCAGTCAGGGTTCCCTTTTTTACTTCGTCCAAAATCAGTCGCACCAGTTCCGCCCGCACTTTCCCCTTTTCGCTCGGCGGGTTGATGGGCGATTCCTCGGTCTGGTGCGGAATTGCGCGCTGGTCGTACATGTACACGTTGTCGAAAAAAACGAGTTTGGCCCCGTGCGTCTGGCAGGCGGCAACGACCGCTTGAATGAACGGTGGCCAGCGTTGCCGCCAGACTTTGGTTTTGTACTCGAACCCAATCGTGACGTACACCACCTCCGACCCCGCCACGGCCCGGTCGATTTGGTCGGCCTTCGTCAGGTCGGCGGGGAAAAGCTCGTCGTCAGGATTGACGGCTTTCGGGTTGCGCGACACCAGCCGGATGTACGGGGTGTACGCTTTGAGTTGGCGGGCGAGTTCCACGCCGATGTTGCCGCCGGAGCCGAGGATAGTTTGCATGGGGAAGGGCAGGGATTTACGATTTACGAATTTAATCCTACCCGCGCCCATTTTAAACAAGGGACGGGTCTTTACGCAGAAAAGGCGAACCCGTTTTCAGGTTCGGCTCGTAAATGACTTCGTTTGTTTTGGCTATTTCAACAAATCGAGTAAATACTCCCCATAGCCACTTTTTCTCAGGGGCCCGGCCA
>CAXTIG010000066.1:0-24449 GCA_964244295.1 uncultured Cytophagales bacterium
GACCTCCTCCTTGGCCCTGGCCGCCTAACCAGTTTTATCCCATAGTTCGCGTTAAAGTTAAAAGCGGTTGAATTTGCGGGATCGTTCCCTGCTGCCCTGAGACGGCCCACTGGTCTTGTTAAGCCGAATAAACCCGTTGGGCCAAATCAGGAATTGGGTTGGCCAGGCTCAAACCCCCACCCCAACCACCAAGCTTCCCAACGTGCGCCGGGGGGACCGGCGAGCCATTTTACCAGGGACTGATACCCGTCTCCGGCGCGTTATCATCGCTGAAAAACTGGCTGGTTGGGCCATCCGGCCCTAGCAGCGCGGCTTTCACCACGCGCGCGGCCGCATCGGGCACGCTACCGGGACCGCTGTGGTGGTTGAAATCGGTCGCGGTATAACCGGGGTCCACGGCGTTCACCTTGAAGGGGGTATCGCGCAGTTCTTGGGCCAGCATCACCGTGTAGGCATTCAGCGCCGCTTTGGACGGATGGTACGCGGCACCCGTGATGTTATAATACTTCCAAGAAGGGTCATCGTGCAGCGTCAGCGAGGCCAGCCCCGTCGTCACGTTGACAATCCGCGGCTGCGGCGATTGCCGCAGCAGGTCAATAAACGCTTGGGTTACCGAGATTACCCCAAACAGATTGGTCTCGAAAACCTCCTTAATCAGGTCGACGTTGGTGGTGAGAGTCGGTTGCGGCATTTCCCCGCTGATGCCGGCGTTGTTGATGAGCACATCCAGCACAGTCGTTTGCTGGCCCACCGCCTGCCGGGCGGCGATTATCGAGGCGTTATCCGCGACATCAATCTGAATGGGCTCGACCTGATTGTAGCCTTCCGACTTGAGTTGGTCGACGGCCTGCTGGCCTTTTTGCAAATCGCGGCTGCCCAGGAACACGGCATAGCCATGCTGGAGCAACTGGCGGGCCGTTTCCAAGCCAATACTTTTATTAGCGCCGGTAATGAGTGCTGTCTTCATGGGCAATGTTGGTCAATTGATTAATGACACAAAATTACCGGGTGTCCCCTACGCGGTTGGCACACATTCTGCGGTATTACTGGTACATTTTACGGGCGGTGATGCGGTACTCGGCCGGGGTTATGTCGGTTTCTCGTTTAAAGAAGCGGTTGAAGTAGGAAGGCTCCGAAAACCCGAGGTCAAAGGCGATTTCCTTGAGCGAACGGGGGGTATAAAAAAGCAGACGCCGGGCTTCGAGCACTAGGCGGTCATGCAGATGTTTGATGGCCGGTTTCCCACTTTGGGCTTTCACCACCTCGCTCAAATGTCCCGCCGAAAGATGCAGCAGCGACGCATACGCGCCCACCTCGTGCAGTTCGCGGAAGCATTCCTCGACCTTGGCCTGATAGGTCTTCAGCAACAGGGTGTCGGCCGACGGCTCGGTGACCGGAAACTGCTCCGTATACAACCGGCTCAGATACGTGAGCAATACCGTCAGGAAAGCGCTCAGCATCGGGTGCTGCCACTCGCCGGGGCGGTGGTACTCGGCGTAAAGCTTATCCAGCATCTCCTCCACGAAGGCCACGTCCGCCGCCGCAAGTAGCAATTCATGCCCGTTCTGGGGGTTCAGGATGAGCGGCAGGTTGCGCAAGGCCGCGTTCGGCTGCAAGGCCAAGAACTCGCTCGTAAACATCAGGTGGGTGCTCCACGAGGGGATAGGCTCCTCTTTAACCAGGATTTGGTTTGGAGTCGAGAAGTAAAGCGTATTGTCTTTGCGCTCGTAGGGCCTCATGTCCACCCAATGGCGGCCGCGGCTGTGCTTCACAAACACCAACAGGTAATAGGCCTTGCGGTGCGGGAGCAGCACATCTTCTTCGTAGACTAATCCGCCTTCCGATCGAGCGATGGTGAACGAGTCGCTACTGAGTGCTTCGTCCCGCTTGAACGGATGCACCGGTATGGAATGTGGGCTGTTGAGCATACGGATGATCTGAAATTACTGCTTTTGTACGGTGCGTCGCGACGTTCTTGGCCCGGTAACCGTTTTCTCGCCGCTGGCCAGACGGACTTGGGCTATTTTGCGGCTAACCGCTTCGAAACCCACCCGCAAGCCATGTCCCAACGCTATCCCGGCTTACCTAGACCACCTCAATTACGGCTTTAGGGCTACGGATGAAGCTGGCGCTTAGGTCCACATCGTCCGCTTGATTTTGCAAGGCGACCTCCACAATTACGTAGGTAGTCAGGTTATTTTTTGGTAAAAGATGAAAAATGGAGTTAGCTTGTCCGGCACGGGTAATTGCTTCAGAAGCTGTTTGAGTTAGTGCCAAACTCGTTTTAAGGTGCGTCTACTGTGAGCGAGCCAGAGGAAGGTTTAGGCTGAGAAGATGGTCCGTTCTTAATCCTTTGACAACCGCCGGTTGTTGTTCAGCCAAGAAATAGTTCCTTCCACTACCCATTGCCAATGATGACTAACCAGGTTCCTATCGGCAGGGTGATCCTTGATTGGAGCCTTCGGAATTACCACTCGCTTAACGTAAATGGTTTCTAACTGCTCTTTAAGGAGTTGGTAAGTAGTAAACGGGTAATTCGGTAATTGGTTTTGTAAGGCATAAAATTGATAATCACTGATTTAGTAATTACCAATTTGCCCAATTACCTCTGCACGAGTTCTTGAAATGACTGCCAAACGTACTGTCGGCATCCATCAATACCCGATCGTCCAACAGGGGCTTTCTCCTTTCCAAGATTGCTAACTCAAACCGCTTCTAACGTCTTCGGGGTTGCAGCAGGATACCTCCTTCGTCGGGCCGGGTGGCCGGAGCCAGGACGACCCGTTTTTCAGGTTTCCGCCAAATATTTATGAACAAAACTCACCGCCATCGCCCCTTCGCCCACGGCGGAGGCCACGCGATTCATGGCCCCGGCACGAACGTCGCCCGCCGCGAAAATGCCGGGGCTGCACGTTTCGAGGGCGTAGGGTTCGCGGGGTAGTTTCCAGGATTTTCTAAACTCATCGTACGGCACCAGGTCGCGACCCGTGGCGATGAAGCCTTTGTCGTCTTTAATGATGTCCATTTCAATCCACTCCGTAAACGGCTTGGCCCCGATGAAGATGAACAGCCCGGCGGCGGGTACCTGCTCCGTTTCGTCGGTTTGGGTGTTTTTCAAAACTAAACATTCCAATCGCTCTTTCCCCAGGCCCTCGGCCACTTCCGTAAAAGGCAGCACCGTGATGTTGGGCGTACTGTCAATCTGCCCGATGAGGTACTGCGACATGGTGGCGGTTAAATCGGGTTTGCGAATTACGATCGTCACCTGAGAAGCCGTGCGCGAAAGGTACATCGCGCCCTGCCCCGCCGAGTTGCCCCCTCCCACCACAAACACCGGCTGACCCTTGAAGGCGTAGGCTTCCGTCGTGGCCGCGCCGTAGTACACGCCCGCCCCAGTGAAGCGGTCGAGGCTTTCGTTGTCGAGTTTATGGTACGACACGCCCGTGCTGAGCAGGATGCTCCGCGCCACCACCTTGCTGCCGTCAGCCATGTTGATGTGCTTGTACTGGCCCTTCGATTCGATGGAATTTACTTCCTGTGGGGCCAGAAACTCGACCCCGAAACGCTGCGCCTGGGTGATGGCCCGGCGGGTAAGGTCGGCCCCGCTCAGGCCGGAAGGAAAACCGAGGTAGTTTTCAATCCGCGAACTGGTGCCCGCCTGCCCACCGGGGGAGTGTTTGTCGATCAAAATCGTTTTCAGGCCTTCCGATCCGCCGTACACCGCCGCCGCCAGCCCGGCGGGTCCGGCCCCGACGATGGCGAGGTCATAAATGTCCTGCTTGGCGGTGGGCGAAAGCCCCAGTTTTTCGCCCACCGCCTGAATCGTGGGCTGGGTCAGGGCGGTACCGTCTTCGAGCACCAGCACGGGGAGCGCGGTGCGATCGAGGCCGTGGAGGTCGAGCAGTTTGTCGGCTTCGGGGTCGGTTTCGACGTTGATCCACCGGTAGGCGAAGAGGTTGCCCGCCAGAAAATCCTTCAACTCGTGCGAGCGCGGCGAAAACTGATAGCCCAGCAACTTCAGCCCCTCGAAGGCGGGCCGGTGCCGGGTTTGCCAGTCGCTGAGCAGGTCGTCGAGGACGGGAAAGAGTTTTTCTTCGGGCGGGTTCCAGGGCTTGCCGATGTAGTAATCGAGCTGCACTTCGTTGATGGCCCGCACGGCGGCTTCGATGTCGGAGTAGGCCGTGAGCAGCGTGTATTTCGCGTCCGGAAACAGCGTTTTGGCTTGTTTCAGAAAATCGACCCCCAGCATTTCGGGCATTCGCTGGTCGGAAACGAACAGGGCTACTTCCTCGCCTTTTTTTTTCAAATCCTTCAGCGAATCGAGCGCCTCGTTGGCCGAGGTGGTGGCCAGGATGCGGTAGTTTTTGCGGTACTGCTGGCGCAAATCCCGCTTGAGCGCTTCGAGCACCGACGAATCGTCGTCGACGGCCAGGATGTGGGGGAGTTTCATGGTGATATTCCCCCTTTGAAGGGGGGTGCGGTTGGTTTGTGTGGTGGGAGGGGGATGTAGCCGGACGTGCGAGGACATCCCCTCCCGCCGCACCGCCTGCCGCACCCCCCTTCGGCTCACGCTCAAAGCCAGCCGCACAAGGGGGAATGTAGCCAAGACCTTCCACTAAATTTATTTTCCTTCAAAGGGGGAATTACACCGGCAAACACACGCTAAACGTAGTCTCGCCGGGTTTGGAGTCCACCGTGATTTTACCGTTGTGGTGTTTTACGATGCCCTGCACGATGTCGAGGCCCAGTCCGCTGCCTTTGCCGATTGCTTTGGTGGTAAAAAACGGGTCGAAAATCCGGGCTTTGATTTCGGCAGGAATGCCCGCACCGGTGTTGGTGAGGTGCGTGAGCACGAAGTCCGACCCGTCGGGCTTGCGGTCGTGTTGTCCCGAAATTGTCAGTTTTCCCCCGTCGTTCATCGCGTCGATGGCGTTGTCGATCAGGTTCGTCCAGACCTGGTTCAACTCGCCCGGCCAGGCCTGCACGGTGGGCAGGTCGTCGGGGAAGTTCAGTTCCGTCTGGATGTGCTTTTCCTTGAGCTTGTGTTTCAGCAGCGTCAGGGTGCTTTCGATGCCCTCGCGTAGGCGCACGGCCCCACGTCCCGCGCCCCGGTCCATGTGCGTGTAGGACTTGATGGCCCCGATCAGCGTGGCAATGCGCTGGGACGCGTCGCCGATTTCGAGTACCAGTTTTTCGGTCACCAAATTATTGACCAGCCAGCCCAGCACGGCACCGAGGTGGTCCGCGCCAGTTTGGCCGAGCACGGCGTCGAGGTCATCGGTCGTGAAACCAAAGTCGACCAGCGGTTCGGTCAGGTCTACGGCGTTTTCCAGGCCCTGCTCGTCGAGCCAGTCGGTAATGTCGTCTTCCCGGCGGCTGCGTTCGAGCAGCGTGAGGGGTTCGGCAGACCGGGTCTGCATTCGCTTGAAGAGTAAATCCTGCACCACGTCCACTTCCTGGTCGGAAAGCTGGAGTTTCATCACCGCCTTAAAGCGTTCGGGGGTAGCGTGGAGGTATTCGCGGAGCGTATCGGCACTACGCAGCACCGCCGCCACGGGGTTGTTCAATTCGTGCGCCAGCCCCGCCGACATCCGCCCCAGGGCCATCATTTTGTCGTTTTGCTGGAGTTGCTGGGTGGTATCGCGTACGCGGGTGGTCATTTGATGCACCAGCGCCTCGGTGAGTTCGTACTGGGTCTGGATCATGTCGCGGAAGCAATCGCGATGCACAGCCAGCACGCTCGACGGCTCGGTGGTTTGCCAAAACCCCGGCGAGGTTTTCATCCGCGAAAAAGGCAGCAGGCCCATCAGCGAATGTTCCTCGTAAATCAAAAATTCTTCCTGCTGTCCGTTTTGCTCGGTGTAAATCCGCACCTGTCCCGAAAGCAGCACGTAGAGGTGTTCGGTGGGGTCGCCGGGACGGGAAATGAAGGCATCGGCAGCAAATTCCCGGCATTCCCCCTGCGCCACCAGCCAGTCGAGTTGCTCGTCGGGAACGTGTTCGAGGTAGGGGTTCTGGTGCAGCGCGGCGAGGCAGTCCATTGGTTCAATTAGAAATTAAGAATTAAAAATTAGGAATTGGAAAGGCAGGTGGGTAGTGGCGGCGGATTTGCTGGAAACGGTCGGGTTGAAGTTGTCACCCTGAGCTTGTCGAAGCGGACGCCGCGCGGGGCCTTTCGCGATTATCCTGCCAACTAATTTTAATATATCCGCGAAAGGCCCCGCGCGGCGTCCGCTTCGACAAGCTCAGGGTGACAACCTGGGTCCATTCCAACTTTCAAAAACCTTCGTTCCCGACAGGCAATTCCTAATTCCTAATTTTTAATTCCTAATTGAAATCACCTGCCCAATTCCAAACGCCAGCACGAACAGCAGGGTGGTGAGGGCCATTTGCTTCAGGTACGGGTCGATTTCGGCGGGTTTCTGGCCCCGCGCCACGCCCCGGCCAATCCGCAGCAGCAAAGGCAGCGAAATCAGAAACAACCATTGCCAGGCCGACTGGTAATTCAGCGCCACGTACACAACTGCGCAGCCAAAACCACCCAACAGCAAGACCCAGTGATAGCGGGTAGCGCGGACTTTTCCGAGGCGGACGGGAATGGAGTTCTTGCCGTTACGTCGGTCGGAGTCGATGTCGCGGATGTTGTTGACGTTGAGCACGCCCACCGCCAGCAGGCCGCAACTCGTGGCGGGCAGCAGCAGGGCGAGGTCGAAGGTGCGGGTGTGGAGATAAAACGTGCCCAACACGCCCACCCAACCGAAAAAGAGCAGCACCGAAAGATCGCCCAAACCGAGGTAGCCGTAGGGCCGCCGCCCGACGGTGTACGTGATGGCCGCTCCGATGCTGAACAAGCCCAGCGCCAGAAAAACGAGCCAGTCGCGGACCAAGCCGTCGCGGAAGGCGACGAAGAGTAAGGAAATGCCGGAAACAAAAGAGAAAATCGAAAACAACCCGATGGCCCCGCGCATCTGCCGGGCCGTGATTTTGCCCGACTGCACCGCCCGCACGGCCACGGTGCGTTCGGCGGTGTCGATGCCGTTGACCGTATCGCCGTAGTCGTTGGCGAAGTTGGAAAGCACTTGCAGGAAAACGGTCGTCAGTGCAGCCAGCACGAAGATTTCCCAACGGAAACTACCCCGCGAAGCCGCCAGAAAACTACCCATCAGAATACTGGCCAGCGCCAGCGGAAGCGTACGCGGCCGAGCCGCCGAGAGCCAGTCTACAGAGAGCATAGAGAAAAGAGTAGAGAGGATAGAGTAAAGAGAAAAGAGTAGAGAGGATAGTGGAAAAGCAGCCGCCGACGGACTGGGTTGTTTTCGCTATTCTCTCTACTCTATCCTCTCTACTCTATTTCAGTGCTGCCTGAAATTCTTTGCTGTCGGGTTTTACGCCGGAGGCGAAGAAATTGACCAGTTCACCGCGCTCGTTGAGGAGGTACTTACAGAAATTCCAGGTCGGGACTTTGTCGTTCCAGCCGTTGAGGTCTTTTGTGCTGAGCCACTTGTAAAGCGGGTGCTGGTCGCTGCCGACCACCGAAATTTTCTCGAACATCGGAAAACTCACGCCGTAGTTTTTCTGGCAAAACGCGCCGATTTCTTCGTTGCTACCCGACTCCTGTCCGCCGAAATTGTTGGCCGGGAAGCCCAGCACGATCACTTTTTCTTTGTTGGCTTTGTAGAACTTCTCCCAGTCGGCGTACTGCGGGGTGTAGCCGCAGGCGGAGGCCGTGTTGAGCACCACGATTTTCTTGCCCTTGTACTGCGAAAAGTCGATGGTTTGCTTGCCGTCAAGGGTTTTCACTTTAAAATCGTAGAACGAACCTTTGGCGGCAATGGCGTCGTTGGGACGGAGTTTCACTTCTTTTTTGTCGGCAAAAAGTCCGCTGATGAGTGTCGTGAGCATGAAAATGAATTTAAGCATGGGGAAACAGAGAAAAGTGGATAGTGGACAGATTACAGAGGAGCGTGGAGTGAGTAGGGAGTGAATCAACTAGCTATCCACTATCCTCTAATTTCACATTCGTTCCGGGGCTTCCATGCCTAACAACCGCAGGGAGCGCCGGATGGTTTGCGCCACCGCCGCCGAAAGTTCGATCCGGAAGCCTCTTTTCACCGGGTCGGGTTCGTTGAGGACGGAAAGTTCGGTGTAAAACTGGTTGTAAGCTTTGGCTAACTCGTAGGCGTATTGCGCCAGCAGCGCCGGCGAATACAAAGCCCCGGCATCGGCCAGCCGTTCGGGAAACTGGCTAAGGATGAAAATGACTTCGCGCTCGAAGGAGTGGAGACCCGTCAACTTCCCGAAATCGGAGCGCCGACCGGTTTCAAAATTTCGGGAAGTTTTAGCGTCGCGCAAAAGTTTTGAAATTCGGGCGTGGCAATACTGGATGTACGGTCCGGTATCTCCATTCAGTTTCACGCTTTCCTGCGGGTTGAAAGTCATTCGTTTTTTAGGATCCACGCGAAGCAGAAAATACTTCAGCGCGCCCATCGCCAGGGTGTGGTACAGCGCCTGCGCTTCGGCTTCGGTGAAATCATCGATTTTACCCCGCGATAGGGTTTCTTCTTCCGCAGTGGCCTCCATCTCGGCCATCAGGTCGTCGGCGTCCACCACGGTGCCCTCGCGCGATTTCATCCGGCCCGAAGGCAAATCGACCATGCCGTAACTGAGGTGAAACAGCCCGTCGGCGTAGGGCCGACCGAGTTTCTGGAGAATGTGAAACAGCACCTCGAAATGATAATCCTGCTCGTTGCCGACCACGTACACCGATTTTTGCATCGGGAAATTCTGGTACTTCAAATCGGCCAGGCCCAAATCCTGGGTGATGTACACCGAGGTGCCGTCGGCGCGGAGTACCAGTTTCTCATCCAAGCCCTCGGCGCTCAGGTCGATCCACACCGAGCCGTCGGGGCGGCGGAAAAACACGCCTTTTTCGAGGCCCTCTTCCACCACGTCTTTGCCCAGCAGGTACGTGTCCGACTCGTAGTAAATCCGGTCGAAATCCACGCCCATCTTTTGCCAGCTTTCGTCGAAACCCACGTACACCCAGCCGTTCATTTCTGCCCACAGCGCCCGTACCTCCGGGTCGCCTTCTTCCCACTGGAGCAGCATCCGTTGGGCGGCTTTCATCAGCGGGGCTTCTTTTTCGGCCTGCTCCGCTGGCGTGCCCGCTGCCACGAGAGCGGCAATTTCGGCTTTGTACGCCTGATCGAATTTCACGTAGTACCGGCCCACGAGGTGGTCGCCTTTTTCGCCCGTGCTGGTGGGCGTTTCGCCGTTTCCAAACCGCTGGTAGGCCAGCATCGATTTGCAGATGTGAATGCCCCGGTTGTTGATGATGTTGGCCTTCACGGTGTGGTAGCCGTTGGCTTTCAGAATCTCGGCGACGGAATAGCCCAGAAAATTGTTGCGCAAATGGCCCAGGTGCAGGGGTTTATTCGTGTTGGGCGAGGCGTACTCCACCACGACGGTTTGGCCCTTCGCCGGAAACTGCGCGAATTCGGGGGATTGCGTAGCGCGAAACGTATCCAGCCAGGCGGTATCGGCGATGCTCAGGTTAAGAAACCCCTGCACGACGTTGTAGGCGCTCACCGCGTCGGTGGTTTCCAACACGGCTTTGCCCAGCGCCTCGGCAATCGCCGTTGGGGCCTGTTTCAATGCTTTGGCGAGGGGAAAGGTGACGAAGGTGTAAAAGCCCTCGAATTCTTTTTTGGTGGGTTGCAGCAGCAAGTCGGCGGGCGGCACGTCGAGGCCGAACTGCGCCCGGAGTGCCCCGCTGAGGGCCTGTTGAATGGAGGAAGAAAGACTCATTTTCAGTGGTGAAAGCTGAATTGCGAATGGTGAATCAACGATGCTTTTTTATTCACCATTCAGCTTTCACCATTCAGAATTGATGCGCAAATCTACGCCAAAACCCCCAACCGCCCGGAGGCAGGCCCGGAATTTGCTTCCGACGGAGCAGTGCTGTATTTTGGTACGCCCAATCGGCTCCGTGCCCCCGTCCATGAACTTACTTTACTACGTACCCCGCTTTCTACTGTTCAGCTGCTGGCTGGTAGGCGGGCTGCGGCCCCTGGTTGCCTTCGCCCAACTGGAACAAACCAAACGGCTGGAATTTGAGCGGAAACCCAACGCCAGCGACGACTTTGAAGTACTCGCCCTGGGCCGTAACGGGATGCTGCTCACCAAAAAAACGCAGGATTACTTCGCCGGGGCGCCGCACCTTTGGCACTTTACCCAGTACGATACCGAAATGGAAGTGCGCTGGGAGACCGACCTGAAAGTGCGTTCTCCGATGGAACCCTTGCTGTCATACCACAACGCGCAGTATTTATTCTGGCTTTTCGGCGACCCTGAATCGCAGAAAATCAACGTTCTCCGCCTTAATCTCGACACGGGCGACCAGGAACTCATCGAGGGCGAACTCCTGGCCATCGACGATGTGTCGCACTTTCGGGTGCTGGGCAACACGGCCTTCGTGGCCGGGCATTACCGCGAACGGGCCGTGGTGGTGCGCTTCGATTTTTTTAGCCGCCAATCGCGGGTGCTGCCGGGGCTGTACGTCAACCGGCTGTCGGTGAGCAGCCTCGAACTCGACGAAGCCGCCGAACAGGTGAACGTCATCGTGACTACGACCCGTAAAAGCCGCTGTCAGTTGGCGTTGCGGACGTATTCCTACGAAGGAAAACTGCTGCGCGAAACCCCCCTGCCCGCCGAAGAAGGGCGCACGCTGCTGTCGGGCAAGGTGGTGCCGCTGGGCGCGGGGGAGTCGCTGCTGGTGGGCAATTATTCCACCAACTGCTCGCCCTACGCCCAGGGTGTGTACGTGGCCCAACTCGCCGAGGGCGCGCAAACAGCGGTGAAATACCTGGAGTTTGCCCAGTTCAAAAACTTTTTCAATTACCTCAAACCTGGTCGGCGGCAGCGGGTACTCGACCGCATCGCCCGCAAGCGGGAGGAAGGCAAGGAGGCCCGGTTCCGTTACCTGATGCTGGTTCACGACCTGGTGCCCACCGAGGAGGGATTCCTGCTCGTGGCCGAAGCCTTTTTTCCCCAGTACCGGAGTAGCCCCACGGTGGGCTTCGTGCCCATGTCCAGGGGCGTGAGCGACCGCTCGCTGGAAGGTTACCGCTACACCCACGCCATGATTTGTGGCTTCGACAAAACTGGTAAGCTGCTCTGGGACAACTGCCTGGCCATGCCCGACCGCCTCAGCTACGAACTCGAAGAGCAGGTACAACTGACCAAACAAGCCAACGACCGCCTCGTGCTGGCCTACCCGCTGGAAGACAAAATCAGCACGCTTGTGATTCGGGGCAACGAGGTGGTCGAAGACAAAGGCGAGTTTGATTTAGCCCCAAAAAACGGTCCTGAACGGATTCTTTCCAACGACAACACCACCCTGGCCGCCTGGTACGGGCAGTATTTTCTGGCCTGGGGAACGCAAAAAAAAGCGGGTAGCCGCGAAAATTCCGCCCGCGAGGTGTTTTACCTCGATAAGTTGAGTTACCCGGTGCGCTGAAGGGCTTAAAAACGTGCGAGGGGTCACCCTGAGCGGAGTCGAAGGGCGTGCGGCGGGCCAGCGCTGGCCCGCCGCACGCCCTTCGACTCCGCTCAGGGTGACCCCTCGCATGGTATACCGATTTTTGGTCAAAACGACACCCGAACGTCGGTTCAAAATTGGCGTGGTATTTGTTGAAAATGAAGGTACTAGGCCCCCAACGGCCTGCCACATTCGCAACACCCACGCCGTATGAAATTACCTCTCCGTTTCAAAATCCGCCCGGTTCGCCCCTTGCTGACGTTCCTCAGCGCCCTCGGTCTGCTGTCGGCTTTTCCCGGAATTTCACAGACCAGCCCTTCGTCCCAGGACCGATACACCGCCCTCGTTCGGCAACACCAAAGCCGGATTCGGTTTGAGGAAAACAAGGGCCAGTGGCCGGAAGGGGCCGCCTTCCGCCTGCAAACGCCCCAGGCCCAGGTGCAGTTTTTCCCCGACCGGGCCTCGTTCGGGGTTTTGAAAAAAGAGGCTTCCGGGAAACCCCGCGAGGGCTTCGTCTGGAGCCTCCGCTGGCTGGGAGGTCGGGCGAGCACGCCCCGTGCCCCGAAAAGTAGCCCGGTCGAAACCCGGCGTTTCTACCGGGGACGGTCGGATTTTTCCGTAAAAACAGCCGAAGAACTCGCCTACGACGAGGTCTATCCGGGCATCGACCTGCGGTTTTACAGCACAAAAAAAAGCGAGTTGGAATACGACTTTATCGTCCAACCCGGTGCCGATCCGGCCCACATCCGCCTTACCCTCGACGGGATGAAGCGCGTGTCGATTGCAAAAAATGGGGAGTTGGTGATGGAAACCCCGCTGGGTGAATTGCGGAAAGGCAAACCCGTAGCCTGGCAGGTGATCGGAGGCAAAGAAATGCCCGTAATGGTGAACTACGCCCTCAACGAGCAGGGCGAAATTTTGTTTAAGACCGGCCCCCACGACCCCACCCAGGCGCTGGTTATCGACCCGATTTCGTTGCAGTGGAGCACGTTTCTGGGTGGCGCGGGCTTCGACCGACCGGCGGCGGTGAAGGTCGCGCCCGATGGGAGTGTTTTTGTGACGGGCAGCACGAACAGCGCCAATTTCCCCACTACGCCGGGGGCCTTTCAGACGACGCTGACCACCATCAACTCCAACGACGCCTTCGTCACCAAACTAAATGCCGATGGCAACACCGTGCTTTGGAGTACGTACCTCGGCGGCAGCAACAACGACGAAGCCAGCGACCTCGAACTCGACCCCGCCGGAAACGTGTACGTTACCGGCGTGACCACCAGTCAGAGCAGCGAACCGGTGCCGTTTCCGACTACCCCCAACGCCGCCCAGCCGACCACCGCGTCCCCGTCTACGTCTCCAACCAGCCTGTTTTTGAGCAAATTTGACGCGAGCGGGGCCTTGCAGTACAGCACCTTCTGGGGCGCGCAGGATACGTTTATCGGAGGCAATCCGAAACTGGCGGTTTCGATCACGGGCGAAGCCTACATCGCCGTGCCCAGCTTGTTCGGGACCGGGCCGGGCCTATTGACTACGCCGGGGGCCTACCAGGCCAGCCGCTACGACGAGGGCGATCCCTACGTGCTGGCCTTCAACGCCGACGGCACCGTCAAGTACGCTACCTACTTCGGTTCGGGATCGAGAGGCGAATCCCTGAACGAAATCTCGCTGGCCCCCGGCGGCGAACTGTACCTGGCGGGCTACGTCAACGACCGGAATCCGATTACCCTCCCACGCATCCCCGTCACGCCCGGCGGGTACCAAACTGCCCCGCTGACCGAACCCGACTACGGGTACGTGGCCCTACTCAACGCCAACGGCACGGCGGTGTTGAACAGCACCCACCTGCGCGGAATTGGCCCGCTGGACCTCGAACGCGCCGCCGACGGCTCAGTGTATGTACTCGGCCTGGGAGCCAATCCCGCCACGGCGGGCCTGAGTGTCACTACCGGCTCAATTTACCCGGTTTCGACCCTGACCAACGCCCAGACCAGCAACCTGATGGCCCTTCACCTGAATGGAGCGTTGAGCAGTCTCCAGCAAGGCTCGATTCTGAGTGTGCAAACTCAGTTTGGTATTTCGGGCGGTGAAAATAGCGGCTACCTCGAACTCGACGCGCTGGGCGGAGTGCAGGTGTACGCCGACCTGCGCTTCGTGTCGAATGCCTCGGTGGCCCCGCTCATGCCGGGGGCCTTTCAGCCCAACCCGATTGGGGGGTCGGGATCGGGCGGTGCTTCCGCGACGCCGTATTTTACCCTCCTGAATTCGACCCTGAGCCAGACCAGCTACGCGACGTTTTTACACGGGACCGTCGGGTACGCTTCGGCCACCAACCTCGCGGTGGGTCCCTGCAAAACCTACCTGCTTACGGTCACCAGCCAAAGCGATTTTCCGGTTACGCCCTCGGCGTTCAAAGACGACGGCGTAACCGTGGTCAGTGGCTACGATGCCAGTTACAACGGCAGTTTTCAGGATGCTGTCCTGAGCGTGTTCAACTACCCCAAAGTGACCAACCCCGCCGCCAACACCATCAGCACCAGCACGACCAGCTACTGCAAGGGCAGCGCCATCCGGCCCCTGATGGGTACCGCCTTCGATTCGCTGGGATTTGCCCTGCCAGTGGTTCAGTTTGGTCCCAATTCCAGCACCGCCACGGCGGGCGTGGATTACCAGTGGCAGCAAAGCAGCAGCGCGGGCGGCCCCTGGGCCGATATTCCCGGCGCGACCGGCCGCCATTTCACGCCCGTGGCCCCCCTCAGCCCGACCACGATTTTCTACCGCCGCCAGGTGCGGATTCCGGCCTGGGCAGCGACCTGCGCCCCCGGCGGGCCTTACGACAGCAACGTACTTTCGCTCACCTTCAGCAGCGACCAGGCTCCGACGACCGATTTGCTGCCGGGCACCTATGGTTTTTGCAACACCTCACCGCTGGCCCTATCAGTCAATATCGCCAGCGCCGACGGCAACTTCGCCCCCTACACCTACGCCTGGACCCCGCCGCTGGGACTCACGCTCCCGGCGGGCAGCGTACCCGGCGTTTCTTCGCCCATCAACACGACCATCAACCAGCCCGGCACGTACTACCTGCAAGTGACCGACAGCCGGGGTTGCGTCAGTGACGACACGCTCGACGCGGCTTTTTTTGCCCTCGATACCGGCCCAACCGTGATGTATACCTGCGGGGCGACGACGGTGAAATTCGGCCCCGGTGCGCCCGCCCCCGACTACGCCAATTTCCCTTTCAACACCTACCAATGGTCGCCCGCGACGGGTTTGAATAACCCCGGTCTGCTCCGCCCGACGCTTTCGCCCGCCCCGACGTCGCCCAACAGCGCCGGGCCGTACACGCTCACGGTCAACGGGTGCGTGGTGGGGAGTGCCACGGTTCAGGGTAATCCGACGTTGGGTTTCCCCCACCCGCTGCCGCCGATTGCCCTCTGTCAGGGCGACTCGGCCCAGTTGGGGCAGGGTGTGGTGGCGCAGCCGGGCATCACCTACCAGTGGGCACCGGTGTTGGGTATCAGAAACGCTCAGGATCCAAACACGGTGTTGAAAGCCGCTTACGCGCCCCAGGGCGTGAACGTGCAGACTTACTACCTGACGGGCTACCAGCCGGGTACGGGTTGCTACGACACTACCTCGCAGGGGGTCACGATTTACCGCCTGCCCACGGAAGATTTTGGCGAAACGATTCCGATTTGCTACGATGAAACCGTCGGCATTTTGCCCACGACCCAATTTGGCACCGCCACCGAACCGGGCATCAGTTACGCCTGGACCGCCACCGTCACGGTGGGGACGGGCAACGTAGGCGTACCCACCAACGGGCAGGCCCTGGGTTTTTTAAATAACCCCAACGCCGCCTCGGTCGTTTTTGCCCTGCCCGGCCCAGGCATCGGCTTCGGGGGGCTGGCTAACGGCACCTACGCGATCACCTACGTCCGAACAAGTTTCAATACCGCCAACCCCACCTGCGCCCGCACGGACACGGTCGTGATCGAGTACAGCGTCGGTCCCTGTACCGTCGGGGCGGGGGGCTGCACCTTGCTGGCCAACGCGGGCCTCCAGGGCAGTTGCGGGGGCGATAGCACACTCGTCGGCACCGCCAATCCGGCTAGTTTTCTGGTATACCACTGGTCGCCGGTGCTGGGCTTGAAAGATCCACTGACGGGTTTGCCGCTGTTGCCCGGTGGTCCGCATCCGGCTCAGGTGGTGGCCAATCCGGCCAACACGACCATCTACACGCTGGTGGTCAAAAACCCGAACATCCCCGGCGACAGTTGCGTCTCGCTGGTGAACGTGTTTGCCGCCGCGCAGTCCACGCCCGTGGTCATTATTCCCCCCACCGCCTCGACCTGCTACGGCGGCTCGGTGCAGATTGGCGGGCCGCCCATCGTGGGGTTCGATTACCACTGGCAACCCTTCGGCCTGCTCAACGATTCGAGCCTGGCCCAGCCGACGGTGCAGAACCTGACCGTGCAGACGCTGTTTCGGGTGGACGTGACCGAACCGATTTCGGGCTGTAAAACCCGCGACAGCGTGCTGGTATCGGTGCTGAACGTCAGCGTCAACGCCGGGCCGGATGGCACGTTTTGCCCGGCGGTGGGAAAAATCGTGAGCGTCGGGGCCTTGCCCAACAACCCCAACTACACCTACGCCTGGAGCAGCAACGCGGCCGGGGTGAGTTTAGCCAACCCGACCGCCGCCCAGACTACCGCCACGATTCCACCGGCCACGCCCGATTCGGTGTACCTGATTCTGACCGTGACCGACATCAACACGAGTTGCGTGCGGAGCGACACGGCCCTCTACCGGCACAGCGCAGGCCCGACCACCGGCCCGAACCAAACCCTGACCGTGTGCGTAGGGGGTACGATCCAAATCGGCAACACCCCGCCGCCGGGCAGTAGCTACACCTACCTCTGGACTTCGGCCGACCCCGGCAATGGGTTGACACTTGCTCAGTCGACCCAACCCCGCCCGCTGGTAGCACCCACCGGCACCGGCCCCTGGACCTACACCGCCACGGTGAGCGAAAGCGGCCCCGGCGGGAGTTGTTCGGCCACTTACACCGTGACGGTGACCCGCTCGACGGAACCCGTCGTACTGGGCACCCCGCCCGCCCCCTGCGCGGCGGGCGGGGTGCCCATCGGGCTGGATTATTCGGCTACCCAGCCCAGCGACTTTAGCTATTCCTGGTCGCCGGGGAGTTTCGTGGTGAGCGGTAACCCAGCGACCGACGGGCAGATTTCGGTGTACCCGCCCGTACCGACCACCTACACGCTCACGGCCATCGGGCCGGGCGGCTGCGTGTTGACGTACCTCTTCAACGTGCCCGCCGCGAGTTACGTAGCGTCGCTGGGGACGAACCTCAGTCTTTGCAAAAACGGCTCGGCCAACCCCACGCTGGCCTTGCAAGGCACGTTGCCCGGCGGGGCTACCGTCACCTGGACGGGCACCAACGTGGCCCTGCTCAGTTCGACCAGCGGCTCGTCGGTGCAGTTCAACCTGGCCGGGGCACCCGTGGGCAGCGATACCTTCACGGCTAGCGTGAGTTACGGAGCCGGTTGTGTCAGCAACGCGAGCATCACGGTGGAGGTAGTCGGATTGCGCAATTTTGCGGGTACCAACCGGCAGACCTGCGCCGGAAACTGCGTCCAAATCGGTAGTCTCGCCGCGCCGGGCTACTCATTTCAGTGGACGCCCGTGCCGTACAGCGCGGCGGCAGCAGCGGCTTTGCAAAACCCGACTGCTTCGCTTACCACCGTGTGCTTGAGCAGCACGACCACCTACCAACTCACGGCCACGCACCTCGTCACGGGCTGCACCTTCACCGATCTCGTCACCGTGCAGGTGCGACCCATTCCCACGCTCATCGTGGATGACGTGACGGTTTGTCAAAACGCGGCGGGCAACCAGACCGTCAGTCTACCCGCCGCGTTAACCCAAAACACCGGCGTAGGACTGGGATACTGGCTCGACGCGACGGCTCAGTTTGCACCCGTGCCCAACCCCGGTGCGGTGGGGCAGGGAATTTACTACCTGAAATCGTTCAGCGCCGACAGCCTTTGTTTTGCCCTGGATACGGTGGTGGTGACAGTTGACGAATTGCCCGATTTCAACGGGACCACCGCCTTCGATTGCGTCACTGGATTGGGTACGCTCACGTTGAGCGGCTACGCACCGGGTGATGAGGTGGCGTTTGTAGCCGGAACGAGTTTTCCCGGAGCGCCCACGTTCGGGCCGGTACCGGCGGGAGGGATCTTGAGTGCCACGCTTCCCGGTCCGGGACCGAGCGGCCAAACGTACCTGATTCGGGTGCGGGCCGCGAACGGGTGTTTTTTGGAAAAAATCATCCCCCTCACGGCCTTCGAGTGCCCTTGCCCAACCGCCATTCTCGGTGCTCCCGTCTGCGCGCCCAACGGGGCGACGTATTCGGTTCCCTTCATCGCCACGGGAACGGGCATCACCGTGACGGTTTCGGCGGGCGTGATTCAGGGCGATAGCATCGTGAACATTCCGGCGGGCACCAACCTCGCCATCACCGTGCAGTCGGCGGGCGAGGCCTGCGAGTCATTTTTCAACATCCTCGCCCCCGAATGCGACTGCGAAGACCCGCCACTGGCCACGCTTTTTCTCGAAAACAAGGTAAAAACCGACACCGTCTGCGCGGGCAGCGGGCCGGTCAGCCTTCAGGTGACGGTGGGGGGAAACGCCAGCCTGGGCGTTCTTTCCACCACCGGGCAAGGCACCTTTTCAACGGCCACGACGGGCAACGGCACGGCGACGATCACCTATACCCCCGCCTCGGCGGATACGCTGGTACGGATCGTGCTGGCGACCGACAACCCGCTGGGCGGTCTCTGCGTAGCGGCTCGTGATTCGGTCGTACTCCGAATTCAAGCCTTGCCGGGTTTCAGTCTGAGTGCCATCCCGGCCACCTGCACCGGCCCGGTGCCCAACCCGAACGGGCTGCTCACGGTAAACGGCCTTACCAACGGCAAGCGCGTGGCCTTCGCCCAGGGCGCGGTGGTTTCGACACCCTACGCCTCGGCCAACGACATCACGGGCCTGACCAACGTGGTGCCGGCGAATACCCTGCCCGCCGTGCTTGTCCCCACGCTGTACACCGTGCGGGTCTGGGCCAGCGAACGCTGCTTCAGCGACCAAACCGTGACGCTACCACCCACGATTTGCCTTTGTTTGCCCAGGCTTTGTGTGCCCGTGGTGACGGTAAAGGTGCCGAAGCGGTAGGTTTGGGCCATATCTTTGCCGGAAATCAATGTTGAATGAAGGAATGAGAGAATGAATGAATAGGCCGGGCCGCGCAGGCTGCGCTGGCTTTCTATTCATTCATTCACTCATTCTCTCATTCACTCATTCAAGAGTGAGCCACCCCTACCACGACGCCCTCGTCTGCCTGCGCAGCGGCGGCGTGCTGCTTTACCCGACCGATACGATCTGGGGCCTCGGCTGCGATGCCCGCAACGAAGCCGCCGTGCGACGTCTTTTCGAGTTGAAACAACGCGAGGAAGGCAAGGCCCTCGTCGTGCTGATTGCCGACGTGGGCCAACTCAGCGAGTACGTGGTGCGGGTGCCCGACGTGGCCTGGGATTGGGTCGAATTTTCCGAAAACCCCCTCACCATCGTCTACCCGAAGGGAAAAAACGTGGCCCCCAACGTACTCGCTCCCGACGGTAGCCTGGCGATCCGGCTGCTGAAAGACGAGTTTTGCCGGGGACTGGTGTACCGCTTCCAGCGGGCGCTGGTGAGCACCTCGGCCAACGCCTCAGGGCAGTCCGCGCCGCAGCGATTCGAGGATATTTCCGAGGAAATTAAACGGGGCGTCGATTACATTTTACACCCACCCAGCCCGCTCAAACCCGCTCCGCCCTCCACCATCGTGCGGCTGGGGGTGGATGGGGAGGTGGAGTTTCTCAGAAAATAGGTTTGTGGTTTGTGGTTTACGGTTTGTGGTTTTGGGTTGTCATCATCCGTAAACCACAAACCGTAAACCATAAACCACAAACCGTAAACCAGTATGAATTTCACCGAAACCCTCGCCGAAAATCCCGTGTTCGAGGTTGTGGCTCGCGCCGCTGCCGAGTTGGGCCTGCGCACCTACGTAGTAGGCGGCTACGTGCGCGATTTGTTGTTGAAACGGCCTTCGAAAGACGTGGATTTCGTGTGCGTGGGCAGCGGCATCGCCCTGGCGGAACGGGTGGCCGCCCTGGTCACGTTGAACGGAGCGGGCCGTCGCACGGTCGAAGCGCCGCTCAACTTGACCAGGGCGGCCACGCTGGCGGTGTACAAAAATTTTGGCACGGCGCAGGTCAAAACCGGCGACTGGGAACTGGAATTCGTCGGGGCGCGGAAGGAATCGTACCGCAGCGATTCGCGCAAGCCGAGCGTGGAAGATGGCAGCCTCGAAGACGACCAGCGGCGTCGGGATTTTACGATCAACGCCCTGGCCATCAGCCTGAATCAGGACGATTTTGGCGAACTGCTCGACCCCTTCGACGGCATGGCCGACCTACGCCGGAAAATCATCCGCACCCCGCTCAACCCCGACGTGACGTTCAGCGACGACCCCCTGCGGATGATGCGCGCCGTGCGCTTTGCCACTCAGTTGAACTTCGACATCGACCCCGACACCTTCGAGGGCCTCGTGGCCATGAGCGAACGGATTGGCATTATTTCGCAGGAACGCATCAGCGACGAGTTGAACAAAATCATCCGCTCGCCCACGCCCTCCTACGGCTTCAAACTCCTCGATTCGGCGGGCTTGCTCGACCGGATTTTTCCCGAATTCGTGCTCTTGAAAGGAGCCGAGCAAATCGACGGCAAGGGCCACAAAGACAATTTTTACCACACCCTCCAAGTGCTCGACAACGTGGCCCGCCGCTCGGACGACCTCTGGCTGCGCTGGGCCGCCGTGCTGCACGACATCGCCAAACCGGCCACCAAGCGCTTCGAGCAAGGCCGGGGCTGGACCTTCCACGGCCACGAAGACCTCGGGGCGCGGATGGTGCCGACGTTATTCCGGAAATTCAAACTGCCGCTCGGTGAAACGATGCGGTTCGTGAAAAAACTCGTCCGGCTCCACCTGCGGCCCATTGCCCTGTCGAAGGAAACCATCACCGACTCGGCCCTGCGGCGGCTGCTCGTCGAGGCGGGCGAAGACCTGGAGGCGCTCATGACCCTGTGCCGGGCCGACATTACCTCCAAGGACGGCTCGAAGGTGAAGCGCTACCTGGCGAACTTCGACCGGGTGGAAACGATGCTGGCGGAGTTGGAGGAACGCGATAAACTGAGGATGTTTCAGCCCGTCATCACCGGCGAACTGATTATGGAAACCTTCGGCCTGAAGCCCTCGCGGGAAGTGGGGGTAATTAAGGAAGCTGTGCGCGAGGCCATTCTCGAAGGCACCGTGCCCAACACCCTCGAAGCGGCCCTACCTTTTATGCTCGAAGAAGGCCGCCGAATGGGGCTGTTGCCCCTGACCGATACCCCGAACGGCGGAAAATTGTGATCTTGCCCTTCTGCCGCCAAAAGTCGGTACCATTCTTGTACTGACTCCTTGCCCCTTACAGCGATTGCTTTCTAACGCACAGCCAGACTGCTGCGTTGGAAACACCCCTGATCAGCGCCAAACGACGGTTTCTAAAAAATTTTCGTCGAAATCAATTTGGGGAATGAATTGCACAAGTTTGGCACGGTGCTTGAGAAGGTACTGGTGTCATCACATCTGAATTTACCGCTATGGATTCAAGAGTAACACCCCCCGTACTGGCTTTGGCCTGGGCCCCCAACCCGAGTAACGAAATGACTCAAGGTTTTCGGTCAACCCACTCCTCGTCTTTAGCGACTTCTTTCCCTGGATACACACCCGTTCTAAAAGGGAACCGCCCCCGAAAATTCTGACCCGGCTTTGTTCGCCCGGAGTCCGTACCGCCATCCACCAAACGCACTTCATCAACCGCCAGCACTGCCCTTGAGGAGAGGGGCCGTCTCGTCGCAATTTTTTTTTGAATTACATACCCCAAAACAACGACCATGAATTTCATCCGAGTCGATAGTTCCTGAACAAATAGAGGCCCGCTCCAACCGGGAAAGTTCTCGCGGGCCTCAAGCACCTGTCCTCGTGTCGGCGTACCAGTCAGCGGTGAGTGAAGCGACGATCAGTTGGTTTTGGCGAACCAGCCGGGTCGAATCCTTCGCCTTCTCTCACTCCGTTTACGGTTCCCGACTTTATTCCGGTACCCTGTGCAAACGGGGGAGAGGGCTGCTTTTTGCCTTTTTGTGGACGCGTCTTTTAAATCAAAGATGGTGCCATAAACGCAAAAAGCAGTATATAATCTCCTGCACGTGGCAAGACCGGATGAATTAAGCCCCATTTCATCCATCCTTTTCCATCGTTTATCGCCATTTTTCATGAAAACGTCTCCTTTCTTTAGAGCAGCGCTTCTGCTGTTGGCCTGGGTAAGTTGTTACCAGGCATCGTTTGGGCAACAAACCCTCGAAAACAACCTCATCGGCTTCGACCCCATCGTGGGCTACGGGGCCACGATCGAAACCAGCCGCACCGGGGGGATCACCATCGGCGGCGGGGCCAACCAGTCGAACAGCATCATCGACGGCAACCTCAACAACTTCGGCTCCCTCAACACCTTTGTGGGGGTACTCGGCGGGCGGGCCGTATCAGTGAAAGACACCGCTCAATACTACCCCGGGGGCAACCGCGTCGGGTTTGTGCTGGGCACCCAGGGCGGGTTACTCAGCGCGAGCCTGTTGGGGAGCAGTGGCTTTACCATTCGCACCTACCGCAACAACGTGTTGCAGGAAACGGCCACCTTCGGCAGCGGCGGGCTGCTACGGGCCACCGCGCTGGGTGGTACCGGCGGCAAGAGTGTCCTGAGCTTTGTCACTACCAACGACTTCGACGAAGTGCAGCTTTTCAGCAACGCCACCGTGGCCGCCCTGAGCAGCATCGATGTGTACTACGCCTTTGAAGGCCCGGCGGCGGCCCCCATCGATTGCGCCCTTTCGCTGACGGGCAGCCGGGTAACGGGTGCGCCCAACACCGGTGCCGGTGGCCTGCTTTGCGTCGGAAGCACCACGGGTGCCGCCAACGTGACGGATGCGGATACCACCAACAACGCCACGCTCACCACCTCCATCGGGCTGATTTGTTCGCGCTTTCTGGAAGTGACCACCGCCGTCACGTATGCCGGGGGAACCGAGGCGGGTTTCGTGGTTAGCCAGGGTGGGCTGCTCAACCTCAGCGTGCTGGGTAACATCACCATTACCACCTTCAACGGCGCGACCCAGCAACAGACGTTTACTGGAAGTTCGCTGTTGTCGGCGGCCTTGATTTCGGGCACGAACCAGTACCGGGTTGGGTTTAAAACCGGGGCGGCCTTTCCGTTCAACCGGGTTCGGATTACGCTGGCTGGGCTGGTGGGGGTAACCAACACCCTCGACGTGTTCTACGGCTACGTCATCACCGACGGCGACAACGACGGCTTCGCCGATTGCCTTGATAAATGCACGGGCAACGACGGTTTCGATACCGACGGCGATGGCATCCCCAACGACTGCGACAACAATCGCGAAGACCTTTCGCTGACGAAAACCTCGAACCTCGACAGCGTGGCTCAGGGCGCAAACGTGACCTTCTCGGTGGTACTGAAGCGCGATTCGGTGCAGTACAATTCCACGGGGGTATTCGTGAGAGACCTCGCCCCGGCGGGTACGAGCTACGTGAGCCACGTGGCCCCGACGGGAACGTTCTACAACCCGGTGACGGGTATCTGGAAAGTGGGTAGTGCCCTCGGTGGAGCCACCAACACCCTCACCCTGCAAATCACCGTCAAGGCCGACTCGGCAGGCGTGGCCCTCAACACGGCGGAAGTTATTGCCTCGCGGGAAACCGACCTCGACTCGCCCCACGGCAATGGCGTGACGACGGAAGACGACTACGCCACCGACTGCTTCAGCGTACCGTTGTTTATCTGTCAGGGCCAATCGGTCACCCTCACCGGCCCGGCCGGGCAGACCACCTACCAGTGGTTCCGGCGGGTGAATGGCGTGGACGTCATCATCCCCGGTGCCACCAGCCAGACCCTCGTCGTGACTACCTCCGGCGATTACCTGGTCAGCAGCACGAGTGCGTCGGGTTGCCCGTCGGGCAACTGCTGCCCGGTGAAGATTCGCGTGACCCCCACCCCGGTGGTTACCTTCACCCAATCGCCTGCCGGCCCGATTTGCGCCGGAACTCCGGTGACCCTGACCGCTTCGGCTCCGGGCGCTACGGCCTTCCTGTGGAGTACCGGGGCCACTACGGCCAGTATCTCGGTTAGCCCGCTGGTGACGACCACCTACTCCCTGCGGGTTACCAACGCCGGCGGTTGCTTCAAAGACACGAGCGTGACCGTGACCGTCAACCCGCCCATCACCTCGGCCAACGCCATCGCGATTTGTAACAACGCCGGTACGACCAACACCAGCGCCGATGATACGTTCACGTTTGTGCTCAATCCCTCCGGCGGTAGCGGCACCACGTACAGCGTGAGCGGTGCCGTCACGGCCACCAACGTACCCTACGGTTCGCCCCAAACGTTCGGGCCGTTCCTCATCAGCAGCGGGCCTAAAGTCATCCTATTGACCGATGCCGCTGGCTGTACCCTCAGTGTTACTGTCAACCCGCCTGCTACCTGCTCGGCTTGCCCCGCACAGCCCATTTGCGTACCCGTGTTGATTACGCGGAATCCGTAAAAGGTCGACAAGTATTAGATTGATAGACTGATTGCAAGAGCCGCCCCGATTTTCGGGGCGGCTCTGTTTTTTGGTAGCGAGTACACTTCAATGGTTCGTCAAGGATTAAGCGGCTCTACAGCCGAAACGATACAACTGG
>CAXTIG010000067.1:0-22868 GCA_964244295.1 uncultured Cytophagales bacterium
GGTAACGGTGTTCATCGGTTTGTGAAGTTAGACAGGGTGAATTTTTCCCCCGCGAAGGGAGTAGATATTAACCCCGCGAGGGTTTTAGAACCCTCGCGGGGATTTTGATTTTACCGCATCAGCGTCAGGAACCGGGTGTAGGTCCGGCCATCGCTCAGTTTCACGACGTAGTAGTACGTGCCATCGGGCAGGCCGTCGGTGCCGAAGGCGGTGCCGGCGTTGGCTTTGCCGTTCCAGTCGTTTTTGTAATCCGCACTGCCGTAGACCCGTTGGCCCCAGCGGTTGAAGATTTGCAGGTCGATGGTGGCCCCGCCCACGTTGCGAATCACGAAGCGGTCGTTGATGCCGTCGGCGTTGGGCGAGAATCCTTCGGGGATGAACAGGCCGTCACCGAAGTTGAGCAGCAATACCGGCGTCGGTTCGTTGCTCAGGCCGGGCAGGCCGTTCAGCGCCGGGTTGAGACCCGCCGTCGAGTAATCGCTCACCTTCGTCGTGTCGCCGTAGAGCGCCGTGGCGAGGGCCGAGTTGAGGTACGGTTCGGGGCGACCGTCGGGCTGCACGTTCAGCGTAAACCGCAGCGTATCGCTCTGGCCCGCCGCGAGGGTGCTGTTTTCGGGCAACAACAGCGTCGGGTTGTCCCGGCCGTCGAAGTCGGGGTTCGGCGTCAGCGTCGAACCGGCGCGGGCCGTGACCTGACCCAGCAGGGCGAAGGCCGAGGTTCCGTCGAAAACTTTCGCCAGCGAGTCGCTCACCTGCACCTTTTTCAAGCCTTCCGTGCCGTAGTTTTTCAGCACCAGCGTGTAGGTCACGCGGTAGCTGCCGTCGGGCTGGCGGGCGGTATCGGCCTGCATGGCGAGGCCAATCGTGGCGCGGGCACCGAGGGCGTTGAGGCCCAGGGTCACTTCGGTCGGCACGTTGTTGTTGGCCGGGTCGAGGTCGGCGTCGGGGTCGGCGTCGAGGCCGGTTTCCGAGGCATCCTCGCTCGTGCTGGCGTCGGCGGCCCAGGCTTTACCCATCGCCACGTTGTTGAACACCGAGTCGGTGGCGGCGCTGAGGTCCACGCGCAGTTTCAGGCGCACCCAGCGGGTGGTTCCGGCGGGCAGTGTGCTGAGCGAATCGATGAGCAAACCGGTGTTGAGGCCCATGCCGGTGTAGGTGGTGTCGAGGGTGAAGCCCGCGTCCGCCGTGACTTCATCCAGCACCACAATCGCGCCTTTGTTGGTAAAGACCGCGCCGAGGTCGTCGGTCAGCCTTACTTTCGTTAGGTCGGTCGAGCCGTAGTTGGTCGCGCGGATTTCATACGTGAGTTCGTAGCCGTTCGGCCCCAGTTTCACCAGTTGCCCGGCCACTTTCGCAATCCCCAACCGGGTGCCGGCGTAGGTGCTGCGCGAGTGGATGATGGCCTGGGCGACGTTGTTGTTCAACACCGAATCCACGCCGTCGAAGCTCGCAATCCGGGCCAGGTTGGTAATCGTCCCCACGCCGGTCACTTTGGCGGTGATGTAGTGGCTGTACGATTCGCCGGGGTCGAGCACGCCGCGCCAGAATTTGACGGTGTCGCCGCTCACCAGCGCCTGCGGGCCACCGCTGAGGTAGGTCAGGCCACTCGGCAGCACGTCGCGGAGGATGACGTTCGTCACCGTGCCCAGGCTGTGGTTGGTCACGGTCAGGGTGTACTTGACGGTATCACCCACGCTCAGGTTGGGCTTGTCGGCCACTTTGCTCAGGCTGAGCAGGTCGCCCGCCGGACGGAGGCTGTCGGCGCAAACCTGCACGGTGGCCGTGATGGCGGTGGCGTTGCTGTAGCAGCCTTCGCCGGAGCGGAGGAAGGCGTAGTAGATGCCCCCCGACACGGCACCCGGATTGATGACCAGGGGCGATTCGGGCGTGTTGCCGAGGTGGAATTCCACGCTGTCGCCCGGCACGGAGACGGCCTTGCGCAGGTCGATGCTCAGGCTGGGGCAGGTGTTGAACACCTGATTCGCCAGCAGGTTGGGCATCGGCGCTTTCGTGCTGATCGTCACCGGGTCGGAGTCGATGGAGCAGCAGCCGCAGCAGTCGTTGCTATTTTTCAACTGCACCGTATAAATGCCTTCGTCTTTCACCGTGATGGTTTGCGTGGCCGCGAAGGCGATGCCGTGGCGGCGCCACACGTAGCGGTAGCCGGGCTGGGCGCTGAGCGTCACGGAGTCGTTGTGGCAGAGCAGGTTGCTCCCCGCGACGGCGATGGTCGGTTTGAATTTGATGCCCTTCAGCGTCAGCACCGTGGTGTCGCGACCGGCCTGGCAAGGCCCGGCCCCGTCGGGGTCGTTGGTGGTGAGCACGAAGGTGATTTTTCCTTTTTGCAAATCCGCCAGCGAGGCTTTGTAGGTGGCGTCGAGTTTCAGGACGTTGTCGAACGAGCCGGTGCCGTCGGGCGTGCTCCAGGTGGCGAACGAGGCCGCGCCGCTGATTTTACCGTCGAGCAAAATGAACTCCGAGGCGCACATGTTCAGGTCGGGACCCGCGTTGGCGACCGCCGGGGCTTGGGTACAGTTGGCCGGGGGCGGGCAGGCGATGATGGTCACGTAAATCGGCGTTCCCTGGCTGGTGCAGCCGTTGGCTTTGGCAAACACCCAGTAGGTGCCCGCCGTTGCGATGGCCGTGGGATTAGCCACCAGGTTGGAACCGAGGTCGTTGAATTCGCGGAATTCGTAAGTGCCGCCGCTGGTTACCGCGTCGTTGAGGTTGACCGTCAGCACGGGGCAGGTGTTGACGAGCGTCACGACGGTCGGTTTGGGCACGGTGGGTTTCACCGTTACCGTGATCCGGGCCGTATCGCTGAGGCACTGGCCGTTGCCGCACACCGCCGAATACGTGGTGGTGACGAACGGACTCACCACGATGGAGGCCCCAATCATGCCGTTGACGTTCCAGGTGACCGACCCGGCGCAGTTGGCCGCCGTGAGGGTGACGTGGACGCCGGGGCAGGTGTTGTCGGCACTGGCGCTGAGCGTCGGCGCGGCGGGGCGGCCCACGGTAATCGTAATCGGCAGCGAGGGCAGGCTTTCGCAGTTGCCCACCACGCACTTGGCGGTGTAGGTGGTCGTCTGCGTCGGACTCACCGTGATGCTGCTACCCGATTGGGGCGGCGTGGTGTTCCAGATGATCGTCCCGTCGGGGCAGCCCGCCGCGAAGAGCGTCACCGGCTGACCGGCGCAGACCGTCAGGCCGTTGCAAGCCAGCACCGGCGGCTGGGGCCGACCCACCGTAATCGTGACCGGAGCCGAGGGCGCGCTGGGCGGGCACTGGCCTTTGGTGCAGGTGGCGGTGTAGGAGGTCGTCACGGTCGGGCTGACGGTGATGCTCATGCCCGTCCGCACCGGCGAGGTATTCCAGGTGACGGTGCCGCCTTCGCAGCCGTAGGCCGTCAGGATGGCGATGCCGCCTTCGCAGAGGGTGCTCACGTTGGCCGAAATGGTCGGGGCCGGGGTGGGCGTCGGGCAGGGGTTTTGGTTGACGACCACCGTGATGGGCGCGCAACTGACGCTGATGCAAGTGCCCACTTTACACTTGGCCGTGTAGCTGGTGGTCACGAGTGGCCGTTCGACGATGCTCATGCCCGTTTTTTCGTTGCTCCAAATCACCAGGCCGGTGCAACCCGTGGCGGTGAGCGTGACGCTGTCGCCGGCGGTAATCGGGTTCGGCACGGCGCTCAACAGGGGAGCCGGGGGCAGCACTTCGCAGACGGGCGTGCTGACCGTCACCGTGATGGGCAGCGAAGCCGGGCTGGTGCAACGACCCACCGCGCAGCGGGCGGTGTAGGTGGTCGTGGCGCTGGGCGTTACCACCAGCGGAGTGCCGACGCCGCCGTTGCTCCAGATGACCGTGCCGTTGCAACCCGTGGCCGTGAGGGTGATGCTTTCACCCAACGCGATGCTGGTTTTGCTGGCCGTGATGGTCGGCGTGGTCGGGACGATGACCATGATTTCGTCGAGGTTGGAAACTTCGCTCAGGCAGTTACCAATCTGGCAACGGGCCGAGTAGGTCGTGGTTTGGGTCGGGGTGACGACCAGCACCGAGCCGGTAGCCAGGCCGTCGTTCCACACCACCGTGCCCGTGCAGCCGAAGGCGCGGAGCGTATCGCTTTCACCCAGGCAAATGATCATGCTGCCGCAGGTCACAATCGGCGGCGGGATGGTCGGGCATTGGTTGACCACCACCACGAGCGGAATGCTCACCGGGCTGGGGCAACCGTTGACGGTGCAGATGGCCGTGTAGCTGGTCGTGTTCGTCGGGGTGACGGTGATGGAGTTGCCCGTCAGCACCGGCGTGGTGTTCCAGGTGACGGTGCCGGCGCAACCGGCGGCGGTCAGGATGACGCTCTCGCCCGCCGTAATCGGGTTTTTGCTGGCCGACAACACCGGGGCGGCGGGTTTCGGATTGACCGTGATGGTTTCGACGTTGGACACCGCGCTTACGCAGTTGCCCACGGTGCAGGTGGCGGTGTAACCCGTGGTTTGGGTCGGGCAAACCGTGATGGTGTTACCAAACTGGGCGGGCGAGGTGTTCCAGGTGACGGTGCCGGCGCAGCCGTTGGCCGTCAGCACCACGCATTCACCCACGCAAATCGGGTTCCGTCCGCAGGTGACCACCGGCGGCGTAAGGACGCAGGCGTTGACGGTGATGGTAATGCTGGCCGTGCTGCTGCACCCGTTGACGGTGCAGGTGGCGGTGTAGGTCGTGGTGGCCGTGGGCGAAACGCTGATGCTGGCCCCCAACTGCGCCGGGGTCGTGTTCCAGCTTACCGTACCGGCGCAGCCCGTGGCGGTCAGGGTCACGCTTTCACCCCCTGAAATCGGGTTTTTGCTGGCCGTGAGCACCGGGGCGGCGGGTTGCGGATTGACCGTGATGGTTTCGACGTTGGAAGCCGCACTCACGCAACCGTTGACGGTGCAGGTGGCCGAATAGCCCGTGGTTTGGGTTGGGCAAACCGTGATGGTGCTGCCGTACTGCACCGGCGAGGTGTTCCAGGTCACGATGCCAGCGCAGCCGTTGGCCGTCAGCACCACGCATTCACCCACGCAAATCGGATTCCGTCCGCAGGTGACGACCGGCGGGGGCGTCGTGCCCGGTCGGATGACGACGGGGGCCGAGGCAGGCCCGGAGCAACCCGCGCCCACGCACTGGGCGGTGTAGCTGCCCGGCTGGGTGACGGTAATCACGTAGCCCGAAGCCTGGTTGCTCCAGAGTACGCCCCCGCTGCAACCCGTGGCTGTGAGCGTCACGCTGCCGCCGGTGCAGAGCGTGGTGGCGCTGGCGGTGATGGTCGGCGTGGCGGCGGGCAACACGTTGACGGTGATGCTGTTGGAGAATCCACTCAGGCAGGTGCCGATTTGGCATTGGGCCTTGTAGGTGGTCGTCATCGTCGGGCTGACGGTGATGGTGGTGCCCGTGACGACGGGATTGGTGTTCCAAACCACCGTACCCGTGCAGCCAAAGGCCGTGAGCGTGGTGCTGCTGCCGGGGCAGATTTGGGTGTTGGCGCAGCCGATGATGGGCACGGGCGGGTTGGCTACCGTAATGGTCACCGGCGCAGAAGCCGGGCTGGTGCATTGCCCAATCGTGCAGGTTGCCGAGTAGCTGGTCGTCACGACCGGCGACACGGTGATGCTGCTGCCCGTCAGCACGGGGTTGGTGTTCCAGGTAATCGTGCCGCCCGCGCAGCCGGTGGCCGTGAGGGTCACGCTGCCGTTGCCGCACACCGTGGTGGCGCTGGCCGTGACGACCGGGGCCACGGGCGAGGTCACGACGATGGTTTCGACGTTGGAAACGCCGCTGGTGCAGGTGCCCACGGTGCAGGTGGCGCTGAAGGAATAGCTGCCTTCCTGGGTCGGGCAGAACCGCAGGACGGAACCGGTGGCCCCGTTGCTCCAGGTGACGGTGCCGTTTTCGCAGCCGTAGGCCGTGAGCGTCACGCATTGACCCGGGCAGGCTTTGCATTTACAGGAAATAACCACCGGCGGTTTCGGGTCGCAAGCCTGGCGGACGTTGATGTCCACAAACGACTCGTCGTCCTCGGCGTTGGTGTAGCCATTGCCCGGCGTCGAATCCTTGTCCTGTTCGTTGGCCTTCGTCACGGCGGCGCGGTTGGTGATCAACCCCAGCGTCAGGACTTTGGCTTTGAAACTAAAGCGGAAGAATGCCCCCGAAGCCAGGCTGGGCAGGGTACCCACCAGGGTACCGGCCGTGAGGGTCAGGTTGGCGCTCGACACGAACTGAAGCCCGGCGGGCAGGGGATCGCGGATTTCGATGCCCGTCGCCACGGCGGGGCCGCCGTTTTGCACTTCAATCGTGTAGGTGATCGTATCGCCCAGGGCGGGGTTGCGCTGGTCCACGTCTTTCACCAACGCCAGGTCGATGAGGTCACAGGATTTCACGTTGACCGTGATCGGCGTGCGTTGCGGATTGACGCAAGGCCCAAGAATCGCCTCGGCGTAGTAGGTGGTCGTGATCATCGGCGATACCGTGATGAAACCGCCGTTCAGGCTGGTGGCAAAAGGCTGACCGCCCGTAGGCGTGGTGTACCAGCGGATGGTGGAGCCGGGCGTCGAGAAGGCGAAGAGTTTCGTGCTGCTGCCTTTGCAAATCACCGAGTCGGCGCAGGACACGTTGAAGGGCGGAATCGGCACGGGGCGGAGTTGCACCACCACCGATTTCGCCACGGGCCGGCAACGACCCTCGCCGTCGGGGTCGAAGGTGGTGAACGTGAGCGTCACCACCCCGTTGAGGCTATCCAGCCGCGAGGGGGTGTACACCGTGGCGAGCGTGTTTACGCTGCTGAACATCCCCGACCCGTTGCTGCTCCAGGCCCCGCCCACGGCGGCACCGCTGACGGTCGCCGTGGCGTTGATGGGGGCTTTGCCGCACACTTCCGTTGGGGCGGTGATGGTGACGACAATCGCCAACTGGCACTGGCAGGAGCTGATCGTGACGTTGATCGGTTTGGCGTCGCTGTAGCAACCATCCACCGATTTCTCGAACAAATACACCACCGTGGAGGCGCGGAGGATGGAATCGGCCAGCAGGGGCGAGTTGAACGCCGGACCCGTCCGCACTTCAAACGTGCTACCCAGCAACGAAGGCTGACATTGCTGCCGGACGGCGGCCAGGATGTTGACCGTCGAGTCGGGGCAGACGTTACTCAGGCCGTTGGGGAAACAGGTGGGCGTGCCGGGTTTGGGGTTGACCGTCACCGTGACCGGCGTGCGCGGGCCGGGGCAACTGGCCGGGGCCGGACTGACGGCCTCGGCGTAGTAGGTGGTGTCCATCGTCGGCATCACCACGAAGGGCGCACCGCTGGCGGTGGTGGTAATGGGCTGGCCTCCCGTCGGCGTGGTGTACCAGCGAATGCTGTTGCCCGGTGAAACGGCTACCAGCGAAACTGAGCCGCCCGCGCAAACAGTCGGACCGTCGTTGGTGATGTCGGGAGCCACGGGTTTAAGATTCACCGTGATGCCCACGAAGAGCGTATCCGAGCAGGTGCCGGGGAAACCCTGGCGGCTCACAATGACGGCGTAGAAGTATTGAATGCCGTTGGCCGGGGGCAGTTGCGCCCCCGTCGGGCGGAAGGTACTGCCCGTGGCCCCACCGATGGCGCTGCCCACCGTACTGGTGTTGGCCGTGAAGGTGTACCACTGGTAGAGCAAATCGGCGGAGGTTCCGGCGGTGTTGCTGACGGTGTAGTTCACCAGCGAAGTCGTATCGCCCTGGCAAATGCGCTGGGCACCGATGCCCGCCAGCAAGACGGGTTTGATGCAGACCAGCACCGGCACGATGCCCGCGTCGATGGTAGTGTTGTCGCGGCCTGCGTTACCCGCCGGTAGGGCGGTGTTGATCGAAATCGGTGCCGAGAACCCACCCGCTCCGGCGTCGCTGTCGAGGGCCGGGTTGCCGCCGGTGTTCGGAATCACGAGCGTTTGCCCGGTGGGCGCTACGAACTGCACTTGGTAAACGCCCGTTTTCAGGCAGGGAAATTTGTAGTAGCCGGGTTGGGCGTTGAACGTCGCCGTTAGCGTGGAATCGATTTGTACGTAAGCATTGCCCTGCAATTGAAACAAGCGAACGCGCACGCCGTTGAGGCCCACGTCGCCCGCCGTCTGGGTGTTGGTGTTGTCGTTGTCGATAAACACGAAATCGCCGATCGACCCGCAGGGAGCCGGAATGACGACAATCGGACAGCATCCACTCGCCGGACAATTGCCAATGGTGTTGGTAAAGGTGTAGGTGCCAATCGAGCGGATGAGCAGCGACGAATCCGGGTTGAGTTTCGCCAGACTCGAATCCGAGTTGGCCGTGATGGGCGTACCGTTTCTACTCCAGACGATGTTTTTGTATCCCGACGGAACGCTGACCGTAATTTCTTCGTCGGCGTAGAGTGTAATCGGCACCGAAAAACAGGCGTTGGCGTAGTCGTCTTCGGTAATCACCTGGTTGCCCGGCGAAGAATCTTCGTCCGACTGGTTTTGGGCGGAAACGTAAGCTTGGTTGAACCAAACCCCCTCCGCTTTTACTTTGGCTTTGATTTGGAGAGTCGCCGAATCCCGCGCGGCCAGGGCACCCACCGTCCAGGTGCCGGTCCCGGCGGCGAAGGCAAAGCTGCCCGTGCCCCGCGTCACCGTTCCACTGACGTAGTCGGCCCCCGCCGTGGGCAACAGGTCGGTCACGACCACGCCGGTGGCTCCGTTAAAGGCCGTGTTGCGCAGCGTGAGGGTGTACGTCACCGTGTCGTTGATCAGCGGCGTTTTGTTGGAAATCACCTTGCTCAGGCTTAGATCCACCGTCTGCGCCTGCCCCGCCGACAGCCCCCCCAGCGCCAGCAACAGCCAACCCAGCGCCAGCAGCAGGTGCCGGAAACCCGGAGCCGGTCGGCGCTGAGTGAGCGGCGCGAGCAGTCGTTGCCAGGGGTGAATGGGTAGCGAAGATTCAGCGAAACGAGTCCGCACCGAAACGGTGGGGTCGTCGGCGTGCAAGGCGCGCTCGATGGAGTGGATGCCTGACGCGTAGGGAGGTAACGTTGCCTTCATGGTCGGTTGAGGTTGGAACGGTACGGATGATGAAGCAGATGGAGAAGAGCAGACGGCAGCAGCGTCCGGCGAAGCGACGGATTCGGAGCAATAGCCCCGGCGAGGGGCATTGGCGGTTTTCAGCGTAGAATTTCGTTTCATCGGCGAACGCGGTTGATCGGTCGGTTTGAAGGACGGGAAGCGTCGGACGGATTTCGGTTCGGGCAGCAGACGGCGGTTCTGCCCCGAAAAAAATACCCGGTACGGCGACGACACACGTCGCCCACTTCCGCGCTCATTCGTTCGCAGAAATGGTGCCAATTTTTTCAACCCGCCCTGAGCCGAAAATTCAGCGGCCTTGCCGATGTCCAATAAAATCTTGATTGTTAGGAACTTGTCCGGAAACGTGGGCGACAGTACGGAAACGCGCCCCGGAGAAGTTGGAAGCGGCGGTACGACGAAGGATGCCGGAATTGGCTTCGCACCGTCGGAGGCCGTGTTCCGCCAAAATGGTGCCAATTTCTTCCGGCGAAGCCAAATCAGAAAAACCGGGAGATTGGCGAAAAAAAAAATTGCCCGGCCTTTCAAGGCCGGGCAATGGGAAGTTTTGGTCGATAGACGTGCTGAATTCGGGCGTAGGATCGGCTTATTAGCCCCTGATTTCAATCAGGGGAAAGAAGGAGTAGGGGACAGATTGAGAACCGTTTCAACGGTTTATTAGCCGCAAAACCGTTGAAACGGTTCCACCCAGTGCGTCTGTCGCTGCCTTTTCCCACCACTCAAGTGGTGGGCTGATAAACTCGCCCTACACCTGCTGAATTTTCTAACGACTATTGACTGCTGACTATCGACTGCTGACTATCGACTGATTTTTCAGAAATCATACCCCAGCGAGAGGTAAAACACCGGAGGCCGGACGTTTTTGTCTTCGAGGCCCCAGGCAACGTCGAACTTGGTGAAGTAGCCCAGAAACAAGGTTCGTACCCCGGCTCCGTAGCCGATCAGGTAGGGGTTTTTAAAATTGGTCACCGTAGCCGAGAACGCATTCCCGCCGCCGCCGACCACTTCGGTGTTCAGGCTGTTCTGACGGCTAAACGGCCCCTGGTTGCCTTTCCAGGCGGTGCCCACGTCGGTGAAGCCCACCAACTGGAAATTGCGCAGGAAGTTGGACGTAATCGGCCCCCGGTACAGGTAGCGCACCAGCGGCAGGCGCAGTTCGGCGTTGAAAAGCAGGTGGCTGTTGCCCGCCAGTTTGTTGTAGTTGAAACCCCGCAACGGCGTTACGAAGTTAGTGAAGAGCAGGTCGCGGTTGTCAGCAATTTCCGGGTTGATTGGGTTGTCGGAGTTGCGCGGTTCCTGGGTGTAAAACAGCCAGTTGTCCATTCCGCCCAGCAGGTCGAGTTTGGGCGAATTGCCCGCCGAGTGCCCAAACGAAACGCGGGTGGCCAGGATGAGATCGCGGTGAATTTTCAGGTAATTCCGTAAATCCACCGTCAGCCGGTTAAAACTCTGCGCCGACGAACGCAGGCCCACGTACTCCTGGTATTTGATTTTAAACCGGGTGCCTTCGAGCATATTCATGCCGTTGGTGGTGGTGTTGTCGAACACGATTTCGGCCCTGGCTCCGGTGTAATCGGAGGTTTGGTCGGAGTTGGGAATGGTATTCGGCCCGGTTTCGATGATCCGGGTGAGCGTGTAAAACGGCGATATCGACACCCGCAGCACTTCGTTGATGGGGTACGCCACCGTGGCCGCCAGGGAGTTGTAGCGGTATTTCCGAATGTCGATGCCTTCGCGATCGGTGTAGATGGTGCGCCGGTCGAAGCGCACGCTGTAATCGAGCCGCCGGGGCAGGTAGTGGTACTCGCCAAAAATATCGGTGTTCCGGAAATTGGGCGTGATGAAGATACCAGCCCGAATGAGGTTGTTTTCGAGCAAATCGTTCATCGTCAGCACGTGTTTGTAGCCAAAATTCCGGACCGGGTCTACCAGAAACGAGCCTTCGTTGCTGTTCACCACGAAGGCATCCCGGTACGGCGTGGGACCTTTCAGTCGGATGTTGTCACGGCGGAGGGTGCGGGTGCTGAGGCTGGGGTTTTTGCTGGGGCGTTCAGTGCGACGTTCGGTCAGTTTATACGCTTCGATGTCAAATTTATAGTCGTCGGTGTTCACCTCCCCTTCGCGCAGCACCAAGCCACCGGGTTTGGGGGCGGCGGTCGCGTCGGTGGGTGCCACCACTTTGGGGTCGGATTTCGCCGTCGGAGCCGGGCGGCGGCCTGCCGTCCAGCCTTTGCCTTCGAGTTGACTGACGCGGGGCGTGGGGGTACCGCTCCCTTCGCGGGTCAGGTCCACCCTGGGCACGAAACCCACGATTTCATCGGTGCCTTCTTCGGCCACGTAGGCCAACGCGCCGCTGGCCGGATCGAGATCGTAGCTGAGGAGGTCGTTGCGAAACTGAGTCACGGGCCGTACCACACGGCTTAGGGTATCGAAGCGGTACACGTTGCGAATACCCTGGGCGTCGCTGATGAAATACACCGTGCCAGCATCGGTGGCCACGGGCTGGCTGAGCCGCCCTAAGCCGGGCAGGCCCGATGCCGCCACGCTAGCCGAGTCGATGAGCCGGGTCACGGCCTGCGCCCGGGGATTGCCTTCGTGCAAAAACAACCCGAAGCGCTCGCGGAGGGTTTTGTAAGTGCCTTTATCCTGGCTGAGCGTGTCGAGCAGGCGGTTGGACACGAACACCACCTGGCTGCTCGAACGCCCCACGAAGGTGGGTGTCAGGTCGTCGTACAAGTCGTTGGTAAGCGGCAGAACGGCGCTGCGGTTGACGTTGAACAAAAACAAATCGTTTTGCCCCTTCCGATCGGCACTCAGCACCAGCGCCGACCCATCGTCCGAGACGTCGAAGTCGTTGATCTGGTTGAAGGTTTTCAGGGAACGTTTCACTCGCACCTTGCCCGCGCCGCGCTCGTCCATGGGGTTGTAAATGTTGAGTTGCAGGCGCCCCTTGTCTTCAAAAATCACCACGGGGGCGTTGCCACGCATCCAGGCCACCAGCGGGGCCTGCACGTGCTGCTGGTCGAAAAGCCGACTACCCCGGCTGAGGAGTTCGGTACGTTTGCCGCTTTGCACGTCCACCACGGTCACGCTGTATTTTCCCCGCTCGCTCAGAGAGTAGGCCACGTACTTGTGGTCGGGGCTAAGTCGTACCCGGTTGAGGGTCGTTTCCCGAAACATCGAAAAATTTTTCAACCGCGAGGTGCCGGGCAGGGGTTGGTAATTTTCGCTGACGCTGTTGGCCATACCCGCGTAAAAATCCCGCCATTCGTTCAGGAAGCGGGGGTAGGGCACACCGAGTGTGCTGGCGATGCTGGTCTGTTCATTGCGGATGATGCGCGTCAGGTTGAGGATATTCGAGATGTTGTCGCGCCCGTAGCGTTCGGCGATGTAGTTCCAGATCGACTGGCCCACCACCTGGGCTTCCGGCCCCGACAGCGAGGAGGGCTTGCGCAAGCGCTTGGCCAGGGCGGCGTCGCGCACGTAGTTATCGAGGTTGGTACTCCAGCCTTCGGCGATGTAGGCCGTAATGCCCATCATAAACCAGTCGGGCAGGGTAAGCAGCAATGAACTTTGCAGGGCATCTTTCAAACTCCCGCCGTAGAGCATATCGTACACAAAGACGGCGGCGATTTCCTGAACGAGTTTGCGCCGGAATTCCACCTGATTGCCGGGAAAAGCCACCTGAATCCGGGACTTCGAAAGGCTCTCCTCGCGGGTGTCGCGGGCGCTACCGCCCTGCGTGATACCGATGTTGCTCTGGTTCTGGTCGGAAATCGAATTGTAGAGAAAAATCTTCGTCCGGCTGTAGGGCGTATACCCCAGCACCTCGGTAATCCGGTCGAAATCCGACTCGGCAAACTGGGCCGCCAACGTGGCGGTGTTCTGGGCATCACCGTAGAAAAAAATTTCAAAATTGGTGCTGGTCAGCACCTTCCACTCGAAGCGTTTGTACTGAATTCGGTTTTTTCCAAATTCCTCGAGAGTGGGCATGTACTGCTGCGCCCAGGCTCCACCAGCCAGGCCCAGCCCCAAAGCCAGCGAAAACAGCGAACGGGTAAAGGTATTCATATCGATGCGGAGCAAAAAACTGTTAAGGGTAGTGCGTTTAGAGTAGAGAGGAAAGAGTAGAGATTTGATTACTGAAAATCTGGTTCTTAGCAACTAATTCTCAACTCTCCATTTTCCATTCTCCATTTTTTCGACCTGAATATAACGAAAAGAACCGGCTGATATTCACTGCTTCATCGAGTTCTTTCCCCAAAATGAGGTGATCGGCCAATTGATCCGCAAAAAACGGTGCCAGCGAAACGCCCTTGCTGCCCAGTCCGTTGAAAATGGCGAGCCGGGGATAGTCGGGGTGCCGACCCAGCAAAGGCCGCCGCCCCTGCACCGCCGGACGGATGCCCGCCGCCCCTTCCAGCACCGTGTATTCCGGCCTCAGCCAGCCCCGGAGTTTTTCTCCCAAAAACCCCCTTCCTTCCGCCGTAGAAATCCAATCAAGGGACGTTCCATCGCCTTTCGGCCAGACATACGTGGCCCCGACCCGCAGGGTTCCGTCAGCCCTCGGAATTCCCCAAACGCCCCGGTTAACAATTCCGGGCATGGGCGGTGTCCCGGCTGGTTTCACCGTGATCGTTTCCCCCTTCACCGGGTTGAACGGCAGCCAGCCAAAGTACGGATTTTCGGTGGCGTACACGCCTTCGCAGAAAACGAGGTGTTCCACCCGAAGGGCACGCCAGGTCAGGACTTCGTCGCCGATGTGCAGGTCGGCGGGGTCGAAGGTGGATTCTTCGAAAATCCCAAGCGTTTCAAAATACCGCCGAAACCCCGCCAGCAGCGCGGGCACATCCACCCAACCGGCCCGAAGCGTGAGCAGGCCGCCGTGTTCGTTCCGCACGGCGGGGCTGTACTCGTCGTCGTTGGAATTGGGGCGTAAAAAGTCGCTCAGTTCCGCTTGAGCGGCAAAGGCCAGCCCAGCCTCCCGCTCTGCCGCCGAGCCGAAGGGCCGGTATAGCGGCGTGGGGTGAAAAAACCGCGCGCCGAGGCGGGTTTCCAGATTGGGATAAAATCGGTGGAGGTAGGGAAACAACTCGTCGGCCAGCCAGGTTTTCTGCGGTTTGCGCCCCGTCACGGGGTTAAACAGCCCCGCCGCCACCCCCGACGAACTGGGCCGGGCATCACCCAGAATCCGCACCCGCTCCCCCCGCCGAAGCAGCGCGTCGGCCAGCAAGGATCCGGCTAAACCTTGTCCGATGAGGAGGTACATAAATGTGCAAATTTCCAATGTGCTAATTTCCAATGAAAATGCATCGCCAATTGGTCCATTGGAAATTTGCACATTGGAAATTAGCACATTTTAAGGCTGGCGAGGTGGGTAACGACATCGAGTTGTTCCTCCGGGCTAAGGTGGGTGTTGTCGAGCAGGATGGCGTCGTCGGCCTGGCGGAGGGGGCCTTCGGCGCGGGTGGTGTCGAGGTAGTCGCGGTGTTGGAGGTTTTCCAGAACTGCTTCCAGGTCAATGAGTTCGCCTTTTTCAAGGAGTTCGGCCTGCCGCCGCTGGGCGCGGACGAGCGGGTCGGCGGTCATGAAAATCTTGAGTTCGGCGTCGGGAAACACGACCGTGCCGATGTCGCGCCCGTCCATCACCAGCCCCCGGTGCCGCCCCATCCGTTGCTGCTGGGCCACCATCGCCCGCCGCACGGCCACCAGGGCGCTCACCTCGCTCACCCGTTCCGAAATGTACATTTTCCGGATTTCCTCCTCCACGCAGAGGCCGTTGAGGTAGATTTCATTCCGGCCCAGTTTGGAATTGTACTCAAACGTAACGTGAATGGCTTCGAGGGCTTTAGCCACGTCGCGGGCGTTGGTCAGGGTGATGAAGTGGTCGTGAAAATACAAACTCACGGCCCGATACATGGCCCCGGTATCTACGTAGGCGTAGCCGAGGCGGGCGGCCACGGCTTTGGCGGTCGTGCTTTTGCCACAACTCGAATAGCCGTCGATGGCGATGATGATTTTAGTCATTAGTCATTAGTCGGTAGTCGTCAGTCGTGAGCTAAGGCAGTTTCACTGTCGACTATCGACTAATGACTGACGACTATCCCCTTACTTTGCGAAAGTACGCAGCCCGGTGGCATGAGCCGCCCGCCGCCGTTAAATTTCCAAATCATGCATCTCACCGGCACCCTCGTCGACCTCCACCAACGCCGCCTCTACCCCGCCAGGATCACGGTCGAAAACGGCAAAATTTCCCGGATTGAAGAAATTTCTGCCAACCACCTACTGCCGACCCGTCGGACCGCCCCTGTCTACTACATTCTCCCCGGTTTCGTCGATGCCCACGTTCACGTAGAAAGTTCGATGCTCTCACCCTCCGAATTCGCCCGGCTGGCGGTGGCGCACGGTACTGTCGCGACGGTGTCCGACCCGCACGAAATCGCCAACGTGCTCGGCGTGCCGGGCGTGGAGTGGATGGTGGAAAACGCCCGGCAAACGCCGTTCAAGTTTTGCTTCGGTGCGCCGCCCTGCGTACCGGCCACGCCCTTCGAAACGGCTGGGGCTACGCTCGGCCCGGCGGACGTGGAGTTTTTACTCGAAACTTACCCCGAAATCGGTTACCTGGCCGAGGTGATGAATTTCCCCGGTGTGCTCCAGGGTGATGCGGATATGCTGGCCAAAATCGCGGTGGCCCGCCGCCTCGGCTACCCCGTGGACGGCCACGCGCCCGGTCTGTACGGCCACGATGCCCACCGTTACGCGGCGGCGGGTATCCAGACCGACCACGAGTGTTTCACGGCGGAAGAAGCCCTCGACAAACTGGCGGCGGGGATGAAAATCCTGATTCGGGAAGGCTCGGCGGCGAAAAATTTCGAGGCGCTCATCCCGCTCCTGCCCGAATACTGGGAAAGCCTGATGTTTTGCTCCGACGACAAACACCCCGACAGCCTCGCCGAAGGGCACATCAACCAGTTGGTACGGCGGGCGTTGGCGCTTTTCCCGGAAAATCTGTTTGAGATTCTGACCGTCGCCTGCCTCAACCCCGTCCGGCACTACCGCCTGCCGGTGGGCCTGCTCCGCGAAGGCGACCCGGCGGATTTTATCGTGGTGGATGACTTGCAAAAGTTTAACGTGTTGCAAACCTACCTCGCCGGGGAGTTGGTGGCTGAAGGCGGGAACTCGCGGCTGCCGCAGGTGGCGGTGAAACCGATAAATCGGTTTGGGTGCGGACCAAAGAACGTGGAGGATTTCAAAGCAAAAGCCCCCCCCGCCCCCGAAGGGAGTGCTCCGTTGCTGTTCCGTTCCAATCCCACCCTACTATCTGGGCCTGCCGAACGTAGCAGCAACGGAGCATCCCCTTCGGGGGCGGGCCGCGTCATCGAAGCCCTCGACGGCCAACTCATCACTAACGTCCTCACGCTGCCCCTCACGCTCGACGCCGAAGGCTTTGCGGTAACCGACCCGGAGCGCGACGTGCTCAAACTCACCGTCGTCAATCGCTACACCGAGGCTCCGCCTGCCGTGGCTTTTATCCGAAATTTTGGGTTGAAACGCGGGGCGATTGCCTCGTCGGTGGCGCACGATTCGCACAACGTCATCGCCGTCGGGGCCGACGACGCGAGCCTCTGCGAGGCGGTCAATTTAATTATCCGGGAACGGGGCGGCGTGTGCGTGGTCGACGGCGACCGGTACGAAATCCTGCCCCTGCCCATCGCGGGCCTGATGAGCGACCTCGATGGCTACGAAGTGGCGCGCCGCTACGCCGAACTGGATGCCCTGGCGAAGGAGTTGGGCAGTACGCTGGCCGCGCCATTCATGACGCTTTCGTTCATGGCCTTGCTCGTGATTCCCCACCTGAAACTGAGCGACCAGGGGTTGTTCGACGGGGATGGGTTTGGGTTTACGGAGTCTTTCATTTCTACCCATTTGTCATCCTGAGCGTAGCGAAGGATGACAGCCCCTGTGGAACAGCGCGTTGGGAGTTCCTATATTTTCGCTTTCACATGAAAAACTACTTATTCCTGCTCTCCTTGTTCTCCCTCACCGCCTGCCACAACTACAACATCGAGCAAACCGAGGTGACGAAAACGCTCACCGAGTTTGGGCAAAAAAATAAGGGAACCCGCCTGAAAATCCACACCAAAGCGGGCGACCTGACGGTGCGGCTCTACGCCGAAACGCCCCTGCACCGGGCCAATTTTCTGCGCCTGGTGAAGGCCGGGTACTACGACGACCGCGAGTTTTACCGCATCGTATCGGGCGTGGCCGTGCAGGGTGGTGGGGGCATGGGCGACCAATTGAAGTACACCGTGCCGGCGGAATTCCGGCCCCGGTTGATTCACAAAAAAGGCGCGCTGGCGATGGCCCGGTATTCGGAGAAAAACCCGGCGAAGGCCTCCTCCCCCACCGAGTTTTTCCTCATCACCAAAGGCCGGTTTTACGATGCCGACGAACTGAAAAAATACCCCGCCGACCTGCGCGAAATCTACCTGAAACAAGGCGGCGAAATGCTCTACGACGGCGAGTACACCGTGTTCGGCGAACTCACCGACGGCTTCGAAGTACTCGACGAACTCGCCCGGCAACCCATCACCGAAGGTGATAAACCGCTGCGGGCAGTGACGTTTTCGATTGAGGTGCTGGACTAACTTCCCGGAAGTTTTGAACCGGTCGGCGATCCGATTCCGGGAAGTTACCGGGAAGTTGTTTTCCCCACCATCCGCCCCACCGATTCCTCCGAAGTATACGCCGAAACCCGTTCCAGCGGCACCCAGCCCAGCGCCTTCGATTCGGAGTTGACCACCAGCGGCTGCGCCGGGTCGGCGGTGAAATGGAAGCGCACGTCGTAGTGCAGGTGGGCAACGTCGCGGGCGTTAGCGGGGATTTCGTGGATGTCTAAATCAAAAATTTCTTCCTGCGCCAGCGTCACCACGAGGCCGGTTTCTTCCGTCGCTTCGCGGAAGGCGACCCGGCGAACGTCGGAATCGCCGTCGGCGTGGCCGCCGGGTTGCAGCCAGCGGTCGAGTTTGCGGTGGTGCAGCAACAGCACCTGCGTTTGGTCGGGGTCGGTAATCCAGGCGGAGCCGGTCACGTGTCCCACGGCGAGGCTCCGCTCGAAGCAGTCGGGGTGGTCGCACACGAAGCGGATGAATCGCTCGTGGTGGGCGGTTTCGGTGGGGTCGGCGGCGGTATAGTCGTAGAGTAAATCGAGGAGGGGAACGCGGTGCATGGCGGCGGTTTTGTCTGAACTTAGGGGAAACTACCTACTTTTGGGCTTCCACTTGTCCAAAAATACTGGTAGTTCCATGAAAAATTTCACCCTGCCGACGCTTTTAATCAGCGCCACGACCTTTACCGCCCTTGCCCAGCGTACTCCTCAGCCCAGCCCCGCCGCGATGGTGAAGCAAACCGTCGGCGTGACCGACCTCACCCTGACCTACTCGCGCCCGCTGCTCCGGGGCCGCACTGCCTTCGGCCCCGACAGCACGAGCATCCGTAAATACGGAGAACTTTGGCGCACGGGAGCCAACGCCGCCACCACGCTCGAACTCAGCACCGATGCGATGGTGGAAGGCCAGCCCCTGCCCGCCGGAAAATACTCGGTGTTCAGCCTGCCCGACGCCAGCGAGTGGACGGTGATTTTCAACAAAACCGCTAACGCCAGCGAACAAACCTACAAGCAGGCCGACGATGCCCTACGCGTAAAAGTGAAACCCAACGGGAGCGCACCGAAGATGGACGCGTTCCAGTACTGGTTTAGCGACCTGAGCGACAGCACTGCCACGCTCAACTTCGGCTGGGACACCGCCCTGGTGCCCCTGAAACTAGCCGTGAACACCAGCGCCAACACCGAGAAAAACATCGCCGAGGCCGTGGCCGCCAAACCCGACGACGCCAACGTGCTGGCCGCCGCCGCCAACTACAACCTGAGCAAGGGCAAAAACCTGAACCAGGCGCTGGAGTGGGCCAACAAATCGGTGGGTCAGAAGGAAACCTTCCGCAACGTGTGGACGAAGGCGCAGATTTTAGCCCACATGGGCCAGTACGCCGAAGCCGTGCCGCTGGCGCAGAAGGCCCTTAGCCTCGGGCAGGGCGACTCGGTGTTTCCGTTTTTCAAAGGCGGCATCGAAAGCGGCCTGGCTGAGTGGAAAACGAAACTGCCGTCGGTGGATGCGGTGAAGAAGGCGCTGCCGGGGAAGAAGAAAAAAGCTTGATGGTTTATTTGAAGGAAAAAAGGAAGGGGTCACGTTGAGCGGAACATTCCGCTCAACGTGACCCCTTCCTTTTTCAGAACAACTTATTTACGTCGAGCACAAACCCGCCCCGTCAACCAGCTCCGAATCTTATTTCGCTTTCCTCAAAAACCCCTGAATCCCCGCCGCCAGACCGATCACCAACACGCAGCCAATCAGGTTGAGCCAGAGGAAGGCCGTCAGGTTGAGCCACCAGAACAGCACGACGAGTAATTCCGCTAAAATCGCCGCCCAAAACGTGGCTTTTGCTCCTAGTTTTTTGAAATAAAACGCCACCAGAAACACCCCCAGCACGGTGCCGTAAAACAGCGAGCCGAGCACGTTGACGGCCTCGACGAGGCTGCCCATGCGGTTGGCAAACATGGCCACGCCCACGCAGGCCGCCCCCCAGAACGCCGTCAGGCCCCGCGAAAACCGGACGTAGTGCAGTTCCGTGGCTTCGGGCCGGATCATCCGCCGGTAAATGTCGACGACGAACGTAGAGCTGAGCGAGTTGAGCGCCGAGGCCGTCGACCCCATCGAGGCCACGAAAATCACGGCGATCAGCAGCCCCACCAGCCCGACAGGCAACTGGTTGACGACGAAGTGCAGGAACACGTAGTTGGTGTCGCTGGGATCGCCGCCGTTTTTCTTAATCAATTCACCAACGCCGTCGCGGGTGGTTTTGACGCGGGTTTCGGTGGCTTGCAGGCGGGTTTGGGCGGCGGCGATGGCCGTTTCATCGCCCCGTTCGAGGGCGACGTGGAGGGCGTTGGTTTCGGTGGCTTTTTGGGCCGAAAGCTGCCGGTGTTCGGCGGCCAGTTGCCGGTACGCGGCGGTGTTTTCAACGGCCAGCCGTTCGGCTTTGTTGAAGTTAAGCGGCGGTTCGTGGTACTGGTAAAACACGAACACCAGCGCCCCCACGAGCAGAATCAGAAACTGCATCGGGATTTTCAGCATCCCGTTCATCAGCAGGCCCAGGCGGCTCTGCCCGACGGATTCGCCCGAAATGTACCGCCCCACCTGCGACTGGTCGGTGCCGAAGTACGACAGCTGCAGGAAAAACCCGCCGATCAACCCCGACCACACGTTGTAGCGGTTGGCTAAATCAAATTTCCAGTCGATGGCGTTGAGCTTGCCCAGCTTGCCCGCCACCCGGAGCGTATCCACGAAGCCCACGTTTTCCGGCAACAAATGCACGACCATGTACCCGGCCAAGGCCATCCCGACGAACACAATCACCATTTGTTGGACGTGCGTGTAGGCCACCGCCCGCGCCCCGCCCGTGGTGGTGTAAATAATGACCAGCCCCCCCATGAACAGGTTCGTCCAGACGATGTCCCAACCCAGCAACACGCTCAGAATCAGTGAGGGCGCGTAAATGGTGATGCCCGTCGACAAAAACCGGGGCACCAGAAACAGCAGCGAGGTGAGCGTGCGGGTGCGGAGGTCGAAGCGGTTTTCCAGGAATTCGTAGGCCGTGTACACCTTCAGCCGGTGGAACAGGGGGATAAACGTGATTGAAATTACAATCATCGCCAGCGGCAACCCGAAGTAAAACTGCCCAAACCGCAGGCCGTCGGCGTAGGCCTGGCCGGGAACCGACAGAAATGTGATCGCACTGGCCTGGGTGGCCATCACGCCCAGACCCACCTGGTACCAGGCCAGCGAGCGGTTGCCGAGCAGGTAGCCGTCCATCGTCTGGTCGCGGCGGCTTTTCCAGACCCCGTAGGCAATCAGGCTGCCAATGGTGGCGACGAGCACCAGCCAGTCGGTTAAACTCATTCAGAAGGTGGATTTGTAGGGGCGGTGCCGGGCGGCGTTCCGCTTGCCTCCGCCCAGTTCGGTTGGTACCTATGCAATAAGGGCGGAGGCAAGCGGACGCCGCGCGGCACCGCCCCTACGAGATTTCAGGATTTCAGGAAAAATACCCCGTAAACCACGCCAGAAACCCAATCATGGCCAGTAAACTGACAATAACCCAGGCGTACAACTGTCGCCAGGAGCGGGCAAACGGCGGCAAGCCATCGCGGAGTTCGGGGGGTTTGGAAGGGTCAGCGTTCATCGGAATTGGGATCTGAGCCGTGCGGCCGCCGCGCGGTGGCCGCCACGCGGTGGTCGCCGTGCGACGGCCGCCACGATTTACGCAGATTCTTTCGATTGCACAGAAAAAATCGGGGGAACGGTTTTCGGAAAATCCCGAAATGGGTGTAACTCTGTGGCGGGTGGCGGGCGCACCTTTCCCGCAGATGGCGCAGATTTTCGCAGAAAAAACGATAGCATTCTGCGAAAATCTGCGCCATCTGCGGGAAACCCTCGGCTCGCTGCGGAAGTCCTACCAATTTCAAACCTCAAACTTCAAACCCGTGTCCGCCCAAGACCTCTTTTCCCTCCAAAACAAAGTCGCCCTGATTACCGGCGCCAGCAAAGGCATCGGCGAAGCCATCGCCCGCACCTACGCGGCCTTCGGGGCGAAGGTCGTGCTGAGCAGCCGCAAGCAGGCCGACCTCGACGCCCTCGCCGCCGACCTCCGGCAAAGCGGGGCCGACGTTGCCGCCATCGCCGCCCACACCGGCGATTCGGCGGCGTTGAAAACCCTGGTTCAACAAACCACCGAGCACTTCGGCGGGGTGGACATTTTGGTCAACAACGCCGCCACCAACCCCGTTTTCGGCCCCGTGATCGACTGCCCCGAAAGCGCTTTCGACAAAATCATGCAGGTCAACGTGCGCGCGCCCTTCGAGTTGGCGAACCTCTGCTACCCGCACATGAAGTTGCGCGGCGGCGGCAGCGTGCTCAACATCAGCAGCATCGCGGGCCTCACGCCCGACCCTGGTTTGGGCATTTACTCGGTGAGCAAGGCGGCGCTCAATATGCTCACCAAAGTGCAGGCCAAAGAATGGGGCCCGGACGGCATCCGGGTGAACGCCATTTGCCCCGGTTTGATCAAGACCAAGTTTTCGGAGGCGCTCTGGGCCAACGAGCAAACCCTGGCCCGCTTCACCGCCCACCTGCCCATCGCCCGCATGGGCACCGTCGACGAAATCGCCGGGCTGGCGCTGTTTCTGGTCTCCGACGCGGCGGGGTATTGCACGGGGGGGATTTATACGGCGGATGGGGGGACGACGATTTAGCGGCGCTGAACCACCTTTTGAGCCGGATTGCGTAACTTGTTCATGCAAAGCAACGAAGTAACGAATGACGACCATGAAATCGAAAAGCAGCAAATACATGACCTGGAATGAACTTACCCAAGCGTTTCCTGAGCGTTGGGTGCTGCTGCTCAACCCGCAGGTACCCGAAACCGGCTACGAAGTACACGGCGGGGCTACTGAGGACGTTTTATCCCATAATTCACTTTATTTTAAACATAACTCTAAACAAAATGAATAAATATTTACTTTATATTTTTATACTTGGTAGTGTAGTCATACTTATCACTTTATTGTTTTTGAAACTCTATTTACGTTTTAAAAATAGTAGACTTGTCTTTTAACTGTAAATCAACATTTTACAACCTCTGATTTTGCCT
>CAXTIG010000068.1:0-21040 GCA_964244295.1 uncultured Cytophagales bacterium
CACCGTGTGCGAGCCGATGAAGCCGGCTCCGCCGGTGACAAGGATTTTCATGCAGCGAATAACTTGAACGAGCACCGAGGGGGATTCCCTTCGGTGCTCGTGATGGAAAACTCAGATGAACAACTGGCGGGTAAATTGACTTCGTCCGATTTTTACCAGCAATTCGTAGCGACCCTGAAGCAGCGGAGCGACGCAAATCCGCAACGAGTGCCCGACCAAGCTGAAATCGAGCACCGGCACGCTGATTCCGTCCTGACGGCGTAGCTGAAACGATTTCAGACCGTTTTGCAATAACTCCGACGAGAGCAACACTTCCGAAGCCGTTGAATCGTACTGGAGAATTTCGGCATTCTGCCGCTTCGGTTGGGGACGATCGGGCAGGCGTTTGAGGAGCGGAGCAACGTGAGCGTGGCTCACTGCGTGACTCCCCACTTCGTAGGGCGTGCCGTAGCGGTAATTGGCCGAACCGTAGAGTTCGTCGTGCGAGAGCGTTTTGAAATACGCTAGGGTCCGCCGTAGCCCTTCGGCCCGGTCGATTTGCGGTTCCCAGTCCAGCAGCACGTTCGCGCGGCTGATGTCGGGGCGACGTTGCTTCGGATCGTCCTGGGGCAGGGGTTTGAACACCAACTGCTGGCGGGTGCCCGTCAGTTGGATGATTTCCTCCCCAAATTGCCGGATGGTCATTTCCATCGGGTTGCCAATGTTGACCGGCTCGGCAAAGTCGCTGAGCAGTAGGCGGTGAATGCCCTCGACGAGGTCATCGACGTAGCAAAAACTCCGCGTCTGCGAGCCATCGCCGAACACCGTCAGGTCTTCGCCCCGCAGGGCCTGGCCAATGAAGGCGGGCAACACCCGACCGTCGTTTAGCCGCATCCGGGGACCGTAGGTGTTGAAAATCCGCACGATGCGCGTTTCGACACCGTGGTAGCGGTGGTAGGCCATCGTGATGGCTTCCTGAAAACGCTTGGCCTCGTCGTACACCCCGCGCGGCCCGATGGGGTTGACGTGGCCCCAGTAGTCCTCGGTTTGTGGATGCACCAGCGGGTCGCCGTACACCTCCGAAGTAGAGGCCACCAGAATCCGCGCCCCTTTGGCTTTGGCCAAGCCCAGGCAGTGGTGGGTACCCAACGAGCCGACTTTTAGCGTCTGAATCGGGATTTTGAGGTAATCGATCGGGCTGGCGGGCGAGGCAAAGTGCAGGATATAGTCCAACTCCCCCGAAATGTCGATGTGCTTCGACACGTCGTGGTGGATGAATTCAAACTGCGGCAGCGCCCGCAGGTGCTGGAGGTTTTTCAAGTCGCCCGTAATCAAGTTATCCATTCCGATTACGTCGTGGCCTTCCTTGATAAACCGGTCGCAGAGGTGCGAGCCTAAAAACCCGGCCGCGCCGGTCACGAGAACTCGTTTCATAGATTTGGGTGTCAGGAAGGTGAAATCAGGCGGTTGACTCAGAAACTCAATCCTGATTACTGACTGCGTAGGATTTCACCGTCTCCCGGCCAATCGAATAGTACGTGTAGCCCAACTCACGCATTTGCTCTAATTCGTACACGTTGCGCCCATCGAAAATGACCTTGTTTTTCAGCAGTACGCCGAGCACCTCGAATTCCGGAGTGCGGAACTGCGGCCATTCGGTCAGGATGAGCAACGCGTCGGCACTTTTCAGCGCTTCGTAAGGGCCTTTGGCAAACGTCAGTCCCTCGGTTTCGCCAAAATACTCCCGCACGTTTGCCGTCGCTTCGGGGTCGTAGGCCCGCACGGTGGCCCCCGCTTCCAGCAATTCTTTGAGGATGTACAGCGCCGGGGCCTCGCGAATGTCGTCGGTGTAAGGCTTGAAGGCCAAGCCCCACACGGCGAACGTTTTGCCGCTCAGGTCGCCGTTGAAGTGGTCTTTAATCGTCGGAATCAGTTTGGTCTTCTGGCGCTCATTCACCGCCATGACCGACTTGAGAATCTGGAAATCGTAGTCGAAATCCAGCGAGGTTTTATGCAGGGCCTGCACGTCTTTGGGGAAACACGAACCTCCGTAGCCGATTCCCGCGAACAAAAACCGCTTGCCAATCCGGCTGTCGGTGCCGATGCCGCGCCGAATGGCGTCCACGTCGGCTCCCACCTTTTCGCAAAGGTTGGCGATTTCGTTCATGAAGGTAATCTTGGTGGCCAGAAACGCATTGGCGGCGTACTTAGTCATCTCCGCCGAACGCTCGTCCATGAAGATCACCGGGTTGCCCTGCCGCACCAGGGGCGCGTAAAGTTTTTCCAGCACCGTTTTGGCTTTGGCCGAGGAGGTGCCGATCACCACACGGTCGGGCTTCATGAAATCCTCGACGGCCACGCCCTCGCGCAGAAATTCGGGGTTCGAGACCACGTCAAAGTCGACCACGGCGGTCAGGTCGATGGCCGCGCGGACTTTCTCGGCGGTACCCACGGGCACGGTACTCTTGTCAATGATGATGGCGTACTGATCCAGCAGCGGCCCCAAGTCGTGGGACACTTTGAGGATGTACTTCAAATCGGCCGAGCCGTCTTCGCCGGGCGGGGTGGGCAGGGCCAGGAAAATGACTTGGGCACCTTTGATGCCCTCGGCGAGGTTGGTGGTGAAGTGAAGGCGACCTTCGGCGGTGTTGCGGTGGAAGAGGTCTTCGAGGCCGGGTTCGTAAATGGGAACCTGGCCGGCCTTGAGTTTCTCGATTTTGCGGACATCAATGTCGACGCAAGTGACTTGATTACCGGTTTCGGCAAAGCAGGTGCCCGTGACCAGGCCCACGTATCCGGTTCCAACGACGGCGATTTTCATGAGTTAGCGGGTTACTTGATGAATGAAATTAACTAATGCGTAGGTGCTAAACTAAAAGAGGATGATTAACGGCAGAAAGTACAGTCTAAGCAGGAATTCTGAATTAATACGCACTTAAAAAAGCCAAACTAAGCTAAGGGAGCGTATAAATTATTTTGAAAAAACTCGAAATTTTAAACTCGAAGCGATTCGGAAAATACTGACTAGTACACAATAGCAATCCAAGAATTCACCTGCTGATAAGTTTGAACCCCATAACAAGCATGAACAAACCTATCTTAAATCGAATTTAAAAAAAAGAAATCGAAAGTTTTTTTTGAAAAAAATTACTCAAAATGAATTAAATTGTATTTTGGAATTATTATTTTTTTCTATTTTAACTCCCGGAGAATTTAAGGTAAAAAATAGCTTGGTGTTCGATTTGGTGACGAGACTACTGGCAGCACCGGTTCAAAATTAATTTTATAGCCTATTCTGAAAATAACGGGTCAAGTCAAAGGTACTCAACTTGGGCAGTATCACCTGGGTATCTCAATCGGAAAAAATACGAAATATGGGTAAGGAATTGGACATAAAATGTATATAATCAATGAATTAAACCTATATCGGATTAAAAAATGCAGCTACGTCTGACCATAGAAGTACGTTTATTTCCAGAAAAATAAGGAGATCAGTCAGATAAAAAATCGTAAAATAACTCTAAAAACCGCTTATTATTTTTTTATATTTCGAACAAAATACCAGAAAAATACGAACTTGATAAGGAAAATTAATTATGAAAAGAACTAAAATTTACGACTTAAAATAGAATTTAAATGAAATAGTACTGTAAATTACCACGCCTGAAAGCTATGAATCATGATAATAAGCGATCCACCTGCTGTAATTTTTCATCCTCAATTTAATAAGGCTTGCAATTCAAACTCTGTTGAAACGATTCGGGTGTTCACCCAGCTTTTTACGTCAATCTGAAATCCGGCTTTTCCAGATCTGTCCGACTTTTTTGGGTTGGTTTACCTAAGCTCAATACAGATTAGCTGGAATGAGAAGTATGCTTTATTCACGAAAGAGGTGTAGTGTTCCCGAAAAATCTGGTCCGCCATTCACCCAAAAAACCTCGTTCATTCATGAAAACCGTTCAACTTTTCGCTCGCCGGGGCAGCGCCGCATCGCCGTGGTCAATGACCAACTACGGCTGCTCAACGGCGTCGGCGTGTACGAACTATCCCAAACCGCCGTCCCGCTGAGTGAGGCGGTAAATCAGGCCCTGGGCTATGAAATTGAATCCTACGAGCGGGTTGGGGTCGAAGGCCGCTTGTTGCTGCCCTTCGACCACCCCGACCCGTACCCGTTCTGGGCGACGGGCACGGGCCTCACCCACCTGGGTTCGGCCATCTAGCGGAATGCCATGTATGCCACCGCTTCCGAAAGGAAGTACAACCGATTCGATGAAGTTGTTCCGAGAGGGCCAGTCCAACGGGCGCAAGGTGGGCGAACAGCCGGGGAGTTTGCCCGAATGGTTTACAAAGGCAACGGCCTGAGCGCCGTGCCGCCCGGTGGAACGGCGGCGCCGTCCAGTTTCGCCCTCGATGGCGGCGAGGAGTCCGAACTCGTGGGCTTTTACCTCAACGGCGAGGCCGGGCAACCGCTTTCAGTACCCTCTTTTCCGGCAACCGGGCGATGCCCACGCCCATTTTTTCGGCGCGGCGGTGCTGAGTTTTCCGACGGGGTACGGGTACAAACCGGCGATACGTTCGAGCTACACGCGCGGGTGTTGAGGCAGGCGGTACCGACCGAATCGGTGCGGGTTCGATTGCTGTGACAGAGCTGGGAACACACGTCGCCCTGACTGTTTTTCGACAAACCCATGCGGGGCATATCTGATGGCACGCTCCTGCCTGCGGCACCGGGTGAACAAATAAAACCCCGCCTCAATTCGTTGAGGCGGGGTTTTGGGCTGAAAAAAGGGAGCTTACTGCTTCAACTTTCCATTCATTTCCTGAGCCATTTTCACGGCGTTGTAGGCATTGACCACCCCGCCCGTGCTGGAAAGCTGACCAAACGGAACGGTGGTTTTGTCACCCGGCTGATTGACGGACAACTCCGGTAACTTGGTGCTCGAATCGAACAGGATTTGTTTTACCTGCTTGTGGGTGAGTTTCGGGAAGTACGAAAGCAGCAGCGCTGCAACCCCCGTCACCACGGGCGAAGCCATGCTCGTGCCGCTCAGGTCTTCGTACTTGGAACCGGGCACCGTCGAGTTTAAATCCACGCCGGGGGCGAATACGTCGACGGTTTGCTTGCCGTAGTTGCTGAAGTTGGCCACGGAGGCGGGTTCTTTTTTCCAGGAAAGCGCACCGACTGAAATCCAGTTTTCGGCCTGACCGCCGTCGAGGTAGGTTCTCGATGGGTAGGAGGGCCGCTCGTCGGTGTTTTCGGCATCGTTGCCAGCGGCGTGAATCAACAGAACGCCTTTTGAATCGGCGTAGCGAACAGCCTCGTCCACCCATTCTTTTTCCGGCGAAAAGGCTTTTCCGAAACTCATGTTGATCACCTGCGCGCCGTTGTCGACGGCGTAACGGATGGCGTTGGCCACGTCTTTGTCGCGCTCGTCGCCGTTGGGCACGGCCCGGAGTACCATGATTTTCACGTTGTCGGCCACCCCGTCCATGCCCAGAGCGTTGTTGCGGGCGGCTCCGATAATGCCCGCCACGTGGGTGCCGTGGCGGGCATCCGGCCCGACTACCTCGGCGTTGCCGTAGCCCCGGTCCTTGTTTTGAGTCGGGTCGTCGCCCACAATCGCACGCGGATTAAAGTCGGGATTGAGATTGTACTGGGCTTCTTCCTCGTAGTGGGCCACAAATTCCTTCAGTTGCTCCTCGCTGTAGCCCATCTTGAACACGCGATCCATCACCTGACGGGCGCGTTTGAGTTTGCTATCGGCAGTGTTGAGGTCAATTTTCTCCAGATCCTCCGGCTTCACGTTGTCCAGTTTCAACGTTTCCTTGACGAGTTGATTGGCCGCCGTAAAATTTTTGTACAATCCCTGGACAATGTTGTACGTCATTTTCGACTCCTGGGATTTTGATTCAAATTCTTCTTTGATGGCCTGAAACTGCTCGTACTGCGCCTTGTCTTTGCCCTCAAGCTTGGCAAGTGAGGTTGAATCTACACCGGCGAATTGTTTTTTGTAGCGCACATACAGGCGGGTGAGTTCGAGTTGCTCCGCCGATACGTCGCGACCGTCTTTGTTCCCCAGAAAATCCCATCCGTGCAGGTCGTCGACGTACCCGTTCTTGTCGTCGTCGATGCCGTTCCCGGCAATTTCTTTCGAATTCGTCCAGATTTTGCCCTTCAAATCTTCGTGGTTGATGTCGATGCCGGAGTCGATGATGCCCACGATGACGGTTTTGGACGGGCGATTTTTAAGTAATTCCCGGTACGTTTTCTCCGTGCTGATGCCCCGGACCCCGTCCTGAGACAAGTCGAGGTTAAACCAGTTGGCCGGGGCCTTATCCTTCAGCGAATCGGCTGGAGGGGTAGGAAGGGCCGCCAGCATCGGGGTGCCCAGGAGGGTCAGTGCGGCGAGGAGCGCCCGTGAGTTTTTCATCTTCATTCGGTTAAGTTTTTCGAGAATGGTCAAAAATAAATTTCATTCCGGATAAAAACGAAAAGGCTGGGATGAACGGTTTGTCCCATAAAAAAAAGACCGCAGAAAACTCGGGTAGTTCCAAAAAATAAAGATAGCTTCGCTTGCCCGCAAGCCCACTGACTTTCAACCGGTTGATTATGCAGCTTTCCTTGCTTTCGTTGTTGCCCGAACTCGACAAAAAGGTGTTCCTGGGCGTGTATGCGCAGTTGTACTTCGACACCACCCGCTGCCGGTTCCGACTTAAAACCATTCGGGGGCAACAAGTTCCCGCCGATCTGCACGTGGGCTGTTCCACCAAAGCCATCACGGCGTTTCGGGAAGGAACGATTTATAAACTTGATGCCCGCTTGGTGCGCCAGTCGAACCGCCAGCCGTATTTGCTGGCCGTCAATCGCCGGAACGTGGAGCGGGCACTCGAATTTTTTGAGCACAACCTTCAGGTGCAGCAGGGCCTGCCGCTAGCACCCAAGCTCAGGCGGCGGCGCAAAACGGCGCAGGCGCTGGTGATGTAGGCACTCTGCCCCAAAAAAACGCCGGTAACTCTTGATGGAGTCACCGGCGTTTTTTGGGGGAAATCTTCCCCCGAAACGATACAATCCAAATTTATTTCGGGGTCACCACGCCATCGATCACATGGATGATGCCGTTTTTCTGGTACACGTCGGCCTGGGTTACGTAGGCCGTACCGCCGTTTTCATCGGTAAGTTTCACTTTGTCGCCATCCATCGAGGCCGTCAGGGTACCACCACTCACGGTTTTGAGTTCGGCTTTTCCACCGCCGCTGGTGATGGCGCTGGCTACATCGCGGGCGGCAAACCGGCCCGACACCACGTGGTAGGTGAGGATTTTGGTCAGCGTGGCTTTGTTTTCGGGCTTCAACAAGTTATCGACCGTACCGGCGGGGAGTTTGTCGAAGGCGGCATTGGTCGGGGCAAACACCGTAAACGGACCGGCTCCTTTGAGGGTTTCGACGAGGCCAGCGGCTTTTACGGCAGCCACCAGGGTGGTGTGGTCTTTGGAGTTGACCGCATTATCGATAATGTCTTTGGTCGGGTACATCGGGGCACCGCCTACCATCGGGGTCTGGGCAAGGGCTCCAGCCAGCGTGGTAACGAATAGGGCTAGGGAAAGCGTGATCTTTTTCATGCGAATAAATTTTGTTCTGTGTTTTAGTAGTTGACCTGCTCATTCATATACGCGCAGAAGGGGGAAAAGGTTTTGAAAAAGATCCGCCAGGGAACCATCTCAAAAACAAAATCCGCTCACCGTTTTACCCGGTGAGCGGATTTTGTTTTTGGATAAGGCTTGTTAATCAAGCTAATACCGATTTTACCGGCTTGCCGTGTACGTCGGTGAGGCGGTAGCGCCGTCCCTGGCTCTTGAACGTTAATTTTTCGTGATCCACGCCGAGCAGGTGCATGACCGTCGCCTGAAAATCATGTACGTGGACCGGATCACGGGCGATGTTGTAGCCAAACTCGTCGGATTCCCCGAACACGAATCCTTTCTTCACGCCCGCCCCGGCCATCCAGATCGTGAAACAGCGCGGGTGGTGGTCGCGACCGTAGTTTTCTTTCGTGAGCTTGCCCTGGGAATAATTTGTCCGGCCAAATTCGCCACCCCAAATCACGAGTGTATCGTCGAGCAATCCGCGTTGTTTGAGGTCCATGATCAGCGCCGCCGAGGGCTGATCGACCGACTTGGCCATCGTGCGGATGTCGTTGGGCAGGTTGCCGTGTTGGTCCCAGCCCTGGTGGTACAACTGAACAAACTTCACGTCTTTTTCGACCAATTTCCGGGCCAGCAGGCAATTGGCGGCGAAGGTGCCGGGTTGCCGGGCTTCGGGGCCGTACATATCGAAAATGGAATCGGGTTCTTTCGAAATGTCGAGGGTTTCGGGCACGGCCGTTTGCATCCGGTAGGCCATTTCGTACTGGGCTACGCGGGAATTTATTTCCGGGTCGAGCACGTGTTTGAACTGATCCTGGTGCAGCCGGGCCAGGTAATCGAGCATCCGGCGGCGGCTCGTTTTGTCGATTCCGGGCGGATTGGACAGGTAAAAAACCGGATCGGGACCCGACCGAAACACCACGCCCTGGTGAATCGAGGGCAGAAAGCCGTTGCTCCAGAGTTTGGCGTACAGCGGCTGGTCGCCGCCGCGCCCTTTCGAGAGCAGCACGACGAACGAAGGCAGGTTCTGATTGTCCGAGCCCAGCCCGTAACTCACCCAGGAGCCAAAACTGGGTCGTCCGCCCTGTTGACTCCCGGTTTGGAAAAACGTAACGGCGGGGTCGTGGTTGATCGCCTCGGTGTGCATCGAGCGGATGAACGTGGCATCGCCCGCGATGCCCCCGATGTGGGGGAGCAGTTCGGAAACGGTCATCTGGCCCGGACCGTGGCGGCCAAATTTAAACGCCGAAGCCGCCAGCGGAAACCGGCTCTGCCCGGCGGTCATGCCGGTAAGGCGCTGGCCTTTGCGCACCGATTCGGGCAAATCCTGACCCCACATCGTTTCCAGTTTTGGTTTGTAATCGTACAAATCGAGGTGGGAGGGTGCCCCGCTCTGGAACAGGTAAATCACGCGCTTGGCCTTCGGGGCAAAGTGCGGCTTACCCAGCGCCCCGCTTCCCGCCGGAGCGGGTCCGGCGAGCAGATTTCCGGGAGTCAGCAACGACGAAAGCGCCATTGCCCCGAGTCCGAGGCTGGTTTGCCCCAGAAAGGTCCGCCGACTTTGTTGCGCGTGGGCGTACTGTTCGAGTTCTTCGAGTGCGTTCATGATCAGTAGCCCCCCCATCCCCCGAAGGGGAGTTTTGTGAATTCGGTTAAGCCCCCTTCGGGGGTTGGGGGGCTTTTTTACCGTTTAATTACAAACTCATCAAAATTCATCACGGTCGACGCCACGATGGCGCTGGCCGCCAGTTCAGCCGGGTTCAGGGACGGGTCGCGGGGGTACTCTCCAACGCTGAGTAAGGCTTGTGCTCGTTTCGGAGCTTTCTGAAAATCACGAAGTTCTTCGACGTAAAGTTGCCGGAGCAAAGCCGTTTCGGCGGGGCGGGGCAAGCGGCTGGTCAGGGCGCGGTAGGCAAAACTGATCCGACTCTCCGGCGTGGTGCCGCCCTCGCGGAGCATCCGCCCGGCCAACACGCGGGAGGCCTCGACAAACTGCGGGTCGTTGAGCGTGACCAGCGCCTGGAGGGGCGTGCTGGTTTTCTGGCGTTTCACGGTGCAGGAGTGCCGTTCGGCGGCATCGAAATTGAGCATCATCGGCGGGGGTGAGGAGCGTTTCCAGATCGTGTACAAACTCCGGCGGTAGAGGCTGTCGCCGTGGTTTTGCACGTAGGTCACGGCATTGCGGGTGGCCAGTGCTTCCCAAATGCCCGCCGGTTGGTAGGGCAGAACGCTCGGCCCGCCGATTTTCGGGGTAAGCAGTCCGCTGGCGGTCAGGGCGTTGTCCCGGACTTGCTCGGCACTCATTCGGTAGCTTGGACCACGGGCCAGCAGGCGGTTGTCGGGGTCGAGTTCCTGTGCTTTTTCTGAAACCAGCGACGATTGGCGGTAGGTAGCCGAAAAAACGATTTGTTTCAGCAATGCTTTCGTGTTCCAGCCCGTCGCCGGAAACTGACGGGCCAAGTAATCGAGCAACTCGGGGTGGGAGGGGAGTTCGCCCTGATTACCGAAGTCGTCGCTCGATTTGACCAATCCGTTCCCAAAGAAATTCTGCCAGAACCGATTGACGACCACGCGGGCGAAAATCGGGTTTTCGGCGCTCGTCAGCCATTGCGCCAGACCCAGCCGGTTGCGAGGAAATTTGGCGGCCATTTCGCCAAAAGCCGAGGGCGTTTGCGCCGTTAATCGTTCCGCCGGGGCGTCGTACACGCCACGCTTGAGCAGGTGAGTGGGGCGGGGAAAACGCTGTTCGTGCATGATCATCACGTCGATCTGCGTGTTGAGGAGTTCCGTTTCGCGGGCCAGTTGCCCGGATCGGGCCAGATTCCGTTGCTTACTGGGCGCGTCGAAATGGGCCAGGTAGTAGTCGAACAGGGCAGAATTCTGGGTCGGTGTCCGGCGGGCGGCGGGTATTTTCAGCGTAGCCAGCACTTCGTCGCGGCCACGAACGAGGCTGCTTACTTCGAGGGGCGTCAGTTGGCGGGCGTACACGGCCAGTTCATCGACGGCGTAGCCTTTGAAATTGTAATCGTGGCGCTGGCCCAGGGCAAAATTGGGTACGCCGGAACCCCAGTTCGTGTTGTTTTTCCCGAAAAGCAGACTCTGGGTGAGGTTGTCGGTAATCACCCGGACCGGGGCGGGTTGGCCGTTAAGAAAGATGCGCAAACCGCTGGCCTTGCTCGACCCGTCGTAACTCATGGCTACCTGAACCCAGCGGTTCAACGGAATTTTCTGGGTGGTTTCCACATCGAGAGCATCATCGGGCCAGACGTTGGCGATCCGGAACGCCAGGCGCCCGTCTTCCAGCCGCAGGCACTCGTACCCCCGGAATCCATTGAACGGCCCCATGCTGCGGTTGAAGAGCGGCCCGACCAGTTTGGGATCGGAAATTTTGGTCCAGAGGCTCACCGAAAACGGCTGATGGCGCTCAAAATACCCCGTGGCCGCACCCGCCGGCCCTTTCACCTGGTCAGCGCCACCGGGGCCGCGCAACTCCACGAAACTTTCGCCGGGGAAAAACAAGGCTTTCCCGACCCGCCCCGGCACCGATTGCGGGGGTGAATCCCGGTCGCCGCGCACGTACACCGGGAGGGTGTCGTTGGCGGCGTTTTTGAAAAAGAAATCCGTGCGGGGTTTGGGCTGCTCTGGCTTTTTCTCCTCTTTTTTCTTCCCGGCAACTCCGGTGTCCTTTTTCTTTGGATCCACCGGTTTTGGTTTCGGCACGTAAGTGGTTTCCGCCTGCACCTCAAAGTTTACCCGCACCACCGCTCCCTGCCCGGTGGGAAGCAAGGCGCTGGCGGGGTTGCGTTCGGCGGCGGCGAGCCAGGTCTGAAAACGCGCCCGAGCGGCTCCCGCATCACCCCGTTCCTGCTGGCTGAGGCGCTTAAGGGTGGCCCGGATGGCGTTCAGTTCTTTTTCGGCGGTGGGCGTGGGCAGGGTCAGGTGGGGCGATGGCTCGCCGTTGTAAGGAATCTGCCCGTACTCGTTGTTGGTGTTGAAAAAGGCGTAGAGGTTGTAAAAATCCTTCTGGGTGATGGCGTCGTACTTGTGGTCGTGGCAACGGGCGCATTCAACGGTCAGGCCCAGAAAGGCCTTCCCGAAGGTGCCCACCCGGTCGACGACGTACTCGGTGAGGTATTCCTGCGGCACGATCCCGCCTTCCTGGCTTTGCTGGTGGTTGCGGTTGAAGGCCGTTGCCACGAGCATATCCTTGCTGGGATTCGGGAGTAAATCGCCCGCCAGTTGCCAGGTGACGAACTGGTCGTAGGGCAAATTCTGGTTGAGGGCCTTGATGACCCAGTCGCGGTAGGGCCACATCGTGCGAAGGCCATCGTCCTGGTAGCCGTGGGTATCGGCATAACGGGCAGCGTCGAGCCAGTTGACGGCCAGGTGTTCGCCAAAATGAGGCGAGGCCAGCAGGCGATCCACGGCTTTTTCGTAGGCCGTCGGGGAAGCGTCTTTCAAAAAAGCATCCACCTCGGCCACCGTCGGGGGCAGGCCCGTCAGGTCGAGGCTTACGCGGCGCAGCAGGGTCGTTTTATCCGCTTCTTTCGCGGGGGTCAAGCCCTTGCTTTCCAGTTTTTTAAGGATAAACCGGTCGATGTCGTTGCGCACCCAGGCTTCATTTTTTACCTGCGGGAGTTTTGGCTTTTCGGGTGCCACGAAGGCCCAGTGGGGTTTGTACTCCGCGCCCTGGTCGATCCATTTGATGAGGATGGCTTTTTCCTCCGTCGTCAGGGAAAGGTGGCTTTCGGGCGTGGGCATGATCACCTTCGGGTCGGTGGCCAGAATTCGCTGCACCAATTCGCTTCGGGAAGGATTGCCCGGTACGACGGCGTTCAGGCCGCTCTCTTCCGATTCATGTTCGTAGGCGCTCTCGGCGAGGTCGAGGCGCAGGCCGGCTTGTTGTTTGGCCTTGTCGGGACCGTGGCAGGCAAAGCAGCGGTCGGAGAGAATCGGCTTGACGTCGTAGGTGTAATCCACGTTTTCCGGCAATTTCACCAGGGCAGCAGCAACGTCGTCGGGTAGGGAAAGTGGACGGCAGGAGCCAAACAAGGCACCAACGAAAGCGACGCTGCCGAGGGCGATCCAGAGTAGGTTGCGGTTGGTACGGAACGGGCTCACGGAGTTGCGACGATTGAAATTAGGTACGGAAGAGGTAGCCAAATTTACAAGGAATCAGCCAGTTTGGTTCCCCATCGATTTGACCTAAACTGATGGAATTCTGTCGGTATAAGGCAAAATTTAGGGGTTTATACCCCTAAACGGAGAAAAATGAGTGGTGATCGGGGTGGGGTGATCGTCAGGGGGGCATTCCAAAATCAAACCAATTGGGGCAGGCAGGGTTTTCCAGGAAGTACTGTTCTGAACCGTTTTCATGCTGCGAATCGCTTACGCGCCCATTTACCAACACCCCCTGCCACCCGGACCCACGGGACAGCCCCACCGCTTTCCGATGGCGAAATACGAACTCGTTCCCCAGCAACTCCTCCGGGAGGGCACCGCGTCGGAAGAGCAGTTTTTCGCCCCCGATGAAATTGAGGAACGGTGGATTCTGACCACCCACACGCCGGCGTACTGGGAAGCCTTGAAACGGGGAACGCTTCCGGCCCGGATGATCCGGAAAATCGGCTTTCCCTGGTCGGAAGAACTGGTGCGCCGGGAAAAAATCATTACCCAGGGTACGATCGACTGCTGCCGGTTTGCGCGTGAATCCGGCGTGGCGTTCAACGTCGCCGGGGGAACCCACCACGCTTACCCCGACCGGGGCGAAGGGTTTTGCCTGCTCAACGATGTCGGCATTGCCGCCCATTTCCTGCTGGAAACGAGCGCCGCCCGCCGGATTCTCGTGATTGATCTCGACGTTCACCAGGGCAACGGTACTGCCTTAATTTTCCGGAACGAACCGAGGGTGTTCACTTTTTCGATGCATGGTCGGGAAAACTATCCCTTGCACAAAGAACGCTCCGACCTCGATGTGGAACTGCCCACTGGCACCGGCGACGAGGCGTATCTGGATCGACTGAACCGGGACCTGCCGCCACTGCTTGATGCCCTCCGCCCGGATTTCCTATTCTTCATCGCCGGGGTCGACGTGCTGGCGACCGACAAGCTAGGAAAACTGGCCCTGACGCGAGAAGGCTGCCAGGAACGCGACCGGGCCGTTTTTCAACTGGCAAAAATACACGGCCTGCCCGTGGTGGTCACGATGGGAGGCGGGTATTCGCTTCGATTGGCGGATATCGTCGAGGCGCATTGTAATACGTTTCGAGTCGCGGAGCGGTTGTTTGGAAATTAAAAAAGGTGAGGCGGTTTAAGATTTTGAAAACGGAGAATGGTCATCCCGACGAAGGAGGGATGACCATTCTCCGTTTTCAAAATCTTAAATAACTTCGGTAAATAACCCCCTCGCTTTCAACAGGCTGTATCACGTCATGAAACTCCTGCATCCCAAAGCCCAGTAATTCATTCCCTCGCGGACTCTCGTAACATAACGTGGAAACCTGGAAAGAACAGGTATGATTTTTTTGCTAAGAAGCGATCCCCGGTACGCCGGAATTCGCTTTTTTCAAACGGGTCAACATCGCTTCACGACATGGAAAATCAACAAATGGGCGGCGGAAACCGCCAGGGAGCAGCCGGAGCCAATTTTCAAGGCCAGTGCGTTCGGAGTCAGGAGCAACGCCTGTGGCAGGCCGCTCAATCGGCGGTGCGGGTTTGGACGTCCGAGGGGCAATTGGACAGGGCCAACCGGCGCCGTCCCTACCCGAATTGGCAAGGCTGAGTGGGTAGGTCATCCCCAGGCTGGGGTAAACATGGGGGTGAGATTCCCCTTTTTTTATGGGGGAAAGTCTATTTTTTAAAGGAATAGTGACGGCATGAGTTTTTGTGACGGTTCGGTACCTGGCTGTCGTAAGCCGGAACACTTAACAACAAAACCACAAGCATCATGGAAAATCAGCGCAATCAGCAGGGTTCCCAGCAAGGCCAGGAATCCATGCAGGACGATCAAAACAAAACCCAGCAAAATCCACAACGCAGTGGCCAGCAAGCCGAGCAAAGCGGTCAGAATCAGGGCCAGCAAGGCCGGGACTCGGGTCAGCAGCAGTCGGACATGGGTGATCGCGACAAATCGAAAATGCCTCACGGCACGGATGTCGACGTAAACGAATCGGACACCCAGCGGCAACAGCGCGATCAGCAGCGTTAATTTTCCACAGTTTTGCCCACCGGAGCGGCACCCATCGGGTGCCGCTCCGGTTTTTTTTGTGGGATTCAGTTTGTGCCGGTTTCCGAATCAGGGGCATCCACCGGCTTCGATTCGGGAGAGCCTTTTTGCCGCAAAAAAATACTCAGCACCACAATGGACAGCACCGACAAAAATTCACTCTGCCAGTTTTGCATGGATTGAAACCAGAACTCAGCCGTGCCCATGAATTCAGTCAAGCTCAAAAATTCAGTTTTACCTTTGAGGGCTTGTTCGCGGTTGTAGAGCCTGACCCCACCCACGGCGTGCAACCAGAAGGAGCCGAGGAATAAAAAGAAGAACGCCAGGCTCAGCGAATTTTGATACAGCCTGAGCACCCAGCCATCCCGCCGGACGGGCCAGGGAGCACCGGTACGACCCGGGTTGGGTTTCCGCTCGACTGATTCGCCCGGACTCGTCGGATCGGGGTCTTTGGATTCGGAGGACCCTTTTTGGTACAAAAAAACCGTGAAGATTACGTACAGGCCCATTTGCAAAAATTCACTTTCCCAGTTTTCAAAAACCGACTCGATGCAGTGCCCGCTCGTTAGGTAAGCCCCAAAGGCGAGGGGCGGTTGCCCGTACTCGCGCAGTTCCTCGTTGAAACTGTACCAGCCCGTGGTCAGACTTCCCGCCAGGGTAAGAAGGGTGATGCCGGTTAGCGTCAGCGACAGGCCGTTTTCGCGCAAAAACTTTTTCATGTTGGAATGAAGGCTACGTTCGTTCTGCAAGGGTACAAATAAAGAGGCCGTGGTTATGATGCGTATAGTTTTAATCGTTCTTAAACCTATTACCCTGCTGGGTCTGATCCTGTTGGTCACCGGGAGTCAGCGGGGAGGGGTCACCCCCGAAAATTCGCAGGAGTTCTGGAACTTCTGGAAACCCGGCTCCCCGACCCCCATTCAGGTGGCCAATTTTGTTCCGACGGCGAGTCAGTTGCCCAACGACACCACGGCAGTTTTCATGAATGGCGTGCCCCACCACAACCGGGGCGGGCGAGTCGATAAAGGTGCCTATACGCTGGAATACCGGCCGATGCCCGGTTCAGGAAAATTTAAATATACCCCGCGCGTGGTGTTGAAAGCCATGACGCAGGGTACCGATTTGCAGGTGGAAAAACTACCGCCCTTTACCCTCACGCCCGACGACCTGACCATGTACTTCTCGAAGGGCGTAGAAAAAGACGAGTACGAAGCTCTGCTGGCCCGTGGCTGGTCGCACCTCAACAGCCGGGACGTGTTCAACGCCAACGGCGGGAACGTGAATGACCCAAACCGACCGGGTCGGGCTATTCCCTGGACTCGGCGGGCGCATATGACTCAGCCGAATAATTTCGACTGGCTCCCGGATTTTCAAGGAGGGAAAAATCTTTCCCCCACGCAACTCGAAAAACTGCTACCCTGGGTACTCGGCGATGGTGTGAGCAACTACTTCAGCGACAGCCAGCCCCCGCAGTGGCACCTGCTCGACTGGGAATTTAAGTACAACGACCAGACCTGGACTCACCTCGCCGACCGGTACCACCGGGAGTACCCCAACCGCTACCTGCTGTCGTGGATGGGTTATTCGCAGGTGGGCATCGAGCGACTCGGCACCTACGATGCCTGGTCGCAGATCAGTTACTACCACCTCACCGACGGGCAAATTCCCGACACCAACTGCTCCGACGGGATTCCCGAACACCTAGAAAAATGGAAGCGGTACTGGCACAACGATTCCTGGGGAATTTTGCAAACGATTCACAAAACGGAATGGATGCGTCAGAATCACCCGTCGGTGCAGGTGCTGAACGGGTACATGACGGCCTACGAGGACGGGGCCGGAGGCGGAAAATTTGCTTTCGATTACTACAAACTGCACCCCTCGCTCGCCGAAAACGGTCCGCTCTGGGGCTTGCTGGCCGCCCGCAACGTACCGGGGAAAAAAGGCGGTTTCGTGGCCTGGAACAGTCCGGCTCCCAACGAACCGCTCACCTCCGAGCAGTACGTCCTGTGCGGGATGCGGCGTCTGTCGTTTCACAACGACGTCCGTAACTCGCCTCAGTATCGGTGGGTGAAGCCGGTCGTATCGTTCGATGGGGGCAAAACCTGGAGGCAACAGGCTGAAATTGAAGGCAAGTTGCTGTATTCGGCGCTCGAACACCGGCAGGAGCGTGAAAACCAGCGGGTACGGGAACCTGTGGTACGTTGCCTGGTCACGCCCACGCACGTAACGGTGTACGCTCAGAATCCGTATCCCGATGCCCCCGCCGCGCAGACCCTGAAAATTCGGATTCCGGGAGTTATCGACGATTACATCACGATTTACAACGTCCGGAAACGGGTTGGGAATCTGATTTTCAACGACCGGGAAATGACGATGGCGGTGGCGAGGCGGCGGTGAGTTTTGAGAAGAAAGAACACTGAAAACTATTCTCTCGATCCAAGGGGAGTTCATTCAAGCCTTTTTAAGAAGCTGTTTAGTATTTCAGTTTTCGGCAAAAAGGGATTGGTATGGCTCCGACCACCCAGCCCGACATTGGAGGGATCTCCTAGGCCCTAATATCTATTGCCGGCAGCCAACGTACCTGGTAGTCTAACGAGTTCCCCCAGCAGGCGAGCAATCGCCTCCTGACGAAAGGCCGCGTAATCAAATCCATTTTGTTTTTCCGTGGGTGGTCAAGTTAACGAGTTGCTACTTGACACACTTTACTGAACACGCTCTGAAAGTAGAGCGTCGTTGACCCGTTACTGACCCGGCCCAAAAACCTGAAATTCCCGGACACCCGGATACCCTTCCGAACCTCGAATCGTCAGCCTGAATTTCTGCGCTGTGATGGGGTTAATTTTTTTCGACCAGTTACCCATTTGCGTATCCTGGGCCAGTATTACCCACTTGCCAGCTTTTTCATACGAAATGCTGAAGGCGTTAATTTTAGAGGCAGCGAGTGCGAACTCATGCACGGCAACGCGTTCCACCCTCTGCGGTTTGCCCAGATCGACATCCAGCCAGCCGATGTGTTGAAACAGGTTACGGACCGCTTCGTCCCGGTGGGTGATATTTTTGCCGTAATAGTCATCAACATTCACATCCGTCCGTCGGCCCATTTTCCAAAAGGTGTCGGGATTATCGTCGATGGCCGCTGAGGGGTCATGTAAAAACGGACCCAGCGCGCTGGAAGCCAGGGCCTTCTTTCCGTATGACAGGGCGTTACTGCTCGAAAACGGCAGAATTTTACGCAGCGATGCCGCCGGTTTGTCTACGGTCAGAACGACAATCGTGGCGCCGGAATCCTGACTGGAAACGGGCAGGGTTAAGTGCAGCGCAGTGGGTTGTTGTCTGACCAAAACGGACGCTCCGTTCAGCAGACGGGCACGCTTAACCGTAGCCCCCAGGGGCGGAAGCCGGACAGTGGCCCGTTGCCGGGCAAGCAGGTAGAGGTAAATGGTATTGTCCCGGTACGAACTGACGTACTCATTGGTGGGAATGTAGGGACCACCCCGCGTTTTGTAAATCGCTTCGGCGTGTCGGTTAATCCAGGCCCCCATTTCGTCGGTACGTGCCACGAATGAAGCGGGGAATACCCCGGTGCTATCGGGGCCAATGTTGAACAGGAGGTTGCCATTTCCGCCAATACAACGCAGTAACGTTTGCACGCATTCGGTCAGTGGGCGGGGCGAATCGCCAAACTTCCAGGCCCATTGGTGGCCCATATTGGTGCAGGTTCCCAGGGTACTGCCCCATAACCGGCCACAAAATTTTCGGGGGTAGTGTAGTCCCCAAACGCCCCCAGGCGGCAGTGCGATTCGTCGGGAGTGAAGGGTTCGAGCCGGTTGTTGACGATGATGTGGGGTTGCAGGCTACGGGCCAGGTCGTACACGAGTTTGGGGTGAACGGGACTGGGAAATTCATCATAATCAATCCACAACAGGCTGATCGGGCCATAGTTGGTGAGCAACTCGCGCACCTGGGTGAGCATACGTTCGCTGTAACGGCTGTTTGTTTGCGGATTGCGGCAGTCGGGGTCTTTCCAGTCACCCACCGAGAAATACCAGCCAATGGGTAATCCTTCTTCGTGAGCGGCCTGCGCCAGTTCTTTGCAGACATCACGACCAAACGGCGAGTTCATGATGTTATACGGGCTTGATTTCGTATCCCAGAGACAGAAGCCATCGTGATGCTTGGCAGTCAGCACGATTTGTTTAAACCCATTGCGCTTGGCCATGCGTACCCACTCGCGCGCGTTGAAGCGGGTAGGATTGAATTGCCGGTAGAGCGAATCGTACCGGGCAGGACCGTACGCATTCCGCGACCAGCTAATTTCTTTGCCAATGCGCGAAACAGGTCCCCAATGCACAAACAGGCTTAACTGCTTATCACGCCAATCCGTCATGCGTTGGTCGGCTGAAAGGCTTTTTTGAGCCTCAACTTGGCTTACCGTGAGCAGCAGGTTGAAAAGAAGCAAAAGGGTCGTCTTCATGGTGTATAGGCAAGTGTTAAAGGACCAGATCCGCCGGTGCAGGAGTTGAAACGAGGTAGCCCCACCGACTGTAATAAACGATGTAGGCGTAGCACAGTACGGGCATGACGAAGGCCAGCCGGATACCGAGCGTATCGGAAATCAGGCCCATCAGGGGTGGCACGATGGCCCCGCCGACAATACTCATAATCAGCAGCGACGAGCCGGTTTTGGTGTAGGGGCCGAGACCGTTGATGCTGAGCGTAAACAGAATCGGATACATCACCGAGGTACACAACCCCACACAGGCCAGCACGTAGACCGATGCATACCCCCTGGTGAGCATGGCCGTAGCCACCAGCCCCATCGCTCCGGCCGCACAAAAGGCCAGTAGCCGGGGCGGATTGGTGCGGGCCAGCAGCCACGCCCCCGTCAGTCGACCCAGCAAGACCAACCCCATGAACAAGGTGATGAACAGGGCCGCTTTTTGCTCCGTTAGACCGGGTAATTGCTGGGCTTTGGCGTACCGAATCAGAAAGCTGACAATGCCGACTTCGGCACCGAGGTAGCAAAACACCCCCAGCGCACCCAGTATGGTGTGGCGAAACCGAAAAATCTCGGATAGCCGCACCGACGACTCGCCCGGCTCGTTGAGCGCCGGGAGTTTGACGAGGTAAAGCACCCCGGCCAGCACCACAAACAAAGCCGCTAAACTGAGGTAAGGGCCTTTGACCATCTGCGCTTCGGCGTTCAGGTACTGCATCAACTCAACCGGGCTGAAGTGCTGCACCGTCGCTTCGGCAACATCCTGTTTGTGCAGGAGAAACTGCGCCCCGATGTAAGGACCCAATGTAGCCCCCAACGACCCGATGGCAGCCGACAGGCTCAACCGGCTCGATGCCCGGTCTGGATCGCCCAGTACCGAGACGTAGGGCGTAGCCGTGACTTCCAGAAACGTAAACCCGGCTGCCATGATAAACAAGGCGCTCAGAAACAGGGGATAGTAGCGCGTTTCGGCAGCCGGAAAAAACAACAACGCCCCCACTGCCGCCGTCAGCAGGCCCGTTACCATACCCGCCCGGTAACCATACCGCCGGATGAACTGCCCAACGGGTAAGGCCAGTAAAAAATAGCCGCCAAAAAACGCCGACTGCACCAGCGACGATTGAAGATCCGTAAGCTGGCAGGCGCGTTTGAGGTGCGGAATCAGTACATCGTTGATGTTGCGGCTGAGGTTCCAGATGAACATCAGGCTCATGACGACCAGCAGCGGAACCACAACGCGTTGCAACGGGGGAGATTTCATGGTTCCGGCGTATCGTTTAGCGAAAAAACAGATGTCATTTTGGCCCAGTGTTCGCCGGGTTGAGTGTCGGGCAGGCGTTGCTGAAACCGGGCCATCAACGCAGCCCATTCCGGTTGACGCGGCTGTTGACTAATCTGGTAAAAAGCGGCATCGAGGTCAACCCCCTCTGCCGTTTCGACAATCATCACTAGCCGGGTACCCAGTCGGTAGATTTGCATATCCCAAATACCACCCGCCCGAATCCCGATCGGAATCTCCGGCCAGATGTGTCCGGGGCGGTGGAAAGCCTCATACTGAGCAATACCCTCAGGGTCATTTTTCAGATCAAGTGCCAGGCAGGTACGCATTTGCGGGTCGATAAATGAGTGTCATAGTTTATAAGTAGTTGCTGTAAATTAGTTTAGGTTATTGTATTTTCGTCTCATGGGACG
>CAXTIG010000069.1:0-19882 GCA_964244295.1 uncultured Cytophagales bacterium
GAAAAATTCATAGCCAAATTTAATATTTATTTCGCTCGTCGCAACAACTCTATTAGGTGCTTTATCTGCAAGGACAAAAAACCTCCGGTCATTGGGTTTTCTCCGGGAGAATGAGTTTCCTATCTCAATGTCCATTTTTGATTTGGACGTAATTACTGACACATTACCACAATCTCCATCCATTTTTATTCACTATTTAAAAGAGCGAATTAACTCCCTAAACGAAGACGTTTTTCAACTCAGTGACGAATTATCCGCGTTTTCTTGGTACTTGGAAAACTTGAGCATCAGACGTCCAGGAGGTGACGACTATCTTAACGTAAATTATATAAGTCTTGATACTGATTTTATTCGTTCGTTTGATGACTACTACTTACGAAAAGGCGGTAAACCGAAAATCAATCTTGAAGATGATTGGATTTGTCTTATTCAGTTTATTGAAGTAAGCAACTGGCTGCACCACACAGAAATGTGCGAAAAACTATTGACGATAAGTATCGACATAAGAAAGGAATTGATTGAGCGAATCAAAAAGTTGGAATCCAGAAAACGCGGTAAGGAAGAAATTGATTTAATCAGTTTGACTACTCACAGTCATGAGATAGGTATTAGTTATTTGACATCCGAAGGAGATCGAAACGATCTAATTCATTCATTACAATCAATTTGTGAAATTAGAAAATACCAATCTAAAAAAGATACCTGGATTGGATTGGCAAAAATTCGCAGGCCAAACGAACCTTGGTGGAAAACAACTGCTGTTCATCTTCTCTCTTATCCTTGGAAATTTGAGCCTAAAATGGAAAAGTTGAGCAAAGATTTTCCATTTAAAAAGCCATAAAATATTATCGGATTTGAGTGAAATCTTCTGGATGAGGCTGTAATGGCTCAAGGCCTCCCCAAGCCGGGACTTCTTTAAAAAAGTCAATTATTTTCGTCTTACAACAATTTCACCATCTTATGGCGAAGGAACTCGTTTGCTGGAAAGCAAAATGCGGCTCTACTAAATTCCAAATCAATGAATATGCATTCCACTGTGTTTATCAATGCACAGTTTGCCACTACCAGATTCTGAAACCCAAAGACGAATGCTGCCGAAATCCACGCTTTGTGAACACAATTCATTACACGGGCTCCAACAAAGTCGGTCAACAAACTGCTATATCTTACCAACAATGTCTAAACTGCGGATGGGCAGACAGGCGAAAACCTGTCAAAGTTTCCGAAGCGGATATCCGCTTTGAGTACAGCGAGGGCCGCTTTGATGAATGGAAAGAAGCCAAGCACGTGGAGGCTATGTGGCTTTTAGAAGAACTTCGTTTGGAAAATTTTCAAAATGATAAATACAATCTTCACCTAAACAGCGATACGTGGAAATCCAAACGAAAGCTGGTTCTTCAGCGGGATAACAACATTTGCCAACGCTGCAAAGTGAGTCCAGCAACCGAAGTACATCACCTTACCTATAAAAACTTAGGAAATGAACCTTTAGAAGATTTACTCTCCGTTTGCCACGACTGCCATATGGTGATTCATCAAGAATTACGAGTGGCCAGGCTTAGTCCACGATAGCACATCGGCGGGCGGGGTGGTTAGGGAGAGTAGCATCAGGAGCGCTTTCAGACGAGTTCCAATTCATCGAGGTTAAGCGTCCAATCCCAGACTATGCCACGCTTACCCATGAACGCAACGTGCATGAACCGCACAGCGATGAACGAAAATAAGGAGGAACTCGGTAATCCGAGAGTATTCTACGGTCCATGTTGAAAAGGGGTAAATTTGGGGGTATGGCCTGAAAAGTACTAACATGAAACATTTTATATCAAGGCCTTATTCCATTAATCCAAATCCCATCCTGTCCGCCATTAACCAATTTATTAACGTCTTATTCAGTCTAATTTTTCATTGATATTCAGCATATTACCTGATATTATTGGTCATTAAGAGCTAATGAAAACTCACCACATACAAGAATATTTAGGGTACAAAGTGGGGTAACGTTTCAAGTGCTCCCGCTCCTTACCCCACTCCCGGAGGCTTCATGCCGCTTAGCGATTTGCAATGCCGTCAGGCTAAACCACAGGCAAAAAATTACCGCCTCTTCGACGGCGGTGGATTGTACCTCGACGTCCGAACGGGCGGCAGCCGCATCTGGCGGTTAAAATACAAATTCTTCGGCAAGGAGAAACTCCTCACCATCGGGCCGTACCCGGCTGTCTCTCTCCTGCAAGCCCGCAGCCTCCGCGACCAGGCGAAGGAAACCATTCGTCAGGAACGCGATCCCGCTAAAGAAAAGCAGGATGCCAAACGCCTGGCGCAATACCGACATGGTCAGACGCTCAAAGTCGTTGCCGAAGAGTGGTACACGCAGAACCTGCCCACTTGGTCGAAAAATTACGCCGACAACATCCGTAACCGACTCAAGGCAGATGTGTATCCATCGCTGGGCAACACGCCTGTGGCCACGCTGACGGTGCAGGAAATATTGGCCTGTCTTCGGAAGGTTGAAGCGCGCGGTTGTCACGACCTGGCCCACCGCATCCTGAACGTACTCCGGCAAGTCATGCGTTACGCCGTCATCACCGGACGTGCCGAACGCGACGTGACGATTGAACTGAAAGGTGCGTTGAGCCGCTACCGCAAAGGGCATTTCGCCTCCATCGACGGCGACCAGTTGCCTCAATTAGTACGGGCGATTGAAACCAACGAAGCCCGGCTCTTCAAGCAAACCACCATCGCGCTCAAATTGATCATGTTGACGTTTGTGCGCACGAGCGAACTCATCAACGCCCGGTGGGAGGAGTTCGCTGTGGACAACGCGCTGTGGACCATTCCGGCCGAGCGCATGAAAACGCGCATTGCCCACCAGGTGCCGCTGTCGCGGCAGGTGTTGGCGCTGCTCAATGAGTTGAAAGAAACCTATGGAGGAACGGGATACATTTTGCCCAGCGTCGTGCGTCGGGGCAAACCCATCAGCAACAACACCATTCTCAAAGCGCTGGACCGGATGGGCTACGGCAAAAAAATGACCGGTCACGGTTTCCGGGCGTTGGCCCTGAGCACGATCAAAGAAAAACTGCATTACCGGCACGAAGTGGTGGACCGACAATTGGCTCACCTGCCGCGCACGCAGGTCGATCAGGCCTACGACCGGGCGAATTTTCTGACCGAGCGGAAAAAAATGATGCAGGATTGGGCTGATTACATTGACACGGTTGTATGCCGGGCGACGACCACCAGCAATCGCCTCCGGTTTGATGCCCATTCACCATCACCCGTCAGCGGTCCTGGTCCGAGGCTGCAAACCCTTCCAGTAACGATTGAATATCGCTGGCCTTCCACGCGGTGATGCGCGGGGCCAACTTGTATGGTTTGGGAAAGCGTCCCGACCGGCAGCCGTTCCACCAGGTGGCCTTGCTGACGGGAATGAGTTTGAGCACTTGGTCGAGGCGCATGAACCCTGAAACGGTCGGCGACGGCGATTGGGTTTCTTTGGTCATCGGTTCCTCCTTTTTGGCTTCACTCACCCTATCACGGCCCATTTGCATGGACGGTACCGCCTGCGTCCGGTTAAGTCCCGTGCGCCACAAATAAACCGCCTGCCGTCCAGGTGCGGCTGGCGAAACCACATCAGCCTTCGTTGTTCATTATTCATTATTAACAAGGCCGGATTCCAATTGAACTCAGGAATATTCTCCTATATGCTGAATATATTCCTACCCAGCGACGGCGAGTCCGTCTACGGGCAACTGATTCACCGAGGAGGGTTGGCCATGATACCGAAACAGGAACTGCTGCTGGACCGCAAGAGCGCCGCCCGCTACCTGAGCGTCTCACCCGGCACGCTCGCCGTGTGGGACTGCAAGCGGCGCTACGACGACCTCAAGCCCATCAAAATCGGCCGCTCGGTGCGCTACCGCCGCGCCGACCTCGACCACTTTATCGAGCAGCGCCTGCGGCATTAAACGCCGCCGAAGAGTTTCCACTCTTCTTCACATCCCTTTTTCCTCCTGTCTTTCACCGGAGCGCGCCATGAACATTGAGCAGGCGAAGGCCATTCCCATTGCCGAAATCCTGGGCCGGTTGGGCCGCGAACCCACAGCCATTCGCGGGCATAAGCTGCGCTACTCCTCGCCGCTTCGCGACGAGAAAACGCCCAGCTTCGACGTCGATACGCACCAAAACCTGTGGTACGACCACGGCGAGGGCATCGGCGGCGATCTCATTGCGTTCGTCTGCGCTTATTTGAAATTCACCCGCGAAGCGCACACCGTCTCCGACGCCCTGCGCTGGATGAAGAACATGACGGGCGGCATCTACGTCATGCCCGCGCTCCCCGTTTACGAACGCACCCCGACGGAACCGTCGCTGATGCTCAAATCCGACAAACCCATCCAGCATCTGGGCCTGGTGCATTACCTGCAAAAACGCGGCATTCCGCTCGATTTGGCCCGGCGACATTTGCGGGAGATTCACGTGCGCAACAAGGACACCGGCAAAGGCTTTTTCGCGCTGGGTTTTCCCAATGAAGAAGGCGGGTTTGAACTGCGTAATCCTTTTTTCAAGGGCTGCCTTGCGCCCAAGGCCCTCTCGTTCATTCGCGGCAGCAACCCCAAGCCCCGCAGCCTGCACGTCTTTGAAGGCTTCATGGACTGCCTCTCGGCCATGACGCTCGCTCCCGACCAGCGTTTTACCGGTGACGCCATCGTGCTGAATTCTCCCTCCTGTCTAAAACAGCTTATTCCCTACGTGCAGAACTACGGCTACCGCCTGGCCTTTACTTGGATGGACAATGATGGGGCCGGAGAAAAGGCCACCGCCACGCTCGATGAATTTTTCAAAACCGAAATCGGACTCCTGCACAAGCCCATGAACCCCGTTTACGCCCTGCACAAGGACGTCAACGCCTGGCATATGGACAAATTAGGACTGACGCCATGACGAAAGTGATTCCTCTCCAGTCCGACCTGACCTTCGCCCGCTTCAAAGCCACGCAGGTGCAACTCACGTACCGCAGCCGGGTGCCGCTGCGCGAGCGCGTCCGGGTGACGCATTCGGGCACGGCCTACGAACTCCTCCGCCAGAGTTGGAACGAGAACAGGCTCGAACTGGTCGAACAATTCAAAATCCTGCTGCTGGACCAGCAAAACAATTGCCTGGGAATTTCGGAGATCGGCACGGGCGGCCTGGCCGGATGCATGGCCGACCCGCGCCTGATTTTCGCCACGGCCCTGCAAGCCAAAGCTTGCTCGCTCATTCTCGCTCACAACCACCCCAGCGGTAATTTGACGCCGAGCGACGCCGACCTGCAACTCACGCGCAAGCTGCGCGACGGCGGGCGGTTGCTCGACATCGCCGTGTTGGATCACCTCATCCTCACGCCGCAATCCTATCGCTCGTTTGCCGACGAGGGCCTCATGCCGGGTTGACCGCTCTTCGCTGGTTGGTTTCGCGCAATCATCGCATCTCCTCTGCCGAGTCAGGTTGATTCGAGGAGCGATACCCGACGCGCTCGCGCCACCAACAAGAATTTTCGCCAGCGTTCCGCTTTCCCCGCCCGACCAAAATTCTTGCCGGTTTGCTCGCTGGTCTGTCGGGTGAAAACGCTCCCTCAACCCGACCAGCCAAAGGAGTCGCCGATGAACCCCACCGCCGAAACCCTCCACCAAGAGGAACCCATGATCGTTGCGCCGTCTCCGCCCAACGACGTGTACGCCCGCATCACGGGCAAAATCATTATGGATCTCGAAGCGGGAAATCTGACGTGGCGCAAGCCCTGGAATGCCGAGCATCTGGCGGGCCACGTTGTCCGCCCGCTCCGGTGGAACGGCATTCCCTACACCGGTATCAACACGCTGATGCTGTGGGCGACCAGCGCCGAGAAAGGCTACGCTTCGCCCTATTGGATGACGTTTAAACAGGCCACCGACCTGAAGGCCGTCGTGCGCCAGGGCGAAAAAGGCACCCAGGTCGTGTATGCCGACAAAATCGTCCGGGACGACGAAACACCGGAGGGCGAGAAAACCACCAGCCGCGTTCCGTTCCTGAAATGCTACACCGTTTTCAACGCCTCGCAGATCAAGGGACTGCCCGAAGAATTTTATCCGACAACCGAACCGCTTACGGATAACTCACAACCGCGCGTCGATGCGCTGGAGGCCTTCTTTACCCAGACCAAAGCCGACATTCAGCTTGGGACGGAGGCGTCTTATTCGCAGGCGCTCGACCGCATTCAGATGCCGCCCTTTGAAAGCTTTGCAACCGCCACGGACTATTACGCAATCCTGGCGCACGAACTCACGCACTGGACCAAACACCCCCGCCGCCTCGACCGCGATATGGGCCGTAAACGCTACGGTGACGAAGGCTACGCCAAGGAAGAACTGGTCGCTGAACTCGGTGCCTGTTTCCTGGGGGCTGACCTTGGCTTCGAGCCGATGCCCGAAGCGCAACACGCCGCTTACCTCCAGTCCTGGCTGACAGTGCTCAAAGACGACAAGCGCTTCATTTTCACGGCAGCCTCCCAGGCCCAGAAAGCCGTTGAATTCATCCACGCGCTGCAACCGGCCTGACGGGAAGGTCTGGTTCCCCATCACCCAACTCAGACAGGAGTACTTCGACATGAAGCAGAAAAATGGATTGAAACCGCTGGTCAAATGGGCGGGCGGCAAGCGTCAGTTGCTGAACAAAATCAGACAGTACATCCCCGACAAACTGACCCGCTACTACGAACCTTTTTTGGGCGGCGGGGCCGTCTGGTTTGATTTGCGGCCCGAGAAATTCGTCGTCAATGACCTCAACGCCAACATCATGAACGTTTATCAGGTCGTCAGAACGGACGTGGATGCCCTTATCGCGGAACTGAAAACGCATAAGAATGACGCGGCCTATTATTACCGGATTCGGCAGCGGGACCGCAGCCCCGCCTTCACCACAAGCAGTCCCGTTGAGCGAGCCGCCCGCCTGCTGTACCTCAACAAGACCTGTTTCAACGGCTTGTTCCGCGTCAACCGCCAGGGCTATTTCAACGTCTCGTTCGGAAATTACAAAAAGCCCGATATGCTGAATGAAGCCACGTTAAGAGCTGTCAGCCGCTACCTCAACGAAACCGAAGGCGTGTTGTTAAGCGGCGACTTTGCCGAGGCGATACAATGTGCCAACAGGGAAAGTTTTGTTTATCTCGATCCGCCCTACGATCCGCTTAGCGACAAGCCTTCCTTCACGGGATACACTGCCACCGGGTTCGATCCGCAGGAACAATACCGCTTAAAAACGGTGTGTGATGAGCTGAACCGGCGGGGGTGTAAGTTTTTACTGTCCAATTCTTCAACCGAGTTTATCCACGACCTGTATAAAAAGTACCGCATCGTGACCGTAAAGGCGAAGCGGAGCATCAACTGCGTGGCCGACCAACGCGGAAACGTGGAGGAGGTTCTCATCCGAAACTACGACTAAATGCCTGCGTCATCCCATCCCGCCGATAGCCACTGTCAACGCGTTGAAGTTTCCACCGATTGGTCGAGGAACGGGTAATGGCGTATCTGTTCGCGTCGTAACAAGTCGCTCCCTGGTTGTTCGCTGATTGACGATGGAGCGTAGCTCAACCAGCGGGAGGCGCTAATCCCTCTTTTTTCGTTGCACGAAAAAAGCTCTGACGACTTCGGGGAGCTGTCCCGCTCGGTGTTGAGCCGGATTCGCTTCCATCATCAGCAACCAACCGAGGAGATTCGATGATGACGACCCAAACTGAAACCACCCCGAAATACCCAACTCACCTGGTCTATACGATGAAACCCAAAGACGGCAGTGACAAGGCTGACTGGGTAAAAGTCGGAGCCGCCTGGGAACACGGCGATAAGGACGGACTGAACCTGTCGCTCAACATCCTGGGCCTGGACATCCCCCTGACCATCCGTCGTAAGAAACCTAAAGCGGAATAAAACCAGCAAGCCGGTATTGAAATTGTACTGATAAATAGCCTGTGAGTTGTCATGCATGTTCTGGATGTGAAAAACAGCAACTTCCTCACTGAAATTCTTGATCACATCCTCGGATACACCCAAAACTTTCGAGACTTTCTCCAGCACGGGGGCGTCCAGCTTTTCTTTCTGCTCCAGTTGCGAGACGGCCTGCTGGCTCAGGCCCAGGCTGGTCGCCAGCGCCTCCTGCTTGATGCCCAGCATCTCGCGGATGCGTTTGACGCTCCGGCCGTGGTGCGGCGTATCGGTAAGGGTTTCCATAGACCAAAGCTACCCAAAATCCCCAAATGGTAAAAAACAAGCGGCGGATTGTGCGATACAAGACTTCTAATTCACTCTGGGTCAGGCAAAACGGCCAAATTCGACCATCGGTTAAATTAACCTTCTGGAACCATGGCCCTTTCGTCGTTAATCGTTTCGAAATTCTTTGACTCCCTTCCTCAACCCTGTTACGCTGATAGCCGTCACTGTAGGAGGAGACAAATGACGATACCTGGTTCACTGGTGGACAATGGGTTCCACACCCTAAAGGCTGCCCGCATGCTCATCCCGGCATTGATGGCGACCGTTGGCAGCGTTGCCTTCTCTTCGTGCGGCGGCAAGGGTGAGGATCCCAAGCCGCAACAGACGTTCATTACCAAACCCGACATCCGAACAGTTGAAACCCACGTCGCCAAGGCTACGGGCACGATCGCTGAGTTTGCGAAATTGAAAGAAGGCGATGCCTTCCGTGGCCGTGTCGATTGGCTTGTTATGCAGGGCACCGACATGGGAGGCACGTTGAAGCCTCAGTTCATGGCTCTCGGCTCTACTCCCACCATTCCTCACGTATATGGTAGTGCCCGGTTTGAAGTTGATAACATCACGAACGTCATGAGTTCCGATGGAACAAGACGGGTGGTGGGTCAAAACCTGGTCGTTACGTTCATCCGCGATCAGAGTCGCCCTGACCAGGCCAATACCGGTTGGTCTCACACTGAGTCGGTCAACGAAAACAACGTGCGGGTGGTCACCAACGTCCGGCCTGACACGATGAGATACATTATCGATAATTTTGATTTTGCAGCTACTGCCGCGCAGACAGAACAAGGTGTGAAGAAGACGTTTCGCGAAGCCGAACAGGATTACCAGAACAACACGGCAAGACTGGAAAACTTTAGTCTTAGCACCTACAAAAGCGCGCGTTTGCTGTCCGGTTACGTTGCTAAATAAACAATTTTAGCGAACCTGCGCGCACACATCGCCTGGCGTCAGTGTTGACGGGGGCGGGCTGGAAGCGGCTATTTTCAGGGCTTCCGGCAAGTTCTCGGTGAGCGAATCAGCGCTGTAATTGTAAGAAGTACCCAGTCCAGTGCCAATTTTCGTTCCTGATAGGGTAAAGGTCGTAAAGCGGGCTGGATTTTGCGATTTGACGAAATCAAGCAACTTGGACCAATCTTCATCATAGGGTCCAAACTGCACGCCGGTCATGGTTGGTGGCGCATCGTCCGAAGGAGCAATAATGATGATGTCAGCCGCACGAAGCGCGTATAAATCTTCGACGGCCCTGGCATTATAAAAAAACATGGGTGACCCAGTATAGAGTTGTACATCAATACCAGGCAGGTTGGGCCGAACAAAATTTTCAATGTATTTCTTGACGGCATCGGGAATGTTGTTGCCCGAAATACTTCTTGGAACATCAATACCCGTGCATGTTCCACTACAGGTTGCTTGGGTTACTCCCAGGAATGCCGAACACGATCCGGTCCCTCCGACGCAGAGTTTATTCGTGTAATTCAAGGTCACCGCACTGCTGTAGGATTGCCCCTGCGAGCTATCATCTACAACAAACACAACACCACTCAGCGGCGCGCCGCCATTCGGCAGACAATTCTGGCCATCACAATTCGTCACCACATTCCGTATCGAGCTTGGATCGCGTTTGTTCATCCCCTCGGCCAGTTTCAGCGACCATTCGATGTTGTTCGTATCGCGATCGTCCATGTCGCGCTGGCTGACGTCCGGCACCACATAGCCGGCACCGCTGGCGATGGTTTTTACCTCCGCCCGGCTGTCGTTCGTAGCTACCCGGTCATAGCGCCAGTCCGTCACCCCGGCCACCGGGATCGGCCAATCCAGCGCCACGGGCTTGAGCATCTCCAGCCGCCGCGTGATCGGCAGCGTGTTGCTGGTGTTGCCTACGGGGCATTGCACCCGGTAATTGAACTCCGTCGTGCATTGCGCCGCCACATAGGCGAGATGATAAATCGTCTGCTGCGTCTTGCCCATGTTGACCCACGGGCCGTTATTCACCGATTTCTGCATCTCGCACCGGCGCACCTCGTACCGCGCCGTCAGATCGCCGTTCCAGCCATGGCCGCAATCGCGCGTGACGCCCGCGTCGCCGATGATCTCCATACTGCCGTTCAGTTCGATCGGACGGTCAGGATTGTCCACGAACAGCGGCGGTACCGTGATTTTTTCGCATCTTATTCTAATAACGTCCGGCGGTGGCGGCGGTTCTTCATCGTCGCCACCCGTTCCTGTACCGGTGCCCGTTCCCGTTCCCGTTCCTGTTCCTGTTCCTGTTCCGGTGCCCGTTCCTGTTCCCGTTCCTGTTCCCGTTCCTGTACCTGTACCTGTACCTGTTCCTGTCCCTGTCCCTGTCCCGGTTCCCGCGCCTGTCCCGCCAACCGATGACGCGTCGCATGTCTGCGTGCCGTTTTTGTTCCGTTTGCAGACGAAATTGTAATAACCGGGCCCAGTCGTCTCCAGGATCTGTTTCAAGCTCGCCACCTGCACGGTAATTGGATCGTCTACCGGTTTGGTCAGATCGTTGTTCGGGTCGCGGCAATATTGCGCCGCCTCCGCTGGAGTCGCAGCGGCTGGCGTCTCGCCCAGGGCCGGCGTACAGCGCCAGAAACGCCGCAGGCGCTGTGTATCGTTCTCGACCAGTTCTTTCTCATTGTCGGCATTGCCCAGCTTGATTGTCGCTTCTTCTTTTTCCGTCTCGTCGTCGTTGAGCACCAGACTGCAACTCTGTTTGCGTTTGACGACGCCGTCCATCCCGCTGGGGCATGCTACGGTGATATCGCGCGTCAAGCTCGGAAAGGTGCTTTTGTGCGGATCCGGCAACTCGTCATCGACATTCGCCAACGCGAAACCCGCGACGAAAATCGGCGAACCGACGACGATGTCGTTGCCGACACCGCAGGGAAAGCCCGGCTGTTCCAGTGAGGATGCTGCCGGGGGCGCCTGCACTGAGCCGTCGGCCGCCTTGAATCCCACCGTATCGGCTCCGAACTTCTCCCGCAAGGCAGCCATCATCGTCGGACCGGCGGAAAGCAGGTTGCGCACGCCCGAGGGAGCGGCCGTGAAATAGGCTATCGCCCCGAACTTGCCGCAGTCCCGAACCTGAATGCCGCGCGGCAGCGTCGGTCGCACCGCGTTGACGGTCGACAGACCCGTCAACGGGGCCTCGTCCAGCGGCGATTTGCGCTTGAGCGAAGAGGCCACGCGGTACGCCGCCATGTCGTTGGCCGCCTGCATCAGACTGACGCCGGTGTTTTCGATGTGCGCTGCCTGATTGATGGCGTTGTATTTAGCCGCCACGTCCTCATCACCGGGCAAGCAACCGCCTACGGCAAGCCCGGCAAGCAAGATGGAGAAGAGGAAGCGACCACGCATAGCCCCCATAGTCTATCAGGCGAGCTTTTAAAATCCCTTAATTATCCCGACGGCCGGTAACCCACCGTCCTTCACGCGTTGAATGGCGGGACCTGCTGCTGTTGCAAATTCAGTCTGGCCTGGCAGGGATGAATGACGCAGGGATACCCATCCCGCTCGATGGGCAGGCCGAAGATTTCGGTGGCGTGTGGGTGAAGAGGGCATTCCGGGTTGCACGCTAAAAATTCAGGTTCCGTTCTTTTCCAGGAGAATGTCAATCACGGTGGCTTCCCCGCTCTCTTCGAGGGAGGCGTAGCGCGCATCATTCGCCCCAATGACTTTCGGCAAGTGGTCGAGCAGGGCCGTAAACAAGGCTTCCAGCCGGTAGCCCCGCAGCGACACCGTGTGCGAGGTGAATTCCAGCCGGATGCGGTTCGTCTCCCCGTCGGGACGGAACTCGCCCGCCACCAGGTAGGCGTAAGAAAGAAAAAAGCGCCGCCCGTCGGCCCACTCCAGACAGAGGTTGCGGGCGTGACTCGGCGTCGGAAACGATTCCGCCTCTCCGCCTACGGCTGCGGTCGGGTCGCCCTCGCGCATCTGGTCGAAGCGCAGCTTAAAGCCTTGGCTCATAGTCGCGTTCTCTGGCTTTGGTGCGAGATGGTTTCGGGGCGGCTTTGTCGGCTGGCGGCGTCCGGCTCATTTCCTGGCGCAGCCGTTGCTGAACGGCTTCCAGAGGACGGTTTTTCCGTCCCACCAGTTCGAGGGCCGATTGGCGGTCGCCCAGCCGGGCGGCGTGGGCGAGCAGTTCTTCCTTGTCGTCGGTGTAAATCCGGGCGCGGTCTCTGCCGCGCGAGACGGAAACGTACACCTGCTTGGCGTCGGTGGCCCCGAACGTCGCGGCGGGCTGGGCGATGAAGACCTCGTCGACAGTCTTACCCTGGGCGGCATGGGAGGTCACGCAGTAGGCGTGCGACAGGTGGCCGAACTCCCGGTCCAGCGTGTAACGGGCCTTGCTGACCGCGTTGCGCAGCATAAGGTCGCCGTTTTTGCTCACCGATTGAACCCGGAGTAGCTGGCCGTTGTGCAGCCGGTTCTTTTCCCGGTCGAAACCGTTGCGCGTGATGCGCACGGCGTCGCCTTTGGCCAGCGCCATCTCACTTTTGCGATAAATTTCAAAGTGCGCGCTTTTCGCCAGCGGCAACGCCACGGTGTGGCCGTCGTCGCCACGCACGAAGACGCCGTTTTCCGACGAGCGCTCCACCGTCCAGACGCTGCCGCGTTTCATGCCCGGTAGATTCTGACCCAGTTGCACGACCTGCCCGGCCTCGAAGTTGCGCCAGTCCGCCTTCTCGGCTCCCGTACGATTCAGGCTCACCAGCCGCGTGACGGAGTGCTCTTTTTTGCCCAGCAGGCCTTTCTGTGTCAGGTGCTGCCGGATGGACTCAGTCACTTCCTCGCCGTGCTGGTGGGTGGGCGAAATCACCAAGGCCGACCTGCCCCGCCGCAGCACCTCCGCGTAATCCTTCACCAGCGCCTCGTGCGGTTTCAACGGGTCGATGGTCTGGATGCTGCCCATGGCGTCGAGCTTTTCAAACGCACCCCGTACGTTGCCCTGGGAAAGAAGCTCCACCGCCTGGCGGTAGTCTTCGCTGCGCTGGCGGTGAATTTTACTCACCTCCGCCGCGCGGATACCGCCTACCGTGTTGAGTATACGCAAGGCATCTCCGCGCACGACGCTGGCGTGCTGACGCGTGTCACCACCCAGAACGAGCCGGGCGTTTTTTTCAGTGGCCAGTTCCAAAAGCCGTGTCATGTCGCCCGTGCCTAACAATCCGGCCTCGTCCACCCACAGCACCTGACCCTCCAGTGCCTGCTGCATTTTCGCGTCGGTCAGGAGTTTGGCCACCGTGTCGGCTTCCGCCATGCCTTCCGCCCGCAGCACGCCGCGCGAGGCTTCGGAGGTGGGAGCGACGACCGTCACGGTCTTGCCCGCCTTTTCCATGTAGCCAATCGCCTCGCGCATCAGGGTCGTCTTGCCCGACCCGGCCACCCCGCGCACGATGGAGACGCGGTGCGGCGAGGTCAGCACGTGCCGAATGGCGTCGCCCTGCTGGCCTTCGAGTTTCACGGCGGGCGCTTCTCGGTAGAGCGGTTTGAGTTTACCCATGCCCTGACGGGCGAGATGGACCATGCGCTTCTCTTCCGAGAGCACCTGGCGCGTCGTGCAGCGCGTGCGCCCCCACTCGGTAACGTGAATAATCCGCTCATCCTGGGCAAAACTTGCGTCCGTGGCCTGGAGCGTCACGTCCCGGTGACCCAGGGCGTGCCGGTAGGCGGCGGACAGCAAACGGCGGTCTTCGACCACCGACGCCCGCTCGAATCCGTGGCGGACGGCGTGGTCGATGCACTGCTCGGGCGTCAGCTCCCGCGTGGCTTTGGCGGGCGCAAAGCGTACGGCCTGCGCGCCTTTTCCTATTTCACCCAGTTCCTCAATCTGCCGCCGCCACTCCACTTTAAGCTCCTCCATCGTGTGGCCCTTCTGCTTCCGGGCGCGGGTGCGCGCGCCGAGTTCGGCCAGTTCTTTTTCGCCCGTGATGCCTTTCTCCTTGGCCACGCGGCCGATTTCATCGGTGCGTTTACTGAAAAGATCAATTACAGCAGAGGGCACACCTTGTACTTCAAAGGATTTTTCGGTGCGGCGAATTTGATACCCAGCCTCGAGCAGTTGGTCCGAAAGCCGCTTGTGAAATCGGGCCTGGTAATACGGCATCGCCGCGTTGATGTCGCGAAACTGCGCGGCCTTGAGCCGCTTCTCTTGTTCGTCCCAGGTGGCGTTGAACACGAAGCAGTGCGCGTGCAGATGCGGGTCGGGCAAATTTCCCTCAACGGGCCGTGCCGTCTGGTGGATGAAATCCGCGAAGAGCAGTTCGCCCGTCGCCCGCTCCTCCATGGCTCCGCTCTTGCGCACCCGCGTTCTCGTGTCCGCTTCAATGTCAAGCATCGTCTGCTGTACGCTGTCCTGAAACGCTCGCAGGATGTGGTCATCGCCCGAGAGCGCGTGCAGAATGGATACCGACTTGGGGCAGTGAAAATTGATATCGTAGCCCGTCGTGCGTTCTTCCTTCGTGCGCGGGGTCAGGTTCTGACCGGTGGTTGGATTGACGTTTTCGCACAGCGAAAAGAAAACGTCTTTCGTCACCGGCCCGTCCAGCCCCAGCCGTTCGGCCAGCTTCCCCTGAAAACGTCCGCTGAGTTCCTGCCCGTCCAGGTAGTAATCGGACTTGGCCAGCGCCTCGGAGAAATAGGCTTTGGCCCGGTCAGCGGAACGGCTCTGAATCATGCGGATCATGGCACGTGGAGGGTAGCGCCAGTTGGGGCTGGGGCAGGCTGTTTTCGCGTTTGGATAGCGACCGTTGTCCAGCGATAATCTTAGTAAGCAGTGCTGCGGGAAGTCATCACCTAAATTTTTAGTTTTCAATCAGACATCTTCCCGAAGCACAGCTTTGGCAGTCGTTTCAGTACGCTTCTACGGCTTTGTCTTCTTCGGTGAAAGTCTCGACCACCAGCCGCCGCAAGTCCGGGTCGGCTGGTCGGCGGCAGCGGAAATTGACGCCCCGCGTCTCATCCGGGGTGCGGCCCTCGATGAAAGCCTTTACCTGCTCCTCGTTGAGAATCATCTCGTCAATGCGGTCCATGACGAAATTGTCGCCGTCGTGGTAGGCCGCCCGGTAGCTCATCGCGTAGCACAGGCCGCTGAACATAAAAACAAATCCAATTGGCTGCCTGGCCCCGATCCACAGGGCGAACCCGCCCACAAAAAACAGTCCTGGTTCCAACAGCGTTTCGATCTGACGTACGCTGGCGGGCTGTCCTTCGAGCTTTATTTTGTGAAAGGCGGGATGAATCACACCCGAGGAAAGACTAAACCGGGCAAAGTCAAATACCGAAGGCAGGCGCTGAATTTCTTTGCGGCGTTTGAGCGCACAATACAGAAATCCGGCCAGGAACCCGTACCAAGTGCCGTAGGTAAGCAGGAACATCAGAAAATGCGACCATTCTGAGTGGTATCCCCGAAGACTCCACAATCGCTTCTGAATGGACAGGATAAAGAGTGGAATCAGGGCCAGGACAATCAGAATCGTCAGCGCCGTGGTGAAATTGAAATACCGTTCTCCCATGTTGCGGCGCAGGAACACTTCCAGCAGCAAACGGGGCTTGGAACAAAACGCGAGAAAAAACGCGTAGACGGCTTCCTTGACGGCGTTGCGACGGCGAAAGACGGTACGGTAGTAGAGGTTTTTTTGCATGACCGTGAAAAGCAGTAAAAAGAAAAAAAGTGAAACTTACTGGGGGCGGTAGTTTTGATTGAACGTCATCTTGAGGTGGTTGCGGCCACTGGGCAGGCGGTCGCCTTGCAGGTGGAGGTAGCCGTCCACCTTGAAGTCGTTCAGCGGCCCGCCCGTGCGGAGGCTGCCGAACTGTTCGGGCCGCACCAGCCGTTCGAGTTTGAGCGAGGTGCCCCGCGTCTGGGAGAAATTCTGCGCGACCGTCACGCTTTCGGATTGGTCCTCGAAATACGCGTCGCCGATGAGTTTGCTGGCGTATTCGTTGGTGTCCACGTCGGCGTTGGCGTGAAAGATTTTGGTGCCCAGCGTGCCGAGGAAACTTTTCACCCGGTGTTCGGCCCGCTGCCCGCCCATCGCCGAAAAGTAATTGGGCAGGTTCTGGGTGATGTAGACCGTGGCAATGCGGCTGCTGCGGGCCGTAGCCTGGTAGAGGGCGTCGTGTTCGTGCAGGAGAAATTGCGCTTCGTCCACGTAAAGAAACACGGGTCGGCCATTCTGGGCCACGCTGCGCTTTTCCATGGCCCGCTGCCAGACGTACTTGAAGAGAACCTGGCAGTCCCGCCCCAGCTTTTGAAATTTCTTGACCGGCAAATTAACGAGGATGATTTTGCCCTTCAGGCAATCGTCGGGCGTCAGCGTGGAGGCGTGGCGACAGAACAGGGAATAAACCGGTTCGCGTAGCAGACGAAACAGGAATCCCGAAAAGGTGAAGTCGATGATGGACCGCGTTTTCTCGCTCAGGCCAATGAAGTTGTCGAAGAAAAACTGGTCGAGCATCTTGAGCAGCCGCGCCTGCGGAACGGCATCGAGCAGGGCGGCTTCAAACAACGCTTCGTCTTTCAGACGATCCTGCTCGTCGGCGGGCAGCGACTCAAACCAGGGGTCAATGAGCGACGTGACGTTGGCGCGTGCCGCCTCGAAAGCCTGCTGAAACGCCTTGATTTTACCCTTCTGTGCTTCGACGGGGAGCGCCTCATCCTTTTTGGGAATGGTCATCACGATGTCGTACATCGCCTGCACCGAAATGCGGCCATAAGCCAGCCGGCACAAATCGATGACGTTGAAGGTCAGTTGTTCGAGGGACTCCCGCCAGAACGGATCGTCCGATTTACCGGCATCCTGGGCCTCACCCGCCCGGACCACCGTGGTGATGACTTCGACCAAATTGTCGGTGACGACCTCCTCGCCGCTGGCGTGCGCCGCTTCGTAGTCGAGGAAGTTAAAGCGGTGCGTGCCGCCCGGCTCCAGCACGAGCAAATCGCCTTCGCGTCCCGTCAGGCGGCAGTAGGCTTTCCAGGCTTCGGCTTCGTCCTCCTTGACCGTCAGCACCAGTCCACCGAATCCGGCAGCCAGGTACTTCAGCGCCAGCATCCGGCCTGATCCGGAACTCTTGCCCGAGCCAATGCCGCCACACACCTGCACCCCTTGCAGGGCGTGACGTACCGTCCAGGTAAAATGACCCGCGTTCGAGGCCATTTCAATGAGGGGCGTGTCCAAATCGAAAGCGTCCATCAACAAAATCGGGGATGCGTGGTCGATGCGGCTGAGGCAGAGGGCCGGAAGCACTGGCTTCCGGCCCTCTGCCTGGTCAATACGTTCTGTTGTTCTCGTCCTTTTTCCACTGGCCCGAACCGCGAACCTGGGAATGCTGGCCATCGGTGTCGATGTCAGTCACTCCGCCATTTGCGTTCGGTTTCCAGTAGTTATTGGGATCGCTTTTCGATTGCTGGTACCCACTCTGGACGAGGTGGTCGTGCAGGCGTTCGTCGGTTTGTTCCGGCTTGTTCATGTGTAAAAAAGTTGAGATGTTTCACAGAGCGCCGACTTGGAAAGGGTTCAGCGCCTGACCCTTATTGACGGACTTGTCAAACTGGACAGGTTTTGTTAATCCTTTAACTATCAATTGAATAAGTATAATTTTGTATTAAAACCTAAGTTTACATACAAATGTATTCACAAGAATTCTCTTCTGCAAGTTTCCTGCTCGACTATTTTTGATGAATTTTCTACTTCAATTGAACTGGCATGGCCCTGTATCTGGAGGAAGAAGACGAAGAAGAGGAGGAGGAAGAAGAAGAGGAAGAAGGCGACGGCGATGAAAATGACAACACCCTGCCGCGCCGTCGTCCACCCATCCATACTTCCCGGCCGTATGAAAAGCCGCGCCTCGACTTGATAGAGCGTGGGTACGGCTCGAATGGGAAGGCATTGAGGGAGAGAACGTTGAAGGAAAAATTAGAGGAAGCCGGATATAAGGTAGATGTGTTCTCATCATCCGTACTGCAATTGGTGACGGCCATTCTGCAGAAGGAACCGGTGGAGGGCGTGAACCTGGCCGAAAAAATCCAGCATCCCACGTACCGGTTTTACACCAGCGCCGACCGTGATTTGAGTCTGGGCATCTCTCACGCGTTCGCGTCGGTCATCCAGGAGGCCCGGACGCTCAAAGGGCTGGACATCTCGCAGAACGCGGTCCGGCAATTGCAGGAAAACGCCGACGAGTTCGCCCGCAGAACCCGCGACGTAATCGAAGCCATCAAAAAAGAAGAGAACATCTCCACGTACCGGGAAACGGTAGAGGCCCTGAACCGCCGACAAATTCCTACGCATCGCGGTGGCAAGTGGCATCTGAGAACGTTGCAGGACCTGTACAAACGCTGCCAAAAGTTCAGCATCGATGCCGAGCCCAAGTGACCCCGGTGTTCAGGCGATGACGGCATCCAACGCCTTGTCGATGCCTTAGTGGATGAAATTCCGTTGACCACCGTTACTTCCTACCCGGAACCAAAATGGATGCAGTTACTTCGAAAACTGCCGTGCTACTCCGGAGACGTTTAAGCGGTAATCAACCATTTCAGGGCTGGCTTTGTAATAATCAGCGATTTGGGCAATCGCCATGCGCCGACGCATGGCCCAAACCAACCCTTTTCGGGTTAGCTGTAGGGTGGCACCCAAGTACTCCGCCTCCTGCTCATGCTGGGGGTGATACTGCCGAAGAAAAGGCAACTCAGGCAAGATGACTTCTGTGGGCAAGGGGTGTTTACAGACAATGTGTGCCAGTTCGTGCATGATAGTACTTTGCTGGCGGCCCACGGGGTGGTTGGCATTGTGGATGATGATTTTTTCTCCGTGCTTATTCAACAAGTACAACCCGGACCAGCCCGTCCGTTGCTCAAGCCAGGTTCCGTCGAGGCCATAATCGGTGGCCTCGCAAACGCAGACGCTTAAGTGCTCCGCCAATCGAAAAGCACATAAATGGCCACAGGGATGGATGCTGAGTTGTTTTCTGAAATCTTCAGCAATCTGTTCTGCTCTGTTGGTGAATCCTTTGGGAAGCAAGTTGTTTTTACTTGGCACGAACTGGTCGAGGGGACTTGGTTGAATAGGCCAAGTTAACCAGTTTCACTAACATTTGGATTGTCTCGTGATCTAACTCCCGGTCGGCTCGCAAATGCGCCACGATTGTCTGCTCATTACTGGGTGATGGAACCGCCTCTTGCTCGGCGCGAACCACAAACGTATCAGTAGGTACGTCCAACCAACGGCAGATTTTAACAAACGTATCCACGTCAGGGACTTTGCCTTGTTCAATCCTCGACAAGGTGGGCACGCTCACGTCCCCTATTGCCTCCGCCACTGCCCGCAAGCCGGTCTTGCCGCGCTTACCGCGCACCATGTTGGCCAGTAATTCGGTGTTAAGTGTCGTGCTCATCACCAGTTAAACGTTACACGCATGCAAAAAATTTGATTATTTTTCTCTTCGGTGAAACTAAACTTCAAAAGGATTTCGTTTCACCGAAGAGAAAAAGATGACGTTCGCGAAACAACGCATTATTCGCCGCCTTTCCTAACAGCAATGGTTCGTCAATCTTGGGCTGAATGGAGGGCACAAAAAAAGGCGTGGTAGCT
>CAXTIG010000070.1:0-17945 GCA_964244295.1 uncultured Cytophagales bacterium
GTACAGTACAAATATAGCGCAACTACCTGTAAATCAACAAAAAGACAAGTCTACTATATTGATGACACACATTCCTATCTATCTTACTCATACTGCAGCGCTATAAAATATAACTATAATCCTTAATGTTTGCAGAATATATACAGGTATATTTTATACATCTATAGTCGAAATTTTAAAATTTAGAAGAAATTAATTATTCGTTAAAAAGTAAAGGTTTACTATATAATCTCATTTTTTTATATCCATTGAATTTTTAAAATTATTTAATTTTGATAAATTTTTCACAAATATTTCCATTTCTTTTACCGTATTAATACTTGTTCTAAATATAATTTTACCAGAAGCGTCAACAACTATAATTGTTGGAAAAAGTATTAAATTATATTTAACTAATACGTTGTTATGCTGATTTTTATTTACAAATATATGTTCCCATATCATATCGTTTTTTTTAATAAAATCTTTTATCTTATTTATGTCGCTATCATATGCAAGACTGATTAGTTTAAATTTTTTTTTATTCATTTCATTATAAAATGACTTTAAATTAGGAATTTCTTTTATACATGGTTGACACCAAGTACCCCAAAAATCAATAATTATAAAATCTTTTCGACTTATTAGTGATTCAAATAATACAGGTGTTTCATCTAAATTAAGGACTTGGTCCTTTGGGAGATATTGATTAACAATAAACCCATTAGATTTAAAATTTCTAAGTAATTGAACACATCTTAACGTATCATAGGAGTTATTTTTCCAAAATACTTTATATGATTTGTTTCCAATTAGGATAGTATCACTAGAAAAATATCCTACTCCAGGATCAAACTTAAAATTATTCTTCTTAATGTCAAAAGAATTATTTATAATAACGTTGTCTTTAGTAAAAGGACTTAAACTAGAATAAAAAAAATGAACTTTCCCATTTATTTGTGCTTTTCCTAATCTATGTTGAGTAGGGGCAACAAATACTTGTAAAATTGATTCAAGAGAATTAGTAAATCCATACCCCATATCAAATGGCTTTATTTTTATGTATAAAAAATTATTGTGAATTCGATTGCTTTTATTAAAAATAATTTTTATATCAGGTAATGTATCGAATAAAATACCATTTTTTTTTGTTGAGACCAAATACTCATACTTGGTTTCGTTAGTAAAATCTTTATCTCCGTTAGTATCGCAAATCACTGTCTTTACACCATTATAAATATATGAGATAATGTATATACTATTACTTTTTAACAAAAAATTATTGCCTGCAAAGAGAGTAGGTAAATTATAGGAAAAAATCATAAGAGAATCGGTCTTTTGAGGGAACCCTTTCCATCCTAAAATATTCTTTTCAATTGTGCCGCTTGAAACACAATAGCGATAAGGCCCAACACCTCTACGAATTTCCATAGAAATATCATACACTACTTCCTCTTGACCAAATAGGAGGAAATTATTTAACGCAAAAATCACTAAAAGGAGTATTATGTTTCTATATTTCATGTGAGGATAGAATCAAAAGCCAATATTAAATAAAATGTGAACGTCAATGATACTATTTTATCGTTAACGTTCACGCAAAGTTGTTTTAAACAAAAAAGAATTCAAGTTATAATATCACATTTACACGATTTTGATTCTGTATCCGAAACACAGCCTCCTTTGCAACCGTCAGTTGCCACGCAGTTAGTACCAGTACATTTTACTTTGTTGGTGGTTCCTTGACAAGTGGCTTCGCAAGATGCTGTTCCACCATATCCTCCACGCACTATTTTCATCTGCTCTCGTGAAAGCAGACCGTCAGCAAAACTCAAAATTGCTTTTCTCATGGTTGAAATGAGTTTAAAGTGAAACGATACTTATGGTTGATTCGAATGAATCCTGTTCTAAAATGCCAAGTCTTTGAAAAAGTGTTCCTCTTGACTGATTGGAGCACTTCTGGCTTACTATTCGCTGCATCGCTTGACAATTCTCTTTATACATCGCACTCAAAGCTTTAAGCGTTTTTTTACGAATTTGTATTACCGAATCAGAAATTCGGCCCCGTAAGCCCCATTGCCTATGAAATACTCTCGCCCCAATGCCCGGTTGATCTATTCTGTTGTTTAACGGATAAACCACCATAGGTACCCCAGCCTCAAGCCATTCAATGACTGTACCAGAGCCTCCATGCGTAATCATAAGATCGCAATGTGGTAATATATCTAATTGGGGCACTACTGCTAAATAATGGAGGTTGAGTGCCGTGGTTGCAATTTCTATTTCTATACCCCCCGTTGAAATTAAAACTTCAATTCCATCCAAACCACCTAATGCCAATGCTACTTTTTTCAAGAACTGCTCAGCTTGTACGTAATTATTATGAGACAGAGTGCCCAACGAAACATACACTAGTTTAACTCCTTCGGTTTCTTTGATTTTTAGAAGTGCCTTCCTTATTTCCTGATACGCTGCGGTATGCTGTTTTGTCTGATTGCGCTTGGCAACGAGGTGCAAATACTGCTCGTGAGGACGCGTTTCGCGCCAGGAAAACTCTAATTCTTTCGGAGTGAGAATTAGGAGCGGAATATCTTTAAGCGCATCGTAGAAACACACGTCACGCTGCATCACCTCTGACCAGCAAAGCCCGTGTTCCTGAAAATACCTATGGTAAAAACAGGAATCGCTTCTGCTGATAAAAATGATTTTTTTAAGTAATTCCTTTGCTTGACGCGTTTTTATGTGCCAAAACCAAAGCCAATTCGAAATATGGAGATCGTTTATACGGCCCTTTGGTATCCACAACGAATTTAGGGGTGGAATGCCAGGAGACTTACAAGGTGAAAGTCTGGTAGTTAACTGAACTACGGTTTTTTCCTTCCAGCAAGGATAATAATGACCGAGTGTTGCGTCAACAAAAACAATGTCTGGCTTGATCACCTGAACAAGATTTTCCACCGCCCAAACGTTTTTCATAAATTCCCGGTAGCGGTTCCGGGTAAAAGCGGCATCCAGCAGCGTTTTGATGAACAGTCCAACGGCTACGCTGAAACGGCGGATAACGAACTCGCTGGCGTACTGCACCGGTCGCAACTCGAACCCCTCCTCTTCCACCATTTCCCGGTACGAGGGCGGACCCGCGTACACGACCCGCAGGCCCTTTTCCTGTAAGAGCCGCGCCAAACCAAAAGTAGGATAAAAATGGCTCAGGTGCGGAACCATGAAAATAAGAGCGGTTTTCATGCTTCGATTGGGTGTTGAACCGTTTCCAAACCATTGACCAGCCAATGCAAATCTTCCAACCGGTAGAGATCCGGCAGCGGGTAGCCGTCCAGGTAGATCGTCGGCGTGGCATTTACTCCGGTATGCCGACACCAGTCATAATGTTCACTCGTAGAGGCGTCGTACCTGTCTAATTCTGCTGCTACGGGAAACCGCATCGCCCAGCTTACATACTCTTTTTTGGTTTGCCCGTACCACGCGCTCAACGCCTCTGCCGCCCGCATCGGGTTTTCGTCGTGCAACGCCAGCAGGTGCCGCGAGGCGGTGTAAATCTGGCCTTCCGGCCCGTCGTAAGCCAAAAAAACGATTTGGGCCTTCACATTCAGGGTTTGTCGAATCAGTTTTTCCAGTTCTTCATGCGCTTTGACGCAGGGGCCGCAGTACGGGTTTGTCACCATTGTAATCGTGTGCGGCGCGGCAGGGTTGCCAATCACCAAACTGCTCGCGGGCGGCGGCGTGGCAAAGGCAGGTTGCTGCTGCAACAGGGTTTGAAACAGCACGGGGTCATTTTTGAAGCGACGCAGTTGAGCCTGCACAGCCTGCAATTTGTACCGGCTGATTAGCCAGGGTTTGATGAGTGCGTAGCCTAACACCGGCAGGCCAAAACCCAGGAGCCATTCGGGCAAGGCGGAGGCGAATGCAGCCGGGAACGGTAGCGGCCATTGCGTCAGCGTCAGAACGAATTCTGCAACCAGCAAGCCCTGCACCGCGAGGCACAACACGCACCAGGTTTTGGCTATTTTCCATTGGTAGTACACAGAGAACAGCGTGTAGGGTAAGGCGAGGGCGCTCAATGCGGCCAGCAAAGATTGCGTAGTCGCCGGGTTGTTTGTCAGCAACAGCGTGAGCAGGCCCCCGGCAAAATAGAAGGTTCCGATTTCGGCCCAACTCAGCCAACCCCAGAGTTTTGCCGCCGAGGAATCAAGTACGGTCTGGCAATCGGTTTTTGGGGATACCTAACAGAGCCGGGCTACCAGTGGGTTTTGCCGGTCGAATTGCGAGGTGAGCAGCAACAGGCTGGCTACCGTGCCGAGAAGTTTGGTGAACACCAAACCCCAAACGGCGGGCGTGGCGTAAGCAGCAACGCGGAGCAATCCGAAGGCGAGCAGCAGTAATCCGCCCACAACGAGGAGTACTGGCCGGGCCAGTTGCAGGCGTTCTTTCGCCCTATTTTGCCGGTAGTCGATTTCACCTGAATGTTCGTCGGCTTCGGCCAGTAGCACCGCACCCGACCATTTCTTGCCAAAGCTTTCCAGCGATTCGGTACGCCAGCCTTTGCCGGTGTCGTACCAGGTTAGGCGGCTTTTCCGCAGGTACACGTTGTTGCTGATCGACTCCAACGCCAGCCTTTGCCGGTGTCGTACCAGGTTAGGCGGTCGTGTAGCACGGAAGTAACTAAGGCAAACCAGCCCTTGCGTTCGTGGAGGTGAGCAACGAAGGGCGTGGGCAGTTCGCGGAACTGCTCGGCGGAAGCCAGTTTTAGGGCCGTGTTATCAATGCGCCAGGACGTGAGCACATCGCTGATTCCCAGCAGGCTCGCCGAATCGGGGTGTTCGCGGAGCGTTTCCCAGACCGCCGTTTTCGTGACCCGTGCCCCCATCGCCCGCACCAACCCGTAAAGCGTAGCGGGCGCGTTGTCTTCGGGACGGCTGGGCAGCAGGGCGGTGAACAGTCGGGGTGAACGCATAGCGGAATGCGGGCAAACAGGTGGCGAACGGGAAACTGATTTACTGAAAAACGGGCGATAAAGACGGGAGCGGTGGAGGAGTGCGACAAAGGTGGAGGGACTTTTTGGAACGAGCAACCGGAAATCCCCCTAAAGTTGCGGGGAAAAGCCCTAAAATTTCAGGGGAAAAGCCAGTAAAATGAGGGAAAATACCGTTGACTAAATTTTTAGGCAGTCGAGTGATAGTTTGGAAACAAGTCGTTATACTTGCAGCTTTCACTACTTCATCAACCGCCCCGCTCATGTCTCTAAATGAAAAACTTCTTAAATTACGGACGGCCCTCAACCTGGGCCACGCTCAAATCGCCCAACGCATCGGGGTCAATCCATCTACTTACGGCGATTGGGAAGCCGGTTCTACGGTTCCCAAGCTCAATCAGTACCTCAAACTGGCGACGGGATTTGGGTTACCCGTTACTGAATTTCTTCCCGAAGACTTTCTGGCTGCCATCGTGGCGGAGTTGGCCTCGAAGAATGGGGGGCATGAAAACGGTTCATCCGACGTGAAGCATTACGAGGAAATCATCGCCTCGCTGAAAGGTAGCTTATCGGCAAAGGATGAACTCATTTCCCATTTGAAAGAACACAATCAGAGGCAGGAAGCTGAATTGAAAAAATATGGGGGGGGGTAAAGTATTGATTAACAATTATTTAAAGACTTGAGTTTGTTACGCTGAGCGGTCCCCTTAGCTGCAAAAAAGCCCGGCTCCACAACGCGGAACCGGGCTGCAAAGAATCAGGCTACTACTTAGAAAAAAGGTAGCGGAAAAGATAGGTTGATGGGCGGTTAGGGTGTAGGACAAATTCAAGCGCGACGGTTTAATTCCAAAAAAGTTAGGCTGTCATCCCGAACGTAGTCCGCAGTGGAACTGGAGGGAACTCGTTGGCCTACCAAGCAGTTGGACGGTGACTTAACGGTAGCTCGACTACTCGGTACCCCAACGAGTTCCCTCCAGTTCCACTGCGGACTACGTTCGGGATGACAGCCCCCCTTTTTTCATAACTTGTCCTACACCCGATAATTGTCATTCCTTGTTCCTCGGAATGACAATTATCATCGGACCTGGGTGGCCAGAGCCATGACAGCCTTCCATCAACCCCTCTTTTCCATCACCAGAAAAACGATTGGTCGGTTTTTCTACCGAAAATCAAAATACAGCACGCCTTGCAACGTATCCCAACCACCGTTAGCACCCGTCAGCGCCTTTTGGCTCAGGGGACCGAGGAATTCGGACTTCTGAAACTTGGTGCCAATGGCCGGTATTTCGTGCAGAAACGAAATACCGCCCGAGGGGAACGCCGGCACGGTGTTGTCGTTGGGGGCGGCTTTTGGTCGGGCGGGGGTGAAAAGCCGAAGGAACAAATCATCGCTGGCCGACAGCATCGTAAATGCCCCTTCGCTCGTTTGAACCCGCGCGCCGTAAAAGTTGGCGTAGTAGCCTTTAAACTCCGGGTACTCCCAGCGTTCGCCGGTGATGGCATCGTTGTAAGGTTTGTTCCAGCCGCCGAGCGTGCCGCCTTTAAGCCGGTTGCGCCAAACCCGATACGGGCCGTTGCCAAGCAAATACACGCCGGTCACGTTTTTTTCGGGGTAATCGAACGTGATGCCGGGCGTTTCCTGGCCGGACGGCGTGCCGTTACCCCCGGGCCGGTAGCGATAGGCCAGTTGCAGCCAGCCTGAGGGGTGCATCGTCCAAACCACGTTAAACCGGAATTTCCCTTCGTAACTGGCCTCGGCCACGTGCGTGCCAAGCGTGTCGTAATGCCGGATACGTTTAAACACCGCATCGCCGTCGATCAGCACGGGGCCGTTGGTTAGCGGAAAGGTGTTTTTGGCGTTGCTGACCGTCTGCAACAAGCCGGTTTTGGTATTCAATACAATCGATACTCCGCTTGCCGACAGGGTGAGTCGATCGCCGTTTTCAGTGGCGGTTACGGCTCCTTTCTGCCTGTTCACCAGCCGGTTAGCTACGCGTTCAGGCATCGAAATTGGCCAGGACCAGGTGTGAATTTCGCGGCCGTAGGGGTCACGGGCCGTCACGTACAGCACATCGTAGTCGGGCCAGGTCTTCGGGAGTGAAACGCTGAGCGTACCGCTGCTGCGGGGTTTGATGTCGGGAGCGCTCAGGCTACCCGTTAGTGCGGTGGTGTCGCCGGGGCTGAGGCCGGTGAATTTTTTGAGTGTCCAGCGAAACGTGCCGCGGTTGAGGTTGGTCTGGTCAAAGCGGTTTTCGACTGGCAACTGCCCGTTGAACTGGGGCGTGATGAAGCGTTTCGGGAAGAAAACCGGTGCCCAGATTTCGCGGATGGTGAAAAAACTGGCTTCTTTCTCGCGGTACGGTCCCAAAATCCCGTCAGCCGCCGAGTTGCCTTTGGTGTCGAGTCCGCCCGGCACGCCATCGCCGGGGCTGCGATCCGTGCGGGAAACGGCCTGGTCGCAGAAATCCCACAGAAAACCACCCGCCGACAAGGGGTTGGCCCGCATCAGATTCCAGAAATCCTCCAGCGCCGCCCCGTGTCCGCCGTCGTACAGGCCGTGCAAAAATTCGGTCGGGAAAAACACGTCGCGGCCGTTGAAAAACGTGTTCAGGCCGTAATTGTAGTTGATGTAGTGCTTCGTGTTGGTGCCGTAGCGGTTGAGCCAGGGGTGAATCACGGGGCGTTTCTGCGGGTCGTAACGCGGGTAATCCGGCACCAGATCGAAGTTGAAGCCGCCTTCGTTGCCATTGGCCCACAGCACGACGCAGGGATGATTTACGTCGCGAACGATGAGTTCTTTCACCAATTTCCGGCCCACCTGCGTGTCGTAGGGCGGGTACTGCCAGCCCGTCAGTTCGTCAACCACGAATAGACCGAGCGAATCGCAAACCTCCAGAAAGTGTTTGTCGGGCGGGTAGTGCGACATCCGGACGGCATTCATGTTCATGTCCTTGATCAGGTTCACGTCCAGCAGGCTGATTTGGCGGTTGGTTGTACGCCCGGTGGTCGGCCAGAATGCACCCCGGTTTACCCCCCGGAACAGGACGCGTTGCCCGTTAACGTATATTCCATCTCGTTCGCGCAGTTCGACCGTGCGAAAACCAAACCGTTCCGTCAGTGTGTGAACCACCGCCGCTTTGTTTTTCAAACTGACGTCGACCCGGTACAGATTCGGAAATTCGGGCGACCACAGGGCCGGGTTGCTAAACTGCCCGCGTACCCGAACCAGGCTATCGCCGGGCTGCACGGTGGCGGTCATCGGCAGCCCAACGGGTTTGCCGCGCTGATCCACGATCCGCGCCTCGACGGAACCAGCCGACGCGATTCCGTCCGTAAACACGTCCATGCTGAACGACCCGTCGGCTTTGGCGTCGATGGCCGTCCGTTCGATGCGCTGCTGCGGGTAGGCTTCCAGGAAAACGGGCCGGAAAATGCCACCGAACACCCAGAAATCGGCCCCGCGCTCGGCTTCGTTCACCGATCGATTGGCCGATACTTTACTGACCCGTACCTCAAGCAGGTTGGACTGCCCGGCTTTCAGCAGGGGCGTAATTTCGTAGCGAAAGCGGTAAAAAGCGCCCTGATGCACCGGCCCGGCCAGTTGCCCGTTGATTTTTACTTCGGTGTCGGTCATGGAACCCTCGAAGACGATGAACACGCGCTTCTGCTGCCAGTTGGCCGGTACGGTGAAGGAATGCCGGTACAGCCCAACTTCCAGCGAATCTTCTTTTTCGTTGCCGTAGTGGTACGTCCCAAACCCGTGCAACTCCCAGTTCGATGGCACCGGAATGGTGGTCCAGTTGCCACTTTTAAGCCCACGGGTGCATTGAAATTCCCAATTTACGGTGTCGTCTTTACCCGTGCCGGACAGGTATTTGAGGTCGGTGCGTTGGGCCAGGAGCGGTCCGGTTGCCAGCAAACAGCCGATAAATAGGGAACGGGCGAGGTGCATCAGGGGAAGGAAGGGGGTAAAGCGGGGATTATTTTCCAGAATTGGGGGCTTTCAGGCTGGGGCCGGACGTGGGTTTCTGGTCGCGTTGCAGGGCCTCCAGTGCAGCCGCCAGGTACACCATCGGCGCATTCCAGTTGATGGCAATTTCGTTGGAAGCGTAGGAACAATCGGCATCCAAGTAGACCTCATCGGCAACGGTAGTTAGGTAGCCCGCGCATTTGTCCTGCCGGGTGGCATTGGCGTTGGTACCCCCCGACAACAGGCCCGGCACGGGAGCCTCGATGCCATCGGCGACCGAAGGACGGTGGTGCGGGTGCATCGGGGTTTTATCGCCAAAACCGGTCAGGAAAGAGTAGCCAACGGCGTTGCGACCGAGCAGATAATCCAGGTTGCCGAGGGCGTAGTGCAGGTAGCGGCTGCGGTTGGGCGAATCGGTCAGGCGGTACGCCTGAAGGAGCGCGATGCCCTGGTTGGCCGCTTCGGAGCTGCTGCCCCAGCCGAAATCCCGCGCCGATTTTCCCATCACGGTCTGAAACGCCTGCTGATCGGCCCCGTTTATCAGCGAATCGGCCATCGCCGTTAGTCGTTGCCTGAGCATCGGCAGGTCTTTTTTGCCGACGGCAGTTAGGTCATTGCTTCGGCGGGCCAGCGTGTAGTACCCCAGCGTTCGGACCTGCCCCCACGAGGGCGTCGGGGTACGGGCATCGGGAAAGAGGTCGACGGCAGTGTAGTACGTTTCTTCTTTCGTGGTAACGTAGAGTTCGGCGGCGGCCCAAATCCATTCATCCGCCGAGTTGCGGTCTTCGTAGCCGCCCGTCGTTACGTCAGGGTCGAAGTTGGCGTTCATTTCCCGCTGGTTGTAGACCGCCTTCGGGTTGGCCTTGGCCCAAGCCCAGGCTTTTACCGCCGCTGCCAGGCAGGAATCGGCCAGGCCGGGCAGTTCGCGCTGGTAGGGTTTCAGCACCCGCGCGGCCTGCGCCAGCACGGCGGCAAAGTCGAGCGTGGCGGTGATGCTTTTGGCCACCACGTACCGGTCTTTCGTGGCTTTGTCGGGCATCACCATCCCGTCGAAACTGGCGTTGGTCAGTTTGTGGTACACGCCCCCGTCGCCGGGGTCCTGCATGGTCAGCATCCAGCGGAGGTTCCAGAGGGCCTCGTCGAGCACGTCAGGGAGTTGGTTTCCGCTTTCGGGAATGTTGGTATTCAGCTTTTTTACGTAGTCGGGAAACTCTTCGCAAAGCGACAGCAGCGTTGCCATCGTGATGCCGGAATTGACGATGTATTTGTTGTAATCGCCCGCATCGTACCAGCCCCGTGGCGACGAAATCACCGTCCCCGCCGGGCGACCCGCCGAAGCCGCCGAGGGGTGAACCAGTACCCGCGTGTCGGGATGGCCCGCCGGACGCGCCCATGGCCCGGCGTACCGGGCGGGCAACTCGATGGCCGTGCGCTGGTAGTAAAACCCTTTGATGGCCCCAATCGCCACCGCCCGATGCACGTCGGTCTGAATCGCAAAGGGGTAGGAATGACCTGTTCCGGGAATATCCACCACGTATTCACCGGGTTTGGTGAAGGTTGAAAAATCAGCGGTGCGGGTACTTTTTCCGGAAATCGCGTTGCGCCGGGAGTCGCTGAGCGTTCCGGTAAACACCGTCGTTTTGAGGTCGGGGGTCATCACCCGAAACAGGCCCGGCGTATCGCCCACGACCACCGCCACTTTGGCCGCGTTGGGATAAAACCCGACCTGATTCAGCCGAATTCGATCCGGCGCGGCGGTCTCAACCGGGGCCTGGTTCTGGGCCAGCAGGCTACCGCCCGTCAGGAGCAGGATTAAAGAGGCAACGGGTAATTGCTTGGAAAGAAACGTCATCGGAGTCTGAGTGTTAGTTCACCACCTTCATTATTCCCCGCATCACGTAAAAATGGCCCGGCACGGAGCATTCGTAGGGATACTCGCCGGGTGTCGATGGAGCGGTAAAATAGATGGTTTCGTTGGAATTGGGTTGGAGTAAGTTGGTGTGGTACAACACGTTTTTAGTCGGTGGAACGTAGTTTTTCTCCTGCCCTTCCAGCCCTAATTTCATGGCCAGTTCGCCCACCTGCGTTGCCGAACCGGGTAGGACGACCACGAAATTATGGAGCATATCGTCTTCGTTGTTAAACACCACCCGCACCTTGCTCCCTGCTTTCACCTGAAACAACTCAGGCGAAAATTTCAGCCCCGGCTTCGTGCCCAGGTTGATGGTGTAATCGGGTTCACCCCACGAAGCGGGCATTTCCGTGACGCGCTTGGCGGTGGTCGCACCGGGGGTTTTAGCCGCAGTGGCTCCTTTGGCCGACGGCATTTTCGTCGTCTTCGCGGTCAAAAATTTTGGGCTGCCCGGCGAAGTGCCCGACGCCGAGGCCGACATCATGGCCGAATGATCGTGCCTGGCGGCGGGGCTGGCAACGGCTATTTTTTCGCCATCGGGCAGGTTGTTGAGCGTGTAATAGCTGACATTGTGCAGCAACCCCTTGCCGGTAGCCGACCGCACGCCCGGCGTCGTAATCTCGTGGATGTACCCCAGCCGAAGACTGTCGACCACCAACCTGGCTTTCAGCCCGTCTTTCGAAACCACGATGCCGCGAATCGGGCAACTCCCGCGATTGATAACCGGGCTGCCGTAGGTGGCGTGGTACTTGTAATTGAAGCCCGTTATTTGGTACGAAGCGGGGTCAGCGGCCCGATTGCGGTCGACGGGTTGGGTAAATTCAATCTCAAAACCGTCGGGCATGGCGTGAATGGTTTTCATCTCGAAGGGCGTTTTGCCCGTCCAGACCACGCGTTGTAAACTGAACTGCTCTTTTCCGGTCGAAGACCAGCCCCGGCTCGTCATTCCCACGAACAAGGAAGCATCGTGGCCCCACGCCAACCGCAATACCCCGGACGAAAACCCTTCCCGAAACGGAAACACCACACCCTGGTACTCGCCTTTTACCCGCTCAACATCAACGCGTGACAATATGCTCTGTCCCTGGTCGCCCACGAACAACTGCCCGGCAAAGGGGCCGAATTTCCCTTGGGTGTTATCGCTCAGCAGGCCCGATGTCGAGATGCCCAGAATGCCGTGCGGCAACCACACGGCGGGGGCTTTCAACGCGGGCAGTCGCTTCGCCACGTCGTAGAGCGGTTCGCCGGTGTTGGGTACGTCCTGCGGCTTGATTTTAAGGGGAGAACCCGGCAAACCCGTCCAGCGCAGGCTTTCGGCATTGCCCAAAAAATCACCTTTCCCGACCTGCGAAATCCGGCCCGAACCCACCCAGTCGCCTTGATTTTCAGTATAGAAAAAATCCCCGGCCTCGTTCATGCCGTAGCCAGCGGGCGAGCGCATTCCGGCAGCGAAGGGCGCCATCTGGCCATCGGGCGTGATTTCCAGGGTCCAGCCACGCCAGGGGGCCAGACTTACCCCGTGCCCTAAACTGTTGCTCCAGCCCACGTTGAGCGTGACGAGCATATTGCCGTTGGGCAAAAACGTCGGCCCATACGAGTACTCGTGGTAGTTGCCGGATAACGGCCAGGAATACACCTTGTCGTAGGAATCGGCGTGGCCATCGCCGTCGTTGTCGCGCAGGCGGGTGAGTTCGCTGCGCTGGGTTACGTAAATATCCCCGTCGTGGTAGGCGAGTCCGAGCGGTTCATGCAGACCGTAGGCAAAGCGTTTGTAAGTCGGCCGTTCCGAGCCGCTGATGTAGGGGTTGGAGATAATCCAGACTTCGCCCCGGCGGGTGCAAACGGCGAGGTTCCCATCGGGCAGGGTCGCCATGCCGCCCACTTCCAGAATGATGTTTTCCGGCACGGGCAGCGAAATCAGTTTGTAGAAATCGTCTTCTTTTTCGGGGTCCGCCTCCACGGTGGCCAAGCCTTTGGAAGCCGGTGCCGGTTGCTTGCTGCCCGAACTGACGGGCCGACCCGTCTTGGGCTGAATCTGCGCTTCGGCGGGCCAAAAACCAAGGAAGGCCAGGCCAGCCACCAGCAGAGCGGTGCCGACGAAATGGTATCCAGACGGACGAGTAAAGTTCATAACAATTTGATTATCAAGCTAAAATGTTCAGTATTTGAAAAGCAGGATTGTCATCCCGACGAAGGAGGGATCTCGTTGGGATACCGAACACTCGACTACCGGCAAAAGGTCTGGTAAACCAACGAGAGCCCTCCTTCGTCGGGATGACAATCCTGCTTTTCAAATCCTAAACAGGCTCATTGGCACGGAGGCTAACCCGGTGCCGTTTTGCCAGATTTACCAGATAATTGAATAGGTAACGACCCCCGCATTTTCTTTTTTTACGGGCAACAGCAACTCGCTCGTGTTGCGCCCGGTACGGCGGATTAGGGGGGGAACATTGCCCGGCAATTGGATGAAATACTGCTTGTCGTTCACGGCGTACAGGCCGTTGGGCAGGGCCGTAATGTCGCTGCCCTCGGCCACCCGGCACCAGAGGGTACCGGATTGCTGACCCGTTACCGTAAACGAGTGCGCCAGTTTTCGGCCTTCGTCGGCGGCGGCAAACGATTCCCGCACGGTGGCTTCGCCGAGGGTGTATTTGAAAATGGGCCGCCCGGCTTTGTCCACATCATACCCCAGGTTGGTGTAGGTCGCGTTGGAATCGGGCCAGGCCGCGTTGGCATCGGCCAGGTACGTGAGCGAAGGTTTGCCCGACAACTCAATCACGCTGCCGAGGGGAACCGATAGCTGCGTTTCGCCCCGCCCGTGCCACATCGGGGTCGTTTCCAGGAAATCACCCCGCCAGATTTGCAGAAATTCCCCCCGACTGAGGTCGACGGTATAATTAGCCTGGCCGGGTTCGCCCACCGAAATCGTGTGCGTATGCTTGGTACCGTGATGGTTTACAAAGCCGCGTTGCATCACGGGTTCGCTTTTGGCGAGGAGCGAAATTTCTCCCACCGGGTCTTCGGCCCGAATGACCTGATTCAGCGTCGTTTGCTGAACACCGGGCCCCTCGATGGAGAGCAGAATGTCGTTGCTGCGGGCGTACCACAACCCGTTGTTTTTGTAATACGCCAGCACCACCGGCAGATCGCCCGCCTCTAAATTGACCAACGCCGAAGCCGTGCCGCTCTGCTTGCCGCTGATGCTCAGCACGGATTTACCCGCAATCAGCAACTCACCGGCTCCATTGGGGCGGGCGGGGTCGGTTTCGGCGGGAATCCAGCGGAGGTTCAGGTTGAGCAGGTACTGTCCGGCCCGGGGAATGTGAATCGTACCGGTAATTTTTCCGCCGAATCGATCGCGGCTACCGGGGGCCAGGTGCGCCAGCACGTCGAGGGCCATTTCCCGCTTGGGGGTGAGGGAGTTGAAGTCGCTGACGGAGGCAAACCGGCCTTCGTACGCGCTCAGTTTCAGGTTGTTGAGCGTAACCGGCTCCGGGCGGTAGGCTTTGTAGCGAAGGTTGCGAAGGGCAACGGCCCCGTGGTCGCCCTGAATCAGGAGCGGGCCGCTGGGTTTTTCGTCGTTGAATGCCGCCATCCGCGTCGGGCCGGTCACCTCCACGTTTTCCTGTACGACAACGCCATTTTGCATCACCTTCAGAAAGCGGGCGTTCTCCGTTTTTTTGCCGCTGGGGTTAAATCGGGGGGCGCGGAACACGATGGTCAGGTGTTGCCACAGGCCGGGCGCTTTGCTCACGTTTTGTAGCGGCGGGTGGCCTTCGTAACCGCGTCGTCCATCGGGGCGGCTTTCGTCCCAGCGTTCGTAAATAGCCCCGCAATCACTCGACTTCGGCACGGATACCCCCCAGCTATCGAACAACTGCACTTCGTAGCGGCCCTGTAAATAAATACCGGAATTGGCGCCTTTCTCCATCATAAAATCGAGTTCCAGTTCCAGGTCGCCGTGTTCCAGTTTCGTAAACAAATGGTCTTTGCTGGGGCCAGACGGGGTATTAACCAGTACGCCCGTACCCGGCCTGGTGCTTCCTGACCCGGCTTTGTTGAGGTCGTAAAATACATCACCGACCACGCTCCAGTTGCCGCCCGTCGGCTTGAAATCGCTCAGATTCTGGAGGTTGATGGGTACGGAGGGGAGTTGGTCCGGTTGCGCCGATGCGCCAGACGTAGACAGGAACAGGCAAAAAAAAGGCCAGCGGAACGCGCGTTGCAGCGAGGAAGAATGGAGCATACTCAGTTGAAAACCAGAACTTCGTCGAAGGCACGAAGGCAAACCAACCGAGGCGATTCATCGGTTGGTTTTCGCTTCAAAATTACCAGGCCCTTTCCGCCCGGAGTAGGGCCGTTTGTTAAAAACTAGGGCTGGATATGTTAAATACACCGTAATCGAAGTTTGCTGGTATTCTCTCGGCGTGGTGTCCGTTTCTCAAATCGAAGATTCAGCGAAGCTAAAACGAACACGGGACGGTGCGCCGCTGCGGTGTCAGTGCGACTACCGCTCAAAACCCAATAATTCCCCGCCTTGGAATCCCCCTCGAAAACCACAAAAACTTCGGTTACGCGGTACTTAATCGGCTGCTTACCGTTTGTGTTTTCTACAGGAGTCAACGAACCCCGGCAAAGTTAAGCGACAAAAAAGCCCGGCTCCACCAACTCGGAACCGGGCTTTTTCGACGTTAGGAAATGCCGCTATCCTCCCTCCATTTCTACGTTTGCCCCTCCACAAATACCGCCTGGCTACTACCGGGCACCCGTAACTTTACGCAGGTTGTAAAACAGCTTTTCCAGCAGCCGCGTTTCGTCGGTCAGAATCTCCGCCGAGGCGCTCATGCCGGTTTTGTAGGAAAGGGTTTTGCCAAAATTCGTGGTCAGGCCCGCTGGTAATGCCACTTTGGCCAGAAACACGCTGTCGCGCACGGGCACCTCGGCGATGGACTCGACGCGCCCGCGCACGGCCCCGAATTCCTGAAACGGGTAGCCGCTAAATTTCACCAGTACCGTTTGACCCGTTTTCACCTTGCCAAAATTTTGCTGCGGCACCCGCAATTCCCCGAAGAATTCCGTGTGCGCCGGAACGACGTAAACCAATTCCTGCCCCAGCGTCAGGTGCTGGCTTTCCTGTACAAACGACGGGAACACGACCCGCCCGGCCACCGGGGCCGACACCACGTACTTCGCTTTCCAGGCTTCCGCCGCGCTGCGTAGGGTGTTGAGCATTTGCAGAAACTGGTCGCGCTGCTCGGCCACCTGCTGGTCGAGTTCGAGGATTTCCTTTTGCTTGGCCCGCTGCGCCACACCGTTGTTGAGGAGCGCCGCGCCGGTTTGCTGGATCGGAAAATCGCGGGCGAGGCGCTTGCTTTCTTCGCGCTTCAATTCCAACGGGGCAATGACGTTGTCGCTGGCCAGTTTTTGCTGCACCTCAAAATCATCCTGGGCCAGTTGTTGGTCGCGCTGTTGGAGGCTGCGTTGCTCGCCGAGGTTGGCGGCGAGGGCGGCCAAATCCTGCACTTCCCGCTGCAACATGACTTTTTTCTGGCTGTAAAACCCGCCCGCCAGGTACGCCTGCAATTGAATATGCGCCTGCTCGAAGGTTTGAAAACTGGCCTGCAATTCGCCGAGTTGGTGGAAGTCGTGCCGGTTAAACGTCGTTAGCTGCTCCAACTGGTCGCGGCGGGCGAGGTTTCCGGCGCGTTCCAACTCAGCCATCAGCCGCAGCACGTCTTCGTGGCGGGCGGTGCTTTCGAGGTAGGCCATCGGCTGACCGGCCTTCACCTCAGTCCCTTCGCTCACCAGCAAACGCATCAGTTTACCCTCGCTGCGGGTCAGCACGGCTTTGGGGGCGTTGAGCGAGGTGAGTTTAAACGAGGCCCGCACCACGTCGGGGTAGCGAATGACCCAGGCCCCCGTCAGCACCCCGACCAGCACCAGTGCCACGAGCGTGATGCCCCAGCGCAACAACCAGCGCGGCGGGCGGGCAATGAGTTCCTGGACTTCTTCGGAACGGAGTTCGGTTGGGTTCATGAAAAATATCCTGACTAGTCTAATTTGCTATTCTACCGTAGTTGTCATCCCGACGTTAGGAGGGATCTCGTTGGTGCTCTGAGAACCTTTCCGGTATCCCAGCCCTGGCGGATGTGAACTACTTCGACAGGTTAACGAGATCCCTCCTAACATCGGGATGACAACTACAAGCAGGAAAACTAAAACCCGCAGGGCTACTAAAAGTCATCACCATCACGCCCCCATCTCCAACTGGTTTTTCACCAATCGCCAGTAATCCCCCCGTCGGGCCGTCAGTTCAACGTGCGTTCCCACCTCCGAAATCCGGCCTTTGTCGAGCACCACGATCTGATCCGCATTTTTAACCGTACTCAATCGGTGCGCCACGACCACCACGGTACGACCCCGAAAAAATTCCTCCAGGTTTTGCAAAATCTGAGCTTCGTTGTTGGCGTCGAGGGCATTGGTGGCTTCGTCGAAAAACAGAAACTGCGGGTCTTTGTACACGGCTCGCGCAATGAGAATCCGTTGGCGTTGCCCCTGGCTAATGCCGCTGCCCTCGGTCCCGATTTTGGTGTTGTAGCCCAGCGGCAAGGATTCGATGAACTCTTCAACGTTGGCCACCCGCGCCGCGTGGGTGAGGCCCTCCACGTCAATCCGTTCCTGGCCGACGGCAATGTTGCGGGCAATGGTGTCGGAAAAGAGAAATCCCTCCTGCATGACCATGCCGCATTGGCTGCGCCAGTGGGCGTGGCTTACATTGCGTAAGCCCGTTTCGCCGATGCGGACTTCCCCACCCCTCGGTTCGTAAAACCGCAGCAAAAGCTTCAGCAGCGTAGTTTTACCGCTGCCGCTCATGCCCACAATGGCGGTGGTTTTACGGGCGGGAATCGTCAGACTCAAGTCCCGCAACACCGGCTCGTTGCCCGCACCGGGGTAGGTGTAGCTCAGGTTGTTGAGCGTGAGGCTTTCGTAGGCGGGCAGGCGGTCTAGCTTGGGGCGGTCGGCGGGTTCTTCGTCCTCCAGCGTGTGGATTTCGTTGAGGCGTTCGAGGCTGATTTTGGCGTCCTGCAAACCCTGCA
>CAXTIG010000071.1:0-17210 GCA_964244295.1 uncultured Cytophagales bacterium
ATTGACCATCAAGTTCAGCTCATTTAGTCTAAACTAATTCAGCCCAAATACTTACCTCTAAATAGACGCTTTTTTGCCCGCTTACCTGATTGAAGCTGCCACTTCAAGGCATCCTATCGATGTTGTTGGTCGGGGTGTCAGTTGGTGACTCTTGATTGGAAGCCGGGTACTCGAGTGGCTAACTCATTTACAACCTCTCTCACCATGTCATTACCAACTCAACCCTCTCTTGAGATCGCCCGCTTAGTTTCCCTACTCACCCCAACTCAACTCCGAGTTCTGGCACTCGTCTCGCTGCGATGCACAACGGCTCAGATTGCGGAGCAGACGTGTACCAGTCCGCACACGGTTCGTAAGCATCGGGAGCATCTGATTAAAAAACTGGGTCTGAATGGACAAGATGGTTTCGCTTTAGCCCTGTTTGCTTTGGATCGCCGGGAGGTGTTGGAACCCTTTACAAAATCGTATACAAGTTCAAAAAAGGGATGAGGTACGTAGAAAAATACGTAGTAGTTCGTAGGAAAATGGGAAGGGGCGCGTATTTTTTCTCAACGTAAGTGGCCATAGTTTTGAGATACTATTTCAGATAAGAAAAAGCTACCGTATCATGTGCAGTTTGCATAAGAACAAGGGGCCATTCTACGAATTAGTATTTTCAACCTTAAACCATTTTCAAATATAAAAAACCTTATTTTGGGAGTACTACTTACGAGCGGAGTATCGTTTGGCTCTCTGGGGCATGGGACTGTTAAGAAAGATTTGGCAAAACAAAACCGTCTAACCGAAGAGAAGATTCTTCAGAGGGACGGGGGTGGTTGCAGGGCCACCATCACTTACAAATTGGAAACGGGCGGGAAAACCTACACCTATAAAGCATCGGCGTATCGCGCTACTTGTGAAGAAGCCATTGCCGCAGCGACAGAGGATTTAATGAACATGATTTAGTTTTTGCTTCAATGCTTGGATGAGGATTTCCTTAAATTGTTTCACCTTCATCCAAGCATTGAAGCAAGAATACTCTTACGATTCTTAAAAATAAGAAAATATGAAAACGCAAGCTTTTCGTTTAGTTTATTATGAATTAAATTGTTTAAGAAAAAAAATCTTAAACAAGTTAATTTTATCTTCAGTTTGTATTAATTGCTCGATTTGCGCATACTCACAAAACTCGGTTGCATTACAGATTGATTATTTCCAAATTTATAATTATGCACCAGAAAAAAATTTAGATACTGTTCGTTTTTCAATGTATTGTTCTGATACGGTAGCCATAATTACTAAAATAGTAAATACTGGGTTTACAAAGAAAGAAACTCATTCAACCTCTTCTGGATTATCTCAAACATTTTCTGTACAATCAGACCAAAAAGAATATATAATTAAAAATTTTTCGACCTTATTGATCCACTCGTCAGAATCAGTTTTTTCAAAATCATTTGATGTTTCTGATTCATTAATTCGCCCCGAATGGCAAATTAGCAAGGACAAAAAAATAATACTAAACTACCCGTGTCAGAAAGCTATTGCCACCGTTCGAGGCAGAGAATACGAAGCTTGGTTTACGGATGAAATCCCGCTGACATCAGGCCCCTGGAAACTTTGGGGGTTGCCAGGGTTGATTCTTGAAGCAAAATCTACCGATGGAGAAGTGATTTTCAAAATCAACTCTATTTCCATGAAAGCCAAGTTAAATTATGTCGATATTCGCTCTGAACTAGACTTGCAGAGATTAAATTATTCTGAGTATTGTAAAAGATTCTTATCAAAGAAAATCCAGTTGATGAATTATGCAAAATCGCACCCTGATGTTGAGCTAACTATCGACGTAAAGTCTATTGAATCTATTCCTGAAAAATGATATTAGTTTTAATTGAGAAAATGTTTTTATGAATGAAATAATATGTTTTGAATAGCAAGTAAGTAATAATACATCAATGTTTTTTTTAATTTGTCAGCAATTAAAACTTAATAAAACATGAAAATATTCGTTTCTACGGCATTGATTTTAGCAGCGTTATCAAGCGCTTTCTGTCAAAAATATCGACAAGATGTAGTTTTTGGAGTTGCTTCATACCAATATTATTTTAATATTAGGCAAAAATACATTGATACCCTGAAGGGAACGCTTTAATTCAATACATTAGGTAGTTCTTTATTTGTAACTAAACTTAATCAAAGAAAACCCATTAGAAATTCTTTAGGAGCTTTAGTTAGTGTTACTTCGAGATTTGATAGTATGATTATATTTAAAGACATGAGTAGTAAGGCGATTTTCTTTACAAAAAATGCGTCAAAGCAATATTTAATTCAAGACACAATCCGTACTATCCGCTGGAATGAGACCGGTTTGCGAAAGAAAATAGCAGAATTCAATTGTATTGAAGCGAAGGGTGATTTTTCAGGAAGAACCTATACGGTCTGGTATACACCAGAAATTGCTGTTCCCTTGGGTCCTTGGAAACTTCAAGGTCTTCCAGGTTTAATTCTTGAAGCGCGCGATGATGAAGGGGCTGTGTATTTTTCGTTTACAGGATTAAAGCTCTCTGGAAAACCAGCTATTTCTTTAACTATAAATGATTATGTAGGTAAGGGCATTTCAAAAACAGAATTTAATGAAATTTATTCTAAAGAACAGGATAAATTCAAGCGTTTGATTGAATCTTCTCCGAAAGAACCGGGTGTAAAAGTTGAAGTAATCACGAAGCGTAGACCACCGCATTTAACTATTGAACGAGAGGAGTAATTCGGTCATCACATGAGGTTTAAATGTGGATGGGTTTTTTGTATTTTGAAACTATTTTTTCCACTGATTTCAGCGGGACAAATCAATATTGTTGGTACTGTAAGAAATCAATCAAATATACCTTCATCATTTATCAATATCCGTCTTTTACAAAACAGACCTAATCTATATACTATAGCCTATACACTTACTGATGGAATGGGCAAGTACCAGTTGCACATTCCCAGACATTCCGATACGCTCGAGTTAATTGCAACTGGCTTAGGGTACGCCCCAGAAGTGAAACTTCTTCTGCCACAAGATACCATCACCCGATACGATTTTGTTTTACGCCCCCAAGCCGTTGCTCTGCGCGAAGTGATCGTGAAAGCAACGGCCCCACCGATTCGTGCTTCGCGGGATACGGTTTCCTACAAAGTTTCTGCCTTCACCAACGGTTCTGAAAAAGTGGTGGAAGATGTGTTGCGCAAATTACCTGGTGTGCAGGTGGGTGAAGATGGAAGTTTATCCTACAAAGGAAAAAAAGTAACGAAGGTGCTGGTAGAGGGCGATGAGTTTTTCGGTACGAATTACAAATTAATTTCCCGGAATATGCCCGCTGGCGTGCTGGAGAGCGTCGAAGCCATTCAGAATTACGCGGAGAATCCACTGCTTCGGAACATCGAAGAATCTGAAAAAACGGTACTAAACCTGACCATGAAACCCGAAACCAAACGAACGACGTTTGGCAACGCACGGTTGGGTTTGGGTTTGCCGGAGCGGTACGAAGCGGGTCTGAATTTGTTTTCCCTGCACGGCAAAACGAAAGTGGGTACGGTCAGTAATGCCAACACCATCGGATACGATCCGGTGGTGGACGTGGAATACCGGTTGGATGTTCGGGATCGCCCCCTGGCAACTGATTTTGAGACCAATCCACTTGCTCAACTTACCAACACGGGGGTGCTTAGCCCCCACCTTCGGCCTGAACGGTACCAAACCAACCAGGCTCGGATGGGGGCATTGAATGCGACGTTACGCCCCCGACAAAATTTGAAGCTAACTTTCTGGGGCTATGGCTTTGGTGACCGCACCCGGCAGACGGTCGACGTGCTCTCCAGGTACCTGTTGCCGGGTGGGGAATTGGCCGTCCGTGATCAGCAGGATTTCGTCCGGCGGCCTCGTACCTGGAGTGGCAATGCAGAGGTATTCTGGCAACCCACGACGAAATCGTCGCTGCGAATTCGATTGCTTGGGCGTGCTGCTCGGGTGCGCCGGAGCCTCGGAGTGATGACCACGGCGCTAAACCAGACGGATCAGTTTACCGAACTAACCAGTGACCCGGCCACCGACCAGGCTTACCGAATCGAGTATGTACGCCGATTAAACCCGTCTTGGGTGTGGGTGTCGGAAGGCCGTTACGAGTCGACTCAGCATCGCACGGATCAGTCGGTAAACTCGGGGAGGTACGCCATTTTGCCAGGGGCGTTGCCCGCTACCCGACTCGCCACGCAGGAAATCAATCTCAGCAGCAGCGCCTTCACGGCGGCATCTCGCCTTTCCGGTACGCATCGAAACGGCACGTTTTCGATTGGGCTGAGTTTCCGACCCACATCAGGCCAATTGGTAAGCACGTTTTGGGTTTCGGACGGGCAATTGCAAATACCGCTCGATACGCCGTTTGTTAACCAGAACCGTCTCGAAAAACAAACCTGGGCGTTGGAGACGCAGGAAAATTACCGGCTTAGGAAGTGGCGTTTTTTTGTGGGCGGGGCGGTGTACAACGTTCGGCTACGGCAACGGGTGTCTGAATCAGGAGGAGGGTTTTTTCAGGAACGGTTTTTCGCTACGCCCCGACTGGGAATTGGCTACCAGCCAACCGACCAGGCAAAAGTGGTACTGGCTTATGTTCAGCAAATCACTACTCCAAACCTGACGGAACTCAGAAACGGCTACATCCTCAGCAACTACCGAAATTTTGAACGAGGCGCTCCCGTGTTCAACCTCACTACTAACCACTTGGCTACGGTTTTATTTTCGTACAATAACCTTTATCATCAATTCCTCGGTTTTGCCAACCTCCAGTATTTTCAAAGCAGGCAACCGTATCTGAATAGAATCTTCATTGGCCCACTCGCTACATTCAGCACGGCCGAACCCTATTTAGGCAGTAACCGAAGCCTTGCCTTCAACTCACAAGCCGATAAATATTTCAATGCCTTACGGGCACGACTTCAGGTTGGGTTCGATTACACCCGGAATCAGGTAGCCAATGGGGTGGGTGAGGGTGAAATCAGGCAAAATCAGTTGGAGACCGTGGGCGGGAAGCTGTCCTTTGTAACGGCGCTGAAAGGAGCACTTAATTTCGACGGCGGGATTAGTCAATTTCACTCCCTGGTGGTGGCCGGAGGCGCAATCGCCGATGAAGAAAAGTTACGTTCGATCCTCACCAAAGCCTACCTGAGCGCCCGAGTACGTCCGCATGAATGGTTTTCCGCCCGAGTGAGCGCCGAATGGATTTACTTTAACGGCAATACGACCCGTACCAATGCTTTTCTGCTCGATGCTTCGGCCGAATACCATACCTCGAAAAGCCGCTGGTCGTTTGAGTTTTCCGCAAAAAATCTGCTCGATTCGCCCCTTGTCGCCCAAAATTCCCTGACGAATTACCTGATCTCCGAAACTCGTTTTTCACTCGTACCTCGTTTTTGGATTGCTCAGTTCGAATACAAACTGGGGACGTACTGATGAATCAAATGTAGGAAAGGGACTACTGCGGGTTTCGCCGGGCCACTCAGCCCGGCTTTTTTCGATCAATCGGCGGGCAAATCGGCGGGCAAAGCCAATTCGATCTCGCCCGCTTTTTTATGCTCCTCCCAGGCGGGCAATCATCCGATGACCGGGCCGGTTATCACGGGCTGGTTGTGAAAATAGAGGAATCCCGCGTGTTTTGAGCAACCAATTCAACAAAAACGATGAACCTCATTTCCATCCTCATCGGCCTAGTCGCCCTAATCGTGGCGCTGGTCGGATTGATTCCCCTGGTGGGCATTGTCAACTGGATCGCCATCCCGATTGCCCTGGTCGGGCTGCTCGTCGGAACGTTCGCGGTAGCGAAATCCGGGCGGAATTTCAACCTCATCGTGCTAGGGATTGCCGTGGTACGGCTGTTTCTAGGTGGGGGAATTCTTTAAACACCCATCACGTCGTGGAAAGCCGGGTTAGCCAACCCGGCTTTTTTCGTTCCACCCCGTATCTTTGTTCAGGCAACAACCAGCAACGACAAACCAAAAATCCATCAATCGGCATGATCCCCGCAGCCACCCCGACCGTCGAACTCCAACTCCTCAACGAAATTCCTTCGCTCGACCTGGCCGATTTTACCTCCGGCGACCCGGCTCGGAAACAGAAGTTCGTGGCTGACCTGGGCGCGGCGTTCCACAACATCGGCTTCGTGGCCATTAAAAACCACGGGCTCACCGCCGAGATCCAGAAAGACCTCTACGAGGCTATTCAGAAGTTTTTCTTTTCGCCCGACGACCTGAAGCAGCAATACGATTTGCCTGGGATGGCCGGGCAGCGGGGCTACACCGGCAAGGGCCGCGAAACGGCGAAGGGGAACAAAGTGGCCGATCTGAAGGAATTTTACCACGTCGGGCAGCCGCACCCGACGGAAGACGACGGCGACCCGATTTGGCAACAGCACACCCGCAACGTGTTCCCGACGGAGATTCCTGAGTTTGAAGAACACACCCTGAAAACATTCCGCACGTTTGAGAAGGCGGGTAAAATCCTGCTCCGCGCCATCGCGCTGTACCTAGAATTGCCGGAAGATTATTTTGAAGACAAAGTCCGCCACGGCAACTCCATTCTGCGGGCGCTGCACTACTTCCCGCTCGACCCGGTCACGACGCCCGACGGGGCCGTGCGCGCCGCCGCCCACGGCGATATCAACTTGATCACGCTGCTGATGGGGGCCAGCGCCGAGGGCCTTGAAGTGCTGCGCCGCGACGGGGTTTGGATTGGCATCACCGCCCTGCCCGACCAGATCATCGTCAACGTGGGCGATATGCTCGACCGGCTCACCAACCACAAACTCAAATCGACGATTCACCAGGTGGTCAACCCGCCCCGTGAAAAACTGGCTACCTCGCGCTTTTCGGTTCCGTTTTTCATGCATCCCCGCGCCGAAATGGACCTGACCTGTCTCGACTCCTGCGTGGACGCCGAACACCCCAAACTCTACGTCGATATGACCGCCGGAGAATTTCTGGACGAGCGACTGGTGGAGTTGGGGTTGAAGAAAAAATAGACGTTGCCCGGCAGTTTCTCGGAAATCCCGTTGTCATCCCGACGCAGGAGGGATCTCGTCGGGGTACCTGACACTCGGCTACCGGCAAGGGATTTGGTAGGCCAACGAGATCCCTCCTTCGTCGGGATGACAACGTCGGTTTTGAAATTCTTTAGCCGCTCCGCTACAATAAAAAGGCATCCCATACGCATGAGATGCCTTTTTTGCGGGAAGAAAACCCACTCAATTCATCGCCAATAGCCGTTGGGGCGTGTCCAGATTGAGGGTTTTGGTCACGTGCTTACCGGCTCCCTTCACGTCGAGGGTGTAGGTACCATCGGGCAACTCGCTCAGGTTGAACGACAAGGCCCGACCCGGTTCTTTTTTCCCGACCGTCGACGAGTACAGGAGTTCACCCTGACTGTTTCGGAGGGAAACGGAAAGAGAGGACGACTGGTGTTTTTGGATAAATACCCGGAGTTTCATCTCAGCGGGCGCGCGGACAATGCTCACGTCGAAGGGCACGGCAGACGCGGTGGCGGTTGGTTCGGTGTGGCGGGCTTGCGACTGAACCGGGGTGGCGGCCGTCAATACGGCGGCGGCGAAGAGGGAGAGAAAGGGATGCGTTTTCATGGTTTTTAAATTTAGTTTGGAAACACCCACTTCATTTAAATCCCCATGCCACGTAGTTTTTTATCTGAAATTCAGACGGTTACAAATTTTAAGTTTCTAAAATACCGTTCGATTTCGGACAAGCCTGTTCGGAAATGAACACTGCCGGTCAGTTCCAGCGAACCACAAACTCCGTCCAGCCCTCCGACCCGGTTTTCAACGAAAATTGAAAACCGTGGTTGAGCAAAATTTCCTTCGTGAGCGTCAGGCCGATGCCCTGGCCGTCGGCTTTGGTGCTGAAGAACGGGTTGAACAAGTTGGCGGCGACTTCGTCGGGAATGGGCCGTCCGTTGTCGCGGATGGTCAGGCTTTCGGGGGTTAAAACCGTTTCAACGGTTTCGCCCGGCTGGCAGGCTTCCAGTGCGTTTTTCAGTACATTCACCAGCACCTGCTCCATCTGCTCCACATCGATGGAATGCACCACGGAATCGGCCTCGACGCGAGATTCGAGGCCGATTCCCCGCGCTTCGGCCTGGGGCTGCATCAACTGGGTGACATTGCGGGCCAGTTCGCCGAGGTTGGTGGGTTGGCGGTGGGGGAGAGGCAGCCGCACCACGTCGGCGAAGCGGCGCATGAAGCGGCCCAGGCGCTCGTTGCGCTCGTGAGCGACGCGCAACGCGTGACTTACATCGGGGGCGGACACGTAGCCTTGGGCCACGTCGAGGATGGAATTGACGGCCCCGACGGAGTTGTTGACTTCGTGGGCCATCATCCGAATCACCTTGCCGTAGGCCGCTTTTTCGGTTTCCAGAATGTCACGGGTCAGTTCTTCGATCATTAGAAACGAGCGCCGGAAGCCCCGATCCATGAAGTGCGAGCGCCGTACTTTGTAGGTTTCCACGCCGCTCACTTTCACCGTGCGCGCTTCGCCGGTAGCCAGTTCGGCCAATTGGTCGAGCAGCGGGTGGACGGTTTCGGCCACGGTTTTCCCTTCCAGTTCGTCCGGTCGTCGGTTCAGTAGCGATAGGGCGCTGGGGTTGGCGGCGGAAATGCGTTCGTCAAAATCAAAAATCAGGATGGCGATGGGGGCGGCTTCGATCAGGTTTTCCAGGAAAAACTGCTGCTCGCGCTGCCGGGTGCGCTCCAACCGGAGTTGATCGATCATCAGGTTGTACACGGCCACGAGGCCATCCACTTCCGGGTTGCCGTTGGGGACGAATTTTACCGTGAAATCCTGGTCTTTGATCGCCTCGATGCCCGATGCCACGAATTCCGAGGGCTGACGAAACTGCCGGTACAGCCACCACGCGGCGAACACCGACAGCAAAATACCCAATTCGGCGGCAATGAACAGCGCCTTGTTTTGCCGCAACACCAGAAACGTCAGCGCCACTAAAACGACGTGAACGGCCCCGATGTAGAGGAGGTAGCGGGTGCGGAAGGGGAGGGTCATGGGGTGTTAGAAACAAGAAGCTGGAAACAAGATGCGAGAAAAAGCAGCAGACCAGGAAGGTTTTCCTGTCTCTTGTTTCTCATTTCCTGTTTCTCATTCCTCCGAACTATACGGAATCCCAAACTTTTCCAGCCGTCGGTACAGCGCGAAGCGGGTGATGCCCAGGGCGCGGGCTACTTTAGCCACGCGGTTTTGGTGAAATTCCATCGCCCGGCGAATCATCTGAAATTCCATTTCTTCGAGCGACATCGTGCCTACGTCGGGCAGGGGGCTAAGGGCAGAGGGCCTGGGGTTTGAGGAAACGTGCCGCTCGAAATCGGCTACGTGCAGTTCGTCGTGCGAAGCCAGCAGCACGGTGCGCTCCACCAGGTTTTTCAATTGGCGGATGTTGCCCGGCAGGGGAAGTTGCTTGAGCCACTTCAACGCTGCCGGATTGACCCGCAAATCGGGACGGGCGTAGATGATTTGCAGGTTATCCACGAAATACTGGACCAGCCGGGGAATGTCGCCGGGGCGCTCGCGGAGGGCGGGCAGGCGCACGGTGATGAGGTTGATGCGGTAAAATAAATCTTCTCGGAAACTGCCCTGGGCGACCATTTCCTCCAGGTTCCGGTTGGTGGCGCAAATCACACGCACGTCGGCGGTTTTGGAGCGGCTGCTGCCCAGTGGTTCGTAGGTGCGGTCTTGCAAGACCCGCAACAATTTCACCTGACTGGCCGGGTCGAGGTCGCCGATTTCATCCAGAAAAATGCTGCCTTTGTGGGCCAGGTCGAAACGCCCCACGCGGTCGGTTTTGGCGTCGGTGAAGGCTCCGCGCACGTGCCCGAAGAGTTCGCTTTCAAACAAGGTCGAGGAAATGCCGCCCAGGTTTACTTTGACAAAAGGCCGGGCGCGGCGCTGGCTGTTTTGGTGAATCGCCTCGGCGACGAGTTCCTTGCCCGTGCCGCTCTCGCCGGTGATGAGTACGGGCGCGTTGGTCGGGGCCACGCGGCCCACGGTCGCCAGGAGGTCGAGCAGTTTCGGGTCTTCGCCGATGATGTTGTCGAGCAAAAACTGCCGGTTCAACTTCTGGCGGCTCGGCGATTCCGGGGCTTGGCGGGTCAGTTCAATCGCCGTCCGGACCGATTGCAGGAGGTAGTCATTTTGCCAGGGTTTGGTGATGAAATCCTTCGCGCCCGCCTTCATGCCTTCCACCGCCAAATCGATGCTGCCCCAACCTGTAATGAGAATCACCGGCAGGGCCGGAAAGCGGCTGCGAATGCGCCGGAGCGTGCGCAGGCCCTCGCGCCCGGAGGTTTCGATGCTGAAATTCATGTCGAGCAGCACCAGTTCGGGTACTTGCTCGTCCATGAGTTCCAGCGCGTCTTCGGGGGTATCGGCGGTTTTTACGTCGAAGCCTTCCTTTCGCAGGAGCAGCGAGAGGGAGGTTTGTACGGCGAGGTCGTCGTCGATGATTAGAAGCATGGGGCAGAGGGCGTGGGGCAAATTTCGGGTAACCGGGCCGGGATGCCAGCCGTGCCCGCGCACAAATCCGCTACGGCTGGCATCCCTTTTCGGCTTTTACTCCTCGTGCAAGGCCACCGACGGCTGCACTCGCGCCGCCTGCCGACTCGGGTACAGCGCGCACAAGGTCACAATCGCGTAAATCACCCCCACCGACACGCCGATGGCCGTCAGGTACACGCCCGCTTCGAGGTCGAAGACGTTGAGCAGTGGGAATTGCACGGCGAGCACTAGTCCGATGAGCAGCCCAAAGGTAGCCAGTACCCAGATTTCGCCCACAAACTGGGCGGTAATCGCCCCCGCCGTCGCCCCCATCGCCCGCCGGACGCCGATTTCGCTTTTTCGCTTGGCGATGCTCAGGTTTAGCACGCCGAACAAGCCTAACGCGACGTTGATGAGCAGGAAGCCGCTGACGATGAGGAAAATCAGGACTGGCACCAACGTGATGTTTTGCATCGTCTGGCGCTGTTTTTCCATGTACGACACGTCAATGTTCCAGTCTTTGGTCATGGCGGCGAAGTCTTTCATCAGGCGGGCTTCAAATCCAGCGTCGGTGCCGGGGGCCACTTTCACCACCATCGTCCTCAGCCAGTGAGGTTTGGCCTCGCGCGTCAATTCGAAGATGCCGAAGTCGTTACTCTGGTATTCGCCCCGCGATTTGAAGTTGCCCATAACGCCCACGACGCGGAATTTCTCGGGGTTCGGGTTTTTCGGACCGGGTTCGTAGAAGGTAACCAGTTGGCCTAGCGCCGGGCCGGTGCCAAAGAGGCCTTTGCGCAGGGGTTGGTTGATGACCACGGGTTTGATGCCCTCGCCTTCGTCGGACTTGTCGAACCAGCGGCCTTCAAGCACCGGCACGTTCATGGTGCGGGCAAAATCGCGGTCGGTGCTGAAGTGGTCGGTCGGTTGCGATATTTTCCCGAAACGAACTTCCCGGTTTGACTGGTTCTGCGATAGCGGCGCATTGCTACTGGACAGGGCGACCGCCCGCACTTCGGGGTAGGTCTGGGCGCGGGCTTTGAGCTGGCGCATGGTTTCACTAGCTATGGTATCCGACTGGCTGCGGGTGTCGAACCCGATGGTCCACACGTTGTGGTAATCGTAGCCGAGGGGCTGGCGGTAATTGCCGAGGTTGTGGGTGATGAGGCTCGTCACCCCGAACAGCACCAGAAATGCCGCCAGGATTTCAACGATAAGCAGCACGTGGCCGCGCTTTTTGTTCCACATCAACCGGAAGAGGTGTTTGAGCATGGGGAAAGTAGAGAAAAGAGTAGAGAGGATAGATGAGAGAAAGAAGCAGCGCGGATGGCAATCTTTGAATTTGCGCTATCCACTATTCTCTCTACTCTATCCACTTGCTTTCAGCGCCTCCGCAATCGGCAACTTCGCCATGCGGAGGGCCGGGGCCACGCCCGACAGCAAGCCGAACACGACGCAGACGAGGATGCTGACGGCGAAGACGGTGAAGTTGATGGTCAAATCGGCCCGGAAAATCCAGCCGCTTTGGTTGATGTACCAAATAATGAGGCCCGACAGCAGCAGCGCGATGGCCCCGCCGATGAAGGTGATGAACAGGTTTTCGACCACGAACTGCCAGACCAGCGTGCGGGCGGGTGCCCCAAAGGCCTTGCGGATGCCGATTTCGGAGGCCCGTTCCATGATGCGGCTTACGTTGACATTGACCAGATTGATGGCGGGCAGCGCCATAAACAAGAGCATGAACAAGCCCACGACGGCGAAAAACACGGTCTGCGCGGAGATGTCGGCGTTGAATACATTCAGCCAGTTTTCGAGGTAGGTTTCTACGCGGGTTTCAAGAATGTGAAATTTGAATCCGTCATCCACCTGGGGCAGCGTAATACGGCCGACGATGCCGTCGAATTCGGCTTTGATTGCCGGAATGTCGGCGGGTGTCCGCGCCAACACCAATCCGGTAAAACCGCCGGTGAAACCCTTCGACTGGTAATTGCTCTTGGGTACCGTGTACGGGAAATAAATGTCCGCCGCCGTGATGGGTCGGGTTACAGGCGCGGCCCGCACCACGCCAATAATCCGGTAGCGGGCGTTGTCCACTTCGATGGTTTTGCCCACGGCAGGAGCGGCTTCGTCCTCAAAATACTGGTTCTTCAGGTCGTCGCTGATGACGGCCACCTGCTGGCCCTGCGCGATGGTCTGGGCGTTGAAGGGCTTGCCTTCGAGAAATTCAAAATCCGTCACGTCCCAGAAATCGGCGTCGGTAAACTTAGTCTGCAAGCTGAGACGCTTGCCGTTGACGTAGGCGTTGGCGAAGCCAAACAACGACGTGATACCCACCTTTTCAGGGGTTTTCAGGGTCTTGACGTAGGTTTTCAAAAAATGAAAACTTGCCGGACTTGACCGCGTCGAATTGCGCAGCGAATCTTTTTCCGATACCCGCGAGAGGTACAGCATCCGCTCGCGCTTGTGCTCCGGGTAGTGCGGCGCGAGCAGGTGGTCGAGAAACGAGGTCAGCACCATCAGCACGGTGAGCGTCAGGCTAATGCCGAATAGCGTGATGAACGTGTAAAACGGATGCCGAAGCAGCACCTTCCAGGCGATTTTGATGGCGTTGAGCAACATGGAATTTAGAGTAGAGAGTAGAGAGATGAGAGCAGAGAGTAGGGAAATTCAGCAGAGGAAAATCTCTACTCTCATCTCTCTACTCTCTGCTCTTACGACACCTGGCTTCCGTCGAAAAGCCTTACCAGCCGGTGCGTGCGCTTCGCCATTTGTTCGTCGTGGGTGACCATCACGATGGTGGCTCCGCCCTGGTTGAGGGTTTCGAGAATGTTCATGATTTCATTCCCCATCCCGCTGTCGAGGTTGCCGGTGGGTTCGTCGGCCAGAATGAGTTCGGGGTTGCCGACGATGGCCCGCGCAATGGCAACCCGCTGCTTCTGCCCGCCCGAAAGCTGGCGCGGGAAGTGCTTCACGCGGTTGGCGAGACCCACTTTTTCGAGCGCCTCGCGGGCGTGCTCGCTGCGGGGTTTGCCGTTGGCGCTGCGGTAAAGCAGGGGAATTTCTACGTTGTCCAACACCGAAAGGTCCGGGATGAGGTGGAAGCTTTGGAAAATAAACCCGATTTTCTGGTTGCGCAGCCGGGCCAGTTCGCGGTCGCGGTAGCTCGCCACGGGTTGCCCGTCGAGTTCGACGCTGCCTTGCGAGGGTTCGTCCAACAGGCCCATGATGTTGAGCAGCGTGCTTTTTCCGCAGCCACTCGGCCCCATGACCGACACGAACTCGCCTTTTTTAATGGCAAGGTTGATGTTGTTGAGCGCCAGCGTTTCAATCGTGCTGGTGCGGTAGACTTTTTCGATGTTTTTGAGGTGTAGCATGGGCGTTTTTGCGTTTTAGGGCGGGTCACCCTGAGCGAAGTCGAAGGGTGTGCGGCTGGCCAGCGCTTACCCACCGCACACCCTTCGACTCCGCTCAGGGTGACCCTGCGTTTAATTTCCAAGTTTCAGATTCGTTTCAAAATCAAACAGCGTCAGCAGCCGCAGCGCGTAGTAGGCCTGCCAGTAGTCCCGCAGGGCGATGATGGCGTCGCGGCGGGCGCGGTCTTTTTCCTGGGTGGCGATGCCGAGGTCGGTTACGCTCAGGTCGCTGAGGATGAAGCGGTTTTGGGCAATCCCGTAACGCTGTTGAGCGATGCCGTCGGCTTCGGCGGTCAGGGCTACCTGCTGGCGGAGCATGGTCAGCAACGTCACCTGCGTGTAAATTTCCTGCTCGAAGGTCAGCTTGTCCTGCTCCACGGTTTGCTCGGCCAGTTGGCGGTTGGCGCGGGCGGTTTCGGTGCGGGCCTGATTCCGGCCCCAGGTCAGGATGGGCAGCGTAAACTGAATCTCCACGAACTCCCGGTCTTGCGGGCGCACGTACACGTCGCCGAGGCGGGCACCCCGGTTCGAGAGGCCAAAACTGGCGTTCAGGCTGGCGTTGAAGCCGTTTTCCTTCACCGCCCGGTCCACGTCGCGCTCGGCTTCGAGCAGGCGGCGGCGGAAGGCGATGGCGTCGGAGCGGTTCGCGAAGGCCTCGGCGATGGCTTTTTTCAACTCCACCTCCACCACGGCCCCCGCCCCCGGCACGACGAGTTCCAATCGCTGCTCGTCCCGGGAGCCGACGTAGGTGCGGAGTTTCAGCGAGGCCACTTCGGCGGCTTGCTGGGCGGAAGCGAGGTCTTTTTTTGCCGTCAGAAAACCCAGTTGCAGTTGGAGGAAATCGTTCTGACTGAGCCGACCCAGGGCCAGTTTTTCGCGGGCCACCCGAAACAGCGTGTCGTTGTTGGCCCGGTTTACCTCGGCGATTTGCAGGTTCACCTGCGCCACGAGCAGGTCGAAGTACAGACCCGTGGCGTTCAGCGCCACGCGCTCCAGGGCTTCGGTGCTTTGCTGGTTGCCTTCCTGGTAGCGCAACGGCTCGGTGCGGCGGTCCCACTTCAGTGGGTTGAACCGAAACAGCGGTTGAGACAGCCCGATGCCGAAGGGAATGCCGTTGTACAGCGTGTTGTTTCGCTCGAAATCGTCGAAGCGCTGGAGTTGCTGCTGGACGAAAATCGTCCCGCCGGTGAGGGCGATGTTCTGGCTCAGCGACAGGTTGAGCAGCGAATTGTTGTTGGAAATGGGCTGAAAGGCAATCGTCCCGTCGGGCTGCTGGACTTCCACGAATGAACGCGTAAAACCGGGCAAGGTGCCGTTCAGGCTCAGTTGGGGTTTGAAATCGGCCAGAAACGAACGGTATTGCCAATAGTTGGTGCGCTTCTGGGTGGCCGCCCGCTTGGCGGCGATGGATTGATTCTGAGCCAGGTCGATGACCTCGGCGAGGGTGACGGCGCGGGTTTGGGCGAAGGCGGGTTGACAGAGAGCCAGCAACAGAAGAATTATCAGGAAGTGAATTTTTTTATGCGGCGGGTCACCCTGAGCGGAGTCGAAGGGTGTGCGGTGGGCCAGCGCTGACCAGCCGCACACCCTTCGACTCCGCTCAGGGTGACCCGCCGCTTTTATGGTCAAAAGCAAAACGGCAGGTAAAGGTCGGTCGTAAGCAGTTTTTCTGGCAAAGGTCATGGCTTGGCGGGGTTAATCGTGAGTTGTTCCACGTGTTCGTACTCGCTCAAATCGCTCACGATGAGGCGTTCGCCCGCTTGCAGGCCGCTTCTGATTTCCACAAAATCGAAGTTGGAAAGCCCCACCTCCACCTCGCGCCGCCGGGCGCTGCGCCCACCGGCCCCGAGCACGAACACCACCTGCCGCCGCTTGCCCTTGAAGGCCGGGCCGTTGGGCACCCGCACCGCCCGCGCCGCGCGCTGGGTCACGACGAACACCTCCGTTTTCAGGTTGGGCCGCAGGGACGCGTGCCGGGGGTCGTCGAGTTGAATCACGAACTGCACCACGCCGTTTTTCACCGCCGGTTTCACCTGGGTAATTTCTCCGCGCAGCACCGTTTCGTTGGCCTTCACCAGCACCGGCAGGCCCGCCTTCACCTGCTCGGCGTACACGTCGGCGCAGGAGCCTTCGACCCGGAAGGAACCCAAATCGGCCACTTTGACCAGGATTTCCCCTTCGCTGACGGTCGCCCCGATGTTTTCGTTGACCCAGGTCAGCACGCCCGCCCGGTCGGCCACGATGTCGGCTTGCTTGAGTTTGTGGGCCAGTTCCTGGAGGCTGCGGGCCTCGATTTGGGCTTCGAGGGCGCTTTGGCGCAGGCTGGCGCTCATCGAATTCCGGCTGTAGGCCAGGCCGTTTTCCAATTGCTTTTTCTCCAGTTCGGCAATGCGCAATTTGTCGGCGGCCTGGGAGACGTCTTCCGGGGTGCGGCCACCGACTTTCTGCAAGCGCCTGGTGTCCTCCAAATCCGCTTTCAGGCGGTTGATGGTCAGGGATTTAATCTGGTCGTTGAGTTCAGCATCGGCGAGTTCTTTCGCCAACTTCATCCGCAACTGCTCGATGCCGTTGCGCTTCAGGGCCAGTTGGTCCTTGCCTTTTTCCACCTCGATTTCACTCAGCGATTTGTCGAGTTCGAGCAGGGGCTGACCGGGCCGCACCCGCGCACCGGGGGTAAACAACACCCGCCGGATGCTGGCCCGAATCGGACTCGTCAGCACCTGCTCGAAGGCCGGAATTACCTCGCCCGTGGCACTGAGCGTGTTTTCGACCGGCCCGGTTTCCGCCGTGACCACCCGAATTTTAGCGGCCTCGACGGACGTTTTGAGGGAATTGCGAAGCACCAGCACCACGGCCACCACGCCCCCCGCCGCCAGCAAAAGCAGCAGCAGCCGGTTGCGGCGGGTTCGTTGGGTCAATTCGGGAGCAAGTTCGCGGTCCATGTTGGGCGTTGGGTTTGGCCTTTTTGGTTGCGAATGCGGTGCCAGGGGGTAACTCTTTTTGAATCAAGAGATTAACAGAATTATTGAGGAGGAAAAACGTGCGGATTCGCACAGGGGATGCGGATTCGCACAGGGGATGCGGATTCGCACAGGGGATGCGGATTCGCACGGCGGCAAAAATGGTTGCGATAGGTCTGCCGGTGGGCATCCGACGTTTACAAAGTCGGACTGCTCGGCATCCGTAGATTCAAGTTTCAAACGCAACAAAGCGAGGGGTAGAAAAAAGCCAGAAGGG
>CAXTIG010000072.1:0-15831 GCA_964244295.1 uncultured Cytophagales bacterium
CGTCCCATGAGACGAAAATACAATAACCTAAACTAATTTACAGCAACTACTTACTTACAACCGGTGTTAAGGACCTATGCGTATTGCCTGATGCCCAATCACTTTCACCTGCTGGTGCAGGTGCGGGACGAAGCGAGTCTGCAAACGCGGTACGAAGCGTTGAAAGGCCATCCGGCCGGGGCCGACTTTACTATCCACGAATTTGTCATGCAGCAATTCAGTAATTTTTTCAACAGTTACGCGCGCAGTTTCAACCGGGTTTTCAACCGGAAGGGAGCGCTATTCATAGATTATTTGCAACGGGAACAAGTGGAAACGGAAGATTATTTTACAACACTGGTTAGCTACATTCATCAGAATCCGGTTCATCACGGGTTTTGCCGCTCGGCAACAGACTGGCATTATTCTTCGTACACTGAGTTGCTCCACGGAGGACCAACCTTCCTCGAACGAGATTACTTGTTGGAATGGTTTGGCGGCACTTCCACGAGGTGGATCAACCGCTGAGGTTAGATTGAGAGTTGGGTTAAAACGGAGAAAACCTTATAGGTCAAAAAAAGACTTATAAGGTTCCGACTCTGGTGGGCCGTGCTGGGTTCGAACCAGCGACCAATTGATTATGAGTCTATTTTAATCAAGTAACTATAGGTAATAAAAAGTATTTATTTTACTGATATTCAGGACTTTGACTTTTATGTGTATGCAAATTTATTACCGTTAAATTTGCATACTTACCGGATTTGTATGCAAATTGTATGCAAATTTACAGCCCTCAACTTTGCATACATGGCCCTCTCTTACCCCACCGTTGACCTCATTCTTGACACCCGGCGGCGGAAAGCTAATGGAAAGTTCCCCGTTAAGCTCCGCCTTACTTACCAGCGTGACCAGCGGTATTATAAGCTGAAACACGATACTGAAGAGGACTTCTGGCACGAAGTGGAACAGGGTAAAAGGTCGAAAGCCCACAACGACTTCCGTAAAATTATAGAAGAAATCAAGGCCAAAGCCACGGGAGTTATAACTGGATTTGAGAAGAAGGATCAGCCCTTCGACTTTTTTCTCTTTCAACAAACATTTTTCCGGGACGCACTCGAATCCTTGAAGGAACGCGAAGCTGCCCACGACCTAGCCAGTGCCTTTCAGGAATACATCGGCAAACTCGAACGGCAGGGACGCCCCGGTACCGCCAATTCGTATACGTTTGCCATTCGTTCCCTATTGGCATTCCAATCCAAACTTCGGTTTCTGGACATTACTCCTGAGTGGCTTGAACATTACGAAGCCTGGATGATGGGGGCGGGAAAATCACCTACTACCATTGGTATCTACCTCCGTTCGCTCCGAACCATTTTCAACCAGGCCCTCGAACGGGAAGTTATCACCCCCAAACAGTATCCATTCAGGAAAAATCGGTATCAGATTCCAGTTACCCGAAACATTAAAAAAGCCCTGACCCGTGACGAAGTGGATGCGATCCGCCAATTTAAAACCACGCCTGGCTCGCCCGAAGACAAGGCGAAATCATTCTGGCTGTTTTCGTATTACTGCAATGGCATGAACCCCAAAGACATCTGTCAATTATGTTGGAGGGATGTGCATGGGGACAAAATCGTGTTCATTCGGGCCAAAACGAAACGAACCACGCGCTCAAATCCGCTCCCCGTCGTGGTCTTCGTGACGCCCCCGGTGCGGGACATTCTTGCCGTCTGGGGTAACAAGGATCGTCGCCCTGATTCTCACCTTTTCCCCTTTCTTCCCGAAGGCCTTGACCCAAAGCAGGAGATGCTGGTCAAAAATCAGTTCGTCAAGACCGTCAACAAGTACATGAAACGCATCGGCGAAGCCGTCGGTATCACTAAGCCCCTGACTACCTACGTGGCCCGGCACACCTGGGCCACGGCCATGAAACGGGCCGGGGCCTCGACTGATTTCATTTCGGAAGGGTTGGGCCAGAGTAACCCCATAAGCACTCAGCATTACCTGGACAGTATTGATGATTCGACGAAGCGGCAGTATGCGAACTTTTTACTTTAATTTGAACGGTGCAACAGCCTACCTATCCCGTTGAAACTTCAGAGGATGCGCTGACATTTCGGTTTATCAGCGTTGGTCCGACGAAAGCAGTTAACAAGATTGTTCAGTACACCCCCTTGCCCAGTAACCCTGGAGTTTTTAATTTGGCGTTCGGGGACGATGACGGAAATGGCGATTTAAATGACCTGGTCGTGAGCGACAATGATGATATGGAAACGGTTTTGGCTACGGTGATCCAAACTCTTTTCGTTTTCTTTGAAACGCACCCCGACAAAATCGTGTTTTTCACGGGTAGCACGTCCGCCCGAACTCGTCTGTACCGAATTGCCATCAGTCGGCTATTGAATGAGGTTCAGGAGGCTTTTCTAGTGGAAGGGATACTCGGCCAGCGTCGGGAACGGTTTCGGCCCAACGTGGCCTACGAAGCATTTTTGATTCAACGTATTTAACTAATCTGCCATGAAGACGATTTCTTTGACGGCTACCCCTAAAGTGAAGGTCAGTAAGAACTTAAAACGTTATGATACTGCTCCTTACGTCCAGAAAAAGGTAGCTAAAGCTGAACACATACTCAGTCAGCTGGAAAATCCGGTAGAGTGGACAAAAAAGGCTGAGTGATGGCAATAACGAGGTGGGAGGGAAGATGGCTTTTTTGATTTTTTAATACCCGAAGGTGCGATTGAGACGAAGCCAAAATCGCCGCCGACAAAGCGCAGAAGGAACTTTCAATACCCAAAGGTGCGATTGAGACCGGATAGTTCGATCATCCGGCCCGACGTGGCCTCCTCCTTTCAATACCTGAAGGTGCGATGGAGACCATTCTGAAAAGGGCACATCATGCAGCAGGATGGCGGCTTTCAATACCCGTAGGTGCGATTGAGACGGCGGGTGAGGACGGAGCCGCCGGGGGCATCAAAACGTTCAATACCCGAAGGTGCGATTGAGACCTCGACCTGGGCACCGACAACGACAACCAGATCACCTTTCAATACCCGAAGGTACGATTGAGCCCCCCGCACCGGGCCTGGATTCCAACCCCGCCCGCACCTTTCAATACAAAGGTGCGATTGAGACATCCTGATGCACTGCCAGGGCACCGGGTTTGGGCACTTTCAATACCTGAAGGTGCGATTGAGACTACCTCTACCAAGTGTGTGAGACGATGCCCGAACACCTTTTAATACCCGAAGGTGCGATTGAGGCTCAATTTGTTTGAGTTTGAAACCCACATGGGGGAACACTTTAAATACCCGAAGGTGCGATTGAGGCTCGGCCATGACTACGATTTCTACGGCTGGAAGCATACTTTTCAATACCCGAGGGTGCGATTGAGACCGCTTGGGAACTACGTACCCTCCGGGGACTTGTCGCCTTGCAATACCCGAAGGTGCGATTGAGACCATTACGAAGCCGAGTTTACCCGCGCCAGAAACATCAGCTTTCAATACCCGAAGGTGCGATTGAGACGGGCTTATCCTGACCGGCGTGGCCATTGCGGCGGGCTTTCAATACCCGAAGGTGCGATTTGAGACACTACCGAGCGCGACACTGCCCAGACCGCCCTGGCTACTTTCAATACCCGAAGGTATGATTGAGACCGCCGGGGCCAAAAGGAATTCCTTACGCATTACCAACTTTCAATATCCGTAGATGCGATTGAGACGACCGATCTGGCAACTGCTCACCGCCCGGGTAGACCCTTTCAATACCCGAAGGTGCGATTGAGACTTCTGGCGCTTCGTCGTAATCAGCAATGTGCCAATCCTTTCAATACCTGAAGGTGCGATTGAGAAGCAACTCGCCGCCGACCTGCTGAAAACCTTCGGCGACATTTCAATACCCTAAGGTACGATTGAGACCTGCTGGATGCGGCGCAGGGATGGATTCGGGTGCCTTTCAATACCCGAAGCTACCCCGCCCAAGACAAAGAGTTTTGGGAAAAACACTTTCAATACCTGAAGGTGCGATTGAGACGGGCATCGAGGAAAAAGACCTGCTGATCGTGGATACGTTTCAATACCCGAAGGTGTAATTGAGACCTTCGACCGGATGATTTTCACCACAGCCTCAATGTCCTTTCAATACCCGAAGGTGCGATTGAGACATCCGGGGGCGGCTGGGGATGCTGGGCAACATTGCTTTCAATACCCGAAGGTGCGATTGAGACGCGGATACAGGCAGACGGGGGCGGGCCGGTGTTCTGGACTTTCAATACCCGAAGGTGCGATTGAGACTACATCATCTCGATGCGGGTGTACGGCTTTCTGCGCCTTTCAATACCCGAAGGTGCGATTGAGACGAGCGTGGCGTACCGGCCTGGAAAGAACGCTACACGCTTTCAATACCCGAAGGTGCGATTGAGACAAATAACTGTTATTTTTTCGTTAAGCCCTTGCATATCTTTCAATACCCGAAGGTGCGATTGAGACTCCGACGTAGTGCTCCGGCACTTCGTAGAAAAAGCCGCCTTTCAATACCCGAAGGTGCGATTGAGACGCTTAAAACCCTTCCCTTCAAAATACTTCCTCGCCTCTTTCAATACCCGAAGGTGCGATTGAGACAACGACCGGGCGCGGGAGATTCTCGACGAGGCCAACCTTTCAATACCCGAAGGTGCGATTGAGACTCCGAACCCGAACGCCTCACGGAGATTGCCCACCTCACTTTCAATACCCGAAGGTGCGATTGAGACATCAATACGAAGTCCTCATGCTTGCGAGTCATCCCATCTTTCAATACCCGAAGGTGCGATTGAGACATTTTCTCTTCGTCGAGGTGCGGGTAAAAACACGCCTTTCAATACCCGAAGGTGCGATTGAGACCCCTGCATGGTCAACGTCATCCACCAACCCAAAAAAGACTTTCAATACCCGAAGGTGCGATTGAGACCCGCAGCGAGAGGGGCAGCAGGTTGCGATTTTCCAGTCCTTTCAATACCCGAAGGTGCGATTGAGACCCAGTTTCCCAATGAAGACGATTCCGATTGACGACACTTTCAATACCCGAAGGTGCGATTGAGACATTTCTTCACCCACGTCGAACCGTCGAATTGCCTCTGCTTTCAATACCCGAAGGTGCGATTGAGACCCCCGCCGCCCCCGGAGGAAGAAGAATGCACCGAACTTTCAATACCCGAAGGTGCGATTGAGACGGAGTTTAAGGATTGGGGGCCGATGAAAATAAAAACCTTTCAATACCCGAAGGTGCGATTGAGACGAGGCTGGCCACCGACCAGGCTCCGCCCTTTACCTGGCTTTCAATACCCGAAGGTGCGATTGAGACGGTCCGCGACGCGCGCGGACGCTGGCTCTACTGGCTCTTTCAATACCCGAAGGTGCGATTGAGACACGGAATGAGCGTAGATGACTATTTGAAGGCCAACCAACTTTCAATACCCGAAGGTGCGATTGAGACCCCAGCATCCGGTGTATCTGGATGCTTTCAAATTCCTTTCAATACCCGAAGGTGCGATTGAGACACCCGCCCAAAAAGGCGAAGTCCGCAACCCCAGCGGCCTTTCAATACCCGAAGGTGCGATTGAGACTCGAGGAGGCCCCGTCGCTTGTTCCACACCTGCAACACTTTCAATACCCGAAGGTGCGATTGAGACGGCCCTTCGCACGGGCAACCTCATGGACGAATCTTACTTTCAATACCCGAAGGTGCGATTGAGACCGAGGCCATTGAGTGGCACGAAAAAAAGACCAAGTACTTTCAATACCCGAAGGTGCGATTGAGACCGGTCTTGCGCTGGAGCGTCACGCTGGCACCCCCCTTTCAATACCCGAAGGTGCGATTGAGACTCGAGAGGTGAAAATAATCCACGAAATGCGTACCGAGTTCTTTCAATACCCGAAGGTGCGATTGAGACCCGCCATATCAGAACGCATGGAACCGCCTTCTGACGCAATACGGGCCGTTTATTACCAGCAAAACTAACACAAAAAGTCGTCAACCCCCGATAGTGCTTAACCATCGGCAGGCTGACGACTTCTAGAAAACTACGATGTAAAGCAGTCTGGGCCTTTTTTGAATTTCAGCAGCCGTATTCGGGAACCAGTGAAGAAATTTTCAGCCCCACAAACTTACTAGCCGACGACTCACAGAAAGCGGCTCCGATTCGCTTTATCCACGCCCAGGGCCGTGCGCTCGGCGTAGCGCTCGTCGCGCAGTTGGTAAAATACCACGCCATCGTCTCCCTGCATGAGGGCTTCGGCTTCGAGTTGCAAGGCCCGGAGTTGGGCAGTGGTCAGGTCGCCCTCGAAGACGGAGTTTTGCACCCACGTCAGGTACCGCCGGAACAGCTTGAGCATCTTGCCCACTCGTTTTTGGTTCACGTCGTACACGGCAATGCAGTAAGGCATTTGGGTAACGGTTGGGTTGGAACGTGTTCACCACCACATGTGCAGGCCCTGGTAAGTTTCGCCGACGGGGTCGCACAGGTGCCTTACCAATTTATAGCATTCCAACCGAATGAGCCGCTCGTAGGAAACCTTGCGGTCGAGCGTCCGGTGCTGAACCGTTTGGCTGAGGCGTTCATCCCAGTGCGCCACCACGGTTTTGCGCCCGGTTTCCGACAGGTAGCAGCCGCCCAGGTGCCGCTCGAAGTGCCGGGGGGTGATTTCTCCCGTTTTCAGTAACCGGAAAATGGCCCGATCCACCAGCAGCGGTTTGAAGACTTCGGCCAAATCGAGCGCCAGCGAAAACCGACGGTCGCCCGGTTCGTGGAGGTACGCCACCGTGGGGTCGAGCGCCGTGCGGTAAATCTGCCGTAGCACCGTGGTGTAGCAGAGTGAGTTGCCGAAAGAAATCAGCGCGTTCAACTCATTGGACGGCGGGCGGCGTTCGCGTTTGTTGAAGGGAAACCGCGCCGCCACCTCCGGGCCAAGAAAGTAGGGCCACAGCCGGTAGTATCGGTCGCGGATGCGGCCTTCGACGGCCATCAGCGTGGGGATGTCGGTGGTGAGGGGCAGGGCGTCGCGGTCGCGCTTCAGGTCAAGTAGCGTCGCCTGTACCGCCGCTTGTTCGTCGCCCGTCAGACGGGGCTGGTAGTACTTGATGACCCGCTCGATGTTGAACAGCGCCGCCTCCACAAAAGCCCGCGCCAGCACCAATCGCCGCTTCGAACTCAGGTAGTGCCGGGCCTGTTCGATGTGCAAACGGCCCGACAACTGCCCCTCGCGGGGGTAAAGCGTGGCGGTGTAGTGGCCGTAGTAATCGTAGAAAAACGCTGGGATGCCGTTCTGTCCCAGAAAACTGACCAGTTTCGAGTTGATGTCCACCTCGCCGAACAGGTAGAGGCTATCGACGGTCTCGACCGGAAAGGGCGTTCGGCCCCCGTCGGGCGCGGCGGAGGGCAGGCCCTCGTCGGTGGGATCGTCGTCCGGTTGGCGCTCGCCGGTGGTGCGTTCCAGGGCCAGCGTGTTGTGCTGCCGCCGCAGCCGCCCGCTGGAAAACAGGTAGTAAGGTCGCTTCATGGGGTTTCTGAGAGAAAGCCGGTTTAGCCGTAGCACAATTCTTCAAAGGCGCATTTGGCGCAAAAGCTCCGCCGGGCGAGCCGGGGCGGGGGTAGCTCCTGCCCGGCCAGGTCGCGGATGGCACTCACCACCCCGGCCAATTCCGCCTCGTGTTCGGGTTCGAGCGTGACGGCCTCCGTGCGGCGCAGCAGCGGGTAGTCCAACTGCCCCGTGAAGGGCCGCCGGTCGGCGCGTGTCACGCCGTTGCGGTGCAGCAGCCAGAGGTAAAAGCGCAGTTGCCAGCGGTGGGCGTCCTCGCAGGAGCGGCCCTTTTTGGTTTCGTACAACACGCCGTGGTTCAGGTTGGCCCGGTCCAGCTTGCCCACCAGGGCGGTGCCGTCGGGGGCTTCGGCTTCGAGTTGGAGGTGCTTGTCGGCGCGGTCGTAGGTGTGTTCGTCCACGAGTCGCCCCAGGGCCACGGCGTCGGACTCCTGCTCCATCCACAGTCCCCGCAGCGACAGCCAGGCTTTGCGCGGGCACAGGCGGTAGTAGCCGACGAGCATGCCGCCGATGCGGAGGTTAGTCGTCGTGGTCATCGGGCAGTGAGTTGTCTTTTTCGTACAGAAAAGCCAGTCCACGGTGGAGGTTTTTCCGATGCGAAAACCCTCCCATGAGCACGCCCTTGTCCGGTTCAGCCCAGGATTCGTAGTGAGTGGTGTAAAAAAGCTTCGTTTCCTCGTCATCAATCTTCACCGTGATTTCGTCGATCCGGGAACCCTCCTTCCGCCGTTTCTCAGCATCGACCATCCAGAGTGGACAAGCAACGCCGTTTTCCAAAGCAAAAGCTTGATACTCCTCGTAGTTTTTGAAATTGTACGGCGATTGGGTGAAAATTATGCGGTGCTCATCAATGTCGCGGCTTCGCCAGGCGTTGGATACCGTTCCGGCGTCTTCGTCCAACCGGCGGTCGGGTACAATCAGCCAGTTTTGATTCATCAGTGTGTAGAACTCATCCCGATTGTCGGCGGCTCGGGCTGGGAACTCAGGTAACGTTGGGTAAAGTGCGTTCACCAGTTCCACCAACTTGTCGGGCTTTACCTTCACGGGGTTGCCGTCAGAGATCAGGTTCAAAGCCGAAGCCAGGGTATTGCTGAAAGCCTCCGCTGGAATCCATTTGCGAGCAACCAGTTCGCCGTAGGGAGCTACGTAAACCTGTTCTTTCCGGTACGGCACGGTCACGTAGGCAACCGCGTCGGTTGCTTTGTTGAAGCGGTTCAAACGCCCGATGCGTTGCGTAAGCCGGTCCCAGGGGCAAAGGTCCGAAAGCATGATCGACGCGCTGATGTTGATGCTCATTTCGCCAATCTGGGTCAGGATGGCAACGCCACTCGGATTTCCATCTTCCCATGCTTTCCGACCCAGCGCAGCCAAGAGTTTTTCTTCGATGAACTTCTTGTCCGGTTCGGTGTAGCGGCTGTGGTACAGGATGACGTTCGTTTCCGGTGCGTTTTTAGCAAACCAGTTGAAGTACGTCAAGGCCCGTTCGACGGTGTTTGCGTACACGATGCCGTGGCCGATTCGCACCATTTTTTGAAACACCCCGGCCACGTCTTCGGCCCGCTCAGCTACCGACAATTCCGTTGAACTGCCTTCAACCGGGTAGTTTTCAACGGCCACCTTGCGGCCTGCCCAAGCCAAAGCCCGTTGCGGGGTAACTTCGGTTTGAGGCGGTTCCTTGATGGGATCGGAGATGTCGTACAAAGCCCGCGCCGAATCCGGAACCGTCGCACTCATGATGAGCACAGGCACTTTCAGAATCCACAGTGCCCTGAGCAAGACCGTCAGGTTGGCCTGCACGAACGGATCGTAGAAATCGGCTTCGTCGAAGACAACCGCGCTGTTGGCGAGGAAGAAAAAACTGCTGTGGTGGTGCTCGGCAGCGCCCGTCAGGCTGATGAGCAAATGGTCAATGGTGCAGACGGTTACGGGCGTCGCCAGGATTTGCGCCATCCGCTGCAACTCGCGGGCGTTGTTTTTCTCAACACCCGATAACCCGCCAAACCGCGTGAACCACGCGCTGGAATGGTACAGGCCCGTGTCGCCGACGGACTCTTCGATGTTCAGCGAGAGCGCGTTGGAAGTAAACCGGGTCGGCATGGCGATCACCAGCCGATCGGCCCGCCCCATTTCGATTTGCCGTTGGCCCCAAAGCAACGCCGCGTCGGTTTTGCCGCTGCCCGTTGGCGCGCGGAGAATTGAGCACCATTGTTCGGCCAACTCCAGCGCGGCTCGTTGAACGCTGCGGTAATCGTTGCCATGCGGAAACTTGTACTCAAACTTGGTCAGCGGAGCCAGCTTGCCTTCGGCTTCATCGCGACTGGCGCGGGTGTCGGCCAGTTGCAACAGCGCCCGAACGGCGGCGATTTCGTAGCGGGCGAGAAGAAGCTTTTCCCAACGGTCTGGAGCGTGTTTAGCTTCGTCCCGTTCCTGGTTGAGAAATGCGCTCCAATGCTTTATGAACGCCCCGGCTCCGTCCTGCTCCCATCTTTTTACGTGTCGTTTACCAAGTTTCCCGTGGTGGGCCGCAACGGCGACTCGTTCGGCAAACGAAAGACTCGCTTTTTGGTCAGCCGCCGCTTTGAGAGAGCCGAACTCGTGGCGAAACTTGGCATTGCGCAGGCTTAAGCCAACCGGTTTGTTCGCCTGCCTCATCTCGTGTTCGTACCGATGGTACTCCGTTGCCACGACCCGCTCCGGGTCGAGACCCTTCGTGGCAAGCCACTGTTGGTAATGTTCGTAATCTTTCCGGCAGGCGGCCTGCCAGTTATCGAACCGCTTGCCTTCGTCGTGCCACTTCACCGCCTTCGCTACAGAGGCGGATAGATTCTTTCCGTTTGTCAGTTGGGCAAACTTTTGCGATAAGAAAGGCCAAACCGATAAAATTTCATTTGCCTGTTGCTGCACGTGTCCGACATGGTCGCGTAACGTAATTCCCGAAGGCTTTGCCAGAGCAACCATATCAGACTTTGTTGGTTAGTGTCGGTCGATACAGCGCACCCTTGCTCAACGCTTCCTGGGCGGCCCGGTATGCACCGGCAACGTTGAACCGCTTATTCGCTTCGTCTGGCTTTTGTGTATCGTCGCCCCAGAACCATTGCGCTTCCCGTGCGTCCAACTCTGCCAGAATGTTTTCGCGCTCTACATCCGTCGTTTCGGAGGCGAAATACCGCGCCGCCTTGCGGCTCATCTTGGTATCCAGCACAATCAACACCTTTTGCGGCTCACCCGAGGTAGCTTGCCGGGCTTGGTTAGCGTAGTCGGTTATTGAGCCGGTGGATTCGAGAAATAATTCCACCCGGCGCCGGTGTTCGTCTGTCTCAATGAAGTTGACATATTCCGTTTTGACGTGTTGTTCACCTTTATCACCTCCATAGGAATAGCGTTTACGAACGCCAACCGCACCCACGTCGAGGTGGAAACTCATTACCATCTCGTCCCGTTGGCTAAACTCATTGGTCGCCAATGCTTGCTTTTGTTCAGCTTCAGCGTTAGCGTTTTGTTTAAGACGAACCAGCAAATCCCGGCCTACATCGCTGGGATTGATTGCAACCGCAGGGGTGGCGGTCAGCGGAGCCGTCCGGCGTCCCGAGTATTCGCCTTTGTTGGTGTCGAGGTAGCCGCCTAAATCGCTTCGTAGATCTTTGGTGATGTCAGTGGACGGCCCGTCTCCGTTGGCAACGTAGGTGTTTTCGTCCTCGTTGAGCCGTTCGATGGCGCTGAACAAGGCGTGGCGTTGCATCTGCCCAGAAATATAAACTCGCCCGTCTGGACGACGTTTGACGGAGGAAGCGTTGCCCAGTAGTTTTTCGCCCCGGTTGGCAGCGTGGTCCGACATGGGGGCAACGAGTGTAACGGTAATCGATTTGATGGTCATGGCTTGTGTTTAGTCTTGGTTCTCAATGGTGTTTTCCGTCTCAATCGTTTCCGGCCCGGTGTCCTCGTCATCCGCGTGGAATTCACCAATTGGATCGGGTATTGCCGCACGATATGTGCTCAGGCGCATGAAGGCCATAATGAGGTGCTTGGCGTCGTCGGCTGAAATTTCACCGGTCAACACGGCCTCCATGAAATCCCCTGCTTCAGGTCGTATTTCACGGTGAGTTAAGCGCCCGGTAATTGTGCCTAACTGTGCAAGCAAGGCCGCGCTGGATTTCGCACTGCCAATGGTGCTTTCAAACTGGGTCAGGATACGGTCCTTATACTGACTACGTTTGTTTCTGTATTCTGGGGTCTTCTTAATTTCAGGGGTAGGTTTTAGCTTGCCTTGCCGACGGGCATCATCCGCCATCTCTTCGTCGGCAGCCTGAAATGCTGAATAGTTGAGTGATTCGCCGTAAGCGCGGGCCGATTGGATGATGGCCTTACTCAACGCAGTGGATATTTGGCTCATGTAATGGTCGATTAGGGGTTTAAGTCCTGAAGGATATTCGGCACGAAAAGACAGAAAGTCCAGAAAGGAAGCGGGTGAGTAAAACCGTAGGAAGCGGTCGCTCATCAGGCGGAAGGTTTGCCAATTGGTGCTTTTGTACTTGTCCCGGTTTTCGATGCCCAGCAGCCGAACCGAATTGAGGGCTTTATTGATGTCGCTCAGGTCGTTATTCAGGGCCAAGTCAATCAGGTGATGGCCGAACGATTCCTGTCGGATTACCTCGTAAGAGACGATGTAAAGCGGTCGGGTCGCGAGCAGTGTCAGCACTTTTCGGGCTTCGCTGAGCGGGTTGCCAATGGATAAAGTTTTCCCCTGCCTGGCCCACCTGCCAATGGCTGCCACCAGGCTGACCGCGCCCAACGTTCCTCCTTTGGCGGCTCCTGGATAGTTGCCGTTGTACACACCGGGGCGCGCATACGTTTTCTTCTCCGGCTTGACCGTCGCCACGAAGCTCTCTTCACCTTCATAGGTCTTGCTCAAATCCTGGAAAACTTCGACAAACTCAATCAGGGGCAAGCTTTCCGGGCGTTGCTCATCCCAAAGGGGCAAGTCCGGAATGACGCCCAGGTTGCAGAATTCATCTTTCTTGAACGGGCCGTAGGCGCTCGGTTTCAAATCCGTCAACGTGGCTACCGCCGTGTAAGCCGCTTCGAGCAAACCGATGCGCGGGTTTGACATGGATGCATTGCCGTTGTTGAGTTTAGCAATGAGCGGCGCAAACGAACGCTTCAGTTCATACGATTTCGCGGGATTTACGTCGGCCATACTCAGCAGCGCGATGAGTTGCCGAACTTCTTTGACGGCATCGGCGGCGTTGTTACTGGTTAGCACGTGCGGAGCCAGAAAATACCCCGACTTGCTACTTTGGTTGTTGGCGCTGCCTGGGTTGACGGCATTTCCCGGAACGTAATCGAACCGCAACTTCAAGTCGATTTTCGGGTCCCCCAGCGTACGTAGCAGGTAGAAATTAAGTCCCCGTTTCAAGGCCTTGGCGGCGAGTTTCACCAACGCGCCCGAGTCGGTGAAATCGAGCCGTTGTTCGCCGTGGGCTACCATCGCGGCGGCTAACCCGTAGCGGGGATACGGATGCCAGTTGTTTGGATTGATCATAGTTGTTCCCAGTTGGCTTCTACCCATCCATCGTTGGAACCTAAGTACAGCGGTGCCGCTGGCGCGTCGAGGGCCGCTTCGAGCATTCCGGCTACCGTCATGGTCGTCAAAACCCGGTACTGAAACGGCGATTTGGGCACGACGTAACCGCGTCGTTTGGGACTGACGTAATACTGTGGAAAACCGTCGCGGATGGACTTGAAATGTACTAATCCAGACGGCAGAACCTCAGCTTCTTCTCGCGTCAGTTTAAGGTGCTTGGGGCTTTCGCCAAACTCAATAAGCGGAGGATGCTTCTTGGTTTTCGGGTTGAGAGGCTCGTTGACGTCAGGCATTTTTGAGCGATTGATCAGCGGCTCCAAACCTCCGTCGTAGTGCTTGCTGCCGCCCATGAAATTCGCCCCACTATCATGAAGGTGTTGGGACCACAAATCGTCGTATTCCATCACCTGCGGCAATAAACCCGTATCAAAGTGTAAATGATGACTGAGTAAACTGGAAAAATTACCCCCGGTGTCGTCGTTTTTTCCGCTAAGCCAATCCGAATCCTTCCATGCAGCTTGCTTCTTGTACTTCGATATGGCGGTTTTTCGCAACTCCTTGAGCAAAGCAGACCGTTCTTTTTCCTCAAAATGCCACCCCAACGCATTTTCGAGCATTCCGTACAGCATAGCGTCGGTCGGGTGCGCCTGGCTTCGGTAGTACGCGCCGGGTTGACTCGGCACCATTGAAAGGGGCGCGAGGGATTCGACGGTCAAAAGTGCCGCTGCGTCCAACACAGGCGGTTCCAGAAAAAAGCTGAGGTCTATGTGTTCCATGACAAGTTGCTGGATTATTGGAGTGCGCCGAAACCACTGCCAGTCATATCGCCAACGCCGACCAACTGCGCGAATCGGATGGCTTCGGGTGTTCCCGCGATGATGACGGGGCAGACGTTGCCGATGTGCGCGATGACCTTTTCGTTTTTGACGTAGTTGACTTTCTTGGTACGGGCACCGGCGAAGGTCCGGTCAAACTGCACCGTTACGGCTTGGTGTTCGGCGGACAGTCCAGCCATGACCATTTTTTTCTGCAAAAGGTCAGTTAGTACGACGTCGGCACGAGGGTCATCCCAATGCAGGTACTCGCGTGAGCCGTCGGGTCGTTTCGTCCGGGCCACAATGCAGCCATCCGTTTTGAATCGCGTCCGGTTGCGGTAGGTCAGCAATGGCATCTCAATCGCCTTTTCCACCTTCAAGCCGTACGCGAGCGTTGGGTCTTTCAGGATGCCCCGTGCTAGTTGCCAAGCCGAGGTGTCATCGAAGAAATTGATGGTCCAGTACACCTTATCAGTGAAATACAGCTTCGGTTTGGCCAGCTTTCCTCCCCGCAACCACCCAAAACTGTACAAACTCAGCCCGTCATGCTGGTCGTTGTTGGGGCCGAGCCACCGATGCAGGGTTCTGGTCAGCTCATGCAGGTGATCGAAAGGCACTGGTTCGGTGTTGGGTGTCAGGTGTAATTGGAGTCTCATGGTGCTTAATCAAACGAGTGGGTCAAAGGTGAGTCGCCTCCCCCGCCAGAACGTGTCGGAGAGGTCAACTTTTTACAAAATTTTCAGTACAACGCCCGCATCTTCCCGACCCGCTCCCGGAGTCGACTACGAAGTGACTCCGGCCCGACGACCTCCACTTCTTCCCCATACGCCAGAATCTCCCGTTCCAACTCGTGGTTGATGACCACGAACAACTCTACCTCCACACCCCGCTCGTCGCGCCCCACCTCGCGTTGGCTGGGATGGAGCGGCAACGATTGGATGTACTGGTATTCCGTCGCGGAAAAGCGCAGCACCACCCGCTCTGGCTGCCGGTCGGGTTGGCAGGTCACGCCGATGGCGTGTTGGCGGTAGCTGCGGTAGTGCTCGCTGCGTTGCGTGCGGATGGGTTGGTTGGTGAGTTCAAGGTTTTGGATACGGTCTAATCCGAAGGTTCGCATCTGATCGACGGCCACATCCCACCCATCGAAATACCAGCGATTTCGATACTCGAAGATGAGTCCCGGCTCTACCGTGCGGAGGCGGACTTCGGCGCGGGTGTACGGTGCATAGGTAAACTTAACGGTTCGGCCACTACGCAGGGCTTCCCAAAGTAGGGCCAGGTGATGTGCCCCGGTGAATTGGTCATTCTGTTCCAACTGCAAGTACCGGCTCACGTCGCGGGGAGAGGTCACGGCACTACTCAGAAACTCCAATCGCTCGCGCCGTTCGAGCAACTGCACGAATTCGTTGAAATCGCTCACGTCCTGTTCGGTGGGAAGTTCAAGATAGTATCCTTTCCGAGTTCGGTGGTAGGGGATTGTCAGCCCGTATTCGTTGCGTAATTCATTCATATCGCGTTCAACCGTTCGCTCCGAAACGGCAGCGTACCCCTTCTCGCGCAGGTTTTCACTGAGTCGTTCCAGGCTATAGAATAAATAAGGGGGTCGGAGACAGCGAATTAGATCCAGGTGGCGGTGTAAGGTAGCGGCTTGGTTCATGTGGCGGTGAGGTTTCAACTGCCAATATTTGCCCAATAGCTGGTAAATGCAAACCACTTGCTCAATCTGAGGCCCGACTAAAACGGTTGAACGGTGACATCCCAAGTATCCACTTACAATATGCCTGATAAGAAAAGTATCACGCTGTTTGGTGGTAATCATCCAGTGTCCAGGGAATGTTCAACGAAGTGTGTCATTGATTAAACCTTCAGGTGCGGCCTAACG
>CAXTIG010000073.1:0-14974 GCA_964244295.1 uncultured Cytophagales bacterium
TTCCTCGACCTAAAACTCAAAAATTAGCTTGTTGCGTTTGAAACTTGAATTCACCACTTTTTAAAAGTTGATAACGCTTTGACCGCATGAGCAACTTTATGCTGGTAGATTGAAGTTCTACGGCGGAAATCTTAAATTTGGACAACTCCTAACGGAATGCGTTATGAAGAAGCGAATTTTGAGGAAGAAGGTGTTGCTCAACGAGTTCCACCAGAAATACAACGAACGAACCATCAGGAAAATCTCAATGCAGCCGCCCGTTACGCCCGAAAAAGCGGTCGAGCAATACTGGAAGGTAAAAGAACAGGTAAAGCGGGGTAATAAATTTAACAACTATGTCTCAAGGTTTAGCTAGGAGAAAAAGTTTATTTTTAAAGTTTTCTTCTCAGTTACTTTTGCTGAAGCAGATGGGCGTGATCATAAGAGATTTCAAGTATGATCAGCCGTACATATGCCCAATTTGTTTAGATGAGTTTTCAGAAAATGATTTATATGAGAGTTCAGATAAGAATTTTCTTACTTTAGAAGATGCGCCACCTAACTCACTTGGCGGCAATAAGATAGCTTTAACTTGTAAAAAATGTAATTCTGAATGCGGCCATAACATAGATTTTCATTTGGCGGAGATATTAAAATCTATTGATAATCACTCTCTTTTTCAAGGCTCAAAAACACATATGACTGTAGAATTTGAGGGAACTCCTTTGAATGCAGAAGTAATATCAAAAGGAAATGGTCTTCTGGAGGTTCGCCATGATATTAAAAAAAACAATCCAATAATTTTAGAAAAGTTTATCAATTCACTCAAAAACAAAGACAGTAAGCCTGTATTAAACATCTTCCCTCCAAAAAGTAGACATGAGCCTGATAAAGTAAATTATGCTCTCGTGAAAACAAACTACATTATTACTTTTGCAAAATTTGGTTATATCTTTTTATTAAACGAACAATATTCGTCAATTCGCAAACAGCTACTGAAACCAAATAGTGAAATCTATCCTTTTACATTTTTTATCAAAGATCAATTTCAACGTGAATCAATTGGAACATATTACGCCCACAACCAAGGAATTGAATCTATATTTAATGTATTTTCATTGAGAACCAAATACTCTGAAACTTTAATTGGCGGCTTCATTCCTTTGCCAACCCTGAGTAGTGACGAATTTGCAAAAAGATTAGAAATAATCAACAGTAATCCTCTACTTACGCTTGAAACAACAACATATGATCCAGACGTAGATTTATTTCATGATGAGAGAGAGATAGGTAAGATTTTGAACTGGATTAGTAAAACCAAATAAGTATTCCCTTTCCCTCGCAATCACTCGTATCCTGCGAGTGATTGATATTATAAGCCCCGGCTGGCGCAAGTTTAGCGATGCGTAACTTGCGCCAAAATTCATGGCAGTTTGCAACGGCCAGTTCAACAAAATTTACCGAAGTCCCATGAAAAACCTCATCACCATCTCGCCCAACATTCAAAGCGGTGCGCCGGTGTTTGCCAACACGCGGGTGCCGGTCAAAAACTTATTCGATTACCTGAAAGGTGGCGATTCGCTCGATGAATCGGAAACAGGCAATGGCCAGAGGAAGAAATCCTTGCCTCACGAAAACTTCCACGATTTAGGTCCGGGCCACAACCGCAAACTGTTGAAATTCCATATCCGCCAAGGCACCAAATGAAACCGTGTTAAGGATATTGAAATTTTTAGAGCCTTTGGGGTTTATTACGTTGATCGAATTAATTCCTTCTATCGTCTGAATGGTATATCCCGCTTCCGAAAACATTCGTTCGATGCTCTTTTTAGTAAAAAATCGTACATGGGTTTTGTCAAAAATACCGGCTCCGGTGTAATGAAAATCTTTTTTGACCAGGATGTGATGCATTGCATCGAAGAACCGGATATTCGGGATGGAAGCAACCACCACGCCTTTTTCGGAAAGGTATTTTTGGCAAAGCGTGAGCGCCTCAAAAGGATTGACCAGGTGCTCCAACACATCGTTGAACAGAATGCAGTCAAATTTTTGATCCAACAGGTTGATTCCTTCGTCGAAGACCGTGTTAAGTACCTTGTCTAAAACCAGTCCTGCTTTTTCTGCCGCTTTTTTGTCAGGCTCGATACCCCACACCTCACAATGGCGATTTTTTTTAACGTAGTCTCCAAATTTACCACTACTACACCCCACGTCCAGCAAATACCTGGCCGTTTGGGGAATGTACTTCAACATCTCGTGCCGTTCGTGGGCAAAGTAACTTTCGTCTTTTGCGTCGTATTCCTTTTCTAACATAATTCAAGGAGGTGTGGGGTTGAGCTGCCTTTCTGGTTGTAAAGATAAGAAACAAATCCATTACCCGTTCTGAGTCTGTTTCCTGCCTATGAATGCCTCCAAATCTACCTAGTATGCCTTCCTTCGACCACCTCCTTTTCGCCCTGAAATTGGTCTCCGCCCTCGGCTGCGGCCTCATCGCCGGGGCCTTCTTCGCCTTCTCGACCTTCGTAATGAACGCCCTCGCCCGGCTCCCGCCGCCGCCGGGCATCGTGGCGATGCAATCGATCAACGTCGCGGTGATCAATCCCTGGTTTATGGGTGTATTCCTGGGAACGGCGTTGGCCTGTCTCGTGCTGGCGGTTTCCTCGCTGCTCCGGTGGCCGCAACCCGGCGCGGCGTACCTGTTGGCGGGCAGCCTGCTGTACATCATCGGTACGTTTCTGGTTACGGTGGTTTTCAACGTGCCCCTAAACGATGCGCTGGCGAATCTTGATCCGGCCACCCCGGAGAGCGCAACGTTCTGGGCCGGTTACGTGAAGCAATGGACCGTTTGGAACCACGTCCGAACCGTCGCGGCGCTGGCGGCAGCGGCGGCGTTTACCCTCGCCCTTGGGCAGAGAGCGGCACCGTGAGCAGGTTCCCCGTTCGTCCGCGTCAGTAGTTTCCAACTCGTTGAAAACCACCCCTTCTGCCGCTTCACCAGCGGCTATTTCCGTTTCATCGCGTTGACCACTGCGGCCCAGCGGGCCATGCGCCAACTTTGGGCCATCGAATCGCAACCACACTGGACAACCTTTAAACAGCAAGCAACATGGAATTTTCGTACCCCCACACCATCGAAAACTGCCTCGGTGAAAGACTCATCTTTAAGCAAGTGCTACCGGAGCCGGATGGCGACCGGGTCGTCGTGGAGCATTTTGTGGTGCCCGGCAGTGGGCCGATCATGCACACCCACTGGTTGCAGGACGAATCCCTGACGGTGGTGAAAGGGAAAATCGGCTACCAGGTGGAGGGCCAGCAGAAACACTACGCGGGTGAGGGGGAAACCGTGTTGTTCGAACGGGGCACGCCCCACCGCTTCTGGAACGCGGGAGAAGAAACCCTGCAATGCACCGGTTGGATTAAGCCGGCCAATTCGATCGTGTTTTACCTCTCGGCCATTTACGCTGCGCAGAATAAGTCGGGAAGTGCCCGGCCGGAGGCGTTCGATGCGGCTTACCTGATGACCCGGTACGCGGGTGAATATGACAACGTGGAAATTCCTACCTTCGTCAAAAAGGTCATTATCCCCCTGACCTACCAGATGGGACGAGTACTGGGAAAGTACCGGAAGTTCAGAAACGCCCCGGAACCGTTGAAACGGCCCGCCGCTTCCCGTTGACTGCTAGCCCTGCCCATCGGGCGTTGTTCACCACCCGGATTCAACGTCAAACGACCAACAGCCCGACGACAACCCACTCAGGGTAGTCAATCGGATTGATCGGGTCAACGCACCGAAACTAGCCTCACGAACGGAATACCATGGCAAACGAATTCCTCGAAGAAATTTCACCAAAACGGGCACGCGTCAACGGCCGTGCCGTGAGCGCGACTGTGTTCCGCTGGACCAGCCTGGCCCTGGCCGTCACGGTTTGGATCAGCACCACGCTATTCGGACTGTACATTCTGGCCTTCTACGCGGGGGCCATGACCGATGGAAACCTGGACAAGTGGAATGGCGTACTGCCCCGGCTGTACGAATCGAACACGCCCGCCGCTACCACCGGAATCGGTCTGCACTTCGCGGCGGGGGGCATTATCCTGGTGCTGGGCTTTATTCAGTTGATCACCGCCATCCGCACGCGCTACCCGGCGGTGCATCGCTGGGTGGGACGGGTGTACGTGACGGCGTCGTTGGTCGCCGGAATTGGCGGGCTGGTTTTCATTTTTACCAAAGGCACCATCGGCGGCACGGTGATGGACATTGGCTTCGGGCTTTACGGGGCCTTGATGGTGCTGGCCGCCGTGCAGACGTACAGCACCGCTCGTTCCCGACGGTTGGAAGCGCACCGCGCCTGGGCACTTCGCCTCTTTGCCCTGGCCGTTGGCTCTTGGTTGTATCGCATGGATTACGGATTTTGGATCATGCTGACCGACGGGGCCGGGCACGTCCGGGACTTCAGCGGTCCGTTCGACCGGGTGATGGCGTTCTTTTTCTACCTGCCCAACCTGCTGTTGGTCGAGGCGTACGTCCGGGCGCGTCGCCGAACGGCCTCCCGCGCCTTGCGGTGGGTAGCGGCCCTGGTGCTTTTGGGCGCGGCGGGCTTTCTGTTGTTGGGTACGTATTATTTCACAAAAATCTACTGGGGTCCGGCCATTCTGCACCGCCTGGGTGGGTAAGGAGGAGTTTGGCCGGGACTACGCCGAGAACTTATTTCATGAGCACTCCTTCCTTCTTCCTGCAACCGACCCTGCAAGGGCCTACGCTCGATCTGCGCCCCTTGCAAGCGGCCGATTTCGAGGCTCTTTACCAGGCGGCGGCCGATCCGCTCGTTTGGGAGCAGCACCCCAATCCGCTCCGCTACCAGCGTCCGGTGTTCGAGGCATTTTTTGAAGGGGCGCTTGCTTCTCAAAGTGCCCTCGCCGTCCTTGACCGGCAAACGGGCCAGTGCATCGGTACCTCGCGGTATTACGACTGGCAGGAAGCCAGCCGGGAAATTGCCATTGGGTTTACGTTTCTGGCCCGCAGCCACTGGGGCGGATCCACCAACGCCGAATTGAAAAAACTCATGCTCGACCACGCCTTTCAGCGGGCAACCACCGTTTGGTTTCACATCGGACCGGAAAACTGGCGTTCGCGTAAGGCGGTCGAGAAAATCGGGGGCCGGTATTCGCACCAGGGCCTGCACGTCATGCCCGACCGAACCGAGGAATTTGTTTTTTATAAAATAAATGCCCCTGTTGCTCTGGCCGTTCCGTAGCGCAATTCAACCCGTTGTTCTCCTTGAGAAAGCAGTACCACTTTCGGCCTGGACCACGGGGGTTGAGGGCCTGGGACGTTGACCGACTCCTCGCGTTAACGGCGCAGTTGACTCCCCCAACTCATCGCTTATTTTTGGCAGAAACCGGAACCCACTCCCATGACCCCCCAGCACTTCAAAGCCTCGCTCACCCAATCCGGCGCCAACGTCTTCGTCGTTCTTCCGTTCGACCCCAACCAGGTTTGGGGTGCCAAGCAACGCCACCACATCACCGGCTCAGTCAATGGCTGTACCGTACGAGGTGCGCTCGTTCCCAACGCGGATCACTACGTGCTACCGTTAGGGCTTGCGTGGCGGCGCGACAATGGGCTGAAATCAGGTCAGGAAGTGGACGTGGTGTTGATTCCGGAAGGCCCGCAGGGCGAACGGTTGTCGCCCGACGTAGCCGCAGCGCTGGATGCCGCACCACTGGCCAACTCGTTTTTTGAAGCACTGGCTACGTTTTACCGAAAAAATTACATTCGTTGGATCGAAAGCGCCCGGCGACCCGAAACCCGCGCCGCTCGCATCGTCGAGATGGTCGGACTGCTCAACGCCGGGAAAAAACAGCGGGACTAATTACTCGACAACCGAGACCCGTTTTCAGCGTTTTCCTCTTCAACTTGCGTCGGCTTTGCGTTCCCACGGTGCTCGTCCTTGTTTTGACAAAAGGGGGTTAGGGTGTTGTCCGTTCCTCCGCCAAGCCCTTTCCGACTAATTCGCAGCCCAACCGTGAGTCCACCATCCCTCCGCACCGTCCAGGTCACGCGCTACATCACGCCGCTGCGCGAGGGTGGCTCGCTGCCCGCGCTCATCGAGGCCGACGACGGCAATCTGTACGTACTCAAGTTTCGCGGGGCGGGCCAGGGCACGAAGGCGCTCGTGGCTGAATTGATTGCCGGGGAATTAGCCCGGACGCTGGGGCTACGAATGCCCGAACCCGTGCTGGCGATCCTCGACCCGATCCTGGCCCGCACCGAGCCGGACGAGGAAATCCAGGATTTGCTCCGGGCCAGCGGGGGCCTCAACTACGCCCTCGACTTCCTGCCCGGTGCCAGCACCTTCGACCCGCTGGTCGATTACATCGATCCGAAACTTGCCTCCCGAATCGTCTGGTTCGACTGCCTGATTACCAACGTGGACCGCACGGCCCGCAATACGAATTTGTTGATGTGGCTCGGCAAATTGTACCTGATCGACCACGGCGCGGCGCTGTATTTTCACCATTCCTGGGAGGCATGGGAAGAAAAAAGCCGCCGTCCGTTTTTGCCGGTGAAAGACCACGTATTGCTGCCGCTCGCCAGCGAACTCGACGCGGTCGATGCCGAATTCCGGGCGTTGCTCAGGCCTGAACTCCTCGCGTCGCTGGTCGCGCTCGTGCCCGACGACTGGCTGACGGGCGGCGCCGGGCCGGATTCGCCCGTTGAACGGCGGGCGGTGTACGTCGACTTTCTGGCGGCGCGGCTGGCCACATCCCCGGTTTTTGTTCAGGAAGCTAAAAACGCCCGCCATGCACTTGTTTGAGTACGCCGTAATTCGGGTCGTGCCGCGCGTGGAGCGGGAGGAATTCCTCAACGTCGGCGTGATCGTGTACTGCCCCGCGCAGGGGTATTTACAAACGGCCTTTGCCCTCGACGAAATTCGGCTCCGGGCACTCTCTGCCGACCTCGATTGCCCTGACCTTTGGAAACGCCTGCACGCGTTCGAGCGGATTTGCGCGGGTGGCCCCGGTGCCGGTGCCATCGGAAAATTCCGCCTTCCCGAACGCTTCCGCTGGCTCACGGCGGCGCGGAGTACGGTGCTGCAAACCTCGCCCGTTCACACGGGGCTGTGTGCCGACGCGGGCGAAACGCTGGGGCGGCTGTTCGCTACGCTGGTGCAGTGAGCGCCGTTGAAAACCTGTTACCGATTGTTTTCAAACCGGGGTTTCTCACTGAGTTATGCTGCACGGCGCGGAATTCCGGTCTTCTGAGGAAAGATCGAACCGTCCGAAGAATTTATTTTAGGATATACGCAGAAACGAGCCTCGAATTACCGTGATTTCCCCAAGTCGCCTTATCTTGTTCGGCAGTACTCCTCCTCACCTACCCACCCCCACCTCCGTCTGTGGCACACAGACTGAAAATGCTCCTCTAAACCCATGTCCAAACCCCACCTCCACCGCACCCTCGGCCTCACGGCGGTGATCGTCGTCGTAATCGGCAACATCATCGGATCGGGCGTTTACAAAAAAGTAGCGCCCATGGCCGCCGAACTTCACTCCTCCGGCTGGGTGCTGCTGTGCTGGGTATTGGGCGGGGTGATAACCCTGTTTGGGGCGCTGAGCAACGCCGAAGTGGCCGGGCTGCTGGCCGATACGGGCGGTGATTACGCGTACTACAAGAAAATTTACAACCGCTTCTTTGCCTTTCTCTACGGGTGGTCGCTGTTTACCATCATCCAAACCGCCTCGATTTCCTCACTCGCTTACGTGTTTGCCCAATCGCTGGGCAGCCTGGTTTCCCTGCCGCCGATGCTCAGCGAATGGGCCACGTTCAGCATCGGGGGCGTGTTTTTCCCCTTCGCCGATTTTACGAGTAAACTCACGGCCATCGGGCTGATTTTGCTGCTCACGGTGCTCAACACGCGGGGTATCAAAACCGGCACGGGCGTCAGCACGGGCATTCTGGTGCTGGTCTTTGCGGGTATTTTTACCATCATTGCCTTTGGATTATCCAGCGGCGTATCGTCGATGGAGCGCATCACCCTCGAAACGCCCCCCGACCAGCCCATCACGATTAGTGCCATTTTTACGGCGATGCTGGCGGCGTTCTGGGCCTACCAGGGCTGGGCGTCGGTGGGCTTCGTGGGGGGTGAAATCCTGGATGCCAAACGCACCATTCCCAGGGGCGTCAGCATCGGGGTGTTCACGGTTATTGGAATTTACCTGCTGGTCAACGCCACCTACCTCTCGCTACTTTCCGTGCCCCAACTGGAACAGGTCTATCGCGCGGGCAACCAGATTGCGGCCATCGAGGCCGTCCGGAGTTTCTGGGGCAGTAACGGGGCGGTGTTTATTTCCGCCCTCATTCTGGTCACGACCCTGGGCTGCACGCACGCCACGATTCTGGCCAGTTCGCGGCCTTACTTCGCCATGGCCCGCGAAGGCTTGTTTTTCAAGAGCGTCGGCAAGCTCAACGCCGTCGGGTCGCCCGTCAACTCGCTACGCTACCAGTGCGTCTGGGCCTGCGTGCTGGTGCTGTCCGGCTCGTTCGACCAACTCACGGATATGCTGATTTTTGCCGTGTTTATTTTTTACGGAGCCACCACGCTGGGGGTTTTTATTCTTCGTCGAAAAATGCCCGATGCCCCGCGCCCGTACCGGGTTTGGGGCTACCCCGTGATTCCGGCCATCATGGTTCTGTTTTGCGCGGGTTTGTTCGTCAACACCATTTTCAGCCGTCCCCGCGAAGCGGCCATCGGGCTGGTGCTGATGGCCACGGCGGTGCCGATGTACTGGTGGTTTAGCCGAAAAAAGCAGCCGGTTCCGGAAGAAGTCTGAGTTTCGGGCCAGCATTCCTCACCCCGACGCTCCCCCGCCCCTACGCGGGGGAGCACTTCTTCGGCCTGGCCGAAGCAGCAGAACCATCGGAGGCGCACCAAAAGCAGCGGGCTTTTCTCGAACGAAAGCTCGCTGCTTTTTTTCGAGCCTTGCTTACTTTCGTGCTGGTGAAGCCGGTTGCCGGCTTCTGGCACTTTCGTACCCACACCCATTCATGCGTAGTTTCCCAGTTCCCATCCGCGTCCTGCTTCCGGGCGCGTTGTTTTTGGCGTTGGCCCCCGGCGTGGTTCAGGCCCAGAGTAAAACCGAACTCCAGGCCCAGGTAACCCGACTGCAAACCGACCTGGCCGAGTCCAGAAAATTCGTCAGCGACCTCAGCGACCGCCTGGCCGTGCTGGAATCGCAGCAGGAAGCGCTGCTGCGCCTGCGCCGCGACCTGGAAGCGACCACCGCCGAGCGCGACGGCCTCGGCAAACGCCTCGCGGCGGTAGAAACCGAAGCCGCCACCCTGCGCCAGAATCAGGCAGCCCTTCAGGAACGCCAGCAAGCCCTGACCAACGGCCCTCAGTTTTACAACGCCACGCCCTCGGTGGCCGGTCGTGCGGGCACGCGCTCCGGGGCGGCGGGCGGGGACTCCGTGGAAGTAAGCGATTCGATGAGTTACCTCACGGCCTCAGATTCCACAGCGACCGAAACTCAACCCAAACGGCGGACGTACAAAGCGAAACCCACCCGAAAAAAAGTAAAAGTCACCCCCCGCAAACGGCGGCGACGATGAACGCGATTCCGGCGAGGTACGGTTCTTTAAATAGAATTTGAAAATCAATTTCCCCAAAAACCATGTACAAAATAACCTCCCTTGTCCTGCTACTGGCTGGTGGCGTGGCGTTTACCGCCTGCAACAAAGACGACGACACGCCGACCACCGACAACACCGTGCGGCTGACGGCCATCCTCAACGGCCAGCAGGAAAAACCCAATCCGACCCCTTCGACGGCCACGGGTACGTTTACGGGCACGATCGACAAAACCACGCGGGTACTCACCTACGAGGTTGCCTACCAGGGCTTCACGGCAACGATGGGCCACCTCCACAAAGGCGGGCCGACGGTAGCTGGGCCGGTCGACATTGGTTTCGCGAGCGTAGCGACGTCGCCCATCCGGGGCACGACCGCACCCCTGGCACAGTCGAAGATTGACAGCATGACCAACGGGTTGTATTACGCCAACCTGCATTCGGCCCTGTACCCCGGCGGTGAGATTCGGGGGAACATCACCAAAGTACCCTGAGCGTGTTTTTAAAAAAAAGCGCCATCCCGGCGAATCGGGATGGCGCTTTTTTGTTTCAGCGGTGCAGGGTCAACGATCCCGATTTTCGCAGTCGACCAGCCCGCACCACGTAGTAGTACGTGCCGTCGGGTAAGCCCTCACTGCCCGCCAACGACCCTTGATTGGAAGTTCCGTTCCAGTCACCCCGGTAATTTTCGCTCCCAAAAACCAGACTTCCCCAGCGGTTGTACACCTCCAGGGCAACGGGTTCGGGGCCGTCGTAGGTCACCGCAAACGTATCGTTGATACCGTCGCCATTGGGAGAAAACCCATCGACAACGACCAGGGAATCGGGAGCTGGCCGGGCCAGGGTGGGGCCTCCGAAGCCAGTCAGCCAAACGAACGCGAGCGGGAAGAGCCAATTCATGGGACAAATGCTTGAGGCAGGGCAAGTTAGAATTGAATTTCCGGCAATGGAAACGGCAACCTAAAATCGCGGTTGGTTCACGGGCCGGTAAGCCGGATTTACCAACTTTTTCGTAGGCTTGTTCGTTTACCCGCTATACCTCAAACAACCTGTTTTTCCGATGGAACGCCTCCTCACGTACTTTGAAACCATCCCCTCCGCCCACCGGAGTTTGATTCTGGTGAGCGGCATCACGGTTTTCTGGCTGCTCGAAAGCGCCGTGCCCCTCTTCCGCTTCGCGTACCGGAAAGTGCCCCACGCGGGCCTCAACCTATTTTTCACGCTCACCACCATCGTCGTCAACTTCGCGCTGGCGTTTTTACTGTTGAAAACCGCCGACTTCGTCGTGGCCGAAAACGTGGGGCTGTTGCAGTGGGTGAAGTTGCCGCTCTGGGCCGAGATCATCGCCGGGCTGCTGTTGCTCGACTTGGTCGGGGCGTATTTCATCCACTGGCTCGAACACCGGGTGCGCTGGATGTGGCGCTTCCACCTGATTCACCACACCGATACCTACGTCGACACCACCACCGCCAACCGCCACCACCCCGGCGAAAGCGTGTTTCGGTTTGTGTTCACCTGCCTGGCCGTGCTGCTGGTGGGTGCCCCCATCGGCATCGTGATGCTGTACCAGTCGCTGTCGGTGGTGTTGTCGCAGTTCAACCACGCCAACGTACAGTTGCCCCGCTGGCTCGACCGCTCGCTGAACTGGCTGTTGGTTACGCCCAACGTCCACCACGTGCATCACCACCACGTGCTGCCCCAGACCGACACCAATTTTGGCAACATCTTCACCGTCTGGGACCGGCTCTTCGGCACTTACCACGAAATGGAAGGCCGCGACATCCGCTACGGCATCGACACCCACCCCGAACCCCAGGAGCATTCGCAGGTGGGTAATTTGCTGAAGATTCCCTTTCAGAAATACCGCCCGGCACCGGGGGCGAAGTTTGTGGAAAAAAAGCAGGGGGCGACGACACCAACGGGGTGAATTACCGGGTGGCGCGGGTGAACTAAATTTCCTGCATTACTGAAATTCAAAAAAGCGGGGGCCAGGATTTACCTGCCCCGCTTTTCAGGGATTCATTCGAGATTATTTTAAACGAACGCGGATTGTTTTACGGCTGAATGCCCCGAAAAGACCCAACCCGTTTTCAACATTCGACGGCACCAACGCGGGTTCTTTGAAGCGGCTAATCAGCCCATCTTCGCCCATCGGCTGGTCAAGGATTTTCTGGCTGTACTCGAAATATTCCGGACTCCGGTTTTCCAAACGAATGCTTAGCAATACGGAATCAGTGGCGTTTGCGGCCCGGCGAACGATGCCTTCGGGGGAGTAAAACCGCTGACCGTCCCGGTTTTTGTCGGTGGTAAATACGCGCGGATTAAACCCGGTTCCCCAGGCTACCATCAGCGGACTTATCCCAGTTAAGCCGTTTCCGATGGGTACCCGCATGGGGACATTGCCCTGAACCTCCCCGGTGAGGAAATAAAAATTCTCCTCGCCGGGGAGATCCGTCCAGGTGACGCTAAATACGTAATCTTCCCCGCTAAACTCCCCGGTCGTGGTGAATGCCAGACCATCCGAGGGTACCCGGCAACTCGCCCGGAGCGGGGCCTGGTTCTTGATTTCAGCCGCCAGGCGATACGTCCTCTGGGGTTGAACAAAGCCTTCATTCCGAATTTCGTAGCGAAAATTTCGGGCGTTGTATCGTAGTCGGACGACTCGATTACCTTCCGCCAGCGTCACCACGGCATCGGGAAGCGCAACGGTCGAATCCAGCCGGTATCGTTCCCCCACCGGTACCACCCGGCTTAGGGTGGCAATCAACAAACTGTCGCCGGGCGAAAGCACGCAAAAAACGGCATAGTCGGGCAGGGGTTGCGGCGACTCGACCTCGATACAAGCCGATACCAGCGAAACCACTCCGACCAGAACAAGTAGGCGGTTCATTTTTCAGAATTTAAAACTGTAGCTGATCGAAGGCAGAATGGGCAACAGCCAGCGGCTTTTCAACGAAAAGAAGGATTGCCTGACCCCCTCGTCGTATAATTTGGCCACGGAGTAGTAGTAGGGATTTTTACGATTGTACACGTTGTACACGCTCAACTCCCAACTGCGCTCGCCCCACTTTTTGAGTTTGATAAACCGAATCCCCACATCCAGGCGGTGATAGGCGGCGGCACGGAAGCCGTTGTATTGCCCGTAGTAAAAAACGGGCGGTGGGTTGCTCGAACTCACGTACCCATCGAAATACACCGCAACGGGCACCGACAACGCGTTTCCGCTGCTAAACTGCCAGTTGGCCGAACAATGAATGCGCTTGGTCAGGGCGTAATTGCCCAGCACTTTCAGGTCGTGGCGGCGGTCTTGCCGGGAATAAAACGGCTTGCCGCCGTTGATTTCGTCAAACTGCCGCAACGACCAGGCCAGGGTGTAGCCAGCCCAACCCGTAAACCGGCCCGTCCGCTTTTGAAGGAAAGTCTCCACGCCGTAAGCCCAACCCTGCCCATTGGTGACTTGCTCTTCGTAGCGGCTACTCGCGGTCGGGTCGTCGCCGATGCCGATAAAATCAGCTCCCTCGCGGTAATTGACGACGTTCTGCATCCATTTGTGGTACGTTTCCACGCTCAGGTTATACCGCCCGCGCCAATCGTGATGAAGGCCAAGCACCACCTGATCGGCCCGTTGCGGGGGCACTTCGGTGGAAGCCGGAACCCACAAGTCAGTGGGCAGGCCAACGCCGGTATTCGATAGTTGGTGGACGTACTGGTTCGTGCGGGAATACGAGGCTTTCACGGAGGTATTTTCACCTAGTTTGTAGGCCGTCGAAACCCGTGGCTCCGGGCGGACGTACCGCGCCGTGTTATTCCCGAACCAACTCAATCGTACTCCGGTCGTGGCGGCGAGCCGTTCCGTTAAGTGGGCTTCGGCTTCGGCGTAAAGCCCCCCCTCGGTGTTTTGAATGGCCTGATTCGTTTGGTTGACGTTGAGGGCGTCATTCTGGCTGTCGCGGTAGGTGACCGTTCGGGGCACGAACCGGTAGTGGGTGTAGGCTCCGCCCCAACGCAGCACGATTCCGGGTCGATAAAAATGGTCGAAATCGGCCCGAAGCGTCCAGTCGCCTACGGTCGATACGAAATTCATTTCGGTGCTGACCGGGTTGCTGGGATGCTGTTTTTCGTATTCGTCAGACAGGGACAGGCGGTAAAAACTATGCGTCAGGGTGACATTGGAGAATGTTTTCGCCGTCCAGAGCGCGTTCCAGCGGAATGAAGTGGTCACGTTGCCCCAAGTCAGGACATTCCGGTAGGAAACGGTGGAGGTAGAACGCTCGACCCGATCCGTGATTCGTAGCCCGTCCCGCCCCCAGTAAGTGCTCAGGTAGACCCGGTGCCGCGCCGAAAGCGAGGCGTTCACTTTGGCGTTGAAGTCGTGGAAGGCGTACAGTAATTTGGAGTCAGCGGGCTGTGTCAATCCCAGCAGCGCATCGGCGTACGTTCTCCGGCCCGAAATCAGAAACGAGGCCTTATTTTTTTTCAAGGGACCTTCCAGCGTCAGCCGGGAGGAAAGTAGCCCGATTCCGCCCTCTCCGTGCAGTTTTTCCCGGTTCCCTTCCTTCATCTGAATATCCACCACCGACGACAGCCGCCCCCCAAATCGGCTGGGGAAAGCGCCCTTGAACAACTCGACGCGTTGAATAGCGTCGGCGTTGAAGGTCGAAAAAAAGCCAAACAAGTGGTTGGCGTTGTACACGACGGCGTTGTCGAGCAACAGCAGGTTTTGATCCGAGCCACCACCGCGTACAAACAAGGAGCTACTGCCTTCTACGCCCTGTTGAACCCCCGGCACGAATTGCAGGGCTTTCAAGGGGTCTTTTTCTCCCAACAACATCGGCATTTGCTTCAGTTGAGCCACCGAGAGGACAAAATTACTCATGTGAACCGACTGGCTCGGTTGGTCTTCGGAAGCAATCACGCGGACTTCGTCCAGGTTCTGGGCGTGTGGCTTCAGTTTAAAATCCCGCCGTTCGTTCATCCGTGCCGTAAGCGGGATCAGCATCGTTTCGTAACCAAGCATTGAAACCCGCAAGGTGCAGGGTACGCCACTGGGTAGGCTGATGGAGAAAAAACCGTACGGATTCGTTTGAGTACCCCCCTGTTTTCTTTCCGACGACTCCATCGACACGGAAGCACCGGCGAGTGCTTCGCCGGTGCCGATGTCATTGACAAATCCAGACAAACTGACCCGCTGCTGGGCGAGGGCCGGGCAGGAGACGAGGATTAGAAGTGTCGGTAGAAGCCAGCGTTGTCTCATTCCGTGCGAAGAAACTGGCGGTGAAATCGGCGGAAAACATCCAAAGATTCACAAGTAGTCAATAGACTTGTCTTTTAACTGTAAATCAACATTTTACAACCTCTGATTTT
>CAXTIG010000074.1:0-13406 GCA_964244295.1 uncultured Cytophagales bacterium
GTCCTCAGGCAGTTTGGTGGAAAATACACGATTACTTTTGCTTGACCCCTTAAAAAATAATTAAACGTTGAACATTGAAAATTGAGCATTGAACATTACAAAATTTCATCCCCCTTCCATGCTCCTCTCCCGCCTTCTCTTCAACTTCCGCATCGGCCTCGATGCGTTGGTAGCCAACCGCTTCCGGGCTTTGCTCACCTCGCTGGGGATTATCTTCGGCGTGGCCGCCGTGATTGCCATGCTGGCCATCGGTTCGGGGGCCGAGCGTGAAATTCTGGAACAAATCAAGCAGGTCGGTTCCAACAACATCATCGTGAAAGCGAAGGTGGACGACCCCGACAAAAAACTCGACGAGGATTTAAAAACTGGCACCAAGGGCCAGGAAAAACGCTTTTCGCCCGGCCTCACCCTCCTCGACGCCGAGAACATCGCCGCCACGATTCCGGCGGTTCATTTCGTCAGTCCCGAAATTGAAATCGAAGCCCTGTTTCTGCGCAACGGCATCAAAAACGGTGGCAAGCTCATCGGCGTCACCAACCACTACTTCGACGTGGCGGGCATCGACGTGGCCGAGGGCAACCGCTTCAGCGCCGGTCAACTGGCTAACGCCGAGGCCGTTTGCCTGATTGGGCGGAACGTGAAGGCCCGGTTTTTCCCCGATGCCAATCCCGTCGGGCAGTCGCTCAAGTGCGGCAACACCTGGCTCACCGTGGTGGGCGTGCTCGAAGGCCGGGCCATTTCGGAGGCTTCGATGCAGAAACTTTCCATCCGCAACCTCAACGTGGACGTGTACATTCCGGTGAAAACCGCCCTGCTGCGCTACAAAAACCGCTCGCGCGTGACGGTGGAAGACATCAAAAACGCCACCCAGCGCAACTTTTCCGGCAACGACGATTCCAAGGCAAAAAAAGCTCCGCTCAACTACCACCAACTCGACCGGCTGGTGGTCAACCTGACCGCCAGCGACGCCATCGAACCCGCCACCGAACTCATCCAGAAAATCCTGGCCCGCCGCCACAACGAGGTGCCCGACTACGAAGTGGTGGTGCCCGAGTTGCTGCTCAAGCAGGAACAGCGCACCCGCAGTTTGTTCAACGTGGTGCTGGCCGTGATTGCGAGCATTTCGCTGCTGGTGGGCGGCATCGGCATCATGAACATCATGCTGGCCTCGGTGCTCGAACGGATCAAGGAAATCGGCCTGCGGCTTTCGCTCGGCGCGCGCAAGTCCGACATCGTGTTGCAGTTCGTGTCGGAGGCCGTCACCATCTCCATTTCGGGCGGGTTGATTGGCATTGCGCTGGGGGTGCTCATCAGTTTTTCGATTCAAAAACTGGCGGACATTCAAACGATTATTTCGCCGCTGTCGGTGGTGGTGTCGTTTGCGGTGTCGGTCACGGTGGGGCTGGTGTTCGGCATTTACCCCGCCCGCCGCGCCTCCGAGCAAGACCCGATTGAGTCGTTGCGGCATGAGTAGAAAAACGGCATCGTAGCACCCCACCCAACCCTCCCCTGCTGGGAGGGCTTTTCTCGCCGGATTTAGCCCTCCCAGCAGGGGAGGGTTGGGTGGGGTGCTGCGCGATAGAATGACAACTCGCTGATTTTCAGGAGCGAACAAGTTTACCTAATGAAACACCTCCTCTCCCCCCTCCTCCTCCTCGCCTTTTCCGCCCAATCCCAAACCACGATTACCCTCGACGAGGCCATCCGGTTGGGCAAGGAAAACAGCCCGGTGGCCCGGTACATCGCGGCCAATTTTGAAAGCAACCGTTGGCAAAACGTGGCCACGCAGGCCCTGCGCAAGCCGCAAATCGTGCTCGACGGCAACACGCCCGGCTACTCCCGGCAAATCGTGCGCGTGGAGCAGCCCGACGGCAGTTTTTTGTTCCGCTCGGTCAGCCAGGCGTTTTCGAGCCTGACGCTTTCGCTCGAACAGCCCATCATTGCTACGGGCGGCACGCTCTCGCTCAACACGGCCCTGAGTCGGCAGGATTTATTCGACTCGCCCGCCCAGTTTTTGCCCTGGCAGAGTGCCCCGATTTTCCTGGGTTTTCGCCAGCCACTCGGGCAGTTCAACCTTACCAAGTGGCGGTTCAAGCAGCAACAACTCGCCTTCGCGCAGGCCACGCAGCAGCAACTGGAACAACTGGAGGCGCTTTCGCTGGACGTGACCCAACGGTTTTTCAACCTGTACCTCGGCCAGCTTCAACTCCGCAACGCCGAACTCAACCGCGCCAGCAACGACACGATTTACCGCGTGGCGAAAGGTCGGTATGGGTTGGGAAAAATTGCCGAAAACGACCTGCTGCAAGTCGAACTGAGTTTTACCAACGCCCGCAACGCCGTGGAGCAGCAAAAACTGGCCATCCAGGTGGCCGAGCGGGAGTTGCAAAACCTGACGGGGCCGGTGGGCGGCGGCACGGGCTTCGGGGTGCGGCCCCCGGCCAGCGTACCCGCCGCCGATCCGGACGTAGAAAAAGCCCTCGCCGAAGCGAAAGCCAACCGGAGCGATTACCTGAGTTTTGCGGTGCTGGAAGCCGAGGCCCAGCGCAACGTGAAGGAAGCCGAAGCCGCCCGGCGCATCAACGGCCAGCTTGCGCTCAGTTACGGGCTGAACCAGGCCGCGCCCAGTTTGCCCGATGCGTACAAAAACCCGCTCAACGCCCAGTTTGCCAACGTGAGTTTTACGCTGCCCATCGCCACCTTCGGGCGCAACAAGGCCAACTACGAAGCCGCCCGCTTCGGCCTCGAAGCCCAGCAACGCCAGAATGAGGCGGCCCGAAATAGCCTGGAAATTGCGGTGTACAACGCCGTGCTGGAGTTGAAGCAACTGCGCACGAGTCTGCTCATTTCGGCCAAATCGGACACCATCGCCCAGAAGCGGTTTGAGGTGGCCAAAAACCGCTACGGCGTCGGGAAAGTGGACATCACCAACCTGCTCATTGCCCAGCAGGACAAAGACGCCGCCCTGCTGGCCTACATCCGCACCTTGCAACAGTACTGGACGGCCCACTACACCCTCCGCCGCTTGACGCTGTACGATTTTGAGGCGGGAAGGAAGATTGGGCGGTGAGGAGTTTTGGGGTTTGATAATGAAGATGTTTAGGGTCTTTTTTTAAGTATGGGGTCACCCTGAGCGGAGTCGAGAGGCGTGCGGCAGGTCAGCGTCTGCCCACCGCACGCCCTTCGACTCCGCTCAGGGTGACCCCGTACTTAAAAAAAAGCCAGCCCTCGATTCGGACTGGCTTTTCTTACCGGAACCGGAGCCGCGAGGCGCGGGGACCGGATAGGGGTGCCCAGCCGCCTACTTCGATGAGGCGTGGACGGGGCGGGCGAACGGTGCGGAGTGAGTTGAATTTCATGGTCTTATTTTTCTGAGCGTTGTGTTTGAGAATTGATTTCTATTGCTTTCCTGCTGGATTGCGTTGCAAAGTTGGGGCAGTCCGGCGGGCTGGGAAAGTACAAGCCCCTGAATTGACTTATTTTGCGGGTGAAGCGTCAGAAATGCCCCACTGACGCTGAAACCAGCTCACACGAATTGCACCATTCCCAGACCATGAACCTGTGCATCGACCTCGGCAATACCTTTGCCAAGACCGGTCTTTTTCGGGAAAATGACTTGCTCGAAACCCGTTGGCGACTGACTTTCGAGGAACTGACCGACTACGTGGCTTCGGTACGTCCGGCGCGGCTGATGCTTTCCTCAACGAGCCGGACGGAGGGAGAACTGAGGACGATTTTCTCGAAATTTACCGACGAAATTCACCTGCTCGGCCCGCTCACGCCCGTTCCCCTCACCAAAGCCTACGACACGCCCCTCACCCTGGGCGCCGACCGCGTGGCCGCCGCCGTGGGGGCGCGTTTTCTTCGACCAATCGACGATTGCCTCGTCATCGATCTGGGCACCTGCATTACCTACGACTTCGTCACGCGGCAGGACGTTTTTCTGGGCGGGCTGATTTCTCCCGGCCTGCGAATGCGATTCCGCGCCATGCATTCGTTTACCCAACGGCTACCGGAAGTGGAGGCCGACGGGATCATCCCTCCGCTCGTCGGCAAGAACACCCGCCACGCCATGCAGAGCGGAGTGATGAACGGGTTAGTCGCCGAATTGAATGGGATTGTCGCCCAATACCGTAAGTTATTTCCTGATTTTCAAACGCTTACCTGCGGCGGCGATGCCTCTTTCTTTGAATCCAGCTTCCAAACGCCGATATTTGTTCTCCCCGAATTGGTCTTAATCGGTCTCAACCGAATTCTTCAACATAATGCCCAGCTTTAAAAGCCGTCTTCAGTCGTTCGTCGTCAGTCGTCAGATTCTCCGTTTCGGTTTACTGATTTTTAGTCTCCATTCTCCATTTTCCATTCTCCATTCCGTTGGTCAGGGCATCGGCAACTCGCCGTATTCGACCCTCGGCGTGGGCGAGACCTTCACGGGTGGCTTTGCTCCGAATCAGATGATGGGCGGCGCGGGCGTGGCGGCTTCCAATGGCATTTACGTCAACAACCTCAACCCGGCCCTGCTGGCCCGCAACCGCAACGTCACCTTCGAGGTGGGCGTGCTGGGCCAGCTCAAGCGCCTCGACGACGGGCGGCAAAAGCAGCAATCCGCCGGGGGAAACCTCAACTACCTTACCCTGGCCACGCCCATCAACCGGCGCTGGACGGCCAGCATCGGCCTGCGCCCGTACAGCTACGTCGACTACGAAGTGCGCGACACCCGCGCCGTACCCGGCTCAATTTACTACGCCGACTACACCTACACGGGCAAGGGTGGGCTAAACGCCGTGACGCTCACCAACGGCTTTCAAATCGGCAAAAGCCTGTACGCCGGGTTGGGGGTCAGTTACCTGTTCGGGGGAATCGACCGGGAGTCGGTGGCGCGGCTGCGGTTGTACGAGGAAGATTATTTCGTCACGCTCCGCAATCGAATCAACCACCACGATTTTCTGACCAAAGCAGGCCTGGCCTGGCGGCAAAAACTGAGCGACAAGCGCTTTGTGAGCATCGCCGGAACCGTCGACTTCGGCACCAAGCTGAAGGCCGATCAACTGCGTTCGTACGAAACGCTGAACGATACCGGCCTGCCCATTCCGGGCGCACTGGCCGATACGGTCAACCTCGACACGAGAGGTTTTCTGCAAATGGCCCCGGCGTACCGCCTCGGAATTAGTTTTGAAAACCCCTACAAACTCACCCTGAGCGCCGATGTGGCCTACCAGCAATGGTCGAAATACCGGGGTTTTGGCAACACCACCAACGGGAGCGAAAAACTCGGCGACAGCTACACCATCTCGGTCGGGGCGGAGTACACGCCCAACATCCTGGCCGCGACGGGTTTCTTCAAGCGGGTGCCCTACCGGGTGGGCTTTAACTACGGCCGTACGCCCTACTTCGTCAACGGCAAGCAGCCCACCGAGTGGAACGCCACGGCGGGGCTGTCGATCCCAATGGGCCGGGGCGGACTTTCCGACCTCAACCTGGGCTTCAGCTACGGCGAGCGCGGCACGGCGGGCGGGGGCCTCATCCGCGAACAGTACGGGCGCGTGGTGCTGGGTGTGACGCTCAACGACCGCTGGTTCCAGCGGTTGGTGATTGATTGATTTTTTTTTGAGAAAGGAAAATGGGGGAAAAGGAGAAAGTGGGAACGCTTTTTTTCTTTTCCCCTTTTTTGAGTTTTTACGACGTAGGCGGGCGGGGATCGTACAATTTCCCGCAGATTTCGCAGATTCACGCAGAAATGCCTCTGCGTGAATCTGCGAAATCTGCGGGAAATTCACCGACCGTTTAATTTGAAAAGTCACCACGTTCCCATCCGCATGAATTCGCAACGAACCCGCCGCCGAACCTGGCTCTTTCTCCTTTTTCCCTTCTCCTTTTTCCTTCTCCTTTCCTGCAAAGAAGAAAAAATCCGCACGAGCGAAGAGTACAATGGCCCCGTCACGGAACTCGACAACATCGTGATGCTCTACAGCGACTCGGCCCGGCTGGTGATTAAAATGACTACGCCCAAACGCCTGGAGATGGCCAACGGCGAGCAGATTTTCCCGAAGGAAGTCAACTTATTTTTCTACGATCGGACCGGTCGCGAAACCAGCACGCTCCGCTCCGACTCAGGGCGGTATTACCCAGTGCAAAACCTGTTTAAGGTGAAAGGCAACGTGGTCGTGAACCAGAAGGTGAAAAACGAAATCCTGAAAACCGACGAACTGACCTGGGAGCGGGATACGAAGAAAATTTTCACCGCCAAACCCGTCACCATCACTACCCCCACCCAGCAAATTAAGGGCCTCGGCCTCGACACCGATCAGAACTTTATGAACTACAAAATGCGTAAGGTAACGGGATCGGTGAGGGTGCAGAATTTGCCGTAACGCCTCGTTGGTCGCTCCATGTAGGCTGTCATCCTTAGCAAGCTCAGGATGACAGCATAGTTTATACTCACCGCTCCTCGCACCCCTCCAGAATCACCCTTACCGAGTCGGTCTCGGTGAGGGTTTTTTCGCCGCCCCACTGGTTGTAAATGTAGGTCGTGATTTCGGCTATGTCGAGGGCTTGTAACTGAGTATTGCCGGGCATGGGCTGGGGGTAGCGCTTGCCGTTGACCACGAGCGAATCGGCCTGTCCGTAGCGAATGGCGCAGACAACCCGGGCTTTGTTGGTGGCCGTGAGGTAGTCGGCCCCGGCCAGGGGCGGGTATAAATCGACCAGGCCCTTCCCGTCCGTTTGGTGGCAGTTGGCGCAGTGGAGGTTGTAGAGTTGCATCCCTTCCACAAAATACTGGTCGCGCTTGATTTCCTGCGGACTTTGGCAGGCCGTGAGTAGAAATGCGAGTTGCGGAATGCGGAGTGCGGAGTGGAAAAAGCGGCGAATCATGGAAGGCAAAGATCGTTCATCTGAGCGTCAAATCCGCAGGGGCTGCGTCGAATCTTCGATTTCTGCACTCCTAAATCCGCGCTCCCCAGGAGTTTCCCTGACTCACTCAAAAACTGGCGACGAAGCAGGAACGGGGGGGGTAGCCCAGGGCCAGTAGCCGTCGTAGGTGCCGATGGGTTCTTCGGCCTGATACCCCTGGGCCGACAAGAATTCCCGGTAGTGATCAAGGATGCGTTGGAAAATACCCAAAATCGTCGGCAACTCGCGCAGGGTGTACGTCGTTTTATCGACCAGCAGGCGATTGCCTTCTAAGCGCAAAAAGCGCCATTGCTCGGCGGTAGTTACGCAACCGTGCATAATTTCCACGGGGTGAGCAAAGTCTTGATTGAGCAGCCGTGCTCCCAGCATTTGCGCGGCACACTGGGGAATACCCAGGTCGAAATTGTCCCGCTTCGCTTCCACCACCGAAAAAACAGGCAGGTTCGGATTCAGACTGTGCGTGTTTTTGGTGATGATGAAATCGCACTCACCCGTCAGCCCTGCTTCCCGACGAGCCGGTAACGTTTCTCCCGAAAAGAGCGTAAAAAAATCCTCGTTGCGTTTGATAACGTCCAGCAACACCGGAAAAACCACGGCTTCCGACTTTATCTTTTCGTTGCGCAACGAAAGCGTCTGCCCGCGTTCGATGGTTTTGAGCAAAAACGCATCGGGTTCAATCGGTGGCACCGCATCGAATAGTGGTACGACAGCGTTCGTAATGCCGAATTTAGACTCCAGATCCCAGAGGGTAAAATCGCTGTAGGCCATGAACGGGCAGGTTTTTGCCTCAAGTTACAAAATTCCATTCATCAAGCGTTTTCACCATATCGAGGTTGTCTTTGCCGTCGTGCCAGAACCGGCCCACTAACTCGAAGCCCTGACGGGTGTAGTACCGAATGGCCCGCTCATTGGTGGCCTGTACACCACCCCAGAGCAGCATTTGCCTAAACGGATAGGGCCGCAAGTCTTCCAGTACAACCCCGAACATCGCGTTGCCCAGGCCGCTGCTTTGCCAGGCATCGGCTACGGAGGGGGCAAAGGTGCAGGTGTTCTTTTCATCGAGTACCCAGCCCGCGTTTTCGTAGCGTCGTCGGTCTTCCGGCAGCGTACCCTTTTTCACCAGCAGATAGGCAACGACGGTGTTTTCGGGCGAAAAGGCCAGGTAGCGCAGCACGTCGTCGGTCTCATTCCGGCAAATCTGCCGAACCGTTTCCGGGTCGAAGGAATGCGGGCCGAAGCGGGAGCGGCTTTCGGCGGAGAGGACGTTGAGGTAGGCCACCAATGCAGTTTCGTCGGCCTCGGCCAGCCGCCGAACGGTGCAGGTAACGCCGGTTTTTAGAGTTAGAGCAACCATTATTTTTACAAATACCCCAATTTCAACTCGCGAGCCGCCGCCGCCGATTCCCGTTCGACTCTATTTCATGTCCCGCAGCAATTTATTCGAGAACAAAAATTCCTGCAATTCGGGCACGGTGGTGGCAGTGATACCGGCGCTGTCGCCTTCCCAGAGTTTGCGGCCCTGGTAGAGAAACATCACGTACTCGCCGATGCCCATCACCGAGTTCATGTCGTGGGTGATGACGACCGTGGTTATTTTAAATTCGTCGGTAATTTCCTTGATGAGGTCGTCGATTTTTACGCTCGTGAGTGGGTCGAGGCCGGAATTGGGTTCGTCGCAGAACAGGTACTTCGGGTTCATCACGATGGAGCGGGCAATGCCCACGCGTTTTTTCATCCCGCCCGAAATTTCCGAGGGCATCCGGTCGCCCGCTTTTTCCAGTCCCACGCGTTGGAGGCAAAAATCCACCCGGTCGCGCTTTTCGTCTTCACTCTGGGCGGTGAGCATATCGAGGGGAAATTTGACGTTTTCAAAAACCGTTTTCGAGTCGAACAGGGCACTGCCCTGAAACAACACGCCCATTTCGCGGCGGATTTCCTTTTTCACCTCGTCGTCGGAATTCCAGAAATCACGCCCGTCGTAGAGCACCTGGCCCTGCTCCGGCTCGATCAGCCCAATGATGCACTTGAGCAGCACACTCTTGCCCGTGCCGGAGCCGCCGATGATGAGGCTGGTGTTGGAATCCTGAAAGGTGCCGTCGATGCCCGCCAGCACCTGCCGCCCGTCGAAGGATTTTTGGATGTTTTTAATTTCAATCATTTTCGTTAGAAACAAGAAGCGAGAGACAGGAAACAAGAAAAAGGAGATCGTCAACAACTGTATTTTCTTGTCTCCTGTCTCTTGTTTCTTGCCTCTAAAGCAGAAGCTGCGCCAGCAAGTAATCGGCCACCAGCACGGCGATGCAACTGTTGGTGACGGCCTTCGTGCTGGCCCGGCCCACTTCAAGCGCGCCGCCGCTGGTGTAGTAGCCCTGGTAAGCCGAAATGGAGGCAATCAGGAAGGCAAACACCACCGATTTGATGAGGGCGAAGGGGATGTTGAACGCGTTGAAATCGGAGCGGATGCCGTACACGTACTCTTCGGGGGTGATGACCCCCGACAGGGTACCAGCCAGGTAGCCGCCGTAAATCGAAAGAAAGCCCGCCAGCACCACCAGCATCGGGAAAACGAGCATGGCCGCCACGATTTTGGGCAGCACCAGGTACGAGGTGGAGTTGATGCCCATCACTTCGAGGGCGTCGATTTGCTCGGTCACGCGCATGGTGCCGATGGTGCCCGCGATGTTGGACCCGACCTTGCCCGACAGCACGATGCAGGTGATGGTGGGGGCCAGTTCGAGCAGGGTCATGTCGCGCACGATGAGGCTGATGACGTAGGTGGGAATCAGCGGACTAACCAGGTTGTAGGCCGTTTGTACGCAGGTCACTGCCCCGATGAACGTGCTCACGATGGCCACGATGAAGATGGAATCGATGCCGATGAGCACGCCTTCCTCGAACACCTGACGAATGTACACGCCGACTTTCTCGCGGCTGCGGAGGAGGTTGCCGAGGAAGATGAAGTACTTGCCTAAGTTGGACATGAATGCGAAAGATTGTCTGAACCGCGATTGGCCCGGATTCAAGGATTTTCAGGATGATAAATCCAGAAATTAAAAATCAGGAATCATCCATCCTGAAAATCCTTGAATCCGGGCCAATCGCGGTTCAGACTAAAAGAAAATTCCCACCCCAAACGTCGCCCCTAGCGTACCGATCCGCTGCGAAAACGCTTCCCTGGGTTGGGAAAACAGGAGTGGAATGGTTCGCTGTGTCCCATTGAGTGTCACCGTCCAGGCGCCGCTGGTGTTGTAGGCGCTATCCGGAAATTGGGGCCGCGCCCGCACGGCGTCGAGGTTAGCCACGAGGTGAAACCCCTCCTGCACCCGAAACCGCAGGCCCAGGCCCCCACCGTATAGAAAACCAGTGCCTCGGAGGCGCTGCGTCGTCAACAGTCCGTCAAAATTGGTACCCTTGCCATTGGCCGTGACGGGTGGGTAGGCGGCGTTGACCAAACCGAGGTTCAAACGGCCTTCCACGGCAAAGCGTTCCCCCAGGTGAGCCACTAAAAATGGCGAAACGTACCCCCCCAGAAAGCGCCAGGATTCGGCGCTGGCCGCCCAAGTGATGGGGGGCAAGGGTGGCAGGGCCGACGAACCGGGTATGCCGCTGAGTGCGGAGTTGAATGCATCGAGGTAGCTATCCTGGACGAGTTCGGTGAGCTTGTCGTTGTTGACCGGGTTGGTCCAGCCGAAGCCCGTCACCGACACGCCCAGCCAGCGGTTGAATTCGTGCCCGACGGTCAGGCCGAAAAACGTGCCGGGCTTGGCGTAGGCGGCCACGCGCTGGTCGTCGGGGTTGCCGGTGAGTTCAGCGGCGGGAAAAGCCGGGCCGAGGGCGACTTTCACGAAAAATTTAGCCGGTGGCGGGGCCTGCTGCGCCCACAGCGGGAGACCACTCAGCAGTAGGACCAGCCCAATCAGGATTCGCATGGGGAGAAAGAAGGGTGTTTTTGACACGAACATACCGCTAAATTTGGGTTTGATGGTTTGAGGTTTGACGGTTTGAGGTTTGACGGTTGAAGTTAGTGCGAATAAACCAGCCTATAACCCCGACCTTTCAAACCATCAAACCTCAAACCGTCAAACTTTTTAAACCCAACCATGAACCCTCTTCTCATCGTCAGCGGCGGCAGCAAAGGCATTGGCCGGGCCGTGGTCGAACGCTTCGCCCGCGAAGGTTTCGACGCCCTCGTCTGCGCCCGCAGCGCCGATGACCTGGCCCGGTTTGAAACCGATTTTTCCGCTCGGTTTCCCCTCGTTTCCCTGCAAACCTTCCGCGCCGACCTGGGCCAGCGGGCGGAGGTCGAGGCCTTCGTTCACTTCATCAACGCCCAAAACCGGCCCGTCGAGGTGCTGGTCAACAACGCGGGTACGTTCCGCCCCGGTCAGATTCACAACGAAGAAGAAGGGGTTTTGGAAGAACTTTTCGCCGTCAACGTGCAGAGCGCCTACCACCTTACGCGTGGAATCGTGGGTGGTATGATGGCCCGTAAAAAAGGCTACATCGTCAACGTTTGCTCGACGGCCAGCATCACCGGATACACCAACGGTGGCTCGTACTGCATCACCAAGCACGCCTTGCTGGGCCTGAGCCGGGTGCTGCGCGAAGAACTGAAACCCCACGGCGTAAAAGTAACCGCCGTGCTGCCGGGGGCCACGCTCACCGACAGTTGGGCGGGCAGCGACCTCCCGCCGGAGCGTTTCATGACCGCCGCCGACGTGGCCGACCTGCTCTGGGCCTGCTACATCCTCTCGCCGGGGGCGGTGGTCGAGGAGATTCTGATGCGGCCGCAGTTGGGGGACATTTAGAAGTTGAAAATTGAAAGTTGAAAATTGAAAATTCAGGGTGGCACCAACTTTCAACTCTCAACTTTCAACTTTCAACTACTTTTGCCCGACCAATCCTCAATTCCTGACCGCACCGCATGGAAAATACCCAGTACCTCGGCATCGACGTCGGCGGCACCAACGTGAAAATGGGCATCGTGGACGCCAAATCCGGTAAGATTTCTAATTTTTACAGCCACGATACGGCCTCCTGGCGCGAATCGGGACAGTTTGTGAAAAGCCTGGCCGATGCCATCGCCGTCGAACTGTCGGGCTACAAAGACATTCACCGCGTGGGCATCGGCCTGCCGGGCACCATCAGCCGCGACCGCACGACACTCGAGGAAATCACGGCCATTCCCGAAATCAACGGCACGGCGCTGGTCCCTTACCTGAAGTCGCGCTTTCCCACCCACGAATTTTACCTCGAAAACGATGCCGCCGCCGCCGCCCTGGGTGAGTTTTATTTCGGCGAAGGTGCCCTCGATGGTGACTACATTTTCATCACCCTGGGTACCGGCGTTGGCGGGGCGGCCATCATCGACAAAAAGGTGTTCATCGGCGGCGGCAACGCCATGGAACCCGGTCATATGCCCTCGCGCCACGGCAAGGTGCTCGAACGCAACATCGGTAAAAAGGAACTCCTCGACCTCGCCGAAACCATGCGGGCGACCTACGTCGGCCCCACCCTACTCCCCGGCGACGGCACCATCAGCACCACCGGGTTAGTCGCCGCCGCCACGGCGGGCGACGATTTGGCCCTGAAAATTCTGGCCGAAGTCGGCGTGATGCTCGGCGAGGCGCTCGTCTCACTTATCCGCATTCTCGACATCAAAACCGTCCTCATCGGCGGGGGCCTGTCGGCTTCGTTCGATTTCATCCTGCCCGCCGTGCAGGCCCAACTCGACTACTGGCTCACGCCGTACTACCTCGACGCGTTGAAAATTCAACGCGCCACGCTGGGCAACGACGCGGGATTGCTGGGTGCCGCTTCGCTGTGCTTCGAGGTGCAGGATGGGGTTGGGGCGGGGGAGTGAAATGACTGAGTGATTGAGTGAACTGAGTGACTGAGTGAGAAGGAAATGCACCTGCTTTCTCACTCAGCCCACTCAGTCATTGAAAGGCCCGTTGCCAGGCCTTGGCTAGGTCGCTGAACAGGCATGAAAACGCACCTTAATCTCAACATCTTGCTTGCCGTCGTCTTTTCTACGGTCTCCATGTGTTCTAACCAAGATACCCCGCCTGCGTTAAAAAAGAACTGTTAATTGTAAGTGTAAACACGACTTTGATCACACCATTACGCCGATTATTCATTTGGCAGCGTGCAAAAAAAATAATTTGAAGACCATTTGTTTTTTCGCTTCGGGTACTACTATTTTTGAGCGCAACAAACCGCCAACAAAGTACTTCATCATCACGCTGCTTCTGCCTCATTGCCGCCGTCATCGGGAGTGTTGATCGCGTTTTCCTACCTGCTCTTCTTTTCTACGTTCTCAGCGAAAAATCCGTTTCGTTAAACGTTGTCTGTGCGCAAGCGCAAAAAAACCTGGCTCCGAGCGTTTCTGGCGATTCGGCGGAGCACAGGTTGGGTCTAATCGTTTTATCCACAATCAAACCTAAGAGGTTGTTTAAAGTTTCACGTTAAGAGGGCGTCAGTCCAGTAGCTTT
>CAXTIG010000075.1:0-13291 GCA_964244295.1 uncultured Cytophagales bacterium
GTCGTTTGGATTCTATTCAGATCAATTTGCAAACCTTTCTCTGATTATCTATAATTACACTAATCTTTCCATCGCCCGTTCGTTGAGACGCTCGCGGGAAGTGGGCATTCGCAAAATCATCGGTGCCCTGAAAAGCCACGTGCTGGGGCAGTTCATGGCCGAATCGGTGATCATCGCCCTGCTGGCGTTGGTGTTTTCATTCGGCTTGTTTTTAGTGCTGCGAACGCAGTTTCTCGCTCTCAATCCATTCATCGAACGAATTGTTTCCCTTGAACTTTCCTTCCGACTCATTCTCTACTTCATTGCCCTGGCCACGGTCGTTGGTTTGGTGGCGGGGTTCTTGCCCGCGTTGTTTTTCTCCCGCATCAACGCGCTTCAGGTGATAAAAGACGCCTCCTCGCTGAGAGTATTCCGGCACGTCAGCCTGCGCAAAGCGCTGATTGTGATTCAGTACACCTTCTCGCTGATTTTCATTGCCACCACCCTGATTGGGTACAATCAATACCGGAGTTTTCTCTCGTTCGATTTAGGCTTCAGCACCGAAAATATTCTGAACATCCGGTTGCAGCAGAATAAAGGAAACCTCCTGGTCAAAGAGTTATCGGCAATTCCCGCCGTAGGTGAAATTTCCCAGTCGATGATGATTACAAGCTTGGGGAGCATTCATGGCACAAACCTGAAATACACCAATCCTCAGGACTCGGCGATGGTCTGGCTAAACATGGTCGATGAGCATTATTTGCCCGTCCATCATCATAAGCTGATCGCCGGGAAGAATTTTAGTTTACGGCCAAAAAAGGGAGAAGAGCGGGAAATCATTGTAAATCAGCAGACGCTGAAGCGGTTTGATATTGCGAAAAGAAACCCTGAAAAAGCCCTGGGTAAGATCGTGACCGTCGATGGCCAGAAACTCGCCATCGTTGGGGTACTCAAGGATTTTCATTACGGAACCCTGGAGGATAAAATTGAACCCGTCGCGTTCCGGTATTCTGCCGAAGAGCCCTGGGGCTACCTGAATGTCAAGATCGCGTCTACCGATCTGCCTGCCACGATGGCGAGTATTGAAAAGGCCTGGCGGAAAATCGATAAAGTCCATCCGCTGGATGCCAAATTCTACGATGATCAGATCGAAGAGGCGTACAGCCAGTTTGCGGTGATGGTGAAAGTAATTGGTTTCATTACGTTGCTCGCCATCTGCATTGCGTCCCTGGGTTTGTTCGGGATGGTGGTATTCACCACCGAAACCCGGCTCAAGGAAATCAGCATTCGCAAAGTGCTGGGAGCCAGCGAAGGGGGGCTAATCTTCCTGCTCAGCAAAGGGTTTTTGCTGCTGCTCGTCATTGCAACGCTGATCGCCCTACCGGCCACGTACTTTTTCTTCGACCAGGTGGTGCTGGCCAACTTCGCCTACCACCAACCGATTGGTTTAAGTGAATTGCTGACCAGCGTGTTGGTGGTGATGCTCCTGGCCTTTTTGCTGATTGGTTCCCAAACGCTGAAAGCCGCCCGGAGTAATCCGGCCAGCGTGTTGAAAAGTGAGTAGGCAACCGTGGGGGTCAGGCTTGGTCAATCGGCAGTGACGACAGCCGGATGCCTTCATTTCAGGGGCCGCTGTTTGGCCTGCGCTTCCAGAATCAGTTGCAGGTTGGCGTTTTCAGCCGTGACGTGCGCGTACGTGCCCTTGCCCAGTTCGCTTAGGTTTTTCAGGCTTTTGCCCTTCAGCGGGTTTTTGCCAAAGGTAAAAACCGTCAGGTACACGTCCTGACGGGCGCTTTCACCGATGAGTTGGAGCACCTTGTCGCCAACGGGAAATTCCCCGTCGGTGGCTAAGACAATCCGGTTGTTACCCGCCCGGAGGTAGTTCTTATTGGCGACTTTGTAGGCCAGGCGAATGCCTGCGTCGCCGTCGGTATCCCCATCGGAGCGGAGGCCATCGATGACGCGGGCAATCTCCTCGGCCCGGTCTCCCGAAGTGGGCTTCAAGGCCATCCGTGCTTTGCCCGAATACACCACGACAGAAATCTGATCTTCGGGGCGGAGCAAGGTGAGAAGCGATTTGATGGAGCGCTTCAGCAGGGGTAGTTTAAGCGGTGAATCCATCGATGCCGACACATCCAGCAGCAAAATTAGGTTGTTGGCCGCAAACCCGGCCAACGAAGGAATAGCCTCGCGCGAAGCGGTTCGGTCGACGTACACCGTATCGACCCGGAACCGCTCCACGTACACGGTATCCCGTTGGCGCAGCCGTTGCTCGATTCGGTCCACCACGGACGGATTCGCCTGCCCGCCGGGCTTGACTTCCCCCGCCCGCACTCCCTCCGGTCTGGGAGCAACGACCGCTCCGTTGGAGGCCCGTTCGACGTGGGCAGGGGCAGGCAAACCCGACGGCGGCAAGCGACGAAAGGCAAAAAAATCAGGTTGATCAACCGCCTTGAGCAAATCGGCTTTGGCCAGTTCGCTGAACTTGTTGTACTGGTAGACCAGCTCGTTGTTGTAGAAATAGTAGAACGCCTCGTAGGGGTGCGAAGTCGAGGTCGAATTGGTTCGCGTGAGTTTTTGGGGCATCTGAGTCAGTCGGAGCGAATTTTCGGCCACGTCTTCGTAGGGAGAATACGGGCACAGGCCGTTGCTGCGCCCCAGGCGTGGCAAGCCCTTCAGGTTTTGGTACTCCGCTCGCATCAAGTCCCGCGCCCCGGTTTCTACTTGACTGGTCGGGGGTAACTGGGTGGTTTCTTTCTTCAGAAAAGCCTTCACCCCAAACAGGAGTGCTTTGTCGTCGTCCAGGGTTTTCAGCAGGGCTTTCCCCGCCCGGTTCCAGGAACTGGTCGGATTCGCTACCGGGTAGCTTTCGTGAACGCGGCGGACGTCCCGGTACAACTGCTCTTTTTTGGGATCGAAGGTGTCGAACAAGACCGCGTACCGGTCCAGAATTTCGTCGGAGCGCTGCAATTGATCCGCCAGGTACTGTTTTTCGGTCGTGTAGGCAATCAGTTCGATGCTCAACGCGTCCATTTCTTTCAACATTTCCAGCAGCACGTCGGCCTGGGCGTTCAGCGACGATCGGTACGGGGCGGGAATGTGCGGGCTGGCACTCCGCAGGAGGTGGAACCCGGCCACGGGCACCTTGACCGCCTCGTGCGAATACGTCAGGTTGGCGCGTTGCCGACTGCGGGACGGATCGCGGTACTGCTCCGCCGAAGACTGGTAATTCCGCACCAGCACCTGAAACTGGTGCATTTGCCGCAGGGATTCGTTGATAAAATCTACGTACCCATTCAGGGCCAGAAACGTCGCCTTGCTGGCCGGTGCCGTCGCCGGTTTGGTGCCGAACGGCGGGGGTGGCTGGTCTTGAAAAGGCACCGTTCGGGCGGCGGTTTGGGCAAGGGGAGCGGACGGCTCCAGCGTAAAAACCGGGCTGAATTTAGGGGAAGCCAGGAGCGCCTTCACGGGCCGACTGTCGTTGACAAAAGCCTGATGGTTGGCCAGTAAATCCTGATTGTAGTGCTGGAGCAGGGAGAGATAGACCGCATTGCCATGCCGGGCCGATTGCCGGGCGGCAAAGGTATGATCGTCGATGGCCCGGCGTTTGAGGGTTTGAATCGAGTGGAGCGCGGTTTTAAAACCACTCACCGCATCGGAAGCCGGGTACTGGATTTTCAGCCGGGCTTTTCCAAACTCCGCCAGAAATTTCTCATCCACCAGCATACTTTGCTCAACCAGGGACAGGGGCCAATCCGCCGGGCTGTCCTCATCGAGGTAGTAAGGCAGCGCACGCAGCAAAGCCTGCTGGCTGAGCAGCACCTGCGCCATTTCGTTCTCCGTAGCCAGGTAGGCATCCGCCGCTGCGTAGGGCTGGTAACGGCGGTAAATCGGCTGAATCTGCGCGTAGAACGTTTCTTTTTCGCGGCTAAACTGACTAATCAAAGCCTGCATCTCACCGACCAGCGCGTCGGATCGGTGGAGGGTATCGCGTTGGTATTCCTGCAAGCGGATGTAGGTTTCCAAGGCTTTACCGGTTTGATCCAGCCTGGTCAGCAACTGCCAAAGCGCCTCGGCACCGGCGGTCAATCGCTGGGTTTCGGCGGAAGTCAACCCCTTGCCCGCCCGTGCTTGCCGGTAGTAGTAGTCCTCCAACGGACCCGATGAGGCCAGTTGAAGCCGGGAGTCGGCCTTTTTTCGGTACCGCGTCACGTCGGCCTGGTACGCCTGGAGCCGCTGAAAGCGGTTGATGAATTCATCGACCGCCTGATTCAGAAACGCCACGTACTGGTTGAGGGCCTGCTGTGGGGATTCTGGCGGGGAAAATGCCGTCCCAACAACGGCAAAGCAGAGCAGCACGCAAGCACGCAAAATTCGCATGAGTAGTTCGGTCGGGTTAAAGCCGGGGAGAAGCCAAACGGTGTAACGCGTTCGACAGCTACGAATCTAACCAAAACTGACGTGGACGAACCAGCCATTTTGCAAATTAGCGATCCCGACTTCATTCAATCAACTTGTTTTGATCGCGTCGTTCAGGCTTCCGGCGGCGCGGGCTTTTGTTCTTTTCCTTTGGCCTCCAGTTCCTGCAACCGGGCTTTACCGTAGGCCAGCCGGGTGATGCCCACGAACAACACGGGCACGATGAAAATCGCCAGCGACGTGGCGGCGATCATCCCGCCCATCACCGTGCGTCCGATGGTGACGCGCGCCACGGCCCCGGCACCCTGCGCAATGGCCAATGGAATCACGCCCAAAATAAAGGCCAGCGAGGTCATCAGAATGGGCCGCAACCGGATTTTCACCGCTTCGATGGTGCCTTCGACCAAATTGACGCCGCTGTCCACGCGTTCTTTGGCAAACTCAACGATCAGAATCGCGTTTTTAGCCGCCAGACCAATGAGCGTAATCAGCCCGATTTGCGCGTACACGTTGTTGGTCAGGTTGGGGAACAGAATCAGAAACAGCAAAGCCCCCATGGCTCCGATGGGCACCGAAAGCAACACCGCAAAGGGCACCGACCAGCTTTCGTACAGCGCCGCCAGAAACAAAAACACGAAGCCGACCGACAACGCGAAGATGTACAGCGTGGTGGAACCCGACTGGAGTTCTTCGCGGCTCAGGGCCGAAAAATCGTAATCGTACCCTTCGGGCAGGGTCTTGGCGGCTACTTCGCGCAGGGCGTCGATGGCCTGGCCGCTGCTGTAGCCGGGTTTGGTACCGCCGTTGATTTCCACCGAACGGAACAGGTTGTAGTGCTGAATCAGCGGTGCGTTTTCGATCACCTCCGTCGTAATAACGGTGCTGATGGGCACCATTTGCCCCCCCGAGTTGCGCACGTAATACTGCCCCAGGTTCTTGATGTCCTGGCGGTAGAGCGTGTCGGCCTGGGCCACCACGCGGAATTTCCGACCGTAAACAATGAAATCGTTGACGTACCGGCTCCCCAGAAACGTCTGCATCGTGGTGTACACGTCGCTAACGTTCAGGCCCAGTTTCTTGCATTTTTCGCGGTCCACGTTGACGCGGTAGGCGGGGGTCCGGGCGGTGAAGTAGGTAAAGGCCCGCGCGATTTCGGGACGTTGGTTGGCCTCGGCCAGGAAATTTCGCACCACCTGCTCGAAGGCCTTCACGTCGTCGGTCGTCTGGCGCTGTTCGATTTCAAACGTAAACCCGGCCGTTTGGCCCAACCCCGGAATGGGCGGGGGCGACACCACCACCACGTTGGCGTCTTTGATGCTGGCAAATTCCCGTTGCAGTTTTACGATGATGGAATCGCTCACCAGGCTTTTGTCTTTCCGCTCCGCCCAGGGTTTGAGTTGCAAAAACACCGTCCCACTGTTGGATTTCGAGGCAAACGTGATGGCGTTCAACCCCCCCAGCGCCGCGAAGTGCGCGGTGAAGGGCTGCTTTTTCAACGTGGTCATGAGGGTATTCAAGACCTCCAGACTGCGGGTGGTGGAACCGCCTTCGGGAATTTCGTAGGTGATGAAAAGCCGTCCTTCGTCTTCCGCCGGGATAAACCCGGAGGGTTTAAATTTGAAAAGCAGCACCGTGCCGCCGTACACGCAGGCCAGCAACACCAGCACGTAGGGCGTGGCCTTAATCCACTTCCGGACGCCCTCGGAATACCGGTCCGTCACGCGGCCAAACCAGGCGTTGAATTTGAAGAAGAGTTTGTTGAGACCCCCGGATTTTTCGTTGATTTCCTGCGGTCGCAGCATCAGCGAGCACAGCGCGGGCGTCAGCGACAGAGCCACGAACGCCGAAATCAACACCGAAATGGCGACGGTAATGGCAAACTGCTGGTACAAGCGTCCGACGATTCCGGGAATAAATCCCACCGGCACGAACACCGCCGCCAGAATCAGGGCAATGGCGATGACCGGTCCCGAAATGTCGCGCATGGCTTTCTGGGTGGCTTCGCGGGCCGAAAGCTTCTCCGTGTCGATGTAGTGCTGGGCGGCTTCCACCACCACGATGGCGTCGTCGACCACGATGCCGATGGCCAGCACGAAGCCGAACATGGTGAGCGTGTTGATGGTAAAACCGAGGGGAATGAACACGGCGAACGTCCCCAGAATCGACACCGGAATGGCCAGCACCGGAATGAGCGTCGCCCGCCAGTTTTGGAGGAAAATGAACACCACGACGACCACCAGGGCCAGGGCTTCCAGCATCGTTTCGACGACTTCCTCGATGGATACCTGCACCACCGAAACCGACTCGAAGGGCACCACGTAGTCGATGTCTTTGGGAAACGATTTCTTCAATTCATCCATCGCGGCGTACACGCCTTTGGCCGTGGCCAGCGCATTACTCCCTGGCAATTGATACAGCAGCAGGTATGAGGCGCGTTTGCCATCAACGAAAGAATTGCTGACGTACGAAAACTTCCCCAACTGCACCCTGGCCACGTCTTTGAGGTACACGCTGGAAGACGTACCGGCATTGCTGCGAACGATGATGTTGCGGAATTCCTCCTCCTTGCTGAGCCGACTGTTGGTAAACACCGTGTATTCAAACGCCTGCGTGGAGGTCTGCGGCGGTGCGCCCACGGCCCCCGCCGCGATTTGCAGGTTTTGTTCCTGCAAGGCGGCCAATACCTCACTGGCCGTCATGCCCAACTGCGCCAGCTTGTCGGGTTGCAGCCAGATCCGCATGCTGAAGTCGTCGGCCCGGCTGAAAATATCCCCCACACCCGGTACGCGCAGCAGGGCGTCGCGGATGAAAATGTTGGTGTAGTTGTCCAGAAACGAAACCCCGTGCGTGCCTTTGGGCGAATACATCGCGACGAGCATGAACAAACTCGGATTCCGCTTGCGCACGGTAATGCCCAGCCGGGTCACGTCTTCGGGAATCTGCGGCTGGGCAATTCCCACGCGGTTCTGCACGTCGAGGGCGGCGATGTTCACGTCGGTGCCAATGTCGAAGGTCACGTTCATGCTCAACCGGCCGTCGTTGGTGCTGTTGCTTTGCAGGTAAATCATGCCGGGCGTGCCGTTCACCTGCGTTTCGATGGGCGTCGCCACGGTTTGTTCCACCGTTTGGGCGTCGGCCCCGGTGTAATTGGCCGTCACCTGCACGATGGGCGGGGTAATGTTGGGGTACTGACTGACCGGCAGGCTCAGAATGGAAAGCACCCCAATGATGACAATGACGAGGGAAATGACGATGGCCGTAACGGGCCGGTTGATGAACGTATTGGCAAACATGGGGCAGGACGGATTAACGGGATGGGGCCGCCGGGGCATTGGAGGCCGGACCCTGCGCGGCGGGCGAAGCAGACTTCGGTGAACCCGGCTGACCGGCTACGTTGGCGGAGTCACCCGCCGGAACCACCCGAATGGCGGCACCGTCGCGTAGTTTTTGCGTTCCTTCGGTCACCACCCGTTCCCCCTCGCGCAGGCCGCTGATGACAATCACCCGGTCGGCCAGGCGGGGGCCGAGACTTACTTTCTTCTGCACGACCTTCGCGCCTTCGGCCACGTAAACGAAGTACTCGCTCATCTGCTCGGTCACGGCTTTGTAGGGAATCAGCAGTTGGGGGCCCTTCGTTTGGTTTTTCACGCGAACGTTGGCCGTCAATCCGCTTCTCAACTGCTCATTGGGATTCGGGAAAAAAAGGCGCACGCGCAGCGTGCCGGTTTGCGGATCCACGGCGCGGTCGATGATGCCGATGTAGCCGGGGTAGCGGTACAGACTCCCATCGGCGAGGAGTAGTTTGAAGGTCGAGTCGCGGCCCGGCGTGCGGGGCATTTGAGTAAACCGGGGAATGGTCGCCTGATCGATGGCAATGTCCGCCGCGATGGGGTTGTCCGATGAAATCGTGTTGAGTATCGTCTGGCCGGGGGAGACGGCGGTGCCCAGTTTCACCTGCGAAATACCGATGGTTCCGTCGAAGGGGGCGTAAATCGTGGCGTAGCGCAACGTCGTGGCGACCTGTTGAACGCCCGCTTCGGCGGCGGCGACCTGCTGCTGCGAAGAGGCCAGGGTGGCCTGCGCGTTGTCGACCAACTGGCGGGCCACGGCGTCCTGCTGGGCCAGGGTGTTGTAGCGATCCGCGTCTTTTTGGGACCGGACCAGGTCGGCTTTGGCGGCGTTGAGGTTGGCCACGGCCTGGTCGTACCCGGCGCGGTATTGCTGCTGGTCGATGCTGTAGAGTTTCTGGCCTTTACGCACCGGTTTGCCTTCCTGAAAATAAACGCCGGTGATGTACCCCGCTACCTGCGGACGAATTTCCACTTCGTTCACCGCCGTCACCGTGGCCGGAAATTCGTCGAAATACGTGGCGTTCTGAAGCGTAGCCGCCACCACCGTCACGGGAGTCGGCGGGGGCGGGGGGGGCGTTTGATTCTTCTTTCCGCCGCAGGCCGATAGCATGACAAAGCCCACGAAAAGGCCCACGACCGCTGTTGTCTTCTTTTTCATGGATTAAATCGAATGGTCCCCAGCGCCCGTTGGGCGTCAATTTTACTGCTGAGTACTTGAAACAAGGCATTGTAGTACGACAGCCGCGCCGTGCGTAAATCAGACTCGGCGATGGTCACGTCGAGGTACGCCCGGATGCCCGACCGGTACTGCAAAGTGATAATCCGGTACACGTCCTGGGCGAGCGTCACGTTTTCGCTCAGGGCCAGAAAATTGGCCAGGTTGCCCTTGTACGCCGCCAGCGCCTGAGCGTACTCGGCCACCACCGAATTGGTCAGGGCCTGAATGTCCCAGTCCACCCGTTCGACCTGCAACTGGGCAATTTTTACCTGATGAATCCGCCGTCCACCCTGAAAAATGGGCAGGGCCAGGTTCAGGCCAATGTAAGAATTGGGGAAATTCTGGGAATACAGTTTCGCAAACTGAGAATTCTGATACAGAAAATTGTAGTAGCCGAAAGCCCCCACCGTCGGATAATACGCCCAGCGGTTGTAGAGCACGTTGGCCTCCTGCAAACGCCGCTGGGTTTGCAAAAGCTGGTACTCAATCCGGGTCCGAACGTCTACTTTCTGCGTCGTATCAAACTCAATTTCCGCCGCCGTTTGCAGCGTGTCGTACGCCAGAATCAACGAACCGTCGGGCGGGTAGCCGATGGCTTGTTTCAAAATCTGGTACTTGGCCGCCGTTTGTTCCTGGTATTGCTTGCGTTGCGCTTTGGTGTTGTTGAGCGTGATGGTGGCACGTTGCGAATCCGTTTTGTCCACCACGCCGCTTTGGTATTGGTTGAGGGCATCGCGTAGGTTTCGCTCCACGCGGGCGATGTCTTCGTTGATGATACTGGCCTGACGCTGGCTGAAAATCACGTCGTAAAACGCCCGGCTCACGTCGGCTGTTACGTTGATCTGATTTTGGATGGTCGTCTGGCGGGCTTGCAGGCGGGCCACGTCGGCGGTGCGGTTGGCCAGCAGCACGTCCCGGCTGAAGATGTTTTGATTGACCGCCAACTGCAACGTCGAGGTGTTGGCTACCCCCGTGGTGATGGGGACCCGATCCGTGGACGTACTGCCCGGAGTGAGAATAGCCGCCGGAAACAACTGAACGGGCAGCTTGAGGTAATGCTGAATGCTGTAATTAAACCCCACCTGCGGGTACCAGGCGGCCAGGGCACTGCGAATGGTACGGTCGGTGATGGCCTGGTCGATGACCGCCTGCCGAAGTACCGGCTGATGCCGTAGCGCATACTGAATGCAATCGGTAAGGGTAGCCGGGGCTAAGGTATCCGAAGGGGCCTGCGCCCACCCGCCGGGTGAACTCAGCACGCCCACGATTCCTGCCAGTACGCTGATTCGTAAAGAGTTGATGCAATTCATACGGGAAAAAAGCAACCAAGCGCCTCCTGCTGAACGATCCCTGTTTTTCTGATTCCGAGGAATTGGATGCTAGCCTAAACGGAACCGGGTTCGGGTTTTCTAAGGCAATCGGGAAAAGAATAGTGCCGGACGGGTCCCGAAAACTTGCAACCCAGTCCGATTTCTGCCTTGAGTGGGCGGGTTAAGATGGGCAAATCAACCCGGCAAGGGGGCCGTTTTTACGGCCATCGACGCTTCTGCCGGGTGCCAGTCGCGACTGCCGGTTCTGCCGGAGAACTAGCCACCCGCCAAAACGAGTTGTACCGACAACCTGTATAAAAAAGACCAATCATGGAAGTAGGGATCAGCAGCTTCGGCGAAATCACGCCCGATGGAGTGGCCGGAAAAGCGCTACACGCGCACCAGCGGATGCAGGATTTACTGGAAGAAATAAAACTGGCCGACGAAGTCGGGCTGGATGTGTACGCACTGGGCGAACACCACCGCCCGGATTTTGTGATTTCGGCCCCCGAAGTGGCCCTGGCGGCGGCGGCAACCCTCACTAAAACCATCCGGCTGTCCAGTTCCGTGACGGTGCTCAGTTCGGCCGATCCGGTTCGGGTGTTTCAGAATTTTGCTTCCCTCGATTTAATCTCTAGTGGCCGGGCGGAGATCATGGCCGGGCGGGGGTCGTTCATCGAGTCCTTCCCGCTGTTTGGCTACGACCTCGGCGATTACGACGAGTTGTTCACCGAAAAGCTGGACTTGCTGCTCCGCATCAACGCAAGCGAATTCGTCACCTGGCGGGGGAACCACCGGGCACCGCTCGACCACCTGGCGGTGTACCCGCGCCCCTACCAGGCCGCCCTTCCCATCTGGCTGGCGGTGGGTGGCACCCCGGCCTCGGCGGTGCGGGCGGGGCGACTGAACCTGCCCATGACCCTGGCCCTGCTGGGCGGCACGCCCGACCGCTTCGTGCCGCTGGTCGACCTGTACCGGCAATCGGCCCGGAACGCGGGGCACGACGTGGAGCGCTTGCCGCTGGCGATCAACTCCCATTGTTACGTGGCCGATGATTCCCAACGGGCGGCGGCGGAGTTTTACCCGCCCTACGAAGTGTTGATGAACCGGGTGGGCCGCGAGCGGGGCTGGTCGCCGATGGGCCGGGATCAGTTCGAGTACCTGCGGCAGCACGGGCCGCTGCTGGTGGGCAGTCCGCAGCAGGTGATCGATAAGATTCTCTGGTTTCACGAGTTGTTTCAGAATACCCGGTACCTGGCCCAACTCATCGGCGGCGATCAGATTCCTCACAAAAAGACGCTGCACGCCATTGAGCTATTCGGCACCCAGGTAGCGCCGGTTATTCGTCGGGAAGTGGGGTTGAAATTGGAAACGCGTAAGGGCTGAGGAGGGCTTGGGCTGGGAAGGGCAATGAAGCGACAACCCGCCACACGGCCATTTTTTTCAAAGGGGAGCCTGATTTCAAGGAAAGACCGTCAGGCAGGAGGAAGCCATCGGCTTGCGGGAGCAATGACGAGGCAGTATTTACAGACTGGTCCGTTTAATCGGGGCCGAATCGGCACCCATGCAGGTGCAACTCGTCAGCAGGGCCTGGAGGCTGGTCACGTTGCTGGCGTGGCTCGAATCAGAAGAAGCGGGCATGGTCAAGTAAGTTTAGGGGTGGAAAATGGCCCGTAACTTACTGAGTGTCTGCGAAAGGAGGGATACCGTTCGATAGATGAGGGGGAATGCTTCGACCGGGAACGGTAAAAGCTCCCTTGGCTGCCTGCTGGAAGCGTAATCGCAGACTACGGGCATTGGGATCCAGCGTTGCAAAGTCGGACAACGTCTTTTTGAATGATAAACTGCATAGAGTAGGTCGTATTATTGCTCTACAATCGAGAAGGGCTTACCCCGGCCTTGCACAATAATTTCATTTAAGTAAGAAATTGAGTACGCTCTTTGCAGTTGGGATAGCGAATTTTTCTTTACAATTTTAAGTCCTAAATTAATATGCCAAAGATGTTTTTCATAATTGGCTGGAGATACACCAAAGTGCTTTAAGATTAAAAGAGGCAACTTCAAAGTTTCTAATGTATGAACAGGCGGGTTAGGATCGCCAATGGTCGGAACGCGTTGAGGAAATAAGTATATATCGGGGCAGGTACTATCTCCAATAATAGACTCTTCATTAGCATACTTTGGACAAGGTCTAGCTCGCGTGCCACATAGAACATCGCGAAAAAACACTACATCAACTTGCTTACCCCTTGCCGATAATTCATTTGTAATTCGCCTAACTATTGCCTTAGCAGCCTTCGAAGGAGGGTGTTGAATTGAGCCATCTAAATGAGACCAAATACCAAATTCTTTTACCCTTCGAGGCCGGGCTGAAATGTTAATGGAATTTCCTTCTCCACCTTTCACTTCAATTATACACAGATGATTCTCAGCCTGATCCAGATAAACCTCAAAATCCCACCTTTCTTTACTTGATAGATGGTCATAGTCATAAATTAACCCATTACTCTTCATTTTGGACAAAATGTCAGATACAAACTGTTCGCGACCTGGCGTTGATGAAGCGATATAAGTTCCTCTAATGCTTTCTATAGCTGAACGAAATACTAGGCCATCGTGATAATCCTGAGGGTCAATTGAATTTTCTTTTAATATTTCGGGATGTTGAGAATTTAAAGTTTTAAGCAAATTTATTGTCGGTTGAATTTGCTGAATAACTTGAGGTTGATTTCGGCAAGGCAATGGATCGGCTAACTCAATCAATTTAGAATTTGCCATGATTTCAGAGATTTTCTCAGAAGTTTAGTTGTACAAGTCTATTTGTTTACCAAAAGAAATTTCTTGATCGGATTTTTTATCTCTATTTTCGCTCATGCCTGTGGTTCTAGTGGCTGCATACACCTCTGACCAGTTAACGAAATAATTTTCGTAATACTCAGCGGGATAAGGACTCAATGATAATAGACTTGTCTTTTAACTGTAAATCAACATTTTACAACCTCTGATTTTGCCTT
>CAXTIG010000076.1:0-11322 GCA_964244295.1 uncultured Cytophagales bacterium
GCCGAAGTTACCCGAAAACTGGTTAGCCGAACCTCCCCCCGCTATTTTGAACAACGAACAGGGCTTGGCGTTGTTGGGATATTTGAAAAACGTCCAGCCCACAACTGAAGCCCAATATTTTTTTAAAAGTTGAAGATATGAACGAAAGCTAAATTAATAACGTCAAGCCGAAACCGAAGCTGATAGCGAACTACAGCCGATTGCTCCAACGTCCCGCCCCAATAACGCCAAACCCCATGTTATGTGCCGTACTTCTTCGTATCGGGAATTTGGTGCTTGATTTTTGTAAAGAACTTTTTTGTTTTAAAAACTGTCGCCGCAAAAACTTGTAATGTTTTTTGAATTGCTAAACGTTTTTGTGTCAACCGAAAACTGCAACAAAAAACAAATGCACTCTAAATTTTTCTTTGCGTTAAAAACATTGTCAAAGCCAAAAGTTTTGTGTCGCCCAAATGCAGCTTTGAAAAACGAAAACAGCTTTGCATTTTCTATTTGAATTTAAAAACTTTGTCAATGCAAAATGTTTTTTGTCCACCCGAAAACTGCTGCCGAAAAAAGAACTGTTGCTTGTCGTTATGTGTCATGCTGCTCAAAAGTTTTTTGTCAAGGTTGCAGTGATTGTCAAACCGTGTACTGTGTCCACTTGCTTATGACTTGAGCAAAAGTCCACCCGATACAGATGCCAATTGAAAAACCAAAGAACAGAAAATGTACAAAAGCTGAACAAAGAACGTCAAGCTGATGTGGGCTTTGGGTCAAGTCAAACCTAAATGATAAAGAACATTTTTACTGTCGCCCCAACGCTGATGAAACTGTTGGGCAGTATGGCACATAATGTCTAGCAGGTTTACGTCGTTTCCTGACTGAAAACCGAAGGTTTGAAGGAGGGAAATGACGTAAACCTGCTTGTTGTACGAAGTAGCGGGGGGCAGCAAGGAAAACCAACTACCTCAGCAACCAGAACGAAAAAATATTTCATAAATGATTGATTTGTGAAGTCTTTTTTCGTGGTTTTCGGGTAACTTCGGCAGGCTGCTAAAGAAACTTTCGCCCCCCGCCGAAGTTACCCGAAAACTGGTTAGCCGAACCTCCCCCCGCTATTTTGAACAACATCCCGGTTGACGCAACTATTGGGTGTCTAAAGTTGCGTCAACCCGCCTTTAGTACGCTACATACTTGCGTCAATTGACCCGAATTGGGTGGGTTGACGCAAGTGCGGCGTTAAAGTCCCATGTCGTCAATCGGCGAGGCTGGGCGCGTGTGTCGGGCCACGTGGGTATAAATCTCCGTGGTTTTAATGCTGGCGTGACCCAGCAAATCCTGGATCACCCGGATGTCGGTACCTGCCTCCAGCAAGTGCGTGGCGTACGAGTGGCGCAACATGTGTAACGTAACGGTGCGGCGGATGCCTACCCGGTCGGCGGCTTGCTTGACCACGGTCTGTAAACTGCGTTCGCCGTACCGCTCACCGGGCAATTGCCCCTCGAACAAATATGTGGTAGGCCGGTATTGGCGGTACTGCTCCCGGAGGATGGTCAACAGGCTTTCGGGTAAGGGCAGGTCGCGATCTTTTTTGCCTTTGCCGCCGCGCACGTACAGGGCCATGCGTTTGGAGTCGATGTCCTGGGGCGTCAGGGCCAGTACCTCACTCAGGCGCAACCCCAATCCGTAGGCCAGCATGAGCATGGCGCGGTGCTTGAGGTTCTCGGTCAGTTGAAGCATGGCTTTCACGTCGCCCTTGCTCAGCACGTGGGGGTTTAGCTCGGGGCGTTTGGGACGCGGCAGCGCGTAATACTGCCGGGGTTTGTTTTCTACTTCTTCGAAATAAAATTTAATCGCGTTGATGATCACGTTCTGGTAGGCTTCCGAAATGCCCTCACCAATGCGCAGAGCCATGTAGTCGAGCACGTCCTGGTGGCTCAGATCGAGTGGCAGTCGCGGGGCGTGATGCTGCACGAACACCTGGAACACGGAGCGGTAGTTTTTGAGCGTCCGGGGACTGTAGCGTTTGAGCACGATGCGCTGGCAATAGCGCGTCATCACGTCGTCCTGCGGGGTCGGGACTGGCCGCTCAGGGGCCAGTCCCGGGGTGGGGGGTACTTTCAGCGACCAGCCGTGCCGTTGGCAGGCGACTTGCACCAGCCCCACCGCCTCCGGATTGGCGGGCACTACGTAACCCCGTGCGGCAGCATTGTAACAGACCCCGCTGGCCAGCAAGGCGCTGCGTAGGCTCTGGTTGGAATAGGCGAAACAGACCTGAAATTCGGTACGCGAAGGACGCAGGCGTAAGGTGACGACGACCGGCATGGGCAGAGAGGGAATGTACCGACTAAAGTACGGGAAACTTACGGTTTTTCATCGGCCCGGCGGTCGAGGAGAAGAATCTGTTCGGCCACGATTTCGGTGACAAAATGCCGCTCTCCCTGCGCATCGTCGTAGTGCCGGTAGTGGAGCTTCCCTTCCACGTAAACCAGGCTGCCTTTGTGCAGGTACGCCTGCGCCAACTCGGCCAATCCCCGCCACAGCACCACCGAATGCCAGTCGGTGCGGCTCTGGGCCTGCCCGCTTTTGTCGCGGAACGTTTCGGTGGTCGCCAGCGAAAACTTCGCCACGGCGATGTTGCCTTCCAAAACCTTGACTTCCGGGTCTTTGCCCAAGTTGCCAATTAAGGTTACTTTGTTGAGTCCGCGCATGGTTTTTAAAGGGGTGAGAGGGAAAAGGCTGCGGCCGTGTCTGGCGTTTTACGCTATTCAGCGTCAACGCCTTAGGTGGTTTGCCAAAAGTAGAAAATCCCGTTGAGAATTCATGCTCTCCCGGAACCCAAGCACGTTCGCACGGAAAATGCTGGAGTGGAACGGGTTTAGCTACCCACGAAGGGGCGCCTAAAACCGACTCGCCTGCCACTATCGAGCCGGTACTCTTTCCACTCAACCCGCATGAAAAACGCAACGACCCCCCGCCAACTCGATTCCCTGGCAACGGAGTGGCTGGCCCGGCACAGCCTGGACTTCCTGCGGCTGGCCCTGGGGCTGGTTTTTTTCTGGTTTGGCGTGCTCAAATTTTTCCCCAACCTGAGCGTGGCCGAAGAACTGGCGGCAAAAACCATCGCCCGGCTGACGTTTGATACCGTAAAACCGGGCGTTTCGGTGCCGGTGCTGGCCACTTGGGAGTGCCTCATCGGGCTGGGCCTGCTCACGGGCTGGTTCATGCGGGTAACCCTGTTGTTGCTGGTCTTACAAATGGTGGGCACCTTCCTGCCGCTACTCTTTTTCCCCGCCGAAACCTGGCAGATCGCCCCCTTCGTGCCCACCCTCGAAGGGCAGTACATCATCAAAAACGGGGTACTGATTTGCGCGGGCATCGTGCTCGGAGCCACCGTGCGCGGGGGGCGGCTCATTGCTGACCCCCGCGCCGCCCGAACCGCCGAGCGCCTGCAAGGGCTGTACAACCGGGTTCGAGGGCGGTTTCGGCAAAAAAACACTTGAAATGAAACCCGTCGGTTTACTCCAAAACTTGTTTACCTATGAAACTCCAAGTCGTTTTGCCGTTGGTTGGTCTAATCGGGTTGAGCGCCTGTTCACCCTACCGGGTCGTTCGTAGCCAAACCTACCTGCCCCTGGAAACGGCGCAGGCGTTCAAAACCTACAACTTCGTCCCCAACGACCCCATCGATGCCTTCCCAACCTCGGTGACGAGCCAACAAATCAAGAGCATTCAGGAAGCCATTGCCCGCCAGCTCGAAGCGCGGGGCTTTCGCCGGGCCGAAAGCCCCGACCTGCTCGTGAATGTGGGCCTGACCGTGGCCGAGCAAGTCCAGACCCGCGAAACCAATATCCGTGATGCCCCTCGTTACATCGGTCAGCGGCGGTATTCCTGGCGGAGCGAAGCCATCGAAACGAACCGCTACGACGAAGGCACCCTGAGCGTGGACGTGGTGGACGCCCGTCAGCAAAAACTGTTTTGGGAAGGGGCTGTGTCGAGCGTACTGACCAAACGCAGCGTCAGGCCGGAGGCGATTGAGGAGGCGGTGGAAAAATTATTCGGGAAGTTTCCGATGCGAGTACCCGCGCAGCCGACCACTCGCTAGGTACCGGGAATTTTTCTTGCGGAAACGCCGGAAAGGCTCGTACTTTCCCGCAAATCCCCAACCCGTCATGCCTACCCTCCACGCCCTGCTCGTTGGCATCAACGAGTACCCCCTCGAACGCCACCGCCTCCGGGGTTGCATCCCCGATTTACGCGCCGTGCAGGCGTACCTCCAGCGGAATTTCAGCGACCTCCGCCTCCACACGCTCACCGACGCCGAAGCCACCCGCGCGGCGGTTATCGCTGAATTCGAGCATTTTAACGAAGCGAAACCCGGCGATGCCTGCCTATTTTTTTACAGCGGTCACGGCTCGCAGGCCCCGGCCCCGAAGGAATTCTGGACCGAAAGCGACGGCCTCAACGAATCGCTCGTGCTGCACGACAGCCGCCTGCCCGGCGGGCGCGATTTGATGGACAAGGAACTGGCGTATTTGATTTGGAAAGTCACCCAGGGCAAAGACCTGCACTTCCTGGCGCTGATGGACTGCTGCCACGCCGGGCACGGCACCCGCGACCTGCGCCTGGGCGAGGCCGACGTGACCGTGCGGATGGCCGAGCCGTCGTTTACGCCCACCGCCCTCGAAGACTACCTCGGCTACCACGACTACCCTCGCACCCAACACCCCGACGGACGAATTGAACTGGCCGCGCCCTTGGGCGAACACCTGGTGCTGGCGGCGTCGAAAAACTACCAGACGGCCAAAGAAAAACTCATCGACGGGCAGTCGCACGGGGTGTTTACCCACGCCTTGCTTAGTACGCTCGAAGCGCGCGGAGGCCGGGTATCCTACGCCGAACTGGTGCAGCAAGTCACCCTCCGCGCCGCCCAACTCGTGCCCGACCAGGCTCCCCAACTCGAAACCTCCGGCGGCACCGACGCCCGGATGGGATTTTTGGGCAACGGGGCCACGCCCGGCGATACCTGGCTGCTGGGATTTGAAAACGAAGAATGGAGCCTTAACGCCGGGACCGTGCAGAACCTCCGCCTGGGGGATTCGCTCCAACTCGCCGACGAACCCGGCAGCCTGACGCTGGAAAGCGTGGAAGCCACGCGCAGCCTGGTGAGCGGCACCGAGGCCCTCGACCCGGCCAAAAGCTACCGGGTGCGCCACCAGCCCAGCGCCGACCGCAACCCCCGCCTGGCCCCGGCTCCCGGCAGCGACCCCGCCGCGCTGAACGCCTTCCGCGCCGAGGCTACCCAGCCCGGTCACGCGTTTCGTTTTGGCGAAAAAGCAGACGACGCGGCCTACCTCGTCCGAACTGACGAGGGAAAACTGAGTCTGACACGGGCCGGGGAAACAGCCCGGCTGTTCGCGCCGGTTAGCGGGGGCGATGCCGGGGCGGCCCTTGATTTTGCCCGAAAAACCGACACGGTGCTGAAGTGGCAAACCTTGCTCGAACTCGGCAACCCCGCCACCCAACTCCGCGACAGCGACCTGACGCTCGAATGGCAACGGGTGTTGCCGCTTGAAAATTCGGGTGCGAAACCCAACGATGCTTCGCCCGCCGAATCCACCCTGAACCCCACCGAGCCGCTGCGGAGCCATTATTTGTACCGCAACGGAGCCTGGGAACAGCCGTTTTTTCGGTTGAAACTCAGCAACACCAGCGACCGGACGCTGCACGTCAGCGCCCTGTACCTCTCGCAGGATTTCGGTGTCGCCAACGTGCTGCTACCCTACCAGGAGTTGGCGGCGGGGGAAGTAACCTGGCTTAGTTTCGGCGATAAAAAGCATCCCGTCAGCCGCACGATTCCGCTCAACGTCTGGCCCAACCTCAAGGAATTCGAGTCGCTGGGCATCAACGAAATGACCGAATACCTGAAAATTTTGGTAGCGACCGAGCCGTTTACCACCAATCATTTCAACCAGGACGGCATCGGATTGGCGGCGTTGAAAAAAGGCTTCGGCTTCGCCGACCAACCCCTGCCCGACTGGACGGCCCGCACCCTGACCCTGCGCATCGTCGGCCCGACCACCGCCGTCACCCTGCAACCCGACCGCCCCGCCACGATTCACCAACTCATCGTAAAACCCCACCCCACGCTCAAGGCGCAGGTCACCCTCAGTTCCGCCCAGGATGCCACCCGGAGCGCGTCCGGTATGGCGTTACGGGCATTTTTTGATGAGTCCGGGACCTCGGAACTGCTCTCGTTCGCCCCCGACGGCCCGGCCCGGCAGCGGGGCCTGAACACCACCCCCGCCCTCAACGTGGTCGAACTCGTGAATGTGGAAAACGCGGAGACCGTGACGCCCGAAAACCCGCTCGACGTGGACCTCAGCGCCCTGCTCGGCTCCGGCGAAACCGCGCTGGCGGTGGGCCTGGATGCCGAAACGGGCTTGTTTTTCCCCCTCGGCGTGGCCGATGAAGGCGTGCTGCGCATCGGGCAATTGCCCGACACCTCGGCCATCAACGAGCGGAGCCTGGGCGGGTCTATCAAGTTATTTTTCAAAAAAATCTTCCACGGCAGCGCCCCGACTGGTGCCCTGAGTTGGGTGGAGGTGGCCGAGGACGAAACCGTGACCCGAATCCGTGACGACGCACCGGGAGGAATCCAGAAAATCACGGAGGCGGTGCGAAACGCGAAGCGGGTGGTGGTGTTTATCCATGGCATCATCGGCGACACCGACGACATGGTCAAAATCATGCGCCGGGTGCGGCTCCCCGGCGGCGACCTCACGACCCGCTTCGACGTGGCGCTGGCCTTCGACTACGAAAACCTCGACACCACCATCGAAGCCACCGCCCAACGCCTGAAAGACGCCCTCGCGGCGGTGGGCATCGGCCCCGACGACGACCGTGAAGTGACGCTACTGGTGCATTCGATGGGCGGATTGGTGTCGCGCTGGTTTATCGAGAAACTTGAGGGGCACCGCGTGGTCGACCGCCTCGTGATGCTGGGTACGCCCAACATCGGCTCGGAGTGGTCGGACGTGGAGGCGCTCGTCACCACCCTGACTACCTATGTGGTCAACGGCTCGTCGCTGATGAAACCCTGGCTCGCGCCGGTGGTGCGTTTTCTGGGCAAGCAGGCCGACCGGCTTTTCAACACGCTGGGCCAAATGAAAAGCGACTCCGAGTTCATGCAGCGCCTCAACGACGGGGCCACCGGCGCGGGCATTCCGTACCTCATCGTGGCGGGCAACACCCAACTGATTCCGGTGGTTTTTCAGCAAAATGAAAAGCTGCTGCGCAAGGTCTGGCTCCGCTTCCGCAACCGGGGCATTTACCAACTCCTCGACGTGCTGCTGTTTAAAAACCCCAACGACATCGCCGCCGAGGTGGCCAGCATCCACGGTGTCGAGGGCGGGCACGTGACTAAAATCACCCCCGTGGCCTGCAACCACCTCACTTACTTCACCGACGCGGATAGTTTGGTGACGCTGGGGGAGGTGTTGTGAAGGGGCAGCCTGAGGTAAAATTGGGCTGATAGATTAGGAAAATAGGGTTGTCATCCCGAATCAGGTTGTCATTCCGACGCAGGAGGGATCTCGTTAGACTATCAGGCGCCTGGCCGTAGCCAATCGTTCGGCATCCCAACGAGATCCCGCCTGCGTCGGGATGACAACCTGACCACTTCTCCTGCCCTGGCCGGTGAGGACACCGGCCAGGGCAGCGTGTGCGTAATCAATTCAAACCAGTCAGACCCTCAAACCCTCAAATCTAGTCAAACCTTTTCAAACCCCTCAAACCTAGTCAAACCCCTCTCCAACCATGTACACCCGAGGATTTTCCCTGAACATCGGCCTCAACCGCATCGACCCCACTCACTACCTGGGCTGGAACGGCGCGTTGCGCGGCTGCGAAAATGACGCCCGCGCCCTGCACGGCATCGCCACCAACTTTGGCTACGAAAGCCCCACGCTGCTGCTCAACGAAGCGGCCACCAGCACCGCCCTGCTGGGCGAATTGCAGCGCCTCAGCCAGGAACTCGGCGCGGGCGATTTTCTGCTGCTGACCTACTCCGGCCACGGCTCCTCGCTGCCCGACCTCAACGGCGACGAGGTGAAACTCGTGGCGGGCGACAAAATGGACGAAGTCTGGTGCCTCTACGACCGGATGCTGCTCGACGACGAACTCTACCGGGCTTTTCAGGCCTTCCGAGCGAGCGTCCACATCCTCGTGCTGCTCGACAGTTGCCACAGCGGCACGGCCATTCGGGGGATGAATCCGGGGGCCGAGCGGGGCATCGGAGCCGGGGAACTCACGGACGAACAACGCCGGGATTTTTTGGTGGAAAAAGTCGCCACGGCCCTGCTCGAAAAAAGGGAGCGGGAAGCCGACGCGCCGTTTCGTTCCAAGCTCGCGCCCGATTCGCTCACCGACGCCGTGTACCTGGCGCACCAGGGCCTTTACGATCCCATCGGTCTGCAACCCGCCGCGCCCTCCGACCGCGTTCAGGCCAGCATCAAACTGATTTCGGCTTGCCAGGACGACCAGGAAGCCCGCGACGGGGCCGTTCACGGGTATTTTACCCAACAACTCCTCCGGGTGATGGCGGCGGCGCAGGCCCCGGTTTCGTACGGGGCTTTGCACCAATTGCTGGTGCAGGCCAGTGATTTTACCCAGAAACCCAATTTCCTGAACGAAGGCCGCCGCGACCCTGCTTTCGACGAGGCGCGGCCCTTCGTGCTGCGGGCGGGGCAAGAGGTGTTTTTCACCGCCGACACGCCCACCCACCCGGCTGGCTCGCAGCCCGCCTCCAACCGGGAACTCATCGTGGAACTCCGCGACGGAACGCCTGACGCCTGGCCCCAAACCACCGCTACCCCACGCGGGGCTACGCTGCACCGCAAACCCAGCCCGCTGGGTCGAAAGAAAGGCGCCAAAGCGACCGATGGCCTGCCCCCCGCCTTGCTGGTGGAAAGCGACGCGCCCGTGGCCAATGCTTGGGATTTGGCCTACGAAACCTACCAGACGGACAGAGAGTCGGTGGGTTTTGTGGAACCCAACCTGCGCCAGCCGATTGTGTTGCGCCAGCCGCCCCTGGCCCCGCGCGGCGAAGGCGCGGTGGAGGATGCCTACATGAACGAATGGCATCAGCCCCCGGCGGGCTACCCCGACGAATTCATCTGGCACCTCGATGCCGCCCACTCCGGCCTCGACCCGGCCCGTAACCTGGTGATGGAAACGAATCCTGACGCCCACGTCCGCATTGCTCACGTGGACACCGGCTACCTGCCCGGCCACCCCGGGTTGCCCGAAAAACTGCGGAAAGATTTGGCGAAAAGCCTGATTTCGGGCGAGGAAGACAACCCCGGCGAAGACCTCTGGGACAACGCCGGGGGCACCGAGCAAGACGGCCACGGCAGCGCCACGAGCGCGATTCTGGCGGGGGGACGCGTGAAAAAAACGGATTCCTACGGCAACTACGAAGGCTGGCTGGGCGGGGCACCCTTCGCCGAGGTGGTGCCGGTGCGGATTTCCGATACGGTCGTCAAGATTTTCAACGCCAACGTGCTGGCCGATGCCATCGAATACGCCGTGGAAAGGGGCTGCGAAGTCGTCACGATTTCGATGGCCGGGCGACCCACCCGGCGCTGGGCGAAGGCCGTCAATTTCGCCTACGAGCGCGGGGTTACCATCGTGGCGGCTTCGGGCAACAACTGGGTGAAAAGTTTACAAAAACTCCTGCCCGACGTGGTGCTCTACCCCGCGCGCTTCGAGCGGGTGATTGCCGCCACGGGCGTGTGTTTCAATCAATTACCCTACGATTTTGAGGCTAATCCCGTACCGGTCGGTACCCGCAGCGCCGGAGGCGAAACCATGCAGGGCAACTGGGGACCGAGTGCGGCCATGCACTACGCCCTGGCCGCTTACACGCCCAACCTGGTGTGGGTGACCCAAAAAACCGACGCGCACCCGTTCAACTTTTCCCGCACGGGCGGGGGCACGTCCTCGGCCACGCCGCAGGTGGCTGCCGCCGCCGCGTTGTACATCGCCCACCACCGGCAGGAACTGGCGGACAAAGGCTACGCCGGTACCTGGAAGCAGGTGGAGGCGGTGCGACACGCGCTGTTTTCGTCGGCGGAGAAAGACCCGTTTTGGGAGCACTATTTTGGCAATGGCATCCTGAAAGCCCGGCGGGCGCTCGACGTGCCGGTGGCCTCGGAAGACCAGCTTGAGGCCGCGCCGGAGGCCCGCGCTTCGCTGTTCGGACTTTCGGAACTGGTGCGGCTGTTCACCGAAAACCAAAGCCGGGCGGTGGGTTTTACGCCCGCCCCACCCGACCCGGTGCTGACCGACATGGCCGCGCTCGAAATCCGGCAGTTGCTCTACACCGACCCGGATTTGCACGTGTTTGTCGAACAACATGACCTTGAGGCTAAACTTTCGGCCCCGGTGGTACCCGCGCCCGATGCCGCCTGGGTGCTTCAGTTGAAGGCCAAACTGGCGGCTTCGCCCTACGCGTCGACTTATTTGAAGGGGTTGCTGGGGTAAGGGCACCCTTAACCAATTCTATCATCCAGAGCGCAGCGAAGGATTTCGTTGGGGTGCAAATTAATTGGCCGTTAGCTACCGCTGACCTACCGGCCAACTGGTTTGGAGGGCTAAAAAACTCCTTCGCTGCGCTCTGGATGACAAGAGTAGGGCGAGCAGTGAACTTTTAGGTGGGAACTGGAAAAGCAGCTTGGAAAATCAGGTGCAATTCAATAGTTTTGGCGAGGCGGTTCGCTTCGAGCCGACCGAATTTTTTCAAAAATCCACCACAAAATTTTCAAAAATCATGGAAAAGAAGTACGGTTTTTCAATTTTTCACCTTTTCGCATTTTCACTTTTTCAAATTACACCCTCTTTTTCACAAAAAATCGATCTGGACAAATTCAATGTGCCGTATGATCGAATCACGCTTCCGCAAAACTTCACACCCACCGAAAAAAGAACCTATAAATACACACTGAAAGCAACTCCAATGGTGACGAGAGTTTTGCCATTAGACGAAATAGGGGCTAAAATAAAGGTGTACAACTTCAAACCTGTCGATACGAATCCTACGCTGGAAATTGAAGCCAATTTTGGTGATTTAACCATCGTTAAAACGGATGTTGAAGATCGTACATTTAGATCAACAGATCCAAAGGCAATCGCCTCCAAAGGGAGCTATTACACAAAACTATTTTACAAGACAAACGGCATTATCGTCGTAAAAGCAGAGGGCAAAACCATCGCAAAGTACGGATTGAATATTAGACTTGTCTTTTAACTGTAAATCAACATTTTACAACCTCTGATTTT
>CAXTIG010000077.1:0-10823 GCA_964244295.1 uncultured Cytophagales bacterium
TACCACGCCTTTTTTTGTGCCCTCCATTCAGCCCAAGATTGACGAACCATTGTAATTCAAATAGAGGGAAGAAAATGAAAAGGCTCAATTGGGCCGCTGGGCGCTTTCGACGATAATTTCCCGGCCTTCGACGACAGAATCATAGCCCACTAAGTGTATGTCGGTTGTGCAGGCAATCAACGTTTGCTGTTGAGCCTGGTGATAGGTGAGACGCACGGGGTACTTCTTTTGCTCCGAAAGCGGAAACAAAAAGATGAGTTTATCGCGAAACAATTCTTTGGGAAACTGGTAGAGCGAATCGGGCAGGTTGTAGGTCACGACGGTGTCCTTCGTCTGGGGTAGTTCCAGTATATAGGCTTTTTTAATCGCATGGGCCGTGCAGGGGTGGAAGCCAATGACGTAGGCAATCTCATTTTGGCTGGGGATGACTTCTTTTTCGTGGCATCCAGCCAGCAGCAAGAGAAGCAGAGCACAGACGGAAAGAAAAGACAAGGAGAGTTTCATGGCGGATGATGCTGATGGTTTCATCGGCATTGACACCCCTCAAATCAAAAGGGTTGAAACCCTTCAAAAATATTTTTTACCCCTCCTTACAACTCCATCACCGCCGCTACGGTTTCGATGACGTCCCAGAGGTTTTGCAGGCGAACGTTTTCGTTTTCGCCGTGCTGGTTGTTGTCGTAGTTCACCGCCGGGACGGTCACGATGGCGTTGGTTTTCAGAATATCCTCGAACAAGTACAGCGGCAAACTGCCCCCCAGCATGGGTTGGAGCACAATCGGCTCGCTCACGGTGCGCTGCACGGCGGCCACCACCCGTTGGGCGATGGGCAAATCCATCGGCGTGCGCTGGGCTTTGTAGCCGGGCTGGGTGGTCACGCGGGCGAGCATCGGGTAGGTGAGGCGCTCCTGGTCGGAGGGTTCGTGGTCCATCACGTAGTAGCCCTGCGCCCGCAGGTGGGCAATCACTTTTTGCTGCTGGCGCTGGGGGTCGTTGCCGGGCACGAGGCGCAAATCGAGCGCGGCGGTGGCCGTGGCCGGAATCACGTTGGCGGCTTGTTTGCCCACGCCCGCGCTTTGCAGCCCGCTGACGTTGAGCGAAGGCCGGGTGATGAGCTCGGCCAGGCGGGCGTCGCCTTCGGGGCGGTAAAAACCGAGTTCCTGCCGGATGCTTTCGTCGAAAAACGGGATCGCCGCCACGGCTTTTTTCTCCGACTCCGAAAGCGGTTTCACATCGTCGTAAAACCCCTTGACCAGCACCCGGCCCGTTTCGTCCTTCATCGTGCCGAGCAGGCGGGCGAGCGCCATCGCCGGATTGGGTGCCCAGTTGCCGTAGTGCCCGCTGTGGAGCGGGCGGCGGGCGCCGTACACCTTGATTTCCATGTTCACGTCGCCCCGGCAGCCAAACACCACCTGCTTCCGGCCCGACTGGTGAACGGGGCCATCGCAGAAAACCCAGAGGTCGGCGCTGAGCAGGGTTTGGTATTTTCTGAGAAAATCGCCGAGGTGTTTCGACCCTACTTCTTCTTCGCCTTCAAAGAAAAACTTCAGGTTCACCTTTGGTTTACCACCGCTTTTGGTCAGCGCTTCGTAGCCCGCGAGGATGGTGAAAATCCCCGCCTTGTCGTCGGCAGCGGCGCGGGCGATGAGTCGGTGGCTGGGGTCGATGGGCTGGCCTTCGGCGGGGAAGGGAATGATGTTGCCGCCGTTTTCCACCGAATTGGTCATCAGCACGGGCTTGAACGGAGCCGTGCCCGCCGCCCAGTTGGCCGCATTGACGGGCTGTCCGTCGTAGTGGGCGTAAAAAATCACGGTTTGCGTGGCCCCCGGCACGATCACTTCGCCGAACACCACGGGCGGCACGTCGGGCGTGGGGCCGTCGAGCAGCCGGGGGGTGATGCCGCGCCGCCGCATCATCTCCGCGACAAACGCCGCGTTTTTCTTCATATCCGAAGCCGTATCGCCGACGATGTTGGGGAGGGACAGAAAGGCCACGTATTCCTTCAACAGCGCGTGTTCGTGCGCTTGCCGGTACTGGCGGATGGTGGGGGTGGGGGTTTGGGCGCTGAGCGACAGAGAAAGGCCGAGCAGGAAAAGTAGGGGGCTGTATTTCACGGAAATGTATTTTTACGATAAAAAAACCTCATTCTCTGCGTCATTGCGAGCGGAGGCCACCGGCACGAGCGAAGCGAGGGGCGGGGGCCGGAGCGAGGGGCGGGGGCCGGAGCGAAGCAATCCCCCGCCGGAGACCAAACGGTCCGTCGCACGGTAGTCCAAACCGAATACTTTCCTATGCTCTATTGGTCGCCGGGAGGGGATTGCTTCGTCGCTCACTTCGTTCACTCCTCGCAATGACGCGCTGGGGTGGCTCGCCGATGCGGAGTTTTGCGTGAATTCGTACCCCCGTAAATCACGACGTTTTCTTCACCAACCCCCGCCGCTTCAGCAGCGGCTTTATGTCGGGTTCGGCACCCCGGAAGCGTTTGTAGAGGGTCATTGGCTCTTCGGTGCCGCCGCGTTCGAGCACGTTTTTGCGGAACGAAGCGGCCGATTTTTGATCGAAAAGCCCTTTTTGCTTAAACACCTCGAAAGCATCGGCATCGAGCACCGCCGACCAGATGTAGCTGTAGTACCCCGCCGAGTAGCCCCCGGCGAAGACGTGCTGGAAGTACGTACTCCGGTAGCGCGGCGGAATCTGGGCCACGAGGCCGATGCTGTCCATTTTCGCTTTTTCAAAACTCAGCACGTCGTTGGGCGTTTGGCCCGCTGGCAACGTGTGGTAAGCCAAATCGAGCAGCGAGGCGGCGAGGTATTCGCTCGTGGCGAAACCCTGGTTGAACAAACTGCTTTTCTGCATTTTGTCGAGCAGCGCGTCAGGGATCACCGCGCCGGTTTGGTAGTGTTTGGCGTAGAGTTTCAGCATCTGCGGCTCGGTGGCCCAGTTTTCCATGATTTGCGAGGGCAGTTCCACAAAATCACGCGGCACCAACGTACCCGAAAGCCCGCCGTAGGTGACGTTGGACAGCAGCCCGTGCAGGGCGTGACCGAACTCGTGGAAGAACGTACGCACCTCGTCGGGCGAGAGCAGGGCCGGGTCGCTGCCGTTGGGTTTGGTGAAGTTGCAAACGATGCTCACCACCGGCGTGATGGCCTTGCCGTCCTGTACTTCCTGCCGCCGGTAACTCGTCATCCAGGCCCCGCCACGCTTGCTGGCGCGGGGGAAAAAGTCCATGAACATCACGCCGAGGTGCCGCCCGTCGGCTTCCTTCACTCCGTAGGCCAGGGCCTCGGGGTGGTACCCGGCGATGTCCGCCCGGCGCTCGAAGCGCAGGCCGTACAGGTTTTTGCAGAGCATAAAAATTCCGTCGCGCACGTTGTCGAGGGCGAAGTAGGGCCGCAGGCTTTGCTCGTCGAGGTCGTATTTCTGTTTCCGAAGTTTTTCGGCGTAGTAGCGCCAGTCCCAGGCCTCTAATTTTTGGTTTTTGCCATCCTTGTCCATCAGCGCCTGCAACTCGGCGGCTTCCTGCTGAACGACGGGGAGGGTCGCCGTCCAGAGTTGATTGAGCAACTCGCCCGCTTTGGCGGGAGTCTTCGCCATGCTTTCTTCGAGCACGTAGGCGGCGTGGTTGGGGTAGCCGAGCAGGGCCGCCCGTTCGGCCCGCAGCGCGACGAGTTTCAGCAACGTTTCCTTGTTGTCGCGGGCGTCGTTGTGGTTGCTGCGTTCGAGGTAGGCGTTGAAAAGTTGCTCGCGCAAGGACCGGTTGTCGGCGTACTGCAAAAAGGGCAGGATGCTGGGGTTTTGCAAGGTAAAAACCCACTTCCCGGCCTGGTTGCGCTTTTTGGCCTCCTCGGCGGCAGCGGCCACCACGGGCGCGGGTAGGCCGCTCAGGTCTTCGGCTTTCTCGACCACCAGCGCGTAGGCGTTGTTTTCGGCCAGCAGGTTTTGCCCGAATTTCAGCGTTAGTAGCGATGATTCTTCGTTGATTTTCCGCAAACGCTCCTGCTTGTCGGCGGGCAAGGCGGCCCCGCTCCGTACGAAATTCTTGTAGGTTTTTTCGAGCAAGGTCGCCTGTTCCGGGGTCAGTTTCAGGCTGGCGCGTTGGTCGTAGACCATTTTTACCCGTTGAAACAGCAGCGGGTTGAGGGCAATGTCGTCGCGGTGTTTGGAGAGTTTGGGGGCCAGGGTTTGGGCGATTTTCTGGAGCTGGTCGTTGGTGTTGGCCTGGTTGAGGTTGCCAAACACGGTGCTTACCCGGCTGAACAACTCCCCGCCGTTGTCGAGGGCCACGATGGTGTTTTCAAACGTGGGCACGTCGCGCCGCCGCACCAGCGCGCTGATTTCGGCGGACTGCTGCTTCATGCCTTCTTCAAAGGCCGGTTCAAAATGCTCCGGTTTGATTTCGCCGAACGGCGGTACGCCGAAGGGCGTGGCGTAGGGGCGGAAAAAGGGATTGTCGGCGGTTTGGGCGAGGAGCGGGAGCGCGGCGGTGGCAAGGAGGAGGAGTGGAAGGAATTTCATTTAAGGTTTGTGGTGAAGGGTTTCAGAAACAGTTAAAAAAGTATCGGCGGCAGGTCGTCCACATTGGCGTACAAATCAGCAATGAGCAAGGGACTGCCCACGCTGTCGAGGTGCAGGTATTGGTCGGTCTGGTCGGTTTCCAATACCAGCGTCCAGAAGCCTGATTCGTTCTTTCGCCATAATTCTACGCCGGGTCTTCGGGAATCGAGGAGGAGGTATTCGCGCAACGTCGGGATGCCCCGGTACAGCGCGAACTTCTCCGCCCGGTCGTAGCTGGCCGTGCTTTTCGACAGCACTTCGGCAATCAACAAAGGATTGGTCAGGGTGTCGCTTTCGTCGTTCAGGTACAGCGGTTTTCCACAAACAATCAGGAAATCGGGGTAGGTGTACAGGCCTGTCTTCGGAATGTGAATACGCTGGTCGGCTGAAAAAGAGCGGCAACCGCTTTTCTTTTTGAGAACACCATGAGTTTCACCCGACAAATTTTCCCGGATGGCGTTGTGGCGCGAACGCCCCCCGGCCATTGCTTCGGGCGTATCGCCCTCAAAATCGCCCATCGGGAAGATTTCCCCGTCGAAATATTCGCTTTTGTACGGAGCCTTGAGTTCCAACTCCAGGTACTCCTCCGGCGTGTACTTTTTTTTGGGAACGGCAGTCATGGCTGAAAACGAAAAGGCGCTTATCCCGACAAAGATAAGCGCCTTTCAAAAACAAAAATTGTCATCCTGGAAGGACCTTGTTGGACCACCGATCCCCTTGAATAAAGGCTCACGGTAGTCCAACAAGATCCTTCCAGGATGACAACTTTTTGTTTGGGTCTACCAACTTTTGCTTTCTCCTTACCGCCGCCGCTTTTTGCTCTTCTGTTTTGCCACCACCTTGTGTTTCCCCCCGCCCCGTTTGGTCACGTGGAGGCGGCTGTTCTTGCTGCGCCCCCGGTGCTTCACGACCCGGCGTTGGGCCACCAGGGGTTTGGCCCAGGCCATTTTCGAGAACTCGGTCAGGTCGAATTCGGCTTCGCCCTGTTCGGGGGCGGTGGTGCCGCCGGGGGTTTCGGCCATTTCGGTCGGGGCCATGTCCCGGCGCAGGAAGTAGTTGGCGCGGGCCGGGTACATGATGGCCTGCAACACCCCCACCTTGCTCAGGTAGCTGTTGGCCACGTTACTGAGCACGATGATGGTGGTCTGGTCACCCAGGTTGCGCATGAAGTAATTTTTGAACCCGTGCCACCAACCCGTGTGGAAGGTAAGCCACTGGTTGTCGGGCAGTTTCTGGAGCCGCCAGCCGAAGCCGTAGTTTTTCGTGATCAAATTCGCGTCGCCGTGGGCGGGCAGAAAGGCTTCCTGAAGCGTGGCCTGTTTGATGATTTTCTCGCTGTACAACCCCCGGTCCCACTTGAAGAGGTCTTCGACGGTGGCGTACACGCCCTTGTCGCCGGTCACGCCGTCGAGGTAGTCGAGGCGGAGCGAGCGCCGCCCGCCGGTGTAGCCCGTGGCCGCCGTGGTCACGCGGGTGTCGGTGCCGTCGCTGATAAACGAGTTGGTCATGCCCAGGGGCCGGAACAGGTTCTCATCGGCGTACTGCCGGAAGCTTTTGCCCGAAAGCCGCTCGACGATGTTGGCCAGCAGGGCGTAGTTGGTGTTGTTGTACTGAAACCGCCGGTCGGGGTAGCCGTAGGGGGCGGGTTTGTAGGCAAGCAGTTTTTCGACCACTTCGCTGTTGCTCATCGGGCGGCTGCGGTCGGCGTATTTTTCGAGCGTGTAAATGTAGTTGGGCAGCCCGGAGCGGTGCGTGAGCAGCATCCGAATCGTAATCGAACTGTCGTAGGGAAAGCCGGGGATGAAGCGGTACACCGGGTCGTCGTAGTTGAGCAGCCCTTTTTCTTTTAACTGCATCACCGCCACCGCCGTGAACTGCTTCGAGACCGAGGCCAGTTGGAAGGGTGTCTGCGACGTCAGCGTGTCTTTCGTGCTCAGGTTGGAGTAGCCGTAGGCTCCCGTGTAAATCACCTTTCCGTACTGCGCCACCAACACGGCCCCGTTGAAGCCGTAGCGTTTCTGCATGATTTGAAAAAACGTGTCGATTTTGGCGGCTTTACGCGCGGCATCGGCGGGATTGAAGCGCTTGAGGATGCTGTCGTTGCGGGCGAGGGTCGGGTCAACCGGCGGGGCGGCGGGGCGCTGGGTCTGCGAGCAGGCCAGCAGGCAGAGCAGGCTGGCGCTGACCGTGAGCGACAAAAACCGGGGCAGGAAGGGCGTTTTCAAGGGGATTCGTATCGGTTGGCGACCCATCGCCGTGTTGCAAAACGCGGGCCGGTGGAAAATCAAGACCGTAATCCAGGTGGGATTACACAAAAGTAACGACATTCGCCTTCCAGCCTTGCGGCGGGTTTTTGATTTTTTTGAGAACTTTTTAGAGAATGCCGGGGGATTTTGGAAAACCGACGCACTCAGCGCGTTTTTGTTGACAAATTTCCACAAGTTTCAAGTATGCCCGTCCTGCGTCTAAAGTTGCACGTCATTGCGAGCGGAGGCAAGTCGATGAGTGAAACGAAATCGACTTGCCGGAGCGCGGCAATCCCCTGCCGGAGAAAAGAGAGCGAAAACCGAGCGACTCGCCCGCTGCTCCCTCGTCTCCGGTAGGGGATTGCCGCGCTCCGGCGAACAAGTCTCGCTCCGCTTGCCTTGTTCGCCTCCGCTCGCAATGACGCGCTCATCCAACTCTTTTTTTATGCGCCCACTTTTCTGTTTCATTTTCCTGCTCCTCCTCACCGCCTGCCAGCGCAACGCCACCACACCCCGCAGTTTCCGCACCGGCAAAGACTTGCAAAGCCGCGCCGAAAAGCTCGCCCACCAAAACATCATCGTCGACGGCCACGTCGATTTGCCCTACCGCCTGCGCGTGCGGCACTTCCGGCTGGAGCGGGAATACCTCGGCATTCCGGTGCGGAGCGAGGGAAATTTCGACTACGAAAAAGCGCAGCGCGGTGGGCTGTCGGCTCCGTTCATGTCGGTGTACATTCCGGCGGATTACCAGCTTACCGGCGGCGCGAAGGCGCTGGCCGACTCGCTCATCGACCTGGTGCGCGGCATTGCCGCCGCCCTGCCCGATAAATTTGCGCTCGCCAACTCGCCGTCGCAAGTGGAAGAGAATTTCAAGAAAAACCTGATTTCGCTGCCGATGGGCATGGAAAATGGCGCGGGGCTGGAAGACAAAGTCACCAACGTGCGGTACTTCTTCAACCGGGGCATCCGCTACATCACGCTCACCCACGGCAAAAACAACCTCCTCGGCGATTCGAGCTACGACTCCACCCGCACCCACGGCGGTCTGAGCGAGTTTGGCAAGCGAGTAGTAGCCGAGATGAACCGGCTCGGTATGCTCGTGGACGTGTCGCACGTATCGGACGATACGTTTTTCCAAACCCTCGACGCCTCGAAAGTGCCCGTTATCGCGTCGCACTCCTCCTGCCGCCATTTCACGCCCGGCTTCAAGCGGAATATGAGCGACGACATGCTCGTGGCCCTGGGCCGCAAGGGCGGCATCGTGATGATTAATTTCTCGACGATTTTCCTCGACGAAACCATGCGGCTCGACATCCGGGAAAAAGGCGAAAAACTGGCGGCACTGCTCAAGGAAAAGGGCCTGAAGGAAGACGACGAAGCCGCCCGCCCCCTCGTGGCCCGGTTCCGCCGCGACTACCCGGCCCTGTTCGCGCCCATCGCCCTCGTGGCCGACCACATCGACCACGCTGTCAAGCTGGCGGGTATCGACCACGTCGGCTTCGGCTCCGATTTCGACGGCGTGGGCGACACGCTTCCCACCGGCCTGAAGGACGTTTCGCAGTATCCGAACCTGTTGGCCGAACTCCTCCGGCGCGGCTACACCGACGAGCAGATTGCCAAGCTGTGTTACCAGAATTTTTTTCGGGTTTGGAATGAGGTGATTGCCGGGGCGGAGGGGGCGGGGCGGTGAGGGATTGGTGGGGTGGTTCGGTCGGGTTGAAAGTCACTCCATGTCACCGAACCCGCCCCGGAAGAATAAATGGACTCGCAGGCCACCGCTGTAACCACCCCGCCCTTCGGGCACCGCAGCGGCGGACCGTCCCTCCTTAAAAAGGAGGGGAATTTTCCACCCTCTCCCCGTATCTTCCCCCTTTTTCCGCCTAATTCAACCGCTACTCTCCCCCCGTGACCTACCCCGATTTTGAAACCCGCTGGAAACCCGCCGGGGGCGCTGAACGCGCCAACTACGGTTTGTTTTTGCAAGACCTCTGCGACCTGCTGGCCGTGTCCCGACCCGACCCCACCACCGACAACCCCGCCGAGGATGCCTACGTGCTCGAACGGGCGGTGGAATTCAACGATGGCGAAAAGAAGTCGACGGGAAGAATCGATCTCTACAAACGCGGCTGTTTCATCCTGGAAACCAAGCAGGGTACCGATTCGCCCGACGCCCAGAAAGCGGCCGAACGCGCCGAACTGGGCCTTCCCCCCGAAAAACGCCGCAAGGGCCACGCCCTGCGCGGCAAACCGAAGTGGGAGCAGATGATGCAGTCCGCCCGGCAGCAGGCGCTGGGTTACGTCCGCGCCCTGCCCGAAGGCGAACCCCGGCCCCTGTTCGTGCTGGTGGCCGACGTGGGCTTTTGCCTCGACGTGTACGCCAACTTCAGCGGCGTCGGCGAGGCCTTCGTGCCCTTTCCCGACCAGGCTTCCTACCGCCTGCCCCTGGCGAAGCTGGCCGACGCGGGCACGCGGGCGATGCTGAAAACCATTTTCGAGGCTCCCCGCGAACTCGACCCCAGCCGCCGCGCCGCCCGCGTGACCCGCGAACTGGCCGGGTACCTGGCCGGGGTGTCGGCCCAACTCGAACGCGCCGGCCACACGCCCGACGCGGTGGCGCAGTTTCTGATGCGCTGCTTGTTCACGATGTTTTCGGAAGACGTGGGGCTGATCCCGAAGGAATCCTTCACCGGAATGCTCCGGCAGTACGCCCAGCCCGACCTCCGCGAATTCCTGCCCGACGCGCTCCAGAACCTCTGGGAAAAAATGGACACGGGCGGCTTTTCGTCGGAATTGAAGGCCCGTCTGCGCAAGTTCAACGGCAAACTTTTTCACGAAGCCACCGCCCTGCCCCTCAGCGCCGACCAGATGACGCTGCTCCTCAAAGCCGCCGAAGCCGACTGGACGGCGGTGGAACCCGCCATTTTTGGCACCCTGCTCGAACGCGCCCTCGACCCCCGCGAGCGCCACAGCCTGGGGGCGCACTACACGCCGCGCCGGTACGTGGAGCGGCTGGTGCTGCCCACCGTGCTCGAACCCCTGCGCCGGGAGTGGGCGGCGGCCCAGGCCGCCAGCGCCCGCCGCCTCGACGAGGGGAATGAGCGGGAAGCCCGCGCCGAACTGCTCCGTTTCCTGACCCGCCTCACCAGCCTCCGAATTTTGGACCCGGCCTGCGGTTCGGGCAATTTTCTGTACGTCACCCTCGAACACCTCAAGCGCCTGGAGGGCGAGGTGCTGGCGGCCATCAACGCCTTCGGGCAAACGGCCCTGCTCGACCTGGGCGGCGGCACCACCGTGGGGCCGCGCCAGTTGCTGGGGCTGGAACTCAACCCCCGCGCGGCGGCCATTGCCGACGTGGTGCTCAAAATCGGCTACCTCCAGTGGCACCTGCGCACCCACGGCCCCAGCCAACTCCGCGAACCCCTGCTCGACGAATACGAAAACATCCGGCAGCAGGACGCGGTGTTGAGCCACGGCGCACCTACGCCCCGCCTCGATGCCGACGGGCGACCCGTCACGCGTTGGGACGGCAGCACCCGCCCGCACCCGGTCACCGGCCTGCCTGTGCCCGACGAAACCGCGCGGACGCCCGTATTCGATTACCCCAACCCGCAACCCGCCGAATGGCCGGAGGCGGATTTTATCGTGGGGAATCCGCCGTTTATTGGAAGTAAGTACATGCGCGAATCACTCGGAGATGGATACACCGAGGCTTTGCGAGAGGCTTACAAAGGGAAAGTGCCTGAATCAGCAGATTTGGTCATGTTTTGGTGGTACCAAGCCGCTACCGTCGTGCAACGGGGCAGTGCTGAACGCTTCGGGTTCATCACGACTAACAGTATCAAACAAACCTTTAACCGAAAGGTAATGCAGCCTTTTCTGGAAGGCGACACGCCCCCACTTGCCCTGACGTTTGCTGTGCCTGACCATCCCTGGGTGGAAAGTGCTGACGGAGCCGCCGTTCGCATTGCAATGACGGTGGGCGAATGCAATAATTCCGAACCAACAACAGTTGCCCTTGCT
>CAXTIG010000078.1:0-10530 GCA_964244295.1 uncultured Cytophagales bacterium
AAGGCAAAATCAGAGGTTGTAAAATGTTGATTTACAGTTAAAAGACAAGTCTATTTTCCAATCGCCCAAACTTCAGTCAATTTACCGAACAGTACCCATGGTCGCCCGGTGAAGAAACAAGTTGGATGAATGGGTTATTGTTGTTAAAGGAAGTAAGAAAATCAGATGGAACTCTGATCAATTCAGAAAGTAATGACTATCAAAGCGATGTAAATTCCGGCCCTTTTGGTGAGACCTTTTATGGCTTAAAAATAGGAAACTTTTTTTCCGAAAGTGGCGGGCAGTTGTACACAACGTATAATGGACAGTATGTACCTTGGGATTATAATTTTACTACAAGAAAGGCTTATTATCAGTCAAAATTTATTTTCGCGTTTTATCCTATTTACTCTCGTTGGCAATACTTGAAGAAAAAAACAATAATTCAGGATGGTCAAACCACGGTGATCGATTACAACTATGATACCAATCATAGCTTTCTAAAAGAGCAGATATCCACTACTAGCCGTGGCCAAACTACTAAAACAGTTTATGAGTATGCTGTTGACCGTTCGGGTACATACCCGTATTCAGCGATGGTCTCTGCTTTTCAGCTAAATTCAGTTGTTAAAGAATCAAAATATATCGACAACAACTTCACAGAAGAGACGAATACTAATTACCGGGATTTTGGAAACGGTATTAAAGCCATTGAAAATGTGAAGCGTAAGGTTAGCGGTGGAAATGAGTATGAGTTACTAAGTTTCAGTGAATATTCTAACCGGGGAAATCCGATAAAGTACCTGGATAAAGGAATCAGCACCCGTTTAACGTGGTACGATGGCGAAGGGAAAAAAGATTTATTGCAAAATCGAACGGTGGGGGATGGTACCGGGGTATCTCAAACTACAGTATATAATTACAATCCTCTCGTCGGGATTAGTTCTGAGCAGGATCCTAATGGACGTACTCTTTATTATTCGTACGATAATCTTAACCGTTTGTTGGATATTAGGGAAAACTCCCCGGGAGGGAATCTTCTCCAAAGTTACTCTTATAAGTATGCGGCTGGCGGGTGTGATCAATCTTTGCCGGTTGCTAATAATCCTAACGTTAATAATCCTTCAACTCCTGGTTTAGTTGGTGGGAGCAGTACTCAGACTAATCTTCAGGTAACCCCAACTGCTTTATCGGTAAGCAGCGGAGGGGGCACGTACAGTTTCACGGTCAACTCAACTAACGTCAACTGGAGTTTGAGCAACTGGCCAGCCTGGGTGAGCAGCGTCACGCCCACCAGTGGAGGAAATGGCAGCACCTCCGTCAGCATCAGTTTCCAAAACAACGGGGATGCCAACCCGCGTAACGGCACCCTCACCCTGAGTGGCAGCGGCGTGGCCAATCAGACCATCACCCTCTCCCAGCAGGGGACGACCCCCCCGAGTGGGGGACCCAACGGGTGCTACACCGTGCAAGCCCAGCACTCCTCGAAGTACTTGCAATCGATGGGAGCGGGTCAGATCCTCAAGCAGTACCCCGCCAACGGCCAGACCAACCAACTCTGGAAATTCAACCCCCTGGGCAACGGCAACCACCGCCTGACCTCCCAGTCGTCAGGCAAGGTCATGAGTGTACAAAATGGCAACGTCAGTCAGGATACGTATTTGGTCGAGTTGGATGATAACGCCCAGACCAGTCAACAGTGGAAACTTGAGTTGGTGGGGGGTAGCAGCGACGTGTACCGCCTGAAGTCACCCGGCACGAGTTTGCTGGCCGACGTGGAGGGCACATCCACCGCAGACGGGGCGCAGCTTCACTTGTGGACCCAGTACGGAGCGGAGGGGGCCGGCAATCAGCAGTGGAAACTCGCCAGCGCGACCTGCCCCAGCAGTGGAGGAGCCACGCTCACGGTGAGCAACCAGACCAACCTGCAAAACGTGGCCAGCGGCGGGGGCAGTGGCAGTTTTGCCATTGCCTCCAATGTGAGTTGGAGCATCAGCGGGGCACCGGCCTGGGCGACCCTGACTGTAAGCAGTGGCAGTGGGAATGCGACGGTGAGCGTCAGTTTCCAGGCCAATGGCGCTGCCACCCAGCGCACAGCCATCCTCACCCTGAGCGGGAGCGGCGTGACCAATCAGACCATCAACCTTTCCCAGCAGGGCGCCACCTCTCCGCCCGGTGGTTGCGTGGTGAATCGCGTCCGTTTCCAGTTCCGCAACGCGGGGGATTGTTGCATGGACCGCCTGGTGGGAGCCAAGATTCAAGGCTCCACTGACCAAAGCACCTGGACTGACCTCTACACTTTTTCCGGCAACGGTACCGGCTCCTGGCAGGAAGTAACCTTCGGCAATACCACGTCGTACCAATACGTGCGGTTTTTGGCCGGACCGAACGGCTACGGGGAGTTTTATGAGTTGGAATTCTACGATGGGAGCACCCGCTTAACGGGCACGGGCTTTGGCACCTCCGGCACCGAGGGGAGCAACGGCTATGCGGCTGCTTTTGATGGCAACACCTCCACGCAGTGGCATGGTATCTTTCCGGGGAGCGGCAACTACGCCGGGTTGCAACTGACGGGCTGTGGAGGGAGCACTCCGGCGCTCACGGTGAGCAACCAGAACAATCTGCAAAATGTAAGCAGAAGCGTAGGCACGTACAGTTTTACGGTCAACTCAACCAACGTCAACTGGAATTTGAGCAACTGGCCTACCTGGGTGAGCAGTGTCACCCCGGCCAGTGGGGCAAACGGCACGACTACCGCCAACGTCACCTTCCAGGCCAACGGCGCGACGACCCTGCGTAACGGAACGATAACCCTGAGCGGCAGTGGCGTGGCCAATCAGACCATCCCCCTTTCCCAATTAGGAACCACACCGCCAAGTGGAGGCCCCAACGGCTGTTACACCGTACAGGCCCAGCACTCCTCGAAGTACCTCCAATCGATGGGAGCGGGGCAGACCCTCAGGCAGTACCCCGCCAACGGCCAGACCAATCAACTCTGGAAATTCGACCCCCTGGGCAATGGCACCCACCGCCTGACCTCCCAGTCTTCGGGCAAGGTAATGAGTGTGCAAAACGGCAACGTCAGTCAGGACATTTACCTGGTCGAGTTGGACGACAACAACCAGAGCAGTCAGCAGTGGAAACTGGAATTAGTAAGTGGCACCAGCGACGTTTACCGCCTGAAGTCGCCCGGCACGAGTTTGCTGGCCGACGTGGAAGGCACCTTTGTCAGCGACGGGGCGCAACTCCACCTGTGGAGTCAGTACGGGGCGGAGGGGGCCAGCAACCAGCAGTGGAAACTCGCCAGCGCGACCTGCCCCAGCAGTGGAGGAGCCACGCTCTCGGTGAGCAACCAGACCAACCTGCAAAACGTGGCCAGCAGCGGCGGCAGCGGCAGTTTTGCCATTGCCTCCAATGTGAGTTGGAGCATCAGCGGGGTACCGGCCTGGGCGAGCCTGAGTGTGAGCAGTGGTAGTGGGAATGCGACGGTGAGCGTCAGTTTCCAGGCCAATGGCGCGGCGACTTCGCGCACGGCCCCCCTTACCCTGAGTGGGAGCGGGATAGCCAATCAGACCATCACCCTTTTCCAGCAGGGAATCACCAGCGGCGGCAGCGGGTGTGGTTCCCGTGTTCAGGGATTAATTGCGCAATTTTACCACTTGGGTGCCCTGAGTCAATTGCCCGATTTCACTGCCCTCACGCCGGTACAGACTACCACGCCCGCTACGTTCGACATCATCACCGGCCGCAATGGGCGGGATGAGCAATTCGGCTTTGTCTTCAAGGGCTACGTAGAGATTCCCACGACGGGCATATATCAATTCTTCACCACCAGCGACGATGGCTCCAAGCTGTACATCGACGGTGTGCAAAAAGTAAACAATGACGGCTTGCACGGCTTTAGCGAAGTAGGTAGTGGCGCCTTTTCCCTGGCGGCGGGGTGCCATGCCATCCGGGTGGAGATGTTCGAGAACGGTGGCGGGGAAGGATTGGCCGTGCATTGGGAAGGGCCGGGCATCGCCAAAGACATCATCCCCAGCCAACGCCTCTTCCGCGATGAAGCGACTCCTCCCCCGCTCAGTGGCTGCGTAGTCAACAAAGTACGCCTGAAGTTTCGGGGGGATTGTTGCACCGACCGTTTGGTGGGAGCAACCATTGAGGGTTCGCTCGATAACCAGAACTGGACGACGCTCTACACTATGAACCAGAACGCGACGGGGCAGTGGCAGGAGTTTAGTTTTGGCAATGCGAGTACCTACCAACGCGTGCGGTTCGTAGCTGGTCCGCAGGGGTACGGTGAACTATACGAATTGGAGTTTTACCACAACGACACCAAACTCAACGGGACATTCTTCGGCTCAGCGGGGGAATCAGGAGGCAATGTTTCGGCCAACGCGCTGGATGGCAACGAGGGCAGTTTTTGGCACGGCAATTTTCCCGGAAACTCCAACTTCGCTGGACTGATTCTAAGCGGATGCCCTTGAGCTTTGTTGCTCAATAGGTTTCAAAACTTGAACAGGAACAAGTATTAGACACTTTCACCGAATACGTAAGCGAAACCAGCCCCGAGCCTTCGGGGCTGGTTTTTTTGTACTCGGCGCTGGAAAAACTTCCCCGATCCGCCGTATTTTTACCATTCGCTTTCCCACCAAACCTATGAAAAATGAAGCCATTGGCCTGCTGGCCGGGCTATCGATGCTGATGATGGCCTGCGACACCCCGCAGTTTACCCAACTTTCTGCCGAAAAAACGGGCATCACCTTCGCCAACCGCATCACCGAAACCGATTCGCTCAATATCCTCGATTACGAATACGTGTACAACGGCGGCGGCGTGGGCGTGGCCGATTTCAACGGCGACAGCCTGCCCGACGTGTATTTTTCGGGCAATCAGGTTTCCAATAAACTGTATCTGAATCGCGGCGATTTCAAATTTGAAGACGTCACAGCGGTAGCAGGGGCAACGGGCGGTGGCAAGTGGTGCTCGGGCGTGGCGCTGGTGGACGTCAACGCCGACGGGCGGATGGACGTATACGTGGGAGCGACGACCTACAAAGATTCCACCCGCCGGACTAACCTGCTGTACGTTAACCAGGGCAACGATGCCAAGGGCGTACCGACGTTCCGGGAAATGGCCGCCGAGTACGGCATTGCCGATAACGGCTACACCACCCACGCCGCCTTTTTTGACTACGATAACGATGGCGACCTCGACCTCTACGTGCTGACTGACGCTATCACGAGTTTCCCTGGGATGTTTCGGGAGAAAATTCGTGACGGTTCATCCATTTCCACCGGGCGGCTCTACCGCAACGAGTGGGACGAAGGCATGAAACACGCGGTTTTTACCAATGTCTCCAAACAGACGGGCATCACCACCGAAGGCTACGGTCTGGGCGTAAACATCTGCGACATCAACCGCGACGGTTACAAGGACATTTACGTCAGCAACGATTTCGCCAGCAACGATTTGCTCTGGATCAACACCCCCCTACCCGGCGGCGGGCGGGGCTTTATTGATCAAGCCGACCGTTACTTCAAGCACCTGAGCAATTCGGCCATGGGCAACGACGTAACCGACCTCAACAACGACGGCCTCGCCGACGTAGTGGTACTCGACATGATGCCCGGCCTGAACGGACGGAAAAAGAGCCTCGTTGGGCCGAACAATTACCAGAACTACGTTAACAGCGCCCGGTACGGGTACATTTTCGAGTACCCGAGGAATACGGTGCAGTTGAACCAGGGTAGCCCCCCAACCCCCGAAAAAGCCCCCCCCGCCCCCGAAGGGGGTGCTTTTCGTGTCAGCAACGGAGCACCCCCTTCGGGGACGGGGGGGGCTGGCCGGGGGGCTGTCGTTTTCTCCGAAATCGGCCTCCTGGCCGGGGTAGCGGCCACCGACTGGAGTTGGTCGCCGCTGGTGGCCGACTTCGACCACGACGGCTACCGTGACCTGATCGTGACCAATGGTTTTCCGAAAGATGTGACCGACCGGGATTTTATCATGTACCGGGCGCAGAGTTCGTCGGTGGCCTCAAAAACGATGATGCTCAACGAAATTCCGGAGGTGAAACTGCGCAGCTACGTCTATCGCAATCGGGGCGCGGAAGCCTGGACTAACCCACCCGCCGATGGCCGCAGCGGGGTTTTTGAAGATGTCACCGAAGCTTGGGGTATCACCCAACCCAGTTTCTCGAACGGGGCCGCCTACGCCGACCTCGACCGCGACGGCGACCTGGATTACGTCGTCAACAACATCAACGACTCGGCCTTTGTGTACCGCAACAACCAGATCGAACGTGGCAAAGGCGGGCACTACCTGCGGATTCAGTTTCGGGGCGAAGGGAAAAATCCGCAGGGTGTCGGCGCTATAATTGAATTGCGTTACGGAGGCGGGCCGGGCGGCGCTCCGCAGACGCAGTTTTACGAGCACAGCCTCTACCGGGGCTACCTCTCCACCCAGGAACCCGTTGCGCACTTCGGGCTGGGCAAAACGCTGGTGGTGGACGAAGTAAAAATCACCTGGGTGGGGAGCCGACAACAAATTCTCCGCAACGTACAGGCCGACCAAGTGTTGACGGTGAGTATCCCCGGCCCCAGTACCCCCCCCGGTCCGACGGGTCGGGCCGGGGGGGGTACTGGGGCCGGAGCGGGTATTCTCCGCGACGTAACCGCCTCCCTCAACCTGACCTACCTCCACGACGAGCCAGATTTCATCGATTTCAACGTCCAGAAACTCCTGCCGCACAAGTTTTCGCAGTACGGCCCTTCACTGGCAGTGGGTGACGCCAACAACGACGGGCTGGACGACGTATTCCTGGGTGGTGCCCGTCGAAAACGCGGCACCTGGCTCTGGCAACGGGCCGACGGAACCTTTCGGGAAGAACCCTTCAGCGCTGACCCCGACGGCGAAGCCAAGCAAAGCGAAGACGCCGGAACGCTACTTTTCGATGCCGACAACGACAGCGATTTGGACTTGTACATTGTCAGCGGCGGGGCCGAACTGCGGGACGGTTCGCCGACGTACCAAGACCGGCTGTACCTCAACGATGGGCGGGGTCAGTTTACCCGCGATTCAATGGCCCTACCCCGGTTCTTAAAAAGCGGCAGTTGCGTAAAAGCCGCCGACTTCGACCGCGACGGCGACCTCGACCTGTTCATCGGCGGGCGCGTCGTGCCCGAACGCTACCCCGAACCCGCCTCCTGTTTTTTACTGCGGAATGACAGTAAAAAATCCGCAATCGGCAATCCGCGATCGGCAGTCAAATTCACGGACATCACCGCCCAACTGGCCCCCGGCCTGAAAAACCTCGGCCTCGTCTGCGACGCCCTCTGGACCGATCCTGACAACGACGGCTGGCCCGACCTGATGCTGGCCGGCGAATGGATGCCGCTGACGCTGTTTAAAAACCAAAAAGGAATTCTCAATTCTCAATTCTCAATTCTCAACTCCTCCGGCTGGTGGAACTCCCTCTCCGCCGGGGATTTCGACCGTGACGGCGACGTGGATTACCTGGCCGGAAACCTGGGCCTCAACACCTTCAACCGCGCCACGACGACCGAACCCATCCGGGTGTACGCCAAAGATTTTGACAACAATGGCAGCTACGATGCCATCCCGACGGTGTATTTTTCCACCGAAGCCGGGCAGCGCCGCGAAGTGACGTTCCACGGGCGCGACGACCTCATCAAGCAAATGATCGGCATCCGGGGCCGTTTCCCACTGTTCCGGGATTTTGCCAATGCCACGATGGAAACGATCCTTCCGCCCGACGATCGCAAGGACGCCCTCATCCGCGAGGCCAGTTACCTGTATTCGGCCTACGTCGAAAACCTCGGCGATGGAAATTTCACGCTGCACCCCCTGCCCCTGGCCGCGCAGGTCGCCCCCGTGTTTGGCATCGTGACCGACGACTTCGATGCCGACGGAAACCTGGATGCCCTGCTGGTGGGCAACGACTTTGGCAACGAGGTGTTGACCGGCCGACAGGATGCCCTCAACGGCCTGCTGTTGCGCGGCAACGGGCGCGGTGGATTTACCCCGCTCACGATTCAGCAAAGCGGTTTTTACGTCCCCGGCGACGCCAAGGGTCTGGCCAAACTAGCCGGGCCGAAGGGCGAATACCGCCTGCTGGCCACCCAAAACCGGGGACCGTTGCGGGCCTTTGAGATCCCAAAACCGGCCCGACTGCTGCGCCTGCAACCCACCGATGCCGTGGCCGATCTGACCTACGCTGACGGTAAGCGCCGCCGTGAAGAATTGCCCTACGGCAGTTCGTTTTACTCCCAGTCGGGGCGCTGGTTGCGCGTGTCTGGCGAGGTGAAGCGGGTGGAGGTGACGGATTCGAGGGGGAAGCGGCGGGTGGTGAAGTAAAACCTCACCTGACCCGTCATTGCGAGTGTAGGTATTCGGATGAGTGAAACGAAATCAGAATACCGGAGCGAGGCAATCCCCTGCCGGAGACCAAATAGCCCAAGCCAAGTAGTACTCTTGCCCAGCACTAGCTTGGTCTCCGGCAGGGGATTGCCTCGCTCCGATGATTGGAACATCGCTTCGCTCGTTCCAATCATCTCCGCTCGCAAGGACGCAGTGAGTAGAGGGAAGTAACACCCCATTTTTCTCAAAACTTCCATTTTTCTGATGAAAAAGCTGTTTGTTTTATTCGGCATACTAGTCACCGTCTGGGCCTGCGAAAGCCGGAAAGCGCCCCCCATCCCCCCCGCCCGGCCCGACGACCCCGAACTGCTCCACCAAACTGTTAAACGCCTGACCGACGTGATCGTGTACGACATTTTCACCCCACCCGTGGCGAGTCGAATCTACGCGTATGCAAGTCTGGCTGCTTACGAGGCGGGGCGTTTCGACGAAAAAAACGCGACGTCCATCGTGGCAAAACTCAACGGATTTGCGCCCATGCCCCAACCCGTTTCCGGCCAGACTTACGCCTACCCGGTGGCAGGGCTAAAGGCATTCCTGACCGTGGCGCACCGCCTGACGTTTTCTAAAGACACGCTCAAGCGGTTTGAGGCCCGACTCATCGAACGGTTGAAAGGCAGTCTCGACGAAGCCACGCTGCAACGCTCACTTGATTTTGGCGAAAAAACGGCCCTCGCCGTGCTGGAACGCGCCTCGAAAGACCGCTACAAAGAAACCCGGGGTATGGAACGCTACAGCGTAACCCAGCAAACCGGCTTTTGGCAGCCCACCTCGCCCGATTACATGGACGCCGTGGAGCCGCACTGGGGTAAAATGCAGCCCCTCGCCCTGGACTCTTCGGCCCAGTGTCCGGCACCCGCCCCCATCGCCTTCAACACCGCGCTAACCAGCCCGTATTGGAAGGAAGTGCGGGAAGTGTACGAAACCGGCCGGACATTGACCGAGGAGCAAAAAGCCATCGCCCGCTTCTGGGACGACAACGCGCTCGTATCGCACCACACCGGCCACGCCACCTTCGACACCAAAAAAATGACCCCCGGCGGGCACTGGATCGCCATTGCCGCCCAGGCCAGTCGGCAAGCGGAAGCCGGTTGGGTGCCCTCGGCGCGGGCCTATGCGCTCACGGCTACGGCGCTGTTCGACGGGTTTATTGCCTGCTGGGACGAAAAATACCGCCGCCAGACCCTGCGCCCGGTTACGGTGATCAACGAAAAACTGGACCCCCGCTGGGAGTCGTTTCTGCAAACGCCGCCCTTTCCCGAATACCCCAGCGGGCACAGTGTGATTTCCGCCGCCGCCGCCGAGGTGCTCAGTCACCAGTTTGGCGATGCCCGGGCTTTTACCGACAAAAGTGAACTGGAGTACGGCATGGGCGAACGCCGTTTTGCTTCCTTCCGCGCTGCCGCCGAGGAAGCCTGCATCAGCCGCTTGTACGGCGGGATTCACTACCGGAGTTCCTGCTTCCGGGCGGCTACCCAGGGGAAACGAGTGGGGGAGCGGGTGCTGGCGAAGGTAGGGGAATGATATACATCGAGCTCAATGCTATTAATTTAAAAATTTTCGTAAGGAAAAATGAGTTGATAGTCAATTAGTTACAGTTTTATTTTGCTATTGTACCAATTCAGTTGACTGAACGGAGGTTGCAAAAGGGAGTAGGTATTCGTTAACGGTATGAAACTTTACCGACCTTAACCGCAATCGCTACTTTTCTCATGTCTCATGAAAAAATCCGCCCGCCCCGGAGATGGCCTGTCTTTGCTTCTTCAGCACGTAGCAGTGCCTGAAGGCTTTCCAACTGAATTACTTGACTTGACTTCCCAAGAAGTAGCCTTACTGCGTGCTTTACCCATTCACCCGTTCTTCAGCAATAAAGAACTCGCTAAATACTTGAAGGTCAGTCCAAAGACAATTTCAAATCGAAAATCTGATATTGCTCAAAAGCTGGGAATTTACGGGCAACACACGGTGCAAGAGTTTGCGGTCAGCGTCAAACAGTGGTTGGAAGTAACAGGGTAAAATTTCCCTACTAATCCGGGAAATTTTACCCTGTTTTGGTGGAGGAATAGACTTGTTGCGATTCTGATTTTCAGGGATTTAGGTAGAAATTCCACAATC
>CAXTIG010000079.1:0-10356 GCA_964244295.1 uncultured Cytophagales bacterium
TTGACCATCAAGTTCAGCTCATTTAGTCTAAACTAATTCAGCCCAAATACTTAGTCAACTTCATAATAGCCCAATAAAAGGTGGCCGGTCTCGTGAATCAAATCCGGTAGATTGGTCAAATGTGCTTCTTCTCCCGGTGGTACTCCAATAAGATTAAGACTTGAATACGCCCAAAAGTAATTGCTGCTTGTGGCAATTGACGTTACCATTGGCGCTAAAGCAGGGATTTTGGCCTCTGAAAAGAAGAGCTTTACAAGTCGGCAAAAATATAACTCAGCGTCTCCAAATTGAAGAAGAGATTGGACGCCGTAGTGTTCAAGGTGTGAAAGTGCCTCGCTACAGCGCTGATAATCGCTGTAAAAGTTTGCCTCTGTTCCAGGAATCTTCCAACCGCTGTCGCTGAGCGTGTTTGAAATTTTATGTTTAAGTTGTTGAAGGCCGTTTACTGTGATTTGGTGGAAATGACCGTCGACTCGTGCATCCAGGTTGCCAAGCGCAATTGCATCAAGTAAGCGATCAATCCGGAAGAGAAGTTCTTGCAATAACGAATGAATCATTCTCTTCGTGCAGTTCGTAACGTGCGATATAAAGCGGATCTTTCATCATCGACGGTGAACAGTATGGCGTCCAACGTGCTCAATTGTTCTTCGGAAGGGACGGCATTACTTTGAAGGGTTTGGATGAGTTTGTTCAGTATTCGCTCCGTAATATGCTTCCCGCGCAAATGACGGGCTGCTGCATTTCCATTGTCCGTCTTCTTGACCTCTGCAAGGAGCTGCCTTAAGAAATCGACTAACGAAGCACGGGCATCTTGGATCTCATGGGGCGGTATGAATAAGCCAGGATAAAGCTGCTCGGCATTTTTTCCGCTCAGAGCACGTTGTTTTTTCAATACCACAATTGCGTGGTTGACGCGCTCCGATACGTCTGCCAAGTTGCGGTATTCGGACGTGATTTGACTGGTTGAGCTCATGGCGCTTCTTCGATTTGGTCCAAACTTTCATGTTCCCACAACGAGGCGTCTTCATCGAGATCGTCATCCCCATCAAGAACTTTCCCTTCTTCGAGCACAATGGAACCGGGCAATGCCAAAGGTTCCAGGAACGCATCCAGCAGTTTAATGGTCACCGGCACATGACTTGGGCGATCCGAAGCCGAAAACTGCAACAAACACTGGCCGAAAACGTCCTCGACTATTTTTTCCAAGTTTACGTTCTCTCCATCAATCAACGAAAGATGAAGTGGTTTGGGCGAACCTTTTATGTTGAAGGGCTCACCGGTCGGAAAAAGAAAGGCTTCTCGATGATCCCTGCCTAATAACCGATAGGTTCCGGCGAAAGCCCGGTCGTATTTTTTCTGCTGGTTCTTCCGGCTGGCAATACGAAATGGAATCTGGCTGGTTTTATGCAGATCCACCACAGCCCAGGAGAAGTCCTTACTGTTGAGCAGTCCATCCTTCGCCAACAGTTGAATGACGTACTTGAGGGCAGCAACTTCTCCACCATGACTGCGGCCATCGCGAAGCAAAACAATGCTATTCGGGTTCGGGCATATCCTGTTTCCTAAGTGGCGCTTCAGGACATTGTATAGTTTGCCCACAATTTGATCGGCCCGCAACTTTTCGGCTCGTTGTTGGGAAGGACCTTTGGCAATTTCCAAGTAGTCGAAGACAATTCGCTCACCCGTCCTGTAAAAAAATGTGAATCCGACAAAACGGTCGTGTACGTCGATTCCAACGTAAATGTCGTAGTTCGGGCTGTCCTTGAGCGCGAAGGGAAACTTTCGGTTAAGTATCAGGTATTCTTGGGCCAAATAAAAGAAGTATGAAGCTAAAAAGCGGGATTTGGAATACTCCGCTTGGGAATAAACCAATTCGCCTTCTTCGTTCACGCTGTGCTGGTAGAAGGATTCGATCATCCGGTACTCCGCACATTGAATTTTCAAATCTGGGTAAAATTTTTTCTTGACCAAGTGGTGGAATCGCTCCGCACGGGCGTCGTCGCCCCAGTCAGGCAGCACCATGAGCGCGCAACCAGTCGCTATTTGTTGATCTTCAAGAGACTCGTTTAATGTTTTCAATAAGTCGGTTGCTGAACTGCTGACGTTTGCGGGGTACACAACGACTTTTTTGAAGCCTTTAAACTGGGGGGCCAGTCGTTTCAACTGCTCCTCCAATTTTTGCTGAAACAGCTTCCTTAGGGATGGAGGCATCGTTCCTTCGTCCGGCACGATCAAGTATTGGGGATCGCTCCACGCACTTTGATCGAGAATGCCTTTCTGTTCCAACAGGCTGCGCCGCCTCCTGGGATAATCGTGCGCCGGAAGCACCCCACCGGGCAAGTGTTCAACACCCGTCAGGACCGAGCCATGGTTAAACTTCAGCGATTTAAGAGCAAATGCTGCTACTTCTTCGTCGAGGGGCACGCTGCTGATCTGAACCTTGACACGGTTAAACGTCAGATTCTTCAATATACTGCGCACCTTGTGTTCGATGTTTCGGAAGCGGTCGTTCGGTTCGAGAATGGTTCGGTTATGCAACCCGCGCACTTGTCGGTCACCAGTTTTGAACATTCTCCTCACCAGCGACGCGGGCGCGCTTTTTACCTCCATTTGCCTTCCGGGGTAACGGTAGTAAACGGTCAAATCCGAGGGTGATATCATTGTGCTCGCCGGATGTCGGTCACGCCGGGTTTTTGCCACAACGTAGTCGTACACCGTCCACTCATTTCCCGTAGCCAGGTCGGAAAAGGTTTCTTCTCCAATGGGCTTGTCGCTGATGTCAACCACTTCAATCGGAAACCACCGATCTCCCATTTCATATAAGCACCGTAGTCCCTTTTTCCGGTTCCCGCCTTGGCCCAGCAACCTTTTCACCATGTAATCTCGGTTCCTGGACGTAACAAACTGGCTTAAACGCTTCCGATCCACGTACCGATGGGTGATGTCAAGACAGATGTAAGCCTTACCCGGGCCGTCGGCCACAATCCGAAACCAAAAGCCTTGGAGTAAGTCTACTTCCGAATCCTCCCTCGAAGGCATGGGTTCTTTGAAGAAGAACCGGCCTGCGGCATCTTTGACGACCCAACCCGTCCGCTCAATTTGTTGCTGAAACTCAAACTCCAGAAACCGCCGAATCAACTCCCACCCCGCGTCAGAACAAGAGTCAAAAGAAAGTTGATGAATTTTAGGTTCGATCGTGAGCGTCACCGGCCGGGGCCTCGTTTTAACCTTGAAATTTTCCAGTTGACGGTCCGCCGGGATTGCCACGTAAACTTTGTCCTCGTCGTCACGCAAGATGACGGCGGGCCCCTTGACGTGCGAACTCACCTTTCTTGTGATTTTTTGAAGTTGGCGAAAATAGTCCTCCTCTTCGCCCCTGATGAGGGGCAAATCAATTGGAGCCCATCGGTAAGCGAAGTTGAGCGCGGCAATGTTAGCCAACGCGAACAGATTCAACGTAGCGGGCAGGGTCAAACGCATCGCGGTTCTCGTGAAGATAGTTGCACAAATGGTAAAATTGACAGGTTTCGCAAGCGTAATCGCTTTCCGTGAAAGCGTATTCCTTCATGGGCACCTGCATCGGCAGCCGTCCGTTCCGTACTCGCTCGATGTCGCAGGCGGTAAGGCTGATGTAATCAACGGTGTCGTTGTAGATGGCTTCGTTAAACGGGTGCTCGCGGACATACCCTCGGTACAGGTTTACTTCGAGTAGACGAATGTCTCGGAAGCGATAAATCCATCCTTCGCCTTTCTCTCGATCGATTTCGACCCGCCGCCGGTAGAGCACCGTGCCTATGACTTGCAACTGCCGGGAGTAATCGCTGGTCTTGCTGTCGGAAACTTTCCAGTCGATGGCCAACACCTGGCCATAATGACTACCTAATAGATCGATTTGTGGGGTGACGGAGCCGTTCTCAATCCTGATTGAGCGTCTAACGTTCGGAGTGAGCCACCGGGCACTTTGTAAGTACTCCAAGAGTAGCGTTCCGTCAGGCATAGTGATGCGGGGAATATTCAATATTGCTTGTTGAATACGGTCACGGACGGCCTGCAGATCTTTTTGCTCAAAGGGTTCGTTTAGTTCGTGAATGTTGAGCACTTGGTACTCGTTGCCGACGTGTGATTCCAATTCCCGCCGGTAACGGTGGTTCTTTGAAAAGAGAAACTGTTTCCTGGCCAAGTTTAATGCCGACTCCACCACTGCTTCGAAGTCTGGAATTCGTTCTTCCTTTAGGGCGAGGATCACTTCTTCATTCATCACGGTGTCCACCACCGAACCAGCCCACATTTCCAGGTTTTGAGACTTTCTAAGCCAATACGCTTGCTTCCGCAATGCGCTACCAGTTGAATCGGCCAGCACATGCGAAAGGAAATAATTTCGCGGGCAGATTCGGTACGTTAAGATGGCGGATAGAGACCATTGTATGGAGGGGATGTCCATGCGTTTAGGCGTCTAAAAGTTCCTTCAACCGTGCGATGTACAATTTTAAAGCCTCATCGCTCTCGAAGAGTTCTTGAGATTCTTGTCGCTCGGGCCCAAGCCTGTATTTCCCTGAGTCGCGACGAAACGAAGCGAAAGATACCGAATTGTTTGTACTTGGACCGGCTTTCAATTTGTGGAAAGTGGATTGAGCTGCTTGTTCGATGGAATGTATGGGAAGTTGCAAACGGGTCAACAGGTTCTTGAACAAAACAACCGGCACGTTCGTGACGGAGACTGCGTCAGACAACAGGTGCTGAAGCAAGTTTGAAGGGAACTTCAATTCAGTTGCTGCTTGTTCGGCGGTAAGATGCTGTGCCCCCATTGCTTCTTGCAATACCGCCCCAAGCGTAGGCTCGAAGTGCGCATACAATTTGTCGAGTAGCGACTGCTCTTTTTCGGCAGATATGGAAACATCGAAAGACCCCGTCAGCACGGCGTTCATCATGGGGTCGAGCGCTAAGTCGCTGGCTTCCAGCGCCAGCACCCGAAGCGCCTCTTGTAGAGGGCCGGTAACGTTTGAACGATTCATGGTTCTTGGTTGTATAGGCGAATGAGTTTTTGCTTTGCACGCACGTGTTGCACTTTAAGCTGGTTGTTTTCAATGCCGAGAAACCGGGCAATTTCCTCGTAAGAAAAGTTTTGAGCGCGCAACAAGAGTAGATCACGTTCAATCGAAGAGAGTCGCTCCAAAGTGTTTTTCAACCGAGTCAATGCGGGTTGCTCCCACGGTTCTTGCTGCGTATTGAAATTAAGCTCTGGATACTCAAGCGCATCTTCCTGATGAGTCGAACTGTCGTCATCAGATTCAAACGCAGCTTCACCGTCATCTGCCTCTTCTGAGTCTTGTCCGGAATCGTTTTCGGTAAACTCTTCGGCCTCTGGACGAAGAGCATCATGGCGATAGCGTTGCCGGAGAAAATTTAGAAAGGTTTTGAAAAGAAAACGGTCAAAATCGATCTGGCTGGCGAACGTGTATTTTTCGTGTTTCAGCACGAAAGTTTCGAGAGTCTGATAAACTATCTCCCAAGCCGCGTCCTCATCGAATTGCCATTTACTGACCGCGTAGCCATAGAACTGGCGACCGTACTGCCGGTAAAGGGCATCAAGGCCGCTTTTCTCTGCCTGAGCGAGCCGCTTTAAGATTTCCGTGTAAGGAATGGATGAAGCCAAATTCACCGTATTCAGGGATTTATCTGCTAAATCTTATTCTCATTAATTCAACGAAAAAAGAAGCACCACCCTTCAATGAAGGGTGGTGCCGCCACTCACTTGGTTCGCGTCTTGTCCACGATTTTGTAGTGCGAACCGGCCTTCGGCGTAGGCGGCAGGGGCTCGTGTTTCACTACTGTGCGTTCGGGACCGCGCCCTCCCCGGGGACCTACAATTTCGTATTGACCGCTCACGGGGGCCTTCGTTCCAGGCGTTAGCTTTTTCATGTGTGGAAGAATTATTTGGTTTACGATTTAAATAATGCACACAGGTTACAAGCGCATCAGATAACGAGCGGAAAATATTGATTGTCCTAAGGTCAAATTTGTACAAATCACTGATAGTCAGGTAAAATATTGGGTCTGTATTCTTTTTTCTCTCCTGGATGTGAATAAAATTTACCGCTCAAGCCGGAGTCAGAATTCTTGCAACAACCCATCGCTCGGATGCTTGTTCTTGGCGATGCCTCTTTACTTTTGCCCGCTTGTCTCACCACATCGAAAAAATCACGGCATTTGTTGCGCGGCCGTTTAAGGATGACGTAGCCTTTCCGGGCCAGGATAGCCAGCGGTCACCACAAAGATGCGCGAGAACGTGTCAAACCAATTGAACTAAGCGGTCTCAGGCTGGTGTCGATTTCATTTGACGGAAGGCGACCTCTGGTAAATCCAGTCGTTTTGGACTACCTTAGAACCATGTTTGATCAAGTAGACACCCTGCGCCGGGAGGTGAGCGAAAGCCTGGACGAGGGCCGCCGCGCCCTACTGGGCCAGTACATGACGCCCAGTCACATTGCCCGGTACATGGCTTCATTGTTCAGCCCGCCCGCGTCGGATGAAATCGCCCTCCTGGATGCCGGGGCCGGAATCGGCTCCCTAACGGCTGCCTTTTTGGAGCGCGTTCAAGGCGGCTGGGGGAACGTTCGCCGCATCAAAGCGTACGCCTACGAGATTGACCCGGCGCTACTACCGACGCTGACGGCAAACCTCCATGACTATCAACAATTTGCATTAAGTTTTGGGGTTCGGTTTCACCCTCGCATCGAACACCAGGATTTCATCGCCGGCGTCACTCGGGCAATGTGGGCACAGGAACAGCAGCAATTCGACTGTATCATTCTGAACCCGCCCTACAAAAAAATTAACACCGACTCGTTGCACCGTAAATTGCTTCGCTCGCTCGGCATTGAGACGGTCAACCTCTACAGCGCCTTCGTGGCGTTGTGCGTCAAATCCCTCAAGCCGGGCGGTGAGTTGGTGGCCATCATCCCCCGCAGTTTTTGCAACGGCCCGTACTACAAGCCCTTCCGCGAATTGCTCTTTCGGGAAACGGCCCTCTTGCAAATTCACCTCTTTGCCTCCCGCACTAAACCGTTCGGGGAGGATGAGATCCTTCAGGAAAACATCATCCTTCACCTGCGCAAAAGCGAACCACAGGGGCGCGTGCTCATCTCGACGTCCACCGACGACTCGTTCGCCGATCTCCAGACGACGGCTTTCGACTTCGGGCACATCGTTCCGCAGGACGATGCTGAACGAGTCATCCACATCCCAACCGGCCACGATGCAGGCAGTTTGACGTTGCCGCCTTTGTTCTCTTTTTCATTGGCCGATTTGGGCATCACCGCCTCGACTGGCCCGGTCGTTGATTTCAGGGTAAAAGCGCACCTGCGTGCAATGCCGGACGAAACAACGGTTCCCCTCCTCTATCCGGCCCATTTTGGAACCAAGTACCTCGACTGGCCCAAACCAGACTTCAAGAAATCAAACGCCCTTCACGCAAATAGAGAAACCGCTAAATTGCTCTTTCCGGCGGGCCACTATGTGGTCGTCAAGCGGTTTTCTTCCAAAGAGGAGAAAAAGCGGATTGTCGCTCGCGTCGTCTCTCCCGCCGAACTGCCGGGTTCTGCGTACGGTTTTGAGAACCACCTCAACGTGTTGCACGACCGGAAAAAAGGTTTGGCGGAGGAGTTGGCGTTGGGGCTCACAGTCTATTTGAACTCGACCTTAGTTGACCGATATTTTCGCCAGTTCAACGGCCACACTCAGGTCAACGCCACCGATTTGCGGCTGCTCAAGTACCCGAGTGCGGCGGTGCTAAGATGTCTTGGGCAATGGGCTAAGGACTTGGCTGAGTTTGATCAGTCCCTTATTGACCAGAAAGTAACATCCCTTACATGAGTCACCCTTTACTCGATGAAGCCCTGGCAATCCTCGTGGCACTGGGCTTGCCCCGAGCCCAGCAAAACGAGCGTTCCGCCCTGAGCTTGTTGGCGCTGCTTAACCTCACTCCCGACAAAAGCTGGCAGGATGCCGCAGCACCCTTGATCGGGATTACGCCTATCATGGAATTTGCCGCACAGCATTACGGGAAAAAGTACGCCCCCAACACGCGGGAAACGGTTCGTCGACAGACGATGCACCAATTTGTGGATGCCGGTCTTGCCTTGTACAACCCCGATGAACCAGCCCGTCCGGTAAACAGCCCGAAAGCCGTTTATCAGATTGAACCAGACGTCCTTGCTTTAATTCAGACGTATAGCACTGTCAAGTGGCAGAACCGGTTGGCGGCGTATTTGGCAGTGCAACAGACCTTAGCCGCCAAGTATGCTCAGGAGCGAGATTTTCAGAAAATCCCTGTTCAGATTGCCAAAGACCAGGAAATTCAACTCAGTCCAGGTGCCCACAGCCTGCTCCTCAAAGCGATCATTGAAGAGTTTGCGCCGCGTTTTGTGCCTGGTGCTAAACTCATTTACGCCGGAGACACCGGTGACAAATGGGGTTACTTTGACCGAGACCTGTTGAAGGACCTGGGGGTAGCGGTTGATAGCCACGGCAAAATGCCGGATGTAGTGCTCTACTATCCGGCAAAAGATTGGCTCATCCTGGCCGAGTCCGTCACCAGCCACGGACCGGTGGATGGCAAGCGCTACGGCGAGTTAGCCGCCTTATTCAAAACCGCCAGGCCGGGACTGGTCTATTTGACAGCCTTTCCCACGCGAGCCATCATGGCGCGTTACCTCGCTGAAATTTCGTGGGAGACCGAAGTCTGGGTCTCGGAAGCACCAACCCACCTCATTCACTTCAACGGCGACCGGTTTTTAGGTCCGCATTAAAAATTCTTAATCATCAAAAACGTTTCTATTACTCACAACCATAAACCCAATGGCAGAGGAACAAACTCCTTTGGAAGATAGTCAGTGGGAAGACTATTTTGAAAAAATAAAAATCCAGAATAAAGAGGATGCTAACTCACTGTTCAGTGAAATTCAGCAGCTCTTGGATGCAGTAAATCCATTGGATTTACTGACATTGCTGACCCACATGACGTATTACATCCGTGAGGATGAAAACATCCATGAATATAATTTAGTATTCAAACTACGAGATACACCTGTTATCCATTTTTTGGCGGGCCTGCTTCTTCAGAAAAAAGAGCACGATTTATCCAAAGGATGTATTACGCCTGAGCAACTCTTTGTTTTAGTGAATAAGTGTATTTCCTACTTGATAAAAACAAGCCCTTATTTGAATGGGGGTGCCAAAGATGATTTAGATAAGTATTTTACGATTCAACAGCACAAAGAAACCATGAGGATGACCCGACCAATCAATCCGGAACGCTATCCTCACCAAACCATTCACTACCTCCTCGAATTGGAGAAACGTGTACCGGATGTGTTTAGAGAGAGATTTAGTTTGACCGTTAAAGATTTTCTCAATATTGGTAACCAAATAAAATTATATACGGTAAACCGCATCAACAAAAATTTAAAAGACAGAGTAGAGCAACTGAAACAAATTGATATTAATGAACCAGAGGTCTCCAATAGTCAATTCGTACAGGAAGAATCAGATGATAAAGAAACATCAATGGATGCGGATTTTTATGGCAGGTATTTAATTGGATGTGCAATGAACGATTTATTGTTGATCGATTTGGAAGGACTCGCAACTGATTGTCATTTATCAACTGATGAAATTATTAAATTTGAACAATTTTTGAACCTGTGCAGTAGCGTTCCTGGAGACCAGCCTGAAGGAAGTGACGTTTTGATTGATAATGTATTACTCAGCAAGCCCCTTATCCGGTGGGGCAGCACGTATTTTTGTCCCGCACCTGCCGACCTTGTTTCCGCCTTGCCCGTTGCGTTGGAGAAGTTGTTGGAGCCAGACAAACTGGCTAAACCGCCCACCAGGGCATGGGACCGTTTCCAAAAAGCGAAAGCAAACTTTGTTGAGGATAAAGCAGAAGAATGTTTTAGAAGGATTTTCAAACGGGAGCATGTTTATAAGAACGTAAAGTACGACCACTATGGGAACGTCGAAGAGGCTGACCTGCTCGTACCGTACGACGATAAGCTCATTATCGTGCAGGCAAAGTCCGGCTCGCTGAGCCAAGCGGCACGACGTGGGGCCGAGCAATCCCTGCGCAATGTGATTAAAAAATTGATCGAAGAGGCGTACCAGCAAGGACTGAAAGTTAGGGAATACCTCGAAAGCGGACTGAATCCCCAATTTAGGTTAAAGGACGGTTCGTTTGCCTTTGCTCCCCGTCCTGGTTCATCAGTTAAAACTGAATATATTTTCATAAATTTAACTTTAGAGCCATTAGAGTTGTTGCGTCCTGATTTTCAGAACGCTTTATAGAAGTTCCACAGCCCA
>CAXTIG010000080.1:0-8049 GCA_964244295.1 uncultured Cytophagales bacterium
CCCCTCCTTTATCAAGGAGGGGAATTTGTTTTTTTTAACCCCCCCATGCTAAAATCCCCCCTCAAGTACTTCCTCCTCACGCTGCTCGTGATTCTCATCGACCAGGGCGTGAAAATGCTGGTGCATTTCAACATGAGCGAAGGCTTCTCCGGCCAACTTCACGTGATCGGCGACTGGTTTAAAATCCACTACGTTACCAATCCGGGCATGGCCTTCGGGATGCAGTTGGGGTCGGAATACGGTAAGTTGCTGCTCACGGTGTTTAGGCTGGCGGCGATGGTGGGCATCGGCTACTACCTCGTCCGGCTGGCCCGGCGCGGGGCGCACCCTGGTCTGCTCTGGAGCATCGGGGCGATTCTGGGCGGAGCCATCGGCAACGTGATCGATTCTATTTTTTACGGGGAACTCTTCGGCCTCACCACCGAAAACGCCCCCACGCCTTGGTTTCACGGCAAGGTGATCGATATGTTTTTCTTTGATTTTTGGGAAGGAATCATCCCGGAATGGGTGCCGCTCTGGGGCGGTTCGTACTACTCCACGCCGATTTTCAACGTGGCCGATGCCTCGATTTTCCTCGGCGTCTGCGTGATTCTGATTTTTCAGGGCCGTTTTTTCGGGGAAAAACCCGTCGAACCCGCCCCCGACGCCACTCCAGATCCAATGGCTTCGGAATGGCCGGAAGAAACCCAGCCGACGGCTGAACCAGAAGAGCCAGTGGAAGAAAATTCGAGCGAAGAGGCCCGGCCTGATGCGAATTCAACTTCGCGGTAATTTCAAAAATAGCCGGTTGAGGAAACCGAGCGGACCGTTCTGCTCAGCATGACAGGCGGGAGTAAACTCTCCCCTCCCCCGCCCCAACTTCCCCGCCGCTTTTTCCCCGATGCGTCGAAAAAACCGCTTCCCCCCGCACGGAATCCGGGAGCGGCTGTGCGTTTTCCAAATCAAGATTCGCCACGAAAGTGTAGGCTGCGTTTTCCCCCGGTGTCCAGGCGATCAATTCCGGCTGGCCGGTGGGATCGGGCGGGCGGATCCAGTGGGTATTTTGACCTTGAATTTGGGGTAAAATCTCGTCGGCGAATTCCCGTAGCCGCGTCAGGCGGGTGAACAGTTCGCCGTTGCGGCCCCAGCGGTAAGGGCCGTGGGTGGCGTTTTTTCCCTCGGCCAGTTGGAAAACGTAGAGTTTGGTGTAAAACTCGTTGGGCGCGGGCACTGGGTGCGGGTCGCGGGTTTCGAAGCCCAGACTCACGTAACTCGGCATATCGGTCAGGAAGAGCGCCAGGAACAGGCGGAGTTCGTTTCCGCGCAGGTAAAATTCATCGAAACGCGGGTCGTCTTTGTCGGCAGTCATCACCGTAAAATTGGGCGCGAATTGCCGGGTTTCGAGCAGCGTCCGGTACCGGGCCAACTCCGCCCCGAAGCCCGCCGTGCCGACGGTCTGGCTTTGTAAATCGCCCAGCGTCGAGTCGGCCAGCGAGGCTTCGAGGTGGTCGGGTTCGTCGCCGTAGGCCATCACGTCGGGCGGGGACAGGAAACTCTCGGCGAAGTAGCCAAACCAGGGTTTTTCGCGCTGCACCACCCGCTTGATGTAGCGGTGAATGTCGTAGAAATCGTCGGTTTCGACGGGCACGCCTTCGGGCCGCATCTGCACGTGCGACATATCGCCACGCATGAAATCGAAGCCGAACGTGCGGGCCACGTCGGCGAATTTCTCCGCCGCGTATTCCCAAACCGGCAGGCGCGGTTGCCCAAAATCCAGTTCCCAATTCAGGTTATCGTCCTTCGATTCGTACAGCCGGTAGCGCGTCAGCGGCCCAAACACCCGCGACATGGATTCGGGGCGGGTCAGCACGTAATCGCGCCAGATGCGGCCGTCGTCGTCCACGGTTTTGGCGGCCTCGTCGGGATCCACGGCCAGGCCCCGGTAGGGCGGGGCCATCGTGGCGGGCACGGGTTCGAGGCCCTCGTCGTACAGCGCCTGGATGAGCCGGTTGCGGCGGGCGTTGCGGCCCCAGAGGTCGCTTTTTTCCCCGAAAAGAATCCGGGTTCGCTCGGTTTCGGGCATCGTTTCTCCGAAAAAAATCATTGGGTCAAGCGGTACGCCGTCCCAGGCCACCGCCGGGCCCTGGTCGCGCACCCAATCGACGATGCGCCACTGCACAGCCTCGTACAGCCGGGCGGAGTGGTTGGTGATGGTAAGGTCGCGGCGCTGGAGCCACTCGAAATGGGCCGGGTTGGCCAGTACCACTTCGGCGTAGCGGTCGGTGTGGGGAATCACGTCCATGCCCACGCTCCGGCCCATCAGGTGGAGCAGGTTGACGGTTATTTTCAACTGCTTTTCCACCGTGTCGAGGTGGGGCAGGGCTTCAGCGAGTTCGTGACTAAAAAACTCCCGGTTGAGGTGCCAGCTCGCCATGCCGTACAAACTCGCCACCACGCCCGGCTCCCAGATGGGCAACAAGTGGATGGAATCCTGCGAAGCGGGCAGCGTGAGGACGTATTTGACGACGTTGAAGAAATTCCGAACCGTGCGCACGTTGACCCCCACCATGTTGGTGCGCCGCAGCCAGGTGCCGTCGGGTTGCGGCCCGACGGGACTGGGCACGGTCACGACGGGCAAGAGTGCCTGTTGCACCGGCCCCGCCCCGAAGCGTTTCTCAAGCGCGTACCACACGCCCCGTGCGGGCAGTTGGAGCAGGTCTTCGGGCAATACCCCGGCCACGAAACCGGCCCGGCCGCTCACGTAGGCATCGAGCAAGGCGGGCGCGTGGTGTTGCCAGGAACGTTTTAAATCGGCGTAACCGTGGGGCATTGGCAGGTTGGACGGGGAGAATTGGGAGTCCGGGGTTTACAAACCTAACTAAAAAAGAAAAGGCAGCCTCGCCGGGGCGGACTGCCTTTTCTGAATCAGAATCGGATTTCTTAGTTTTTCTTCGGCGTCGTCGGCGCGGGCTTGGTAGTCGCGGCGGGGGAGCCGGTACCGGGTGCCGTTGCCGCCGTAGCGGGCTTGGGCGTCACGCCGAGTTTTTTGAACACCAGGTCGGTGAGGTTGTACTGCTCATCGACGTACAGCAGCACCGGCGACAGGCTGGGATTGCCCAGGTCGGAGCTAATTACGAAGGTGAAGCCGTTTTCTTTGGCCGTTTCCTGAATCGCTTTGTCAATTTTCTGAAGCACCGGGGCCAGTAATTGCTGCTGCTTCTGCTGCAATTCACCCTGGGCGTTCTGCTGAAACTCCTGGAGATTTTGGTTCAGGGTTTGAAGTTGCTTTTCCATGTCGGTTTTGATCACGTCCGACATCGTAGCCTGATTTTTCTGGTAATTGGCCACCTTGTCCTGCAACTCCTTCTGCTTTTGCTGAATCAGGTTTTGGTACTGAGCTTCTTTCGTTTTGATCTCCGTCTCGATTCCCTTCAGTTCGGGCATCTGGCCGAGGATGTACTCGACGTTGGTATAGCCGATTTTCTGTGCGGTCTGGGCGCTGGACTGCGTGCCGATCAGGGCCAGCAGGGCCACCGTCGCGATCCGAAATGCGTTCTTCATGGTTATGGTCTGGTTGGTGTTTGGTTTGTTGTCAGAATCAGAATTTTCAGAATTGGCGAATTTTCAGAATTCAAAAAATGGATTCAAAAAATTCACGCCCTCAATTCTGAAAATTAACCGATTCTGAAAATTCTGCTTCTGACAAGTTAAACCGTAAACTCACTTCTGTTTTTTCCCGGTGGTTGCGGGGGGTGGATTGGGAGATGGTTGCGTACTGGTACTGTTTTTAGGATCAATGCCGAGTTCTTCGAGCACGTAGTCCGAATAATCGTGAACGGGGTTGGTGTAAATCATCGCCATCCCGTCGCTGGCTTTGTCGAACACGATTTGAAGTTGTTTTTGCCGGGCTACTTTGTCAAGGGCTTTGTACACCTCGTCGAGCACCGGTTTCATCAAATCCTTGCGTTTCTGTAAGTAAAGGCCCTCGAAGCCGAACACCTTGTTGGTAAACTCCCGGCTCTCACGTTCTTTTTCTTCGATGGCCCGGCGGCGTTGCTGCTTCATTTCGTCGGTGAGCAGCGGCTCCTCGGCTTTGTAAGCCCGTTCGAGGCGGTCGAGTTCGGTTTGGCGGTCGGCCACTTCCTTCGACCAACGGCTGGCGAAGCGTTCCATTTCGGTGTTGGCCTGCTGTGATTCGGGCATTTTACTAACGATGTACTCCGAATCGATGTAGCCAAACTTCTGCCCGAAAACGGCTTCTGCCTGCCAAACGAACGGCAAAAGTAGCAAAAATATCCTTTTTTTCACGCGTTAAAAGTTGTTAACCTAATGTGCGAATTTCCAATGTGCGAATGAAAAATGCTCCGGATGCACTCATTGGAAATTAGCACATTAGAAATTAGCACATTAACGAATCTGCTGCCCAATCGTGAAGTGGAATTGGCCCTTGCCTGGTTCCTGGTTGCCATAGCCGTTGGGGCTGATGTTGCGGTCGAAGCCGAAGCCGTAGTCGATCCCGATTAGGCCAAAGGCAGGCATGAAAATCCGGGCACCTACCCCCGCCGATCGTTTGATATTGAAGGGGTTGAATGCCTTGTAATTATCCCAGTTGTTGCCGCCCTCCATGAAACCCAACACGAAAATGGTCGCCGAGGGATTCAACGAAACCGGGTAGCGCAGTTCCATCACGTACTTGTTATACACCACCCCGCCGGGTTGGGCCGAACCAATTGAGCGGTCGGCGTAGCCCCGCAAACCAATCAGGTCCTGGGCGATGGAAAATGTGCCTTGCCCCGAAAGCCCGGAGCCACCGAGCACGAAACGCTCGAAAGGCACGATGCCCAGGTTGCGGTTGTAGTTGCCCACGAAACCCATGTGGGCGCGGGTGGCCAGTACCAGTTTGCCCACCAGCGGGGTGTACCAGGTGGCGTCAAACATCCACTTGTGGAACTCGAGCAGGGTGTATTGATCCGCCTTGCCGGCGGGCTTGTAATCCTTGCCCTTAAATAGCGAATACGGCGGGGTAAGCGTGCCCGTCAGCGAAAAACTTGACCCCGCCCGTGGGAATTGCGGGTTGTCGATGCTGTTGCGCGAGAAGGTCGTGATCAGCGAAAGGTTGTTGGCAATGCCCGTGGGATAATCGGCAATGAGCGGGTAGTTGAAAAAATCGTAGCGCTGGTACGACAAGGCCGTGCTAAGCACGAACGAGTCGTCGGGACGGCGCAGGCGTTTGCCCAGGCTCAACACGATTCCGGTGGTGTTGAAGTGGGAACTTTCGCCCGTCAGTTGACCGCCGTAGCCGCCATATCCACCATACCCGCCACCCAAACCGCCATAGCCGCTGCCGTAGGGGTTATATCCTGACGTATTCTCAGGGGTACGATACACTTGCCGGTTGATGCTGATGCTGAACGAGTTGGGTTTTTTGCCGCCCAGCCAGGGTTCGGTAAACGAGAGCGAGTAGTTTTGAAAATACCGCCCGTTGGCCTGGAAACGCACGGCCAGTTTCTGCCCGTCGCCCGCCGGGAGGGGCCTCCAGGCGCGGAGGTTGGGGATGTTGCGGGCCGAGAAGTTATTGAACACCACGCCCAGCGTACCCACGAAGCCCACGTAGCCGCCCCAACCGCCGGAGAGTTCGATCTGGTCGGAGGGCTTTTCTTCCACCGTGTACTCGATGTCGACCGTACCGTCCGAACGCGGCACGGGGTTGATGCCGATGGTTTCGGGGTTGAAATAGCCGAGCGTCGACAGTTCGCGCTGAGTCCGAATCACCGCCGATTTGCTGAATTTCTGCCCCGGCAGCGTGCGGATTTCGCGCATCACCACGTGGTCACTGGTTTTGGTGTTACCGTTGAGAACGATTTTACTGATGGTGGCTTGTTTTCCTTCAAAAACCTTCATCACCACGTCGATGGAGTCGCCTTCGACCGAAGCCTCCTGCGGCTCCACGCTGAAGTAGAGGTAGCCGTCGTCCATGTAGAGCGAACTCACGTCGAACCCTGGGTTGCCATACAGTTTTTTCTGCATGTCTTCGGGGTTGTACACATCGCCTTTTTTAATGGCCAGCACGTCGTTGAGCACCGAATCGGGCCAGATGTAGTTGCCCTGCCAGGCGATGGTGCGGTAAAAATAGCGCTTGCCTTCTTCGAGAGTCAGGATGACATCGACCGTTTTTCCGTCGTGGTTCCGTACCGTGTCGGTGACAATGCGGGCGTCGCGGTAGCCTTCCTTGCTGTAGTAGGCGAGGAGTTTTTCTTTGTCTTCCTCAAACTTTTTGGGGATGAACTTCGAGGGCGTGAAAATCCGTCCGAAGCGCCGCTGCTTGGTGCCCTTGAGTTTTTTGCGGAGTTTGCGTTCGGATACTTCCTCCCTACCCCGAAACTCGATGCTGTTAATCTTCACCTTGCTACCCTTGTTGACGATTACCTTCAGAGCAGCGTTGTTGCCCCGGCTGGTGTCGGCCACCTGAGTAATGCGCACGCTGGTGTTGAGGTAGCCTTTGTCGATAAAATGCCGTTTGATGAGCGTCTGGGTATTTTTCATCAGCGATTCGGTGATGATTTTCCCTTTGATGAGTTTCACCTTGTCGTTTAGAGTCTCCCGTTCGCCCTTGCGGATGCCCTCGAAGTTGATCGAGTACAAGCGGGGGCGTTCTTTCAGGTAAATGTTGAGCCAGATTTTCTCGCCCTCCACCTTGGTGGCCGTCACCTGCACGTCGTCGAGAATGCCCTGGTCCATGAGGCGGCGCATGGCCCCGCGCACGGCTTCGCCGGGAATCTCGATTTTATCGCCCACGCGCAACCCGGAGATCGACACCAGCGAGTTGGCGTCGTAAAACTTCGTCCCGCTCGTGGTGATTTCAGCGATTTCGTAGGTTTTCGGGTCACTGTACTTAAATTCAGTGGATACTCCCGGAGCCGGTTGGGTACTCTCGCTGCCACTCACGCGGCTACCCAGCCCGGTGCGCAACTGGGCGGTGGCCCCGAAAGCGAGCAGGCAAAAGCCAAGAAGAGGGAGAAGGAAACGGTTTTTCATGAAAAAGGGGGTCTGAAGAGTTGGCAGTTTCCGGTTGGCGGTTGGCAACGTTTTTAGTTGCACGTTTTGCCAAAGCCAACTGCTAATTGCCGAGTATCTGTTCGCTGGTTTTGCCAAAACGTCGTTCGCGGTTTTGGTAATCGAGAATGGCCTGGTACAGGTGTTCGCGACGGAAATCGGGCCAGTACAGGTCGTCGAAAATGTAAAGTTCGGCGTAGGCCAGTTGCCAGAGCATGAAATTGGATATGCGGTGGTCGCCACCGGTGCGAATCATCAAATCGGGATCGGGCATTCCGGCGGTGGCCAGGGTTTCGTCAAGGTGCGCTTCGGTAAGTTGGTCGGGACGGAGTTCCCCGCGCTGTACGCGCTCGGCCAGGCGCTGCACGGCGCGGGTCAAATCCCACTTGCCGCTGTAACTCAGGGCCAGGACCAGACCAAGCCCCGTGTTGTGGCGGGTGGCCTCGATGGCCCCGAGCAGGTCGCGGCGGCAGCGGGCAGGCAGGCTGTCGGTGTCGCCGATGGTGAGCAGACGCACGTTATTTTTTTGCAGGGTGGGTGTTTCGTCGGTAATCGTGCTGACCAGCAGGTTCATGAGCGCCTCGACTTCTTCCTTGGGCCGGTCCCAGTTTTCGGTCGAAAACGTGTACAGCGTCAGGTACTTTACGCCCAGTTCGGCGCAGCCCTCAGTGGCTTCCCTCACGGCTTTGATAGCGTTGCGGTGGCCAAAAACGCGGTTAAGTACGCCCTGCTGCTTGGCCCAGCGTCCGTTGCCGTCCATAATAACGGCAATGTGCCGGGGCAGATTGCCCTTGTCGATGAGTTCGATCACGGTGAGATTCAGCCCGAATGCCGGGGGTCGGCGTTTTCAAAAAGCAGGGACAAAGATAGGAAAATCGGGCGAGGTGAGAACGAAAGAATTTATTCTGCTAATAAGTCAACTTTGTCTTGACTTATTGCGGAAAAGGTTTTTGCTTTACCTGAGAGAGTGTTCAGTAAAGTGTGTCAAGTATGCAATCGTTAACTTGACCACCCATG
>CAXTIG010000081.1:0-6769 GCA_964244295.1 uncultured Cytophagales bacterium
TCCATTGTCTTTACCATACGAAAGGATGATCAAATTGCGTACCTAAACAGTTACTAAAATACTTTGTTGTCAGGAAACGATTTATCTGTGTTAGCTTTTAATTTTAAGTGCCCTGTTGTGGGAAAACACTTTATCTCAGATATCAATGCGGTAATTTTCCGTAACAAATATTCTTCGTCTATTGCTTGGTTAAAAACACTTGGTGTTAACCCCGCTTCATGTACAGCATCGCTCCACTTAGTCCAGAATTTACCAAACCAATCGGATTCTCTTATACCGGTCTCCTGCAAAAATTTTGACTTGCCTAAAGCAACTCCGCCGTTCATTGCAGCAGTTCTTCTTAGTTCAGAAATAATAATGTCTTTGTTCATAAAATTACTCCCAACTCAAAAGTAAAGAAGGTTCTTGAATTACCAATCACTTTCGCAATCCATTTTATCTACTGGCTGTCAAAAAATAAGGTAGGGTTGTGAAAGTGGGTTTTGGGAAATGGATATTTCGTAAACCTACCCTTGTCATTCTCACCCCAGCCGCCTTCCCTTCAACTCCTCCACCGCCCGATTCGCCGCCCTCGCGGTCAAGGCCATGTACATCAGCGAGGGGTTTTTGCGTGCCGGTCGAGGTGGAAATGCTGAGGACTTTTTAGTTTGGAACGTACTCGTCAACAAGTTTCAAGAGTTTCCGCTTGTCAATGTCGGCTTCCTCGGATTTATCGTAAAGGATGAGTAGGTAAATGGTGGTACCAGCGTCCGTTTCTGTGACTAAATACGTGATCACGCGAAACCCGCCGCTTTTTCCACCGCCCTTGCTTTGAGAAGCCAGGCGAACTTTGAATAGCCCTGCTCCCAGAGACGTGCCCATGGCCGGATTATCGAGAAGTTGATCGGCCAACTGGTCGACCTCTCCCTCCAGAGTTGGGAATTTTTTGGAAAACCGCTTGAGGCGGCGCTCAAAAGATACGGTGGTCGCGACTCTGGTTTTAGCCATCTACCTTTCTTTGAGAATCCGGGGCTGCTTTTTCCCGGCTTGGATCTCGGCCACTTCCTTCAAGCTCCCCCGCAACTCCGACATCAGTGCGGATTCTTTCTCAACGGCCAGTTCCGCGTTAAGCGTTTTGGCAAAGGCCCGGATCGCGGGCAAATGCTTGGCCTCGGTTTCAAGAACAACTTTCATGGATTTTTCAGTTAGCGGTACGTCAACAAATCTACGAACGCCCCTGTCATTTGGCAAGGGCAGCACGAGCCATCCTCACCCCAACCTCCTCCCTTTCAACTCCTCCACCGCCCGATTCGCCGCCCTTGCCGTTAAGGCCATGTACGTCAGCGAAGGGTTTTGGGTGCCCGTCGAGGTCATGCAGGCCCCGTCGGTGACGAACACGTTTTTGCAGGCGTGGAGTTGGTTCCACTCGTTGAGCAGCGAGGTCTGGGGGTCGCGGCCCATCCGCACGCCGCCCATTTCGTGAATATCCGAGCCGGGGTTGGACTTCGCGTCATTCGCCCGGATGTTGGTGCAGCCCGCTTTGGTGAACATCTCGGTCATTTGCTCCACGTAATCCTGCGTCATTTTGTCGTCGTTTTCGGTCCAATCCGCCGAGACGATGAGTTGCGGAATGCCGTAGGGGTCGGTCTGGCTGGGGTGTAGGCGCACATGGTTCTTCTCCGTCGGCACGGTTTCGCCCATCATCCAGGTGCTCAGCCGCCAGGGTCCCAGTTGCGGGTTTAGCAGGCTTTGCTTCAAATCAGCCCCCATCCCGTCGCGATCCGACGAGCTACCCCGCCCGCCGCCGACGCCCACGGCGTAGCCACGCAGAAAATCGGTTTCCTGCTTCTGCACGTTGCGGAAGCGCGGCATGTAGCCGTTGCTGGGGTTGCGCCCGTCGGTTTTGCGGTCCAGAAAACCCTCGTACTCCGCCGAGGCTTTGCCCCGGTAGTTGTGCCAGGCCACGTACTTGCCCAGCAGGCCGCTGTCGTTGCCGAGGCCGGTCGGGAAGCGGTGGGAGGTGGAATTGAGCAACATCAGGTTGCTGTTGAGCGCCGAGCCGTTGACGAAAATAACCTTGGCGTAAAACTCCATCGGTTCCCGCGTGGCGGCGTCCATGATGCGCACGCCCGTGGCTTTGCCCTGACCCTCGTCGTACAGGATGGACTGCACCACGGAATGGGGCCGGAGGGTCATCTTGCCGGTTTTGGCCGCCCAGGGCAGCGTCGAGGCGTTGGACGAAAAATACCCGCCGAAGGGACAGCCGCGCACGCAGAGCGCCCGGTGCTGGCACTTGGCCCGGCCCTGGTCGTAGTGGATTTGCTGCGGTTCGGTGATGTGCGCGCAGCGACCCTGCACGAGGTGGCGGTCGGGGTAATTTTTGGCGATTGATTCCTTGAAGTAGGTTTCGATGCAACTCAGTTCGATAGCGGGCAGAAATTCGCCGTCGGGCAGGTGGGGCAGGCCGTCGCGGTTGCCCGAAATGCCCGCGAACTTCTCGACGTGGCTGTACCAGGGGGCGATGTCGGCGTAGCGGATGGGCCAGTCGACGGCGAAGCCATCGCGGGAGGGACCTTCAAAATCGAAATCGCTCCAGCGCTGGGTCTGCCGCGCCCAGAGCAGCGACTTGCCGCCGACGTGGTAGCCCCGCACCCAGGTAAAAGGCTTTTCCTGGACGAAGGGCTGCTCGCCTTCTTTGATGGCCCAGTGCAGGGTTTCCTCCCGCATGAACGAGCGCGACTTGCCGTACTCGGCGCGGGTCGCCAGCGGCACCTGGCCCCGGTGCTCGACTTCCCAGGGGTTGAGCATGGCCGTGGGGTAATCGGTGACGTGCTTCACGTCGCGGCCCCGTTCGAGTACGAGGGTTTTCAAGCCCTTCTCGCACAGTTCTTTCGCCGCCCAGCCGCCGCTGATGCCCGATCCGATGACGATGGCATCGTAAGTGCGCTTTTTCTTGGAGTCGATGTTGAGGTAGGCCACGGGGTTTTTCAGAGGTTAAGTCGTTCAGCGTTTTTTTTTGGTTTGTGTGGGTCACCCTGAGCGGAGTCGAAGGGTGGTGCGGCTGGCCACTGCGTCGGCCCACGCACCACCCTTCGACTCCGCTCAGGGTGACCCACACACGTTTTAATCTATCAATCAGTTGGCCTGAACCGGAACGCAGCCGTAGTAATGCCCCGGAATTGGGGTATAATTCAGGTGCTTGGTCATCACGTATTCCGAGGTTGTAAAACCCAGAATCGCCAGGTTTTTAATCAGTCCATACGCTTCTTTTTGCTTGGCGTCGGCAGAGAGTTCCAGGCGTTTGAGTAAGTCCTGCCGCCGGACGGTGTCCGCCGCCGCGAACGACTGCTGGTAGGTGGTCAGCGCCAGGGCATCGAGCGAATCGAGGCCCCTTTTCACGGTTTCCTGGACTGCGGGTTCGTAGCAATCTTTCAGCATTTTCTGCACGAACGCCGGGAGGCCCAAGTCTTTTGCGCCGGGGGTGTCCGTGGCGGGCAGCAGGGTTTCCAGCGCTTCGGTCAGGGTGGTTTGCTGGTCGAAGTTGAGAAAACGCCGGGGAGCGCGGAGGGAAGTACCGTTCCAGGCAGAAGCCCAGGCGGGGATTCCGTGGAGTAGACCAGCGGTGAGGGCCAGGTTTTTAAGGGCAGTCCGGCGTTGCATGAGATTCGGGATTAAAACAGACCGAGGAATTTCCGGCGGTAAATTTGCGATAAATCGCCTTCAAACAAGGTGTAAGGGTCGTTATAAAAAGCCAGAAAATCGGGCACACTTGAATGGCCGGGGTAGGGGGCGTAGAAGTGCGTCGGACTGCGGGCGTCGTTTCGCCAGACCAGCACGTAGGCCAGCCGTAGTTTTTCCCGCTTCAGGGTTTTCAACAGCGTTTCGGTCCACCAGGTCGGGTTGGGAATTGACTCCAGACCCGTTTCGGTGAAAGCCGTCAGTTTCCCGGCTTTTTGGGCGTAGGTCGAAATGATTTTCAGTTTCTGAAAACCGGCCTCCAGGTTGTAGCGGTTGTTTCGCCCAAAGTCGGCGTAGTTGTCCATCCCGACCAGGTCCACCCACTCGTCGCCGGGGTAGCGTTCCAGAAAGTCCGCTTCGGTTTTAAACAGGCAATCGGGCGAAAAGGCGTAGAGAAAATTATGAACCCGGAGGCTGTCGCGCAGGTAGCCCACCGTGAATTGCCAGAGCGAAATAAAGTCCTCGCGCGAGCAGTGGGGCTTTCCCCACCAAAACCAGCCGCCGTCGAACTCGTGGTAAGGCCGGAAAATCATCGGGGCCAGGTTTCCGTCGCTGCCGCGCACCGAGTGGGCAAACTCGCCGACCGTGCGCAGAATTTCCTTGTACTGCTCGTGGTGCGAACCACCCGGCTTGAGCAGCGCCACCGCCGGGGCCGATACCGAATCGCGCCAGGTAAACCCACCCCGCGAGGCCGGGTTGGAGAAATGCCAGGCCACCGTCGTGACGCCGCCCCGCTCGTAGGTCGCCACCACGGTGTTGCGGAGCGTCTCCTTCGTTCGTTGGATGGCTTCGGTGGGCCGGCCCGACAAGCCGCTGAAATCAATGCCGACCACGGCGGGATGCGACCCGGATACGTCTTTCACGTCGGAACGATTCGTCTCGCCCGACCAGCCGTGACCGTATTCGGTCGCGTGTTGGTGGCCGAACAAAATGTGGCGTTTAGCCAGCCGATGGAGGTTGCGGTAGAGCGCCTTCGTTTGTTTGGTGGCCTGCGGGTCGGTTTGGGCCAGACTCGCCGGAGGCAAGCCCAACCCGATGCAGAAGCATCCGGCCAGCAGGATGCGATTTTTTCGGGAGAACGAGGATGACATGCGCGGAATCAGGCCAATCGGGTCAGGAAAGGGGTTTGTTGCTGCATGTTAGGGTTGACCGCTGGGAAATAAACTACTAAATCGTCCAATTAGTCAAGTTTCGCGACCAAAGCGGGAGAGGTTGCACAGGCGGGCGTTTAGTAGCACTCTGTCATCCAGAGTGCTACTAAACGCCCGCCTCCTCCGGCGAAACCTTCGTCCGTTGGCAAAGTTCGAGAAAGGCAACCTGCCGATCGGCCGGATTGTCCGAATGGAAGCGGAGAAAAAAGGGCCGGAATTCCCAATCGAACGACGACTCGGCGATTCCGTACAGGTAGAAAAGCAGGGCGGCGGCGTGTACGCCCGTGTTGTCCGGCCCCTGCCGGGCGCACCAGAACAAGGCCTTTTTCACGGCTTCCGTGGGGTAGTCTTCGGCCAGCAGCAAGGCCCACACCAGGCCCCCGTCGCGACCGGCGTTGCGCAGCCGTTCCACGATGACGCGCTCCCGCTCGTCGGTTTCGCTCTGGTCGCTCAGGTGCCGGGCGGCCAGCAGTTGCACGTCGGCGTTGGGGCTGGAGAGGCAGTCGGTCAGGGCCTGCCGGGCCGCGACAGAGTCCAGTGCCGCCAATGCCTCGGCATCCCTCCAGTCTTGGTCTTTCCGGCTAATCAGCACAGCCTGGACGCGGGCCAGTTCGGCCCCTTCGAGTTGCCGGAGCGCAGCGAGGTCGTAGCCGATGCCGTCGTGCCAGGCGTCGAAGTCGAGGATCATGCTCCGGGCGAAGGTTTCGAGGGCCGGACTCCAGGGTTCGCCCGGCTTTTTTGCGAGGGTTTGCGGTTCGGTTGGGGTCTTCTTCACGGCGAAATCAGGGGATTGATGCTCACCAGTCACCGCGTTTACGCCCAGGCGTAGGCCACGCGCTCGCCCGGCGTTGGGTAGCACAAAAGTGCTCACCCAACGCCACCCAGCCCAGTCCGAATAAATACCGGGCAGACTTCGATGCACCGGAAGATGGAAAACCCGCGTAACGAGCGAAGGAGGAACGTTTTTAGGCTAAACTCCTTCCGCCGCCTGTTTCAGCCCGGCGATGTCGAGCTTATCCATTTTCATCATTGCTTCCATCACCCGGTTCGCTTTCGCCGGATCCGGATTTTGCATCAGTTCGCCCAAAATCGTGGGCACGACCTGCCAGGAAAGCCCGAATTTGTCTTTCAACCAGCCGCATCGCCCTTCCTCGCCGCCCTCCGAGAGTTTCTCCCAAAAGTGATCGACTTCGTCCTGCGTCTCGCAGTTGATCACCAGCGAAATGGCTTCCGTGAATTTAAACTGAGGGCCACCGTTCAGGGCCATAAACTCCTGCCCATTGAGCGTAAACGACGCGGTGATGACCGTGCCCTTCGGCCCCGGCCCGGCATCGCCGTAGCGGCTCACGCTGCCGATTTTGGAATCCTTGAAGAGCGAGGTGTAAAAATTCACGGCCTCTTCGGCGTTGTTATTGAACCAGAGGAAGGGGGTGATCTTTTGCATGAGCTTGGCTTTTTGGGTTGGTTGTCAGGAGGTTGACAAAGCAAAGCTACGGTCAGAGGAGCCGGTTTTGAGGGGTTGAAAACGACAAAAGAAGGGCGGATTGCGACTTTCTGAGGTGCCACCGTGGAAGGGCACGACGATTCCTTACGGAGTTTTATGAAGATGTGAGAAGCCGATTCGGGTTTCAAAAAAAATAGCTGAAACGCGCGGGGGTCACCCTGAGCGAAGTCGAAGGGCGTGCGGTGGGCATACTCGGCGGCCTGCGCACCCCCTTCGACTCCGCTCAGGGTGACTCCCGCATGCAACGCGCGAAAAAATCAGTTCTTCACCCGACTGTATTTTTCAATATTCACCCGGTTCACGCCTGCACTTTCCACCTTCTCAACTCCGTACTGAATGAGGGTAAGTAGTTGCTGTAAATTAGTTTAGGTTATTGTATTTTCGTCTCATGGGACGA
>CAXTIG010000082.1:0-6060 GCA_964244295.1 uncultured Cytophagales bacterium
ACCAATGATTTTGGGGAGGATTTGCTCAAGGCCCACTACGAGCGGAAGCATTGAGGGAGGAGGTGAAAATGACTCCTCAGCGGGCGCAGAATGAAAAGAGCCTACCGGCACTATTTGTAAATACCGATGAAATGGATAGGTTGCCCGAAAATTTCAATAGGCAGTCTCTCACCCAATCCAAAACCCACCACAATCCCTTACATCATGTCCCGATTCCTGCAAACACTCTTGCTCTGCCTCTTTGGTAGCTCACTGGCTCTGGCCCAAAGCACTAATTTTATGAAAATGGTGTACGTCGAAGGCGGTACCTTCAATATGGGTGGTAGTGACGATGAATCCAATTCGGATGAGAAGCCGGTTCATAAGGTTACGCTCCGTAGCTTCTACATGGGTCAGTACGAGGTCACGGTGGCGCAGTACCGCAGCTATTGCCGGGAAACCGGGGTGAGTATGCCCGCCGCCCCGTCCTGGGGCTGGCGCGACAACGACCCCATCGTAAACGTCAATTGGAACGAGGCCAAAGATTTTGCCGATTGGCTGTCCGAAAAAACGGACCGCACGTATCGCTTACCCACCGAAGCCCAGTGGGAATACGCCGCGCGGGGCGGACGGCGCAGCCAGGGCAAAACCTACGCCGGTTCCAACAGCTTAGAGCTGGTGGGCTGGTTTGAGGGTAATTCCGGCAACCAGACCCACCCCGTGGGCCAGAAGAAACCCAACGAATTGGGCATCTACGACCTGAGCGGCAACGCGTGGGAATGGTGCCGGGACTGGTACGACCCTGATTATTACAGCAAAAGCCCCGCCACGAACCCCGTAAACCAGACAGCGTTGACTGATCGGGTGTTGCGGGGCGGTAGCTGGTACTTTGCCTCCCGGCCTTGTCGGTCTGCGAATCGCAGCGACAACACCCCGAAGGCCCGTAGCGGCCTCATCGGCTTCCGCTTAGTATCCCAGTGAGGCATACGGTGCAGCCGTCCTGTGTGTTGAGCGGGTGAGTTGAGCCGATGCCTAACCAACCCCTCCGCGACCGCCAAAACCGCCTCCTCGGCACCCTCAAAACCCGCATGGATGGCCGGGTAGAACTGTACAGCCCCAGCAACCGGCTGCGGGGCATGTACTTTCCCAAAACCAATGAAACCCGCGATGCCGCCAACCGCCTCGTGGGCCGGGGCAATTTGCTGAACACGCTGATTTGAGGGTATCTTGCCCCCATGCGCCTCCTCGCCATCCCCGATCTCCACGGCAAAACCGTCTGGCAACAGGTGGCCCCGGCAGCCTACGACAAAATCATTTTCCTCGGCGATTACGTGGATGACCACGGCGAGCACCGCGACGAGGAAATTTTCGACAACCTGCTGCGCATCCTCGCCTTCCGGCAGGCGCACCCCGATAAAGTCGTGCTGCTGCTCGGCAACCACGACGTGCATTACCTCCATTACCCGCACTACCGCGCCAGCCGCTTCCGCGAGTCGATGCGGGAGCGCTTGCAGGGTTTGTTCACCCGTCACCGGGCTTTATTTCAGGTGGCTTACGCGGCGGGTGAAACCTTGTTTACCCACGCGGGCGTGTCGGCGACCTGGTGGGAATGGATGCAGGAGCGGGCTTTTGCCCTCCGCCTCAGCGACGGTCTTCCCCTGCCCGACCGCCTCAACGCCCTGATGGATTCCCCCGACCGGCGCTACCTCTACGGGGCCGGGTTCGCCCGGCAGGGGCCGTATCCCTGCGGGGGCGTGGTCTGGGCCGATTTTTCGGAAACCTGCGACGACCCGCTGCCTGGCTACCACCAGGTGGTCGGCCATACGCCCCAGCCTTACCTCCGCCGCTTCGGCGATGAGCACACGAGCATCACCTACACCGACGTGCTGCGGGAGCGGGTGGCGTTTTGGGAGGGGGAGGTTTGATTTTCAGGTACGGATGTTACGAAAAATAAGCCTCCCCGCCCCCGTCATTGCGAGCGAAGGCGAATAAAGCGAGCGGAGCGAGATTTGTTCGCCTTCGCTCGCAATGACGCGAGGGTAGGCGCTCGCAATGACGCAGTCGGGAGTTGTTGCGCAACGGCGGCTAAGTACTTCTCCTCAAATTTTCTCCCAAAAACTTCGCCGGAAAACCCAAAGTCCTAACTTTGGCGGCAGCGGGGGTATTTCGCCCCTTGCGCTTCTGTAACCAACGCATGGCACTCGAAATCGAACCCATCAAAGCCAAAATCCGCCCGAAGGCGCTGTTTGAAATCGCCTGGGAGGTGTGTAATCAGGTGGGCGGCATCTACACCGTGATTCGCACGAAGGTGCCATCGATGGTGGAAAAATGGGGCGAGGATTATTTTCTGCTCGGGCCGTACTTCCCGCAAACTGCCGCCGCCGAGTTCGAGGAGATCAGCGAATCGGACGGAACCGCCGTGGGAAAAACGGTGCTGAAACTGCGTGAAATGGGCTTCCAGGTTCACTACGGCTACTGGCTCGTGACGGGCAAGCCCAAAATCGTGCTGTTTGATTTTTGGTCGGTATTTGCGCGGGTGGAAGAGATCAAGTTTTCGATGTGGAGCCGTCACCAGCTTTCCACCCTCAACGCCGAGGAACTGGTGAGCCACGTGCTGGCCTTCGGCGAGTGCGTGCGGGTGTTTCTGACCGAACTCGTCGCGGCCAACGGCGGCAAAAGCGATTTCGTGGCGCACTTCCACGAGTGGATGGCCGCCACCGCATTGCCCGATTTGAAGGCCGACAACGTAAAAATCTCGACCGTTTTCACTACCCACGCCACCATGCTGGGCCGCTACCTGGCCCCCAACGTGCCGGATTTTTACACGGTGCTGCCCAATTTCAAGGACATCTGGCAGGAGCAGGCCCGGCACTACGGCATCGAATCGCAGGCCACCATCGAGCGGCTGGCGGCGCATAGCTGCAACGTGATGACGACCGTGAGCGACGTAACCGCCCGCGAGTGTGAGTTTTTGCTGGGTCGCCCCTGCGACCTGATTTTGCCCAACGGGTTGAACATCACCCGCTTCACCGCCCTGCACGAATTCCAGAATCTGCACGTGCAGTACAAGGAGAAAATTCACCAGTTCGTGATGGGCCATTTTTTCCAGAGCTACTCCTTCGACCTCGACAAAACGCTGTATTTCTTCACCTCCGGTCGGTACGAGTACATGAACAAGGGCTACGACCTCACCCTCGAAGCCCTCAGCCGGTTGAACTGGAAGCTGAAGCAAAGCGGCTCGGACGTGACGGTCGTGATGTTTATCATCACCAAAAATCCGTACTACTCGATGGACGCCTCGGTGCTGCAATCGAGGGCGGTGATGGAAGAAATCCGGCAGACGACCGAGGCCATCAAAAACCAGGTGGGTGATCAACTCTTTCTTTCGTCGGCCACGAGCAATGAACTGAAAATGCCCGACCTCAACAAGTTTGTGGAGGAGTACTGGCAACTGCGCCTGCGCCGCACCATTCAGACCTGGAAAACCAAGCAACTGCCCAAAACGGTAACGCACCACCTGAAACAGGAAGACGAAATCGTGAATTTTCTGCGAAAAGCCAACCTGCAAAACCACGCCGAAGACCGGGTGAAAATCGTGTATCACCCCGATTTCATCGCGACCACCAACCCGCTGTTCGGCATCGAATACAGCCAATTCGTGCGGGGTTGCCACCTCGGCGTGTTTCCGAGTTACTACGAACCCTGGGGCTACACGCCGCTCGAATGCGTGGCGCGGGGCGTGCCCACCGTGACGAGCGACCTCTCCGGCTTCGGCGATTACATGATGCAAATCATGCGCGATTACGAAAACTGGGGCGTGTACGTCATCAACCGCTCGAAACAGAACTTCAACCAGGCCGCCGACCAACTGGCCGACATCCTGCTGCGGTACGTCAAGCAATCCCGCCGCGACCGCATCGGACAGCGCAATCGGGTGGAAAGCATCTCGGAAGTATTCGACTGGAAAAACCTGCGCAGTTACTACGACACGGCGCATGATTTGGCGATCAAGCGCAAAAAGCCGTGAATCTGTTCACGAAAGTCTTGCGACGGTCTTGCTTTTCTCGCTACGACATTTCTACCTTTGAGACGTACCAAGCAACCCGGAAGGGTTGGCTAAATCTGCCAGTTTAGCATCGATGCCTGAGCCATTTTAATCGGCTGAGAGCGGGTAGTGCTGGCAGTGAGGCCAGCACTACCCGCTCTCAGCCGAAATTGTTTGGCGGGAAGCAGGGGTTGTAAAAAACCTCATCTTCATGCGCCGCTCTTTTACCACCGTTGCCCTCATCCTGGTTGCTACATTTGCCGTGTTGTTTGCTTGCCGGAAAGAAGTCGTGGAGGATCCCCAGTTTTCAACTATACTGACGGTCAGCGAAGCTAAACAATGGTTTGACCAAAATATAGTTTCTAAAAACCCAACCCGCACCGAGGGAGACATTCGAAGCCGGAAGCAACTTCGCAAAGACCCGGATTGGCGAAGAGGCATCAACAAGATTATGCGAGTGGGAAATGCCGTGGTGGTTCCCCTGGTGTGGGAAAGTGATTGGACTCCTAAACTCAGTGCCTTAGGAGCCGAGCGCATTACCCCTGAAAATGAGCCGTCGTTGAGCCTCAACTCGCTGACGTATTTGGTAATGTATCGGGATAGGAGGGGCAAAATGCAATCCGAAGTGTTGACGGCCATGCCGGAAAAAGAATGGGTAGTGGGCAACCGAAATCAACCGTTTACCGGAGCTATTTCCATTGAAGACTGGAACGGAAAATTTATCAGGGGATACAAATACCATAAGGGCGAGATAACGGCACAGTTTACGACGGAGAAGCCAGAAAGCAAAGAGGCGCGCGTAAACTATATGCAGGACGTGGAATGTGGTTATACGGATTTACTTGTGTATGTTATGGGGGGTACTGCGGCTGCGAATACCACTACAGGGAAACTTATTATTGCTGGCAGGATGATGGGAGTGGTAGTGGTAGCGGGTCTCCTTCGGGGGGTGATTACGGTAATGTGCCTACTGGAGGTGGCGGAAATGGGGGTAGCTCATACAATAGCCCAATTATTCAAAGTAGTGCCTCACTTGCTGCTGATCGAAAATTTAATTGTATCTATGAGAAACTTCAGTACACGAATAGCGTTTTTATGAATCTTCTTAATTCGTTTACAAGTAATCTTAAGTGGAATGTAACCTTTTCTTTAGAAGATCATGTGTATATCAATGGAAATGAAGTGAATGGAGCGGCTTCGGGACTTGGAAATAGCACAGGTGGTAATTTATTGATTCAACTTAACCGATCAGCTATAGGTAATTTTCATACAATTTGGATTAGTAAAACATTTATGCATGAAGCTTATCATGCATGGATGATTCAAATGTGTTACGAAAAGGTGGGGTCACAAGATATTCGAACTTGGCGAATAAAGCCAGAGAACACTAGACTTGTTGTCGGTTGATTTTCAGACACTTAACCAGTAGATGGCATTGCTATCTTGGAATAGTTAAAAAAAATAAATATTTTCGTAGATGCTATCGTACCAAGCCATTCGAAACGAGCGGCAATGGAAATCAAGCACTGGTTTAACCCAGGCCCAGTTTCTTCAATTAGCTCGTTCTTTTGGAGAAACCTATGAATTTTTTAACGGCGTTTCTTTGCAGCAATCCGCACAGCGACTGCAAGCAACTTTGCTGTTGCCCACCTACGAAGATTGCTTATTTTTTGTCCTCTTTCAGTTAAAAAATAGCCTTAGTTATGATACGTTGGGGCTGCTGATCGAAACCGACGGAGGCAACGCACAACGTAATTTCGAGCAATACCTGAAAATTCTAGGCCATACGCTTGAAAGACAAGGCGTTATGCCCCGTCGCAACTTTACGGACCTATCTGATTTTCAGACCTACTTACGAGGGGAAGAAGAAATTAGTTTCGATGCGAGCGAACAAGCGACTCAACGCCCTCAAGACCAACGTCAACAAGAGGAGTTTTACTCAGGAAAAAAAAACGGCACCCGTACAAAGAACTGATTATAAGTACAAAAAAGGTAACTGTTTAGGTAGCCCATTGGAAACTACCACCGAGAACGTT
>CAXTIG010000083.1:0-6033 GCA_964244295.1 uncultured Cytophagales bacterium
GCTACCACGCCTTTTTTTGTGCCCTCCATTCAGCCCAAGATTGACGAACCATTGACACTTGATTCTGCCACTCAACTTCAACTTAGGTTGGTTAGCAATTATCCAAACCTCGTGCAGCCACTCCAAATTGGCTATTTTTGCGCCACTTTTAGCAAACCCACTCGGCCCTCCCCTCAATTTTATGCAAAACAATTCCCTCAAAAAATTCTTTGGTTCCCTGCTCACCATCCTGGGCGTGGTGGTGGTGTTATTCGCCTGCGTGGCGTTTTTGAAAGACGGCAAACCCGTCCTCGGCCTGAGCGTTTCGCACTGGGAATCGCTCGTGCCCTTCCTCGTCGGGCTAGTTTTTCTGGCTTTCGGGGTGAGTCTGATTAGTAAAAGCTGAGTGGTGATTTTTTCACGTCACCACTCAACAAGTTCACCCCCACCGCGCAGCTCAAACACCGCTTCCGGGCGCAGAAGGTGTTGTGCCATTCGATGGCTCCCTGCGAATCGGCGGCACTGCGGATGCGCAGGCCGAGGGTTTTCCACTGGTCGGTAAGGTGATTCTTTTCGGCGGGCAGGCCATCGAGCAGGGCGAGGGCGCGGTCAAGGCAACGCGGGTCGGCCCGTTCGTGGGCGTAGGCGGCCAGCAGCGGCGCGGCGGCGTTGATGAGCAGCCCGTCGAGGGCCACGCGGCCCGGTTCGGGCACCGGCCTGGCGGCGGGAACGCCGAAGCGGTAGTGGCTTTGCCAGTACACGGACTGGCCGAGGGGAAGGTTATTTTTCAAAAAATCGAGGGATTCGGTTTGCACGAAGTGCGAAAAAATTCCCGGCAGTCCATCCACCAGATGGGCCAGTTGCGCCAGGCGCACCGTCGGGAAGTTGGCGGGGCGCAGGCGCAAAAACTTCCATTCGTGCGCGCCCAGTACGCGGTCGCTCAGGCCGTATTTTTTTTGGAGAAAATCAAATTCCTGGTGCAGCCGTCGGGTGTAGTCGTCGGGCGGCGCTTCGGGCAGCAGGCCCGCCGTGCCAAACACGAGGGCTTCGAGTTGGGGGAGGTTGCCCCGGTGTTTTTGCAAAATTTTCAGGGGCAGGGCCTCGGCCAGCCGTCGCATCGGTTCGGCGTTGAGGTGGAAGCCAAAAGCCACGGCCAGGGTCTGCCAGGCGGTTTCTTCCCAGTCCTGTCCGTTGGCCCGGAGGCGCTCGCTCACCGCTTCGGCTTTGTCTTCCAACCGCTGCATCAGCGCCTTGTCGAGCATCGAAAGCCGGGTCAGTTCCGGCACACGGGCAAATTGCGACGCGCAAGGAATCACCTCGCGGCTATCGAGCAGCGCCTGGTAGCGGTGCAGCAGGCGGGCATCGGTGCGCGGAGCCAACGCCAGGGTCGGCACCTCGGTGCCATCGCGGTGTCGCACGAGGGTGTCGGCTAGCCAGACGACGTGCAGAATCACGTTTTCATAGGCCGCGTCGCGCTCGTGCTGGTGTAAAAACCAGTCGGAGGCGCGGCGGTGAAATTCCACGGCCCCGGCCCATTCCACTGCACCAATCAGTACGCGGGCGTTTTGCACGTCGGCTCCGGCGTGGGCGTTTACCTGGCCAGGTTGCAGCACGTGCAGCGCCTCGCCCTGCTCGGTCCGTAAATCGACGCGGTCAAAAGCCTGAAACTGCCAGAGGTACGCCAGGAAGGCTTCGGGGGGTGGGGACATGGGAAATGTGAAGGGAGAATTGTGAAATGTGAATGAAAGGCAGCCGATTGTGCCGGTTTGACTTTCATTCACATTTCGCAATTCTCCCTTCACATTTCGACTTTCTCAAGCCGGTAAATAAGTTTCCAGGTATCCCGCCATTTCCTCTTGCATTCGCTGCGCTTCGGTTCCGGCGGCTTCGGCGAAATCGTCGCCCGCCGAGGCGTAGAGAATCGAGCGGGAGGCGTTGATAAGCAGGCCGCATTGCGCGGTCATGCCGTATTTTGAAACGGCTTCGAGGCTGCCGCCCTGCGCGCCCACGCCGGGAACGAGCAGAAAATGGTCGGGGGCGAGCTGGCGGATGTACGCAAACTCGTTGGCCTGAGTTGCGCCCACGACGAACATCAACTGGTCGGGAGTGGCCCAGGTTTGGGCGGACTTGATGACCATCTCGAACAAACACTTCGTAGCGAACAGCGGTGGCCCGACAGCGCTTTTTATAGTGGGGTCGGAGGGATCAAACAGTTTGGCGATTTCTGAATCGGGCTCTATTTCGACCACCGCCTGTGCTTTTTGAAAATCCGCGCTACCCGGATTGGAAGTTAGCGCCAACAGAATCACCCACTTCCCCGGAAATTCCAGAAAGGGCATCACCGAATCGCGGCCCATGTACGGAGCTACGGTCACGGAGTCGAAGTCGAGACCGGCGGCAGTTTTATCGAAAAAAGCGCGGGCGTACAGCCCGGAGGTATTGCCGATGTCGCCGCGCTTGGCATCGGCGATGGTGAAGCAGTCTTTCGGGATGTACTCTAGCGTGCGCTGGAGGCTTTCCCAACCGCGCGGCCCCTGGGCTTCGTAAAAGGCCAGGTTGGGTTTGTAGGCCACGGCGTAGGGCGCGGTGGCGTCGATGATGCGGCGGTTGAAGGCAAAAACCGGGTCGGGTTCGTGCCGCACGGCGGCGGGCAATAGGCGTGGGTCGGTGTCGAGGCCTACGCAGAGGTAGGAACGTTTGAACTGAATTTGGGCGAAAAGCTCGGAGCGGGTCAAGGAAAGTTTAAGGTTTTAGGGTTGAAGGGGATTCGTTTTTTCGTTTCCATTTATTTTTAGAATAAATCCTACCCGGTAAACAGAATTAGATTACGAATAAAAATCGACCGGGTTAGAATTTATGGTTTTGAAAATCAACCGGTTGGCTTGCTTTGGTTTTTATTAGTCATTTCCAAACTCATTTTAGCCGGGGGCCTATTTTCCGTACCTAATCAATCACAAACCACCACTAAAAAACCGAAAACCGCAACCGGAAAACCACCTTCCCGCCGCCGGAAAAGTTTTTGAGGATTGGAGAATTGACCTATTTTTGCGTTAGCCTTGCCTCAATTTAAGCGCTTTTTCCGCCTGCTCATTCCTAACCTTCTTCCGTTCATGGAATTTAAAGCCACTCCCCTCGCCGGATTAATTGAAATTATTCCCCGCCTGTTTGAAGATGAACGCGGCTTGTTTTACGAATCGTACAATTACCGCGTTTTCGCCGAGAATGGCCTGACGATGGAGCTGTTGCAAGACAACCAGTCGTGGTCACGGCAAGGCGTGTTGCGCGGGCTGCACCTGCAACACGCGCCCTACGCCCAGGGCAAACTGGTGCGCTGCGTGACGGGCCGCGTGCTCGACGTGGCCGTGGACGTCCGCCCGGAGTCGCCCACCTTCGGGCAGTACGAAACCGTGCTGCTCGACAGTGCCATAGGCAATATGCTCTACCTGCCCGAAGGCTTCGCCCACGGCTTCGTGGCGCTCGAAGACGCGACATTCGTGTACAAATGCACGAATTTTTACCATAAAAAATCCGAAGCGGGCATCCGCTGGGACGACCCCGAACTGGGCATCAACTGGGGCATCCGCGAACCCCTCGTTTCGGCCAAAGACCAACTGTTGCCCTCCTTCGCCGAATTCCGGCAGCAACTGGTTTCCCAGCCCGTTTAAGTAGTAAGCGGTGATTGGATTACCGGGCGAGGGGAATTTCAAAGCAAAATTCCACTTGTAGTTACTCACCCAGGGGCCCAGTTCTCTTTGCAAGAGAAAATCAGGCCGGGCAAACCCGATGCCAATCATTCTGTACGCGGTGGTGATGCAACGATTCCAGGTTTAGATCTGGTGAAAAATGCGGCTCTCGCGGGCCGCATTTTTCATGGTATCGCCCCTCGGCCTGTGGCAATCTGCACACTCAGAGTCTGTTGGTTCGTTGGTAGGTTTCGATTTGGTTCGGAGGTGAGAAAGAGCAGGGAGGAAGATTTTGAAATCCGGCCTGGGGCCTGTGTTTTTGGTACGATTCTGGCTTAAGATCGGGCAATTGCCCCACACGGCCCCTTAAACGCATGGTAACATCACTACTTCCCCAGAAAAAAAATGACCGGTCCCGCTCCACGGCACCGCTCGGGGTAGACGTCAACGCACACGTCTTGCCTGGTCTCGACAACGGGGCCGAAACCGAGGCCGAGGGCCTGCGCATTCTGACCCGAATGCAGGACATGGGCTACCGCAAGCTCATCGCCACCCCGCACGTGATGCAGGCCTTCTACCCGGTCACGCCCGAACGCATCCAGACCCAACTCGGGCGAATGCGCCAACTGGCCCTGGCCCAGGGCTTGCACATCGCCCTCGAAGCCGCCGCCCAGTATTACCTCGACGATGGCTTGCTCCAGCAACTCCGCCAGCGCCGCCCGCTGCTGTGTTTCGTGCCCCGGCAGGCCAACATCCGCTACCTGCTTTTCGAGACCTCGTTTGTGATGCTGCCCGCCGACCTCCTCGAAGCCGTCGAATTGATGGTAAAACAAGGGTACACGCCGGTATTGGCTCATCCCGAGCGCTGCCTCTACCTGCAAAAAGACCCCGAACTGGTTCACGAACTCCACCGCCGCAACGTGCTCTTCCAGGTCAACACCAACTCGCTGACGGGTTACTACTCCCGCAACGCCCAGCGCATGGCCGAATGGCTGATTGAAAACAACCTCGTGTATTTCCTCGGCTCCGACTGCCACCGTCCCGAACAACTCGACGTACTCGACGTAGCCGCTGAACTACCCCACTACCGCGAAGCGATTCGGATGGGGTTGTTGAATAACACGCTTTTGTAAGGGAAACCGGTCACGGTGGATAAACATCAACCGGTCAAGGGTTTACCCGACTAGTTCGGCCACGGTGTTTTTCAGGGAAATCAAGGCTTTCAGGATGTCGGACAAATCGTCGGTGAGGGCTGAAAAGGCCGGACTGATGGCATACTCCGTTCCATCCAGCACCAGGAACCGCCAGTTTTCACCAACTACGTAACAGCCGTAAAGCGGGTGTGTGTGCCCGGTATTGAGCGCCTGCCCGACCAGCATCGCGGCCAGGGCCTGGGCCGCCGGGTCGCCGTTGGGGTCTTTTTCTTTTTTGTATTCCTGAAAAGCGAAGTACGGAATTTCCGGCTCGCGGTAGCCGGAGGCGACCATGCCATCGGGCTTGCCGGTCAGAAAAAAACCGTTTACGCGGGCGGAAATCTGTCGTTGGGCGAAGAGGTTGTAACGCTGGGACGAAATTTCGGCCAATGTAAAAATGGGGCCGATGAAGTTCAGCGAAAGTTCCTGCTCATTCCAGCCGAGCACGTTCAGCGTCAGGAGGGAGCGTAAGTGCTGGAGGGATTCAAGCTGGAACGAACTGAGTTCAACGGGCTGACTCAACCAGGATGACAAAGCGGGAGGGCTGAACACTTGCCGCAAGCCGAACAGCTTGTCCAGGCTCGTCAGGGTGCATTGCTGAAAGTAAATCGTTTCCATCGCGGGCGATTCGGGTGCGGCCAAAGGTACGTAAATGCCCGGAGGGTTGAGGGTGCGATGAGGTTTCGGGAAACCATAAAATGCGGCGGATGTCACGCTGAGCGGAGTCGAAGCGCAACGCCGCCACGCTTCGACTCCGCTCAGCGTGACATCCGCACGCAAAAAATCAAGCCCTTCAATTCGCCCGCGCCACCCGGTAAATCACCCCGTTGGTGTCGTCGCTCACCAGCAGCGAGCCGTCAGAATGCTGGACGAGGCCCACGGGACGGGCAAAGTGCGAGCGGTTGTTCTCGACCAGAAAACCCGTAAGAAATTCCTCGAACCGGACGGGCTGGCCGTTTTCAAACTTCACCCGCACCACGCTGTAGCCGGAGGGTTTGCTGCGGTTCCAGGAGCCGCGCAGTGTGGCGAAGGCATCGTTCTGGTACTCGGACAACCCTTGACAGATAAGGCGTTAAACTTTTACTTACCGTTAACTAATTTTTGCTTGAAATCAAGTCAGATGAGTAGACTTGTCTTTTTGTTGATTTACAGGTAGTTGCGCTATATTTGTACTGTAC
>CAXTIG010000084.1:0-5561 GCA_964244295.1 uncultured Cytophagales bacterium
TACAGTACAAATATAGCGCAACTACCTGTAAATCAACAAAAAGACAAGTCTACTGTATAAGTTATCTTACCATTAGAAGCTGATTCATTGTCGGCTTCCTCAACTTTTATATAGGCTACGTGAGGTAATCCATTTGGCACATTCTGAGCGTTTGAATTGACGTGTAAAAACGGACAATCCCATACACAATTATCAATTCCTGTCTGTGGACAAGGCCCGGTATTTCTAATTGTCTGTCTCTGAAAATAGCGAGGTCGGTACATTACCCTTCCGTCCGGATAAGAATAGACTTTCTGGCGCGTCACACCAGTAAGTGCATCTGTAAACTCCACTTTTCGTATTCGTAAACCGCCGATTGTTTCATCTCCTATCCGATGGGACTCATAAGTGAACAAGGTACTTCCTCCGGTTGGGTAGGTAATTTGCTTCAGAGTTCCTCCCTGCATAAAATAACCATTTGGCTCACGATTAACACTATTTCCTCCCTGAGGATATTGTAAATTTTCGTAATTTATTGTGGGAAGCAACGAGGTATTTCCCGATTGGCCATTGTAGTATCCCCAATGATCTACTCCCTTTGTATCGAAAGAGGGTACGTTATTTTCGTCATATGCAAATAGGTGAGGAGGTAAAAGACACGCTTCGTTTGTTCCAAATTCGGTTACCGAATTCAGTTTCAATCTACTGCCAGGATTTGATGCCACACCAACGCAATTCATCAATCCATAATCCAAGCGTACTCCTTTTACCAAACTTCCATTGGAGTCATATAATTGGATTTTATCCAACCGTTTATCAATTGATGTCGTTGCTCCGCTCGAAGATGTAAAGAGTAGATAACCATTACTGAACGTGATTTTTCTGAGTTTGAGTGCTGATATACTTAAGTTAGGGTTACTTACTGTTGATGTATTTGTACCATACCCCTGATTTGAAAGAGAGCAATCACTGGCGAAACCTCCCGATTGATAGATAGCATATACTCCCATTTCTGACCGTTGTAATGTTTGCACCAATTGATGATCTTCATACTCAAAATTGATACTATAATTGTTTGGTGAAATAATCTTAGTTAATACCCAGGATGATTTATAGTTAATTCCTGAACCATCGTTACTATATTCAGCTTGATTGAACTCGTAACGAATACCATCGGGCGTAGTAATCTTAAAGTTACCTCCGGGACCCGTCGATTCAATCTTTAGATTCTGATACGGAACAGTCGCAATTTTAACCTGCCCGTTTTTCTTCATGAAGTAAAACCGACCAGAGTGCGAGCCGCAGCTAAAATTGAATAAATCCGGTTGGGAATCCATCCGCCCCGCCTCCAAATCATCCATGCGATTGATGTTTTCAGCAAAAGCATCAATGTTACCCGGATTTTGAAAGAAATCGAACGTGTTCAAATATCCCTGCGCATCTTCGTCCGGCCTTCCCCGCATGGTGCGGGTAATCATCCCGCCGTAATTCAACGACCATCCGGTGCCCACCCATCCGGCAATATCGCTCACCCGCAATCCTGCGGCGTGGTAACTCAGCGTAACGGGAACCGACAATTCCCGCTCTGAAACCTGGAAAAGTGGAAGGCTGATGTTGGGTACGCCCGTGTGATGGGAGACGGGCATCTCGACATACTTGGCGAAGGCCGACGCGGTGGGCGAAGGCGGGTAGACCTTTGCTTTCAGACCAAGTTTTTCGGAGATACTTTGGGCATTTGCCAGTTGGCAAAATGCCCAAACGAATAGAAAGAGGAAACCCTGGAGCCAGGCGGATAGCGGTTGGCGTTTCATGTATCAATCAAATTTTAGCTGAACCGTCCGGTGGAAAGGCAGTCAGCCGATGGTGGGTTTAGCACTAATTTTTACCGGATTTTACGATAAAATGGGTGGCGGATAGGCTGCTTAAAACCGGTTTATTCTTTCAAGATCACGCCCGTTCGCACCACGTTACCTTCCAGCACACTCAGGACGTAATTTCCGGCGGGTAGCTTCGATAGGTTGAGGGTAGTTTTGTAGGCTCCCCTTTCCGCTGGTACGTCAAACGTCTGGAGTGATTTTCCCCCCGTGTCCATCAGTCGCAGTTGGGCTTGCGCGGCATTGGCTTTCACCCGCACGTTCAGGCGTTCGGCGACGGGATTGGGGTACAACACGAAAGTCTCGCGTTCGGAATCGGCGACCGTTTGGCCAGGTTCCGGAGCTTTGACGCTTAGGTTGCTGATGCATCCGGTGGCATCCACGACCCGCAGCGTAAAGGATTTTCCGGCACTGGCTCCGTTGCTCGTGAATACAATCCCACTTTCAGGAATTTGCAAGGCCTGTTCGTATTCGCCGCTGCCCGCGAAACGCTCGCCCTCCATCCATTCGTACCGGTCGTCGGTTCGGAAACCCGAAAGGAGGAGCAGACTTTCACCGCTGCGGGAATTCAGGTTCCATTTCGTGGTGACAGCGGGCTTGCTGTTGCAGGCGAAGCCTAAGTCGAAATGATGGGCGTTTTCGCCGAAGTCCCCGGTTTTGGTGCGGATCACCGCGAAGCCATTCACCGGGTTTGCGTCGTTGTCAATCCGGGCGTCGGTTCCGGCTTTGGCTTGGGTGAGGCGGAGCGCTTGACTGACATCAGGGGTCAGACTAACCCGAATTTCGTAGTCGGTATGGGCTTTCAGACCGCCGGGTACGTTCGTTTCGTTGAACGAGTACTGGCCTTCCGCGTCCGACTGGGTGCTGGCTACGCGCCGGTTGCCTTCCCAAAGTTCGAGCCGCAGATCGGTCAGGGGTTTTTCGCCGGGGTCCTGGATGCCGTTTTCGTCGGCGTCGAGCCAGAGCCGATCGCCGAGGGAAAGGCCGGGGCGGTCGCCGACGATTTCCACGTCGCCCACGCCGTTGGCTTTGCCGAAGGTGCCCACCTGGGCGTTGGGGTACAAGGCCCAGCCCCGGCTCGTTTTGCCGTCGCCGTTCCGGAAGGCTTTCAGGCCCCCGGTGTTGAATTCGTTGGTGGGTTCGTGGGCGGTGTTCAGGATTTCGTCGCTGCCGGGAAGCAGCGCCAGGCCTCCCGCGCCCACTTCTTCGTGGACGATGCGTTCGCCGCGCGGTACGAAGCCGTCTTCAAAATAAAACTCGCCGCCTTCGGGGCCTTGCCGGTTGCCCGCGCCTTCAGTCCGGGTGATTCCCGAGACCGCGTTGGCTTCGAGCCGGAATTGATCGGCACCCAGGGTTCTTTTCCTGGGCATCACCCGCAAGATGTCGCCCGCCGCTACGCCCGAATAGCTGGCTCGACCCGTGGGGTCGGGTTGACCCGTGCCGGACTGGTGACCGAAGCGATCCATGAAACCAAGAATCATCGCGCCGTCAGCGTCGAACTCGATGTCGGCCAGGATGGGCTGGGGCCGGGTGGCGGTGGAGGGGTTTTCGGGGTGCAGGGCCTTGCTGAAATCATCCGTCCAGGCAAACCAGGAGCGGGCGTCGGTGCCGACGGCGGCGGTACCACGGGGGTAGTCGAGGGGCAAGCTAAGTACTTCGCGAAAGGTGCCCCCGGCTGAATTGCCCTTCGCCGGTTCGAAGACAAAGACGGTGGCGGTGAGATCGCGGGTGGATTGGGACGTTTGGGCGTCGCACACCACGCCCACGTACACGCTGCCCCGGTAGGCTTTCACGGCGAAGGGCCGGGCTACGCCGCCCCGGCAACCGGGGTCGGGTGCGGCGTAGGCCGTGACGTCGGCGCGGGTGGGTTTGGCGCTGGGGTCGGCGGGGAGGGCGATGGCGTAGAGGGTACGGTTGTGGAGGTTCATTACGTAGAGCCGCTGGCCGTCTTCGCTGACGTCCATGCCGCCTAAGCTGGTTTTTCCTACTTCCGGCAGGAGTTTGGCATCGGGGCTTTTGCTGCGCAAGTCGGCAGTGAGGCCCTCGTGCTGGTCGGGGCCGGTCTCAATGCCGAGTTCGCGGAGGGAGAGGTATGGGGTGGTTTGGCGGGTAGCCCAGTCGGTGCGGTAAATGCCGCCCGTACCCAGCGGGCCGTAGGCGACGTGCCGCTTGGCGAAGGCTCCGGAGTACAGTTGTTGCCGGGTGCGGTCAAACGCGACCGCCCACAACGCGCCTACCTGAGCAGGCGTAGCCAGGGAGACGGGCGCAGCACTTCCTTCGGTGGTTACGGCGACGAGGGCCGCGAGACTGTCCACGCCCTGATGACTGCCGGTGACGTAAAGCGGAGCCACGGCGTAGGATTGGGGGGCAGCAAATTGAGCGGGCGTGTACAGGCCCCAATTGACCTCCGCCTGCGGGCTGCGCACAAACTGCACCGGGGGCGTGGCCCTACTGCTCTGCACACCCTCGGATTCGCCCTCGAACAGGACCCGCACGGCCTGCCCGGCCGGGACGGCGAGGCGGTACTGCCCGGCGGCATCGGTTTGGGCGCGGGCTACCTCCTGCCCGGCGGCGTTGTAGGCCCGCACGCGCAGGCCCGGCAGCCCCCGCTCGGCGGCGAGGCGGGTTTCGTGGAGGCCGTTGGCGTTGGCATCGCGGAAGACCTGCCCGCTGATCTGGGCGCTGACCCAGGCGGGCACCAACAACAACAGGCTGGTGGGTAGCGATTTTAGCATGGTGAACTTGGGCTTTTGTTCGCTTCAAACTTCATTTTTGTCTTCCCAAAGGCAACCGTATTGCGTCAACTCAAGCATGACTTTACTCGCTTTATCTCAACTTACGGTTGCGTAAATTATACGTGTTTTCAACCCGGGTGACCCGGCACGAGTCACAGAATTGAGCCGTTTTGGGTCATGTTGCAATTTGATTTTTCTTGCAAAAACCTTGAAAAGTCAACTTTTTTTGATTCAAAACTTAGATTTGCTTTCGAGCAGTTTAAGTTGTTTTCGAACGGCTTAGAAACGAAAACGAATGCCCGCCTGACCCGGCACGAGTTACAAACTCGCGCCATTCAAAGACATTATAGACTCGCGCCAGTTAGGGCCACTCAATATCATCACATACTCGCGCCAGTTGGGGGACAAAGTTCCTATCTTTCAGTACAAATCCGTAGAAAATTCTACGGATAATCGGGAAACCGTGGCTTCGTTGTTATTTGAGATAGCAGATTCCTTTTAAATCATTCGTGTAAAACAAGTCATATATTCCTCGTTTAGGTTCTAAACATATTGTTGTTTCTTTATCGTATTCATAACACCCTGTGTAACCCACTGGGTTAAGTTTGACACCTTCTATTACTGGGGAATTTTCTTTTTTTGATTTTAACTCGAATTCATACAAACCTCCCACAACTATTTTTTTGCAGTTTTCATTTATGCTATTGGGAGCATATGATACTATTTTCAATAAAGTATCTTTTCTTTCAGCATAAATGATATACCAAGAGTTTTTTTTATCTATTTTTTTTACAAGATAATTTGTATCACTTGAAATTGATGATATTGTCTTCCTTGTGTTTGAGCAAGAAGACGATAGCCCTATTAATAATAAAAGAGAAACTAATTTTTTCATAGTTATTTCAATGCTTGGATTACTAGACTTGTCTTTTTGTTGATTTACAGGTAGTTGCGCTATATTTGTACTGTACAA
>CAXTIG010000085.1:0-4057 GCA_964244295.1 uncultured Cytophagales bacterium
CGTCGTTTGGATTCTATTCAGATCAATTTGCAAACCTTTCTCTGATTATCTATAAAACCTTCCCGCCCCCGTCATTGTGAGCGGAAGCGAACGAAACGAGCAGAGCGAGATTTGTTCGCTGGAGTGAAGTAATCCCCTCCCGGAGACCGCAATAGCGTCGGGAAAGTTACTTAGTTTTTGCTCTCTCGGTCGCCGGGAGGGGATTGCTTCGCTTCGGCCCCCGCCCCTCGCTGCGCTCGTTGCGGTGGCCTCCGCTCGCAATGACGGGGCGGGACGCAAGGTTTGGTTGGTTTTCAAAAAAACGAAACCCGCCGCCCTTTCGGTACGGCGGGTTCGCTCCCCTCTTCCCTCTCAGAAAAAGCCCAGTTTATTCTTGTCGTACGAAATGAGCATATTCTTCGTCTGGCGGTACTGGTCGATGCTCATTTTGTGGTTTTCGCGGCCGTAGCCCGACTTTTTGTAGCCGCCGAAGGGCGCGTGCGCCGGGTAGGCGTGGTAGCAGTTGACCCACACCCGGCCCGCCTGAATGGCGCGGGGCACGGTGTAGAGTTCGTGCGCGTCGCGGGTCCAGACGCCCGCGCCGAGGCCGTACATCGAGTCGTTGGCGATTTCGATGGCTTCTTCGGTGGTTTTAAACGTCGTCACGGCGGTGACGGGACCGAAGATTTCTTCCTGGAAAATCCGCATTTTGTTGTGGCCCCGGAAAATCGTCGGCTGGATGTAGTAGCCTTCGCTCAGGCCGTCGCCGTCGAGGTACTTGGCCGCCCCACCGGTGAGCACCTCGGCCCCTTCTTCCTTGCCGATGTCGAGGTAGTTGAGGATTTTCTCGAACTGGTCTTTCGAGGCCTGCGCGCCCATCATCGTGTCGGGGTCGAGGGGGTGGCCCATGTTGATGGCCTCCACGCGCTCGATGACCCGTGCGATGAAGCGGTCGTAAATGCTTTCGTGCACCAGAATCCGGCTCGGACAGGTGCAGACTTCACCCTGGTTGAGGGCAAACATGGCCGCGCCTTCGAGGCATTTATCGAAAAACGCGTCGTCGGCGTCCATCACGCTGGGGAAAAAAATGTTCGGCGATTTGCCGCCCAGTTCCATCGTGACGGGGATGATGTTTTCGGAGGCGTACTGCAAAATCAAACGCCCCGTGGTGGTTTCGCCGGTGAAGGCGACTTTGGCGACACGCGGCGACTGCGCCAGCGGCTTGCCCGCCTCCGGCCCGAAGCCGTTGACCACGTTGATGACCCCCGCCGGAACGATGTCTTTGAGCAATTCCATCAGGACCAGAATGCCGACGGGCGTTTGTTCGGCGGGTTTCATTACCACCGTACAACCCGCAGCCAGGGCCGGGGCGAGTTTCCAGGTCGCCATCAGCAGCGGGAAATTCCAGGGAATAATCTGGCCCACGACGCCGATGGGTTCGTGGATTTGCATCGAAATCGTGTTCTCGTCGTGCTCCGACATCGTGCCTTCGTCGGCGCGGATGGCCCCGGCGAAGTAGCGGAAGTGGTCCACGGCCAGGGGCAAATCGGCGGCCATCGTTTCGCGGATGGGCTTGCCGTTGTCCACCGTTTCCACGGCGGCGAGGTAGGGGAGGTTGGTCTCGATGACATCGGCGATTTTGAGCAAAATATTGCTCCGGTACGCCGCCGAGGTTTTAGACCAGGTGGCGAAGGCCTGGTGGGCGGCGTCGAGGGCGAGTTCGATGTCTTCCTTCGTGGAGCGGGCCACTTCGGTGAAATTCTGCCCGTCGATGGGCGAGACGTTGGCGAAATACTGGCCTTTGACGGGCGAGACCCACTCGCCGCCGATGAAGTTGTCGTAGCGTTCCTTGAATTGGGGCCGGGCCACCAGGTTTCGGGTTGCCGAAAGGGTTTCCATATAAAAAATCGTGGTTTTAGAAGTTTTGAATTTCCCCCAAAGGTATAGGGTAGTCGGAGCGGGAAACCTTTGCGATTGTATCCTGTTGTTTCAGAAAACTATCCAATTCCATCCCGGCTGAGGCTAATTTTTCGTTAGTTTAGCCGGGGGAAATCGTCATGCTGAACTTGTTTCAGCATCTTCCTCTCTCAGGTTAGCCTGTTCGCCGATAGCCAAGCAGTTCGGCTATCCAGCGGGAAGATGCTGAAACAAGTTCAGCATGACGGCCCCAAATAAAGGTCTGAAAATCAATTAGATTGCTTCTAACCCCGACCCCAATTTCATGGAACGCCTCTTCAAACCGCAAACCCCCGCCCTGACGAGTCTCCGTGCCCTGAACACGCTGGTCGAAAACCGGACGACCTTTTCCCTCAGCCACTGCGAACTGAGCGTGTTCGAGACCCACCAGCGCAGCGAGCGCGTGAGCCTGCGCTTCGACGACGTGGTGTTTACGGCCATGTTGCGGGGAAAAAAAGTGATGCACCTCTTCGGAAAACCCGGCTTCGAGTACCTGCCGGGCGAGTCGGTGATTTTGCCCGGCCACGAAGAAATGGTCATCGATTTTCCGGAAGCCAGCCTGCAAAACCCGACGCAGTGCATTGCACTGGCGATTGATAATCAGAAAATTAAGGAAACGGTGGAACTGCTCAACGAGCAGTACGGCAAAGCCGAAACCGGCGATGCCTGGCAGTTGGACCTGGCGCAGTTTCACCTCAAAAACTCCGGCGAACTCACCAGCGCCGTGGACCGGCTCGTGAGCGTGTCGCGCTCGACCAACGCGGCGAAGGACATTTTCGCCAACCTCACCCTCCAGGAACTGCTCGTGCGGCTGATGCAAACCCAGGCCCGCACGCTGCTTTTCGACAATTACCTCCAGCACCTGCACTCGCACCGCTTCGCCTACGTGGTGGGGTACATCAAGGAGCACCTGGCCGAAACCCTGACCATTGATAAACTCAGCGGCTTGGCCTGCATGAGCAAGCCGCATTTTTTCCGCAGTTTCAAGCGGGAATTTGGCCTTAGCCCGCTCGAATACATCATCCGCGAGCGCCTCCGCACCGCCAAAACCTACCTTGCCGACCCACTCGTCAACGTGACCGAGGCGGCGTTGCGGGTCGGGTTTGAAAATGTTAATTACTTCTGTACGCTGTTCAAAAAGTACGAAGGACACACGCCGAGCGCGTTTAAAAAAGGGGTGGTACTTGCCTTACGTTGAGTAGTTGGTACTTTGTAATTGGGTAAATCGGATGTAGGACAAGACCAAACCCTCGCCCGGATTACAAGCCCCGATTGAGGAGGCCCGGCAATTTCTGGAACGAGTGGGCTTGCCGGAGGGCTGGGGCTTTGCTGAGAAAACAGACAAGTCGGAGCAGTGAAATGGAGATAAAAACGCAGTTACTTACTTCCCCCAGTCGGGGTCGCCCTTTTGCCGGATGCGCGCCCGGAAGCGCCCTTCGGTGAAGCGCAGCGTGTCGGTGGCCGTGAAAATGCTGTACTTTCCAATGCTGGTTGGTGCGAACGTCATCTGGAAGGTACCCTCGATGAAGCGTTGCTCAGGGTCGAACTTTTCAATCGTCAGGTAATTGTCGGCATCGGGTTTCAAGTCGAAGCTGCCCGTACCCACATCGCCTTCTAAAGTGGAAAAAAGAGCGAATGGGATGCACGCGTTTCCCGTGCCCGAAGGGTTACGTGGACTAAGCGAATACCGCTTCGGCGAAAACTGGTAGGTTTGTACTCCGATTTCCGTCCGCAAACTTCCCGCCCGATTTACCTGCCGGAGAAGGACCCAGTAGAATCCGTCCGAACATTCTAAAGCAGTAGCGGGGCCTTTTGGGGCTTGGGCATCCATCACCCAGCCGCTCCGCTCGAACTGGCTGTGCCAATCTACCCCATTCAGCTTAGCTTGAATGTACGTGCCAGAGTAAGGTTGAAAGAGAACCGGCTCCTGGTCTCGTTGACAGGCCACCAGGCTCAACAGCAAAAGCGCAACCTTCAAGAATTTCTTTTTCATGGCAGGGTGCGGTTTAAGGTTGAACCAGCCACTTACGGACGAACTGCTGTGCTCCGGTCGTCAAGCGTAACGAATAAGGGGGTGAGCAGATATTTTCGTGTATTTTAGCGGCTTTCTATCGCTACAATG
>CAXTIG010000086.1:0-4039 GCA_964244295.1 uncultured Cytophagales bacterium
GTCGTTTGGATTCTATTCAGATCAATTTGCAAACCTTTCTCTGATTATCTATAATCCCAGTCCAAACCGACTGTTGACCATTTTCAGCACCCAGACCAACGCCGTAGCCGCGTACAGTGCATAGTAAAGAAACGTCTGGTCCCGATTCAGATAATACTGGTACAACGTGTAGGTACTCATCAGCAGCAGACAACCCAGCATCATGGCCATTGTTCCAAACAGGATGGCGGCAATCTGAACCCAGTAGGCGTTCCACAACTCGAAATCCTGATGAGTAAAAAGCATCAACTTAAACTCATCAAACGACTGGAAAAGGTCAACCACCCGAATGTAATAATGCCGGGTTGCCTGTGGCGGCACCACTACCGGGAACGCCATTGGGCCCAGCGGGCGGATATCCCAACGCCAGAGAAAACCACCCCGGCTAAGGTTCGGCGCGTCTGTTCGGCTCAGTTCGTACTGAGTAATATCCGCGTGAACCCCCGTATGGGCGAGCAAGCGTATCGTATCCGTCGAGTTCGTGTTCGTAATCGAAAAACGCAGCCAGGCCTGCTGCCGTGACCGTCTCAGATCACCCGAATCCCATCGGTACTGTAAGCCCGATTTGAACTCCTGAAACGGCTGTTGCTGTACCCAAGCCAGTGACGGAGGTGTTTCCGAAGAAGAATCTGCAAAGAACTGGCTGTACGGTCGAATATCGAGACCATGCTTGGTTACCGGTTGCCCATCAAAAACGACCGGCGACCCCTGCGCCCACGCATTTAGTGAGCCGAATAGCATTCCCATAACCAGCAGCAACCGGCTCATCGTCAACGGATTTTAGCGATGGACGAAGATGCGGTTTTTTGCCCGCGATTCATACGGCTGCCCGGCCAACGGCGCGTTCGCGCCGCTGAACCGCCCGTTTTTTGAGCGAACGGCAACTTGCCCGTTCCGGCCCGCCGGTTTTCCGTTCACGCACAATTCCAACCCCTCACGCACCCTTTCCCGTTGCCCGCACCGTGCCGCTGGCCGACTCGACGGCGGGCGGCTACGTTTGTTGCCATCAATCAATCTCTCCAAAGCCATGAAATCTGCAAGATTCAGCGTCGCTAAACTAACGCGACTTGTTCCGCTCCTGCTGGTGCCGCTTTTTTTCTCCTGCAAAAAAGAAGATCCCTCCGCCAGCCCCTGCCAACTCACGACCCTGAGCAGCAACGAAGGCTACGACCTGGCCTACGCCTACTCCCCGCAAGGAGCCATCGGCCGGGTGACGGCCCGCCTCAGCCCGGCCCTGAGCTACGCCGTCGACTTCGCCTACGCCCCCGACGGCACCGTGACCGGCACCACCGTGAAGCAAAACGGCCAGCCCTTCTCGACCCAGGCCTACCGCTACCAGAACGGGCGGCTTGCGGGCATGACCGACACCCAGCAAGACGGCACGATGACCTACGCATTCGTCCGGACGGGCGAGGCTATCACCCGGCGAACCGCCACGTACCCCGACGGCACGCAGGAAGAAGTCAGTTACGACCGCGACGCGGCGGGCAACGTGCTCAGCGAACGCTACAAAATCAATGGCGTGCTTCAGTTCCGGATTGCCTGCGAGTACGCAACGACCACCCTCGACGCCGACGAAGCGCCGGGGCACGAACTGGAGTTTTCGTTCAGCCCCCAGGGCGTGAGCCAGGCCCTCAAATCCCGCAACGCCCTCCGGAAAATTACCTACCTGAGCGTGGAACCCGGCGGCCAGGAAACGCCCGTGCAGAGCGAGTCGTACCAACTCAAGGCCAACGCGCAGGGCTACGTGCAGGCGGCGGAGCGGAGCGTGGGCGGGCAGACGTTCACAGCGGTTTACGCCTACGGGAATTGTCCGTAAAGCCGCTGGCGCGGTGCCGTTCGCTTAACGGCTTCAGTTTCAGGATTTGAATCAACACAACCCCTCTCCGATGAAAACGATGCGTTTTTCTTCCTTCCTCTCACTGCTCGGATGCGTGGCGGTTCTGGCAATGGCTGCCTGTGCCGTTCGGCACACGTTGCCCACCGGAGCGTTGTCGTCCCCCCGACCCGTCCCGGCCGAAGCCACCACCTTTTGCCTCGTGGATGGCTGCTTCGAACCCTGGGCCGACGCCCTCCGGCCCACGGACCTCCACCGCGAAGTGGAGCGCCAATTGACGTTGCGCGGGTACCGGTCCCTCGACTACGGGCCGGGCCTACAACCCGATTTGCTCGTGTACTGTAGCGTGTATGAGCGGCCGTTACGGCTTTTGTGGATAAACGCGCTCCTACAAACCGGTACTCCGCAGGGGCACCGGCAAACCCTGCGGGCCGGGTCGGTGGTGATTGAGTTTTTTGACACCCGCCTACGCCGGGTCACCTGGAACGGCTACGCCGACGGCCTGCGCGACGGCGAATGGAGTGCCGACGAACGGCTGTTGCCCCGCGCCGCTCAAACAATCCTGGACGAGTACCACAAGGTGGCACCGGGGGTTTCAGCCAGCCGCGAGACCGCGTCGGTCGGTCGGGGCGTAAAACGCCGGTTGCGGCGGAATGACGTACGGCGGCCGGTTCAAGGCCCCCGCCCGTTACGACCACGAGGTTTTTTACGAAAAAATGCCCGAACACTTGGGAAAGTACGGGCCGAAGGCGAAGGGCTGACGATGACGAGCGTTGACAAGGGAAGCCGGAATTGTGGTTCATCAACGCGGTGTAGAATCGCCAGCCATCAACGCTAAAACGTTTTTCCAAACCAAAACCCCTCTTTCCAATGAAAACCACCGTCATTTCTCTCGTCCTCGGCTTGCTCACCACCACAACGGCCCCCGCCCAGTCGCAACCGAACCTTACCCGCCCAAATCCTGCCGCCGACCGCGACATCCGCGTGGTCACGCAATTCCTGACCAGCTTGACCGAAGACCAACCCGACTACGCGTACACGGCGCACGGGGCGGTCGTCAAAGCCGATGAAACCTTCACTGCGGTCAACGACCTCCGCCCCGCCCCAGAACGCCCCCCGCGCGGGTTCACGAACGTCCACTACCAGTTCGAATCGGCGGAGTCGGTGGTGGCAACGGGTGAAAACGCGGGCGTGTGGGTGGGTCTGTGGGGCACCTGGACGGGCACCGACGCCAACCAGAAAACCCTGCGGCTGCCGTTCCGTCACCTGGCCCGGCTCGAAGCCGGTCGAATTGTCGAACTGCACACGGCGCGCGGTGAAGACCGTGGCTGGTGGCGCAAACCCCTGTTCGGCGACGGGTCGGTTCGTCTCGTACCGAAACCGTAAACGGGTTTTCGGTCGTGGAAAAAATGGGTTGACGGACAAGCTCAGCGGGACAGCCTGTAGTTGAAAAAATTACAACCCCAAACAGACTCAACTTTTTAAAGCGGGGCGCGTAGCCTTGTCAACGCTGCACCTCATTTCACTTGCAAACCAACCGGAAAATCCAATGAAAACCTCCTTTCTACTGCTCGCCTTCCTCATCGTTGCCCGGACGTCTTCGGTTGCCCAGGCCAACGCCCCAATTGGCTCGTTTAATCAATCGGTTAAAATTGATTCCATCGATTCGGCTATTCTTAAACGGAAAGTTCCAACCACGGTTATTCTCCCGCCAAACTACGACGCGACGAAAGCCTATCCGGTGCTTTACCTCTTGCACCGGTGGGCGGGCAACAACAATTCATTTGTAAAAAGCATGTTGTTAGCCAACTTGAAAGACAAGCAATTGATTGTCGTTACACCCAGCGCCGACACTTCCTGGTACGTCAATTCGTCTTCCAACCCCAACGGGAAGTACGAAGACTTCATGACGCAGGAGTTGTTTGCTTACGTTGATAAGAACTACAAAAATAATCCTGAACGTCAGGGAATTGGCGGTTATTCGATGGGAGCCTTCGGGGCCTTGCAGATTGGCCTGAAACATCCCGAACGTTTTAAATTCATCGCGGATGTAAGTGGCCCCATCAATGCACCTTTCCAGGAGGTTGTTTTGACGCCAAAATCTCCCCTGAATATTAGACTTGTCTTTTAACTGTAAATCAACATTTTACAACCTCTGATTTT
>CAXTIG010000087.1:0-3209 GCA_964244295.1 uncultured Cytophagales bacterium
CTCAGCGCCTGGGCGAGATTCAAAACCTGATTAACCACCGACCACGACAGACGTTGGGCTTTCTGACACCCCTGGAGTTCCTGGACCTAAAACTCAAAAATTAGCTTGTTGCGTTTGAAACTTGAATTCACCATCACTTTCTGATATTGGTAAAATTATCTGTTACTATTCTTGAAACAGTTACTAATTCGTCTTCTCTTAATTCATCAAAATATGATATTTTTAAGGTTGCACCAGTTAGACCTTCTGGGATAATTTTGGTTGAAAATAAATTATCTAATTCTGTAGAGGTGCCCTCGTAAAATTCTGTATATATTGCCTCTAAATCTATTTTTTGGAATGGCGGTAAATTATTGATTCGTTCAAGCTTATCAATTGAATCAAATTCTGTTTCTCCGATTGAATCTATTTTAATATTATAAGCGTGATATTTTGAGTTTTTATACCAAAGTTAAACCAAGTTGACGTACTTTAGTGGGATGGACTACGCAAGGCTGATTTCCCAAACGGAAGGCGAACTCCTCGACTTGGAAGGCGCCCAATCCCGTGCTGACGACCGCGACCGGGTTCGCTTTCTGCGGTATTTGAAAACCAACCAAGCCCGCTCCCAACGCGCCGCCGGGGTCCTGCTCGGCGTGGGCGAGCGCCAAAGTCAGCGCTGGTGGCAGGCTTACCGTCGCGATGGCTTAGCTGGTCTGGTCGAAGGCGGCCACGGGGGGCAGTACCCCGGCAAACTCAACGCGGAGCAACTCGAAGGCTTGCAGGCCCATCTGCGCGCAGATGGGGTTAGCCAACTCGCTCAGGTGCAGACGTTTGTTAAAGACACCTATGGCCTCACCTATTCCCTGGGGGGCTTATCGGCCTTGTTTGCCCGCCACGGCATCAAGCTTAAGCGCCCCCGTCCGACCAACGTTCGCCAAGCGGAAGGGGCCGTCGAGGCGTTTAAAAAAAATTCCCCGCCTTGAGAGCCCCCTACCCCGATGAGGCTATTTTCTACCAAGACGAGATGCGGGCGGGCACCCGCACTGACTTGGGCCGTCGTTGGGGGCCACGCGGGCACCGGCCCCTGGGCCGGATACGAATCGGCTATGAATTTACCTACAGGAACGCCTGCCGCCTCTACCTGTCGGTGTGCCCCTTCACGGGCCAGGGGTATGCCGCCTTTTTACCGGCCCTGAATAAAGCCAGTTGGGGCTGGTTTGTCGGGCAAATGCAGCCGGGCGGCGTTCCGCAAGCCGTCGAGGGGCAACCCTTGCTGCTTATCGCCGACGGGGCCAGTGCCCACCACCTGGACGACACCCAGCAATCCACTATCGAGTTGGTGCGCTTACCGGCGGCGTGTCCCGAACTCAACCCCATCGAGCGTTTTTTCCTCGAACTCCGGCGGCAACTCAAATGCCGGGTGTTTGATACGCTGCAAGCCGCTGAAGAAGCCCTTCGTCAGGCCGTGGAAGTCGTCGGCCAGACCGCCGAAAAAATCATCAAACTCACCTGCTTCCCTTACCTTAAAAATACGTCAACTTGCTCTTGATTTGGTATTATAAATTGTAATTGAAAAACTCCAAGTCAACTTCCAATAATAAACTGGAAGATTACTCCCGTAAGCAAAAACTTCAGAAGTTTTGGGGCTGTAATCCTGTGCCCATCTTCCGAAAGAACTCCAGATTAAGTCTGCTTCGATAAATGGTGAGCTATTAACTTCGTGCTCCTGGAACAATCTCACTGAGGCGGCTTTTTCAGCAGTTGCTTTCCATTCTTTCAGTAATGACACTGGAAAAGATTTTGAATTTTTGTCAATACTTGAGGCGCAAAGCGCACACAACCAAATAGCATTATCGATATTTTTTCTTTCGGCTTGTGATAAATTTTTATCGAATCTTGGTCCATTCTTTGAAGCCGCAGTTATATGTGATGCTATTCCAAGTATCGTCGCTTTTTCGGGATTCTCATTCGAACCAATTGTGCTTCTCCTGCATTTTGGATTTGAGCACAAATAACCAACTCTTTTAGCAAGTATGTCTGTAGTATTACGAGTAAAATCATCTCGATTTTTTGCCATAAGATTTTGAAAATAAGGTTTTTACGGATTCAACGCTCGCCCCAATTTGCACTCAGAGCGCAAACGGAACCATGCCTGAGATGCCAAAGGGCGGATAGCCAAACTAAACCGGCTCCGTGGTGAGTTTAACGTCTTTTTCCGCTCCGGCCTCCCCCTTCGGTTGCTCGTGCGCTTGGGCGGCGGCATGGGCCAGGGTTTCGGCCAGCGTCAGGTAGTTGCCCTCGTGTGCGGCCCAGTGGTCGGCGATTTTCGCCATTTCCTGAGCGGTGTGTTTGTTTTTAATAACCTTAGCCATGTTTGTTCTGCGTTTGGTTGCGGAGTTCTTCGTACTTTCCGCGCTGCTTTCGGGAAGCAGGTCGGCAGGTGATGGGCCGAATTTGCCCGTTTCTGATGACAAAAACAACGTGCTTCGCCAGACCATCGTTTCCAACACCTACACCGCTGTATTGCTGCTCTTCGCCATCGGTGCGGTCGGGAACGGCCCTGAAGTGTGGGTCAAGAAATACGCTTTCTACTTCTTCGACCGTGTTTTCGCGTTCGGGGTGGTCACTGAGTACGTGTTTCATGTTACCACTATCCCATTGAAAATCCACTTAATGCATCGGTTGTGGGCTTAGGAAACTCGTGGCATTTGCCTTTTTCTTGCGCACGAGCGGATTCCTTCTGGTTGACGAGCCAAACTACCACGCTCGCCCCGATTTGCCATCGGGGCGCAAATGGAACCGCACCTGAGCCGCCAAAGGATAGTTGGTCAGGTGCTTGGTCACGCACTCGTCAAGCAACAGTTTCATGCAGCACTATTGACGAAGTTTCAATCAGCTTATGCGACATTTCCAGCACCTTCACCACCTGCTCCCGCTGTACGCCCTCGAAGTCGTCCAAAAAATAGTCGATGGTTTCACCCGATTCCAGGTAATCGAACAAGTTTTTAATCGGCACGCGGGTGCCGTAGAAAACTGGAGTGCCGCCCAGAATTTCGGGGTCGATGTGGATGATGCGTCCTTCCATTGGCTGCTGCGTTTGTCCCGAAAGCTACGATTCCCCGGTTCAGTACCGTGACGGGCCGGGGTGGGCGCGGCAGAAAAAAGTAAGTTGACGCGAACTATGGGATAAAACTGGTTAGGCGGCCAGGGCCAAGGAGGAGGTCGGG
>CAXTIG010000088.1:0-3085 GCA_964244295.1 uncultured Cytophagales bacterium
TTCAACAAATCGAGTAAATACTCCCCATAGCCACTTTTTCTCAGGGGCCCGGCCAACTCTTTGAGTTGTGTGTCGTTGATAAAGCCCATGCGGTAGGCGACTTCCTCGATGCAACCCACCTTCAACCCCTGGCGCTCCTCGATGACCTGCACAAACTGCCCCGCCTGCATCAGGGAAGCAAAGGTGCCCGTGTCCAGCCAGGCCGTGCCCCGGTTCAAGACCCCCACTTTGAGCTGCCCCCGCCGCAGGTACTCCCGGTTGACGTCCGTAATCTCGTACTCCCCGCGTGGGGAAGGGGCGATGTTGCGGGCAATGTCCACGACCTGGTTGTCGTAAAAATACAGCCCCGGCACGGCGTAGTGCGACTTGGGCTGGGGCGGTTTTTCTTCAATACTCAGCACGTTAAATTCCTCATCGAACTCCACCACCCCGTAGCGTTCGGGGTCCTGGACCTGGTAGGCGTAGACCACCCCGCCGTCGGGGTCGTTGTTGGCCTGCAACAGCTTGGAGAGGCCAGAGCCGTAGAAAATATTATCGCCCAGCACCAGGGCCACCTTGTCGGAGCCGATGAAGTCGGCCCCGATGGTGAAGGCCCGCGCCAGGCCGTCGGGGACGGCCTGCTCGGCGTAGGAAAACGAGCAGCCCAGCCGCGAGCCATCGCCGAGCAATTTCTGGAAGTGAGGCAAGTCGTGAGGAGTGGAAATAACCAGGATTTCGCCAATCCCGGCGAGCATCAAAATGCTCAGGGGGTAGTAAATCATGGGCTTGTCGTAGACGGGCATGAGCTGCTTGCTCACGGCCAGCGTCAGGGGGTGGAGCCGGGTGCCGGAGCCACCGGCCAGGATGATGCCTTTCATTTTTATTGAGTGATTGAGTGATTGAGTGATTGAGGGAGGGAGTGATTGAGAAGAAAGACATCACTCAATCACTCCCTCCCTCAATCACTCGATAGTTATCGATTCGCGTACAAGTCTTCGTAATACTGCTGGTACTGGCCCGAGGTGACGTCCTCGAGCCAGTCCTGGTTCGTCAGGTACCACGCCACGGTGCGTTCGAGGCCCTCGGCGAATTGCAGGGAGGGCTGCCAGCCCAACTCATGCATGATTTTGCGGGCGTCGATGGCGTAGCGCAAATCGTGGCCGGCCCGGTCGGTGACGTAGGTGATGAGCTGGGCCGAGGTGCCCTCGGGGCGGTCGAGTTTGGTGTCCATCGTCTCGCAGAGCAGGTAGACGAGGTCGAGGTTTTTCCACTCGTTGAAGCCGCCGATGTTGTAGGTCTGGCCGCGTTTGCCCCGGTGAAAGACCGTGTCGATGGCCCGGGCGTGGTCGACCACGTAGAGCCAGTCGCGGACATTTTCGCCCCGGCCGTAGACGGGCAGGGGCTTGTGGTGGAGGATGTTGTGAATCATCAGGGGGATGAGTTTCTCCGGGAAATGATTCGGGCCGTAGTTATTCGAGCAGTTGCTCAGCACCACGTCCATTCGGTAGGTGCTGGCGTAGGCACGCACGAAGTGGTCGGCGGCGGCTTTGGAGGCCGAGTAGGGCGAGCGGGGGTCGTAGGGGGTTTCTTCGGTGAAAAACTCGTCGGGGTCGTGCAACTCGCCGTAGACCTCGTCGGTCGAGACGTGGTAAAAGCGATGCTGGTCGTACTCGCCCTTCCAAGCCTGCCGGGCGGCATTGAGCAGGTTGACGGTGCCGACGACGTTGGTCAAAACGAAGGCCATCGGGTCGGAGATGGAGCGGTCGACGTGCGACTCGGCGGCCAGGTGGATGACCCCGGCGAAGTCGTACCGGGTGAACAGAGCACGGAGAAAATCCGCGTCGCGGATGTCGCCCTTGACGAACGTATAATTCGGGGCGTTTTCCACGTCGCGCAGGTTGGCCAGGTTGCCGGCGTAGGTCAGGGCATCGAGGTTGACGATTTGGTAGTCGGGGTAAGCGTTGACAAAGAGCCGCACGACGTGCGAGCCGATGAAGCCGGCCCCGCCGGTGATTAACAGATTTTTCATGGAGTGGAATTGAAAAGTAAACAGGGTAAGGATTAAGCGGGGGTGCTCAACAGGTCACTGTTTACTTTTAAGTGGAGTTGCCAGCGCCAGGCGTCGGCCAGGCTCTCGGCCAATGATTTCTGGGTTTGCCAGCCCAGCAGGCGCTTGGCTTTGCTGACGTCCCCGTAGACCGCCGCCACGTCGCCCGCCCGGCGGGGGCCGAGGGTGTAGGCCAGTTTAACGCCCGTGGCTTCTTGAAAGGTATCGATGAGTTCGCGCACCGAGTTGCCGCGCCCGGTGCCCAGGTTGAAGACGTCGTAGGAGGCAGGCTCGGGTTTTTGGGCCAGCACCTCGACGGCCCGCACGTGGGCTTTGGCCAAATCCACGACGTGGATGTAGTCGCGGATGGCCGTGCCGTCGGGGGTGGGGTAGTCGGAGCCGAAGACCGTCAGCGGGCCGCGTAGCCCGGCGGCGGATTGAGTCAGGAAAGGCACCAGGTTGGAGGGCACCCCGCGCGGCAACTCGCCGATGCGGGCCGAGGGGTGCGCCCCGATGGGGTTGAAGTAGCGCAGGGCCAGGGCTTTGAGCGCCGCGCCGGAAGCCACCACGTCGCGGATGATTTCCTCGCCGACCTGCTTGGTGTTGCCGTAGGGCGAAACGGCGGGTTGGACGGGCGTTTCTTCGGTAACGGGCAGGGTGTGGGGCTGGCCGTAGACGGTGCAGGAAGAGGAGAACACCAGGTGCGGCACCCCGACGGCCAGCATCGCTTTGAGCAGGGTGACCAGTACGCTGAGGTTGTTTTCGTAGTAAAGCAGCGGCTTTTCGACCGATTCGCCGACGGCTTTGGAGGCGGCAAAGTGAATGACGCCTTCGATGCGTTCGCTGCGGAGCAAATCGGTGAGGTAGGCCGCCTCGAGGCAGGAGTGCTGGTAGGCAGTGATGGCCCGGCCCGTTAGTCCGGCCAGGCCGTCGAGGACGGCGGGGTCGGAGTTGGAAAAATCGTCGAGGATAACCGGCTCGTGACCGGCCTCGACCAATTCCACCACCGTGTGCGAGCCGATGAAGCCGGCTCCGCCGGTGACAAGGATTTTCATGCAG
>CAXTIG010000089.1:0-2624 GCA_964244295.1 uncultured Cytophagales bacterium
CGGGGGTGTACCGTGCCGGGGCGGCCCTGCCCCTGGGCCGTTATCCGAATCTCGACGCCCCCAACCGGGGCTACCTCACCGTGCAGACCCACGCGGGCAAAACCCAGCTCACCAGCCAGCAATCGCTGCCGACCAACTTTACGGGCGGCGAAGCGGTCGTGCGGCCCGTGCAGTGGATTCTTGATCGGGCTACCATCACGGGTCAAAGTGGCAACGCCTTGACCCTCAGCAACGCCAGCAACTACGACATTTCGGATGGCTGGGGTTTTTTCATTCAGAATCACCCGGCCACGCTCGACCAAACCGGCGAGTGGTACTACGATCCGGCCACCAAAACGATTCGGCTTTACGACGAGGGCAACCCCAACGGGCAGCCCATCACGGCGACGGCTTTCAACGAAGGAATCAACCTGACCAACGCCTCGTACGTAACCGTTCGCAACCTGCACATCACCCAAACCCGGGCCACGGGACTGCTCGCCGAGGGCGGATCCAATCTGATTTTTTCCGACAACGACATCACCAGAGCGGGTGAAGACGGCGTGTACATTAACGGATCGGGCAACACGGTGCTGGTGGAGAACAACCTGATCGAAGATGTCAACAACAATGGGTTTTCGATTCAACCCTACCAAAACCTGACCTTCCGGGGTAACACCGTCCGGCGGGTGGGCCTGTGGCCGGGGCGGGGCAAAAGCGGCGATGGTACCTACACGGCCGTCCAATCGCGGTGCAACGTCAACACGCTGATTGAAAACAACGTGGTGGAACAAATCGGCTACAACGGCATCAACTACGCCAACAGCACGACAATCCGGCGCAACCGGGTGTCGGATTATTGCCTGACGAAAAGCGACGGGGGCGGCTTGTACATCTGGAACGGAAACAAGCAGCCGATGAACGACATCCACCTCGTCTCGAACCTCGTCTACAACGGCATCGGCGCGCCCGAAGGCACGCCGGGCGGGTCGTATTCGGGGGCCATCGGCATTTACCTCGACGATTGCACCACCAACATGGAGGTGGTCGACAACACGGTGTTCAACTGCCGGGGCGTGGGCATTTTCCTGCATTCTTCCTCGAACATCACCCTGAGGGGCAACACGAGTTTCAACAACGGCGAATCACAACTCGTACTTACCCACACCAACGGGGCTTGCCAAACCCGGAACAACGTCATCCTTGACAACGTTTTCGTCAGCCGCCTGCCGAGCCAGTTGGTGGCCGATTACCAGTCGAACGGCAACGACCTGAGCAGTTACGGCCAGTTTGACAACAACGTGTACGCCCGTCCTTTCGATGATTTATTCAAGATTCGGACCGTCTACAACCCCGGATCGGGCAGCACCGGGGCCGATTTGGCGCTGTCGGAGTGGCAATCCCGTTTCGGGAAAGACCCCAATTCCAGGAATAGCCCCCTCACTTACCAAACCGAGAAGCTAAGCCCGGTAGGGTCGCCCTTGCTGAACAATACGTTCAGCTCGACGACGGAAAGCTGGGATACCTGGAGTCCGCAGGGCAATGGCCGGGCCAGTTGGGACAACGCCAACCGGCTCGATGGCGGTAGCCTGCACGTGGCTTTTCCCTCGCCTTCGGGGCAGAGCAATTCACACGTGCTGGTCACCCATGCTATCCCGGCCGTGATGGCGGGGAAAACGTACCAACTTCGGTTCGACGCGGTGGCCTCCTCGGCCACCAAGCGGGTGCAGGCATTTCTTCGCCAACAGTCCGGGGCGTACCGTGACGTAACTTCCCGCAGGACCCTTCTCGCCGGAACCACGCGGCAGCGCTACGAGATGGCCTTCACGGCCACCGCCAGCGAAGCAAACGCCCTCCTGGTTTTTCAGATTACGGAAGACGGCCAGACGGTCTGGTTGGACAATGTCAGCTTGCAGGAAGCCACCCGCCGCGAGGTCGATCCCGATGAATCCATCAAATTCGTCTACAACGCCACGGCGCAGTCCACGCAGGTTTCGCTCGACGGCCCCTACCGCGACCTGCGCAACCAGGTGCGGCAGGGCCAGCTCACCCTAGCCCCGTTCACCTCGCTGGTGTTGCTCAAAGACGAAGGCAGCCCGGCATCCGCCCCCGATCCGATTGCCTTGCGCGACCCGGAGAATCCGGCCAATGCCGTGGGCGGACTGGACTACGCCTACTACGAAGGCAACTGGAACACCCTGCCCGACTTCAACGTCCTGACGCCTCTGAAAACCGGCACCGTCGGCAGCACCGAGTTGGGCGTACGCAACCGCGATAGCCAGTTTGGACTACGCTTTCAGGGCTATGTCAACGTCCCCACCGACGGGACGTACACGTTTTACTCCGCCTCCGACGACGGCAGCAAACTCTACATCGGCAGCACCGAAGTGGTCAACAACGACGGCCTCCACCCGCTGACCGAGCAGTCGGGTACGATTGGCCTGAAAGCGGGCAAACACGCCCTGAGCATCTTGTTTTTGCAGGGCGGGGGCGGTCAGGCCCTGAGCGTCAGCTACAGCGGGCCGGGCCTGGGCAAGCAGGTCGTTCCGGCCTCGGCGTTTTACCGGGTTTCCTCGGGAGGGATCTCCTCCGGTACCGGCACGGGCCTGCGGGCGGAGTATTTCAACACCACCACCCTGGCGGCA
>CAXTIG010000090.1:0-2116 GCA_964244295.1 uncultured Cytophagales bacterium
TACCACGCCTTTTTTTGTGCCCTCCATTCAGCCCAAGATTGACGAACCATTGTAACTTAGGAAACCGCTTGATCCTGACTGCTGAATCACCCAAGCACTTAATCCCCCAATTACCCCATAGTCGGACGGAGAACAGCGGATATTTTAAATTCGCACCGAAAGGCGGTTTCAAAAGGAAGAATGGCGAGAAAATAGGGGCGGCTGGTCAAAAAAAGCCGTAGGCAATCGGATGGAACCCGTTGGCGTTAAAATGAAAGCCTCCCCTAAACCGCGTCATTGCGAGCAGAGGTAATCAGGTGAAGTGAAACGAAACCTGATTACCAGAGCGAAGCAATTCCCGCTCGAAGACCAAGAGAGCTAAAACAGACCTTGCTCAAAACCGCTCGTAGTCTCCGGGAGGGGGGATTGCTTCGCTCCGGCACTCAATCCTCGCTCCGCTCGTCTTGAGTGCCTTCGCTCGCAGAGGCCGAGAAGGAGGGTTTCAATCGTTTCATCTTAACAATTTTCAAACCTCTACCCATGATTCAAAAAATCTTCAACCTTCTGCTTGGCCTGCTCGTCGTCGTCGTGCTGCTCTTCGGCGCGGGGGTCATCGGGGCCAAGTACCTGACCCGCACCCTTCCCTGGCAGCATCCGGTTTTCGACACCGTGCGCCCGCCCGACCCCGATTCGGTGGGCGCGAAAGGCGTATTGATTTTCTCGAAAACCAACGGCTTCCGCCACGAATCCATCGAGGCGGGCGTCGAAGCGCTGAAAGCGGCGGGGAAAAAAGCGGGCTGGGACGTGCGTAGTACCGAAAACGGTGCTTATTTCAACGATGAGTACTTGAGCCGGTTCAAAGTCGTGGTGTTTCTTTCCACTACGGGCGAGGTGCTCACCCCGGAGCAGAAACGCAGTTTCATTGATTTCGTTGAAAACGGCGGGGGCTACGCGGGTATCCACGCCGCTGCCGATACCGAAGCCGACTGGCCCTGGTACCACCGGATGCTAGGCACGTACTTCCGCGACCATACCCTGTTTCCGCAGCACACACCCTGGGCCGAAGTCAGGACGGAAGTGCGCGATCATCCTGCCACCCAGCACCTGCCCGCCCAGTGGCGGAAGCGCGACGAGTGGTATAATTTCACGGGCAGCGTACGGGGCAAAGACTCGGTGCAGGTGCTGCTATCACTCAACGATTCCTCGTTTACGGCGAAATTTCCAAAGGCGATGGGCGGCGACCATCCCATTGCCTGGACGAACGTCGTGGGTGATGGTCGCGTGTTTTATACCGCGATGGGCCACTCCGCTGAGACCTTCGCCGAACCTTTCGTTTTGCCGCACCTGGTGGCGGGGATTGGTTGGGCTGGGCGGTTTTGAAAGGTAAGCGTCATGCTGAACTTGTTTCAGCATCTTCCCCTCGGTTTTCCAACTACTTGCCTACCAACAAACAGTTCGGCGGTTTTGCGGGAAGATGCTGAAACAAGTTCAGCATGACGACCTAAAATTTAACTCGAAAACGCAAATCGGCCCGACTCGTGTGAACGAGTCGGGCCGATTTGCGTTGGGCTGGTTCCGGTCTCAGGCCAGCACGTTGGTCAACCCGCTACTCAGGTAGTACGCCGAATCGCGGGCCACCGAATCGCCGGGGGTAAAGGCCTGATCGATGACGGCCCCGGCGATGGCTACGGCGAGAGCAATCACCAATGCGGGCCAGAAACCCTGAATGGTGAGGCCGCTGAAGAGTCGGTCCACCAGTTTGAGCAGCAGCGCCGTGACCAGCAGACGAACGATGAAACTGAGCAATCCGAGCGTGACGAGATTACCCACGCCCCGCAGGATCCACCCCACGGTGGAATTGAGCAAGGCCAGCACAACGGCCACGAGCAGGGCCGTAACGAAACTTTTCACGTCGACCTGCGGCATGACGTAGGCCAAGCCGAAAATGATGGCGGCGTCGATGAGGAGATGGAGAATGAGATTCATGGAATGGAAAAGGATTGATTGGTTTGCCCTTCCTTTCACTAAAGCCGTTCCACGCCCGACGGTGGGAAAGGAGAAACCCGGTCGCGCCGCCGTCTTTTAAGGGGGTGAGCAGATATTTTCGTGTATTTTAGCGGCTTTCTATCGCTACAAT